>NZ_JBIWJD010000001.1:455709-1762626 GCF_044764945.1 Streptomyces sp. NPDC093568 | reverse complement strand
GCCCCGCGCCCCTCCTGCCGTCGGCATCGACGCGAATCTCCCGCCACTTGACCGCATACCGCACCATGGGCCTATGAAAGAGCTGGCCGGGCGTCCCACCCAAACCGGCTGCGGCGGCCGTTGAGGCAGTAGCCATGCGCCGCGGCCACTCGCCCACCGGGATCGGCGCACGCGCGGCTCCGCCGCGTGGGCCCGACGAGCCAAGGGGGCCCCGCGCCCCTCCTGCCGTCGGCATCGACGCGAATCTCCCGCCACTTGACCGCATACCGCACCATGGGCCTATGAAAGAGCTGGCCGGGCGTCTGACCGCGCTCGATCCGGACGCCGGGGCCGCCGTCCGGGTCATCGCCTACTTCGATCGGCTCGCCGAGTCCCGGGCCGGTCTGGAGACGCTGGTGCGCGGTGCGGCCGTGCTCGCCGGGGTGCCGGCGCGGCTGGTGGAGGCGGACCGGCGGGTGCATGTCCGGGTCGAGGCCGACGGCGCGCGCCGGGACAGCGACCTGCCGCCGGATCCCGCCTGGCCGTCCGCCGCGCTGACACCGGGCGGGGCTCCGGCGCTGTGGCTGGAGCGGGCCGAGCAGGCGGAACCGAGCGTCGTGGACGCGGTGATCCTGGAGCGGGCCGCAGGCGTCATACGGCTGGTCCTCGACCGGACGCGCGGGCGGGCCCCCGCCGATGATCCGGCGCTGGTCGAGACCGTCCTCGACGCCACCGCGCCCGACGCCGCGCGGCTGCACGCGGCCCGCCGACTGGGGCTGGACCCCGCCGCACCGGCCCGCGTGCTCGCCCCGCTGGACGGCCGCCCGCGGATCGTCCCCGAGCACCTGGCCGTCGACGACTCCCCGGGCCGGGTCGGCGTGGGACCCGCCGTCCCGGTGCTCGACCTGCCGCGCTCCTGGTCCGAGGCCCGCGTCGCCCTGCGCTTCACGGCCGAGGGCACGGGACAGGACCCCGGCCCCGGCGTCGTCCACGCCGACGAGTTGGGCGGCATCGCCCTCCTCGCCGGCCTGGTCGTACCGGGTGCCGAGCCGCCGCCCGACGTCCAGGCACTGGAGGCGGCAGCGGCGGCCGCGCCCTGGCTGCTCGGCACGCTGCACGCGGTCGCCACGACGGTGAGCCTGCGGGCGGCGGCAGCCGAGATCAACGTCCACCACTCCACGCTCCAGGAGCGCCTGGCCCAGGCCGAGCACCTGCTGGGCTGGCCGCTGCGCACTCCGCAGGGCCGCTTCCGGCTCGGCCTGGCCCTGACGATGCGGCACCTGACGAGGACCTAGACCGGGTCCGCGAAGTCCCGCCCGTCCCGCTCGCGCCGACGTCCTGTCGCCGTCAGCGGAACTCGTGCACGACCTCGATCGTGCCGACGATGTGGGCGTTGAACTCGTCGAGCTCCTCGGCGGGCACCCACAGTTCGAGGATCGTCTCGCCCCCGGCCTGCCGGACGGGGTACCGGCCCAGGAACTCCGAGTCGACCTCGAACCGGGTCACGAAGCCGGCGCCGTCGTGCTTGACGTTCCAGTCCCGGGCGATCCGCACGGCGTAGTCCTCGTTGAGCACCGGGTAGAAGATCGGCTGCTCGGGCAACCGGGGCGGCCAGGCACGCCAGTTCAGCTCGCGGACCAGGTCCAGCTCGATGGGGCCGGTGGGTCGCCACAGTGTGGTCGTCGAGGGGCGGGTGATCACGGGCGGCGACGATAGCCGGACGTCCGAGGCGACGGCCAGGGAGTTTCCGCCGCGCGGTGCGCATGACGCCGGCCCCACGATGCTTGCAAGCGCTCAATAAACGCATTCGCAGGAAATTTCACGGATGCCCTATCCTGGATGTCATTCACATCGGGACGGAGGACACCGGCGCCATGACCGCCACGGATCCCGCGCTCACCGCCCTCGCGCAGGGCTGGTGCGCCCTCTCCCTGCTGCACGGCAGGATCGAGTCGCACATCGAACGCGCCCTGCAGGCCGGGCACGACCTCAGCGTGCGCGAGTACTCACTCCTCGACGTCCTCAGCCGCCAGCACAACGGCGAGGGCGGCCACCTGCAGATGAAACAGGTCGCCGACGCCGTCGTCCTCAGCCAGAGCGCCACCACCAGGCTGGTGACCCGCCTCGAGGACCGCGGACTGCTCTCCCGCTACCTCTGCCCCACCGACCGCCGCGGCATCTACACCGACGTCACAGAAGCCGGCCTCAAACTCCTCGCGGAAGCCCGGCCCACCAACGAGTCTGCCCTGCGCGAGGCACTGGACGAGGCCGCGAGGAATCCCGAACTGGCCCCGCTGGTCAGGGCGGTCGAGACCCTTCGCGTGCCCGCCTGAGCAGGACCGCGCCCCTCGTCACCCCGGCCTGCGAAGTCGGGCGCCGTTGACGCGATCTCCGGTGGGGCCGTACACATGGCCCCTATGAACGCGCCCCGCCTTCCCTTGTCCGGTGTCACCGTCGTCAGCCTGGAGCAGGCCGTGGCAGCCCCGTACGCCACCCGCCAGCTCGCCGACCTCGGGGCGCGGGTGATCAAGGTCGAGCGGCCCGGGGACGGGGACTTCGCCCGCCGGTACGACACGACCGTGCACGGCCAGTCCAGTTATTTCGTCTGGCTCAACCGGTCCAAGGAATCCCTCACGCTGGACCTCAAGGCCCCGCGAGGCCTGGAGATCCTGCACCGACTCCTCGACGGCGCCGACGTGTTCGTACAGAACCTGGCGCCGGGCGCCGCCGACCGCCTGGGCCTCGGTGCCGAGGCGCTCGGGGAGCGATGGCCGCGCCTGATCCCGTGCACGATCTCCGGGTACGGCACGTCCGGGCCGTGGGCCGGCCGGAAGTCGTACGACCTGCTGGTCCAGTGTCAGACGGGGCTGGTGTCCCTGACCGGAACCGCCGAGGAGAGCGCGCGGGTCGGTATCTCCGTCGCCGACATCGCCGCCGGGATGTACGCGTACAGCGGCATCCTCACCGCCCTGTACACCCGCGCCACCACGGGCACGGCCCACCCGGTGGAGGTATCCCTGTTCGAGGCGCTCGCCGAGTGGATGGGGCAGCCCGCCTACTACACCCGCCACGGCGGCACGCAGCCCGCGCGGCTGGGCACCCAGCACCCCACGCTCGCCCCGTACGGCGCCTTCACGGCCGCCGACGGCGGCGAGGTGCTGTTCTCCATCCAGAACGAGCGCGAGTGGGGCGTGCTGTGCGCCGAGTTCCTCGGCAGGCCCGAGCTCACCGACGATCCGCGCTTCGCCACGAGCTCCGCGCGGGTCGCGCACCGGGACGAGCTCAACGCCGTCGTCGCCGAGCGCTGCGCCCGCTCGGACGCCGAGGAGATCCTCAAGGACCTGGAGGCCGCCGGCATCGCCTGCGCCGGGGTCAACGACGTCGCCGCGTTCCTGGACCACCCGGTCCTGGCCGCCCGCGGCCGCTGGCGGGACGTGGCGGTGCCCGGGGGCGCGTCGGTTCAGGCCCTGCTGCCGCCGGCCGACCTCACCGGCGTGCCCGCGCGCATGGACCCGGTGCCCGCGGTGGGCGAGCACACCGAGGCGATCCTCGCCGAGCTGGGCCGTACGCCCGCCGAGATCGAGGCCCTGCGCGCCGACGCCGTCGTGTGAGGGGCCCGCCTCACCAGGGAAGCGGCCCGTCGAGGTCCAGGTAGGCGCCGGTCGGGCCGTCGGGGCCGATCTGCGCCATGCGGACGATGATCTCCGCGCCCTGCTCGACGCTCTGGGAGCCGGTGCGTCCGTTGAGGTCGGTGGCGGTGAAGCCGGGCTCGACGGCGTTGATCCGCATGTCCGGGAACGCCTTCGCGTACTGCACGGTGATCATGTTGACCGCCGTCTTCGAGGTCGGGTAGGCGACGGCCTGGTAGAAGTGGGCCGGTGAATCCGGCTCGGACAGCGCGGTCAGGGAGGCCAGGCCGCTGCTGACGTTGACCACGACGGGGGCCTCGGACCGCCGCAGGAGCGGCAGGAAGGCGTGCAGGACCCGGACGACGCCGAAGACGTTCGTCTCGAACACGGTGCGCATCTCGTCGGCGGTGGTGTCCGCGGCGGCCGGGATGCTGTTGTTCTCGCCCCGCACCTCGATGCCGGCGTTGTTGACCAGGACGTCCAGCCCGCCCTCGGCCTCGACGGTCTTCGCGGCGGCCCGCACGGAGGCGTCGTCGGTGACGTCGAGCTGCACGAACCGGGCGCCGAGCCGTTCTGCGGCGGCGCGGCCCCGCTCGGCGTTCCGGGCGCCGAGGTAGACGGTGTGACCTGCTTCGACGAGCCGACGTGCGGTCTCGAATCCGAGGCCCTTGTTAGCTCCGGTGATGAGTGTTGTCGTCATGCCCTCAGCGTCCTGCGCGGCCAGCGGGTCAGCCAGCAGTCCCGTCTTCCTGGGACTGCGGGTACCAGGCACGCGCCCGCGCGGCGGTGTTCACTGGGGGCATGACGGCGACGGAACTCGGCAAGGCCCTGCGCCGCTGGCGGGACCGGGTCGCACCGCAGTCGGCGGGTCTGCCGGCGGGCGGCCGGCGGCGTGCGGCCGGGCTGCGCCGTGAGGAACTGGCCCTGCTGGCCGGGATCTCGGTCGACTACGTCACCCGGCTCGAACAGGGCCGGGCGAGCAATCCGTCCGGCCAGATCGTCGAGGCCCTGGCCCGGGCGCTGCGGCTGTCGGCGGAGGAACGCGCGCACCTGTTCCGGCTGGCGGGTCTCGCGCCGCCCGGCCCCGAGACGGTGCCCGGGTACCTCACGCCGAGTGTGCAGCGCCTGCTGGACCGGCTGAACGGCACGCCCGTCGGGGTCTACGACGCGGCATGGACCCTGCTGGTGGCCAACTCCCACTACGCGGCCCTCGTGGGCGACCCGTCCGGATGGCGCGGCTTCGAACGCAACGGCGTGTGGCGGACCTTCCTCGGCCCACCCAGCCGGGCTCGCCAGACACCGCAGGAGAGAAGCGCCTTCGAGGCGGGGATCGTCGCCGACCTGAGCGCGACGGCGGCCCGCTACCCGTCGGACCCCCAACTCCGGCGCCTGATCGAGGAGTTGCGCACGCGCAGCCCGCGCTTCGCCGAACTGTGGGAGACGGGCACGGTCGGGCGCCACGAGGCCGGCCGCAAGGTCATCGACCACCCGCAGGTCGGCCCCATGGCGCTGGACTGCGACATCCTCACCGTGGCGGGCAGCGACCTGCGGCTGATGGTCTACACGGCCGCCCCCGGCACCGAGGACGCACAGCGGCTCGCCCTGCTCTCCGTGCTCGGCACCCAGTCACTGGTCTGACCGAACGCCGGCCGCCCTTCGTGCGTCACAGTGTCGGGGTGGTCGCGGGATCACCCCCTTTGTACCCATCGCCGTCCGCCCGGGGGAATCCATGCGTACGACCGTCACCCGCACCGCCCAACTGCTCACCGCACTCGGCCTGCTCGCCGCCGGATGCGGCACCGCGACGCAGAAGGTCGAGGGCTCCGATCCGGCGCCGGAGACCAGGACCCGCGCGGGAGCGGTGGCGAAGGCCTGGGACGGTTCACCGGCCGCCGCCGCCTGGCGCAAGGGGTACTACCCGATGGCGGACACGGTGCAACTGCCCGAGGACGCCTTCCACAACGAGGCCGACAAGGAGGCGTACCTCACCGAGAATTTCGTGTTGCGCGCCGACCTCCCCAAGTCGCCGAAGAAGGAGACACGGGTGACATGGCAGGGCGGCGGCTCGCTCACGCTGCCGCTCATGGGCGCGCGGGAGACCTACGAGCGGCTGGACCGCGGCGACGGCCCCGCCCCGCAGCTGACCGTGACCGGGGTGAAGCTGGGCGAGACGACGCTGGCCACCAGTCGCGGCCCGGCCACCGTGCCGGCCTGGCTGTTCACCCTCGAGGGCTACGACACCCCGCTGAAGCGCGTCGCCCTCGACCCGTCGAAGCTCCCCCGGCCGCCGATCGGGCCGGCCCGGGAGACCGGCACGAACGACCTGAACGAGCTCCAGGAGCTGGTCGAAGTGGCCGAGGACGAGCGGTCCCTCGTCGTGCACGCGTTCCACGGGTCCTGCGACGACGGCCCCCGCGTGAAAGCGCTAGAGACGGACGGCAGTGTGGTCCTTTCCGCGTACGTCGCCGACTCGCATGACGACGGGCTTCCGTGCACGGCCGACCTGCGCTCGAAGAAGGTGACGGTCAACCTGGACCGTCCGCTCGGCGACCGCATCCTGCTGGACGCGTTCACGGGCCGCCCCGTACCGCACGGCAACCTCACCGGGCCCTCGCCCAGCTGGCGTTGATCCCGGACGGATCCCGGTCAGCCGCGCGGGGAGAGCTGTTCGCGCACCCATGCCGGATCGGGGTTGGTGTGGGGACGGCCCGCCACGACGACGGTGGGCACCGTCTCGTTGCCGTCGTTGGCCGCCCTCACCTCGGCGGCTGCGGCCGGGTCGCGCCAGATGTCGACCCAGTGCAGCCGCCAGGCGTCCCTGCCCAGCCGGAGGCGCAGCCGCAGACAGTACGCGCAGCCGGGCCTCCAGAACACGATCGGCCGGCCGTCGACCGCGCTTCGGCGTTCCGCCTCCCGCGCGGCGATCGACGCCGGAAAGATCAGGGGCGAGTGCACGAAAGCCAGCACCGCGAACACCGACGCCAGTGCCGCGGCTGTCCCATGGCTGCCCTGGAGGGACAGCACGGTCGCGACGACCGAGCCGGTGAGCAGGAGCAGCAGCGGCAGGATCCAGGCACGGGTCATGGTGACGAAGGCTACCGATGCGCCCGGTCACCGTTCCCCGAGGACCTTCACATCCCAGAGGCTGAGGGGGACTTCCGCGGGAAGGGCCCATCGGAGCAGCTCCTTGGCGAAGGCGGGGTCCGGGCCGGTGCCGACGTAGGTGATGCGCCCGGCGCCGTGACGGTGCGTGGCCGGTTTCCTCCCGCGGCTCACGCCGTCAGCGCCGACTCGGCCGCCGCCAGGGCCTGTTCGGCGTATCCGCGGCCGAAGAGCACGGCGTGCACCAGAAGCGGGAACAGCTGGTGCAGGCCGACGCGGTCGCGCCAGCCGTCGGCGAGGGGCGCGCTCTCCTGATAGGCGGCGAGGACGCGGTCCAGGTGGGGGCAGCCGAAGAGGTGGAGCATGGCCAGGTCGGTCTCGCGGTGGCCGCCGTGCGCGGCGGGGTCGATCAGCCGGACATGTCCGTCGGCGCCCCACAGGACGTTGCCGTTCCACAGGTCGCCGTGCAGCCGGGCCGGCGGCTCGGCGGGTCCGGCCAGGTCGGTCAGCCGCGCGCAGACCCGCTCGATCACCGGCGCCTCGGCACCGCGGACGATCCCGTCGTCGACCGCCCGGCGCAGATACGGCAGCACCCGGTGCTCGGCGTACCAGCCGGGCCACTCGGGGCCGGTGACGTTACGCATCGGGGCCATCCCGATGTACGCGTCCTCGGGGCCGCCGGGTGGTGGGGCGCCGAACGCCCGGGCGCCGGAGGCGTGCAGGGCCGCCAGCTCGCGCCCGAACCGCTCCGCCGCGCCGGCGCTCGGCCGTCCGGTCACCACCCGGTCGAGGACCAGCCACCGCGCGTCCCGGCCGTGTACGGGCGGGACCCGGACGGTGCCGGACGCGGCCAGCCAGCGCAGTCCGGCCGCCTCGGCCCACGTGGCCCGGTCGTCGCCGCCGCGCTTGACGATCACCACCTGCCCGCCGTCGAGGGTGACTTCGGCGAGCGCTCCGGACAGACGGCGTTCACCGGTCACCGGACGCCCGGTGAGGCGCGCCGCCACGGCACCCGGGCTCTCGAAGCTGCTGTGCACGGCCCTCAGGGTACGGCCGCCGCGTGCCGTACCCGGATGCGGCGGGTCAGGAGTTGGCGGCGGCCTTGTTGATCGCCTCGCGGATCCGGGAGTAGGTGCCGCAGCGGCAGACGTTCTCGATGCGGTCGATGTCGTCGTCCGTCGGCCGGGGTGTCTTCTTCAGCAGGGCGGCCGTGGCCATGATCTGGCCGGGCTGGCAGAAGCCGCACTGGGCGACGTCGCAGTCCAGCCAGGCCCGTTGTACGGGGTGGAGGCGGTCGCCGTCGGCCAGGCCCTCGATGGTGGTGACCTCGCGGTCCGCGCAGTCGGCGACCGGGACGACACAGGGCTGGATCTCGTCGCCGTCGAGATGGCTGGTGCAGGCGCGGCAGGCGCCCACCCCGCAGCCGTACTTGGGGCCGGTGACGTTCAGCAGGTCGCGCAGCACCCAGAGCAGCGGCATGTCGGCCGGCGCCTCGACGGAGACCTGCTTCCCGTTGAGGGTGAAGGTGTAGGAGGGCATCAAGACCTTCTCTTCGGATGGCTCAGAGGCCTTCGGACGGCTGAGAGGCTCCCCGATGGCTCGGAAGCTTTCGGTCGGCTCAGAGGCCTTCGGACGGCTCAGAAGTTGAGGGGGAAGCGGCGCGGCTTCGTGCCGGTCGCGCGGGCGTAGGCGTTGGCCACGGCGCCTGCCGCGGCCGGGACGCCGAGTTCGCCCGCTCCGCCCGGGGCACGTCGGGACGGCATGATGTGCGCCTCGAAGTGGTAGGGGGCGTGCCGCGCACGGGCGTAATGGAAGTCGGCGAAGCTGCTCTCGCGGACGGCACCCTTGTCGATGTGCAGCCCGGCCCGCAGCACGGTGGAGATGCCGTCGACGGCGGTGCCCATGAGCTGGGCCTCCAGTCCGCGCGGGTTGACGGCCGTGCCGACGTCGGCCGCCATGACCACCTTGGTCACCCGGGGGTTCTTCGGGTCGGTGGCGTCGATCTCGACGAGGCAGGCGACGCACGAGCCGTACTCCTCGTGCAGCGCGACGCCCTGCCCATGGCCCCGGGGCAGCCGCCGGCCCCATTGACCGGCGGCCGCGACCTTGTCCAGTACGGCCTTGACGGTCTTGCTCCTGAGGGTCGTACGCCGGAAGGCGACCGGGTCCTGGCCGAGGGCGCGGGCCACCTCGTCCACGACGATCTCCTCGGCGGTGCGGACCGTACCGGAGTCGACCGAGCGCCAGGCGCCGAGCGGGATCGCCAGCGCGACCGAGCCCGAGTCGCCGGAGAGGCGGCCGAAGTTGTACAGGCCGCTGTCGCTGGGAAGCGGAGCCGCAGCGGGGCCGCGAACGGCGGATCGCGCGCCGCCCTGCGCGGACAGGCCCTGCTCGCCGAACGACTCGCTGACCGAGGCGGTGGCGTGGGCGAACGCCACCACCCTGCCCCGGGCGTGGCTGGCCCGGATGCGGTGGTGGGAGGCGGGGCGCATCCTGCCGTGCCGGATGTCGTCGGCCCGGCTCCACATCAGCTTCACCGGCCGGCGCGCCTTCTGGGAGATGACGGCCGCCTCGAGCGCGGCGTCGTGGTTCAGGCGCCGCCCGAACGAGCCGCCGCCGCGCAGCACATGGATCCGCACCTTCGACACCGGCACTCCGAGCGTCGCGGCGATGTCCTCCCGCGCCCCTTGCGGGGACTGGGAGGAGAACCAGATCTCGGCCCGGTCGGCCCGTACGTCCGCGACGGCGGTGAGCACTTCCATCGGGGCGTGGCTGACGAAGGCGAACTCGAACTCGGCCTCGGTCTGCGCCGATCCGCTCGGCGGGGTCCCCAGCTTCGGTACGGCAGCGCGCAGCCGGGAGCGGATCCGGTCGTCGGAGAGGTTCGCCAGCGGTCCCGGCGCCCACGTGACGCGCAGGGCGTCACGGGCCTGGAAGGCGTGGTGGAAGGTCTCCGCGACGACTGCGACACCGCCGCCGAACTGCACGACCGCGTGCACCCCGGGCATGGCGCGTGCGGCGGCCGAGTCGACCGTGACGACCTTCCCGCCGATCGTCGGCGGCCGGGCCACGACCGTCGGCTTCGCCCCCGCGACCGCGAGGTCTCCGGTGTACTTGGCCTTGCCGGTGACGATGTCGCGGGCGTCGATACGGTTCGTGGGCCGTCCGATGATCCGGTGCCGCGACGCCGGTTTGGGCGTGGTGGGCACGGTGGGCCGGGTGATCGGGGCGGCGGCTCTGGTCAGGGAACCGAAGGTGGCCATGCGGCCGTCCGGTGCGAAGACCCGGGTGCCCCGGGTGATCAGGGTCCGCGCGGGGACGTGCCAGCGACGGGCGGCGGCGGTCAGGAGTTTGGCGCGGGCGGTGGCGGCCAGTTGACGGGCCGGTCCGTACAGCGAACTGACCGAGCTGGAACCGCCGGTGAACTGGTTGCCCCGGCTGCGGGCGTCCGCGAGCGGGATCTCGACGTCGGCGAGCCGGGCGTCCAGTTCCTCGGCGATCATCATGGCGACGGCGGTGGTGACGCCCTGGCCGACCTCGACGCGCGGCAGCCGTACGACGACCTTGTTGGTCTGGGTGACCTCCAGGACCAGCATTTCGGCGTCGGTGCCGGTCACCAGCACGTCGGACGCGCGGCGTTCGCCGTCGGCGGTCTGCTCGGCACCCTCGGCGGTCGAGCCGTCGCAGCCGAGTGGCGCCGCGACGGTCAGGGTGGTCGCCGCGAGCGAGTAGACCACGAACTGCCGCCGGGACAATTGACGGGCCAACAGGTGCTCCTCTCCGCGAACCCGGTGTGGTTCGACCTCTATGAGGGGCCTGTGCGCTTCGGGGTTGCCCCGCTTGGCATGTCCATCGATCTAGGACGCGGGCCACCGGAGGCCGGTGTTCCAGTCGAGCTGCCCCATGAGCTCGTCGTCGCCGTGCCGGTGCGGACCCGCGCCGCGCGGACCGGGGCCCGACGGGGTGTGGATGCCGCGGGAGATGTTGCCGCTGACGGCGATGTTGTGTTCCACACGCGGGCGGCGCAGTCGCTCGTACAGGGCGAGCGCGGTGTCGGTGTCCGGCGCGTCCCGCAGGGACTTGGCGAGGACGACGGCGTCCTCCAGCGCCATCGACGCGCCCTGCCCGGTGGCGGGGGACGCCGCGTGGGCCGCGTCGCCGATGAGGAGGGTCCGGCCGCTGCGCCAGGGCGTCCCGGCGGGGAGTTCGGTGGCGTTGGTGACCATGAGGTCGTCCGGGGTGGCCGCGACGAGGTCCGCGGCCGGAGTGGCGTCCTTGCGGAGCAGCGGCAGCAGAAGGTCACGCAGGCGGGCCGGTGTGGCCCGCTCGATCTCGTCGGCGGCCAGGGGCTCGGCGGCGACGCGCGCGAACCAGTGGGTCTCCCCCTCGGGCGAGACCGCGTACCCGAAGGCGACGGCCCTGCCGCGCACCATGGTGATCGTCTCGGCGTGGCCCGCCTCGGGCGCCTCGGAGGTGTAGCCGTAGAAGACCTGCTGACCGGCGTGGGCCGGGCGGGAGTCGGGGGCGGCGAGCCGGCGGACGGTGGAGTTCAGGCCGTCGGCCCCGATGAGCAGATCGCCGGTCGCCTTGCTGCCGTCGGCGAAGTGGGCGGTGACGCCGTCGGGGCCGTCGTCGACCGAGGCGAGGCGTATGCCGTGCCGGATCCCGATGCCCCGGCGGGTGACCTCCGTCTGGAGGGCGGCGTTGAGCTCGCCGCGCCGCACGCAGCGGTACCGAAGGTGCGAGGTGCCGGCCTCGCCGAGGGGCACCCGGGCGATCTCGGCGCCGGTGTCGTCGAGGACCCGCATCGAGGTCAGCGGGAAGCCGATCGCGGTGACCGCCGCCGAGGCGTCCAGCTCCGCCAGGGCGCGCATGCCGTTGCTCGCGAGGGTGAGGAACGCGCCGATGTCCTCCGCGGAGTCGGGGTGCGCCTCGTGCACGGTGACGTCGAATCCGGCCTTGTGCAGTGCCAGAGCCGCACCCGCGCCGGCGATTCCGCCCCCCACGACCAGTAATCGCGCCACATCGCCCCCGCTTCACCGTCGAAACCCCGCCCCTCGCGGCCGTCCTTCGTGGAACGTCCCAGGTCCGGTCCGGGTTCCCCGGCGGGCCGCCGGTCGCCGCGAAGTCCGGACGGTCGACCTCCGGAAGAGTGCAACCATTCCACCAAGACGGTTGTCTCCCCTAATATCAGGCACATCACCTCCCGGGGGACACAATGGGACGAAACAGAACCGCCTGGGCGGCCACCACCGCGCTCATGGTCGCCACCTTGGGCGTGGCGGCGGTCCCGGCCGAAGCGACCACGACCGCCGCCACCGCGCAGGCAACGGCCTGCCCCGTCGGCTGGGGCAGCCAGGCCAAGACCCGCTCCGCCGGCACCACGGACTCGATGACGAACATCAGGACCGGCCGGCACGCGTGCTTCGACCGGATGGTCGTCGACGTCCCCGGCGCGGGCACCCGTGAACTGGGCTACTCCGTCCAGTACGTCAGCCGCCTGTACCAGGACGGCTCGGGCCGGCAGATCGCCGTCGGCGGCGGAGCCGTCATCGAGGTACGGGTGACCGCTCCGGCGTACGACCCCGACACCGGCAAGCCCACCTATCCCGCGAGGGCCGGCCAGCGTCTGGTCGGCGTCGATCTCACGGGATACCGCACCTTCCGGGACGCGAGGTTCGTCGGCAGTTTCGAGGGCGACACACAGATCGGGCTCGGCGTCCGGGCACGGCTGCCGTTCCGGGTCTGGGTGGCGGACGGCCGTGTCGTCGTCGACGTCGCGCACAACTGGACCGGGGCGCGCTGAGCACCCTCGCGGTCAGGGCCTCGGCCCGATGAGGGCGTCCCGGCCCTGATACTCCCGCAGCTTGCGGTACAGGGTGGCGCGGGCGATCCCCAACGCCGCCGCGGCGCGCGCCTTGTTGCCGCCGTGGCGGCGCAGCGTCTCCAGGATCGCGGCCCGTTCGGCCAGTTCCATCGGGCTGAGGGTCCGGCCCGCGGGTCCTTCGCGCACCGGATCGGGCAGTTCGCCGCGCCGCACCGGCCCCGAGTACCGTCGCCGGCCGGCCAGGGCCCGGACGAGATGGGCGAGTTCCGTCACGTTCCCGGGCCAGGGATGCCGCTCCAGCGCCCGCAGCGCGTCCAGCGTCCAGGTCAGCGGCGGGCTGCCGGGGTCGGGGTCGGGCGCCAGGGCGGGGAGCAACTCCCGGATGTCCTCGGGGCGTTCCCGCAGCGCCGGCAGGGTCACCGAGCGGGCCGCGAGGGTGTCGAGGAGGCGCTGGAGGCAGGGGCCCGGTGGGGCGCCGGGCGTGTAGGTCGCGACGAGCGGGGCGTCCGGGCGCTCGTCGAGGAGGGAGTTGAGGGCGGCGACGTCCGGCTGGGCCAGCCGTTCGGCGTGACGCAGCACCAGGGGGCGGCCGCCGGCCGGGCCGTGGCCCTTGAGGTCCAGTTCGGGTGACTCGGCGGCGTCCACGACCAACGGGTCGGTCGCGTCGAGCAGTTCGAGGGCGAGGGTGGTCTTTCCGGTGCCCCGCTCGCCGATCACCAGGACGGGGCCCGCCGTACGGAACAGCGCGGTCGCTCGTGCGACCGCGTGCCGCCAGGGCACCGAGCCTCCTGCCGGAGCGCTCGCCGGTGCCCGGGACGACGGCTGCGGCTCCACCGGGCGCGGTTCGAGCACGGCGACCAGGCCGAGACAGCGGCCCTCGTGCCGTACCGGAGTGACCTCGGCGGTGCACCCGGCGTCCTCGGGCAGCGGGACCGCGTACGGACCGCCGGCGGTCCCCCTCCCCCACTCGCGCGCCGCGTGCTCCAGTGCCTCCAGCACCTGCGGCGAGGCGAGACGTGCGGCGGCCTCGCTGACCAGGCGGCTGCGGCCGTCCAGCGCGACGACCGCCCGCTCGTGCCCGCGCGCGGCCCGCTCGTAGGCGTCGAGCAGCGCGCGTTCCGCGGTACGCGCGCGTGCCCGCAGTTCCGCCTCCACCGCCGCGGCGGCCGCCTCGGCGAGGGCGGCGCCGGGATGCGGACGGCAGCCCGCGCACAGGCCGCAGGCCAGGGTGACCGTGCCGAGCGTCTGCCCGGTCCTGGGCGAGATCAGGGGGACGCTGACCGCGGAGACGTCCTGCCACACGTCGAGGAAGTGCTCGGGGCCGTGCACCTCGGCCCGGCAGCGGGTGCGCAGGGCGAGCGCGGCGCTGTTGTGCCCGACTTCCCGCTCGGACAGGTCGGCGCAGGTGGCGTCGCCGGGCGCGCTGCCGCTCGACCACAGCACCCGCAGCCGCTCGTCGGTGAGCACGAGCGCCGAGCGTCCCGCGTCCAGGGTCGAGGCGATGCGGGCGAGCGCGGGGCGTGCCGCCTCCAGCAGCGGTGAGTCGGCCGGGCGGGCCGACTCCCGGACGGGGCCGTCGAGATCGGGCCGGACGCCGAAGAACCGGGCGCGCCGCCAGGCGGCGACCACGTCGTCCGGTACGCCGTCCGGCAGGGGACGCCCCGTCAGGAACCGTTCGCGGGCCTGGCGTAGCGGGGCGAGGGCTGGGGAATGTTCCGCGGTGGTCATGGCGTCCCTCACCGTATCGGGGGCGTCACCCGCGTCGCGACGGCGGGTTCTCCCCCGCTCCCACCGCACACCCGCGACGGCGGGATGTCTCGTAATGAGACACCCACGACCGGCCGAACCGCTCCATGATCTTGAAAGTCGGGGTCTCTTCTCATCTCCTGGAGCGTTCTGTCGTGCACACCGTCGAGACCGATGTACTGATCGTGGGCAGCGGCCCGGCGGGCGCGTCGGCCGCGCTGGCCCTGAGCACCTACGGCGTGCGCAACATGGTCGTCACCCGGTACGCGAGCCTCGCCGACACACCCCGCGCGCACATCACCAACCAGCGCACCATGGAGGTGCTGCGCGACCTGGGCGTCGAGCGGGACGTGATCGCCAAGGCGACGCCGCAGCATCTGATGGGGAACACGACCTTCTGCACCAGCCTCGCCGGCGAGGAGCTCGGCCGGGTGCGCTCGTGGGGCAACGACCCGCTGGTGCAGGCCGCGCACGAGCTGGCCAGCCCGACCCGGATGTGCGACATGCCGCAGCATCTGATGGAGCCGGTGCTGGTGGACGCGGCCATCGCGCGCGGCACCGACTTCCGGTTCAGCACGGTCTACAAGTCCTTCGTGCAGGACGAGGACGGCGTCACGGTCACCGTCGAGGACCGGCTGCGCGGCGACGAGTACACCATCCGCGCGAAGTACCTGATCGGCGCCGACGGCGGCCGTTCCAAGGTTGCCGAGGACGCGGGGCTGCCGATGGGCGGTCAGATGGGCGTCGCGGGCAGCATCAACATCGTCTTCGACGCGGACCTGAGCAAGTACACCGCGCACCGCCCCTCCACCCTCTACTGGGTGCTCGCGCCGGGCGCCACCGTCGGCGGCATCGGCGCGGGCCTGGTGCGCTGCGTGCGGCCCTGGGACGAGTGGCTGATCGTGTGGGGCTACGACGTGACGGCGGGCGCCCCCGATCTGACCGAGGAGTACGCCCTGTCCGTCGTACGCCAGCTGATCGGCGACGACGAGATCCCGGTGACCATCAAGTCGTCGTCGGCGTGGACGGTCAACGAGATGTACGCCGAGACGTACGCGAACGGCCGGGTCTTCTGCGCCGGTGACGCCGTGCACCGGCACCCGCCGTCCAACGGGCTCGGCTCCAACACCTCCATCCAGGACTCCCACAACCTGGCCTGGAAGCTGAAGCTGGTCCTGGACGGGGTGGCGACGCCGAAGCTCCTCGACACCTACACCGTGGAGCGCGCGCCCGTCGGCCGGCAGATCGTGACGCGGGCCAACAAGTCCATCGCCGAGACCGCCCCGATCTTCGAGGCGCTCGACGGGCTCTCGCCGCAGACGCCCGAGCAGCTGTGGGCCAACATCGCCGCCCGCAAGGACGCCACCGAGGCCGCCGCCAAGCAGCGGACGGCACTGCGCGAGGCCATCGCCTTCAAGGCGTACGAGTTCAACGCGCACGGCGTCGACCTCAACCAGCGCTACGCCTCCGACGCGGTGATCCCCGACGGCACGCCCGACCCGGGCTTCACCCGCGACCCCGAGCTGCACCACCAGCCCACCTCCCGCCCCGGCGCCAAGCTCCCGCACGCCTGGCTCACCGCCGGCACCCGGACCCTGTCCACCCTCGACACCGTCGGCGGGGGCCGCTTCACCCTGCTCACCGGCATCGGCGGCGAGGCGTGGCTGCGGGCCGCCGAGGCCCAGCCCCTCGACATCCGGGCGGTCGTCGTCGGACCGGGCCAGGAGTACGAGGACCCCTACGGCGACTGGGCGGGCCTGAGCGAGATCTCCGACGCGGGCGCCCTCCTCGTACGCCCCGACGGGTATGTGGCGTTCCGGCACGCCGAGCCGGCCTCGGCCGAGGACGCCGAACGGTTGCTCACGGACGCGCTGCGGCGGATCCTCGGGCACGGTTGAGATGGGTGCCGAGAAGGGAGCCGACATGAGCGGCGACACGACGGTCACGGACGAGGCCGTCGCCAGTCTCCACGGGGCGGCCGATCCACGTCTGCGGGAGCTGCTGACCGGCCTGATCCGGCATCTGCACGCCTTCG
Organism: Streptomyces sp. NPDC093568; assembly: GCF_044764945.1. Classification (NCBI taxonomy): domain Bacteria; kingdom Bacillati; phylum Actinomycetota; class Actinomycetes; order Kitasatosporales; family Streptomycetaceae; genus Streptomyces; species Streptomyces sp. NPDC093568. The sequence continues at coordinate 1,746,308 of NZ_JBIWJD010000001.1, read as the reverse complement.
CGCGCGAGACCCGGCTGACGCAGCAGGAGTGGGAACGCGCGATCGGGTTCCTGACGGCGACCGGGCAGATGTGCACGGACACCCGCCAGGAGTTCATCCTGCTGTCGGACGTGCTCGGCCTGTCGATGCTCCTCGAGACCATCAACGAGCGTCAGGGTCCGGGGGCCACCGAGTCGACGGTGCTGGGGCCGTTCCACATGACCGAGTCGCCGGTGCGGGCCCTCGGCGCGAACATCGACCTGGTCGGGGACGGTGAGCCGTGCGTGGTCAGCGGCCGGGTCCTGTCCCGTGACGGCCACCCGCTGCCGGGCGCGGTGATCGACGTGTGGCAGGCCGACGGGAACGGCTTCTACGACGTACAGCGGCCGGACGCGCAGCCGCCCGGCAACGGACGGGGCCTGTTCACCGCCGACGCCGAGGGGCGTTTCTGGTTCCGTACCTGCGTGCCCAGCCCCTACCCGATCCCGACGGACGGCCCCGTCGGTGACCTGCTGCGCGCCACCGCCCGGCACCCCTTCCGCCCGGCCCACATCCACTTCATCGCGTCGGCCCCCGGCCACACCCCGGTGACCACGCACATCTTCGTGGCGGGCAGCGACTACCTGGACTCCGACGCGGTGTTCGCGGTCAAGCCGAGCCTGGTGCAGGACTTCGCGGCCACCGACGACCCGTCGTCCGCCCGGGAGTTCGGAGTCGCCAACCCCTTCCGGCACGCCCGCTTCGACCTCGTGCTGGAGCGGTCGTGACGGACGCCTTCGACTTCTCCTACGAGAGCCGCCCCGTGCGGGTCGTCTTCCGGCCCGGGGCGGCGGTGTCCGCGACACCGGGCGAGGTGGAGCGGCTGGGGCTGCGGCGGGTGCTCGTGGTGTGCGGGGCACGGGGCGCGGACACCGCGCGTGCGGTCGCCGACGCGCTCGGCCCGGCGTGCGCAGGGGTGCATGACGGGGCCCGCATGCATGTCCCCGTCGAGGTCGCCGACGCCGCCGTGCGGGTGGCTCGGGCGGCGGGCGCCGACGGGTGCGTGGCGGTGGGCGGCGGCTCGTCGATCGGGCTGGGCAAGGCCATCGCCCTGCGCACCGGCCTGCCGCTGGTCGCGGTGCCCTCCACGTACTCCGGCTCGGAGATGACTCCGGTGTGGGGCCTGACCGAGCACGGTGCCAAGCGCACGGGGCGCGATGCGAAGGTGCTGCCCCGCAGCGTGGTCTACGACCCCGAGCTCACCCTCTCGCTGCCGGTACCGCTCTCGGTGACCAGCGGCGTCAACGCGATCGCGCACGCCGTGGAGGCCCTGTACGCCCCCGACAGCTCGCCCCTGGTCGCGCTGATGGCCGAGGAGGGCGTCCGGGCGATGGCTCGGGCGCTGCCGGCCGTGGCCGAGGAGCCGGCGTCGTCGCAGGCCCGCGCACGTGCCCTGTACGGAGCCTGGCTGTGCGGGTCCTGCCTTGGCGCCACCACCATGGGCCTGCACCACAAGCTCTGCCATGTCCTCGGCGGCACCTTCTCGTTGCCGCACGCCGAGACGCACACCGTCGTGCTGCCGTACGTGCTGGCGCACAACGCCTCCGCCGCACCCGGCGCCACCGCCGCCGTGGCCCGCGCCCTGGACGCGGCCGACGCGCCGACGGCCCTGTGGGAGCTGGCGGGACGCCTCGGCGCACCCCGCTCGCTCGCCGAACTGGGCCTCACCGAGGCCGACCTGGAGACAGCCGCCGCGCAGACCGCGGGCCAGGCGTACGCCAACCCGCGCCCGGTCACGGCCGACGGCGTACTGACCCTGCTGCGGGCCGCGTACGAGGGCGCACCGCCCTCCGCGGCCGCCCACTGACACCCCCCACGCACACATCCCCCCCCACGCCGGAAGAAAAGGTGATCAGCATGCCCCTCGGTCTGCTCAGGAGTCGACGCTCCCGAGGAGCTCCGGGTGTCCCGTTGCCCGTGCCGCCCGGAGCGGGCGTCCTGGGCCGTGAGGTCGTGGACCCGATGGCGCTGCCGATGCGCGGCGCCGACGTGACCGTGACCGCGCTCGACTCGCACGAGGTCGTGGCGTCCGGTACGACGGACCCCTACGGCCTGTTCTTCGCGACCCTGCCCCCGGGCCGCTACAGCCTCATGATCACGGCCGAGGGCCTGACTCCGCACCGCGAGACCCTGGACATGGTCGCCGGTCCCGCGCAGCCGCCCGTCCGGGTCCAGCTGACGTCGGCCCGGCAGCTGGAACTGCCGGCGCCCGGCACCTGGCTGTTCGACCCGCCGCACACGGCGATCCGGTTCATCGCCAAGCACGTCGGCATGGCCCATGTCCACGGCCGTTTCGAGCGGTTCACCGGCGGGATCCGGGTGGCCCCCGACATGGCCGACTCCCAGGTGTCCGTGCGCATCGAAGCGGCCAGCATCACGACGGGCAACACCACCCGGGACAACCATCTGCGTTCGGCCGACTTTCTGGACGTGCAGCGCTACCCGTACATCGACTTCGCGAGCACGCGGTTCGCCTACCGGGGCGGCGCCAAATGGACGCTGCACGGCTCGCTGACCATGCACGGCGTGAGCCGCTCGGTGGAGCTGGACACCACCTACCTGGGGTCGGTCAACGGCGGCTACGGCGAGGAGCTGCGGTGCGCGGCGCTGGCCAAGGCCGAGCTGCACCGGGAGGACTTCACCCTGAACTGGCGCAGCATGCTGGCCCGCGGAATCGCGGTGGTCGGGCCGACGGTGCAGCTGGAGCTGGACGTACAGGCCATGTACCGGACCCACGACACCCCGACGCCTCCCGAATAGGCGCGAAATGGCTGAGAGGTTCCTCACGCCCCGGTTACGAATCGCTCAACCTCTGGTTGCGACGCGGTGATCGAGTGACTATGGACGCATGACACTGGCCCAACGCGCCATGGAACAACTGCAGGCCTGGCCCGATCTCAGCTCGGGGCAGGCCAGTTGTGGCGCGGGGCGGGCCCTGCGCTCCGTCCACAGCGAGATCGTGCACTTCCACTCCGAGCGGGACGTGGACCTGCATCTGACGGTCCAGGCCATCGGGCGCTTCCATGACGATCTTCAGGGGTCGACCGCGATCCGGCTGGTCCCCGGCTCGGGCTGGGTGACCGTCCATCTCGACTGCGACACGGACGTCGACCTGCTGATGAGCCTGGTCAGCGCCGCCCTCAAGGCGCACCAGAACCATCCCTCCCCTGCCGGGCACCCGGCAGGGGGCGAGTGCAACTTCCGCCGCGTCACGGTGCTGCCCCGCGGCTAGGCAACGGCGCAGGGGGCTGCGGTCAGCTCCGGTGCTCCGAGTCGTCCTCGCCCGCCTCCAACAGGCCGGCGGCGGCGCCGACGATGCGCGGGTCGGCCGTACCGACGACCTCGTCGTCCTTGTTGTCGTAGTCGAAGCGGGCGAGCACGCTGCGCATGGCCTCGACGCGGGCCCGCTTCTTGTCGTTGCTCTTCACCACGGTCCAGGGGGCGTGCTCGGTGTCCGTCTCCCGGAACATCGCGACCTTGGCGGCGGTGTAGTCCTCCCAGCGGTCCAGCGAGGCGAGGTCCATGGGGCTGAGCTTCCACTGCCGTACGGGGTCGACCTGGCGGATGGTGAACCGGGTGCGCTGCTCGCCCTGGGACACCGAGAACCAGAACTTGATCAGGTCCACCCCGTCGTCCACCAGCATCCGCTCGAAGGCCGGGGCCTGCCGCATGAAGCGCCGGTACTCGTCGTCGGTGCAGAAGCCCATCACGCGCTCCACGCCGGCCCGGTTGTACCAGGAGCGGTCGAACAGCACGATCTCGCCGGCCGTCGGCAGGTGCTCGACGTACCGCTGGAAGTACCACTGGCCGCGCTCGCGCTCGGTCGGCTTCTCCAGCGCCACCACGCGGGCGCCGCGCGGGTTGAGGTGCTCGGTGAACCGCTTGATGGTGCCGCCCTTGCCGGCCGCGTCCCGTCCCTCGAAGAGGACGACGAGCCGGCGGCCGGTCTCCTTGACCCAGCCCTGGAGCTTCAGCAGTTCGATCTGCTGGAGCCGCTTGTGCCACTCGTACTCGGGGCGCTCCATGCGCTGCTCGTACGGATAGTTCTCGCGCCAGGTGTCCACCGGGCTGCCGTCCGGCCTGATCAGTACGGGGTCGTCCTGGTCGGTGTAGTCGACGCGCAGCCCTGACAGCAGTTCGGTGTCCATACTTCCGCATCGAAGCGAGCGCTTTCATACGCGCGGCGAACCCCAGGCGAAGATCAGGTAACCGCCGGGTCAGTTGTGGGTGGCGTCAGGCGGACTCGACGAGCCGGGCGAGGTTGTCCAGCGCCATCCGGGTGCCCGTCTCGTTGTCCGCGGCGGGCACGGCGTCGGGGAGCCCCTCGTGCACGATCAGGGCTCACGATAAGCGACGTGGGTACTGCCCGGCAGCCGGACGTGCCTCAGGCGGACTCCCTGTGGGCCAGGGCGCGCATGGCGGCCGCGGTCCGGGTGAACCCGTCCTCGCCGAGCAGCTCCCGCGCCTCGGCGTTGAACCGGTCGACCTCCGGCTGAGCCGCATCGAGCGCGGAGGTGCCATCACCGGTCAACTCCAGTACCACCGCCCGGTGTTCCCGCGGGTGCGCCCGCCTCACCACCAGACCGGCCGCGGTGAGCCGGCCGACCAGCCCGGTCACGGCGGACTCGCGCAGCCCGAGGGCGTGCGCCAGCCCTTGCTGGGTGAGGCCCGGCTGGTCGCGGATCGCGTACAGCGCGCCGAGCTGGGCCGTGGTGATCCCGGCGGTGGCCAGCAGGCGCCGGTCGGAGGCGGTGCGCAGCTGGTGCGCGGCGCGCTGGAGCAGGAAGTACAGACGCTGGTCGGGCTCGGGCATGGACCGATGTTGACAGACCCCGGGAGTCGGCGCCATGCTCACTTCACTAGTGAAGTGAACCTTGGTGAAGTGAACCCTGGTGGAGCGAGGCTTGGTGAATTGAGCCTTGGTGACCATCGAAAGAGGCCGAGCCCATGCCCGTCATCGACGCCTGGCTGCAGCACCCGACGCCACGCCACGCCAACCACGAGATGTTCGCGTCCCTGCGCCGCTGGACCGGCATGGAGCGGCTCGAGAAGCCCTTGCCCGTCGAGGTCACCGTGGCGGCGCTGGACGCGGGGGACGTGGAGATCGGCCTCGCGTCGGCCTGGTACGGGCCGCAGGGCGCGCTGATCGACAACGACGAGGTGGCCGCCTTCGTCGACGCGTCCGGCGGGCGGCTGCGCGGCGTGGCGGGCGTCGATCTCGCGCGGCCGATGGCGGCGGTGCGGGAACTGCGCCGGGCCGTCGGGGAGTTGGGCTTCGTGGCGCTGCGGATCGTGCCGTGGCTGTGGGGGCTGCCGCCCACCGACCGGCTGTACTACCCGCTGTACGCGGCCTGTGTGGACCTCGGCGTGCCGTTCTGCACTCAGGTCGGCCACACCGGCCCGCTGCGGCCGTCGGAGACCGGGCGGCCCATCCCGTACGTCGACCAGGTCGCGCTGGACTTCCCCGAGCTGACGATCGTGTGCGGGCACATCGGCTATCCGTGGACGGGGGAGATGATCGCGGTCGCCGACAAGCACGAGAACGTCTTCATCGACACCAGCGCCTATACCGTCCGCCGCTATCCGCCGGAGCTGGTGGAGTATCTGCGCGGCCGGGGCCGGCACAAGGTCCTGTTCGGCTCCAACTACCCGATGATCACGCCTGCTCGGGCCCTGGATCACCTGGACGCCCTGGGGCTGGACGAGGAGACGCGGGAGCTGTTCCTGCACGGCAACGCCCGCCGCGTCTTCGCCCTCTGATCCCGCTCGCGGCTCTCAGCGCACGAGGCAGGGCCGCTTCGCGTCGAAGGTCCAGCCCTCGATCAGATACCGCATGCCGACGGCGTCGTCCCGGCCCGAGAGCGCCTTCTCCCGGTAGAGCTCGTGGGCGGCGAGGAGCCGGTCCATGTCGAGATCGACTCCCAGCCCCGGGGTGTCCGGTACGGCGACCTCGCCGCCGTTGACCACCGGCGGCGCCACCGTGAGCCGCTCCAGCCCCTCCTGCCAGATCCAGTGCGTGTCGAGGGCGTTGTACTCGCCGGGGGCGGCGGCTCCGCAGTGGGCCATCATCGCCAGGGAGATGTCGAAGTGGTTGTTGGAGTGGCAGCCCCAGGTCAGCCCCATGGCGTTGCACAGCTGGGCGACCCGGACCGAGCCCTGCATGGTCCAGAAGTGCGGGTCGGCGAGCGGGATGGACACCGACTGCAGGGCCAGGGCATGGGTCAGCTGGCGCCAGTCGGTGGCGATCATGTTGGTGGCCGTGGGCAGGCCGGTGGCCCGGCGGAACTCCGCGAGGATCTCCCGGCCCGAGTAGCCGCCCTCCGCCCCGCAGGGGTCCTCGGCGTAGGCGAGGGTGCCGAGGAGCGGGCGGCACAGTTCGACGGCCTCCCGCAGGGACCAGGCTCCGTTGGGGTCGAGGGTGATCCGGGCGTCGGGGAAGCGTTCCTTGAGCGCGGTGACGGCCTCGACCTCCTCCGCTCCGGCCAGGACACCGCCCTTGAGCTTGAAGTCGCGGAAGCCGTAGTGGTCGTAGGTGGCCTCGGCCTGCCGGACGATCGCCTCGGGGGTCAGTGCCTCCTGGTGCCGGACGCGGTACCACTCGACGTCGGCGTCGGGTTCGCGGACGTAGTCCAAGTCGGTGCGGTCCGGGTCGCCGACGTAGAAGAGGTAGCCGAGGACACGTACGGAGTCGCGCTGCTTGCCGTCGCCCAGCAGGGCGGCGACCGGGACCTCCAGGTGCTGTCCGAGCAGGTCGAGGAGGGCGGACTCGACGGCGGTGACGGCGTGGACCGCCGTACGCAGGTCGAAGGTCTGCGCGCCGCGCCCGCCCGCGTCACGGTCGGCGAACGTGGACCCGATCGCCCGCAGGACGTTCTTGTAGTCGCCGACGCGGGCGCCGACGACCAGGGGCGCGGCGTCCCGCAGGGTCCGCGTGATCTTCTCCCCGCCGGGCACCTCTCCGAGCCCCGTTCGGCCCTCCGAGTCCTCCAGGACGACGACGTTGCGGGTGAAGTACGGGGCGTGGGCTCCGGAGAGGTTGAGGAGCATCGAGTCCCGGCCGGCGACCGGATAGACGGAGAGGCGGGTGATGACGGGCTGACTCATGGCTGGCGGATGCCGTTCTCGTGAGGGGGGTCAGATGCTGAAGGCGTCGAGGACCTGTTCCAGGACCAGTACGCCACCGAGTCCGAGGATCGCGAGCACCGTCGTGTAGGTGGTGCGCGCCTTGATGGCGTCGAGGACGGACAGGTTGAAGTACTCCTTGAACATCCAGAAGCCCGGGTCGTTGACGTGGGAAAAGGCGATCGAGCCGCAGGAGACGGCGAGCACCATGACCTCGCGGTGGATGCCGCTGCCCGCGAGCAGGGGCAGCGCCACGCCGGAGGCGGTGACGACGGCGACGGTCGCGGAGCCGAGGGCGACGCGCAGGATGGCGGCGATCAGCCAGGCCAGGATGATCGGGGAGATGGACCAGCCGTCGGCGCGTCCTTGATGCAGTCGGATATCCCGCCCTCGGCCGGGTTCATCGCCCGGACGAACGGCAGGCGCGGCCACAGCAGCGCGATGAACGCGCCGACCGGGACGGCGATGAACAGGCCGTAGAACAGGGTGAGTCCGATGAGCATGGCGGTCAGCACCATGGCGACCTGGACCCAGCGGGGCCCGCACACCTCCAGGAGTCCGCCGGCCATGCTCCAGCAGCAGCGCGGCGAAGCCGTTCAGTTTGAGCTTGGTCATCAGGACGAGCAGGACCAGGGCGCTGATCCCGAGCACCACGAGCGGCATGTCTCAGCTCTCCTTTGAACGCCGGCCGCCACGTTCACCCCACTGAATGGGGTCCTCACATGAAGATGACGTCTACATATGAGGACGGAGATTATGTTCGTGGATGGTCAAGGTCAATGGGTCTGCGCCCGTGGATTACCGCGGCCGTGCGTTCAGCCGGGCCCGGGCGCCGCCCGCCAGCCGCTCCAGTGCAGGACGGTGATCACGGTCACCGGCCCGGTCGGAGGCTCCTGCCGGTACTGCGCGTACTTCTGCCGCAGCAGTTCGACGGCGTCGGTGTACTCGTCCCGTGTCGCCTCGTCGGGCGCGTCGGGCGGCAGGACGCGTGCGCCGCCGTCCGCCCTGACCCACCACAGCCGGTCCCAGTCGGCGTCGTACTCGTCCACCAGCAGGCAGACCGCGGGGCGCACCTCCATGTTGTGCAGCCGCTTCAGCCGCTGCGACCGCTTCGGCTTGCCGTCCACGGCGGTGACGACCTCGTCGCCGCGCGCCGCGAAGACGACCGGCACCAGATGCGGGCGGCCCTCGGGGTCGACCGTCGCCAGCCGTGCGACGGACGCCTTGGCGAACCGCTCCCGCGCCTCGTCGTGCTCCATGTCCGGCATGTCGGCTCCCTCGTTCCCGGCGGTACGCGGTGCTCCGTCTCGGGTACCCCTATCCGTGTAGCACTCCTAACGGACGGCTCGGTGGATCAGGTGGTGCCGATGGTCGGTGACACGGACGACGACATCCAGGCGCGGCGGCGCGGTGAGAGCGGCCATCGGGCGGTTCCGCACCCGGACGACGTGCGGATCGAGGCGTGGGGAGTGAGCCGGGAGCGCTGTCTGGTGGAGGCGGCCCTCGGCATGGTGGAGTGCTTCGCCGACGTCACCGCGGTGCGGCCGACGTCGGTGGAGCGGATCCGGCTGGCCCAGGACAGCGACGAGGGGCTGCTGACCGCCCTCCTCGACGAGGTCGTCGAGCGCCTCGACGTGGACGGCCGAGTGGCGGTCGACCTGGAGGCGGACGTCACGGAGGGCGATCTGGACGTACGGCTCGCCCTCGCCGACCTGGCGGACGTGCGGGTCACCGGCGCCACCGCGGAGGACGTCTCCTGGCACGGGGTGACCATCGGGCCGGGCCCCTACGGCTGGTCGTGCGCGGTGACCGTGGACGTGTGAGGAGCGGGGCGGAGCGCCTCGGCGGGCGTTCCCCCGTCCCGGCCCATGCTCGTACCGTGGAGGCATGAGCGGCGGCACGGTGACGCTGTTCGTCTGCGGTGACGTGATGCTCGGACGCGGCGTCGACCAGATCCTGGCCCGGCCCGGCGACCCGGCGCTGCGCGAGGGGTACGTCACGGACGCCCGCGCGTACGTGCGCATGGCGGAGTCGGTGAACGGCCCGATCCCGGCGCCGGTCGACCCGTCCTGGCCCTGGGGCGAGGCGCTGCGGCTGCTGGAGGCGAACGCGCCCGACGTCCGGATCGTCAACCTGGAGACGTCCGTGACGCGCAGTGACGCCTTCGAGCCCGGCAAGGCGGTCCACTACCGCATGCACCCGGCCAACCTGCCCGCGCTCACGGTCGCCCGCCCCGACGTCTGCGTGCTGGCCAACAATCATGTGCGGGACTTCGGCCTCTCCGGCCTGCGGGAGACGCTGGACGTCCTGCACGGCGCGGGCCTGCGGACGGCCGGCGCCGGGCGGACCGCCGAGGAGGCGTACACGCCGGTGGCGCTGCCGCTCCCCCACGGCGGCCGGGTGCTGGTCTTCGCCCTGGGCGCCGCCGACAGCGGCGTCCCGGCCGGCTGGGCGGCGACCGCGGAGCGGCCCGGTGTCGCCCACGTGCCCGAGCTGACGCCCGCCACGGCCGCCGCCGCGGTGCGGCGCATACGGCGGGTGAAGCGGCCCGGCGACCTCGTGGTCGTGTCCGTGCACTGGGGGTCGAACTGGGGCTACATAGTCCCGCGCGAGCAGCGCCGCTTCGGGCACGCCCTGGTGGACGGCGGCGCCGACGTCGTGCACGGCCACTCCTCGCACCATCCGCGTGCCGCCGAGGTCTACCGGGACCGGCTGATCCTGCACGGCTGCGGCGACTTCATCGACGACTACGAGGGCATCCCGGGGTTCGAGGAGTACCGCGACGACCTGCGCATCGCCTATTTCGTCACGCTGGCGGCCGACACGGGCGCGCTCACCGGCCTGCGCATGGAACCCCTGCTGGCCCGCCGTATGCGGCTGGAACCGGCGCCGGCGAAGGACCGCGGCTGGCTGCAGACGACCCTCGACCGCATCGGCTACGACGTCCACGTCACCCTGGACCGGGACGGCGCCCTGGTGCTGAGCGGGCGGTCGGCCGTCAGTCGCCGCGCAGCGCCGCCAGCACATCGGCGTCCGTCAGCTGACGGAAGTCGTCGTACCACTCACCGACCGAGCTGAACAGCCGCGGCTCGTGCAGACAGACGAACTCGTCGACCTGCCGGCGCAGCTCCTCGGCCGCTTCCGGAGCGCAGACGGGGACGGCGAGGACCAGGTGCTCGGGTCGCTGACGGCGTACGGCACGCAGGGCGACGCGTGCCGTGGAGCCGGTCGCGACACCGTCGTCGACGACGATCGCGGCATGGCCGCGCAGCTCGGGCGCCGGCCGGCCCTGCCGATAGCGCTCCTCGCGCCGCCGCAGCTCCGCGCGCTCCCGCTCCACGGTCGGCGCCAGGTCGGCCTCGCTGAGCCCCAGCCGGTCCAGCGTGGGCCCGTCGTAGAGCGGGGGCCCGTCGCCCGCGAGCGCTCCGACCCCGAACTCCTCGTGGAAGGGCGCCCCGATCTTGCGTACGACCAGCACGTCCAGTGGGGCCTGCAGCACCCGGGCGATCTCCTGGGCGACCGCGACACCGCCACGCGGCAGTGCGAGGACGACGGGCTGCGGAAGGAGTCCCTTGTCCTGCCGGAGGCGCAGTTGCTCGGCCAGCTCCCGCCCGGCCTCGGTGCGGTCACGGAACTGCATGGGTCTCCCCTTCCGTCCGTCGCCGCGTACCCCTCCGGCCGGTGCCGGACACCCCGCCGGACTCTGCCCTTGCCGGTGGTGGCCCGAGGTCACTGGATGGACCACCCGACGCTGCCCACGCCGGAGCCGTAGATGGCGCAGACCCGACGACTCGCCGTTCTGCCGACTTCAGTCAAGGTCAGCGGCTCTTCGACGGGAACCTCGGAGGTGCCAGGGTGGCACTCGCCGTCATTCGTCCGCCGTGTCCGACGTACTCGCGGCGTTCCAGTCGTACGGCCCGCCGCCGAGCCACTCGATCAGCTCGGGGTCGTCGACGGCCCGGTCCTCGCCGGGCAGGCCCGCGCGGTGCACCAGGTCCATGACGTCGAACAGGCTGTACGCGGTGCCCGTCGGCTCGCCACGGATCGTCACCTGACGCCCGCCGTCCGACTCCGGCGGGGACACCACCACGGGGGGACGCGTGCTCATGCCACCACCATGCGCTCTGAGTGGCGGGAACGCAGCCCGGCGTACCGGTCACGGTTGAATCGTCACCGAAATGGGTCGTCTGCGCTCAGGTGGCTCCCCGGGGCTACGGCAGCGGTGTCCCGCCCGTGGCGTTCAGGATCTCCGCGGTGATGAAGCCCGCTTCCTGGGAGGCCAGATAGACGTACGCGGGGGCCAGCTCGGCCGGTTGCGCCGGGCGGCCAAGGGGGCTCTGTTTGCCGAACTCGACCGTGTCGGGCATCGTCGCCGGGATCAGCGGGGTCCACACCGGGCCGGGCGCGACCGCGTTGACGCGGATGCCGCGGCCGGCCAGCATCTGGGCGAGTCCCTGGGTGAACGTCACGATCGCGCCCTTGGTCATCGCGTAGTCCAGCAGATGCGGGCTGGGCTTGTAGGCCTGCACCGACGTGGAGTTGATGACGCTGTCGCCCTCGGGGATGTGCGGCAGGGCGAACTTCGTCAGCCAGAACATGCCGTAGAGGTTGGTGCGCATGACCCGGTCGAACTGCTCGGTCGTGATCGCCTCGATGCCGTCCGGCTGGGACATCTGGAAGGCGGCGTTGTTGACCAGCACGTCGATGCGCCCGAACTCACCGACCGCGCGCTCGATCAGGTCCCGGCAGTTGTCCTCGTCCCGGATGTCGCAGGCGACGGCGACCGCCTTGCGGCCGGCGTCCTCGACCAGCCGGGACGTCTCACGTGCCTCGTCCGCCTCCTCCGGGAGGTGGGTGAAGAGCACGTCGGCGCCCTCGCGGGCGTAGGCGAGGGCCACCGCCCGGCCGATGCCGGAGTCGCCCCCGGTGATGACGGTCGCGCGTCCCTCCAGCCGGCCGGTACCGCGGTAGCTCTCCTCACCATGGTCGGGCGGCGGGTCCATCGGCCCGGTCCAGCCCGGGTGGGGCTGGTCCTGCGCGGGGAACTCGGGCCGCGGATGCCGGGTGACCGGGTTCTCGCCGGCTTGCTGTTCGTCGGTCACGACGGCCTCCTGGGTCTGTGGGGGGGCGGACGCTGCCCGAGTTCCCGCCTCGCCGAGGTCCAAAGCCGCGTCGGTCACCCGGGGCCCGGGCTCCCTGTCGTTTCGCGGCCGCTCGCGCCGGGCACTCGGCGGCTGCCCCGAGTGCGAGGGAGGAGTGCCGTGCCGTTCCGCGACCGTACCCACGCCGGACAGGAACTCGGACTGCGGCTGGTCGAATGGGCCCACTCCGGCGACCTGATCAATGTGCTCGTCCTTGCGCTGCCACCCGGCGGCGTGCCGGTGGCCTGCGAGATCGGCCGTGCTCTGCATGCCCCGCTGGATGTGCTGGTCGCCGGCGAGGTCAGCACCCCGATCCGGCCCCAGACGCCGATCGGCGCCGTCGTCGCCGACGACCCGCCGCTGTACGACCGGCAGAGCCTGGCGATGATGCACCTGTCCGAGGACCGGCTGGGTGACGTCGTGGTGAGCCGGCGCAACGAGCTGCACCGGCTCGAATACCTCTACCGGGGCCGCCGTCCGCCGCCCTCCGTGGACGGCCGCACGGTCCTCCTCGTCGACGACGCGCTGACCACCGGCCTGACCGCCACGGCCGCCCTGCGCTTCCTACGCCGGCACGGCCCGTCGCGGCTGATCCTGGCGGTCCCGGTCGGCAGCCCGCGGACGGTCGCCGCCATGCGCTCCGAGTGCGACGACCTGATCTGCCTCGAACAGCCGCCGGGCCTGCATGTGGCCGGCGAGTGGTATGAGGACTACGCCCGGGTCTCCGACGAACAAGTGGCGGACAGTCTGCGCGTGTTCCACGCGACGGCGTGAGGCCGGGCGGCCGGCCGGTACCGGGGAAGATCCGAAGTCACCCGCGCCCGGGCCGTCGCCGTGGCAGGGTGGTGCCATGGTCATAGAAGTCCGCCCGGCGTCCGTCTTCGAGGACGTCCGTGCGGTCGTCGGTCCGAAGTCGCCGACGGCGACCGTCTGTTGGTGCCTGAGCTACCGCATCCCGTCGAAGCTGAACAACGAGCTGCGCGGGCCGGCCCGCGGTGAGTACGTCGCCGAGCTGTGCCGCGCCGACCCGCCACCCGGGGTGCTGGCCTACGACGGCGACGAACCGGTCGGCTGGGCCGCCGTGGCCCCGCGCTCGGCCACCTCCTTCGCCCGCAACCGCAAGATCCCGCACGTCGACGACCTGCCGGTCTGGTCGCTGTGGTGCATCCGCGTCCGGCCCGGCCACCGCAAGCAGGGCATCACCCACGCCCTCATCGCCGGAGCCGTCGAGTTCGCCCGCGACCGGGGCGCTCCGGTGATCGAGGCTTACCCGCTGGACAACGGCGACGCCCGGGTCGACCTGACGATGGCGTACGCGGGGCTGCGCAAGAACTTCGAGCGCGCCGGGTTCGTCCATGCCGCCGACACGACGTCCGTGCTGTCCGGTCATCCGCGCGTGCTGATGCGGCTCGACCTGCGCTGAGGGGCCGGTCAGCGCAGACTCAGTGCACGGAGAAACCTCCGTCGACGAAGATCGACTGTCCGGTGACGTACGCGGAGGCACGGCTCGCGAGGAACACCGCCGCGCCGGCGAAGTCCTCCGCCAGGCCGTTACGCCCGATCATGGTGCGCGCGGCGAGCGCCGCGACCTTCTCCGGGTCGGAGGACAGGCGTTCGTTGAGGGGCGTCATGACGAATCCGGGCACCAGCGTGTTGCAGGTGACGCCGTACGGCGACCAGGCCTCCGCCTGGGAGCGGGCCAGCGATTCCAGCGCCCCCTTGGAGACGCCGTAGGCGCCGCTGTGGACGAACGCCCGGTGCGCCTGCTGCGAGGTGACGTGGATGATCCGCCCGAAGCCGCGCTCCGCCATGCCGGGCCCGAACCGCTGCCCGAGAAGGTAGGGCGCGTCCAGGTTCACGGCCATCGTGGTGTCCCACACGTCCTCGCCCAGCTCCCCCATCGGCGGCCGCAGATTGATCCCGGCGCAGTTGACGAGGATGTCGGGCTCACCGAACGCCTCGACCGCCTCCTCGGCCGCCGCGCGCACACCGTCGCGCGTGCTCAGGTCCCCGCTCACCCAGGCCGCCCGGCAGCCCCGCGCCTCCAGCTCGCCGACGGTCGCGGCCAGCTCGGCCTTCCTGCGCGCGACGATCACGACACCGGCCCCCGCGCGGGCGAGGGCCTCGGCGACGGCCCGGCCGATGCCGGAACTGCCGCCGGTGACGACGGCGACACGGCCTTCCAGGGAGAACAGTTCGGAGAGATACGCCTGCGATGTCATGTCCGCACCCTAGGGCCTGCCCTGTGACGGCGCGGATGCCCGGGGCGGCGTCGTGTGAGCCTGCCGACGGCGGGCACTCGATGCGCACGGTGTGCCCGTCCGGGCCGCCGCCGGAGGCAGGAGGTGGAGAACATGGGTCATGGCGGGAACGTCATCGACGAACTCGTGACCGATCACCGCGAGGTCGAGGAGCTCTTCGGCCGGATCGAGGGGCTCACGCCCGGTCACAAGGACCGCAAGCTGTACGCCGACCAGGTCACGATGGAGCTGGTGCGGCACTCGGTGGCCGAGGAGGCCTATCTGTACCCGGCCGTGCGGCGGCACGTGGCGGGCGGGGACGCCATCGCCGACCGGGAGATCGACGATCACTCGAAGGCCGAACGGATCATGAAGGACCTGGAGGGGTGCGACGCCGGCGATCCCGACTTCGACCGGCTCATCGGCATGCTGATGGCGGAGGTCCGCTCGCACATCGCCGACGAGGAGAGTGCCCTCTTCCCGGCGCTGCGCGCGGCCTGTCCGCCTGACGCGCTCGACGATCTGGGCGACAAGGTGCGTCAGGCGAAGAAGCTGGCGCCGACCCGCCCGCACCCGTCCGCCCCGGACAAGCCGCCGGCCAACAAGCTGCTGGCCCCCGGTGCCGGAATGGTCGACCGGCTGCGCGACGCGCTGTCAGGACGCGGCAAGAAGGACTGACCCGCCCCCGGCCCTCGGGTGCCTCAGGCGATGAGCGCCGGGCCGGGGTCCACGAGCCGCTCGTGCAGTGCCGTGCGGTGCAGTGCCGCCACCGGGGCCAGGAGGTCGGGGTGGCGCAGCAGTGCCGCCGCCTCGCGGTCGTCGGCGTCGGGTGACACCAGGCGCCGGAACTCGACCGGGGCGGCGGCGGTGTGTCCGCCGTCGGCGATCGCGGCGACCGCGCGCCGGGCCAGCTCGCCGTCGGTGAGCAGGCAGGCGGCCCAGCTGGCCACGACCTCGTCGACCCAGGTGCGCCAGGCGACGTCGTCCGGCTCCGCGAGCGCGCTCGCGTCGGCGCCGGTGATCCAGTCCAGCGCGGCCGAACCGCCGGGGCCGGCCAGGTGGACCAGGGCGGCGTCCGTCGGCGTCGGGTAGCGCAGCCATGCCGCGGCCGTGACGGCCTGGCGGGCCTGCACCTCGCCGAGGGCGGCGGCCAGGGCGCCACCGCACGCCGGGTAGGAGCGCGTGAGCCATTCGGTGGTCGCCGCGATGAGCGGGGAGAGATCTGCGAGCACTGCCGGGCCGTCCGAGGTACTGGCGAGGGGGCGGGCTTCCCGCGCCGCCGGCCGGATCCGTCAGGAGCAGGGATCCGCAGGAGTACGGGAATTCAGCAAACGGTAGCCGGTGCCCCCGGCCCGCGGAAATGCCTGTGCCCTTGTGAACGGCGTGGCCTCGCCCACACCCGAGGCCCACACCCGAGCCGGGCGCTCAGCCCTCCGGGACGCCCCGCTCGGACTCCGCCAGGTGGTAGACGTGGAACGCCCGGCCGATCACCGGCTGTGCGACGTTGCGCACCTTCACGCCGCCGCTGGTCATGCCGTGCTCGGTGCCCAGGTGCGCGTGTCCGTGCACCGCGAGGTCGGCGCCCGCCGTGTCGATCGCCTCGGCGAGGAGGTAGCTGCCGAGGAACGGGTAGATCTCGGGCGGTTCGCCGGCCAGTGTGTCCGGCACCGGGGAGAAGTGGGTCAGGGCGACGCGCACGTCGCAGTCCTGCCCGCGGAGCTCCTCCAGACCGGCGCGCAGACTGTCGGCGCGGCGGCGGGAGTACCTGACGAACTCCTTCATGATCGGCTCGCCGAACTCACCGGCGCAGCGGCCCACGAACCCGCCGCCGAACCCCTTGGTCCCGGCCACCCCGATGCGTACGTCCCCGTCGCCGACCACCGTCGACTGCCCTTCCAGGACCCGCGCGCCGGCCTCCTGGAGCACGGCGGCGACCTCCTGCGGGCAGTCGGCGTGGTGGTCGTGGTTGCCGAGGACCGCGACCACGGGGACCGCCAGGCCCTTGATCTCCCGTGCGACGACCTGGGCCTCCTCGCGGGTGCCGTGGCGGGTGAGGTCCCCGGCGAGCAGCAGGACGTCCGCGTTCTTGTGCAGGGTCTCGAAGGAGGGGCGGAGCGTGCCCTCGCTCTCCGGGCCCATGTGGATGTCGCCGACGGCCGCGATCCGGATCATTCGAGCTCCTCGGCGTGATCGGGCGCGGAGGTGTCCGCGACCACGATGTCGCAGTGGACGGGGGTTCCCGGCAGCTCCTCGCGGGCCAGGCGCAGGACGTCGTCCCGGCAGCGCATGGACGGCACGGTGCCGGTCAGCAGGACCGCCTCGCCGCGGATCTCGATCCGTACGCCCAGCTCGGCGAGGTCGCCCGCGGCCAGCTGCTCGGTGACGTGGGCGACGCGGTAGTCCAGGTGCCGGGAAGCGCCCGCGTCGGGAGCCGTGGGGCCGCCGTGTCCGCTCATCGGTGCTCCTCCGGCGGGGCGATCACGTTCAGGCGTTCGAGGAGGTAGAAGAAGGCCGCCGGCATCGGTTCGTCGCCGCAGGAGGCGCGTACGTCCTCCCAGTCGACCTTCTCGCGCAGCGCCCGGGCCGCGGCGAGTACCGGGCCGAAGTCGCAGTAGTGCTCCGAGAACGCCTCGACCAGGCCGCGCATGAGGTCGGTCGGCGCGAGGACGGGCATGTGGACCGAGTCGACCGGCACCTCCTGCGCGCGGGCCAGCATGTCGGTGGTGACCGGGCGGTGTGCCAGTTCGAAGAGGAAGTCGACCTCCTGGCCGAGACAGGTGGTCTTCATCAGCCAGTCCTCCGGCGGTGTGCGCACCGTGAGACCGGCGTCGGTCAAGGTCTGCGCCACCGCCTCGGCGTCCGAGCGGCGTACGCAGAAGTCGGCGTCGTGCCGCAGATGGCCGCTGCCGCCGTGGGCGTACACGGCCACGCTTCCCGCCAGGGCGAAGGTGTGCCCCGCGCGTTTCAGCAGTGCGCCGACCTGCTTCGCCGCCTCCAGGATCTCCTGACTGCGGTCGAGGGGCGGCTCCTGGTGGTTCGGCGACGGCGGCTCCCACGGCCGACGGCCCTCCCCGACCGGGCGCAGCTCGGGGAACTCGGATCGCCGTTCGGGCGTCGCCCACTCCCGGTTCCGCGTCATCTCGCCTCCGTTCGCACCATGGCCCGGACCGGGCTCGGTTGAGGCTCCGAGTACCCGGCACGCCCGGTTTCGATACGGCCCCGCTCAGCGGGCTCCCACGGCGGCGTTCAGGCGGCGGTGTAGCCGAGCTGGCGCCGCATGTAGGGCGTCATCAGGGTCTTCGCCTTGGCCACGGTCGTGGTGCGGCCGCCGAGGACGGCCGTCTCGCCGCCCGGCACCGGCAGGACCGTCACGCCGTCGGCCGGGCCGAACGGGACGATCAGCGGGGTCCGGTGGACAGGCCGGTAGAAGCGGGGCTGTTTGCGGTGCTTGCCGCTGCTGTTGAGGTAGGCGCGGATGTTGTGGGCGGCCAGGTCGGCCTGCGCGAGGGCGGCGGGGGTGATCTTGAGGTCGGTGGCGTCGTTGACGTCGCCGACGGCGAACACGTCGGGGCGGCCGCGCACCCGCAGCGCCTCGTCGACCTTGACGTGGCCGCTGCCGTTCAGCCAGTCGCCGTGCCCGGCGAGCCGCAGCCAGAGGGTGTTGGGGGTGGTGCCGGTCGCCCAGAAGGAGCGGTCGGCCTCGATGAGGTTGCCGCGGGCGTCGCGATAGGTGCCGAAGTCGTTGCCGGGGGACATGAACGAGTCCAGCCACACCTGGACCCCGTGCGACTCCAGCCAGGTCCGCGCCTTGCGCCCGGCGCGCGTGCTGCCGGTGGAGTGCAGCAGCTCCGGACCGGAGTGGGCGAGGGTGACGCGGGCGTCGGGCCGGGCGAGCCGGATCTCGGCGCTGAGCTCGACGCCGGAGGGGCCGCCGCCGACGACCAGGACGTGCTCGGCCGCCGCTATGTGCTGCTGGTGGGTGGTGAAGGACTTCACCGCTTCCTCGGTGGTGGTGCCGCTGAAGCGGGCCGGTTCCGGGTAGTCGGCGCCGGTGGCGATCACCAGGACGTCGTACGGCAGCCGCTCCCCCGTGCCGAGGACGACCTGCCGTTCGGCGGTGTCGATGCGCAGCGCCTTGCCCACGACCACGTGGCCGCGGCTCAGCAGCCGGTCGTAGGGGATGAAGGGGCTGTGCGACCAGTCCGGACGCACTCCGGCGCGCAGGGAGGCGATGCGGTGGAAGAAGACCTCCTTGCGGTCCACCAGCGTGACCCGCGCGGTCGCGTCGAGCCGCTTTGCCAGACGTACGCCGGCATAGCCGCCGCCGATCACCACTACGTCGCCGTCGAGCACGCCGGGTCTCCTGTGCTGGTGGGGGAAACGGGGGGTGAACGGCGCGAACGGCGCGGCGGGTGGGCCGCCTTGGGCCACTCCCCTGTTTCCGCGAGCCTAGCGCTTGAAACATAAAGAATTGCTGGGGCCCGGTGTGCGTTGTGTGAAGGGTGCGGCCCGTGCGGCACCGGCGCACAAACGGAGACGTCCAGGCCGACCCGTGCGGGCCGGCCTGGACGTCTACGAGGTGCGGATCAGACGAGGTCGAACCGGTCCAGGTTCATGACCTTGACCCACGCGTCGACGAAGTCCTTGACGAACTTCTCCTTGGCGTCGTCGCTCGCGTAGACCTCCGCGAGGGCGCGCAGCTCGGAGTTGGAGCCGAAGACGAGGTCGGCACGGGTGCCGGTCCACTTGACCGCGCCGGAGGCGTCACGGCCCTCGAACGTGGTCTGGTCCCCGGAGGTGGACTTCCAGGTCGTGCCCAGGTCGAGCAGGTTGACGAAGAAGTCGTTGGTCAGCTTGCCCGGGGTCTCGGTGAAGACGCCGTGCTTGGACCCGTTCTGGTTGGCGCCGAGGACGCGCAGGCCGCCGACCAGGACGGTCATCTCGGGGGCGCTGAGCGCGAGCAGGTTGGCGCGGTCCAGCAGCAGGTACTCGGCCGGCAGGCGGTTGCCCTTGCCGAGGTAGTTGCGGAACCCGTCGTACGTCGGCTCCAGGGCCGCGAACGACTCGACGTCCGTGTGCTCCTCGGTGGCGTCGACGCGGCCCGGGGCGAACGGCACCTCGACGGCCACACCGGCGTCCCCCGCGGCCTTCTCCACGGCGGCGGAGCCACCGAGGACGATCAGGTCGGCCAGGGAGACCTTCTTGGCGCCCGAGTTGAACTCGGCCTGGATGCTCTCCAGGGTGCGCAGGACCTGGGCGAGCTCGTCCGGGTCGTTGACCTCCCAGCCGCGCTGCGGCTCCAGGCGGATGCGGCCGCCGTTGGCGCCACCGCGCTTGTCGCTGGCGCGGTGCGTGGCGGCGGACGCCCACGCGGCCTTGACCAACTGGGGGACGGTCAGGCCGGAGTCGAGGATCTTGGCCTTGAGGGCCGTCACGTCGGCGGCGTCAATGGCCTCGCCCTCGGCTGCGGGCAGCGGGTCCTGCCACAGCAGGGTCTCCGCGGGGACCTCCGGGCCGAGGTACAGGGACTTCGGGCCCAGGTCACGGTGGGTGAGCTTGTACCAGGCGCGGGCGAAGGCGTCCGCGAACTCGGCCGGGTTCTCGTGGAAGCGCTTCGAGATGGGGCCGTAGATCGGGTCGAAGCGCAGCGAGAGGTCCGTGGTGAGCATCGTGGGCAGACGCTTCTTCGACGGGTCGTGCGCGTCGGGGATGATCTCCTGCGCGTCCTTGGCCACCCACTGGTTGGCGCCGGCGGGGCTCTGCGTGAGCTCCCACTCGTAGCCGAAGAGGATGTCGAAGAAGTCGTTGCTCCACTGGGTGGGCTTGGTGGTCCAGGTCACCTCGAGGCCGGAGGTGATGGCGTCGCCGCCCTTGCCGGTGCCGTAGGTGGACTTCCAGCCCAGGCCCTGCTGCTCCATGTCGGCGGCCTCGGGGTCGTTGCCGACCGCGTCGGCCGGGCCGGCGCCGTGGGTCTTGCCGAAGGTGTGGCCGCCGGCGATGAGGGCGACGGTCTCCTCGTCGTTCATCGCCATGCGGCGGAACGTCTCGCGGATGTCGCGGGCCGCGGCGATCGGGTCCGGGTTGCCGTTCGGGCCCTCGGGGTTGACGTAGATGAGGCCCATCTGGACGGCGCCGAGGGGGTTCTCCAGCTCACGGTCACCGCTGTAGCGCTGGTCGTCCAGCCAGGTGGTCTCGGGACCCCAGTAGACGTCCTCGTCGGCCTCCCAGACGTCGGCGCGGCCGCCGCCGAAGCCGAAGGTCTCGAAGCCCATCGTCTCCAGCGCGACGTTGCCCGTGAGGATCATGAGGTCGGCCCAGGAGATGGACTGGCCGTACTTCTTCTTGACCGGCCACAGCAGACGGCGGGCCTTGTCCAGGTTGCCGTTGTCCGGCCAGCTGTTCAGCGGCGCGAAGCGCTGCTGACCGCGGCCGCCACCGCCGCGGCCGTCACTGATGCGGTAGGTGCCGGCGCTGTGCCAGGCCATACGGACCATCAGCGGGCCGTAGTTGCCGAAGTCGGCGGGCCACCAGTCCTGCGAGGTGGTCAGCACCTCGGCGATGTCCCGTTTCACGGCCGCCAGGTCGAGGGCCTGGAACGCCTCGGCGTAGTCGAAGTCGGCGCCGAGCGGGTTCGCGACGACCGGGTCCTTGGCGAGGATCTTCAGGTTGAGCCGCTCCGGCCACCACTGACGGTTGCCGCCGCCCTGCGTCGGGTGCGCGGCGCGACCGTGCGCGACGGGGCAGCCACCGGTGCCCTCATCCTTCGCGTCAGTGACGATCGCATCGGGGTTCTCAGCCATGGGAAACCTTCCGAACTAGGTGGATCACAGTGCTCGGGGTGCACTGCGGGCGGTGGAACAGTCGGGGCACAGGCCCCAGTAGATGACCTCGGCCTCGTCGATGGTGAAGCCGTGATCGTCGGACGCGGCCAGGCAGGGCGCCTCGCCGACCTCGCAGTCGACGTCGGCGACGACACCGCACGAACGGCACACGATGTGGTGGTGGTTGTCGCCGACACGCCCCTCGAACCTGGCCGGACTCCCGGCCGGTTCGATACGACGTATGAGTCCCGCCGCGGTGAGCGCGTGGAGGCCCTCGTACACGGCTTGCAGGGAGACATGACCCACGCGATCACGGACCCCGGAGGCGATGGCCTCGACACCGAGGTGGTCACCGGCCCGGACGGTGTCGAGCAGCGCGACCCGCGCCGCGGTCACCCTCAGACCGGCACCGCGGAGCTCCTCGGCGGGGGTCGGAGTCTGGGATGCGGTCATGGGGACAACCTACCTCTCTAAACACGAATGATTCAAGAAAACGAATGATGAAACTCTGGTGCCGCGTGCCACGATTCCGTCGGCCGGCGCACATGGCAGCGCACCGGGCCTCCCATAGCGCGAAAAATCATCTTTTCTGACATTGACTCAGGTCTTTCTGTCAAGGGCTCCACTTGGTCGGATTCCCACTCGTCCTTGATGGAGGTACATCCCATGCTGGGCAGACATACCGCGCTCGGTCGCCGCGCCGCCCTGACCACCGCCTGTGCCCTCGTTCTCACCGGCGTCACCTCGGCCGCCACGGCCGCGCCGCCCCCGGCCCCGGTACCCGCGTCCGTCGCCGCGCAGACGCTCGGCGCCGACAAGCCGCCGGCCGCGGTGGTACGCGCCATGGAGCGGGACCTGAAACTGGAGCCCGGTCAGGCGGCCGAGCGGCTGGTCAACGAGGCGGAGGCGGGTGTCCGCGCGGGCCGCCTGCGCAACGCCCTGGGCGAGCGCTTCGCGGGGGCCTGGCTGCGCGGGGCGACCTCCAGCGAACTCGCCGTCGCGACCACCCATGCCGACGACGTGTCCGCCATTCAGGCCCAGGGCGCGAAGGCCGTCGTCGTCAAGCGGCCCCTCAAGGACCTGCGGGCCGTCAAGGAGCGGCTGGACAAGGCCGCGGACCGTGTCGACACGCGTGACACTCCGGTCTGGTACGTCGACGTACCGACGAACCAGGTCGTCGTCCAGGCGATCAAGGAATCCGCCGCGACCGCCTTCATCAAGGCCGCCGGCGTCCAGGACAAGAGCGTGGGCGTGCGCGTGTCGGCGCAGCGGCCGCGCCCGCTGGCCGACCTCGTCGGCGGCGAGGCCTACTACATCGAGGGCTCGGCCCGCTGCTCCATCGGGTTCTCCGTCACCAAGGACACCCAGCAGGGCTTCGCCTCGGCGGGCCACTGCGGCGACCCCGACGACTCGACCACCGGCTTCAACATGGCCGAGCAGGGCACCTTCGAGGCCTCCACGTTCCCCGGCAAGGACATGTCGTGGGTGAGCGTCAACAGCGACTGGACGGCCACGCCCGACGTCAAGGGCGAGGGCGGCCAGCGCACCCAGGTCACCGGCTCGGTGCAGGCGCTGGTCGGCGCGTCGATCTGCCGCTCGGGCTCCACCACCGGCTGGCACTGCGGCACCATCGAGCAGCACGACACGAGCGTCAGCTACTCCCAGGGCAGGGTCGACGGGGTCACCGAGACCACCGTGTGCGCCGAGCCGGGCGACTCCGGCGGCCCGTACGTCTCCGGCTCCCAGGCACAGGGCGTGACCTCGGGCGGCTCCGGTGACTGCACGGCCGGCGGCACCACCTTCTACCAGCCGATCAACCCGATCCTCAGCGACTTCGGGCTCGTCCTGAAGACCGCGGCCGCCCAGGCCGGCGCTCCCGCCCCGCAGGACAACGAGGCAGCCGTCTCCTGGGCCGCCGGCCGGGTCTTCGAGGCCGGCGCCACGGTGACCCACGCGGGTGTGCGATACCAGTGCCTGCAGACCCACCAGGCGCAGAGCAGGTGGTCGCCGAACACCACCCCGGCCCTGTGGCAGCGGCTGTAGCGGGCCGCGGACGTCGTACGGCGTGGGGGGGGGGGGGGGGGCCCCCCCCCCCCCCCCGGGGTGGGGGGGCCCCGCCCCCCCGCCCGCGGCCGGGGGGGGGGGGGGGCCCGCGGCCGGGGGGGGGGGGGGGGGGGGGGGCGGGCGCCCCCCCCCCCCCCCCCACGCCTGTGATCAGGGCCGCCGATCCCGCGCGAGGAGACCGTAGGCGGTGGCGACGAAGGCGTCGCGGGCGCGGAAGCGGCGGGTGCACAGCGCGACCAGCGCGGTGCCGGTGTCGGGCCGGAAGCCCAGGAAGGCCTGCTGGCCGAGGGTCGCCCCGCTGTGGAAGTACATCGGTCCGCCGTCCGTGGGGTGCCGGAACCACGCCACCGTGTGGACGTGCCGGTGGTCCAGCCCCCGCCGCAGCACGGGCGTGCGCACGGCCCGCAGGGCCCCGGCGAGCGGGGTGCCGGCCGGGTCGAGGTGGGCCTCCAGGAACGTCAGCAGGTCGTGCGGGGTGGCGCGGACGGCGCCCGCCGCCTCGAATCCGCCGGCGTCGAAGGCGAGCGTGGGCGTGCGCCCGTCCTTGGCGTGTCCCACGGCGTCGGCCTTGGCGTCCTCGGCCCGCAGGGCGACTCCGCTCAGGCCGAGCGGGCGCAGTACATGTGCGCCGAGCAGTTCCGCCCAGGGGGTGCCGGTCGCGGCGGCGAGGGCGTGACCGAGCACGGCCACGCCGAAGTTGGAGTACTGCCAGCGGGTGCCGGGCCGGCGTCGCGGGCGGTGGCGCAGGAAGGCGCCGGTCACCCGCTCGGCCGAGTAGCTGCCGTAGGGGTTGGTGCCCCAGGCGGGCAGCGCCCGCAGATAGAAGTCGGCGGGGAGAGTGGGCAGTCCGCCGGTGTGGGTGACGAGGTGGGCGAGGGTCACCGGGGCCGCGGCGGTCCGCCGGCCCGGCGCCAGGCAGGCGGCGGCCGGCTCGCCCCCGCTCAGCAGGCCGCGCTGGATGAGCTGGGCCAGCAGCAGCCCGGTGAACGTCTTGGACGCCGACCCGATCTCGTAGCGCAGGTCCTGCCGGGGCACCGGCGGATGGGGCGCGCTGCCGCCGCAGTGCAGGAAGCGGCGGCCGAAGCGCGACACGGCGAAGACGACGTCGGGCGCGTCGACCGCCTCCACCGCGGCGGCCAGCCGCTCGCGCAGCGGGGCGTCGCCGGCACCGCCGGGTGAGACGGCCCCGCGCTCCTCGTCGGCCTCGTCGTCGGTGCCCGGCCAGGGCGGTGTCCAGGCGGTCATGACGTGGCGTGGGTCAGTTCGGCGAGGGCGCGGGAGGTGGCCAGGACGGACGCGAACGCCGCGACCAGCGTCGGGTGGTAGACGATGTCGAACACCTCGTCCGGCTCGCCCTGTGGCATCGTCCGCACGGCGGGCATCGCGCCGTTGGGCTGCTGCGCGGCGGCGAAACCGGCCCACGCCCGCTCGTCCAGCGTGGGGCGGGGCAGACAGGCGTCGACGACGAGGAGTTCGCCGAGCAGGTCCCAGCGCTCCAGGTCCAGCCAGTCGTCGATCCAGACCGGCAGCCAGGTGGCGAGGTAGTCGGCGACGTCGGGCGGCAGGTTCTCGGGGTGCTCGCCCCAGTCGGTGAGGTGGAACACCGTGTGGGTGACGTCGTAGGCGATGTGCCCGCTGACCGTCCAGGGTTCGGGGGTGCGGGCCAGCCAGGTGGGGGCGACGAGGGCGGACTCCGGCGGGCGGGGCGTGAGGCCGAAGCGGCGCTGGAACGCGGCCAGTCCGAGACGCCGGGTGGGGTCCAGTTCGAGGGCCGA
Source organism: Streptomyces sp. NPDC093568 (assembly GCF_044764945.1). NCBI lineage: Bacteria > Bacillati > Actinomycetota > Actinomycetes > Kitasatosporales > Streptomycetaceae > Streptomyces > Streptomyces sp. NPDC093568. The sequence continues at coordinate 1,721,127 of NZ_JBIWJD010000001.1, read as the reverse complement.
CCAGCTCTCCAGCCGGTGGTAGAGGACGGTCGCGCGCTCCACCTCGGGCTCGCTGTAGCCGAGTTCCTTGTACGGCAGGTACACCTCGAAGGGGATGGGCGACATCGGCTCGATGCGCTGGCCGCGCACCAGCATGCGGCCGCCGTCCAGGGTGTGCCGCCAGGTGTGGTCGAGGAGCCGGCGTGCCAGGTCGGCCTGCCGGGATCCGGCGACGCCCTCGCGGAACAGCACCCGGCAGATCAGGGCCAGTTCGCCGACGGGCTTGAAGCGCTCCAGGAAGCCGATCTCGGGATCGACGTCGGGCTCCAGGCGAAATCCGTCGCGGTGGGCCCACAGCCACTCCAGGGCGCGGACGCCGACGGTGTGCATCAGACGGGTGTCGGTCATCCGGGCACTCCTTGTCCGCCGGTGCGGGTGTGCGTGCGGACCGCGTGCGATCCGTGGCCGTCGGGGTCTGCGTGGGCCTCGCCGGGGAGGCGCTTGACGGTCTGTGCCGCCGCGAAGGCGGCCATCAGGGTGGAGTGGTAGCAGCGCAGGAAGTCCGGCTCCGCGGTGCCGGCCGAGCCGGGATCCTCCTGCGGGAGCGCGCCGGAGTCGTACTGTGCCCGGGCGATCCGCCGCCAGGCGTCCTGGAACACCGCGAGCCGGGGCGGGGCCGGCAGGCTCGCGGCCACGACCAGCAACTCGCAGCTCAGATCCCACATTCCGGCGTCGAGGCAGGTGTCGAGCCAGGACGGCAGCCAGTGGGTGAGGTAGGCGGCCAGGTCCGCGGGGACGCCCTCGGGGTCGCGGCCCCAGTCGGTGAGGTGGAAGACGACGTGGGTGAGCGCGTACCCCGAGGAGCGCTCGAACGTCCACGGCTCGGGCAGTCCGCCCAGCCAGGTTTGTCGCAGCACCTGTCCGGACTCGTCCGGGCGGTCGATGCCGCTGCGCAGCTCGGCCTTGATGACGCCAAGCCGGCGGGTGGGTTCCTGTTCGGTGAGCCGCCAGCCCCGGGCGGCGGCCGTCGTGGCGGCGGCGGCCTCGTAACCGGGGTGCCGCAGCCCGGCCGCGGCGAAGACGGAGTAGACCTCCAGGGGGTAGGTCGCGAAGGGCTCCAACCGCTGGAGCCTTACGAAGAGTTCACCGCGGCCCGTCTGCTGCCAGGCGAACCTCAGCAGGTCCGAGGCGCACACGTGCAGCGGGTCCGACGGCTCCAGACCCGTGCGTACGCTGTGGCAGGTCTGGGCGAGCTCCCCGAGCGGTTTCCAGGTGGCGTCCACCTGGCCGTCCGCGGTGAGCGCGTCCTCGCCCAGGGCGAAGTCGCCGCGGTGCGCGGACAGCCACGCGAACGCCGCGGCGCCCATCTCCCGGATCTCGCCGACGCCGATCGCCGTCATACGAGCGCTCCGGCCGCCCGCACGACCCGGGCCGCCTGCACCTGAAGCGCCACCCTGGGGTCGGTTCCGCCCATCAACTCCACGAAGTCCAGACCGGTTTCGAGGCCGAGGGTGTCCGGTACCCCGTCGATCAGGGTCAGCCAGCGCCCGGCTCCGGCCGCCTGCTGCCAGTCCCTGCGGCGTACCGCCCGGACGAAGCCCCGGGCCAGGTCGACCGGACGGCGCCGGGCCGCGCGGGCCACGCCGCTGTCCTCGCCGGGAACGGCGAGCGGGGCGAGGACGGCGAGTTGGTGCGTCATCATCTGCCACGTCGCGTCCTCGAGCCAGCCCGCGTCGGGTTCGGTGTCCCCGGGGCCGACGGGCGGGCCGTCGGCGGGCATGCCGAGCCGCAGCAGGGTGCGGCGCATGGCCCAGTGGCTCCACTGGACCGTGGGTGCCGCGTCGGGTCTCGGCGGGAATGCCTCCACCGTCCTGCGGAAGACCGCAAGTACGTCCGGGGCGGGGGGAGTCGGGAAGAGAACGTGCGGAAGGAGCGCATCCGCGCCCAGCACCCGCACGGCCGCGAGGGTCAGCCCCGCCTCCACGTCGTCCATCGTCTCCGTGCCGGACATGCGCACGTGGTCTCCGCCCCGAAGGGCGGAGACCACGTCTGACGCAAGGTCCTGCACAGCGCCCTGCAAGAGGGCCGAAGTGCCTGACTGCTCCATTCAGTCGCTCCCGTTCGGTCCGCTCAGCCCTTCTTCGGGCGAGGGGTCGGTGGCGACAGCAGCAGCTTGGTGTCTGCGGAGAGCAGCGCCAGTGCGGCGCACTCGCGGCTGTCTCGGAAGACGCCGTCGGGTTCTGCGGGGTCGAGTGCCGCTTCGAGGTCGGTCCGAACGCCGGTGGTGTCCTGGATCGCCTTGTCAATGGAAGGCATATCACCATCTCCTCTGGGGTCAGCCATAGCCTCCACAACCAAGAGCACCACACAGTCACAAAGCGCGCATCTTTTCCCACAGTGCGCAATAAGTCGCGTGTTCAACATTCAGGACACCGTCGGCCGGGGCGGGATGACGGGTGCGATGACGCCTCTCCCCGGCCCGCGGGCCCGGTACCGGGAATTTCGAATCGAAGTCAACTGAACGACTGTCAGGAATCCGGGGCCGAGCGGGTTGGATTCGTTTTTACGGCGGCGGGTACGGATGAAGGCCAACTGTGGCCGTCAGTACGGGAATCAAGTGTTCACCCGCGTTACCGGCCAGTTTCTCGCAGATGGCCCGACGGTGGCCGGAGCCGGATCAAGTCCATGGCCTGATCAGGCGGGTTGGCGGGAAGGAACGCACGATGAGCGGTCGCGAGTTTCAACGAGGGCGTCTCGCGTTCCCGCCGACTTATCAACGCGTGTTGATTCCTCAGTAACCTCAAAAAAAGCTCAGGGATCCCTCGGTAAACGTGTAATGGGCGTTGGAGGCTCGCTAATCTCCGATTCGAAGGCAGAGCAGGTCACCGGCTGTCATCAGACGAGAGGTGCGCATGCGAAACCGTCCGCGGCTCGCCGTCCTACCCCCCACCGCCCCCCACGGTGTGCGTGCCGCGACCCCCCAGGGTCGCCCATGACCACCGTCCCCGCTTTCGTCCCCGCTCAACTCATAGGCCGGCAGGCCGTACTCGACACCCTCGACGGATTCCTCGACCGGCTGCGGGACGGTGTCTCGGACATCGCCGTCGTCACCGGCCCCGTCGGCTCCGGCCGCAGCGCCGTGCTCGAGAGGACCGTCGACCGCGCCCGGGCCGCCGGGCTCGCCGTCGGTGTGGCCCGCTGCTCACCGCGCGAGTCCCAGCTCCCCTACGGTGCCATCACCCAACTGCTGGGCACCCTGTGCCGGCCGTCCCGGATCGGTGCCCTCGCCTCCGGCATCGGCCCCACCAGCCGGCCCACCGACACCGTCGCCCGGATGAGCGACACGCTGCTGGAGCTGTCGGCGGGGCGGCCCGTGGTGCTGGCCGTCGACGATCTGCACCTCGCCGACCCGCACTCCCTGCGCCGGCTCGTGGACCTCATGCACCGCGCTCGCCGGGGTGCGGTCCTCGCCGTGGTCACCTCCCCGCTGCCCGTCCGGCAGATCCTGGAGGCGGCCGGGGCGCGGCTCTCGGCCCCCTGCCCGGTGCACACCCTGCGCCTCGAGGCGCTCACCACCGACGAGGCACGAGCCCTGATCGAGTCCCGCGTCGGCCACCCCGTACAGCGGTCCGTGCTCACGGTGGCCGGTGTCGCCGGCTGGTCCCCCGCCGTCCTGCACGCCGTGGCGGACCGGATCACGGCCCTCGGCCGCCCGTTGGCCACCGACGCCGTGCCGCAGCTCGTCGCCGCCGCCCGCACCACGTGGTCCGGCCGCGCCCTCACCACCGTGCGGGGGCTGCCCAAGAGCGGCGTCGCCCTGCTGCGTGCCACCGCCGTCGGCGGCCACCAGCTGGAGCCGGCCCGGCTCGCGGCCCTGGCCGGCCTCGACGCCACCGCGTTCGCGGACGCCGTGGACGCCCTGCGGGCCTGCGGGCTGCTCGCCGACACCGACACCCCCCGGCTGCGCCACCCCTGGTTCGCCGACGACGTCGTGGCGGGCATGACCGGTCCCGAGCGCGACCGCCTGCACCGGCGCGCTGCCTCGCTGCACGGCCAGGAGGGCTCCCGCGTCGGCACCGTCGCCGATCTGCTCGGCGACGTCACCGCGCTCGTACGGCCCTGGAACGCCTCGGACCTCAGCCCCGCCCCCCGTCCGCGGCAGGCCGCCGAACTCGCCACCGCGAGCCTGCGGCACTCGCTGTCCGAACCGGTGACGGAGACCGAACGTGCCCGGCGTCTGATCCGGCTGGCGGCCGCCGAGGCCGTCACCGCCCCGCAGGCCTCGGACGGCCGGCTCCGCCAGGTGATGCTGCGCCACCTGAGCCGCGAGACCTGGCCGCATGTGCTCAACGCGGCCGACCTGCTGCTCAGTCGCGGCGACGCGGAGACCGCCCGCTGGGTGATCGCCGACGTGCACCAGCGGGCCCTCACCAAGATCCCCGACGAGGAGCTGCATCCGCTGCGCGCCCTCGGCCGGCTCGCCCACAAGGAGAAGGGCGGCCTGCCGCTCGTCGCCCCGCCGCCCCTGCACTCCGACCGCGCCGGGCACCCGGCCCAGTCCGCCGTGCACGCCTGGACCCTCGCGACCCGCGGCGACGACCGGCCGCAGGCGCTCGAACTCGCCCGCGCGGCGCTGGACGAGCCCGCGTCCCTGCCGTTCATGTGCCGCACGGCGGCGGCACGGGCCCTGCTGTGCGCGGACGACGTACCGACCGCCCTGGACCGTCTCGACACCGTCGCCGCGGACGCCCGCCGCGACAACGCCCTCGCGGCGGCCGCCCAGGCGCTGCTCAGCCACGCCGAGGCGGAAGTGGCCCTCGGCCGGGGCGAGGAGGCGCTGCGCCGGCTGGCGGAGGCGACACGGGCCCTGCCGCCCGCCTCGTGGCACTGCCTGCTCGCACCCCGGCTCGCCGCCGCCGAGATCCTCGCGCTCATCCGCTGCGACCGCGTCGAGGAGGCCCGCCACGCCTCGGAACGCGCCCGCAGCCGGCCCGAGGTGCAGGGCGTCACCACGGCCTTCCTGCTGTACGCCCGTGCCGAGCTCGCCCTCATCGACGGGGACGCCGGCCGGGCCCTGCTGCTGCTCGAGGAGTGCGGCCGTGTGCTGCGCGCCAAGCGCTGGCGCAACCCCATGCTCGTCCCGTGGCGCGGCGTCGCGGCGGTCGCCCACCATCTCCTCGGCGCGTCCGCCACGGCGGACGAACTGCTCGTCAAGGAGCGGGAGCTCGCGGAGCGCTGGGGAACGGGGAGCGCCTTCGCGGCGCTGCGCGCCCGCACCCTCGAGGCGCTGGCACGGCACGGCGTGGAGATCCCCTGGGTGCCCGGACCGGACCGAGCCCCGGCCGTGCCGGTCGAGACCACCCCGGCGCCGGACGCGCTCACGTCCTCCGAGCGCGACGTGGCCGCCCTCGTCGTCGAGGGGCTGGCCAACCGTGAGATATCCCGGCGCCTGGGACTCGCCATCCGCACCGTCGAGCTGCGTCTCACGCACGTCTACCGCAAGCTCGGCGTCAAGGGGCGCGCCGCCCTCGTGGCCCACCTGCGGGCCCGGCAGGAGGACGGCTGATCCATGCTGCTGGAGCGCGAGAAGGAGCTGGCCGTCCTGGACGAGGCGGTGGCCCACGCCGAGGCCGGCACCGGGGTGCTCGTCCTCGTCGAGGGTGGTGCCGGCGCCGGCACCACGGCCCTGCTGAACCGGCTGGCGGACCGGGCGACGGCGGCCGGCGCCCTGGTCCTGCGCTCCACCGGCACCCCCGGCGAACGCGCCGTCGCCTTCGGGGTGCTGCGCCAGCTGGTGCTGCCGCTCGTCGCCGAACGCGACCTGCTCACCCCGCCGCTGGCCGCCGCACCGCCCATCGCCGCCGGCACCGGCCACCCGGCGCCGGGTGGCGAGAGCGGCGCCGCCGTCCGCGCCGACACGCTCCACTGGGTGCACATCCTGTTCGCCGGCCTGAGCGCCGAGCGGACGGTCGTCCTCGCCGTCGACGACCTGGCCTGGGTCGACGACACCTCCCTGGAGGCGCTCGCGCACCTCGCCGCCCGCCTCGACGGGCTGCGCCTGCTGCTGGCCGTGGTCCACAAGGACGGCCTGGGCGCGCGCAGTCCGCTCGTCGGCGAGATCACCGCCGCCGCCACCCACCGCGTCCGGGCCCGCCCCCTGTCGCACCGTGCCACGGCCGAGCTGGTCGCCCGCCAGTTCGGGCCGGGCTGCCCCGACGCGTTCGGCCGCGCCTGCCACGACGTCACCGGGGGCCGGCCCAAGGACCTGAGGGCGCTGTGCGATCGGGCCCGGCTCCGGCGGCTGGGCGCGCCTCACTGGCACACCCAGCGGCTGCGCGCGCTCGGCGAGTCCCTGCGCCGCGAGCGCCTGCTGTCCCTGCTGCGCCGCGAACCCGTCCTGGACGCCTTCCTCAAGGCCACGGCCGTCCTCGCCGACCAGGCCACCGACGAGCTCGTCGCGCGGCTCGCCGGGCTGAGCCTGCCGCAGTGCGAGCAGGCCCGCGAGACGCTCGCCCAGGTGTGGCCCCCGGCCGACGGCCAGGGCGAGGCGGCCCGCATCCGCGCGGCCTGCGCGGTGGTGCTGCAGGCCATGGGGGACGAGGAGAGCTCGCGCCGGCACCGGGAGGCGTCCGCCGTGCTCGACGCGTGCGGCGCCGGGCCGGAGGAGGTCGCCGTGCCGCTGCTGCACGTGGACCGGCTGGGCGACCCGTGGGAGATCCACCAGTTACGGGCCGCGGCGACCGCCGCCCGGCGCCGGGGCGCACCCGAGACGGCCGTGCGCTATCTCAGCCGTGCCCTCGTCGACGTACCCGCCGCGAGCCATGTCCGCGCCGAGTTGCTGTTCGAACTCGGGGTCACGGAACTGGACCTCAAGTCCCCGGTCGCGGGCCGCCACTTCGTGCAGGCCGCGCGGCTGATGCCCCGGCTGCGGCGGCGCGCCGAGGTGGTCTCCAGCACGCCGATGGACATCGTGCGCAGCGACCCCGAGGTCGCCGCCCTCGTCCGGGAGACGGCCGCCGGTCTCGGCACGCCGCGCGAGACCGACCGGCAGGGCGGATACCTCGCGATGCGGCTGGAGGCCAGGGCCCGCTACGCCGGCCTGGAGGACCCCGATCTGGTGACGTCGGCGGCGCACCGGCTGGACGAACTCGCCGAAAGCCGCCGAGGCGCCTCGGCGGCCGAACGCGAACTGCGCACCGTCCTGGTGTTCACGGCCGCCATGGGCGGACAGACCGACCACGGGACCGTGGCCCGGATGGCCCGGCAGGTCCTGGAGGAGGAGCCGGCGCACACGGCCCCCTCCGGGCTGGCGCTCGAACTGCTGCCTCCGGTCCTGTACTGCGCGGGCACCCCGCACATCGCCACGTCGTGGCTGGACGCCGCGCACCTGCACGCCGCGCAGGACGGCGGTGGCGCGACGCTGTCCCGGATCGAGGCCGTGCGGGGTCTCATCCAGCTGGCGCGGGGCGAAGTCGGTGCGGCCCGGGAGTGCGGGGACCGCGCGGTCGCGCTGAGCGAGGGCACGGCGGGCCGGGACAGGGTGCAGCCCGCGCTCCTCCTCGGCCTCATCGCACTCGAACTGGACGACGCCGAACTCGCACAACGTGTGCTCGACCCCGCCGAACCCCCCGCCGACCTGCGGCTGTTCGCACTGCACGGGGTGCTCAACGGCATGTTGGCGGAGGTACGCGGAGATCTGCCGGTGGCGCTCGCGCACTATCTGGACTGCGGGCGTGTCCTGGAGCGCGCCGGCTGGGTGAATCCGGCGTTCGCCCACTGGCAGGTGCGGGCCGCGCTGGTCCAGCACCGGATGGGCCGGACCGCGCAGGCCGTCGCGATGGCGCGCACCCATCACGGACACGCCGTCCGCTGGGGAGCCCCGAGCGCCCTGAGCCGCGCGCTGCGCCTGCTGGGGGTCGTCACCGACGGCGCGGCGGGTGTCGAATTGCTGCGGCAGGCCGTCGACACGGTCGAAACGCGGGGCAGCCGCCTGGAGTCGGCCCACGCCCTCGTCGCATTGGGCAGGCGCCTTCAACGGGAGTCGGTCCCGGAGGGCGAGGGGTTACTCAGGCGTGGCCGCCGGCTTGCCGCCGAATTGCTGAACACACCGGCCGACACCGGGCGGGGAGCCCCGGCCCGTCCGGCGCGCGCGCTCGCGGCGGGACTCACCCCGGCCGAGACGAGGGTGGCGGAACGCGCGGCGCGCGGTCTCAGCAATAGGGAGATCGCGGAGGAACTCGAAACGAGCCTGCGGGCCGTGGAAAGACACCTCACCAGCTCCTACCGCAAATTCTCTATTACCGGCCGGGAACAACTCGCCGAGGCCCTGGGAATGGACGAAAACCGGTAGTCCGCCCAGGACGCCCCGCACCCATGCACACCGAACTGCGAAGAGTTTTGTTCATTGTGTTCACGGCATACGGGCGGCGCAAAGTCCGCACATTTTTCACGACCTTCGCGGCCGCACACTCGGCCGACCTGTCCGGGTGACCGCGCACCCACTCTGACGTGGGAAGATATCGACCTGGGCGCCTGCCGCAGGTGAACATTCGCGGGTTACCGAACGGTACTCGGAAAGCCACCGCAAGCGGGACCGCAATGCGCACCGAACCCCCGCCCGCAGGCACCGCAGTCTTAGCCGTAAATAGGGCCCACGTAACCCGGTATGCCTTGACATGTATTTTCATTCGATGGCAATGTCGTGAGTGAAGGAACACTCCCCGCTGCGGGATGCACCACAGGTCATGAGCGCTGAGAGAGAGTGGCCCACCCCCCATGAAGAACGCAGGCCTAACCTCCGCAGAGATCCTCCCCGACGCACCGCGGAACTGGTCGCCGGAACCGTATCGCGACAGCTATCTTGCGCTTTTCGAGCAGTCCATCGTCTGCATCGCGAACCTTGATCTGGAATTCCGGATAATGGAGGCCAACCGCTCCTTCGCCCGCCAATTCGATTGGAGCCCCGGGCAGGGTACGGGAAAGGACTTCTGTGACCTCCTGCACCCCAGTGTGCAGGGCAAGCTGAAGAACGAGCTGATCCGGCTGGCGGACGGTCAGAGCCCGCGCTTCGCCGACCACTTGGTGGCGGTGGGCGCGCGGGACTCCGTGTTCCGCGGAGAGATGACCGGAATCGCCGTACGAACCGGAGTCGGCCGGGTCGACCGCATCCTGGTGCTGGTCGATCCGGAGGAATCCGCCAACGGTCCGCAGATCGCCAACGCACGGCGCAAACTGTTCAGTCCGATGCACGCCCGCATTCTGGAAGGTGTGGCGTCGGGTGAGTCGACCGTCCAGCTCGCCACAAAACTCTTTCTCAGCCGCGGCGGAGTGGAATACCACGTCTCCTCGCTGCTGCGGAAGATGAAGGTGACCAATCGGCCGGCGCTGATATCGAAGAGCTATTCCCTGGGTGTCTTCGCCGTCGGTCAGTGGCCGCCGCGGGTGCGCCCGGAGTTCGTGTCCGACTGACACGCCGTCATTCGATGGCTTCGAAGGCCCCACCGTTCCCCGCGGTGGGGCCTTCGGATTTTCGCGTCGGGCCTCCCGGTGCTCAGACCCCGGCCGCGCGCGCGGCGGCGAGTTCCGTGTCGATCTCGGCGTACACCTCGTTCAGATGCCCGGTGAGGAAGAAGTGGCCGCCGGAGAAGACCCCCACCCGGAACGCACCCTCGGTGTGGTCCCCCCAGGCCTCCGCCTCTTCCAGGGTCGTGCGCGGGTCGGCGTCGCCGGTGAGGGCGGTCAGCGGGGCGCGCACCCGGCGTCCGGGCGGGCAACTGTAGGTCTCGATGGCGCGGTAGTCGCCGCGGATCGCGGGCAGCGCCATCCGCATCAGCTCGTCGTCGCCGAACACGGCCGCGTCGGTGCCGTTCAGCAGCCGCAGCTCGGTGATCACGCCCGCGTCGTCCTTCTGGTGGACCCGCTCGTCCCGGTGGGAGGACGGGGCGCGCCGCCCCGAGGCGATGACCGCGCGCGGGGGGTTGACGCCGGCCTCCTCCAGCCGAAGGGCTGTCTCGAAGGCGAGGACCGCGCCCATGCTGTGGCCGAAGAACACCGTGGGCTTCTCGCTCAGCCCGCGGATCTCCTCGCTCAGCAGATCCGCGAGCTTCCCGATGTCCTCGACGCACGGTTCCGTACGCCGGTCCTGGCGCCCCGGGTACTGAAGGGCGACGACGTCGACCTCGGGGGCGAAGCGCACCGACACCGGGTGGAAGAAGCTGGCCGAGCCGCCGGCGTGCGGGAAGCAGACGAGCCGTACGGGGCTGCCGGCCGAGGGATGGTAGCGGCGAATCCACGCCGTGGTGGCGTCGTCGGCGATACGCGACATGGGCGTCCCTTTCCAGAGGCTTTCGTCGGTGCGGGGCGGGGCCGGCCCGCCGTCACCGCTCATTCAACGCAACGCGCGACCCGCAAAACCCTAAACTTCCGGGCCGGGTCAGCCGACGGGTCTGCGTTCGGCCGCCAGCACCGCGGCCAGTTCGCCGCGTCCTCGGATGCCGAGCTTGCGGTACACGCTCGTGAGGTGGAACTCCACGGTGCGCTGGGTGAGGAACAGGGCCTCGGCGATCTCACGGTTGGTGGCGCCGGCGACGGCCCGCTCGGCGACCTGGCGTTCGCTTCCGCTGAGGGCGTCGGTGGGTGACTCGGTGCCCCGGCGCAGCCGGCCGCCGGCCGCGCCGAGGGCGGGCACCGCCTGGTCGAGGAGCAGCCGGTCGCCGCAGAGCACGGCGATGTCGATGGAGCGGCGCAGCCGTTCGCGCGCGCTCTCGGCGTCGCCGCGCTCCAGCAGCCGCAGGCCGAGCAGGTACTCGGCGCGCGCGTGCTCCAGCCGGCCGGGGCTGTCGTCGAGGAGCCGGGCGGCCTCGGTCAGTTCGTCGATGCCGCTGTCGCCGGGAGTGAGGACACCCCGGGCGAGGGCCAGCATGCCGCGCGCCCGGGAGGTGCCCCAGCGCCGTACGGCCGGGGTCACGCGGTCCACGACGTCGCGTCCCTCGCCGTGCCGGCCCAGTTCGGCGAGCAGTTGCGCGGCGTCGTACCACCAGGGGGCGAGGACGGGGTTGCCGATGCCCGCCTCGGCGAGGCTGTCTCCGCACCGCACGAGGTGGCCGAGCGCGCCTTCCAGGTCGCCGAGGGCGGCACGGGTGCGGGCCCGGCTCATCATGTAGGTGTGCGACTCCAGCGCGAACTGGTCCAGGCGGGGCCGCCGGATCAGGTCGAGCACCTCTTCGGCGCGGCGGGCGTCGCCGCGCAGCACGAGGACGTCGGCGAGGGTGCAGTGCGGGCCGACGGCGCTCTTCACATGCAGGTCGCGGTGGACGAGATCGAAGGCGAGCTGCGCGTCCGCCAGCGCCTGCGCGATGTTGCCGGTCCACATGTGCACCTGGGCGCGGGTCGTGGAGGCGAGGGCGCTGTTCCAGGCCTGGCCCCGTCTCTGCGCGTGCTCCAGCAGGGCGGTGAGCACGGCCTCGACGGGCTTGACCTCGTCGGCGAGGTAGAGGGTGAGGCTGGCGCCGAGGGCACCCCAGCCGCCCAGCGAGACGTCCCCGACCCGCAGGACCCGCTCGGCCATCGGGATGAGCTCGGCGGCGGGGCGGCCCTCCAGGGTGCCGAGCGCGCACAGCATGCCGAGCAGCAGCCGGTCCTCGGCGGTTTCGCCGAGCGGCGCCGCTCGGTGGCGGAACCGCTCGCTGACGCGGCGCACGGTGGACTTCTCGTCCAGCCCGGAGACCAGGGCCATCGCCTCGACAAGGGTGCGCAGCGCCTGTTCCTCGGCGGAGTCGCCGAGTTCGGCCTCGACCATGGGCAGGGTCTCGCCGACCAGCTCGAAGGCGCGCAGCGAGTTCTGGGCGCCGAGCGAGGTGATGACGTACTGCAGGACGAGGCGGCAGCGCAGCCGCGGGTCGGTGGCGAGGGACAGCGCGTGTTCCAAGCGGCTGAGCGCGGTGGGGTGGTCGGAGTGGGCGAGGACCCGGGCGGAGGCGGTCAGCAGCTCGATGTCGTCGAGGTCGTGCCGCAGCGCGCGGGAGAGGTACTGGCCGGCGGTGGCGGGGGCGCCGCGCTGCTCGGCGCCGAGGGCGGCGGAGCGCAGGACGGTGACCATCCAGGCCTCGGGCACCTCGGGCAGGTGCATCAGCTGGGCGGCGACCTGGTCGGAGGGACGCCCGGAGTCGTTGAGCAGGCGGGCGGCGCGTTCGCGCAGCGCGAGGCGCTCCTCGGGCGGCGTCGCGTCGAGGACGGCCTGCCGCATGAGGTCGTGGCGGTAGGCGAGGGAGTCGGGGCGCAGCAGTCCGGCGGCGCGCAGGGCGTCGACGGCGCCCGCGGCGGGGCCTGGGGTGGTGCCGGCGAGGGCGGCGACGGGTTCGATGGCGTCGGACTCCAGGATCGCGAGCGCCTTCGCGACCGCGAGCCGGTCGGGGCCCAGCCGGTCGAGGTGGAAGCGGGCGACGGCACCCTGTCCGAGGCCGTCGCGCAGCGCGTCGGCGTCGAGTCCGCCGGCCGGGGCGTGTTCGCGCAGTTCGCGGACGACGAGCTGGACCAGGAAGGGGGTACCGCCGGTGAGTTCCATGCAGCGTCCGACGACGGACGCGTCCGGGGTGACGGCGAGGGCCGCGGCGAGCATGGCGCGTACGGCGTCGTCGGTGAGCGGCTCGACGTCGACGGTGAGGCAGGAGGCGGTGTCGGCCATCTCGTCGAGCACGTCGGGGCGTGCGGGCTCGACCTCGGTGCGCAGGGTGAGGAGCAGGGAGACGGGCAGGCCCTCGGCCCGGCGCAGCAGGAAGCCGAGCCAGCGCAGCGACGCCTCGTCACACCACTGGAGGTCGTCGACGGCGAGGATCAGGGGCCGTTCGGCGGCGAGGGACGCGGTGAGCCAGTACAGGCCGTGCATGACGCCGTACATGTCGGCGGCCACGCCGTCGGGTGTGCCGTCCGTCGTGAGGGCCGGCAGGGCGAGGGCGGCGCTGCCGGCGAGGGGGGTGCCACCGGCGAGCAGGGGGTGGTGTGCGGGGTCGCCTTCGGTGAGGCCGAGCGGGGCGAACAGGGCGCGCACGGCCTCGTAGGCGGCGCCGCCGCTCTCCTGGCACTTGACGGTGAGGACGCGGGAGTCGGCATCCAGTTCGGCGAGCGCCGCGGACAGCAGCCGGGTCTTCCCGATGCCGGCGGCGCCGCGCAGCAGGACCGCGCGCCCGTCGCCCGAGCCGTGCAAGTGCTCGCGGATCAGGGCGAGTTCCAGCTCTCGGCCGACGAGGACGGGCTCGTCCTCCGCCTTCGGGTCGGGAGTTAAGACCACCGCTCCTCCTGTAACTGCCCCGCCACGCAGAGGAGTTGGCGGAATGCACGAATCGAACAACTCGTTCTTGTTTGATCATACGCATCACAAGGGGCCCTCCTGGGTCGTGCGCGATCCCGTCGCGAGCGCTTTGCACCGACTTCCGGGCGTTCCCTATCGCCAACACGCAACCGCTTTCCCCCGCCGGGCCGCCGGTCAGCGGGTCCGCGTCGGCGCTCCGGTCCGCTACGGGCCGGGTCCGTCGCGGAGAAGGTGAGGAGGGCTCATCTTCAAATGTGGCGCACTCCACACAGCTGAGCGCCGCGCCGACCCCGTCAACTCTCGGGAATTCGTGGGTGACCGAACGGCACTCTCGGCCCCATGCCACACACACCGGAGTTACCCGCGCTGGACACCGACTCCCGTCCCGTCCTGGCTCCCAGCCCGCTGCGTGCGCTGCGGGACGAGGCCGGCGTCTGCCGCGTGCGGACGCCGGCCGGCGACGAGGCATGGCTCGTCACCCGGCACGCCGAGACGAAGGCGCTCCTGCACGACGAGCGGCTGGGCCGCTTCCACCCCACGCCCGCGGCGGCTCCCAAATACGTCGACAACCCGCTCGTGGAGATGCTGATCGTCGACGACGCCGACGCCGCGCGGGAGATGCACCGACAGGTCCGCGCCCTGCTCGGCCCGCAGTTCGCGGCGCGCCGTATGCAGGCCCTGCGGCCACGGGTGGCCGGCGTGGCGCGGGCGCTCGCCGGGGACTTCGCGGGCTTCGGGCAACCCGCCGATCTGCACCGGCACTTCGCGCTGCCGTACTCGCTGAGCATCCTGCACGAGCTGATCGGCGTGCCCGCCGGGGAGCGCGAGCGCGCTGGCCGGCTGCTCGCCGACATCGGCCGGGTCGGGACGGACGGGGCGGCCGCGCCGGGCCCGGGCCCGCTGTTCGCGCTGTTCGGCGCGCTCGCCGAGGCCAAGCGGACCGAACCGCGGGACGACGCGCTGTCCCGGCTCGTCGCCGCCGGCGTTCCCACCGGGCAGGCCGCCGCGCTCGCCGCGACGCTGCTGATGGCGGGCCTGGAGAGCGTGGCGAGCTTCATCACCCTGGGCGTCGTCCTGCTCACCCGCCACCCGGAGCGGCCGCGGACGGCGCTCACCGAGCCGGACGAGATGGCGGCGCTGGTCGAAGAGGTCCTGCGCAACGGCAAGCAGTCCGGTTCGGTCCTGCCCCGCTACGCCGCCGCGGACATCGACATCAGCGGGGTGACGATCCGGGCCGGCGACCTGGTGCTGCTGGACTTCGCGCTGGCCAACCACGACGAACGGGTCTTCGAGCAGGCCGGGGACTTCGATCCGGGCCGCACCCCCAACCCCCACCTGTCGTTCGGGCACGGGATCTGGCACTGCCTGGGCGCCTCGCTCGCCCGGATCGAGCTGGCGGAGGCGTTCGGCGCGCTGTTCGGGCGCATGCCCCGGCTGCGTCCGGCGATCGCGCACGAGCGGCTCGTCACCAGCGCCGGGCGGCTGGTCGGCGGGCCCGCCGAGCTGCCCGTGCGGTGGTAGCGGGGCCGCAGACCTGCCCGTGCGGTGGTAGCGGGGCCGCAGCGGCAAGGACCGCGATCGTGTGCCGAAGCTTCGGAACGCGTTCCAGGACTAGGGATTTGCCCGCCGCATGCGGCCCATCCTTCGTCTCGCACCGGAGTCCCGATGTCCCGGTGCACCTCCCGGTGAGAGGGGACGCCACGTGACAGCGACAGACATGAGGGACGACGCCGCACGGCAGGTCGACTTCCCGTTCCGCCGGCCCGGCGAACCCTTCCCGCCGCCCGGGTACGCCGAGATACGCGAGCGGGACGGCCTGGTGTGGTCGATGATGCCGGGCGGCCAGCGGGTCTGGCTGCTGACCCGCTTCGAGGACGTACGGGAGGCCCTGCTCCACCCGTCACTCAGCTCGGACTCCCGCAACGAGGGGTTCCCCACGCCGGGACGCACGGGCGGACCGCCCGCGCAGACCCAGATCCCCGGCTGGTTCGCCACCCTCGACCCGCCCGAGCACGACCGCTACCGCAAGATCCTGATGCAGGACTTCACCGCACGGCGGATGAAGGAACTGCGCCCGCGGATCCAGCAGGTCGTCGAGGAGTGCGCGGAGTCGCTGGCCGCCAAGGGCGGCAACGCCGACCTGGTCGCCGACTACGCCGTGCCCATTCCGTCGCTGGTGATCTGCGAGCTGCTGGGGGTGCCCAACGCCGACCGGGCGTTCTTCGAGTCCCGTATCGCCCTGCTGGTCACCCTCGCCGCCACCGACGAGGAACGGGACAGGGCGACGACCGAACTCCTGCGTTACCTGGGCCGGATGGTCACCATCAAGCGGCACCGGCCCGGCGACGACCTGATCAGCACCATGATCGCCTCCGGGGAGCTGGCGCCGATGGAGGTCGGCGGAGCGGCGCTGCTGCTGCTCATCGCAGGCCAGGAGACCACCGCCAACAACATCGCCCTGGGCGCGGTCCCGCTCATGACGCATCCGGAGTGGATCGGCGACCCGGGGATCGTGGACGAGTTGCTGCGGTTCTACTCCGTCGCCGATCTGGTGCCGCTGCGGGTGGCCGTCGCGGACCTGGAGCTCGGCGGCCAGTTCATCCGGGCCGGCGAGGGCGTGGCACCGCTGGTGGCCGCCGCCAACTTCGACGAGGGCAAGTTCGCCTGCCCGCACGCCTTCGACCCGGGCCGCTCGGCGCAGGGCCACGTCGCCTTCGGGCACGGCCGGCACAAGTGCCTGGGCCAGCATCTCGTGCGCGTCGAGATGGAACTCGCCTACCGCGTCCTGTTCGAACGGCTCCCCGGCATCCGACTCGACTGTGCCGTCGAGGACCTGCGCCACAAGGACGACGGCGTGCTCTACGGGCTCGCCGAGCTGCCGGTGCGCTGGTGACCGCCCCGCTGCCCGGCCGCGGCACCGGCCGGACCCGACAGAACCAGGATTCCGCATGCCCGCAGATCTGACCCGGCTTCCCGCCACGGCCCCCCTGTCCGAGCTCACCGCCGTCCTGGAACGCGACGGGGGTGCGATCGTCGAGGACCTCGTCGACGAGACGACCCTGAAGGGTCTGTGGGAAGACCTCGGTCCCGCTCTCGACGCCACCGGCTACGGCGACAGTTCCTTCACCGGCCAGCGCACCAAGCGGCTCAGTTCGCTGTTCGCCCGCTCCCGGCACATGGAGCGGATCGCGCTCGACCCGCTGTATCTGGGCGCCGCCCGGGACCTGATCGAGCGGCCGTCCACGAACTGGTTCGGCCACACGCGTGCCGATCTCGCCCCGAACGTCCAGGTCAGCATCACCCAGGTGATCCAGATCTGGCCCGGCGAGACCGCGCAGCCGCCGCACCGCGACGACGTCGCGCACCTGCTGCCCAGCCCCGGCCCGACGAACCGGGTGCAGATCATGCTGGCGATGAGCGAGTTCACCGAGGAGAACGGGGCGACGATCGTCTACCCGGGCAGCCACTTGTGGGAGGCCGAGCGCGCGCCGCGCCCGGAGGAGGCGGTGCAGGCGGAGATGGACCCGGGGTCCTGTCTGATCTGGGTGGGCGGCCTCTTCCACGGCGGCGGCCCGAACCTCGCCGACGACGCCCGCACGGGCCTCACGCTGGCGCTGGTGCGGGGCAATCTGCGCCAGGAGGAGAACCAGTACCTGGCCGTGCCGAAGGAGACCGTGCGCGCGTATCCGGAGGAACTCCAGCGGCTGCTGGGCTGGGGCCTGTGTCCGCCGTTCCTCGGCTGGTACGAGCAGGAGGACCCGATCCGGCTGCTCGACGAATAGCCCGGAGCCCGCACTCTCCGGCCCGCACCCCGAAGGCCGCCGCGCGACATGCGCGGCGGCCTTCGGCGCGTTCAGTCCTCCAGCAGCCAGTCGTGGACGGCCCGCGCGGTGGTCCCGGCGTCACCGTCCAGCAGGCTGACGTGGTCGCCGGGCACCTCCACCCGCTCGTGCGGGAGCGGCCAGGCGGGGCGGTCGGCGCCCAGCAGCAGGGCGGGGTCGTGGTCGGCGGCGGCCACGAACAGGGTCCGCGGCACGTCGGCGGCCGGCGCGGGCCGCCACCGGGTGAACAGACGGCCGTAGTGCGCGGTGGCGGTGAGCTGGCCGGCGTCCACCGGGACCTCGGGGAAGTCCCGCATGAGCCGGCAGGAGGTGGCGACCATGGCCAGGGCGAGGTTCTCGTCGGGCGTCTCCGGGGAGTCGAGCAGCACCAGGGCGCGCGGCGGTGCGCCCGCCCGGGTCAGCGCGGCCGACAGGAGATGGGCCTGCCAGCCGCCGGAGGAGTAGCCGACGAGGGTCAGCGGCTTGTCCCCGAGGACGTCGAGGACGGCCCGCGCCTGCCGGGCGGCCGCGGCCTCCGGGCTGTCGGGCAGCGGCTCGCCGAGCGCGTAGCCCGGTGCGGGCAGCACCCAGACGTCACGGGTGCCGTGCAGGGCGGCGGCGAACCTGGAGTACTGGTAGGCGGTGACGGGCGCGACCAGCGACGGCAGACACAGCAGGGCCTCGCCGTCGGTGCCGGTGGCGAGGCGGACCGGCTGGGGGTCGGGGGCGGTGGTCGGGCCAGGGGCCGCGTCCGGTTCGGCCGTGCCGACCGGCCGCGGGTCCGGCAGGCCGAACCCCGGACGCATCGCGGCGGCGAGGTGCAGCACCTCCAGCCCCTTCTCGTACTGCTTCTGCTCGAAGGCGTAGCGCACGAGCGCGGCCACGGAATCGGCCGACGCGTTCGACCGACCGTCCACCGCGTCCAGTTCACCGCTCAGGTGCGCGGCGAGGGCGCGCGGGGTGGCGTGCTCGTAGAGGACGGAAGTCGGCACCAGAACGCCGAACGCCCGGCTTACCCGGTTGCGGAGGTCGGCGAGCGACAGGGAGGTGAAGCCGAGTTCGAGGAACCGCTGCGTGACGCCGACCTCACCGGCCTCGGTGTGCCCGAGGATCCGGGCCACCTCCGCCACGACGAGTTCCAGGACGGCACTCGCACGCTCGGTCGGGGGCAGGGATCGCAGTCGGTCACCGGGCGTGGACACTGCTGCGGGTTCTGCGTCCGGGCCGAACTCGCGCGGGCTGTCGGCCAGTCCGAGGAAGCTCATCGCGCCGTTCTCTCCCGTGCGGTCGGGCAGCCAGTAGCGACGGCGCCGGAAGGCATACGTCGGCAGGTCGACCCGGCGTGCGCCGGTCCCGGCGAACAGGGCGCCCCAGTCGACGTCCGCGCCCTGGACGAAGACCTCGGCGAGGGCTGTGAACAGCGCGGTGACCTCGGCCCGATCGCGGCGCAGCACGCTGACGGCGACGGCGGTCCCGGCGGGCGCCTGCGCGGTGAGGACCGGGTCGGGCCCGATCTCCAGCAGCCGGTCGGCCCCATGGCCGGCGGTGACGGAGGTGAGCGCGTCGTGGAAGCGTACGGGCTCGACGATCTGCCCGGCCCAGTAGCGGGCGGAGGTCCAGTCGCCGTCGCTCAGGGCCCGGCCGGTGACGGAGCTGACGGCGGGCACCGAGGGCTGCCGGTAGGCGATGTCCTCGGCCACGGCGGCGAAGTCGTCCAGGACGGGCTTCATCAAAGGCGAGTGGAAGGCGTGGCTGACCCGCAGCCGGGTCGCACGTCGCCCGCGCTCCCGGAAATCGGCGAGCACGGTGTCGACAGCCCGCTCCGCGCCCGAAACGACCACGGACCGCGGCCCGTTCACAGCGGCGAGGGCCACATCCCCGTCCAGCACCCCGGCGATCTCGTCCTCGGTGGCCTCGATCGCGGCCATCGCGCCGCCCTCGGGCAGCGCCTGCATCAGGCGGGCACGGGCCGCCACCAACCGTACCGCGTCCGGCATTCCGAACACCCCGGCGGCATACGCAGCCGCAAACTCCCCCACCGAGTGACCGACCACGCAGTCGGGCTCGGTCCCCCAGGAGCGCAACAGCTCCACGAGGGAGACCTGTACGGCGAACAGGGCCGCCTGCGCATAGCCCGTACGGTCCAGCAGCGCGGCCTCCGCCGAGCCCTCCGGCGCGAACACGGCGTCCCGTACGCCCCGCGTGAAGCCGGGGGCCCCTTCCAACTCCCCGTCCAGGTGGGCGCACACCTCGTCGAAGGTCCTGGCGAACACCGGGAACCGGGCGTACAACTCACGTCCCATTCCCGGACGTTGGCTGCCCTGTCCGGTGAACAGCCACGCGGTGCCACCCTCGGTGGTGGTGCCGCTGATGACGTCCGGGGTGGGTGTACCGCTTGCGAAAGAGGCGAGGGCGGCGGGGGCGTCCGGTCCAAGGACGACGGCGCGGTGGGTGAGGGCGGCGCGGGTGGTGGCCAGGGAGTGGCCAATGTCGTGCGCGCTGAGACCGTCGGTGAGTGCGGAGTGCAGGCGGTCGGCCTGCCGCGCCAGCGCGTCGGGGTGGTGGGCCGACAGGACCCAGGGGACGAGCGGGAGCGGGTCGTCGGCGCCGGGCTGCTCGGGGCGCTCCCATTCGGGAGCTTCTTCGAGGATGACGTGGGCGTTGGTGCCGCTGATGCCGAACGCGGAGACACCGGCCCGCCTCAACCGTTCGCCACGCGGCCACGAACGGGACTCGGTCAGCAACCGGACCTGACCAGCCTCCCAGTCCACATGCGACGACGGCCGATCGACATGGAGCGTCGCCGGCAACGATTCCTTCTGCATCGCCAGCACCATCTTGATGATCCCGGCCGCACCCGCCGCAGCCTGCGTATGCCCCAGGTTCGACTTCACCGACCCCAGCCACAACGGCTCTTCGTCGGCCCTGCCCTGTCCGTAGGTGGCAAGCAGTGCCTGGGCCTCGATCGGATCCCCGAGCGTCGTGCCCGTGCCGTGCGCCTCGACCACATCCACGTCGGCAGCCGAGAGGCGGGCTGCTTTCAACGCCTGGCGGATGACACGTTGTTGGGACGGACCATTCGGCGCGGTCAAGCCATTCGAGGCACCGTCCTGATTGACGGCACTCCCCCTTACGACCGCCAGGACAGGATGGTTGTTGCGGCGAGCCTCGGAGAGGCGCTCCAGCACGAGCATGCCCGCGCCTTCACCCCAAACCGTGCCGTCCGCACCATCCCCGAACGCCTTGCACCGACCATCCCCCGCAAGACCCCGCTGACGAGAGAACTCCACAAACGCGGCAGGCGTCGACATCACCGTCACCCCACCCACCAACGCCAGACCACACTCCCCCGCCCGCAACGCACGCACCGCCAGATGAAGCGCCACCAACGACGACGAACACGCCGTGTCCACCGTCACCGCCGGCCCCTCCAAACCCAGCGCATACGCCACCCGCCCCGACATCACACTCGCAGCGGACCCCGTCCCCACAAACCCCTCGACCTCACCGAACCCACCCTGCGAAGCCAGCACATAATCCTGACCATTCGTGCCCACGAACACACCCGACACCGACCCCCGCACCGACACCGGATCCACACCAGCCCGCTCCAACGCCTCCCACGACACCTCCAACAACAACCGCTGCTGCGGATCCATCGCCAACGCCTCACGCGGCGAAATCCCAAACAACTCCGCATCAAAATCCGCCACACCCGATACAAACCCACCCGCATTCACATACGAGGTCCCCAGGTGCTCCGGGTCAGGGTGGTAGAGGCGCTCGATGTCCCAGCCACGGTCCTCGGGGAACGGGGTCACACCGTCCCGGCCGGCCGCAAGCAGGTCCCACAACTCCTCCGGCGAAGAGACGTCACCGGGGAAACGGCACGCCATCCCCACGATCGCGACGGCGTCGTCATCGAGGGCTTCACCGGTGTCGGAACCCGGGTTGGCTTCGTGGTGACCGGAGTGGAGCTCCTCGCCGGGGAGTTGGGTGCGGATGTGGGCCGCGAGGGCGGCCGGGGTCGGGTGGTCGTAGACGAGGGTGGCGGGCAGGCGCAGCCCGGTCGCGGCGCCGAGGCGGTTGCGCAGTTCCACCGAGGTGAGGGAGTCGAAGCCCAGGTCGCTGAAGGGGCGGTCGGCGGCGACCGAGGCGGCGGAGGTGTGTCCGAGAACCTCGGCGACGGTGGACCGCACCTGGGCGAGGACGAGCCGTTCCCGTTCGGCGGGCGGACGGCCGTGCACCGCGCTCGCGAGGTCGCCGCCGCCTGCCAAGGGGCCTTCGGCGCCGGTGGCGGTTCGGTTCTCCTGGCGTGCGGGCGCGGTGAGTTCGCGCAGGAGTGAGCCGTGGCGGGCGTAGGCGGTGGTCTCGGCGAAGCGGGACCAGTCGGCGTCGAGGACGGTGACGCAGGTGCGGTCGTCGTCGAGGACGCGCCGGAGCGCGTCGACGGCTATGTCGGGGCTGAGGGGGCGGATGCCGAGCCGGGCCAGGTGCGCGGTGACGACGGGGTCGGCGGCCATGCCCTCGCCGCCCCAGGGCCCCCAGGCCACGGACGTGGCGGGCAGACCCAGGGCACGCCGGTGCAGGGCGAGCGCGTCGAGTTGGGCGTTGGCGGCGGCGTAGGCGGCCTGGCCGGCGTTGCCGGTGACGCCGGCCGTGGAGGAGAACAGCACGAAGGCGTCGAGGGCGCGGTCGGCGGTGAGTTCGTGCAGGTGCCGGGCGGCGTCGGCCTTCGCGGCGAGGACACGCGCCAGCCGTTCGGGGGTGAGGTCGGCGGCGAGGCCGTCGTCGAGGACGCCCGCCGCATGGACGACGGCGGTGGGCGGGTGGGCCTCGAGGACGCCGGCGAGCGCGGCCCGGTCGGCCACGTCGCAGGCGGCGAGAGTGACCTGGGCGCCGCGTGCGGTCAGTTCGTCGCGCAGCTCGGTGGCGCCCGGGGCGTCGCCGCCACGCCGGGAGACGAGGACCAGGTGCTCGGTGCCCTGGTCGAGGAGCCAGTGGGCGATGTGCCGGCCGAGCGCGCCGGTTCCTCCGGTGACGAGTGCCGTGCCGTGGAAGCGGGTTTGCTGCGGCGGGGCGGCCGGCTGTCCGTTCGGTGCTGTGTCGCGTACGAGGCGGGCGGCGAGGATTCCGGTGGGACGCAGGGCGAGTTGGTCCTCGTCGCCGGAAGCGGCCAGCAGGTGTGCGAGGCGCTGGGGCTGGTCGGGGTCGGGGTGGGCGGGCAGGTCGACGAGGCCGCCCCAGCGGTCGGGCTGTTCGAGGGCGAGTGTGCGTCCCAGGCCCCATACGGCCGCCTCGTCGGGCCGGGACGGGCTGTCGCCCGCGCCCACCGACTGCGCGGACCGGGTGGCGCACCACAGGCGGGCGGCCGGGGCGGTGTCGGACAGGGCCAGCCACAGGGCGAGTACGGCACTCGGCGACGGCACCAGGGCCAGGACGTGGGTGGGTTCGTGGCCGGTGGCGCGGATACGGTCCGCGAGGCCCGGCCGGGTGTCGTCGGCATCGACGGTGATCAGGTCGACCTCGGCTCCGGCCCGCCGCAGGGCCGCCACGATGGCGTCCCCGGCCGGGTCGGCCGTCGCCACGAGCCAGCGGCCCGGAAGGGCGTCGGCGTCGGCGGTGATACGGGCGGGCCGCCAGCGGACCCGGTAGCGGCGAGCCGCCTGCTCCAGGTCCCGGCGGCCCTGCCGACGCCAGGCGGACAGCGCGGGAACGAGGGTTTCCAGTGCCTCGTCATCGGCCACACCGAGCCGTTCGGCGAGGGTGTCGACCTCGCCGCGCTCCACGAGCTCCCAGAAGCGCGCCTCGACGCCGTCGGTTCCGCCCGTCGTGCCGCGCTCGGCGACGGCGTGGTCGGGCAGCCAGTACCGGTCACGACGGAACGCGTAGGTGGGCAGCTCCACGCGCCGCGCGCCCGTGCCCTCGTACAGGGCGGCCCAATGCACGTCGGCGCCGCGGACGTACATCTCCGCGACGGCGGTCAGGACGGCCTGCGCCTCCCGCTGCCCGGTGCGCAGGGTGGCCGCGGCGGCGTGCCCGGACTCGCGGGCGAGCGCGGTGAGGACGGGGTCGGGTCCGATCTCCAGCAGCCGTCCGGCTCCAAGGGGGCCGGTGGCGGTGGTGAGGGCGTCGTGGAAGCGCACGGTCCGGCGCACTTGATCCGCCCAGTACGTCGGCGTGGTCCAGTCGCCCTCGCGCAGGGCCTCACCCGTGAGCGTGCTGACGGCGGGCACGGTCGGCGGGCGATAACCGACCCCGGCCGCCACGGTGGAGAACTCGGCGAGCATCGGGTCCATCAGCGGTGAGTGGAAGGCGTGGCTGACCCGCAGCCGGGTCGCGCGTCGCCCGCGCTCCTTGAAGTCCGCGACCACGGCGTCCACGGCGCCCTCCGCGCCCGACACCACGACGGACCGCGGGCCGTTCACGCCGGCGAGGGCCACATCGCCGTTCAGCACCCCGGCGATCTCGTCCTCGGTGGCGTCGATCGCGGCCATCGCGCCGCCCTCGGGCAGCGCCTGCATCAGCCGGGCACGGGCGGCCACCAGCCGTACCGCGTCCGGCAGTTCGAACACCCCGGCCGCGTACGCCGCCGCGAACTCACCCACCGAGTGTCCGAGCACACAGTCCGGTCGCATGCCCCAGGACCGCAGCAGAGCAACGAGGGCCACCTGCAGGGCGAAGAGGGCGGGCTGGGCGTAACCGGTGCGGGCCAGGGTCTCCGGCTCACCGGTGAACATGAGCTCGCGCAGGGGCTTGTGACCGGGGGCTTCCGCACCGAGTTCGGCGTCCAGGAGCTCGCAGACCTCGTCAAGAGCGCGTCGGAACTCCGGGAAGGCGTCATGGAGTTCGCGTCCCATTCCGGGGCGCTGGCTGCCCTGCCCCGTGAACATCCACGCCGTACGTCCCTTGAGCGCGTGTCCGGTGACCACCGCGGGGTGCCGCTCACCGGCGGCCAGGGCGCGCAGTCCGGTGCTCAGCTCGTCGGGGTGGGTTCCCAGGACGACGGCGCGGTGGGTGAGGGCGGCGCGGGTGGTGGCCAGGGAGTGGCCGATGTCGTGCGGGCGGAGGTCGTCGGTGAGTGCGGAGCGCAGACGGTCGGCCTGCTGGGCCAGCGCGTCGGGGTGGTGGGCCGACAGGACCCAGGGGACGAGCGGGAGCGGGTCGTCGGCGCCGGGCTGCTCGGGGCGCTCCGACTGCGGGGGCTCTTCGAGGATGACGTGGGCGTTGGTGCCGCTGATGCCGAATGCGGAGACACCCGCCCGCCTCAACCGTTCGCCACGCGGCCACGAACGGGACTCGGTCAACAACCGGACCTGACCAGCCTCCCAGTCCACATGCGACGACGGCCGATCGACATGGAGCGTCGCGGGCAACGATTCCTTCTGCATCGCCAGCACCATCTTGATGATCCCGGCCGCACCCGCCGCAGCCTGCGTATGCCCCAGGTTCGACTTCACCGACCCCAGCCACAACGGCCCCTCGACACCACGCCCCTGACCGTAGGTCGCCAGCAACGCCTGCGCCTCGATCGGATCCCCGAGCGTCGTGCCCGTCCCGTGCGCCTCGACCACATCCACATCCGCGGCCTCGACTCCGGCATTACGCAATGCCTGACGGATCACGCGCTGCTGCGACGGACCATTCGGCGCCGTCAAACCATTCGACGCACCGTCCTGATTGACCGCGCTCCCCCGCACCACCGCAAGCACCGGGTGATTGTTCCGGCGGGCGTCCGACAACCGCTCCACCACCAACACACCGGCGCCTTCACCCCACACCGTGCCGTCCGCACCATCCCCGAACGCCTTGCACCGACCATCCCCCGCAAGACCCCGCTGACGAGAGAACTCCACAAACGCGGCAGGCGTCGACATCACCGTCACCCCACCCACCAACGCCAGACCACACTCCCCCGCCCGCAACGCACGCACCGCCAGATGAAGCGCCACCAACGACGACGAACACGCCGTGTCCACCGTCACCGCCGGCCCCTCCAAACCCAGCGCATACGCCACCCGCCCCGACATCACACTCGCAGCGGACCCCGTCCCCACAAACCCCTCGACCTCACCGAACCCACCCTGCGAAGCCAGCACATAATCCTGACCATTCGTGCCCACGAACACACCCGACACCGCCCCCCGCACCGACACCGGATCCACACCAGCCCGCTCCAACGCCTCCCACGACACCTCCAACAACAACCGCTGCTGCGGATCCATCGCCAACGCCTCACGCGGCGAAATCCCAAACAACTCCGCATCAAAATCCGCCACACCCGACACAAACCCACCCGCATTCACATACGTGCGGCCGGGCTGACCGGGAACGGGGTCGTAGAGGTCATCGATGTCCCAGCCACGGTCCTCGGGGAACGGGGTCACACCGTCCCGGCCGGCCGCAAGCAGGTCCCACAACTCCTCCGGCGAAGAGACGTCACCGGGGAAACGGCACGCCATCCCCACGATCGCGATGGGTTCGCGGGAGGCCGCGACGAGCTGCCGGTTGCGCTTCTTCAGCGTTTCGGTCTCCTCCAGGGACTTTCGCAGGGCCTGGACGACCTTTTCGTACGGTGCGCTCATCGCTGCCTCTGTCAGTCTCGTTCGTCGGAGTCGAAGCCGAAGTCGGCGTCGGCGTCGGGGTCGGCGGGTTCGTCCGCGTCGCCCAGGGCGAGGTTCACCAGGTCGTCGACGGCGAGGTCGGCGATGGCGGTGTCCTCGTCGGGGGCGTCGTCGGACCAGATCGCTCGCGCGTCCTCGGCGCGCCGTTCCGCCGCTTCGGTCTCGGCGAGCAGGGTGCGCAGGCCGGGCAGGAGACCGGCGTCGCGCAGCCGGGCGAGCGGGGCGGAGGCGAGGAGTTGGCGCAGGCGTGCTTCGTCGAGGTCCGTCAGGTCCTGTGCGGAGCGGTCCCCGGTGTCATCCGGGAACAGTTCGGTGTGGAGGTGGCGGGCGAGCGCCGCCGGGGTGGGGTGGTCGAAGACGAGGGTGGTCGCGAGGCGCAGTCCGGTCGCGGCCATCAGCTGGTTGCGCAGGTCGACGGCGGTCAGGGAGTCGAAGCCGAAGTCCTTGAAGGCGCGGTCGGCGTCGATCGCGGCGGGTGTCTCGTGGCCGAGTACCGCCGCGACGCGGGACTGGACGAAGTCGCCCAGGGCGCGCTCGCGTTCACCGGCCGGGAGGCCGCGCAGCCGTCCGACGAGTTCGCCGGCCTGGGCGGTCGCCGTGCCGGTGCCGTTGCGGGTGGCGGTCGTGGCGTCGGGGAGGTCGGCGAGCAGGGAGCTGGGACGCACGAGGGCGAACGCGGTCGCGAAGCGGTCCCAGGAGACGTCCACCACGGTGGTGCACGGGCGGTCGTCGGCGATCAGCTGGTCGAGCGCGGCCAGTGCCCGCTCGGGCGGCAGGGGGCGCAGCCCGGAGCGGCGGATGCGTTCCTCGGCGGCCCGGTCGGCGGCCATGCCGTCGCCCGCCCAGGGCCCCCAGGCCACGGACGTGGCGGGCAGACCGAGGGCACGGCGGTGCTGGGCGAGCGCGTCGAGGTGGGCGTTGGCGGCGGCGTAGGCGGCCTGGCCGGCGTTGCCGAGGACGCCGGTCACGGAGGCGAACAGGACGAAGAGGGCGAGGTCGTGGTCGGCGGTCAGTTCGTGCAGCAGGTCCGCCGCGTGGGCCTTGGCGGCGAGGGCGTCGGCGAGGTGCCGTGGGGTGAGGTCGTCGAGGACGCCGTTGGCGGGGACGCCCGCCGCGTGTACGACGCCGGTCAGCGGGGTGTCCTCGTCGATGCCGTCGATGAGGGCGCGGACGGCGTCGCGGTCGGTGAGGTCGCAGGCGGTCAGGGTGACGCGGACGCCGAGCGCGGTGAGTTCGTCGCGCAGTTCGGTGGCGCCGGGGGCGTCGGCGCCGCGCCGGGAGGCGAGCAGCAGGTGCCGGGTGCCCCGCTCGGCGAGGCGTCGGGCGACGTGCCGGCCGAGGGCTCCGGTGCCGCCGGTGATCAGTACGGTGCCGTGGGTGTGTTCCGCCGTGGCCCCTTCGGGGTGGGTGGTGCCGGGGTGGTCGTCCCGTACGAGGCGTGCGGCGAAGACGCCGCCCGCGCGGACGGCGAGCTGGTCCTCGGACCAGTTGGTGGAGCGGCCGTGGGCGAGCAGTTGGGCGAGCCGGGTCACGTCCCGGTGTCCGGGCCGGTCGGGCAGGTCGGCCAACCCGCCCCAGGTGTCGGGGTGTTCGAGCGCGAGGCTGCGCCCGAGGCCCCACAGCTGTGCCTGTGCGGGGTGCTGGAGCGGGTCCCCGGTGCCGACGGACACGGCGGACCGGGTCGCGCACCACAGCGGCGCGCCGGTGCCTCCGACCGCGTCGGCCCACGCCTGGGCGAGCAGGAGGGTGAGGCCGGTGGCGGCGGGCGGCTGCGGGTCGCCGGCGGGCCTTGTGGTGGCCCCGGCCAGGTCACCGGTGGGCTGCTCCTCGGCCCAGCCGAGCACGGAGAGCGCGCCGTCCGGGGCCAGTTCACGGATCCGGGCGGCGAGCGCCGTACGGCTGTCATGGCCGCCGATGGTCAGGACGGTGACCTGGGCTCCGGCGTCGCGCAGGGCCTGCGCGCACTGCTCGACGAAGCCGTCGTGGTCGGCCGTCACCCGCTCGGGCGCGACGACCAGCCAGTCGCCGGTGAGTGTGGCGGCCGGTACGCCGACCGGTTTCCAGGCGATCGCATAGCGCCAGGCGGCGAGTTCGGACGTTTCGCTCTGCCGTCGGCGCCAGTCGGACAGCGCCGGCAGCAGGGAGTCGAGCGATGTGTCCGGACTGACGCCGAGCCGGTCGGCGAGCGCGGTGGGGTCGCCACCGTCGACGAGGCTCCAGAATCCGGTGTCGGCACCGGATCGCCGTACGTCGGAGGGCCGCTGTGTCCGGCGGTCGCGCAGCCAGTAGCGGCGGCGCTGGAAGGCGTAGGTCGGCAGTTCGACGCGCGCGGCGGGCGCGTCGTTCGCGGGATCGGCTGCCGTCGTGACGGCGGCCCAGTCGGTCCTCATGCCCCGGACGAAGAGTTCGGCCACGGCCGTGAGCAGCGTCTCGGCCTCGGGGCGCCCGGACCGCAGGGCGGCCGCGGCGGTGACCCGCCCGTCGCCGGAGGACCGGGCGAGCGCGGTCAGGACCGGGTCGGGGCCCAGTTCCAGGAGGCGGGTCGCGCCCTGGTCGGCGGTGGCCGTGGTGAGGGCGTCGTGGAAGCGGACGGGGCGGCGCACCTGGTCCACCCAGTAGGCGGCGGACGCCCACTGCGTCGTGACGGCATCGCCGGTGGCGGTGCTCACGGCGCCGAGCGTCGGTCGGCGGTAGGCGATGGACTCGGCGACGGTGGCGAAGTCGGCGAGCATCGGGTCCATCAGCGGTGAGTGGAAGGCGTGGCTGACCCGCAGCCGGGACACCCTCCGCCCCTGCTCCCGCGCCCGGTCCATGGCCTCGACGACCAGTTCCTCGGCGCCGGAGACCACCACGGACGAGGGCCCGTTGACCACGGCGACGGCGATCTGCCCGCCCCCGGTGAGCGCCTTCAGCAGCTCCGTCACCTCGGCCTCGGTGCCCTCGACCGCGGCCATGGCGCCGCCCTCGGGCAGGGCCTGCATCAGCCGGGCGCGGGCCGCCACCAGCCGTACCGCGTCGGGCAGTTCGAAGACGCCGGCGGCGTAGGCGGCCGCCAGCTCGCCCACCGAGTGCCCGAGCACGAGGTCGGGGCGTACGCCCCAGGACCTGAGAAGCTCGACGAGGGCCACTTGCAGGGCGAAGAGCGCCGACTGCGCGTACCCGGTGGCGTCCAGCGGGTGCGCCTGGCCGGCCGGATCGTCGGGCTCGGCGAGCAGCATCTCCCGCAGCGGGCGCGGGAATCCGCTCTCGGGCCGCGGTTCGGCTTCCAGCAGCTCGCACACGGCGTCCAGGGCCTGGGCGAACACCGGGTAGGTGGCGTGGAGTTCACGTCCCATGCCGGGCCGCTGGCTGCCCTGTCCGGTGAACATCCACGCGGTGCGTCCCTCGCCGACGGTCCCCGTCACGACCGTGGCGCGGCCGTTCGAGGGGGCGGTGTCGGCCGCCAACGCGCCGAGTCCGGTGCGCAGTTGCTCCAGGTCGGCGCCGAGGACGACGGCACGGTGGTCCAGTACGGCGCGGGTCGTGGCGAGCGCGTGGGCGATGTCGCCGGGGGCCGGCCCGTCCCCGGCGGCGAGGACGGCCGTCAGGCGCGCGGCCTGCGCCCGGGTCGCCCGGTCGGTACGGCCGGACACCACCCAGGGCACGAGCGAGGATCCGGCGTCGGCACCCTCAGGATCGCGCGCCCGGCCGCTCTCGACGACCGGGGCTTCTTCGAGGATGACGTGGGCGTTGGTACCGCTGATGCCGAACGACGACACCCCGGCCCGGCGCGGGTGTGCTCCCGCCGCCCAGTCCCGGGCCTCGGTGAGCAGCCGTACTGCTCCGGACTCCCAGTCGATGTGCTCGGAGGGCCGGTCCACGTGCAGCGTGCGGGGCAGATGGCGCCGCTGGAGCGCCATGACCATCTTGATGACGCTCGCGGCCGCGGCGCCCGCCTGGGCGTGCCCGATGTTCGACTTGACCGAGCCGAGCCACAGCGGCTCGTCGTCGGCGCGGGCCCGTCCGTAGGTCGCGAGCAGGGCCTGCGCCTCGATGGGGTCGCCGAGCCGGGTACCGGTGCCGTGCGCCTCGACGACGTCGACCTCTGCGGGCGAGACGCGGGCCGCCTTCAGCGCCTGGCGGATCACGCGCTGCTGCGACGGACCGTTGGGCGCGGTGAGCCCGTTGGAGGCACCGTCCTGGTTCACGGCACTGCCGCGCACGACGGCGAGGACCGGATGGCCGAGGCGCCGGGCGTCGGAGAGCCGCTCCAGGACGAGCATGCCGCCGCCCTCGCTCCACCCGGTGCCGTCGGCACTGTCGGCGAACGACTTGCACCGGCCGTCACCGGCCAGCCCGCCCTGCCGGGCGAACTCCAGGAACATGCCCGGCGTCGCCATCACCGTGGCGCCGCCGGCCAGTGCCATGTCGCACTCACCGGTCCGCAGCGCCTGGGTGGCCAGATGCAGCGCGACCAGCGCCGAGGAGCAGGCGGTGTCGACGGACACGGCCGGCCCCTCCAGCCCGAACACGTACGACAGCCGCCCCGAGGCCACACTCGGCGTGCTGCCCGTCAGCAGATACCCGTCCGTCTCCGGGTCGGCCTCGTCGTCCTCCTGCCCGCTGGCGTACCCGTTCGCGGACACACCCGCGTACACGCCCGTGGCCGAGCCCTGGAGGGACAGCGGGTCGATGCCCGCGCGTTCCAGCGCCTCCCAGGCGGTCTCCAGCAGCAGCCGCTGCTGCGGGTCCATGGCGAGGGCCTCGCGCGGCGAGATGCCGAACAGCTCGGCGTCGAACTCGGTTGCACCGTCGACGAATCCGCCGACCGCCGCCACACCCTCCAGTGTCTTCATGTTCCAGCCGCGGTCGAGCGGGAACGGCGTGATGCCGTCACCGCCCGCGGCCACCAACTCCCACAGCGCCTCGGGCGAGTCCACGCCGCCGGGATAACGGCAGCCCATGCCGATCACGGCGATCGGCTCGTCGGCGAGCCCGGCCGGTCGCGGCGCCGTCCCCCGCGTCGTGTCGTCCGTCGGCGCGCCGACGAGCTGTTCACGCAGGGACGCGGCCAGCGCGGCCGGCGTCGGGTGGTCGAAGATGACCGTCACGGGGAGCGTGACGCCGGTGGCGGAGCCGAGCCGGTTGCGCAGATCCACGGCGGTGAGCGAGTCGAACCCGAGGTCCTTGAAGGCACGGGACGCGTCGACCGACCCAGCGGACGCATGGCCGAGCACCGCGGCGACCTGCGTCTGCACCAGGTCCAGCAGCTCGCGCTCCTGCTCCTCGGCCGACAGCTCACGCAGCCGTGCGGCCAGGGCACCCCCGGCCCCGGCCGGACTGGCGGCACGACGCCGGCGGTCGGCGGCGGGCACCAAGTCCCGCAGGATGCCGGGCAGGGAGTCCCGTACGGCGGCGAGGGCGGGCGTGCGCAGGGCGACCGGGACGGCGGTGGGCTCGTCGACGACGAGTGCCGCGTCGAGCAGTCCCAGCCCCTCGCCCGTCTCCAGCGCGGGGAAGCCCTGCCGGGCGAGCCGCTCCAGCTCGGCCTCGCCGAGCGTCCCGCCCATGCCGTCCGCGTTCGCCCACATGCCCCAGGCGAGCGAGACGCCGGGCAGGCCCTGGGCACGGCGGGTGGCCGCCAGGGCGTCGAGGACGTTGTTGGCGGCCGAGTACGCCGCCTGCCCGGCGTTGCCCACGACACCCGCGAAGGAGGAGAACAGCACGAACGCGGACAGGTCCCGCTCGGCCGTCAACGCGTGCAGGTGCAGCGCCGAATCGGCCTTGGCCGCCAGCACGGCGGCCAACCGTGCCTCTGTGAGGTCGGCGATCAGACCGTCGTCCAGCACGCCGGCCGCGTGCACGACGGCGGACAGGTCGACGTCCTCCAGTACGCCCGCCAGCGCCGCGCGGTCCGTGACGTCACAGGCTTCCACGCGGACGCGGGCGCCCAACTCTCCCAGCTGTGCGGTGAGTTCACCGGCTCCCGGAGCGTCGGGCCCGCGCCGGGAGAGCAGCAGCAGATCCCGTACGCCATGCGCGGTGACGAGGTACCGGGCGACTTCCGCGCCCAGGCCACCCGTACCGCCGGTGATCAGGACCGTGCCCCCGCCGCTCCACGGCGACGGCAGCCGCAGCACGACCTTGCCGACGTGCTTGGCCTGGCCCAGGAGCCGGAGCGCCTCCGGTGCGCGCGAGATCCCGTAGGAGGTGACCGGGGCGGGGCGCAGCGCACCCTGTTCGAACAGCTCCAGCAGTGCCGTGAACATCTCGGCGATGCGGTCCGGTCCGGCGTCGATGAGGTCGAAGGAGGTGTAGTCGACGCCGTGCTCCGCCCGCACCTCGTCGGCATCGCGGATGTCGGTCTTGCCCATCTCGACAAACCGCCCGCCCGGCCGTACGAGCCGCAGCGAGGCGTCCACGAACTCACCCGCGAGCGAATCCAGCACCACATCCACACCCGGCCGGAACCGCTCCTCGAACTCCGTGGTGCGGGACGACGCGATGCGCTCGGCGGGGACACCGAGGTCGCGCACCACCGGCCACTTGGGCTCGCTGGCGGTCGCGTACACCTCGGCGCCCAGGTGCCGGGCGAGTTGTACGGCCGCCGTCCCGACACCGCCGGCGGCGGAGTGGATCAGCACCGACTCCCCCGCCCGCAGGCCGGCGAGGTCCATGAGGGCGTAGTAGGCGGTGAGGAACACGATCGGCGTCGACGCCGCCTGCTCGAACGACCATCCCTCGGGTATCCGTGCCAGCAGCCGGGCGTCGGTGACGGCCGTCGGGGCGAAGGCCCCGTCCAGCAGGCCCATCACCCGGTCCCCGACGGCCAGCCCGGAGACGTCGGGGCCGATCTCGGCGACGACACCGGCGCCCTCGTGCCCGAGCCGCCCGGCATCCCCGGGATACATGCCCAGCACATTCAGCACGTCGCGGAAGTTGACGCCGGCCGCCCGGACCGCGACCCGCACCTCACCGGCACGCAGTTCGCGCGGCGCCTCGGCGACCAGCCCCACACCGTCGAGCCGCCCCTGCGCCACCACATCCATCCGCCATCCGGCGCCGACGCCCACCGGGGGGACGAGCACTCCGCCCGAAGCCATCCGCACCATCCGCGGCGCCCACATCTGGCCGTCCCGGATCGCGACCTGCTGGTCCTCGATGCGGGTGGCGGCCAGGCGGCAGGACACGGGGTCGTCGTCGATGTCCACGAGGGTGAACCGGCCGGGGTGCTCGCTCATGGCGGAGCGGACCAGGCCCCAGACGCCGGCGCCGCCGGCATCGGCGCTCTCGCCGTCCCGGACAGCCACGGCCCGGTCGGTCACGACCACCAGACGTGCGGTGGCGAAGCGCTCGTCGGCGACCCACTCCCGGACGGCCGCCAGCACGTCGCTCACCACGGCGGTCCCGGCCCCGCGCGGGACCGGCAGCAGGACGGTGTCGGGGACGTCGTCGCCGCAGGGCAGGAGGGTGAGACCGGCCGCGTGCCAGGGTTCGGCAGCCTCAGGCGCACGCAGGACCGTCACCGGGCGGGCGGCGGTCCCGACGGTGGGCTGGGCAGGGGCGGGGGTCCACTCGACGCGGTAGAGGTGCTCAGCAGGCGTCGCGCCACCGCCGGCGGCGAACTGGGCGGGCGACGCCGGGCGCAGCAGCAGCGACTCCACTGTGGCCACCGGAGCCCCGGCCGCGTCGGCGATGTGCAGGGCGTAGGTGCCGGAACCGCGCGGGACGATCCGGACGCGGACGAGGTGCGCGCCGACCGCGTGGCAGGACACTCCGGTCCAGGCGAACGGCAGCAGGGCGCCGTGCGCCTCATCCTCCCGCAGGGCCAGGGCGTGCAGCACCGAGTCGAGCAGTGCCGGGTGCAGTCCGAAGGAGGTCGCCTCCCCGGCCGCCTCTTCGGGCAGCGCGGCCTCGACGTACAGTTCCTCGCCCCGGGTCCAGACCTGCCGCAGGCCCTGGAACGCGGTGCCGTAGCGCAGACCGGTCTCGGCGAGCCGGTCGTACAGCCCGGTGATGTCCACCCGGTCGGCGTCCGCCGGAGGCCAGGTCCGCAGCTCCGAGGACGGCGCGGGTGCCGTGCCGGCGCTCACCGTGCCCTCGGCATGCAGGATCCAGGTGCTGTCGTCGGCGGTGGCGTCCGGACGCGCGAACAGCCGCAGCGGGCGGGCGCCCGTGTCGTCGGGTGCGTCGAGCGCGATCTGGATCTGGACGGCGCCCTGCTCGGGGAGCACCAGCGGGGCCTGGAGGGTGAGTTCGTCGAGGCGCTCACAGCTGACGCGGTCGGCCGCCGCCAGGGCGAGCTCGACCAGCGCCGCCCCCGGCACGACGACGGCCGCGCCCACGGCATGGTCCGCGAGCCAGGGATGCGTACGGACCGACAGCCGGGACGTGAGCAGCAGCGTGTCGGAGCCGGCCACGGGGACGGCGGCGCCGAGCAGCGGATGATCGGCGGCCCTGAGCCCGAGCCCGCGGGCGTCGCCGCCCGAACCGGCGTCGCGCAGCCAGTACCGCTCACGCTGGAAGGCGTACGTCGGCAATGCCGTGCGCGCGGCGCCGCTGCCCTCGAACAGGGCCGACCAGTCGACGGCGGTACCACGGACGTACAGCTCGGCCACGGCACGAAGCGCGGTCTCCGCCTCGGACCGGTCCCTGCGCAACGCGCCGACAGCGAACGCCGGTTCCACCACGGCGGACAGCACCGGGTCGGGGCCGAGTTCGAGGAAACGTAAGGCACCGAGGTCGTCCGCGGCCGTGCGAGCGGCGTCGTGGAAGCGGACGGCCTCGCGCACCTGGCGCACCCAGTAGCCGGGGGTGGTCCAGTCTCCGTCGCCCTCGGCGAGCGCGGCACCGGTCAGCGTGCTGACGGCGGGGAGGGTCGGTCGTCGGTAGGTGATCTGCTCGGCGATGGCGGCGAACTCGTCGAGCATGGGCTCCATGAGTGGGGAGTGGAAGGCGTGGGAGACGCGGAGGCGGGTGACCCGGCGACCGCGTTCACGGAGGGCGGCCATGACACGCTCGACGCCGTCCTCCGTGCCGGAGACGACGACGGCGGCCGGTCCGTTGACGGCGGCGATGGTCACGTCGTCGGTGGTGAGGAGTTCGGTGACCTCAGCCTCGTCGGCCTCTACGGCGGCCATGGCGCCGCCCTCGGGCAGGGCCTGCATCAGACGGGCGCGGGCGGCCACCAGCCGTACCGCGTCCGGAAGTTGGAAGACACCGGCCGTGTAGGCCGCGGCGTACTCGCCGATGGAGTGACCGAGCACAACATCCGGGCGCAGGCCCCAGGAGCCCAGGAGCGTCGCGAGCGCGGTCTCGACGGTGAAGAGGGCGGCCTGTGCGTACCCGGTGCGGTCGAGGAGGGCGGCGGCTTCGGAGCCCTCGGCGGCGAACAGCACGTCCCGCAGCGGGAGCGGGAAGCCTTCCGCCCCGGCCAGCTCGGCTTCGAGCAGTGCGGCCGTCTCGTCGAACGCGCCCGCGAACACGGGGTAGGCGGCATGCAGTTCACGCCCCATGCCCAGGCGCTGGCTGCCCTGACCCGTGAACATCCAGGCGGTACGGCCGTCGGCGACCACCCCGGTGACGGCGGGCTCGGCGAGGCCCGAGCGCAGCGCGTCACCGTCCCGGCCGAGCACCACGGCCCGGTGCTCCAGGGCCGTACGAGATGCGGCCAGGGACAACCCCACGTCGAGCGGGGACAGTTCGGGCCGTCCGGCGAGGAAGGCGTCGAGCCGTTCCGCCTGTGCGTCCATGGCCTGCCGACTGCGTCCCGAGAGTACCCAGGGAATGACGGGCAGGTGGGTCGGGGACTCCGGCCGACGGGGAGAGGGGGTGGTGGGGGCTTCTTCGAGGATGACGTGGGCGTTGGTGCCGCTGATACCGAAGGACGACACGCCCGCTCGACGCACCCGCTCGCCACGCGGCCAGGCCCGCTCCTGCTTCAGCAGCTCAACCGCGCCCGAGGTCCAGTCCACATGCGAGGACGGCTCGTCGACATGCAGAGTGCGCGGCAGCGCCTCCCGACGCAGCGCCATGACCATCTTCACGATGCTCGCCACACCGGCCGCCGCCTGCGCATGCCCGATGTTCGACTTGATCGAACCCAGCCACAACGGCTCGTCGTCGGCGTGTGCTTGACCGTACGTCGCGAGCAGGGCCTGCGCCTCGATGGGGTCGCCGAGCCGGGTACCGGTGCCGTGTGCCTCGACGGCGTCCACGTCGGCGGCGTCCAGGCCCGCGGAGGCCAGCGCCTGCCGGATCACTCGCTGCTGCGAGGGACCGTTCGGCGCCGTCAGCCCGTTGGACGCACCGTCCTGGTTCACCGCACTGCCCCGCACCACCGCCAGGACCGTATGCCCGAGGCGCCGAGCGTCGGAGAGCCGCTCCAGGACGAGGATGCCCCCGCCCTCCGCCCAACCCGTCCCGTCAGCACCCTCGGCGAACGACTTGCACCGACCGTCCCCGGCCAGCCCGCCCTGCCGCGCGAACTCCAGAAAGATGCCCGGGGTCGCCATCACCGTCGCGCCGCCGGCCAACGCCAGATCGCACTCCCCCGAGCGCAACGCCTGGCACGCCAGATGCAGGGCGACGAGCGCCGACGAGCACGCGGTGTCCACCGAGACCGCCGGGCCTTCCAGCCCGAACACGTACGACAGCCGCCCCGAAGCCACACTCGGCGTGCTGCCCGTCAGCAGATAGCCACCGGTCTCCCCCTGCGGACTCTGCATGTTGCCGCCGTAGCCGCTCCCGGAGACGCCGGCGTAGACGCCGGTCGGCGTGCCCCGCAGCGAGGCCGGGTCAATTCCGGCGTCCTCCAGGGCCTCCCACGCCGTCTCCAACAGCAGCCGCTGCTGCGGATCCATGGCGAGCGCCTCACGCGGCGAGATCCCGAACAACTCGGCATCGAACAGCGCCACGTCGTCCACGAATCCGCCGACCGCGGCAAGACCCTCCAGCAGGGCGGGGTCCCAGCCACGATCCATCGGGAGAGCCGTGAGCCCATCCCGGCCTTCAGTTACGAGATCCCACAGCCCCTCGGCCGAATCCGCGCCGCCCGGGAAACGACACCCCATCCCCACGATCGCCACCGGCTCATCGAGGGACGCGCGTGGGCGGGTGACGGCGGTCGCTTCGGCATCCACCGCCCCCAGCAGCTGGGTCTTGAGGAAGTCGGCGAGGGCCGTGGGCGTCGGGTGGTCGAAGACGAGGGTGGCGGGGAGCGTGATGCCGGTGGCGGAGCCGAGGCGGTTGCGCAGATCGACGGCGGTCAGGGAGTCGAATCCGAGGTCCTTGAAGGCACGGGACGCGTCGACCGACCCAGCGGACGCGTGGCCGAGCACCGCGGCGACCTGCCCCTGCACCAGATCCAGCAACTGGCGCTCCTGCTCGGCCGGCTGGAGCTCGGCCAGCTTGCGCGCCAGGCCGGTGGCTGCCACTGTCCCCGCTTGGCCGACAGCCCGGCGTCGGCGGTCGGCGGCGGGTACGAGTCCTCGCAGGATGCCGGGGAGGCTGTCGCGGACGGCCGCCAGGGCCGAGGTGCGCAGGGCGACAGGGACCGCGAGCGGCTCGTTCACCAGCAGCGCGGCATCCAGCAGGGCGAGACCCTCGCTCGTCTCCAACGCCGGGAAGCCCTGCCGAGCCATCCGCTCCAGCTCCGCCTCACCCAGCGTGCCACCCATGCCGTCCGCGTTCGCCCACATGCCCCACGCCAGCGACACCGCGGGCAGCCCTTCGGCACGACGGGCCACAGCCAACGCGTCCAGAACGTTGTTCGCAGCCGAGTACGCCGCCTGGCCGGCATTGCCCACCACACCCGCGAACGACGAGAACAACACGAACGCCGACAGATCACGACCAGCGGTCAACTCGTGCAAATGCAAGGCCGATTCAGCCTTGGCCGCCACCACCCGGCCCACCCGCTCAGCCGAAAGATCACCGATCAGGCCGTCATCGAGAACACCCGCCGCGTGCACCACACCAGACAGGTCCACCCCGTCCAGCACACCGGCCAGCGCATCACGGTCGGACACGTCACACGCACGGACAGACACCCGAGCACTCAACTCGGTGAGCTCTGATGCAAGTTCACGCGCGCCCGGGGCTTCCTCGCCCCGCCGGGACACCAGCAGCAGGTCCCGTACGCCATGCGCGGTGACCAGATGCCGGGCGACCTCCGCACCCAACCCACCGGTCCCGCCCGTGATCAGCACCGTGCCCCCGCCACTCCACGGCGACGGCACTGAGAGGACAACCTTGCCCACATGCCTGGCCTGACCGAGGAGCCGCAACGCCTCCGGCGCCCTGCCCAGGTCGAAGGCAGTCACCTTCACCGGCCGCAGCACACCCCGCTCGAACAACTCCAGCAGTGCGGTCCACATCTCGGCGATCCGGTCCGGACCGGCGTCCATCAGGTCGAAGGAGCGGTACGACACTCCGTACTCGGCCCGCACCTCGTCGGCATCGCGGATGTCGGTCTTGCCCATCTCCACGAACCGGCCACCAGGCCGCACCAACCGCAGCGAGGCGTCCACGAACTTACCCGCGAGCGAGTCCAGCACCACATCCACACCCGGCCGGAACCGCTCCTCGAACTCCGTCGTCCGCGACGAAGCGATCCGCTCCTCCCGGACGCCCAGTTCACGCACGACCGGCCACTTCGGCTCACTCGCCGTCGCGAACACCTCACCGCCCAGATGCTGAGCCAGCTGCACCGCAGCCATCCCCACACCGCCGGCGGCCGAGTGGATCAGCACCGACTCGCCCGCCTGAAGCCTGCCCAGATCCATCAGGGCGTAATAGGCGGTCAGGAACACGATCGGCACGGACGCCGCCTGCTCGAAGGACCAGCCGTCGGGTATCCGAGCCAGCAGCCGGGCATCGGTGGTGGCCATCGGGCCGAACGCGCCGTCCAGCAGGCCCATCACCCGGTCACCGACGGCAAGTCCGGTCACCCCCGGACCGACCTCGACGACCACGCCAGCACCCTCATGGCCGAGCCGCCCCGCATCCCCCGGATACATGCCCAGCACATTCAGCACATCACGGAAGTTGACACCGGCCGCCCGCACCGCGACGCGCACCTCACCGGCCCGCAGTTCGCGCGGCGCCTCGGCGACCAGCCCGACACCGTCGAGCCGCCCCTGCGCCACCACATCCATCCGCCAACCACCGGCGCCCGCACCCACCGGGGGCACCAACACCCCACCCGAAGCCATCCGCACCATCCGCGGCACCGACACCTGACCGTCCCGCACGGCGATCTGGTCCGTGTCGTCCATGGGCAGGGCGGCGGGGGGCAGCTCGCTGTCGTCGAGGTCGAGGAGGGCGAAGCGGCCGGGGTGCTCGTTCATGGCGGAGCGCAGGAGGCCCCAGATGCCTGCGGCGGTCGGATCGGGGGTGTCCTGGGGTGTCACGGCGACGCCGCGCGAGGTGACAATGACCAGGCGGGAGTCGGCGAACTTCGGCTCGCTCAGCCAGCGTTGCACCACCAGCAGGGTCTCGGCGAGGACATCTGCGACGGGGCCTTCGGAGGTGACGGGCAGCAGGACCTGACGCGGGGTCTCAGCCCCGTGGTCGAGCGCGGTGAGCAGCGCGTCCAGGTGGGGGTGGACCGGGGCGTCGAGGCCGTGGACCGAGGCGCCGACGACCACCGTGCCTGCGGGCTGCCGGTCGGTGGTGGGCGCGGCGCCGGCCGTCCACTCCACGCGGAACAGGTGCTCGGTGCCGGGGGTGGTCCGGGTGGCCTGCTGGGCGGCGAGGTCCGTGGTCGAGACGGGGCGCAGGAGGAGGGAGTCGACCGTGGCCACCGGTTCGCCCGTCGCGTCGGCGACGCGCAGGTCGATCTCGCCGTCGCCGCGCATGCGCAGCCGGGCGCGGACCGACGTGGCACCGACCGCGGTGAGGGTCACCCCGGACCACAGGAACGGCAGGAGCGCGGTCTTCCCGTCGCCACCGCGCAGGGCGAGGGTGTGCAGGACGGTGTCGAGGAGGGCGGGGTGCAGCCCGAATGCCGTCGCCTCGCCGGCGGCGGGCTCGGGGAGGGCGGCCTCGACGTACCAGTCGTCGGCGTCGCGCCAGACGCGGGTGATGCCGCGGAAGGCGGGGCCGTACTGGAGGCCGACGTCGGTGAGGCGGTCGTAGAGGCCGGCGAGGTCCTCGGGCTCGGCGTCGGCGGGCGGCCAGGCGTGCAGGTTCCAGGTGTCGCCGGGGGTGGTGCGGTTGCTCACGGTGCCGGTGGCGTGGAGCGTCCAGGCCTGTTCGACCTCGGCGTCGTCGGCGCGGGAGTAGACGCGGACCGTGCGGTGGCCGTCGTCGGTGGCGGCGTCGATGACGACCTGGACCTGGGCGGCGCCCTGCTCGGGGAGGATCAGCGGGGCCTGGAGGGTGAGTTCGTCGAGGTGGTCGCATTCGACGCGCAGGCCCGCCTGGACGGCGAGTTCGACGAGGGCGGTACCGGGGACGACGGCGAGGCCGCCGACCAGGTGGTCGGCGAGCCAGGGGGTGGTGGCGACGGAGAGGCGTGCGGTGAGCAGGACGTTGTCGGAGCCGGCGACGGCCACGGCGGCGCCCAGCAGCGGGTGCCCGGCGACACCGAGGCCGAGGCCGCGGGCGTCGGAGGCGGAGCGGGTGGCGTCGAGCCAGTAGCGGTGCCGCTGGAAGGCGTAGGTGGGCAGGTCGGTGTGCCGGGCTCCGGTGCCGGCGAACACGGCGGCCCAGTCGGCGGCGGCGCCCCGTACGAACATCTCGGCGAGCGCGGTGAGCACCGTGGCGCACTCGTCGCGGCCCTCGCGCAGGGTGGCCACGGCGGTCGTGTCGGGGGCGGCGGTCTGGATCAGGCCGGAGAGGACGGGGTCCGCGCCGATCTCCAGGAAGCGGCTGACGCCGAGTTCGGTGGTGGCGGTGTCGACGGCGGCGTGGAAGCGTACGGCGTCGCGTACCTGTCGTACCCAGTAGTCGGGGCTCGCCCAGTCGTCGTCGGCGGCCCGTCCGGTGAGGGTGCTGACGGCGGGCACGAGGGGGCGGCGGCGGGCGATGCCCGCGATGGTCTCGGCGAACTCGTCGGTCATGGGGGCCATGAGCGGGGAGTGGAAGGCGTGGCTGACGCGCAGGCGGGTCACGCGCAGTTCGCGTGCGCGGGCGGCCTCCATGATCCGTTCGACGGCCGGCTCGGTGCCGGAGACCACGACGGCGCGCGGGCCGTTGACGGCGGCGATGACGGCGCCGTCGGTGAGGAGCGCGGTGACTTCGCTCTCGTCCGCCTCGATCGCGGCCATCGCGCCGCCGTCCGGGAGTGCCTGCATCAGGCGGGCGCGGGCCGCGACCAGCCGTACCGCGTCGGGGAGTTCGAGGGCTCCGGCGGCGTGGGCGGCGACGATCTCGCCGATCGAGTGGCCGATGACGACGTCGGGTTCGGCGCCCCAGCCGCGCAGCAGGGCCACGAGGGCGGCCTCGACGGCGAAGATGGCCGTCTGGGCGTAGCCCGTGCGGTCGAGGAGCGCGGCCTCGGGGGTGCCGGGCTCGGCGAGGCACACGTCGCGCACGGGTGCGTCGAAGCCGGGGGCGTCGGTGAGTTCGGCGTCGAGGAGGGCGCAGATCTCGTCGAAGGCGCGCGCGTAAGCCGGGTGGGCGGCGTGCAGTTCGCGGCCCATGCCGGGGCGCTGGCTGCCCTGGCCGGTGAACAGCCAGGCGGTACGGCCCTCGGTGACGGCTCCCTTGACGGCGGTCGCGGTGCCGGTGAGGTCGTCCAGGGCGGCGCGCAGGGTGGTGCGGTCGGGGCCGAGGAGGACGGCCCGGTGCTCGAGGGTCGCGCGGCCGGTGGCCAGGCTGTGGCCGATGTCGAGGGCGGCGGCGTCGGAGGCGGTGACATGGGCGGCGAGGCGTTCGGCCTGGGCCTCCAGTGCCTCGGCGCTCCGGGCGGTCAGGACCCAGGGGACGGCCGGCAGGGTGCCGTACGCCTCGTCGGTGTCGTCGGGCGTGGCCTCGGGAGCTTCTTCGAGGACGACGTGGGCGTTGGTGCCGCTGATGCCGAAGGAGGACACGGCGGCCCTGCGGGGGTGCCCCGCGGTGGGCCAGGGCCGGGCCTCGGTGAGGAGGCGGACGGCACCGGCCGACCAGTCGACGTGGGAGCTGGGCCGGTCGGCGTGGAGCGTGGGCGGCAGCCGGCGGGCGCGCAGCGCCATGACCATCTTGATGATGCCGGCCGCGCCGGCGGCCGCCTGAGTGTGCCCGATGTTGGACTTCACGGAGCCGAGCCAGACGGGGTTGCGCTCGTCCCGTCCCTTGCCGTAGGTGGCGAGCAGGGCCTGCGCCTCGATGGGGTCGCCGAGCCGCGTGCCCGTGCCGTGCGCCTCCACGGCGTCCACGTCGGCGGCGGTGAGCCGCGCCGATTCCAGCGCCTGGCGGATGACGCGCTGCTGGGCGGGTCCGTTGGGCGCGCTGAGGCCGTTGGAGGCGCCGTCCTGGTTGACGGCGCTGCCCCGGATCACGGCGAGGACCGGGTGGCCGAGGCGCTGGGCGTCGGAGAGGCGTTCCAGTACGAGGACGCCGGCACCCTCCGCCCATCCGGTGCCGTCGGCGTCGTCGGCGAAGGCCTTGCACCGGCCGTCCCCGGCGAGTCCGCCCTGCCGGGAGAACTCGACGAAGGTCGTCGGCGCCGCCATCACCGTCACACCGCCCGCGAGGGCCGTCGCGCACTCGCCGGAGCGCAGGGACTGGCAGGCCAGGTGCAGGGCGACGAGGGAGGAGGAGCAGGCGGTGTCGATGGTGACGGCCGGGCCTTCGAAGCCGAAGACGTAGGCGATGCGGCCGGAGAAGACGCTGCCCGCGTTGCCGTTGGCGAGGAACCCGGCGACGTCCTTGGGCACTTCCCGCAGCCGGGAGGCGTAGTCGTGGTACATGAGCCCGGCGAAGACACCGGTCGCCGTGCCGCGCAGGGACAGCGGGTCGATGCCGGCGCGCTCCAGAGCCTCCCAGGAGGTCTCCAGCAGCAGCCGCTGCTGCGGGTCCATGGCCAGGGCTTCGCGCGGGGA
Source organism: Streptomyces sp. NPDC093568 (assembly GCF_044764945.1). Taxonomy (NCBI): domain Bacteria; kingdom Bacillati; phylum Actinomycetota; class Actinomycetes; order Kitasatosporales; family Streptomycetaceae; genus Streptomyces; species Streptomyces sp. NPDC093568. The sequence goes on along the minus strand of NZ_JBIWJD010000001.1, from coordinate 1,678,391 downwards.
GATGCCGAACGCCTCGGCGTCGAACTCGGCGGCCTCGTGCAGGAACCCGCCCTCGCGGGTGGCCGAGGTGCCCGCCACCCGCTCCTCGTCGGTCGCGAACAGGGCGTCCAGGTCCCAGCCGCGGTCGGTGGGGAACGCCGTGATGCCCTCCCCACCGCCGCTCACCATCCCCCACAGGTCCTCCGGGGAGGCGACGCCGCCGGGGAAGCGGCAGCCCATCCCGACGATGGCGATCGGCTCGTGGTCCTTGGCCTCGGCCTCGCGCAGACGAAGGTGGGCGTCCTGGGCGTCGGCGATAGCACGCTTGAGGTATTCGCGGAGCTTTTCCTCGTTCGCCATCTGTTCCTTGTCCTTCGAGAGCGCGGAGAGCCGCATCAGGGGCTTGGCGGAGTGGGGGGTGAGGGGCTCAGGGGGGATGGGTCGGGGCTCGGGGGCCGAGCGGTCAGTCGGTGGCCCAGGGCTTGTCGTCGAGCAGGGCGAAGAGCTCGTCGTCGGTGGCGTCCTCGAGTGCGACGCGGTTGCCTTGGTCGGCGCCCTCGCCGCCCTCGGACACGCCGGCCGACCAGGCGGCGAGCAGTTGCTGGAGCCGGTCGTCGATCGCCGCGCGGGCGGCGTCGTCCGCGGTCGGCGCGGTCTCGGCGAGGACCGTGCGGAGTTTGTCCAACTCGCCCATCAGGAAGGCGGTGTCGCCGTCGTCGACGGGGCCGAGTTCGGCGCTGAGGTGATCTCGCAGGGAGAGGATGGTGGGATGGTCGAAGATGAGGGTGGCGGGCAGCTGCAGTCCGGTGGCGCTGTTCAGTCGGTTACGGAGATCCACGGCCGTCAGTGAGTCGAAGCCCAGCTCCTTGAACGCCCGTGAGGCGTCCACCGCGCCGGCCGAGGCGTGCCCCAGCACGCCGGCCACCTCGGTCAGCACCGCGTCCAGCACCGCTCGGTCCCGCTCCACGGAGCCCAGCCCGCGCAGCCGCTCCCGCAGGCCACCGCCGCTCGCGGCCGCGCCCGACGCGGCGACTCCCCAGCGCCGCCCGGCCGCAGGCACCAGGCCCCGCAGCACGAACGGCACCCGGCCACCGGCGGCGAGGGCCGAGGTCCGCAGGGCGACGGGCACGGCGTTCGGCTCGTTCACGACGAGCGCCGCGTCCAGCAGGGCCAGCGCCTCGCGCGCGGCGAGCGGCGGCAGCCCTCCCCGCCGCAATCGCGCCACATCCGCCTGCGCCAACCGGCCCCCCATGCCGGCCTCCCACATGCCCCAGGCCAGCGACACGGCGGGCAGCCCTTCGGCACGACGGGCCACAGCCAACGCGTCCAGGACGTTGTTCGCAGCCGAGTACGCCGCCTGACCGGCATTGCCCACCACACCCGCGAACGACGAGAACAACACGAACGCCGACAGATCACGACCAGCGGTCAACTCATGCAGATGCACCGCCGACTCAGCCTTCGCCGCCAGCACACCAGCCAACCGCTCAGGCGTCAGATCAGCGACCAACCCGTCATCCAGCACACCCGCCGCATGCACCACACCCGACAGCTCGACCCCGTCCAGGACGGCGGCCAGCGCCGCACGGTCGGAGACGTCACAGGCTTCCACGCGAACGCGAGCCCCCAACTCCTCAAGTTCCATGCGGAGTTCAGCGGCGCCGCGAGCCTCGGGTCCGCGCCGGGAGACCAGCAGCAGATCCCGTACGCCATGGGCAGCAACCAGGTGCCGGGCAACCTCGGCGCCCAGACCACCGGTCCCACCCGTGATCAGCACGGCCCCCACGCCACTCCACGGCGACGGCACCCGCAGCACGACCTTGCCCACATGCCTGGCCCGGCCGAGCAGCCGCAGCGCGTCCGCAGCCCTTGCCAGGTCGTAGGCGGTCACCCGCATCGGCCGCAGTGCCCCCTGCTCGAACAGCTCCAGCAGCGCGGCCCACATCTCGGCGATCCGGTCGGGCCCGGCGTCGTAGGTGTCGAACGCCTGGTAGCTGATGCCGGGGTGAGCGGCGGCCACCTCCTCGGGGTCCCGGATATCGGCCTTGCCCATTTCGAGGAACCGGCCACCGGGCCGTACCAGCCGCAGCGAGGCATCCACGAACTCCCCGGCCAGAGCGTCCAGCACCACGTCGACACCCGACCGGAACCGCTCCTCGAACTCGGTGGTCCGCGAGGAGGCGATCCGCTCCTCGTTCACTCCCAGCTCACGCAGCACCGGCCACTTGGGCTCGCTGGCGGTCGCGTACACCTCGGCACCCAGATGCCGGGCCAGCTGCACGGCAGCCGTTCCGACGCCGCCGGCGGCGGCGTGAATCAGCACCGACTCGCCCTTCTTCAGACCGGCGAGGTCGACCAGAGCGTGGTAGGCGGTCAGGAACACGATCGGCACGGAGGCCGCCTGCTCGAACGTCCACCCTTCCGGGATCCGTGCCAGCAGCCGCGCGTCGGTGCCGGCCGTCGGCCCGAAGGCGCCGTCCAGCAGGCCCATCACGCGGTCACCGACGGCAAGTCCGGTCACCTCCGGGCCCACCTCGACGACGACACCGGCACCCTCGTGCCCGAGCCGCCCCGCATCACCGGGATACGTGCCCAGCACGTTCAGCACATCGCGGAAGTTCACGCCGGCCGCCCGCACCGCGACCCGCACCTCACCGGGGCCAAGGGCCCGCGGTTCCTCGGTGACCGGCGCCACGCCGTCCAGGCGACCGCGCCGGGCGACCTCCATGCGCCACGTCATGCCCGCGGGCACGACCGGCGGTACGTGGACGCCGTCCGAGGCCATCCGTACGAGGCGGGGAGTCCGGACCTCGCCGTCGCGGAGGGCGAGTTCGGGCTCGTCCAGGGGTGAGAGCCGTTCCGCGAGGGTGCGGTACGAGGCCGCGGTGCCGTCGACGTCGGCGAGGGCGAGGCGTCCGGGGTGCTCGCTGATCGCCGACCGGACCAGGCCCCACGCACCGGCGCCGGCAAGGGCCGGGATCATGCCGGTGCCAGTCCTGTTGCCGGTGCCGGTGGCGGGGCTGTGGGCGACCGCCCCGGTGGTCAGTGCCACCAGGGGGGTGTCCGCCCACCTCTCGTGTGCGAGCCAGGTCCGCATGGCACCCAGGAGATCAGCAACCGCACTTGGGACTTCACCAGAGTTGGCCGCCACTGTCAGCCCGACGGCCGAGGGTGCGGGCTCGCCCGCTTCGAGCGCGGCGACGAGGGCGTCCAGGTCGGCGTAGTGCCTCGTGGGCACGCCGGACTCGCGCCACCCCGCCGAGTCGGGGTCGCCGACGACGGCCCAGTGGCCGGTGCGGGCGCTCCCGGCGCGGTCCGTGGGCTCGGGCACCCAGTCGAGGCGGTACAGGTCGTCCGGGCCGGTCGCCGCCCGGGCGAGGTCGGCCGCGGACACGGGGCGCAGCACCAGCGAGTCGACCATGACGACGGGGCCGCCCGCGGCGTCCGCGACGTGCAGGGCGTACGCGTCGGTCCCGCGCGGCGTGAGCCGGGCCCGTACGACGCTCGCGCCGACGGTGTGGAAGGACGCCCCCGACCACAGGAACGGCAACAACGCGCCCTGTTCCTCCCCCGCGCGCAGGGCGAGGGCGTGCAGCACGGTGTCGAGGAGTGCCGGATGCAGCCCGAACGCGGTCGCCTCGCCCACGGCCGGCTCGGGGAGGGCGGCCTCGACGAGCAGGTCGTCGCCGGACGTCCAGACGCGCGCCAGGCCGCGGAAGGTGGGCCCGTAGGACAGTCCGGACCCGGCCAGTCGCTCGTACAGCTCGCCGAGGGCCAGCTCGCGGGCCCCGGCCGGCGGCCACGTCCGTAGTTCGGCCGCGTCCGGGAAGGCGGCCGTCGCGTTGTCGAGGAGGCCGGTGGCGTGCAGGGTCCAGGCCTGGTCAGGGGCCGCGTCGTCGGGCCGGGCGTACACGTGAAGCGCCCGGCCGCCGCCGTCGGCCGCCGGGGCCTCGACGACGATCTGGACGGTGACGCCCGCACCGGGTGGCAGGACGAGCGGCGCCTGGAGGGTGAGTTCGGCCAGCCTGCCGCAGTCGGCACGGTCACCGGCCTGGAGGGCGAGTTCGACGAACGCCGTACCCGGTACGACAACACTCCCGGCCACGACATGATCGGCGAGCCAGGGATGCGTACGGACCGACAGCCGGGACGTCAGAAGCAGCGTGCCGGAGCCGGCCACGGGGACGGCGGCGCCGAGCAGCGGGTGATCGGCGGCCCTGAGCCCGAGGCCCCGCACATCGGCGGCGGCAGCAGCCGACTCCAGCCAGTACCGCTGCCGTTGGAAGGCGTACGTCGGCAGCGGCACCCGGCGGGCGCCGCTGCCCTCGAACAGAGCGGCCCAGTCGGCACGGGCCCCCCGGACGAAGAGTTCGGCCAGGGCGGAGACCAGCGTCTCGGCCTCCGGGCGCCCCTTGCGCAGTACGGAGAAGGCGGGCCCCACCGCCGGGTCGACGAGCCCGCTCAGCACCGGATCGGGACCGATCTCCAGCAGCCGCGTGGCACCGAGCGAGCCGGTGGCGGTCCTCAGGGCGTCGTGGAAGAGGACGGGGCGGCGCACCTGCTGAACCCAGTAGGACGGGGTGGTCCAGTCGGCCTCGCCGACGGTCTCACCGCTGACCGAGGAGGCCGCCGTCACGGCAGGTCGTCGGTAGGTGATCTGCTCGGCGATGGCGGCGAACTCGTCGAGCATGGGCTCCATGAGCGGGGAGTGGAAGGCGTGGGAGACGCGGAGGCGGGTGACCCGGCGACCGCGTTCACGGAGGGCGGCCATGACACGCTCGACGCCGTCCTCCGTGCCGGAGACGACGACGGCGGCCGGTCCGTTGACGGCGGCGATGGTCACGTCGTCGGTGGTGAGGAGTTCGGTGACCTCGGCCTCGTCGGCCTCTACGGCGGCCATGGCACCGCCCTCGGGCAGGGCCTGCATCAGACGAGCCCGGGCGGCCACCAACCGTACCGCGTCCGGGAGTTGGAAGACACCTGCCGTGTAGGCGGCGGCGTACTCGCCGATGGAGTGACCGAGCACCACATCCGGCACCGCACCCCACGCTCGCAGCAACTCCACCGAGGCGACCTGGATCGTGAACAGGGCGGCCTGTGCGTAGCCGGTGCGGTCGAGGAGGGCGGCGGCTTCGGAGCCCTCGCCGGCGAACAGCACGTCTCGCAGCGGGAGCGGGAAACCTTCCGCCCCGGCCAGCTCGGCTTCGAGCAACGCGGCCGTCTCGTCGAAGGCGCCCGCGAACACCGGGTAGGCGGCGTGCAGTTCACGTCCCATGCCGAGGCGCTGGCTGCCCTGACCCGTGAACATCCAGGCGGTACGGCCGTCGGCGACCACCCCGGTCACGGCGGGCTCGGCGAGGCCCGAGCGCAGCGCGTCACCGTCGCGGCCGAGCACCACGGCCCGGTGCTCCAGAGCGGCACGGGTCGTGGCCAGGGACAATCCGACATCGGCCGGGTCGACGTCATGGGTTGCGAGGTGCGCGGCCAGTCGTGCCGTACCGGCGCGCAGGGCCTCGGCGGTACGGGCCGACACGACCCATGGAATCACCGGAAGGTCAACCGGGGGCTCGGGCTTGCGGGGCGCCGGAGTGGCCGGGGCTTCTTCGAGGATGACGTGGGCGTTGGTGCCGCTGATACCGAAGGACGACACGCCCGCCCGACGCACCCGCCCGCCACGCGGCCAGGCCCGCTCCTGCCGCAGCAGCTCAACCGCGCCCGAGGTCCAGTCCACATGCGAGGACGGCTCGTCGACATGCAGAGTGCGCGGCAGCGCCTCCCGACGCAGCGCCATGACCATCTTCACGATGCTCGCCACACCGGCCGCCGCCTGCGCATGCCCGATGTTCGACTTGATCGAACCCAGCCACAACGGCTCGTCATCGCGACGGGCCTGTCCATAGGTCGCGAGCAGAGCCTGCGCCTCGATCGGATCGCCGAGACGCGTACCCGTGCCGTGCGCCTCGACGGCATCCACCTCGCCGGCATCCAGGCCCGCAGAAGCCAGCGCCTGCCGGATCACCCGCTGCTGCGAGGGACCGTGCGGCGCCGTCAGCCCGTTGGACGCACCGTCCTGGTTCACCGCACTGCCCCGCACCACCGCCAGCACGGGATGGTTGTTCCGGCGGGCGTCGGAGAGCCGCTCCAGGACGAGGATGCCCCCGCCCTCCGCCCAACCCGTCCCGTCAGCACCCTCGGCGAACGACTTGCACCGACCGTCCCCGGCCAGCCCGCCCTGCCGCGCGAACTCCAGAAAGATGCCCGGGGTCGCCATCACCGTCGCACCACCGGCCAACGCCACATCGCACTCCCCCGAGCGCAACGCCTGGCACGCCAGATGCAACGCCACCAGCGCCGAGGAACACGCGGTGTCCACGGACAAGGCCGGCCCCTCCAGCCCGAGGGTGTACGCCAGTCGACCGGACGCGACGCTGGGGGTGCTGCCCGTCAGCAGGTATCCCTCGGTGTTGCCCTGCGGATCGGCGACGGTGCCGCTGCCGTAACCGTTGGCGGAGACGCCGGCGTAGACGCCGGTCGGCGTGCCCCGCAGCGACGCCGGATCAATTCCGGCGTCCTCCAAGGCCTCCCACGCCGTCTCCAACAGCAGCCGCTGCTGCGGATCCATGGCGAGCGCCTCACGCGGCGAGATCCCGAACAACTCGGCATCGAACAGCGCCACGTCGTCCACGAATCCGCCGACCGCGGCAAGACCCTCCAGCAGGGCGGGGTCCCAGCCACGATCCATCGGGAGAGCCGTGAGCCCATCCCGGCCTTCAGTTACGAGATCCCACAGCCCCTCGGCCGAATCCGCGCCGCCCGGGAAACGACACCCCATCCCCACGATCGCCACCGGCTCATCGACGCCGGTCGTCACCTGCGTGCGCGGATGCCTGGGCGCCTGGGTGGTGAGCTCGCCGAGGACCCGTTCGAGGAGGAAGTCGGTGAGGGAGTTCGGGTTCGGGTGGTCGAAGACAAGGGTGGCGGGAAGCGTGACGCCGGTGGCGGAGCCCAGGCGGTTGCGCAGATCGACGGCAGTCAGCGAGTCGAACCCCAGGTCCTTGAAGCTGCGGTTCTCATCCAGGGATGCCGCCGAGGCATGGCCGAGCGCGGTCGCGACCTGCGCCTGGACCATGTCCAGCACAGCCCTGCGCTGTTCGGCCGGCGCCAGCCCGGCGAGTCGGCGGGCCAGTTCGCCGTCGGCCGCCGTCGCCGCGCCGACGGTACGGCGACGCGCCCTGACCGGCAGCAGGTCGTGCAGGATGCCGGGGAGGCTGTCGCGGACGGCCGCCAGGGCCGAGGTGCGCAGGGCGACGGGGACCGCGAGCGGCTCGTTCACCAGCAGCGCGGCATCGAGCAGGGCGAGACCCTCACTCGTCTCCAACGCCGGGAAGCCCTGCCAAGCCATCCGCTCCAGCTCCGCCTCACCCAGCGTGCCACCCATGCCGTCCGCGTTCGCCCACATGCCCCACGCCAGCGACACCGCCGGCAGGCCCTGAGCTCGACGGGCCACAGCCAGCGCATCCAGGACGTTGTTGGCGGCCGAGTACGCCGCCTGACCGGCATTGCCCACCACACCCGCGAACGACGAGAACAACACGAACGCCGACAGATCACGGTCGGCGGTCAACTCGTGCAAAAGCAGCGCCGACTCAGCCTTCGCCGCCACCACCCGGCCCACCCGCTCAACCGAAAGATCACCGATCAGACCGTCATCGATAACACCCGCCGCGTGCACCACACCAGACAGGTCCACCCCGTCCAGCACACCAGCCAACGCGACACGGTCGGACACGTCACACGCCCGGACAGACACCCGAGCACCCAACTCCTCCAGCTCCGCCAGGAGTTCGGTAACACCCGGCGCCTTCGGCCCGCGCCGCGAGACGAGCAGCAGGTCCCGTACGCCATGCGCGGTGACCAGATGCCGGGCGACCTCCGCACCCAGACCTCCCGTCCCGCCCGTGATCAACACCGTGCCCTCGCCACTCCACGGCGACGGCACCCGCAGCACGACCTTCCCGACATGCTTGGCCTGACCGAGGAGCCGCAACGCCTCCGGCGCCCTGCCCAGGTCGAAGGCAGTCACCTTCACCGGCCGCAGCACACCCCGCTCAAACAGCTCCAGCAGCACCGCGAACATCTCCGCGATGCGGTCAGGACCGGCGTCGATGAGGTCGAAGGAGGTGTAGTCGACGCCGTGCTCCGCCCGCACCTCGTCGGCATCCCGGATGTCGGTCTTGCCCATCTCCACGAACCGGCCACCCGGGCGTACGAGCCGCAGCGAGGCGTCCACGAACTCACCCGCGAGCGAGTCCAGCACCACATCCACACCGGGCTGGAACCGCTCCTCGAACTCCGTCGTCCGCGACGAAGCGATCCGCCCCTCCAACACCCCCAGCTCACGCACGACCGGCCACTTCGGCTCACTCGCCGTCGCGTAGACATCACCGCCCAGCTGCTGAGCCAGCTGCACGGCCGCCATGCCCACACCGCCGGCAGCCGAGTGGATCAGCACCGACTCGCCTGCCTGAAGCCGGCCCAGATCCATCAGGGCGTAATAGGCGGTCAAGAACACGATCGGCACGGACGCCGCCTGCTCGAAGGACCACCCTTCCGGCACCCTCGCCACCAACCGAGCATCGGTCACCGCCGTCGGAGCGAAGGCCCCGTCCAGCAGGCCCATCACCCGGTCACCGACGGCAAGTCCGGTCACCCCCGGACCGACCTCGACGACCACACCGGCACCTTCGTGCCCGAGCCGCCCCGCATCCCCCGGATACATGCCCAGCACATTCAGCACATCACGGAAGTTGACACCGGCCGCCCGCACGGCGACCCGCACCTCACCTGCCCGCAACTCACGCGGCCGCTCAGGAACCAGCCCGACACCATCCAGCCGCCCCTGCGCCACCACATCCATCCGCCAACCACCGGCACCCACCGGGGGGACGAGCACTCCACCCGAAGCCATCCGCGCCATCCGCGGAACTCGCGCCACCCCCCGCCGGATGACCACCTCTCCGACCGTCGCCGGAACACTCGCGAGCGTGTCCCAGGACGCGGCGTCGAGGTCGAGGTCGGCGAGGGCGATGCGGCCGGGGTTTTCGGTCGTGGCCGTGCGGATCAGGCCGCGGACGGCGGCCGCGGCCGGGGCGGTGAGGGGCTCCTCGGTGTCGTCCGGTCCCGAGAGCACGACCAGCAGTTGGGTTTCGGCGAGACGGGGCTCCCGCAGCCACTCCTTGATCGTGTCGAGGGCCTCGGTGATGGTCTCCCGGACGGGGCGCTCGGACGTCTCGATCGGCAGGAGGACGGTGTTCGGCGGCTGTGTGCCGGCGTCGAGTGCCGTGCGGAGTGCCTCAAGGTCCAGGTACTGGGTGGGGAAGGCGGGGCCGTAGCGGGCCGTCGACTCGGCCGGCAGCTCGCCCAGCACACCCCAGTCGGTGGTCCGGGCGTCCCCGGTCTCGGTGAGCGGGCGCCATTCCACCCGGAACAGCGCGTCGCGGACGAGGCCCTCGCCGGGCTCCTGGCCCGTGAGGGTGACGGGGCGCAGCAGCAGGCTGTCGATCGTGGCCACGGGTTGGCCGGTGGCGTCGGCCACCCGGAGTTCCACCGTGTCCTCGCCTCGCCGTGTCACACGGACGCGGACCGTGGACGCGCCGACGGCCGACAGCTGTACACCGGACCACAGGAACGGCAGCCGGGCGCCGTCCTGCTGCCAAAGGCCCAGCGTATGCAGCACGGTGTCCAGCAGCGCCGGGTGCAGTCCGAACCCGTCGGCGCCGTCCGCCACCACGTCGGGCAGCGTGGCCTGCGCGAACCAGTCGTCCCCGGAGCGCCATACGGCCTCCAGTCCGCGGAACGCGGGGCCGTACGTCAGACCCGCCGCCCCCATTCGGTCGTAGAGGCCGTCGAGTTCGAGTTGTTCCGCTCCCTGTGGCGGCCACGCGCGCAGGTCCCATGTCTCGCCGGTCGGCCCGGCTTCGGTGATCGTGCCGGAGGCGTGCAGCGTCCAGGGCAGTTCGGCGTCCGGGTCGTGCGGGCGGGCGTGGACGCGCAGGGCGCGGTGTCCCGCCTGGTCCGGGGGCTCGACGCCCACCTGGAGTTCGACGGGCCGGTCGCCCGGGAGGGCGAGGGGCGTGTGCAGGGTGAGGTCGGCGACATGGTCGCAGCCGACGCGCTCCCCGGCGGCCAGCGCCAGCTCCAGCAGCGCCGTGCCGGGGACGATCACCGTGCCCGCCACGGCGTGGTCGGCGAGCCAGGGCTGGTCGGCCAGGGACAGGCGCGCGGTGAGGAGCAGGGCGTCCGTGTCGGCGACGGACACGGCGGCGCCGAGCAGTGGATGACGGGCGGGACGCAGGCCCAGACCGGCCGCGTCCACGGTGGTGCGCGGCGCTTCGAGCCAGTAGCGGCGACGCTGGAAGGCGTACGTCGGCAGGGGTGTCTCGTGTGCCCCGGTGTTCGCGAAGACGGCTGCCCAGTCGACCGGTGTGCCGCGTACGAACAGTTCGGCGACGGCTGCGAGGGCCGTCTCGCGTTCGTCCCGGTCTCGGCGCAGCAGGGACGTGGCCGGAGCCGTGTCGATCAATGCGGACAGGACGGGGTCGGGGCCGATTTCGAGGAACCGTGCGACGCCCAGTGCGTCGACGGCCGTGCGGGCCGCGTCGTGGAAGCGCACGGCCTCGCGGACCTGGCGTACCCAGTAGTCGGGGCTCGTCCAGTCGTCGCCGTCGAGTGCGGCGCCGGTGAGGGTGCTGACGGCGTGGAGCGTCGGGCGGTGGTAGGTCACCCGGGCGGCGATGCCGGCGAACTCCGCCAGCATCGGCTCCATGAGCGGGGAGTGGAAGGCGTGCGACACGTGCAGCCGCGTGGCCCGGCGGCCCTGTCGCTGTGCCGTGTCGACGAGTTGTCGTACGGCGTCCTCGTGGCCGGAGACGACGACGGACGTCGCGCTGTTCACGGCGGCGATGACGGCTCCGTCGCCGAGGAGGGCGGCGACCTCGGTCTCGGATCCCTCGATCGCGGCCATCGCGCCGCCGACCGGGAGTGCCCGCATCAGCCGGGCACGGGCCGCGACCAGCCGTACCGCGTCGGGCAGTTCGAGGACTCCGGCCGCGTGGGCGGCGGCGAACTCGCCGACCGAGTGGCCCAGCACCACCTCGGGTTCCGTCCCCCACGAGCGCAGCAGTCGTATGAGGGCGACTTGGAGGGCGAAGAGGGCGGACTGGGCGTGGCCGGTGTCCTGGAGGGTGTCCGCGTCGTCGCCGAAGAGGACGGTGCGCAGGGGCTGGTCGAAGCCGAGTTCGGCGTCGAGCAGTGCGCAGACTTCGTCGAGTGCGGTGGCGAACTCGGGGAAGGTGGCGGCGAGTTCGCGGCCCATGCCGGGGCGCTGGCTGCCCTGGCCGGTGAACATCCATGCCGTGCGGCCCTCGGTGACGGACCCGGTGATCGCGGGTGCGGCGAGCTGGGCGCGGAGACCGGCGAGGTCGCGGCCGAGGATGACGGCACGGTGGTCGAGGGCGGCCCGGGTGGCCGCGAGGGAGTAACCGGTGTCCAGGGGGCCGGCGTCGACGGAGACGAGTCGGTCGAGCTGGGCCCGCAGGGCGTCGGCGCCGCGGGCGGTCACCACCCAGGGGATCACGGGCAGTTCGACCGTCTCGGCGGGTGCCGCCGTCCGGTCGGTGTCCGCCTCGTCCGCGTCTTCCGTGTTGGGTTCGGCGGGGGCGGGCGTCTCCTCGATGACGACGTGGGCGTTCGTTCCGCTGATGCCGAACGACGACACACCCGCCCGGCGCGGCCGTTCGCCCTGCGGCCAGGCGCGCTCCTCGGTCAGCAGTCGGACCGCGCCCGAGTCCCACTCCACGTGGGAGGACGGCTGGTCGGCGTGGAGGGTGCGCGGCAGTCGTTCCGCACGCAGCGCCATCACCATCTTCATCACCCCGGCCACGCCCGCGGCCGCCTGGGTGTGTCCGATGTTGGACTTCACCGACCCCAGCCACACGGGCTCGCCGTCGCCGTAGCGCGCCTGCCCGTAGGTGGCGAGGAGGGCCTGCGCCTCGATGGGGTCGCCGAGCCGGGTGCCGGTGCCGTGCGCCTCGACCGCGTCCACCTCGGCCGCCGGCACACCTGCGTTCGCGAGCGCCTGACGGATCACCCGCTGCTGGGACGGCCCGTTGGGCGCGGTCAGTCCGTTCGACGCACCGTCCTGGTTGACGGCCGTTCCCCGCACCACCGCCAGCACCGGACGGCCCCGCCGACGCGCCTCGCTCAGCCGCATCAGCACCAGGACGCCCGCGCCCTCGGACCAGCCCGTACCGTCCGCCGACTCGGAGAACGCCTTGCACCGGCCGTCCGCCGCGAGTCCGCCCTGCCGTGAGAACTCCACGAAGGTCGCCGGGGTGGCCATGACGGTCACACCACCGGCCAGGGCGGTGTCGCACTCCCCCGACCTGAGGGACTGGCATGCCAGGTGCAGCGCCACCAGCGACGACGAACACGCCGTGTCCACCGTCACCGCCGGCCCCTCGAAGCCGAAGACGTAGGCCACGCGTCCGGAGAAGACACTGCCCGCGTTGCCGTTGGCGAGGAGCCCCTCGACCTCGTCCGGCGTCGCCGGCAGGCGGGAGGCGTAGTCGTGGTACATCAGGCCCGCGAAGACGCCCGTGCGCGAGCCGCGCAGCGACAGCGGGTCGATGCCCGACCGCTCCAGCGCCTCCCACGACGTCTCCAGCAGCAGCCGCTGCTGCGGGTCCATCGCGAGGGCCTCGCGCGGGCTGATACCGAAGGCCTCGGCGTCGAACTCGGCGGCCTCGTGCAGGAAGCCGCCCTGCCGCGACGACGACTGCCCCGGCCCGTCCCCGAACAGGGACGTCAGGTCCCAGCCGCGGTCGGCCGGGAAGCCGGACACGCCCTCGCCGCCGGACGCCACCAGCTCCCACAGTGCCTCGGGCGAGTCCACCCCGCCGGGGAAACGGCATCCCATCCCCACGATCGCGATCGGCTCGTGGTCCCGGGCCTCGACCTCGCGCAGCCGCTGACGGGTCTGGCGAAGGTCGGTGGTGAGCCGCTTGAGGTACGTCAGAGTCTTGTCGTCAGTGGGCACGCGAATCCTGTCCCTAAGTCACTGAGGGGCACGCCAAGGCCCGGCGTCAGCCCTCGAGTTCCCGATCGATGATCGCGAACATCGAGTCCAGCGAGGCGGAGTCGATGTCGTCGTTGTCCTGCTCGGCTACTGCTGTGCTCGGTTCGTCGTCGAGGCGGGCCGTCATGGCCCGCAGTCGGTCCCGCAGTTCCCTGCGCGCGGCCGCGTCCTGATCGGCCCTCGCGAGTACGGCCGCCTCCCACCGGTCCAGCTCGGACAGGCTCGGTTCGGTGCCGCCTTCGGCGCGGTCGAACTCGGTGCGCAGATGGGCGGCGAGTCCGGCCACGGTCGGGTGGTCGAAGATGAGGGTCGCGGGCAGCTGCAGTCCGGTGGCGTTCTTCAGGCGGTTCCGCAGTTCCACCGCGGTCAGTGAGTCGAAGCCCAGCTCCTTGAACGCCCGTGAGGCGTCCACCGCACCGGCCGAGGCATGCCCCAGCACGCCGGCCACCTCGGCCAGCACCACGTCCAGCACCACGCGGCCCCGCTCGGCCGGTCCCACGCCGCGCAGCCGCTCCGCCAGGCCACCGCCGCCCGCGCCACCCGACGCGGCGACGCCCCGGCTGTGCCTCGGAGCCGACACCAGGTCCCGCAGTACGAACGGCACCTGATCGCCCGCCAGAGCCGACGTGCGCAGAGCGACGGGCACGGCAGTCGGCTCGTTCACGGCCAGCGCCGCATCAAGCAGGGCCAGTCCCTTGTCCGTCTCCAGCGGGGGGAAGCCCTGCCGCGCGAGCCGCTCCAAGTCGGCGGTGCCGAGCGTCGCACCCATGCCGGCCTCCCACATGCCCCAGGCCAGCGACACGGCGGGCAGCCCTTCGGCACGACGGGCCACAGCCAACGCGTCCAGAACGTTGTTCGCAGCCGAGTACGCCGCCTGGCCGGCATTGCCCACCACACCCGCGAACGACGAGAACAACACGAACGCCGACAGATCACGACCAGCGGTCAACTCATGCAGATGCACAGCCGACTCAGCCTTCGCCGCCAGCACACCAGCCAACCGCTCAGGCGTCAGATCAGCCACCAACCCGTCATCCAGCACACCCGCCGCATGCACCACACCCGACAGCTCGACCCCGTCCAGTACAGCGGCCAGCGCCGCACGGTCGGACACGTCACAGGCCCGTACGTCGATGTCCGCGCCCAGCTCCTTGAGCTCGGCCTGGAGTTCGGAGACACCGGGGGCCTCGGGTCCGCGCCGGGAGACCAGCAGCAGATCCCGTACGCCATGCGCGGCAACCAAGTGCCGGGCAACCTCCGCACCCAACCCACCGGTGCCGCCCGTGATCAGCACTTTGCCCTCGCCACTCCACGGCGACGGCACCCGCAGCACGACCTTGCCCACATGCCTGGCCCGGCCGAGCAGCCGCAGCGCGTCCGCAGCCCTGGCCAGGTCAAAGGACGTCACGTTAACCGGCCGCAACGTGTCCCGCTCGAACAGCTCCAGCAGTGCCGCCCACATCTCGGCGATCCGGTCCGGACCCGCGTCGATGAGGTCGAAGGCGGCGTACGCCACCCCGTGCTCGGCTCGTACCTGTTCCGCCTCGCGGATGTCGGTCTTGCCCATCTCCACGAACCGGCCACCCGGGCGAACCAGCCGCAGCGAGGCGTCCACGAACTCACCCGCGAGCGAGTCCAGCACCACATCCACCCCCGGCCGGAACCGCTCCTCGAACTCCGTCGTCCGCGACGAAGCGATCCGCTCCTCCCGGACCCCCAGCTCGCGCACGATTGGCCACTTCGGCTCACTCGCCGTCGCGAACACCTCGCCGCCCAGGTGCTGAGCCAGCTGCACGGCCGCCATACCGACGCCACCGGCCGCCGCGTGGATCAGCACGGACTCGCCGGCCTTGAGCCCGGCCAGGTCCACCAGCCCGTAGTACGCGGTCAGGAACACCACCGGGACGCTCGCGGCCTGCTCGAACGACCACCCCTGCGGTATCCGCGCCAGCATCCGCTTGTCCGCGACCGCGGTCGGAGCGAATGCCCCGTCCAGCAGGCCCATCACCCGGTCACCGACCGCGAAGTCCGTTACGTCCGGGGCGACTTCGACGATCACGCCGGCGCCTTCCAGGCCCATGCGGCCCGCGTCACCGGGGTAGGTGCCCAGCACGTTGAGCACGTCGCGGAAGTTGACACCGGCCGCCCGCACGGCCACCCGTACCTCACCGGCCCGCAGCGTCGGCGGCTCCTCGAGGATCAGCGTCGCTCCGTCCAGGCGGCCCCGTCGCCCGACGTCCATGCGCCACGACATCCCGTCCGGCACGACCGGCGGCGCCAGCAGCCCGTCGGACGCCATCCTCGTCAGGGTCGGGAGCCAGACGCGGCCCTCGCGGACGGCGAGTTGAGGTTCCTCGCCGTGAGCGAGGTGACGGGCCAGGGTCCGGTGGGAGACGGGGGTGCCGTCGAGGTCGGCCAGGAGGAGACGGCCGGGGTGCTCGCTCTGGGCCGACCGGACCAGGCCCCAGACGCCGGCGCCGTTCAGGTCGGTCGCGCACGAGTGAGCGGCAGGCCCGGCCGGGACCGCGTCGCGGGTCGTGACGACCAGACGCGTTCCGGTCAGGCGTTCGTCCGCCAGGCAGGTCCGCATGGCCCCCAGGAGACCAGCAATCGGACTTGGGACTTCACCAGAGTTGGGGGCGGTCCCCGGTACCGGGAGGATCACCGTGTCCGGCGTTTCCGTGCCGGTGTCGAGGGCGGCGACGAGGGCGTCGGGATCGCGGTACCGGGTGACCGCGACACCGGCGGCGGCCCACGGTTCCTCGGTGCGGGCGTCCGGCGAGAGCAGTACCAGACGCTCGGCTCGGGCGAAATCGTCGAGGTCCGGGACCTCGGCCGCGGGCGTCCAGGCCAGGCGGTAGAGGTCGTCGACGCCGGCCGGCGTGCTCGGGGCGGCGACGGACGCGGGGCGCAGCAGCAGGGACTCGACACTCGCCACGGGGGCACCGGCGGCGTCGGCCACGCGCAGGGCGACCTCGCCGTCACCGGCCGGGCGGAGGCGGGCACGCACGGTCGTGGCGCCGGCCGCGAGGACGGACACTCCCGACCAGAGGAACGGCAGCAGGGCCTCGCCGTCGTCCTGGCCGCGCAGGGCGAGGGCGTGCAGGAGGGTGTCCAGCAGGGCGGGGTGGAGCGCGTGGGCGGGGGCCTCGGTGGCGCCGGGCTCGGGGAGCGCGGCCTCGACGTAGAGGTCGTCGCCGTGACGCCAGGCGCGGGTCAGCCCGCGGAAGGTGGGGCCGTAGTCGAGTCCGGCGGCGGCCAGCCGCTCGTACAGGCCCTCCAGCGGCAGCGGGTCGGCGGCGGCCGGCGGCCAGGCGCGCAGGTCCCAGTGGGGCTCGGTCCGCCGTGTGGTGAGGGTGGCGGTGGCGTGCAGGGTCCAGGGCGTGTCGGCGGGTGCGCCCTCGGGGCGGGCGTGGATGCGCAGGGCGTGGGTGTCGTCCTCCTGGGTCTCGACGGCGATCTGCAGGTGTGCGGCGCCGTCCTCGGGGAGGACGAGCGGGGTGTGCAGGGTGAGGTCGGCGATGTGGTCGCGGCCGGCCCGGTCGCCCGCCTGGACGGCGAGTTCGAGGAGGGCGGTGCCGGGAACGACGACGTGTCCGGTGACCACGTGGTCGGCCAGCCAG
This sequence comes from Streptomyces sp. NPDC093568, assembly GCF_044764945.1. NCBI lineage: Bacteria > Bacillati > Actinomycetota > Actinomycetes > Kitasatosporales > Streptomycetaceae > Streptomyces > Streptomyces sp. NPDC093568. Next base: position 1,661,654 of record NZ_JBIWJD010000001.1, on the reverse strand, counting down.
GGGTGGCTGTCGGCGGACAGGCGCGAGGTGAGCAGCAGGGTGTCCGAGCCGGCGACCGGCAGCGCGGCGCCGAGCAGCGGATGTCCGGCGTTGCCGAGACCGAGGCTGTCCGCGGCGGCGCCGGAGCGGCTGGGCCGCAGCCAGTACCGCTGCCGCTGGAAGGCGTACGTGGGCAGCGGGACGGTGCGCGCGCCGGTTCCGGTGAGGACGGCGGCCCAGTCGACGTCGGCGCCCCGGACGAACAGTTCGGCGACGGCGCCGAGGAACGTCTCGGGTTCGGGCCTGCCCTTGCGCAGCACGGCAACCGCGGGGTGATCGGTGACGGCCGCGGCGAGACCGCTGAGCACGGGGTCGGGGCCGATCTCCAGCAGCCGGACGGCGCCTTCCCGGGTGACCGCCTCGGTGGCGGCCTCGTGGAAGCGGACCGGCCGGCGGATCTGCCGTACCCAGTAGTCGGCGCTCGTCCAGTCGCCGTCGGCGAGCGTCGCGCCGCTGACGGTGCTGACGCCGGTGCACCGCGGGGTGCCGTAGTCGATCCGTTCGGCGATCGCTGCGAACTCGTCGAGCATCGGCTCCATGAGCGGGGAGTGGAAGGCGTGCGACACCCGCAGCCGCGTGACCCGGCGCCCGCGGTCCCGCATGGCCGCCATGACCCGCTCGACGCCTTTCCGCGCGCCGGAGACCACCACGGCGGCCGGGCCGTTGACGACGGCGATCGAGACGTCCTCCGTGGTGAGCAGTTCGGCGATCTCCGCCTCGCCGGCCTCCACGGCGGCCATGGCGCCGCCCTCGGGCAGGGCCTGCATGAGGCGGGCGCGGGCGGCCACCAGGCGTGCGGCGTCGGGCAGTTCGAGGACGCCGGCCGCGCAGGCGGCGGCGTACTCGCCCACCGAATGGCCCAGCACCACGTCCGGGACCACGCCCCACGAGCGCAGCAGCTCCACGGACGCGAACTGGACGGCGAACAGGGCCGCCTGGGCGTATCCCGTGCGGTCGAGCAGGGCGGCGGCCGCGGAGCCCTCGTCCGCGAACAGCACGTCGCGCAGCGGGGCGGGGAAGCCGACCGCGCCGGCCAGCTCGGCCTCCAGCAGCCCGACGGCCGTGTCGAAGGCGTCCGCGAACCGCGGGTACTCCGCGTGCAGTTCACGTCCCATGCCGAGGCGCTGGCTGCCCTGACCCGTGAACATCCACGCCGTGCGGCCCTCGGTGACGGCCCCGGTCACGGTGGGCTCGGCGAGCCCCGAACGCAGTGTGGCGGCGTCCCGGCCGAGGATCACCGCCCGGTGCTCCAGGGCGGCACGGGTCGTGGCGAGGGACAGCCCGAGGTCCGCCGGGTCGGGTTCGCGTGTGTCGAGGTCTTGCGAGAGGCGTGTGAGCTGCGCCCGCAGGGCGTCGGCGCTGCGGCCCGTGACCGGCCAGGGGACGACCGGCGCGGCCGTCCCTGTGCGCGGTTCCGGTGCACGGGCGGGCGGGGCCTCTTCGAGGATGACGTGGGCGTTGGTGCCGCTGATGCCGAACGACGACACGCCCGCCCGACGCACCCGCTCACCACGCGGCCAGGCCCGCTCGTGGGTCAGCAGGCGCACCGCCCCGGAGTCCCAGTCGACGTGCGAGGAGGGCTCCTCGGCGTGCAGAGTGCGGGGCAGGGTCTCCTCCTGGAGCGCCATCACCATCTTGACGACGCTCGCCACGCCGGCCGCGGCCTGCGGGTGGCTGAGGTTCGACTTGACCGAGCCGAGCCACAGCGGTTCGTCGTCGGTCTTCGCCTGTCCGTACGTCGCGAGCAGGGCCTGCGCCTCGATCGGGTCGCCGAGCCGCGTACCGGTGCCGTGTGCCTCGACGGCGTCCACCTCGGCGGCGTCCAGGCCCGCGGCGGCCAGTGCCTGCCTGATCACCCTCTGTTGGGACGGCCCGTTGGGCGCGGTGAGCCCGTTGGACGCGCCGTCCTGGTTGACCGCGCTGCCCCGCACCACGGCGAGGACGGTGTGACCGTTGCGCAGCGCGTCGGAGAGGCGTTCCACGACGATGATGCCCGCGCCCTCGGACCAGCCGGTGCCGTCGGCACCGTCGGCGAACGACTTGCAGCGCCCGTCGCCGGCGAGGCCGCCCTGGCGGGCGAACTCCAGGAACATGCCCGGATTGGCCATCACGGTGGCGCCCCCCGCGAGGGCCATGTCGATCTCGCCGGAGCGCAGCGCCTGGCAGGCCAGGTGCAGGGCGACCAGGGCGGAGGAGCAGGCGGTGTCGACGGAGACCGCCGGGCCCTCCAGTCCGAGCAGGTACGACAGCCGGCCGGAGGCGACGCTGGGGGTGCTGCCGGTGAGCAGATAGCCCTCGGTCTCGGCGGTCGTCTCGTGGAGGTGGCCGCCGTAGCCGTTGGCGGAGACGCCCGCGTAGACGCCGGTCGCGGTGCCTCGCAGGGAGGTCGGGTCGATGCCGGCGCGTTCCAACGCCTCCCACGCCGTCTCCAGCAGCAGGCGCTGCTGCGGGTCCATGGCCAGTGCCTCGCGCGGGCTGATGCCGAACAGCTCGGCGTCGAAGTCCCCGGCCTCCGCCACGAATCCGCCGACGGCGGCGATGCCGTCGAGGGCCCGGGTGTCCCAGCCGCGGTCGGTCGGGAAGGGGGTGATCGCGTCCTTGCCGGTGACGACCAGGTCCCACAGTGCCTCGGGTGAGTCCGTGCCGCCCGGGAACCGGCAGCCGAGGCCCACGATCGCGATGGGATCGCGGGCGCCGGAAGGGGCGGGGACACGCGAGGTGCCGACCGGGTCAGGCGTGTCCTCGTCGCCCAGCAGGTGGGTGCGTAGGTGGGCGACGAGAGCGGCGGGCGTGGGGTGGTCGAAGACGAGGGTCGCGGGCAGCGCGATCCCGGTGGCGGTGCGCAGCCGGTTGCGCAGGTCGACGGCGGTGAGCGAGTCGAAGCCGAGGTCCCTGAAGGCCCGGTCCTGGTCGACCTGTCCCGGCGAGGTGTGTCCGAGGACCGCCGCGACCTGCACGCGCACGGTGTCGAGAAGCAGCCGCTCCCGCTCGTCGGGCCGCAATCCGCGCAGCCGGTCGGCGAGTTCGCCGCCGCCGAGGTTCCGTCGGGCGGCACCGCGCCGGCGTCGGTTGGCCGGCACCAGGTCGCGCAGCACGGCGGGCAGGGCGTCGTGACCGGCCTCGGCGAGCGCGGGGACGCGCAGGGCGACGGGGACGGCGGTCGGCTCCTCCAGCAGCAGCGCGGCGTCGAGCAGTGCGAGGCCTTCGCCCGTCTCCAGCGCCGGGTAGCCCTGCCGGGCCATGCGCTCCAGTTCGGCCGCGTCCAGGGTGCCGCCCATGCCGTCGGCGGTGGCCCACATGCCCCAGGCCAGCGACACGGCGGGCAGCCCTTCGGCGCGACGGGTGGTGGCGAGGGCGTCCAGGGCGTTGTTCGCGGCGGCGTAGGCGGCCTGGCCCGGGTTGCCGACCACCCCCGCGAACGACGAGAACAGCACGAAGGCGGACAGCCGCTGACCGCGTGTCAGCTCGTGCAGGTGCCGGGCCGATTCGGCCTTGGCGGCCAGGACACGGGCGAGCCGTTCCGGGGTGAGGGAGGTGACGAGGGCGTCGTCCAGCACGCCCGCCGCGTGCACCACGCCGCTCAGCTCGACACCGTCGAGCATTCCGGCCAGCGCGTCACGGTCGGACACGTCACACGCCCGGACGCTGACGCGGGCGCCCAACTCGCATAGTTCCGCCTGGAGTTCGGGGGCTCCGGGGGCCTCGGGCCCGCGCCGGGAGACCAGCAGCAGATCCCGTACGCCATGCGCGGCGACCAGGTGCCGGGCGACCTCGGCGCCCAGACCACCGGTCCCACCCGTGATCAGCACGGTGCCCTCGCCACTCCACGGCGACGGCACCCGCAGCACGACCTTGCCCACATGCCTGGCCTGGCCCAGCAACCGCAGCGCCTCCGGTGCGCGCGAGATCCCGTAGCAGGTGACCGGGGCGGGTCGCAGAGCGCCCTGCTCGAACAGCTCCAGCAGGGCCGCGAACATCTCCGCGATCCGGTCCGGACCGGCGTCCATCAGGTCGAAGGAGCGGTACGACACTCCGTACTCGGCCCGCACCTCGTCGGCATCGCGGATGTCGGTCTTGCCCATCTCCACGAACCGGCCACCAGGCCGCACCAACCGCAGCGAGGCGTCCACGAACTTACCCGCGAGCGAGTCCAGCACCACATCCACACCCGGCCGGAACCGCTCCTCGAACTCCGTCGTGCGGGACGACGCGATCCGCTCCTCCGGGACGCCCAGCTCACGCACGACCGGCCACTTCGGCTCACTCGCCGTCGCGTACACCTCACCGCCCAGATGCTGAGCCAGCTGCACGGCGGCGACACCGACGCCACCGGCCGCGGAATGGATCAGCACGGACTCGCCGGCCTTGAACCCGGCGAGGTCGACGAGCGCGTAGTAGGCGGTCAGGAACACGATCGGCACGGACGCCGCCTGCTCGAAGGACCAGTCGTCCGGTATCCGTGCCAGCAGCCGCGCGTCGGTGACGGCCGTCGGCCCGAACGCCCCGTCCAGCAGGCCCATCACCCGGTCGCCGGCCGTCAGTGCGGTCACGTCCGGGCCGACTTCCACGACCACACCGGCACCCTCGTGCCCGAGCCGGCCGGGGTCGCCGGGATACATGCCGAGGACGTTCAGCACATCACGGAAGTTGACGCCGGCCGCTCGCACCGCGACCCGCACTTCACCCGGCTCCAGGGGCCGTCGGGTCTCCGGCACGAGTGCGACACCGTTGAGGCGTCCTTGGGCGACGACGTCCATGCGCCAGCCGTCGCCGGACCCGGCGGGCGGCAGCAGCACGTCGTCGGTGACGGCGCGGACGAGGCGCGGGGTGTGTGCGGCGCCGTTGCGGACGAGCAGTTCGCCCTGATCGGGGCAGCCGGCCAGGGACCGGTAGGACTCCGCCGAGCCGTCCACGTCGGCGAGCCGGAAGCGTCCGGGGTTCTCGCCGGCCGCCGACCGCACCAGGCCCCAGACGGTCGCTCCGGCGATGTCCGAGACGTCGTCGCCGACGGCTCGGGAGGTGACGAAGACCAGTCGGGTGCCCGTGAGGCGGGGTTCGGCGAGCCAGCCCTGGACGAGGGCCAGGACGGCGGCGGCCACCTCGGCGAGGGAGCGGCCGGCGGTGGTGACGGGTGCGAACACCGTCTCCGGTGGCTCGTCCCCGGCGTCGAGTGCCGCCGTGAGGGCCGGGAGGTCGGCGTGGACGCGGGCGGGGGCGTCGGGCAGGGGCGCGGGGTCGCCGAGAACCGTCCAGGCCGCGGTGGACGCGGGCGCGGTGTCGGGGAGGGGCTGCCAGTCGAGGCGGAAGAGGCTGTCGCGGAACGCGCTGTCGGAGACGGTGAGCGTGTCGGCGGACAGGGGGCGGAGTGTCAGCGCTTCGGCTCGGGCGACCGGTTCGCCGGTCGGGTCGGCCACGTGGAGCGTGACGGTGTCGTCGGCGCGGCGGGAGATGCGCACACGCAGCGCGGAGGCACCGGTGGCCGACAGTTCGACGCCGGACCACAGGAACGGCAGCAGCGCGCCCGAGTCCTCGCGCTCCCACAGGGCCAGCGCGTGCAGGACCGTGTCCAGCAGGGCGGGGTGGACACCGAAGCCTTCGGCGCCGCCCGCGGCGGCTTCCGGGAGGGCGGCCTGGACGTACCAGTCGTCGCCGGTGCGCCAGACGTGTTCGAGGCCGCGGAACGCCGGGCCGTAGGACAGTCCGGCGGTGCTCAACCGTTCGTAGAGGCCGTCCAGTTCCACCGGTTCGGCGCCCTGTGGGGGCCAGGTGCGCAGGTCCCAGTCCTCCGCCGGGGGCTCGCCCGCTGCCAGGGTGCCGGAGGCGTGCAGGGTCCAGGGGGCGTCGGTGGCGGTCTCGGGGCGGCCGTAGACGTGCAGCTGCCGTCGGCCGTCGGCGCCGGGGGTCTCGACGTTGAGCTGGATGTGGACCGCGCTCGCCTCGGGCAGGACGAGGGGGGCGTGGAGGGTGAGTTCGTCGACGCGGTCCAGGCCGACGCGTTCGCCTGCGGCCAGTGCCAGTTCGAGTACGGCCGTGCCCGGCAGGATGGCCGTGCCCGCCACGGCGTGGTCCGCGAGCCAGGGCTGGTCGGCGGCGGACAGGCGGGCGGTCAGCAGCACGGCGTCCGATCCGGCGACCGGTACGGCGGCGCCGAGCAGTGGGTGCCCGGTGCTGCCCAGGCCGAGGTCGCCGGCGGCGACGGTGGTGCGCGGGGCGTCGAGCCAGTAGCGGCGGCGCTGGAAGGCGTACGTCGGCAGGGGCACGTCCCGGGCGCCGGTGCCCGCGAAGACGGCGGCCCAGTCGACGTGGGTGCCGCGCACGAAGAGTTCGGCGACGGACCGCAGCAGGGTCTCCGGCTCGGGGCGGTCCCGGCGCAGTGTCGCGGCGGCGGGTGCGTCGCCGGCCAGTGCGGTCAGGACGGGGTCGGGGCCGATCTCCAGGAACCGGCCGGCCCCTTGGGCGCGGGCGGCGGTGAACGCGTCGTGGAAGCGGACGTGCTTGACGATCTGGTCGGCCCAGTAGGCGGGTGTGGTCCACTCGCCCTCGTCGAGCGGGGCGCCGGTCACGCTGCTCACGGCGGCGATCCGGGGTGCGCGGTAGGTGATCTGGGCGGCGGCCTGGGTGAACTCGGCGAGGACGGGTTCCATGAGCGGCGAGTGGAAGGCGTGGGACACGCGCAGCCGTGTGGCCCGCCCGCCCTGTGCACGGGCCCGCTCGACGACCGCGTCCACGGCGGCCTCGGTGCCGGAGACGACCACCGAGGTGGGCGCGTTGACGGCGGCGACGACCGCGCCGTCGGCCGGCCAGGAGGCGATGTCGTCGGGGTCCGCCTCGACGGCCGCCATGGCGCCGCCTTCGGGCAGCGCCTGCATCAGGCGGGCGCGTGCCGCCACCAGCTCTACCGCGTCCGGCAGTTCGAAGACGCCGGCGGTGTGCGCGGCGGCGAACTCACCCACCGAGTGGCCCAGTACGGTCTCCGGGGTCATCCCCCACGACCGCAGCAGCGCGACCAGTGCCACCTGCACCGCGAACAGCGCCGGCTGCGCGTATCCGGTGGTGTCGAGCAGAGGGGCGGTGTCGTCCGCGAACAGCACGTCCTTGAGGGGCCGTTCGAAGCCGAGCCGGGCGTCCAGCAGGCCGCACACCTCGTCCAGGGCGGCGGCGAAGACGGGGTGCGCGTCGTACAACTCGCGGCCCATGCCGTGCCGTTGGCTGCCTTGCCCGGTGAACATCCAGGCCGTACGGCCCTCGGTGGCGGACCCGGTGATCGCGGGCTCGGCGAGTTGCGCGCGCAGGGCGTCCAGGTCGGGGCCCAGCAGGACGGCACGGTGTTCCAGTGTCGCGCGGGTCCTGGCCAGCGACAGGCCGGTGTCCAGCGGGTCGGCGTCCACGGTGGCGAGTCGCGCGAGTTGGGCGCGCAGTGCCGCGGCGGAGCGTGCGGTGACCGGCCACGGCACCGTCGGCAGCCCGCGCTCCGCTCGGGTCGCGGGGGCGGGGCGTGCGGCCGGGGCCTCTTCGATGACGACGTGGGCGTTGGTGCCGCTGATGCCGAAGGACGACACGCCCGCCCGGCGCGGCCGCTCGCCCTGCGGCCAGGCGCGCTCCTCGGTCAGCAGGCGCACCGCGCCGGACTCCCAGTCCACGTGGGAGGACGGCTGGTCGGCGTGCAGGGTGCGGGGCAGGGTTTCCGCGCGGAGCGCCAGCACCATCTTGATGACGCCGGCCGCGCCCGCGGCGGCCTGGGTGTGCCCGATGTTGGACTTCACGGCGCCCAGCCAGAGCGGTTCGTCGCGGTCCTGGCCGTAGGTGGCGAGGAGGGCCTGCGCCTCGATGGGGTCGCCGAGCCGGGTGCCGGTGCCGTGCGCCTCGACCGCGTCCACCTCGGCCGCCGTCACACCGGCGTTCGCCAGCGCCTGACGGATCACCCGCTGCTGGGACGGACCATTGGGGGCGGTGAGGCCGTTGGAGGCGCCGTCCTGGTTGACCGCGCTGCCCCGTACGACGGCGAGCACCGGACGGCCCTGGCGGCGGGCCTCGCTGAGCCGCATCAGTACGAGTACACCGGCCCCTTCGGCCCAGCCCGTGCCGTCGGCGGTGTCGGCGAAGGCCTTGCAGCGTCCGTCGGCGGCGAGTCCGCCCTGGCGGGAGAACTCCACGAAGGTGGTCGGCGAGGCCATGACGGTCACGCCGCCCGCGAGGGCCGTGTCGCACTCGCCGGACCTGAGCGACTGGCACGCCAGGTGCAGGGCGACGAGGGAGGAGGAACACGCGGTGTCCACCGTGACGGCCGGTCCCTCGAAGCCGTAGACGTAGGAGACCCGGCCGGAGAAGACGCTGCCCGCGTTGCCGTTGGCGAGGAGCCCCTCGACCTCGCTGGGGACGGTGTGCAGACGGGCGTGGTAGTCGTGGTACATCAGGCCCGCGAAGACGCCCGTGCGTGAGCCGCGCAGCGACAGCGGGTCGATGCCCGCCCGCTCCAGCGCCTCCCAGGACGTCTCCAGCAGCAGGCGCTGCTGCGGGTCCATCGCGAGGGCCTCGCGCGGGCTGATACCGAACAGTTCGGCGTCGAAGTCGGCGGCGTCGTGCAGGAATCCGCCCTCGCGGGTGGCGGAGCTGCCGGGGCCGTCGCCGTGCAGGGCGGTCAGGTCCCAGCCGCGGTCCGCCGGGAACCCGGACACTCCGTCGCCGCCGGACGCGACCAGGTCCCACAGTGCCTCGGGCGAGTCCACCCCGCCCGGGAAGCGGCACCCCATGCCGACGATCGCGACGGGTTCGTCGGTGCCGGTCGTGGTGCGGGCGGCGGTGGCCGGGTGGTCCGCCGTGCCGAGGAGTTCGGTGTGCAGGCGGGTGGCGAGGGCGAGGGGGCTGGGGTGGTCGAAGACGAGGGTGGCGGGGAGTTGGAGGCCGGTGACGGTCTTGAGGCGGTTGCGCAGGTCGACGGCGGTCAGGGAGTCGAAGCCGAGGTCCTTGAAGGCGCGGGCGGGTTCGACGGCCGCGGTGGCGCTGTGGCCGAGGACCGCGGCGACCGCCGTCTGGACGAGGTCGAGCAGGAGCCGGTGCTGTTCGTCGTCGGGGAGGGTGCGCAGGCGGCGGGCGAGGGCGTTGCCGGCGGCGGTGGCGGCGGTGGCCTGGCGGCGGGCGGGGGGCAGCAGGCCGTGCAGGAGCGCGGGGGCGGTGTCGCGGTGGGCGGCGAGGGCGGTGGTGTCGAGGGCGAAGGGCAGGGCGACGGGGTGCTCGGTGCGCAGCGCCGTGTCGAAGAGGGCGAGGGCTTCGTCGGTGGGCAGGGGCGGGAAGCCGTGGCGGCGCAGGCGTGCCAGGTCGGCGTCGGCCGTGCGGCCGCCCATGCCGTCGGCCGTCTCCCACAGGCCCCATGCCAGTGACAGGGCGGGCAGGCCCTGGGCGTGGCGGGCGGTGGCGAGGGTGTCCAGCACGGTGTTGGCGGCGGCGTAGGCGGCCTGGCCGGGGTTGCCGAAGACACCGGCGACGGAGGAGAACAGCACGAAGGCGTGCAGTTCCTGATCGGCGGTCAGCTCGTGCAGGTGCAGGGCGGCGGTGGCCTTGGCGGCGACGACGCGGGTGAGCCGGTCGGGGGTGAGGTCGGTGAGGAGTGCGTCGTCGAGGACGCCGGCGGCGTGGATCACCGCGCTGAGCCGTTCCCCGTCCAGGGCCGCGGCCAGAGCGGTGCGGTCGGCGGCGTCGCAGGCGACGGCCCAGACGCGGGCACCTGCCGCGGTGAGGTCGGCCAGGAGGTCGTCGGCTCCCGGTGCCTCGGGGCCGCGCCGGGACATGAGCAGCAGGTCGCGCACGCCGTGCGTGGTGACCAGGTGCCGGGCGATCAGGGCGCCTAGGCCGCCGGTGCCGCCCGTGACGAGGACTGTCCCGGTCTCCGGCCAGGCGGTGGGCTCGGTGGCCGTCGGTTCGGCGGTGCGGACGACGCGCGGCAGCAACACCTGCTCGCCGCGCACCACGAGTTGGCCGGTGTCGAGGCCGGGCAGGGTGGTGACGAGGGTGCGCAGGGCTTCGGGCGTGCCGTCGGTGTCGGCGACGCCGAAGCGGCCGGGGTGCTCGTTGGCGGCGGTGCGCAGCAGACCCCAGACGGCGGCGCCGGCGGGGTCGGTGGCGTCGTCGCCGGCCGCTTTGGTGGTGACCGGCACCAGGCGGGCCCGCGCGAAGCGTTCGTCGGCGAGCCACGCGTGCGCGGCCGCCAGGACGTCGGCGGCCGTGCCGGGCCCGACCGGGAGGAGAACCGTCGCCGGGTCTGTGGCGGCGAGGGCGTCGAGGGTGGTGCCGTGCGGGAGCGCCGGGTCGGCGGCGGTCCACGGCGCCGGGTCGTCGGTCAGTACGGCCAGGGCGCCGTCGCCGGACGGCCGGCCGCTCACCGGCGTCCACTCCAGCCGGAAGAGGGACCCGGCGCGCGGGGTGTCGTCGCTCAGGGCCGCCAAGGGCCGCAGGACAAGACCCTCGACGTCGGCGACGGGTGCGCCGGTCTCGTCGGCCGCGTACAGGGCGAGGGTGTCGTCGGTGTGCCGGGTGAGCCGGACGCGCAGGGCGGATGCTCCGACGGCGTGCAGGCGTACGCCGCTCCACAGGAACGGCAGCCGGGCCCGGTCGTCGGTGTCCTGGGGCAGGGCGAGGGCGTGCAGGGCGGCGTCGAGGAGGGCGGGGTGCAGGCCGAAGGCGGTGGGGTCGCCGGCGCCGTCCGGCAGGGCGGCCTCGACGAGGACGTCGTCGCCGTCCCGCCAGGCGGCGCGCAGGCCCCGGAAGGCGGGGCCGTACTGGAGACCGGCGGCGGCGAGGCGGTCGTACAGGTCCTCCAGCGGGAGCGGTTCGGCTCCGGCGGGGGGCCAGGCCCGCAGGTCCCAGGAAGGGGCGGGACCCGCGGGGGCGAGGGTGCCGGCGGCGTGCAGCGTCCAGGGCGCGTCGGCGGGCGCGCCGCCGGGACGGGCGTGGACGCGGACGGCCCGGGTGCCGTCGGCCGCGGCGGATTCGACGGCGATCTGGAGGTGTGCGGTGTCGTGCTCGGGCAGCACCAGCGGGGTGTGCAGGGCGAGTTCGGTGAGGGTGCCGCAGCCGGCCTGGTCGCCCGCCTGGACGGCGAGTTCGACGAGGGCGGTGCCGGGGACGACGACCCGGCCGGCGACGGTGTGGTCGGCGAGCCAGGGGTGGGCGTCGGCGGACAGGGCGGCGGTGAGCAGGACGGTGTCGGTGCCGGCGGGGCGCACGGTGGCGCCGAGCAGGGGGTGGCCGACGCTGCCGAGGCCGAGTCCGCCGACGTCGGTGACGGTGCGGGTGGGCCGTAGCCAGAACCGGCGGTGGTGGAAGGCGTAGGTGGGCAGGTCGACGCGGCCGGCGCCGGTGCCCTCGAACAGGGTGGCCCAGCCCACCGCGGCGCCGTGGACGTACATCTCGGCCAGTGCGGTCAGCAGCGACTCGGGCTCGTGGGTGCCTTTGCGCAGGACGGACGCGGCGGGGGTGCCGGCGCTCGCGTGGGCGAGGCCGGTGAGGACGGGGTCGGGGCCGATCTCCAGCAGTCGGCTCGCGGACTGGCGGCCGGTGGCCGTGGTGAGGGCGTCGTGGAAGCGGACGTGGCGGACGATCTGGTCGGCCCAGTAGGCGGGGCTGGCCCAGTCGGCGGCGGTGACGGGGGCCCCGGTGACGGTGCTGACGGCGGCGAGGGCCGGCGGGCGGAAGGTGACGGTCTCGGCGACGCGGGTGAACTCGGCCGCGGCGGGGGCCATGTGGGGCGAGTGGAAGGCGTGCGAGACGCGCAGCCGGGTGACGCGCCGGCCACGCTCGCGGGCCGCGTCCATCACGTGTGCGACGGCGTCCTCGGTGCCCGAGACGACGACGGCCCGGGGGCCGTTGACGGCGGCGATCGTGGCTTCGCCGCCCTGGAGGAACTCTCCCGCTTCGGCCTCGCCGGCCTCCACCGCGGCCATGGCGCCGCCCTCGGGCAGCGCCTGCATGGCGGCGGCGCGTGCGGCGACGAGGCGTGCCGCGTCGGCGAGGTCGAACACCCCGGCGACGTAGGCGGCGGCGTACTCGCCGATGGAGTGGCCGAGGACGATGTCGGGCCGGGTGTCCCAGGAGCGGAGCAGTTCCGCGGTGGCGGTCTGCAGGGCGAACAGGGTGGTCTGGGCGTAGCCGGTGCGGTCGAGGAAGGCCGCCTCGGGCGTGCCCTCGGCGGCGAACATGACGTCGCGGACGGGGAGTTCGAAGCCTGGGGCGTCCGCTAGGGCGGTGTCCAGGGCTTCGCAGACGACGTCCAGGACGGCCGCGAACATCGGGTGGGCGTCGTACAACTCCCGTCCCATGCCGGGGCGTTGGCTGCCCTGGCCGGTGAACATCCAGGCCGTACGGCCGTCGGCGGCGGTTCCTTCGACGACCCCGGGGCCGGAGTCGCCGGCGGCGAGGGCGGCGGTGCGCTCGCGCAGGACGGCGGGGTCGGTGCCGAGGACGACGGCGCGGTGTTCGAGGCGGGCGCGGGCGGTGGCGAGGGAGAGGCCGGTCGCGGTGTGGTCGGCGTCGTGGGCGGCGAGGCGGGCGGCCTGGCCGGTCAGTGCCTCGTGGCTGCGGGCGGACAGCACCCAGGGCACGACGGGCGGCGCGGTCACGGCGCGCGGCTCGGGCGCTTCGACCGCGGGGGCCTCCTCGACGATCACGTGGGCGTTGGTGCCGCTGATGCCGAAGGCGGAGACACCGGCCCGGCGGGGGCGTTCGCCGCGCGGCCAGGGGCGGGCCTCGGTGAGCAGGCGGACGTTGCCCTCGGTCCAGTCGACGCGGGTGGAGCGGGTCTCGGAGTGCAGGGAGCGGGGCAGCAGTTCGGCGCGCAGCGACAGGATCGTCTTGATGATCCCGGCGACGCCCGCGGCGGACTGGGTGTGGCCGATGTTCGACTTCACGGAGCCGAGCCACAGGGGTTCGGTGCGGTCCTGCCCGTAGGTGGCCATGAGGGCCTGGGCCTCGATGGGGTCGCCGAGCCGGGTGCCGGTGCCGTGTGCCTCGACGGCGTCGATGTCGGCGGTGGTGAGCGCGGCGGCGTCGAGGGCGGCGCGGATGACGCGTTGCTGGGAGGGGCCGTTGGGCGCGGTGAGGCCGTTGGAGGCGCCGTCCTGGTTGACGGCGCTGCCGCGGACGACGGCGAGCACGGGGTGGCCGAGCCGCTGGGCGTCGGAGAGGCGTTCGAGGACGAGGACGCCGGCGCCCTCGGACCAGCCGGTGCCGTCGGCGTCGTCGGCGAAGGACTTGCAGCGCCCGTCGCCGGCGAGGCCGCCCTGGCGGGCGAACTCCAGGAACATGCCCGGGTTGGCCATGACGGTGGCGCCGCCGGCGAGGGCCGTGTCGCACTCGCCGGAGCGCAGCGCCTGGCAGGCGAGGTGCAGGGCGACCAGGGCGGAGGAGCAGGCGGTGTCGACGGTGACGGCGGGGCCTTCGAGGCCGAGGGTGTAGGCGACGCGTCCGGAGGCGACGCTGGGGATGCTGCCGGTGAGCAGGTAGCCCTCGGTCTCGGGGGTCGCCTCGTGGAGGTGGCCGCCGTAGCCGTTGCCGGAGACGCCGGTGAAGACGCCGGTGCGGGTGCCGCGCAGCGAGGTGGGGTCGAGGCCCGCCCGTTCCAGCGCCTCCCAGGACGTCTCCAGCAGCAGCCGCTGCTGCGGGTCCATGGCCAGTGCCTCGCGTGGGCTGATGCCGAACAGGTCCGGGTCGAACTGGGGTGCGTCGTGGAGGAATCCGCCGTTGGCGGTGGTGTCGCCGAGGGCGCTCAGGTCCCAGCCGCGGTCCTCGGGGACGGGGGTGATGCCGTCCCGTTCACCGGTGACGAGCTCCCACAGGGCCTCGGGCGTGGCGGCGCCGCCGGGGAAGCGGCAGCCCATGCCGACGACGGCGACGGGTTCCCGGGACGCCGTGACGAGGTCCTGGTAGCGCTGCCAGAGCCGGTCGTTCTCCTTGAGGGACTCCCTCAGGGCTTCGACGAGCTCTTCGGACGATGCAGTCATGTCGTTCTCCACGGTCGCGGTGAGCGAGTTGCGCGGTCCTGGGGTGCCGTCGGGCACGGGCGGGTCACGCCGGCCGCTGCACGCGCTTCAGGGCCAGCTGGATGAGGCTGTCGGCGCCCATCGCGTCCAGGGATTCGGGCTGTCGGGGCGGCGCGGCGGGGGTGACGGGCCGCGGGTCCTCGGGGCCGGCGGGGCGGTCGGCGAGCCGGCGCAGCAGGTCCAGGACGCCGGACTCGCGGAGCCGGGCCGCCGGGATCGCGGTGAGCAGGTCCCGGACCTGTGGGTCGATGCCGTCGTCGGCGACGGCCGGTGCGGGCGCGGCGGTGCCGGCGAGGAGCCGGTCCCGCAGCAGCCGTACCAGGTCCTCGGGGGTGGGGTGGTCGAAGACGAGGGTGGCCGGGAGGGTGAGCGCGGTGGCGGCGCCGATCCGGTTGCGCAGGTCGACTGCGGTGAGCGAGTCGAAGCCGATGTCCTTGAAGGCACGGGTGGCCTCGACGGAGGCGGGTGAGGAGTGGCCGAGTACGGCGGCCACCTGGGTGCGGACCAGGTCCAGCAGGAGCTGGTCCTGCTCGGGGGCGGTCAGTGCGGCGAGCCGCGCGGTGAGGTTCTCGGCCGTGCCGGCCGCGTCCCGTGCGGCGGCCCGTCGCCTGCGGGTCGCGGGGACGAGGTCGCGCAGGACACCGGCCAGGTGGTCGGCGTGCTCGGCGAGGCCGGCCGGGCGCAGCGCGACGGGGACCGCGACGGGCTCGTTGACGCGCAGGGCGGCGTCGAGCAGAGCGAGAGCCTTCTCGCCGGGCAGGGCGGGGAAGCCCTGTCGGCGCATGCGGGCGAGTTCGGCCCGCGACAGGGTGCCGCCCATGCCCGCCTCGGTCTCCCACATGCCCCAGGCGAGGGACACGGCGGGCAGGCCCTGGGCGCGGCGGGCGGCGGCCAGCGCGTCGAGGGAGGCGTTGGCTGCGGCGTAGGCGGCCTGTCCGGCGGAGCCGATGACTCCGGCGACGGACGAGTACAGCACGAAGGCGTCCAGGAGGTGACCGGCGGTCAGTTCGTGCAGATGCCGGGCCGCGTCGGTCTTGGCGGCCAGGACCCGGGCGAGGCGCTCGCCGGTGAGGCCGGTGAGGACGCCGTCGTCGAGGACGCCGGCGGTGTGCACGACGGCGCTCAGCGGGACCCCGTCGAGGGCGGCGGCGAGCTGCTCGCGGTCGCTCACGTCGCAGGCGACGACGTCGACCCGGGCGCCCGACTCGGTGAGCGCGGCGCGCAGTTCGGCGGCGCCGGGTGCCTCGGGTCCCCGGCGGGAGAGCAGCAGCAGGTCGCGGACGCCGTGCCGTTCGACGAGGTGGCGGGCGAGCAGCGCGCCGAGGCCGCCGGTGCCGCCGGTGATCAGCACGGTGCCCGGCCGCGACCAGGGCGCGGGCACGGTCAGGACGACCTTGCCGATGTGCTTGGCCTGCTGCAGCAGCCGTAGCGCCTCGGGCGAGCGGGCGATGTCGAAAGCGGTCACCGGAACAGGCCGCAGCACACCCCGCTCGAACAGCTCCAGCAGTGCCGCGAGCATCTCACCGATGCGGTCGGGCCCGGCCTCGACGAGGTCGAACGCCCGGTACGACAGCCCGTGCTCGGCGGCGACCACGCCCGCGTCCCGGATGTCGGTCTTGCCCATCTCGACGAACCGTCCGCCGGGTCCGAGCAGACGCAGCGAGGCGTCGACGAACTCGCCGGCCAGCGAGTCGAGCACCACGTCCACCCCCGGCCGGAACCGGTCCTCGAACTCGGTCGTGCGGGACGAGGCGAGGTGGTCGGCGGGCACGCCGAGTGCGCGTACGGCGGGCCACTTGGCCTCGCTCGCCGTCGCGTACACCTCGGCCCCGAGATGCCGGGCGAGCTGTACGGCGGCCATGCCCACGCCACCGGCGGCGGCGTGGATCAGCACGGACTCGCCCTCCTGGAGCCCCGCGAGGTCGACCAGCGCGTAGTAGGCGGTGAGGAACACGATCGGCACGGACGCGGCCTGCTCGTACGTCCAGCTCCGCGGGATCGGCGCGAGCTGCCGGGCGTCGGCCACGGCGGTCGGGCCGAACGCCGCGTCGAGCATGCCCATCACGCGGTCACCGACGGCCAGGCGGTCCACGCCGGGGCCGGTCTCCACGACGATCCCCGCGCCCTCCAGGCCCATCCGGCCGGCGTCCCCGGGGTACATGCCCAGCACGTTCAGCACGTCTCGGAAGTTGACGCCGGCCGCGCGCATCGCGACCCGGACCTCGCCGGGGCCGAGCGGGCGGCGTTCCTCGGGGACGAGCGCGACACCGTCGAGGCGGCCCTGGTCGACGATGTCCAGCCGCCAGGCGTCACCGGCACCCGCCGGCGGGGCCAGCACCCCGTCACCGGCCATCCGGGCGAGACGTGGCAGCCACACCCGGCCCGCGCGTACCGCGAACTGCGTTTCACCGGTGTCTCGCAGGACGGCGGCGAGCGCGTCCGGTGAGGCGGGTTCGGCGTCGACGTCGGCGAGGGCGAACCGGCCGGGGTTCTCACTGATCGCGGTGCGGACCAGGCCCCACACACCGGCCGCGGCGACGTCCGGAGCCCCCTCGTCAGCGCCGACCTGTACGGCTCCAGCGGTCAGGACGACGAGACGGGATCCGGCGAACCGCTCGTCGGCCAGCCACTCCTGGAGCCGGGTGAGGACGCCGGTGACCGTGGCGGCCACGTCCTCGCCGTCGTGCGGGACGACCGGCAGCAGCACCGTCCCGGGTACGTCGCCCGCAGCGGCCAGCGTGTCGAGGTCCGGGTGCACGGTGGCGGGGACACTGGCCGGCGCGGTCCCCACGGCCGTCCACACGGTCCGGTCCGACACCGCCGCGAGCTCGGGGGCCGGGGTCCACCGCAGCCGGTACAGGTCATCGGGCCCGTTCGCGGCGGCGGTGAGCCGGTCCGGGGACAGCACGCGCAGCACGAGCGAGTGGATCTCCGCGACCGGCTCGCCCGCCGCGTCCGCGATGCGCAGGGCGACGTCCCCGCCGCCACGCGGGGTCAGCCGGGCCCGGACGGTGCCCGCGCCCACGGCGGTCAGCCGCACCCCGGACCACAGGAAGGGCAGCGAGCCGTCGGTGGTCTCAGTGTGCAGGCCGAGGCCGTGCAGGACGGTGTCCAGCAGGGCCGGGTGCAGCCCGTACGCCGCGGCGTCACCCGCGACGGGCTCCGGCAGCTCGGCCTCCACGAACAGATCGCCCTCGTGCCGCCACACCCTGCGCAGCCCGCGGAATGCGGGCCCGTAGCGGAGGCCGGCCGCGGTGAGCCGGTCGTACAGGTCGCCGAACTCCACGGGCTCGGCTCCGGCGGGTGGCCAAGCCGTCAAGTCCCAGTCGGGCGCGGCCGGTTCGGCGGCCTCCAGGGTGCCGGAGGCATGCAGCGTCCAGGGCTCGTCGGGCCCGGCCTCCTGCGCGCGGGCGTAGACGTGGAGCGTACGGCCGCCGTCCGGGGCGTCCTCGGCGTCCTCCGTCCCCACGGCGATCTGAAGCTGCACGGCACCGTGCTCGGGCAGCACGATCGGCGTCCGCAGCGCCAGCTCGGCCAGCTGCCCGGCACCGACGCGCTCGGCGGCCTGCAGCGCCAGTTCCACGAGGACCGTCCCCGGCACCACGACGGAGCCTGCCACGGCGTGGTCGCCCAGCCACGGATGCGTCCGCACCGACAGACTCGACGCGAGCAGCACCGCGTCCGAACCGGCCACCGGCACGGCGGCACCCAGCAGCGGATGGTCGGCCCTGACCAGTCCGAGCCCGTCGGCGTCGGAGAGCACGGGCGGGGCGTCGAGCCAGTACCGCCGGCGCTGGAAGGGGTAGGTGGGCAGGTCGACGCGGTGGGCGCCGGTGCCTTCGAAGAGGGCGGCCCAGTCGATGTCGCCGCCCTGGACGAAGAGTTCCGCACACGCGGTGAGCAGGGTCTCCGCTTCCGGGCGGTCCTTGCGGAGCGTCGAGACGGCCGAGACGTCACCGGCCAGCGCGGTCAGCACCGGATCCGGACCGATCTCCAGGAAGCGGGAAGCGCCAAGGTCGCGGGCGACGGTCAACGCGTCGTGGAAACGGACCGGCTTGACGATCTGATCGGCCCAATACTCAGCTGTCGTCCAGTCATTCTCACCGACAGTCGCGCCCGTCAGCGTGCTGACCGCCGCCACCGCCGGTCGGCGATACGTCACCTGCTCCGCCACGGCCGTGAACCCGGCCAGTATCGGCTCCATCAACGGCGAATGGAACGCATGCGACACACGCAGCCGCGTCGCCCGCCGACCCGCATCCCGAGCCCGCTCGGCAACGGCCTGAACAGCGGCCTCGGTCCCCGACACCACCACGGCCGTAGGCGAGTTGACCGCCCCCAGCACGGCACCGTCGACCAGCCACTCAGCAACCTCGGCCTCGGATGCCTCGACGGCGGCCATCGCACCGCCGGCCGGAAGCCCCTGCATCAGACGCGCACGAGCCGCCACCAGCCTTACGGCATCGGCGAGTTCGAACACTCCGCTCGCATACGCGGCGGCGAACTCACCCACCGAATGCCCCAGGACGACTCCCGGAGCCATCCCCCACGACCGCAGCAACGCGATCAACGCCACCTGCAACGCGAACAACCCCGACTGCGCATACCCCGTCGAGTCCTCCGCCTCCTCCGCGAACAACACCTCACGCAAAGACCGGTCAAACCCCAGCTCGCCGTCCAGCAGCCCACACACCTCGTCCAACGCCCCCGCGAACACCGGAAACGCCTCATACAACTCCCGGCCCATACCAGGCCGTTGACTCCCCTGGCCGGTGAACATCCACCCCGTACGGCCCTCCACGGTCGCCCCGGCGACGACCGGCTCGGCGAGTGCGGCGCGCAGGGTCTCGTGGTCGGGGCCCAGGACGACGGCTCGGTGTTCGAGCTTGGCCCGTGTCGTCGCCAGGGAGAGGCCGATGTCGAGCGGAGTGCCGGTCGCGGAGGCCAGGCGTTCGGCCTGGGCGTGCAGGGCGTCGGCCGTGCGGGCGGAGACGATCCAGGGGATGAGCGGGAGCCCGGTGGACGGGGTGAGGTCGGGCGCCCGGTGGGCGATCGGAGGTTCCTCGACCAGGACGTGGGCGTTGGTGCCGCTGATGCCGAAGGAGGAGACGCCGGCCCGGCGCGGACGTGCGGTGCGCGGCCACGGGCGTTCCTCGGTCAGGAGTTCAACGGCGCCGGCCTCCCAGTCGACGTGCGAGGAGGGGCCGTCGACGTGCAGGGTGCGCGGGAGGGTCTCGGCGTGCAGCGCCATGACCATCTTCATGACGCCGGCGACACCGGCGGCCGCCTGGGTGTGCCCGATGTTCGACTTGATGGAGCCGAGCCACAGGGGTTCCTCGCGGTCCTGGCCGTACGTGGCGAGCAGGGCCTGCGCCTCGATCGGGTCGCCGAGCCGCGTACCGGTGCCGTGCGCCTCCACGGCGTCCACGTCACCCGGCCGCAGACCCGCGGCGGCCAGGGCCTGCCGGATCACCCGCTGCTGCGAGGGACCGTTGGGAGCGGTGAGGCCGTTGGAGGCGCCGTCCTGATTGACGGCGGTGCCGCGGATCACGCCCAGCACCCGGTGGCCCCGGCGGCGGGCCTCGGACAGGCGCATGAGCACCAGCACGCCCGCGCCCTCGGCCCAGCCCGTGCCGTCGGCGCCCTCGGCGAAGGACTTGCACCGGCCGTCGGCGGCCAGGCCGCGCTGGCGGGAGAACTCCACGAAGGTCTGCGGGCTGGCCATCACGGTCACGCCGCCGGCCAGCGCGGTGCCGCACTCGCCGGACCGCAGGGCCTGGCAGGCCAGGTGCAGGGCGACGAGGGAGGAGGAGCAGGCGGTGTCGACGGTGACGGCCGGTCCCTCGAAGCCGAAGACGTAGGCGATCCGGCCGGAGAAGACGCTGCCCGCGTTGCCGTTGCCGAGGTAGCCCTCGACCTCGTCGGGGACGGTGTGCAGCCGGGCCGCGTAGTCGTGGTACATCAGGCCCGCGTAGACGCCGGTGTCCGAGCCGCGCAGCGAGGTCGGGTCGATGCCCGCCCGCTCCAGCGCCTCCCAGGACGTCTCCAGCAGCAGCCGCTGCTGCGGGTCCATCGCGAGGGCCTCGCGCGGGGAGATGCCGAACAGCTCGGCGTCGAAGTCGGCGGCGTCGTGCAGGAATCCGCCTTCCCGGACGTACGCGGTGCCCGGCCGGTCGGGGTCGGGGTCGTAGAGGCCGTCGAGGTCCCAGCCGCGGTCGGCCGGGAAGCCGGTGATGCCGTCGCCGCCGTCGGCGACCAGCCGCCACAGCTCCTCCGGGGAGGTGATGCCGCCGGGGTAGCGGCAGCCCATACCCACGATCGCGATGGGTTCGTCGCTGCCGGCCGGCCGTGCGGTGACGGCGGCGGCCTCGTGGGCCGGGTCCTCGCCCAGGAGCTCGCGGTGCACGAACGCGGCGAGGGCCGCCGGGCTGGGATGGTCGAAGACGAGGGTGGCCGGGAGGCGCAGGCCGGTCACCTTCCCGAGGTGGTTGCGCAGGTCCACGGCGGTCAGCGAGTCGAAGCCGATGTCCTTGAAGGCGCGGGTGGGGTCCACGGCGGCGGCGTCGACGTGGCCGAGCACTGCGGCGACCTGCGTCTGCACCAGGTCCAGCAGGGTCCGGTCCTGCTCTGCGCGGGGCAGGCCGCGCAGCCGGGCGGCGAGCGGCATGTCCGCACCGCCCGCGGTGCGCCGCGCCGGGCGCCTGCGGCGGGCGGCGGGCACCAGGCCGTGCAGTACGGCGGGCAGTGCGTCACCGCGTGCCGCCAGCGCGGCGGTGTCCAGGGCGGCCGGTACGAGGGCCGGTTCACCGATGCGGAGGGCGTCGTCGAGGAGGGCGAGCGCGTCGTCGGTGGCCAGCGCCGGGTAGCCGAGGCGGCGCATGCGCGCCACGTCCGTGTCGGTCAGGCGGCCGCCCATGCCGGCCGTGTGCTCCCACATGCCCCAGGCCAGGGAGGTCGCCGGCAGACCGCGCGCGTGGCGGCGGGCGGCGAGGGCGTCGAGTGCGGCGTTGGCGGCGGCGTAGGCGGCCTGGCCGGAGGAGCCGACGACTCCGGCGACGGCGGAGAACAGCACGAACGCGCTCAGGTCGCGGTCGGCGGTCAACGCGTCGAGGTGCAGGGCGGATTCGGTCTTCGCGGCGAGCACACGGGCCAGCCGGTCGGGGGTGAGGTCGGTGAGCACGCCGTCGTCGAGGACGCCGGCCGTGTGCACCACGGCCCTCAACGGCACGCCGGACAGGGCGGATTCGAGCGCGGTGCGGTCGGAGACGTCGCAGGCGGTGACGGTGACCCGGGCTCCGTGGGCCGTGAGGTGCCGGACCAGTTCGCCGGCGCCGGGCGCCTCGCCCCCGCTGCGCGAGAGCAGCAGCAGATCGCGTACGCCGTGCGCGGTGACGAGATGGCGGGCGACCAGGGCGCCGAGGCCTCCGGTGCCGCCGGTGATCAGTACGGTCCCCTCGCCGGTCCGGCCCGCCTCGCCGTCCGCCGCATCGGTCACCCGGGCGAGCCGGGGCTGGAGCACCTGCCCGTCGTGGAAGGCGAGCTGGGTCGCTCCGCCGTCGACGAGCGCGGCGACCCGCTCGGTGAGCGCCTGCCACGACTCCGGCGTTCCCTCGGTGTCAGCGAGGGCGAACCGGTCGGGGTGCTCGCTGATCGCCGTACGGACCAGACCCCATACGGCGCCGCCGGCCGGGTCGGTGAGGGCGCCCGTGGTGACGACGACCAGTCGGCTGTCGGCGAGTTCGGGTTCGGCCAGCCAGCCCTGGAGCACGTCGAGAACCCCGGAGGCGGCTTCGGCGGGAGCCTGCCCGGCGGCGACGGGCAGCAGGACGGCGGCCGGAGGAGTCGTCTCGGCGCCGGTCAGCGCCTGGAGGTCGGCGAACACGGTGACGCCGGCCGGCAGGGGATCGGTGTCCCCGAGCGCGGCCAGGTCCGTGGCCGACCCCGCAGGCACGGCCGGGACCGGGGTCCACCGCAGCCGGTACAGCTGACGGGCGTCACCGGCGCCCACCTCACCCGCCGCCACCGGACGCAGCACCAACTGGGCGATCTCGGCGACCGGTTCACCGACGGCGTCGGCGATGCGCACGGCCACCGCGCCCGGGGCGCCGACGCTCAGCCGGGCTCGTACGGCGGACGCGCCGACGGCGGCCGGGAAGACACCGGACCACAGGAAGGGCAGCAGCGCCTTACGACGCCCCTCCCCCGCCTCCACATCGGCCTCGGTGTCGTCGATGCCGAGCGCGTGCAGCACGGCGTCGAGGAGGGCGGGGTGCAACGCGAAGGCGGACGCGTCGTCGGCCGTGGGCTCGGGCAGCTCCGCCTCGACATACAGGTCGTCGCCGTCCCGCCACAGGGAACGCAGCCCCTGGAAGGCCGGGCCGTACACCATGCCGGTCTCGGCGAGGCGCGCGTACAGACCGTCGACCGCCACGGGCTCGGCGCCGGCCGGCGGCCAGGCGCGCAGGTCCCAGTCGTGCCCGGCGGACGGCGCCACGGCGAGGGTGCCGGTGGCGTGCAGCGTCCACGGCTCGTCGTCGGGCACCCCGTCCGGCCGGGCGTGGATGAGCACGGCACGGCTGCCGTCGGCCCCGGCCGGCTCGACCGACGTCTGCACCTGTACGGCACCGTCGTGAGCCACCACCAGCGGGGCGCGCAGCGTCAGCTCGTCCACGCCGTGGAGACCGGCGTGATCGGCGGCCTGGACGGCGAGTTCGAGCAGCGCGGCACCGGGGACGACGACCGTGCCGTCAACCGTGTGGTCGCCGAGCCAGGGGTGCGTGCGCACGGACAGCCGCGAGGTCAGGACGGCCGTGTCGGAACCGGCCAGCCGTACGGCAGCGCCGAGCATCGGATGCCGGGTCGCGCCGAGTCCGAGCCCGCCGGCGTCCATGACCGGCCGGGCGGGTTCGAGCCAGTAGCGGCGGTGCTCGAAGGGGTAGGTGGGCAGGTCGACGCGGTGGGCGCCGGTGCCTTCGAAGAGGGCGGCCCAGTCGATGTCGGCGCCCTGGACGAAGAGTTCCGCGCAGGCGGTGAGCAGGGTCTCCGCTTCCGGGCGGTCCTTGCGGAGCGTCGAGACGGCCGAGACGTCACCGGCCAGCGCGGTCAGGACCGGATCCGGACCGATCTCCAGGAAGCGCGAGGCGCCAAGGTCGCGGGCGGCGGTCAACGCGTCGTGGAAACGGACCGGCTTGACGATCTGATCGGCCCAATACTCAGCTGTCGTCCAGTCATTCTCACCGACAGTCGCGCCCGTCAGCGTGCTGACCGCCGCCACCGCCGGTCGGCGATACGTCACCTGCTCCGCCACCGCCGTGAACTCGGCCAGCACCGGCTCCATCAACGGCGAATGGAACGCATGCGACACACGCAGCCGCGTCGCCCGCCGACCCGCATCCCGAGCCCGCTCGGCAACGGCCTCAACTGCCGTCTCCGTACCGGATATCACCACGGCCGTAGGAGAGTTGACGCCCGCGATCACGGCGCCCTCCGCCAGCCAGCCGTCGACCTCGGCCTCGGACGCCTCGACGGCGGCCATGGCGCCACCCTCGGGCAGCGCCTGCATCAGACGCGCGCGAGCCGCCACCAGCCGTACCGCATCAGCGAGGTCGAACACCCCACCCGCATACGCGGCGGCGAACTCCCCCACCGAATGCCCCAGCACCACCCCAGGAGCCATCCCCCACGACCGCAGCAACGCGATCAACGCCACCTGCAACGCGAACAACCCCGACTGCGCATACCCCGTCGAGTCCTCCGCCTCCTCCGCGAACAACACCTCCCGCAAAGGCCGGTCAAAACCGAGCTCGCCGTCCAGCAGCCCACACACCTCGTCCAACGCCCCCGCGAACACCGGGAACCCCTCATACAACTCCCGGCCCATACCGGGCCGTTGACTCCCCTGGCCGGTGAACATCCACCCCGTACGGCCTTCGCCGACCGATCCGGTGATCGCCCCCTCGGTCACGCCGAGGACGGCTCGGTGGTCGAGCGTGGCTCGGCCGCCGGCCAGGGAGAGGCCGATGTCGAGGGGGTTCGCGTCGAGCGAGGTGAGGCGTTCGATCTGGGCTCGCAGGGCGGTGGCGGTGCGGGCGGAGACCGCCCAAGGGACCGGTCCCCGGTGAAGTCGCCGCGGTTCCGGCAGGGAGGAGGCCGCCGGGGCCTCTTCGAGGATGACGTGGGCGTTGGTGCCGCTGATGCCGAAGGAGGAGACGCCGGCCCGGCGCGGTCGCTCGCCGCGCGGCCAGTCGTGCTCGTCGGTGAGCAGGCTCACCGCGCCGGCGGTCCAGTCGACGTGCGAGGACGGGGCGTCGACGTGCAGGGTGCGCGGGAGGGTCTCGGCGTGCAGCGCCATGACCATCTTGATGACGCCCGCGACGCCGGCGGCGGACTGGGTGTGGCCGATGTTGGACTTCACGGAGCCGAGCAGCAGGGGCTGGTCGCGGTCCTGGCCGTAGGTCGCGAGGAGGGCCTGCGCCTCGATCGGGTCACCCAGGCGCGTGCCCGTGCCGTGCGCCTCGACGGCGTCCACGTCACCCGGCCGCAGACCCGCGGCGGCCAGGGCCTGCCGGATCACCCGCTGCTGCGAGGGACCGTTGGGAGCGGTCAGGCCGTTGGAGGCGCCGTCCTGGTTGACGGCGGATCCTCGGACGACTGCCAGCACCCGGTGCCCGCGCCGTTCGGCCTCGGACAGGCGCATGAGCACGAGCACGCCGGCGCCCTCGGACCAGCCGGTGCCGTCGGCCGCCTCGGCGAAGGGCTTGCAGTGGCCGTCGGGGGCGAGGCCGCGCTGGCGGGAGAACTCGACGAACGCCGTGGGGTTGGCCATGACGGTGGCGCCGCCCGCGAGGGCCGTGTCGCACTCGCCGGAGCGCAGCGCCTGGCAGGCCAGGTGCAGGGCGACCAGGGCGGAGGAGCAGGCGGTGTCGACGGAGACAGCCGGGCCTTCGAGGCCGAGGACGTAGGAGAGGCGGCCCGAGGCGACGCTGGGGGTGCTGCCGGTGAGGAGGTAGCCGGCGGACTCCCCGTCGGCCTCGTGCACGGAGCCGCCGTAGCCGTTGGCGGAGACGCCCGCGTAGACGCCGGTCGCGGTGCCGCGCAGGGAGGTCGGGTCGAGGCCGGCGCGCTCCAGTGCCTCCCAGGCCGTCTCCAGCAGCAGGCGCTGCTGCGGGTCCATCGCGAGGGCCTCGCGCGGGCTGATGCCGAACAGCTCCGCGTCGAAGCCCGCGACGTCCGGGATGAAGCCGCCGCGTCCGGCGAACGGGGTACCGAGGGCGGTGGAGGTGGACTCCAGGAGGCCGGGGATGTCCCAGCCGCGGTCGTCGGGGAACGGCGACATGCGGTCCTCGCCGGCCGTGAGGACGTCCCAGAGGTCCTCCGGGGAGCTGATGCCGCCGGGGAAGCGGCAGCCCATGCCGATGACGGCGACGGGTTCGTCGTCGGCGGTGCGGGCGGCTGCCGTGACGGCGGTGCCCGTGCCGAGGAGGCGGTCGCGCAGGTGGGTGGTGAGGGCCGCCGGGGTGGGGTGGTCGAAGACGAGGGTGGTGGGCAGGGCCAGTTCGGTGCGTGTGGCGAGCCGGTCGCGCAGGTCGACGGCCGTGAGGGAGTCGAACCCGAGGTCCTTGAAGGCGCGTTCGGGGTCGATGCCGGCCGGGGAGCCGTGGCCGAGGACGGCGGCGACCTGGGACCGTACGACGTCGAGGAGAGTGCGGTCCTGTTCGGCGGGGGGCAAGGCGCGCAGGCCGCGGGCGAGTTCGCCGTCGGGTGTGTCGGGTGTCGTTGCCTGGGCGGCGGTGACCTCGGGCAGGTCGGCGATGAGCGGGCTGGGCCGGGTGAAGGTGAAGGTGGGGGCGAAGCGCTCCCAGTCCACGTCGGCGACGGTGACGCAGGTGCGGTCCGCGAGGAGTGCCTGCTCCAGCGCGGTGAGGGCGCTGTCCGGCGCGAGGAGGGCGAGGCCCCGTTCGGTGAGGTGTTCGGCGACGCCTTCGTCGGCCGCCATGCCGCCGCCGTTCCACGGCCCCCAGGCGACGGATGTGGCGGGCAGACCGGTGGCGCGGCGGTGCTGGGCGAGGGCGTCGAGGTAGGCGTTGCCGGCGGCGTAGGCGGCCTGGCCGCCGCTGCCCCAGACGGCGGCCACGGAGGAGAACAGCACGAACAGGTCGAGGTCGAGGTCCGCGGTCAGTTCGTGGAGGTGCCTCGCCCCGGTGACCTTGGCGGCGACCACCTGGGCGAGGCTGTTCTGGGTGGTGTCGGCGAGCGGTGTGTTCTGCGGGAGCCCGGCCGTGTGGACGACGCCGGTCAGGGGCGTCTCGGCGGGGATCGAGGCGATCAGATCGGCCAGTGCGTCACGGTCGCCGACGTCGCAGGCGGCGAGGGTGACGCGGGTGCCGTGCGCGGTGAGTTCCGCGCGCAGGGTGTCGGCGCCGGGGGCGTGGGCGCCGTTGCGGGAGACCAGGAGCAGGTGTTCGGCGCCCCGGGCGGCGAGGTGCCGGGCGACATGGGCGCCGAGCGCGCCCGTGCCGCCGGTGATCAGTACGGTGCCGGGGCGTGCCGGGAGCGCGCCGGTGGTGTCGCCGCGCGGGTCGCGGGCGAGGCGGGCGGCATGGACGCCGGAGGCGCGGACGGCCAGCTGGTCCTCCGTGCCGGGGGCGGCGAGGACGGCCGCGAGGCGCTGCCAGGCGTCGGGGCCGGCCTCGTCGGGGAGGTCGACGAGGCCGCCCCACAGGTGGGGCAGTTCGAGGGCGGCGGTGCGGCCGAAGCCCCAGATCTGCGCCTGGTCGGGGCGGGTGAGCGGTTCGCCGGAGGTGACGGCGACGGCGGAGCGGGTGACGGACCAGACGGGGCTTTGCGGTCCGGCGGCGGTCAAGGCTTGAAGGAAGTGCAGGTGAAGCGTGGGGAGGCCGTCGTCCGCGGGCAGCAGGACGATGCCGTCCGGGGCGTATTCGCGGATGCGGGCGGTGAGTTCGCCGGCCTCGGGCGAGCCGGGCACAGTGAGGAGCTCGGCGTCGGCGCCCGCCGCGCGCAAGGCGTCGAGGCAGGCCCCGCTGTCCTGGTTGCCGGCGGGGGCGGCGATC
The DNA here is from genome assembly GCF_044764945.1 of Streptomyces sp. NPDC093568. Lineage (NCBI taxonomy): Bacteria > Bacillati > Actinomycetota > Actinomycetes > Kitasatosporales > Streptomycetaceae > Streptomyces > Streptomyces sp. NPDC093568. The sequence continues at coordinate 1,634,515 of NZ_JBIWJD010000001.1, read as the reverse complement.
AGCCAGCGGCCGGTCAGGCGGGCCGTGCGGGGTATCGGTACCGGCTTCCACACCACGCGGTAGCGCAGGCGGTCCAGCGCGGTGCGTTCCTCGTGCCGTCGCCGCCACCGCGTCAGGGCCGGGAGCAGCGCGTCGAGTGAGGCGCCCTCGGGCAGGCCCAGTTCGCCGGCCACGGTGGCGGGGTCGGCGGTGTCGAGCAGGTGCCAGAAGACGTCCTCGGAGCCCTCGCCGGTGGGGTGGTGGGCGGTGCGGTCGGCGAGCCAGAAGCGTTCGTGCTGGAAGGCGTACGTGGGCAGGTCGGTGAGGTGGGCGCCTGTGCCGCGGAAGATCTGCGTCCAGTCGACGTGGGTGCCGCGTGCGAAGAGTTCGCCCACGGCGGTGAGCAGGGTCTGCGGCTCGGCGCGGCCCGCGCGCAGGGCGGCGACGGCCGCGGTCAGGTCGGGGGCGGTGCGCTGGGCGAGGGCGGCGAGGACCGGATCGGGGCCGAGTTCCAGCAGGCGGGTGACGCCGAGTTCGCCGGTCGCGGTGCGCACGGCGTCGTGGAAGAGCACGGGCCGCTGTACCTGGCGTACCCAGTAGTCGGCGCTCGCCCAGTCGTCGTCGCCGAGGGGCCGGCCGGTGACGGTGCTGACGGCCGGTATGCGGGGCCGCCGGTAGGTGAGTTCGCCGGCGACGGCGGCGAACTCGGCCAGCATGGGCTCCATCAGCGGCGAGTGGAAGGCGTGCGACACCTTGAGCCGGGTGACGCGCCGGCCCTGCTCGCGCGCGAGGGTGAGGACGGCCTCCACGGCGGCTTCGGTGCCGGAGACGACCACGGCCGATGGTGCGTTGACGGCGGCGACGACCACGTCGTCGGTCAGCCAGGGCGCGATCTCGTCGGGGTCCGCCTCGATCGCCGCCATGGCGCCGCCTTCGGGCAGCCCCTGCATCAGCCGGGCTCGGGCGGCCACCAGCCGTACGGCGTCGGTCAGTTCGAGGACGCCCGCGGTGTGGGCGGCGGCCAGCTCGCCGATGGAGTGGCCGACGAGCGCGTCGGGGGCGAGTCCCCATGAGCGCAGCAGCTCGGCGAGGGCGACTTGCAGAGCGAACAGGGCTGCCTGCGCGTAGCCGGTGCGGCCCAGCAGCGCGGACTCGGGGCCGTCCTCCGGGGCGAACATCACGGTGCGCAGGGGCGTGTCGAAGCCCAGCTCGGCGTCCAGCAGCGCGCACACCTCGTCCAGCACGGCCGCGAACTCCGGGAACGCCTCGTACAACTCCTGTCCCATACCGAGGCGTTGGCTGCCCTGACCGGTGAACGCCCACACCGTGCGCCCCTCGCCCGCCACCGAGGTGACCAGCGCGGTCGTGTCGCCGTCGGCGAGGGCGGCGGCGGCCGCGGTCAGGGTGTCGGTGTCGGCGCCGACGAGGACGGCTCGGTGGTCGAGGGCGGCTCGGGCGGTGGCGAGCGTGCGGCCGACGTCGGCGGGGGCGAGGCCGGGCCGGTCGGCGAGGTGGGTGACGAGGCGGGCGGCCTGGGCGCGCAGGGCCTGGCGGGTGCGGCCGGAGAGGATCCAGGGCACGGTGCCGGCCGCGCGGGCCGGGGCCGCGGTCTCGGCTCGCGGCGGCTCCTCCAGGATGAGGTGGGCGTTGGTGCCGCTGATGCCGAAGGCGGAGACACCGGCCCGACGGGGACGCCCGCCGGGCGCCCAGGGCTGGGTCTCGGTGAGCAGGCGCACGGCGCCGGAGTCCCAGTCGACGCGGCTGGAGGGGGCGTCGACGTGCAGGGTGGGCGGGAGCTGGCCGGCGCGCAGGGCCAGCACCATCTTCATCACGCCGGCCGCGCCCGCCGCCGCCTGGGTGTGGCCGATGTTGGACTTCACCGAGCCGAGCCACAGAGGCTCGTCGCGGTCCTGGCCGTAGGTGGCGAGCAGGGCCTGCGCCTCGATCGGGTCGCCGAGGCCGGTGCCGGTGCCGTGCGCCTCGACCGCGTCGACGTCGCCGGGCCGCAGTCCGGCCGCGGCCAGCGCCTGCCTGATCACCCGCTGCTGGGAGGGCCCGTTGGGGGCGGTGAGGCCGTTGGAGGCGCCGTCCTGGTTGACGGCGGAGCCGCGCAGCACGGCGAGCACGGGGTGGCCGGCGCGGCGCGCGTCGGAGAGGCGTTCCAGTACGAGGACGGCGGCGCCCTCGGACCAGCCGGTGCCGTCGGCGCCCTCTGCGAAGGCCTTGCAGCGGCCGTCGGCGGACAGGGCGCGCTGCCGGGAGAACTCGACGAAGATGCCCGGCGTGGCCATCACGGTCACCCCGCCGGCGAGGGCGGTGCGGCACTCGCCCTGGCGGATGGCCTGGGCGGCGAGGTGCAGGGCCACCAGCGCGGAGGAGCAGGCGGTGTCGACGGTGAGGGCGGGGCCCTCCAGGCCGAGGGTGTAACTGACGCGGCCGGACAGGACGCTGGCGGCGGAGCCGGTGGCGACGTAGCCCTCGACGTCCTCGCCCGGGGTGTGGGCGGTCTCGCGGTAGTCCTGTCCGTTGGTTCCGGCGAACACGCCGGTGGCCGAGCCGCGCAGGGACAGCGGGTCGATGCCCGCCCGCTCCAGGGCCTCCCAGGACGTCTCCAGCAGCAGGCGCTGCTGCGGGTCCATCGCGAGGGCCTCGCGCGGGGAGATGCCGAACAGTTCGGCGTCGAAGTCGGCGGCGTCGTGCAGGAATCCGCCGACGCGGGCGTAGGTGGTGCCGGTGTGGCCGGGGTCCGGGTGGTAGAGGCGCTCGACGTCCCAGCCGCGGTCCTCGGGGAACGGCGTGAGGCCGTCCGCGCCGGAGGCGAGCAGGTCCCACAGCTGGTCGGGGGTGGTGACGCCGCCGGGGAAGCGGCAGCCCATGCCGACGATCACGACCGGGTCGTCGTCGGCGCCGACGGGGGCGAGGGCGGGGCCGCCGCGCTCGATCTCGTCGGTCGTGACACCGAGGAGCTGGGTGCGCAGGAACGCCGCGAGCGCGGTGGGGGTGGGGTGGTCGAAGACGAGGGTGGCGGGCAGGGACAGGGCGGTGGCGGCGGCGACCCGGTGGCGCAGGGCGACGCCGGTGAGCGAGTCGAAGCCGAGGTCCTTGAAGGCGCGTCCGGCGTCGACGGCGGTCCGGTCGGCGTGCCCGAGGACGGCGGCGACCTGGTCGAGGACGAGGTCGAGCAGCAGCCGGTCCTGTTCCGCGGGGGTACGGCTGGAGAGTTCGGCGCCGAGGGCGCTCGCTGCCGGTGCGGCCGGTCCGCCGTCGGCGGCGGGCCGGCCGGCTTCCGGCAGGTCGGCTTCCGGCAGGTCGGCGAGGAGCGGTCGAGGGGTGTACGCGGCGGCGGCGAACCGCTGCCAGTCGACATCGGCGACGGTCGTGCGGGTGACGTCCTCGTCGAGGGCGCACTGGAGCACGTCGAGGGCACGGGACGGCTCCAGGGGTCGTATGCCCTGGCGGCGGAAGTGCTCGGCGACGGTCTCGTCGGCCGCCATGCCGCCCCCGCCCCAGGGGCCCCAGGCGATCGAGGTCGCCGGCAGTCCGGCGGCGCGGCGGTGTTCGGCGAGCGCGTCGAGGCGGGCGTTGGCGGCGGCGTAGGCGGCCTGGCCCGCGTTGCCCAGTACCGCGGTGATGGAGGAGAACAGGACGAAGGCGTCCAGTTCCCTCTCCCGCGTCAGCTCGTGCAGGTGCTCGGCGGCCTCGGCCTTCACGGCGAGGACGCGGGCCAGCCGCTCGGGGGTGAGGTCGGCGGCGAGCCCGTCGTCGAGGACGCCCGCGGCGTGGACGACGGCGGTCGGCTCGTGGGCGGCCACGACGGCCGCGAGGGCGTCGCGGTCGGCGACGTCACCCGCGACCCAGGTGACGGCGGTGCCGCACTGGCGGAGTTCCGCGGTGAGTTCGGCGGCTCCCGGGGCGTCGGGTCCGCGCCGTGACATCAGGACGAGGTGCCGCGCGCCGCCGGTCGCGAGCCACCGGGCGAGGTGGCCGCCCAGGGCGCCGGTGGCGCCGGTGAGCAGGACGGTGCCGCGCGGGCGCCAGGCGCGCGCGGGAGGTGCCGGGCGGTCGGGCACCAGCCGGGCGGCGTGGACGCCTGTGGCCCGCACGGCGAGCTGGTCCTCCCCCGCTCCCCCGGCGGCGAGCACGGCCACGACCCGCTGCCAGAGCCGGGGTCGCGGCTGGTCCGGCAGGTCGATCAGGCCGCCCCAGCGGTCGGGCTGCTCCAGCGCCAGGACCCGGCCCAGTCCCCATACGGCGGCCTGCTCGGGATGCGCGGGACCCGTACCGCCGGACACGGCCACGGCGCCGAAGGTCACGCACCACAGCCGGGTCTGCGCAAGCGCCTGCGTCAGCGCGAGCACCTGTACGGGGTCGGTGAGCAGGGACAGCACGCCCGCGTACGACGTCTGCGCCCCGGCGGGGCCGGTCGCGACCGTCACGTCGGCGCCGGCCGCGCGCAGCGCCTCTTCGGCCGCGTCGACCAGTTCGGCGGGCGCGTCCTCGTCGACCGCGAGCAGCCAGGCTCCGTGCAGGGCGCCCGACGCGGGCGTACGGACCGGCCGCCAGGTGACGCGGTAGCGCAGGCCGGCGAGCAGCGACTCCTCGCGGCGCTTGCGGCGCCAGTCGGCGAGCACCGGCAGCACGGCGTCCAGCGGGGCGCCGCTGTCCACGCCCAGCTCTCCGGCGAGCGAGTCGGCGTCGCCCTGGTCGACCAGGTCCCAGAACCCGCCGTCGGCGACGCCGTCGCTGCCGGCCGGGCGTGCGGCCCGGACGTGGTCGGGCAGCCAGTACCGCTGTCGCTGGAAGGCGTAGGTGGGCAGGTCGACGCGGCGGGCGCCGGTGCCTGCGAACAGCGCGGACCAGTCGACCGCGGCGCCCCGGACGAAGAGTTCGGCGACGCAGGTGAGCAGCGTCTCGGCCTCCGGGCGGTCCCTGCGCAGGGTCGCGGCGGCCGGTACGCCGTCGGCCAGCGCGGTGAGCACGGGATCGGGACCGATCTCCAGGAAGCGCCCGGCGCCGAGGTTTCGGGCCGCGGTCAACGCGTCGTGGAAGCGCACCGGCTTGACGATCTGCTCCGCCCAGTAGGCGGGGGTCGTCCAGTCGCCGTCGGACAATGGGGCGCCGGTGGCCGTGCTGACCGCCGCGACGGACGGCCGGTGATAGGTGACCCGCTCGGCGGCCGCCGTGAACCCGGCCAGTGCCGGCTCCATCAGCGGCGAGTGGAACGCGTGCGACACGCGCAGTCGCGTGGCACGCCGGCCGGCGTCCCCGGCTCGCTCGGCGACGGCGTCGACCGCCTCCTTCGTACCGGAGACCACCACGGCCGACGGCGAGTTGACGGCGGCGATCACCGCGCCGTCGGCCAGCCAGCCGGTGACCTCCGACTCCCCGGCTTCGATCGCCGCCATCGCACCGCCCTCGGGCAGCGCCTGCATCAGCCGTGCCCGGGCGGCCACCAGCCGTACGGCGTCGGAGAGTGCGAACACCCCGGCCGCGTACGCGGCGGCGAACTCGCCCACCGAGTGGCCCAGCAGCAGCTCCGGCCGCATGCCCCAGGAGCGCAGCAACTCCACCAGCGCGACCTGAAGGGCGAACAGGGCGGACTGCGCGTATCCGGTGCCGTGCTCCGGTTCCTCGGCGAACAGGACGTCCTTCAGGGGCCGTTCGAAGCCGAGTTCGGCGTCGAGCAGCTCGCACACCTCGTCCAGTGCCGCCGCGAACACGGGGAAGGCAGCGGCGAGTTCGCGGCCCATGCCGGGCCGCTGGCTGCCCTGGCCCGTGAACATCCACGCCGTACGGCCCTCCGCCACCGCCCCGGTGACGACGGGGCCGGGGTGGAGGGCGACGGCGCGGTGTTCGAGGGTGGCGCGGGTGGTGGCGAGGGACAGGCCGATGTCGAGGGGGTCCGCGTCGAGTGCGCTCAGGCGCTCCAGTTGGTCACGCAGCGCCTGCTCGCCGCGCGCCGAGACGGCCCACGGGACCACGGGCGGCCGGGTGACCGGCTCCTTTGCGGACTCCTCGGTGGCGGGGGCCTCTTCGAGGACCAGGTGGGCGTTGGTGCCGCTGATGCCGAAGGAGGAGACGCCGGCCCGGCGCGGGCTTGTGCCGCGCGGCCAGGGGCGTTCCCGCTGGAGCAGCCGCAGCGAGCCGTGCGACCAGTCGATGTGCGGGGAGGGCTCGTCGGCGTGCAGGGTGCGCGGCAGCCGCTCCTCGCGCAGGGCCATGACCATCTTGATGACGCCGGCGACACCCGCGGCGGCCTGGGTGTGGCCGATGTTGGACTTCAGCGAGCCCAGCCACAGGGGTTCGTCGCGGTCCTGGCCGTAGGTCGCCAGCAGCGCGTGCGCCTCGATGGGGTCGCCCAGGCGCGTGCCGGTGCCGTGTGCCTCGACGGCGTCGACGTCCGCCGGGGACAGGCCGGCGGCCGCGAGGGCCTGGCGGACGACGCGCTGCTGGGCGGGGCCGCTGGGGGCGGTCAGGCCGTTGGAGGCGCCGTCCTGGTTGACGGCGCTGCCACGGATCACCGCGAGCACTTCGCGGCCCTGGCGTCGCGCCTCGGACAGCGGCATCAGGACGAGCATCCCGGCGCCCTCGCTGAGCGAGAACCCGTCGGCCCGCGCGGAGAAGGCCTTGCAGCGACCGTCAGGGGCGAGAGCGCGCTGGCGGGAGAACTCGGCGAACATCTCCAGGCTCGGCAGGACGGTCGCGCCCCCGGCGAGGGCGGTCGTCGCGGCGCCGCCGCGCAGGGCCTCGCAGGCGAGGTGGAGGGCGACCAGGGAGGAGGAGCAGGCGGTGTCGACGGTGAGGGCGGGGCCCTCCAGGCCGAGGGTGTAGGAGATGCGGCCGGAGGCGACGCTGACGGAGTTGCCGGTGAGGACGTGCCCGGCCACGTCGGTGGAAGCGGTGGCGGCCGCCCGGTCGTAGTCGACCGTCATCAGGCCGAGGTAGACGCCGGTGGCGGTGCCGCGCAGTGTCTGCGGGTCGATGCCCGCGCGTTCCAGGGCCTCCCAGGCCGTCTCCAGCAGCAGCCGCTGCTGCGGGTCCATCGCGAGGGCCTCGCGCGGGCTGATGCCGAAGAAGGCGGCGTCGAAGTCGGCGGCGTCGCGCAGGAACCCGCCTTCGCGCTGGAGGAACCCGCCGGGTGCGGTGCCGCTGGGGTCGTAGCGTCCCTCGATGTCCCAGCCGCGGTCGTCGGGCAGCGGGGTGACGGCGTCGGTGCCGTCCAGCAGGAGCTGCCACAGGGCCTCGGGCGAGTCGGCGTCACCGGCGAAGCGGCAGGCCATGCCGACGACGGCGATGGGTTCGCCGGCGTGCGTGTGCGCGGCAGGGGTGGCCGGGGCGGTGGTGCCGTGGAGCTGGTCGTGGAGGTGATGGCCGAGGGCGGCGGGGGTCGGGTAGTCGAAGGCGACGGTGGGGGCGAGGGACAGTCCGGTCGCGGCGCGCAGCCGGTCGCGGATCGCGACGGCGGTGGCGGACTCGACGCCCTGGTCGCGGAAGGAGATGTGGGCGGGCGCGGTGCCGGTCAGTTCGAGCAGCTCGGCGACCTGGGTGCGGACGAGTTCGACGAGGGCGGTGCGCCGGTCGGGTTCGGGCAGGCCGGCGAGGCGGTCGCGGAGGGCGGCGGCCTGGACGCCGAGGGGTGTCCCGGCGGTGTCGGGGTCCTCGACGGCGGCGGCGTCGGCGAGTTCGGTGGGCAGGTCGGCCGGGTCGGTGGCCGGGTCGTGCAGGGCGGCCCAGTCGGGTTCGCCGCCGTCGGCCCAGTATGCGGCGACGGCTCGGTGGAAGCGGTCGGCGTGCCCCGCGTCCCGGCGCAGCGTGCTGTGGACGGTGCCGGTGACGCCCGCGCGGGTGAGGAGGGTTTCGAGGCCGGGGGCGAGCAGGGGATGCGGGCTGACCTCCAGGAAGTGGCGGTGGCCCGCGTCGAGGGCGGTGCGGACGGCGGCGACGAACTCGACCGTGTCGCGCAGGCAGGCGGCCCAGTGGTCGCCGTCGAGGGTGACGCCGTCGACGGCCGTGCCGGCGGAGGCCGCGTAGAAGGGGACGCGGGCCGGGCGCGGGGTGAGGCCGGTGAGGTCGGCGCGGATACGGTCGGTGATCGCGTCGATGTGCGGCGAGTGGGCGGCGACGCCGTAGTCGACGGTGCGGGCGCGGATGCCGTCGGCGGTCAGCTCGGCGAGGAGTTCGGCCGCCGCGTCGGCGTCGCCGGAGACGACCCCGTTGTCGGGGCCGTTGACAGCGGCGAGGACGAGCCGGCCCCGCCAGGGCGCGAGGCGTTCCCGCAGCCGTTCGACGGGCAGCAGCACGGACACCATGTCGCCGCGGCCGTGCAGGGCGCGCTGCGCGGTGCCCCAGCTCGCGGCGACGCGGGCCGCGTCGTCCAGGGTCAGGGCGCCCGCGACACAGGCGGCGGCGATCTCGCCGAGGCTGTGCCCGACGACCGCCGAGGGCCCCACCCCGACGCTCTCCCAGAGGGCGGCCAGCGACACCATGACGGCGAACAGGGCGGGCTGGGTGAGCTCGGGCGTGTCCAGGTCGGTGGCCCCACGCAGGACTTCCACGACGTCGTGGTCGAGGTGCGGGGCGAGAGCGTCGGCGCACTCGGCCATGCGGCGGGCGAACACCGGCGAGGTGTCGAGGAGTTCGCGGGCCATACCGGGCCACTGGGAGCCGTGGCCGGGGAAGACGAGGACGGGTCCGCTGTCCCGGGCGAGGGGCCGGCCCTCGGTGACGTGGTCGCTGGGGCTGCCGTCGGCGAGCGCGTCCAGGGCCGCGGTGAGGTCCTCGGGGGTGGTCGCGGTGAGCGCGGCACGGCAGGGGTGAGCGGGGTCGGCGCTGTTCAGCAGGGCCGCCGCGACGCGGTCCGGCGGCGCTCCGTCACGGACGAGGGTCCGCAGGACGTGGGCCTGCTCCCGAACGGCCCGGGTGCCGCGTCCGGTCAGGAGCCAGGGGCGTGGGGTGCCCGCGAACGGACGGGTGGCCGAGGTGGAGCGAGCTTGTTCGGACACGTTCTCTCCCGCGGATGACTCGTCGCCACGTTTTCGGAATCTGGACCGGACCTGTGGGGGGGCGTCGGGCGCACGGCGGCCGGGAATGTGGGGGTGTGGCCTGATCCGTTCGCGCTTCGGGTTCGATTATTCGGACGGTCGACTGGGGGAAACACAAGGACTGGACCGCGCTGCCGGCATCATGACTGCGCCGACGGGCCGCTGGGGCCGCGTCGGCGGTGTCCGGGAGAGGGGCCTGTCACAAGGCGGCGAGGCCCTCCAGGTGGGCGACGGCCGCGTCGACGCCCGGCAGGGCGAGCATCTCCTTGCGGGCGCGCCGCGCCTCGTCGGCGACGGCTTCGTCGGCCAGCAGCCGGCGGCAGGTGTCCAGCATGGGTTCGGCGCCGCGGGAGGCGATGTGCTCGCCGAGTCCGAGGCCGGCGACGCGCAGCGCGTTGTACTGCTGGTCGCCGAACATGGGCCGCACCGCCATGGGGACGCCGGCCCGCACGGACTCGCGGATGCTGTTGTAGCCGCCGTGGGTGACGAACAGATCGGCGTGTTCGAGCAGGAGTTGCTGCGGGAAGCGGTCCACGACCCGGACGTGAGGCGCGGCCTTGGTGGTGTCGACGGGCATGCCGAGGGTGGAGACGACGGCCGCGCAGTCCAGCGCGGAGAGGGCCTCGACGACCGTGTTCAGGGGTTCGGCGGGGTCGTAGACGGGGATGGGGGCGCCGAACTCGCGGGCCTTGTCGAGGAATTCGAGGACGGTGCCGGGCAGTCCGGTGCCGAGGGAGGCGAGCACGAGGGGTCGGTCGGCGGGCAGTTCGGCGAACCAGTCGGGCAGGGTCTCGCCGCGGGTGACGGTGCGGGGCTGGCGGTAGGCGACGGCGTCGGGGGCGAGGGGGCGGGCGAAGGTGTAGGGGGCGGGCATGCAGTCGAGCCGGCCGTGCCGGTAGACGGCGACCGGGTCGTCGGTCTCGGGCAGGCCGAGTCCGCGGCGCCGCTCGTTGAGCAGCGGGAGCAGCAGCTCCGGGTCGAGGAACTGGCCCGAGCCGGACGGCGCGGGCACATGCGGTACGCCGAGGGTCTCGGCGACGAGGAGGGCGGCGAACTCGTAGCCGTCGCGCAAGATCACATCGGGCCGGAAGTCCCGGGCGAGTGGCAGCAACAGGTCGTAGGCGTCGGCGAGTTGGGGGCCGCAGCCGAGGGTGGCCCACAGCTCGTGGGCGAAGCGGCTGAACTCCTTGGGGATGGGCAGCTTGCCCTCGAACAGCAGCCGCATGCCCTGGGCGGTGATGTCGGTGTACACACCCTCGACGCGGGCCCGCTCGCCCCCGAGCACGGGGGCGAGCTTGTCGGCGGTGACGACGAGGACGTCGTGCCCGGCCTCGCCGAGGGCGCGCACGAGCGGCAGGCAGGCGCGCGCGTGGGAGGGCGAGCCGGTGATGCTGCACAGCACCCGCATGGTGAGGGACCTTTCCGGAAGGCTCTTGGGCTCTCGTGGTCTATACGGCGGTCAGGGCGGGCTCGACCGGGCCGGTGCCGGTGCCGTGCCAGGCGAGGCCCGCGGCGCTGAGGGTGGCCGGGTCGAGGTGGTTGCGGGTGTCGACGACGAGCGGGCGGTGCAGGTCGGCCGCGATCCGGGTCCAGTCGAGGCCGCGGTAGTGCGGCCACTCGGTGCACAGGACCAGCGCGGAGGCGCCCTTGGCGGCCTGGTGGGGGTCGTCCACGACGGTGATGTCGGCGGGGAGTTCGGTGTGCCGGGTGAGCGGGACGGCCGGGTCGTGGGCGGTGAGTTCGGCGCCGCGGCGGGCGAGTTCGGCGGCGAGGGCGAGGGCCGGTGAGTCGCGCAGGTCGTCGGTGCCGGCCTTGAAGGTGAGCCCGAGCAGCCCGATCCGTACGCCCGCGAGGGAGCGGTCGCCGTCGCCGCACAGCCGGGCGATCTTGTCGGCGATCCGGGTCCGCTGGTGGGCGTTGGTGTCGATGGCCGCCCGCACGAGCGGGAAGTCCACGCCGAGGGCGTCGGCCGTGCCGAGCAGGGCACGGGTGTCCTTGGGCAGACAGGAGCCGCCCCAGCCGGGTCCGGGGCGCAGGAACGCGCCGCCGATCCGGTGGTCCTGGCCGAGCGCGGTGGTGACCCGGCCGATGTCGGCGCCGACCTCCTCGCACAGCTCGGCCAGGGTGTTGACGTAGGACAGCTTGACGGCGAGGAAGCAGTTCGCCGCGTACTTGACGACCTCTGCGCTGGCCGCGTCGGCGATGACGACGGGCGCGTCGACCCCGGCGTACAGCTCGGCGACCTGGGCGGCGGCCCAGGGGCTGTCGGAGCCGATAACGACCCGGTCGGGCTGGAGGAAGTCGGCGACGGAGGTGCCCTCGCGCAGGAACTCCGGGTTGCTGACGACGCCGACGTCGGGCCGGCCGAGGGCGGCGGTGACGCGGGCCGCCGTGCCCACCGGCACCGTCGACTTGGTGACCAGCACGCTGTCGGGCTCCAGCAGGGTGCGGATCTCCTCGACGACGGCGTCCACGGCGGTCAGGTCGGCGCGGCCGTCGGAGGCGGTGGGCGTGCCGACGCAGATGAACACGGTGCGGGCGCCGCGCACGGCGTCGGCGGCGCCGACGACGAAGCGCAGCCGGCCCGCGTCGAGCCCGGCACGCACCAGCTCGGGCAGCCCCTCCTCCAGGATGGGCACTTCGCCGCGGTTGAGTTCCGCGACCTTGACCGGGTCCAGGTCGGCGCAGACCACCCGGTGCCCGAGCTGCGCCAGGCAGGCACCGGCGGTGAGTCCGACATAGCCGGTGCCGATGACGGCGATGGTGTGGCGGTGCACGGCTGCCACCTCGTTCTCTCGGTTGCTTCGCTGCGGTCAGACGCCGATGAGCCGGGCGCTGATGGACGCGGCGGCCCGGACGGCCAGCGCCACGCTGTACAGCGTCGGGTTGACGGCGGTGGCGGTCGGGATGATCCCGTTGCCGCCGACGTAGAGGTTGTCGAAGCCCCAGACGCGGCTGTCGGTGTCGCACACCGAGGTGCCGTCGTCGACGGGGCCCATGCGCACGGTGCCCTGGTAGTGCTTGGAGCTGCCGGCGGGGAACAGTTCGGGTCGCTCCAGGAACTCGCCGCCGAGGGCCTCGGCGACGGCCTCCTGGTCCGCGCGGGCCTGTTCGGCGCCCGCGCGGTCGCGTTCGGTGAGGTCGTAGTGGACGGTCATGTCGGGCATGCCGTAGGCGTCGGCCTCGCTGGTGGAGAACTCGATGCGGTCCTCGGCGCGGATCTCCTTGGCGCCGTACCAGACCATGCCGACGAACAGGGCCGGGTCCACGCCCTCCAAGGGTGAGGTGTCGATGGTCATGACCTGGCCGTGGTTGCGGCGGCCGGGGTCGGCGAACGGCACCCAGAAGCGGCCGGTCTCCAGGTCGCGGATGTCGCCGCCGAACTCGACGGTGCCGCGCGCGGCGACCCCGGCGACCGGGCCGTCCTTGACATGGACGGAACTGACGGTCTTGGGCTGGTCGTTGAGGTAGCGGCCGAGGGCGTCGGGGCGGATGCCGGAGGCCCACAGCAGCTGCGGGGTGCGCAGCGCGTCGGCGCAGACGGCGACCGCGGAGGCGCGTACGGCGAACTCGGTTCCGGTCGGGAGGTGTTCGAGCAGGGCGCCGGTCACCTTGCGTCCGCTGAACAGCAGGCGCCGGCACATCGTCTCGTCGGCGATGCGGAAGCGTCCGTCGCCCGCGCCGGCGCCGGCGTTCGCGAGCGGCCCGAGGACGGTGTCCGGTCCGGCCCACCGCGGTCGGCGGCCCGGGCGGGGGGTGCAGGCGAGCGGCATGGTGCCGACGCCCTGGCCGGCCGGGTAGTCGCCGTCGAAGAGCTGGCCGAGCGTCTTGAGGACGAGATCGCCGGCCTCGGTGGCCGGGTAGGCGTCGCGGGTGACGCTCAGCAGGTGCTCGGCGACGGACAGGGCGGCGTCGAGGTCGTCGCCGGGCAGGAACGGCAGCCGTTCGGTGTCCAGTGGGCGGGGGGCGGTGCAGGCCCAGTGCACGCCCATCCCGCCGATGTTGCTGGACATGACGGCGGCCGGCATGCCGGACTGCTCCGGCTCGTCGTCGCGGCGGGCGCGCAGCAGATGGGTGCCGCGGTCCGCGTACTTCTTCACCAGGGCGCCGTCCTCGCCGGGCGCGGTCCCGGGATCCCGCCCCTGGGAACGGGTTTGGGCCGCGGCCCGTTCCGCTGCGGGCAGGTTGCCGAGATGCAGCCCGGCCTGCCCGGTCAGGCGCGGCCCGAGGTCGGCCATCAGGATCCTGGCGTGCGGTACGGCGTCGTACACACGGCGGGCGACGGCCGACCCCACGGGGCCGCTTCCGACGACGAGCAGGTCGACCGTCGGCGGAAGTTCGGGACAGCTCATGGTGGCGCGACTCTCCTTCTGTGCGGTGCTGTGGGGGGTGGCGGGGCGAGTCGGATCAGTGGGCGGCGCGGCTCGCGGCGTAGTAGTCGCGGACCTGCTGGGCGAAGGCGGGGTTCATCTGGGCCTTGGCGAGGATCTCGGCGGGCGGGGTGAACTCGTCGTCGATGGTGTCGGCGAACTTGGTGAATCCGGCGCGCAGTTGGGCCTCGATGACGGCGGGCCAGGCGTTGGGGATCCGCCACTCGTCCTCGTAGCCGGTGGCCAGGAGGTGGGTGACGGCGGTCTCGACGACGTCGGCGCGGCTGTGCGCCTGGGTGGGCTTGCGGACGGGCTGGAACACGGACAGGTCGTGACGGGTGTCCTCGCCGAGGACGCGGCGGGCCATCTCGTCGGCGAGCAGCGGCGACAGGTGCAGTCCGTCGCGGTAGGTGCCGGTCATCAGCCACAGGCCGTCCAGGCCGGCGCTGCCGACCAGCGGGAAGCCGTCGAAGGCGACGGGGCGGTTGCCGACCTGGATCTTCTCGATGCCGGCGGTGTCGAGGTCGCGGCGCAGCTGGCGCAGGGCGCAGCCGAGCAGGAACGTGGCGTCGCGGATGGAGGGCACGTCTGCGGGCTCGGGCTCGATGGCGTTGGTGGCGCCGAGGTAGACGTGGCCCTGGCCGCGCGGCACGAGGTGCAGGCCGCAGGCGAAGGCACGGTTGGGGGTGCGCAGCACGCTGGTGGGGCCGGGCACGTCGGGGTTGACCCGGGCGACGACCGAGACGCCGACGCCGGCGCACAGCCGCGGGATGGAGCCGCTGAGGGCGGGCACGGTGTCGAGCAGGGTCTGGGAAGCGGCGCCGGCGGCGAGCACGACCTGGCCGGCGGTGAGGGTGTCGCCGCTGGTGAGCCTGACGCCGGTGATGCGCTCGCCCTCGGTGACCAGGCTCTCGCCGAAGCCGTCGAGGAGGGTGCCGCCGGCCTTCAGCAGCGCGGTCTGCAGCCGGGCCAGCAGACGGCCGGAGTCGACGGCGTGCTCACCGGGGATGAACATGCCCATCAGGGGCCGGGCCAGCGGGTCGGGGTCGAGCCAGCCGAGCTCGGCCGGGTCGATGTCCTCGTACGGCTCCTTGTAGTCGTCGAGGGTCGCCCGGATCGCGGCGTAGTTGGCGGAGTCGATGCCGGGCACGCCCACCGAGTTCAGCAGCATCACGGTGCCGTCGGCACAGCGCAGGTCGTCGCTCTCGCCGGTCTCCTCGGACAGCTGGTCCAGCCAGTCGTCCCACAGGCGGGTGGCCTGGACGCCGAGGTCGAGCTTGGCGCGGCCCTGCTCGCTGGCTATGAGGGTGGAGGTGACCTCGCCGAAGGTGCCGAGCATGGCGCCGGCCGCGGTGGAGGCGGCCCAGGGCCGGTCGGTGCGGCCGAGGACGGCCACCTTGGTGCCACGGCGGGCGAGGGTCAGGCCCAGGGACAGGCCGAGCACACCGTTGCCGACGACGAGGACCTCGAAGGTCCGGCCGGCCGGGTTGTCGCTGGTCATCGCTTTCGTTCCCATCCTGTGAACCGCCGCGCCGGGCGCGGGGTGTGCGGGGTCGGTGTCGGGGGTGGCCGGGTCCGGGCGCGTCAGGCGGCCGGGCCGGTGCCGGTGCCGGTGCGGGGAAGTTCGTCCAGGACCTTGGCCACCGCGGTGGCGACGTCGTCGACGTCCTGGCGGGTGCCGAGCAGGGCCTGGTGGCCGATGAGCACGCCGTCGCGGCCGACGCGTTCGGCGTGGGGGCAGTACTCGGCGAGTTCCTCGGGCCGGACGTCGCGGGTGGCGCCGGTCCAGAAGGCGTCGGTGCGGTGCAGGGGCTGGTGGCTGCCGAAGGCGGGGATGCCCTCCATCAGCAGCGCCAGGGCGACGGTGTCGCGGTCGAGGCCGCCGAGCTCGTCCTGGTCGAGGACGAACGTGGTCATGTAGTGGGGGGTGCTGGTGCAGCGCGGGTCGCGGCCCTGGAGCCGGATGCCGGGGATCTCGCCGAGCGCGGCGGCCAGTTCGGTGTAGCGGGCGGCGCGGCGGGCGTTCTGGTCGGCGAACCGGGCGAGCTGGGCGCGCAGCAGGGCGGCGGTGAGTTCGGAGACGCGGAAGTTGGAGGCCGCGACGGCCAGGTGCAGTTCGCGGGTGCGGCCGCAGTTGTGCCGGACCCAGGCGTCCTCGTAGGTGTCCGGGTCGGGCAGCAGCAGGGCGCCGCCCTCGCCGGCGGTGATCACCTTGGTGCTCTGGAAGGAGAAGGTGGAGATCGAGCCGAGCGCGCCGAGCCCCTTGCCGTGCCAGGTCGCTCCGTGGGCCTGGGCCGCGTCCTGGATGACGGTGACGCCGCGGGCGTCGGCCCAGGCGGTGATGGCGTCCATGTCGGCGACGTGGCCGCCGATGTGGACGGGGATCACCGCGCGGGTGCGGTCGGTGACGGCGTCCTCCAGGGCCTCCGGGTCGAGGCAGAAGGTGTCGTGGGTGATGTCGACGGGCACCGGGACGCCGCCGCGCCGCTGGACGGCGGTGGAGGTGGCCACGAAGGTGTAGGCGGGGACGATCACCTCGTCGCCGGGTTCGATCCCGGCCAGTTCCAGGGCGAGTTCGAGGGCGTGCGAGCCGTTGGTGACGGCGAGCGCGGCGGGCGCCTGGCCGAACTCGGCGAACTCGCGCTCGAAGGCCTGGACCTCCTTGCCGCCGTGCCGGCCCCATTCGCCCTGCTGGAGGGCGCGGGCGAGGGCGAGGTTCTCGGTCTCGTCGTACTCGGGCCAGCGCGGAAAGGGTTGTGTCCGCACCTTCGGCCCGCCGTTCAGGGCCAGCATGGCCCCTCCTTCCGGGGGTGTTCGCCGCGGGGGTCCGGGGTCAGCCGGGGTAGGTGCCGAACGCGGTCCGGGTGCCGTACGGGTCGAGTTCCATGACGAGTCCGACCTCGTCCTCCCAGCGCTTGGTGATCTCCACGCCCTCGGATCGGTTGACGTCGTCGAGCATCACGGTGGCGCCGGGCGCGAGGTGGTCCTTCAGGGCGGGTACGGCCGGGTAGCGGGCCATCTTGCGGCCCTGCTCCCAGCCGGGAGGGCCGTCGACGAGCAGCAGGTCGATCTTGCCGTGCTTGTCGGTGAAGGCGCCGATCTCGTCCTCGACGGTGCCGGGCTCGTACCACTCGACGCGCTTGACGGCGGCGGGGTGTTCGGCGAGCGGGGCGTGCACGACGCGGGCGACCTCGCTCAGGCCCTCCTGCGCCAGCTGGTCGTTGACCCACCGGGCCCACTTCTCGTCGTGCTCCAGGGAGAGCACGTTGCCGTGGCCGCGCTGGGCGAGGTAGCGGGCGAAGACGATCGTCGAGGTGCCGCTGCCGCACTCGACGAGGACCTTGCGGTCGCCGAGGGCGATGTCGTCGAGCAGCTTGATCAGTGCGCCGGGTCGCAGCGACCACGCGGAGAACGGCAGGTAGGGGCCGTTCAGCAGCGGGGTGAGCCGGATCCACGAGGCCAGGTCGTAGAACGCCCTGAGGAACTGCGTGTCCATCTGCCTGCTCCTTGTCCGGATCCCGGTCAGTGCCCGGCGAGGGCGGTGAGGTGGTCGACGGCGGCGGTGACCTGCGGCAGCGCGAGCATGTGGCGCTGCGCGGTGCGGGCCGCGTGGGTGTGGCCGGCCTCGCCGAGCAGCCGGGTCACGGTGTCGGCGACGTCGTCGGCGGCGGCGCTCGGCACCCGCAGCCCGAGTCCCAGTTCGGTGACGCGGGTCGCGTTGTGCGCCTGGTCGCTCAGTTCGGGCAGGACGGCCATGGGGACGCCGGCCCGGACGGCCTCGCGGACGCTGTTGTAGCCGCCGTGGGTGAAGAGGAGCTGTGCTGTTTCCAGCAGCAGCGGCTGCGGGATGCTGTCGAAGAGGTGCACGTTGTCGCCGACGGCGGCCGGGTCGACGGGCATGCCGCGGGTGGCGACGACGGCGGTGCAGTCCACCTGGGACAGGCCCTTGACGATGGTGGTGAGCGGGTTGGCGTCGCCCGGCATGAGGGCGCCGACGACGAGCGCCGGGTCGGCCTCGATGTCGAGGCCCTCGAAGAGGTGACCGGCGACCACGCCGTCGAAGAACAGGTCGAGGATGCGCGGGAAGACGGCGTGGTGCATCAGCGAGGCGAACACGTTGGTGCTGGAGACCACCACGAGCGGCCGGTCGCCGGGGAGGTCGCGCAGCCACTCGGGTCCGGTCTCGGTGCGCACGATGGCGGACGGCTGCTGGTAGGCGAAGGTGTCGACCGTCTCGTGGGCGGTGAAGGCGTACTCGGGCGGCATGCAGTCGAAGCGGCCGTGCGCGTGGATCGCCTCGGCGGAGTCGCTCTCGGGCAGGCCGAGTTCGGCGCGGCGCAGGTTCAGTTCGGCGAGGGCGAGCTTCGTGTCGAGGTACTGGCCGCCGCCGGAGGGCGCGGTGACGTGCGGGACGCCGAGGGTCTCGGCGACGAGGTAGCCGGCGAACTCGACGCCGCCGCGCAGGATCACGTCGGGCTTGAACTCCTCGGCCACGTCGAGGAGTTGCCGGTAGGCGTCGGTGACGTGGGGGCCGCAGGCGGTGGCGAGGAGGGTCTGCGGGGAGAACGGGTCCGAGGGGGCGAACTCGATGCGCTTTTGCTGCAGCAGGCTGAGCACGATCTCGGCCATGTCGGTGAACAGCGGCAGGACGCGGATGTTCTCGCCCTCGAAGACGCCGGCCATCTCCGGCGGGGAGACCACGGTGACCTCGTGGCCGGCCTCCACCGCCGCGCGGGCCAGCGGCAGCAGGGCGCGTGCGTTGGAGGGCGACAGCGCGAGACTGCAGAGAATGCGCACAACCATTCCTTTCCATCCGGAAGCGGCGTTCGGCCACGTCATGATGGGCCGTCGTTCTCGGTGTTTTCCCGAGTCTTCGGTGCGCTTTCCGCGCCGCTCGGAAACGAAGTTATGGGATGGGCGCGCCGGTACCCAGTTGGGTATTTCCATCGGCGGGTAATCGGAAATTCCCGCGGCCGGTGGTCAGGCGGTCAGGAGGGCGGCCGTGTTCTCGGTCCAGGCCTCGGCGCGGCGCCTGCGGTCCTCGCGCACCGTGCGGGGCACGAGCGCGTCGACGGCCTCGCGGGTGGCCGGGTGCCGGAAGGCGTAGCGCAGGGCGCCGGTGGCGCTGGGATGGCGGGAGCGGCGCAGGAAGTCCCGGCGTTCCAGATGGTCGAGCCAGTGCGCGGCGTCGGCACGGTGCACGCCGCCGACCGCGGCCACTCCGTCGGCGCAGCACACGCCGCCGAGCGCCGAGGCGCACACGAGGACGGCCTTGGCGAGCGGCGGCAGCGTGTCGAGGTGGGCGGCGACGACCTGACGCACATGGCGCGGCATGGGCGGCGGGCCCACCGGGCGGCCGGCGCCGGTCAGCTCCCGTGCGTACTCCACCGCGTAGAGCGGGTTGCCGCCGATCCTGGCGAGGACGTCGCGGCGCACGTCGGCGGGCAGTTCCTCGTGGCCGAGGAGGGCGTCGAGCAGGGTGGCCGAGGAGGGCTCGTCGAGCGGGTCCAGGGTGAGGGTGAGGCCGTCGCGCCGGCCGCCGCCCCAGGTGGGCCTGCGGTCCAGCAGTTCGGG
The DNA here is from genome assembly GCF_044764945.1 of Streptomyces sp. NPDC093568. Lineage (NCBI taxonomy): Bacteria > Bacillati > Actinomycetota > Actinomycetes > Kitasatosporales > Streptomycetaceae > Streptomyces > Streptomyces sp. NPDC093568. The sequence goes on along the minus strand of NZ_JBIWJD010000001.1, from coordinate 1,615,551 downwards.
CCGTGCGGTGACGGCGAGCAGCAGCGGTACGGGCCCGGCGGCGTCGGCGAGTTCGGTGACGAGGTCCAGGACGGGGTCCGGCGTGGTGTGCAGGTCCTCCAGGACGAGCAGCAGCGGTCGTTCGGCGGCGAGGCCGGTGAGCAGGAGCCGCCAGGCGGTGGCGAGGTCGGGCCAGTCGGCGGGGGCGGGCGGCTCGGGACGCAGCAGCGGGGCGAGCCGGTCCAGCAGCCAGGTGCCGCGCTCGCCGGTGCCGAAGAGGGCGTGGACGGTGCGGGCGAGGGCGTCTTGCGCGGCCTCGTCCGGGCGGCCGCTTCCGGTGACTGACGCGAGGGTCCGTTCCAGCAGGGCGAGCGGCCGGTCGCGGTCGCACCAGGAGCTGTGGCCGCCGGCGACCCGGTATCCGTGCGGTGAGCGGCGTGCGTGCCGGGCCAGTTCGGCCATGAGGCGGGACTTTCCGGCGCCGGGTTCGCCGAGGACGGTGAGCAGGCAGGGGCGCTGCCGGCGGCCTACGTCACCGAGCGCTCCGGCGAGTTGTTCCAGCTCGCGCTCCCGGCCGACGAGTGCGGGCGGCGGGTCCTGGCAGAGGGTGCGGGGGCCGAGCGGTTCGGAGGAGCCGTCGGGTTCGGCGGGGCCGTAGGCGAGGGAGCGTTCGGTGCCGGCGCGGGTCGCGGCGCACACCCGGATGCCGCCGGGCGGCACGGTCTCCAGCAGGTCGGCGCAGCTCTTGGGTACGGCGCCGTTCACGATCGGCACGGCGCCGGTGCCGTCGGCGGCGCAGGTGACGACGACGTCGCCGGTGGCGACGGCCACACGGGGCGCGGAGCCGCCGTGCACGGGCACGGGGCCGCCTCCGCCGTACTGGCGCAGCCGGCGCAGGATGGCCCGGCCGGCCCGCACCGCGCGTTCGGCGTCGTCCTCGCGGGTGCGGACGACGCCGAACAGGGCGAAGGTGACCGGTCCGAGCACGCCGGAGACCTTTCCGCCGTGCCGGGCTACCTCGTCGCGGATGGCGGTGGCCAGTTCGCCGGACAGCCGGGCGGCGTCCTCCGGGTCGCCGCCGAGTCCCTTTCCGAGGGTGGTCCGCACCAGCAGCATGGACAGTTGCTTGTGCTGCTCGGTGAGGACGCCGGCCGGCGCGCCGGGGTACGGGAAGGGGGAGCTCGGCGTGGGGAGCGTCGCCGGCCGGGCCGCGGGGCGGGGCTCGAAGCCGACGACCGGCGCCGGGGCGGTGGTGGCCGGGCTGGGTTCGACCGGAGCAGGGGTGGTGCGGCGGGGTTCGCCGTCGAGGGCCATGATGGCGAGCGCGTCGGGCTGGCCGAGGACCGGGTCGTGGTCGAGGACCGCGCGCTCGACGGCTCGCAGCACCCGGCCGGGTTCGAGGCCGAGGCGGGAAGCGAGGGCGGTCCGGGTCCTGCGGTAGGCGTCCAGTGCGTCGGCCTGCCGGCCGCGGCGGTAGAGGGCGAGCATCAGCTGGGCGCACAGCCGCTCGCGCGTCGGTTCGCGCTGGGCGTGGGTCTCCAGTTCCTCCAGGACTTCCTGATGCCGTCCGCAGGCGAGTTCGGCCTCGTAGAGGTCCTCGTGGGTGGCCGAGCGGGCCTGGGCGAGGGTGCGCAGTTCGGGCCAGTCGGCGCCCGACTCGGCGAGGTCGGCGAGGACGGGGCCGCGCCACAGGCCGAGAGCGGTGCGCAGGGTGCGGGCGGCGGCGGGCCAGGCGCCGGCCGCGAGGTCGGCGCGGCCCCGGTCGGCGAGGGTGCGATAGGTGGCCAGGTCGAGGTCGTCGCCGTCGACGCGCAGCAGATAGCCGGGGGCGTGGGTGAGGAGGACGGGGCCGCCGCGGGTGCCGTCGGCGGCGAGGAGGCCGCGCAGCGCCGACACCGCGTTCTGGAGCATCTTGCGGGCCGTGGGCGGGGGTTCCCCGTCCCACAGGGCCCCCATGAGGGCGCTGGTCGCGACGACCTCGTTGGCGTGCAGCAGCAGATGGCCGAGGGTGGCCCGCTGTTTGATGCCACCGAGCACGACCGGGCCGCTGTCGCCGTGGACCGTCAGCGGGCCCAGCACCTGGAATTTCATGCGGATTCCCCGAATGCGCCGAGCCTGTTTTCCGGTGCCGTTCCTTTTCCGTTCCTGCCGCGATCCGAGGGTATTCCGGAAAGGCCCACACGGCCGTTCTCCGGGTCTCGCACCAGGCTCGGAGAACGGCCGTCGGACATTCACCCCTCTGGATCCGGAAAGGATGCTATCGGCGCGGAGGCGGGGCGGTCACTGGGGAAAACACTGGTCCTGGACGGGGGCCGGGGGCCCGGACGGGCGTCAGGAGGCGCGCCAGCGCAGCGCCCTGTCGGCGATCCACAGCGACGCCACCGAGGCGGCGGCGAGGACGGCCACGTCGAGGGCGAAAGTGCCGTCGATGTCGCCGGTGACGCTGTGCCGGATGGCGTCGGCTCCGTAGCTGGTCGGCATGGCGTAGCTGATGACGCGCAGCGCCAGCGGCAGCGACTCCAGCGGGATGAGCAGCGGGGCGCCCAGCAGCAGTAGGAAGTTGAGCATGTAGGTGACGATGGAGATGAGCTCGATCTTGTCGATGAGGCTGCCGATGACGAGGCCGAGCGCGGCCAGCGGCAGGGCGGTCAGCGGATACACGAACAGCAGCGTCGGCGACAGCGTGAGCTGGATGTCGTACAGCACCTCCACGGCGAGCAGGGAGGTGACCAGGCCGGGGGCGATGAGCAGGAGGCGGGCGGCGACGAACGCCGTCACGAAGGCCACTTTGCTGATGGGCAGCGAGGCGTAGTACATCATCGAGCCCTCGGCCTTGATGGCTCCGATGCGCTGGGCGATGGCCGTGGTGCCGAGCGCGGCGATGGAGAACACGCCGGAGCCGCTGGCGATGTACAGCAGGCTGGACTGGTCGGTGAGTCCGCTGCCGATGCGGGAGAAGCCGAACACCATCGTCAGCGGCATGAAGATGCCGAAGACCATGTGGACGTGCCAGGAGGTGCGCACGATCAGCATGTGCTCGAACCACAGGTACTTGAACGAGGTGCCGAAGGTGGCCAGCCGTGACCCGAGGGTGCGCCGCGGGGCCCTGGTGGGGGCGGGGGCGGGCGGTGCCGGACGGGGGGTGCGGGCGGCGGGCAGCGGGGCGTGCCGGACGGGAGCGGGCGCGGCGGCCTCGGGGGCCGTCTCGGGTTCGGCCGCGGGGGCGCCGACGGCGGCGAGTTCCTTGACGGGGGGCTGCGGTTGGGGCGGCTCGGTGGCCTCCGGTGACGTCTCCGGTGGGTCGACGGGTGTCGGCTTGAGACTGAGGTAGACGTCCTCCAGGGTGGGCCGGGCGAACCGGAAGTCGTCGACGCGGGTCACGCCGACGTCGGTGACCAGGGTCTCCAGCAGGGGCTGGATCCGGTCGGGCGGCGCGGTGACGAGGTAGCTGCCGTTGCGGTCGCCGGGCGTGACGACGCCGATCCGGCCGAGCCGTGCGGTCTCCGCCTCGGTGAGGCTGCCGCCGTCACGGACGAACAGCTCCAGGCGGGCCTGCGCGCCGGTCTGCTCCTTGAGTTCACCGGGCGTGCCCATGGCGGTGATACGGCCGCCGTGCATGACGGCGACCCTGTGGACGGCCTTCTCCGCCTCCAGCACGTTGTGGGTGACGAGAACGATCGTCGTGCCGTCGTCGGCGGCCCGGCGCTGCACGATGTCCCAGATCAACCGCCGGTTGTGCGGGTCGAGTTCGTTGGTGGGCTCGTCCAGCACGATGAGTTCGGGGCGGCCCATCAGCGTCATCCCGAAGTTCACCAGCCGCATCAGGCCGCCGCTGAGCCGCTCCACCTGCCGGTCCGCGTAAGGCCCGAGACCGAGCTCGTCGATCAGTTCGTCGGTCTGGCGCCGGGCGTCCGCCTCGCTCTGGCCGCGCAGCCGCCCCGTGTAGTGCAGGGCCCTGCGCGCCTCGATGAGCCGCATCGACAGACCGCGCTGCGGCAGGAAACCGACAGTGGACTTCACCAGCTCCGGGTGGCGCACCACGTCGATGCCGTTGACGGTGATCGCTCCGGAAGTGGGGCGCACCAGCCCCAGCATCTGAAGGACGAGCGTCGTCTTGCCCGCGCCGTTGGCGCCGAACAGGCCGAACACCTGCCCGCGCGGCACATTGAACGTCAACCCGTCGTTGGCCTTGATGAGTTCACCGCCCCGGCCGCGATAGGCGCGTATCAGATCACGCACCTCGATGGCCGGACCGTCGTCCGTCTTGACCATGCCCACGTCTCATCGCCTCTTCGGCTCAGGGACCCGGCCGTGCCGCTGGTCCGCCGTTCGTGTACCGGTTCGCCCACGCTAGGCGGGGCGTGACCGGGGACATCAGTGGAAGCTCTCCACCCCTCGGTCACCCATGGCCGAGTTCGTCGTCGAGGAAGGCGAACATCTCGTCGTCCGACAGGCTGTCCGTGTCGAACTCCGGCGCCCCCTCGGGGTCGTTGCCGTCCGGGTCCGGAGCGGCGAGGGCCGACCAGCGGGTGCGCAGGACGTCGAGCCGTCCCGCGATCTGCCGGTGGGCCGCGCCGTCGGCGGACGGCTGCGGCAGGGCCGCGATCATCTGCTCGACGTGTTCCAGGGCGGCCAGCAGGCCGTCGGCCCCGGTCCGCTCGGCCTCGGGCGCGAGCAGCGTGTACAGGTGCCGGGCGACCGCCTCCGGGGTGGGGTGGTCCAGCGCCAGGGTGGCCGGCAGCCGCAGGCCGGTGGCGGTGCTCAGCGCGTTGCGCAGCTCCACCGACATCAGCGAGTCGAACCCGAGGTCGCGGAAGGCCCGCGCCGGTCCGACGTCCGTGGTGCCGCCCGGCCGGTGCCCGAGGACACGGGCGGCCTGGTCCCGCACCAGCTCCAGTACGGCCGTACGCCCATCGGAGGGGTCCAGCGCCGCGAGCCGGGCCACGAGCCCCGCATCGGTGGAGCGCGCCGCGGACCGGCGTACCGGGACCAACTCCCGCAGCAGTTCCGGCACGTCGTCGCGGGCACGCAGCGCGGCCACGTCGATCCGCACCGGCAGCAGCACGGGGTCGGTGGCCGAGACGGCCCGGTCGAACAGGGCCAGGCCCTCGTCGGTGCGCAGCGGCGGGAACCCGGCCGCCCGCATCCGCTCGACGTCGCGTCCGCCGAGCGCGCCGGCCATTCCGTCCGACCGCGACCACGGTCCCCAGGCCAACGAGCGGCCCGGCAGTCCGAGCCGGTGCCGGTGCCGTACAAGGGCGTCGAGGAAGGCGTTCGCGGCGGCGTACGCGCCCTGTCCGGCGTTGCCGAAGGTGCCGGCGGCGGAGGAGAAGACGGTGAACGAGCGGACGTCCGGCAGCAGTTCGTGCAGATGCCGGGCGCCGTCGGCCTTGGGCCGCAGCACCGCGGCGAGACGCTCGGGCGTGAGGTGTGCGGTGGTCGCGTCGTCCAGGACGCCCGCGGCGTGGACGACATGACCGACCCGCCGTCCGGCCAGGGCGGCCGCGAGGGCGTCCCGGTCTCCGGCGTCGCAGGCCACCGCCTCGACGCGGGCGCCCTGCCCGCTGAGCTCGGCGACGAGGTCCTCGGCGCCGGGCGCCTGCGTGCCGCGCCGCGAGAGCAGGAGCAGGTCGCGCACGCCGTGCCGGGCGACGAGATGGCGGGCGAGGACGGCACCGAGCCCTCCGGTGCCGCCGGTGACGAGCACGGCTCCCCCGCCGTCGAGGGGCACGCCGCCGTCCGGCCCGCTGTCACCGGAGTCGCGGGGCAGCCGCTCCAGCCGCGGCACCAGCACCTCACCGTCCACCACGGCCACTTCGGGCTCCGTGACACTCAACGCAGGGACCAAGCCGCCGAGTTCCCCGGGAACATCGAGCAGGCTGATCCGGCCGGGATGCTCGCTCTGCGCCGAGCGCAGCAGCCCCCACGCGGCGGCCGCACCGGGATCCGCCCCGGTGGTGGCCCCGCGCACCAGCACGACGAGCCGTGCCCCGGCGAGCCGTTCGTCGGCCGGCCAGCTCTGGGCGAGGGACAGCGCGGCACGCGCAAGGGCCTGAGCCGAGCCGACCGGATCGGCGCCGCTCTCGTGCAGCAGCGCGAGCACGAGGGCGTGGTGCGCGGACACGGCGGCGAGGTCGTCGTACGCCACCGCCTTGACGTCGGCGGCGGCCAGCTCCGCGGCGAGATCGTCGGGCAGCGCTCCGAGCACGGCGATCTCCGTGGGCGGCCCGGCGGGGAGGTCGCCGAGCGGCGTCCACGCCGTCCGCAGCAGCGCGTCCGGCGCGGCGGCGGACCCGGCACCGGCCATCCCGTCACCGTCGACGGGCCGTACGGTCAACCCTCCGACGGTGAGAACGGCGCCGCCCTCGCCGTCGGCGGCCTCGATACGGACGGTCCGCTCCCCCGTCCGCACCAGCCGGGCGCGCACCGTGCGGGCGCCGGACGCGGCGAGCACCACGTCCTCCCACGCGAACGGCAGCGCCGCCCCCTCGTCGCCGCCCGCGCCCGTGAAGCCGGCCGCGTGCAGGACCGCGTCGAGGAGGGCCGGGTGGACGCCGTAGCCGTCGGCGTCCGTCTCCGCAGCCAGGGACACCTCCGCGAACACCTCGTCGCCACGCCGCCAGGCGTGCCGCAGCGCGCGGAAGGACGGCCCGTAGTCGAAGCCGGCGTCAGCCAAGTTGTCGTAGTGGGAGGCGAGTTCGATCGCCTCGGCGTCCTCCGGCGGCCACACTCCGGTGCCCGTGACGGGCGCCTCGGCGGAGGGCCGCGTCAGCGCGCCGTGAGCGTACGCCGTCCACGGGGCGTCCGTTCCGTCCCGCTCGGGGCGGCCGTGCACGGTGAAGGTGCGCCGCCCGGTGTCGTCGTCGGCGCCACCCACCCGGACCTGCAGCCTGACGGGCCCGCCGTCGTCGGGCAGGACGAGCGGGGCGACCGTGGTGAGTTCGTCGATGCGCGGGGCGCCGACCTCGTCGCCGGCCCGGATCACCAGCTCGACCAGGGCCGCGCCGGGCACCAGGGTCCGGCCGAGCACCGTGTGGTCGGCGAGCCAGGGGTGCGTGCCCGGCGAGAGCATGCCGGTGAACACCGCGCCGTCGCCGTCCGCGAGCAGCATCGCCGCGCCGAGCACGGGGTGCCCGGCGGGCACGAGACCGGCGGAACGCACATCGCCGGGGGCCCGGCCGGCCGGCTCCGGCCAGAAGGGGCGGTGCTGGAAGGGGTAGGTGGGGATGTCGGTGAGCCGGGCGCCGGTACCGGCGAAGTACGCCGCCCAGTCGACGGGCACACCGTGCACGAAGAGGTCCCCCAGCGCGCGAGCCAACGCCTCTTCCTCGGGGCGGTTCCGACGCAGAGCCGCGACCGCGAGGGCCGTCTCTGGGGCGGACCGCTGCACCAGGGCGGCGAGGACGCCGTCCGGGCCGATCTCCAGGAAGCGGGTGACGCCCTGGTCGGTGAGGGTGCGGATGCCGTCGGCGAAGCGGACGGTGTCGCGAACGTGGCGGACCCAGTAGTCGGCCGTGTCCGGGGATGCGAGCTCCCCGGTGAGGTTGGAGACAAGGGGGATGCTCGGCTCGCGCAAGTGCAACTCAGCGATCGACGCGCGGAACTCGTCGAGCATCGGGTCCATGAGCGGCGAGTGGAACGCGTGCGAGACGTGCAGGCGTGTCGTACGACGGTCCGGCAGGGCTGCGGCGACGGCGAGGACGGCCTCCTCGGCCCCCGAGAGCACCACAGAGGACGGCCCGTTGACCGCCGCGATGCTGACCCCGGCGGTGAGATACGGCGTGACCTCATCCTCGGCCGCCTCGACCGCGAGCATCAACCCGCCCTCAGGCAGCGCCTGCATCAGCCGCGCCCGCGCCGACACCAGAGCGCACGCGTCCGCCAGCGACAGCACACCCGCGACATGAGCGGTAGCGATCTCACCGACTGAGTGCCCGGTCAGGTACTTCGGCGTGACACCAAACGAGGTCACCAACCGGTACAGCGCCACCTCGACGGCGAAGAGGGCCGGCTGAGCGAACTCCGTACGGTTCAGGACCTCCTCGTCGTCACCCCACATAACGTCTCGCAGGCGCGGATCCAGTTCGGCCAGGACCTCGTCGAGCGCTCGCGCGAACACCGGGAAACGGGCGTGCAGTTCGCGTCCCATGCCGAGACGCTGGGCGCCCTGCCCGGAGAACACGAACGCCAGCGGCCCCTCCACGGCCACTCCCCTGGCGCCCTCCCCCACACCGTCCGCCGACGGCAGCAGCACCGCGCGGTGATCGAAGAAGGCCCGGCCGGTGGCCGCGGTGAAGCCGACGTGCACCGACGGCTCGTACGACTGGAGTTGCCGTACCCGAGCGTCCAGGGCCTCTTCCGAGCGAGCCGTGACGACCAGGGGAACGAGGCGTTCGACGTCTTCCGGCACGGGCTCCTGCTCGGGGCCGGCTTCGAGGATGACGTGGGCGTTGGTGCCGCTCAGGCCGAAGGAGGAGACGGCGGCTCGGCGCGGGTGGTCGGTGTCCGGCCAGGACATGGGCTCACGGACCAGCTCCACCGCTCCGGCCGACCAGTCCACGTGCGAGGACGGAGCATCCACGTGCAAGGTGCGCGGAACGGTGCCGTGCCGCATCGCCAGCACGCTCTTGATCACGCCCGCCACGCCGGCGGCGGCCTGGGTGTGGCCCAGGTTGGACTTCACCGAGCCCAGCAGCAGGGGGCGTTCCCGATCCTGACCGTAGGTGGCGAGCAGCGCCTGCGCCTCGATCGGGTCGCCGAGTGTTGTGCCGGTGCCGTGTGCCTCGACCACGTCGACGTCCTGCGCGTTGAGTCCCGCCGAGGCCAGCACCTGCCGGATGACGCGCTGCTGCGACGGACCATTCGGCGCGGTCAGCCCGTTCGAGGCACCGTCCTGATTGACCGCGCTGCCGCGTACAACCGCCAGAATCCGGTGCCCGTTCCGCACGGCATCCGACTGCCTCTCCAGCAGCAGCACGCCCACGCCCTCGGCCCAGCCGACGCCGTCGGCCGCATCCGAGAACGCCTTGCACCGACCGTCCGGCGAAAGTCCGCCCTGCCGGGAGAACTCCACGAAGGTCGTCGGCGTCGACATCACCGTCACACCACCGGCCAGCGCGAGTGAACACTCCCCACCACGCAAGGCCTGCGCGGCGAGATGCATGGCCACGAGCGACGACGAACACGCCGTGTCGATCGTCACCGTCGGACCCTCCAGGCCCAACGCATAAGCCACACGCCCCGACGCGATACTCGGCGCGCTGCCGTTGCCCCGGAAGGCCTCGTGCTCCTCCCCCGGCAGCAGCTCCCGGTAGTCGTTGTACATGACGCCCGCGAAGACACCGGTCCGGCTGCCGCGCAGGGCCGTCGGGTCGATGCCGGCCCGCTCGATCGCCTCCCACGCGGACTCCAGCAGCAACCGCTGCTGCGCGTCCGTCGCCAACGCCTCCCGAGGGCTCATCCCGAAGAACTCGGGATCGAATCCGGCGACATCGGCGAGAAAGCCGCCGGCTCGAGTGGACGACGTACCGGTGTGCTCCGGGTCCGGGTGGTAAAGCCGTTCCAGGTCCCAGCCCCGGTCCTCCGGGAAGCCGGAGACGGCGTCGACGCCGTCGGACACCAGCCGCCACAGATCCTCCGGCGACTCGACCCCGCCCGGGTACCGGCAGGCCATGCCCACGATCACGACAGGGTCGTCCGTGAGCGGGGTCGCGGGCCGGAGGTCGGCAGGGTCCGCCGTCGTGCCCGACAGGCGCTCGCGCAGGTAGGTCGCCAGTGCCTCGGGCGACGGGTGGTCGAAGACGAGGGTGGCGGGCAGCCGCAGGGCCGTCGCGGTGGCGAGGGCGTTGCGCAGTTCGACGGCGGTCAGGGAGTCGAAGCCCAGGTCCCGGAAGGGGCGCCGGGGTTCGACGGCCCCGGCGTCGTCGTGGCCGAGCACGGCGGCGGCGCGTGCGCGGACGACGTCGAGGAGCAGCGCCCGCTGTTCCTCCGCCGTCCTTCCCGCGAGCCGGTGAGCAAGGTCGCCGTCGGTCGTCGTACGGCTCCGGAACAGGGCGCGCAGCAGGGGCGGAACCTCGGCACGCGCCCGCAGGACCGCGTGGTCGAGCCGTACGGGCACCAGGACCGGTGCTTCGCCGGCCGTGGCGGCGTCGAACAGGGCCAGGCCCTCCTCGACGGTGAGGGGACGCAAGCCCGAGCGTGCCAGGCGTTCGTGGTCGGTGCGGTCGAGGTCGCCGGTCATGCCGTCGGTCAGCTGCCACGGCCCGTAGGCGAGGGAGGTCGCGGGCAGATCGAGGGCGCGGCGGTGGGCGGCCAGGCCGTCGAGGTAGGCGTTGGCGGCGGCGTAGTTCGCCTGGCCGGTGCCGCCGAAGGTGCCGGCCGCCGACGAGAGCAGGACGAACGCCCGGACGTCGGGGAGGAGTTCGTGCAGGTGCTGGGCGGCGTCGGCCTTGGGGCGCAGAACCGTGGCGAGGCGTTCGGCGGTGAGGGCGGTGAGCACGCCGTCGTCGAGGACGCCGGCCGTGTGGACGACGGCTCCGACGGTCCGGCCGGTGAGCAGGTGGGCCAGTGCGGCGCGGTCGGCCACGTCGCAGGCGGCGATCTCCACCTCGGCGCCGAACTCGGCGAGCTCGGCGCGCAGTTCGTGCGCGCCCGGGGCATCCGCGCCGCGCCGGGACACCAGCAGCAGGTCGCGGGCGCCGTGGTGGGTGACGAGGTGGCGGGCGAGGGCGGCGCCGATGCCGCCCGTGCCGCCGGTGATCAGCACGCTGCCCGGTCCGGTCCAGAGGTCTCGGGGCTCGGGGATGCCGGGCTCGTGGCGGGTCAGGCGCGGTGCGAGCAGTTCCCCGCCGTGTGCGGCGATCTCCGGCTCACCGCCTGTGTCGTAGGCGGCCAGAAGCCTTTCCGGGGCGGGGAGTTGGCGCTCGTCCGGGTCGTGGGTGAGGAGGGCCAGGCGGCCGGGGTGTTCGTTCGCCGCCGAGCGGACCAGGCCCCGGACGGCTTCGAGGACCGGGGTGTCCTCGTCGGCCGTCACGACGACCAGGCGGGACGACGCGTACGGCGTGGCGGCCAGCCAGGTCTGGAGGAGGTCCAGGGTGTGGCGGAGCGTGCTGTGCGGGTCCCTGGCGGTGATCTCGGTGAGGACGAGGTCCGGTGCCGCTGTGGTGCCGGTCTCGAGGCCGCGCAGGATGTCGGCGCCCGGTGGGGCCCAGGCCGGGGGCTCCCCCGGGGTGAGGACGGCCGTGCGGGCGGTCGGTGCCGCTTCGAGGGCCGGTACGGGCGTCCAGGTGCGTCGGAACAGCGCGTTGGGGACCGTTGTTCGGATCTCGGACGGAGGCCTGGTGAGGAGGGAGCCGACGGAGGCGACCGGGGTGCCCGAGGGGTCGGTGACGGTGAGCCGGACGGCGGCTGTGTCCGTGGCCGTGTCGGCGGCGCGGACGATGTGGGCGCGCAGTGTCCGTGCGCCGGTGCCGCCGTAGAGGTCCAGGTTCTGCCAGCTGAACGGGAGCCCGGGCGTGCCGCCCGTGAAGACGGCCGCGTGCAGGAGGGCGTCGAACAGGGCGGGGTGCGGGCCGAAGCCGTCGGTGTCCGTGTCGTCCGGCAGGGCGGCCTCGGCGAACACCTCCGTGCCGCGCCGCCAGACGCCGGTGAGCGTCCCGAACGGCGGGGTGTAGTCGAGGCCCGCGTCGGTCAGTTCGGCGTAGAGGCCGTCGAGGTCGACCGGTTCCGCGTCGACGGGGGGCCACGGGACGGCCGTACCGGGTGCGGGGGCGTCGGTGGTGGCGGCGAGCAGGCCGGCCGCGTGGCGCAGCCAGGAGGCGTCCGGGTCGTCGTCGGGCCGGGAGGAGACGGTGACGGGGCGCAGTCCGGAGTCGTCGGGCTCGGCGACGGACACCTGGAGGGTCAGGGCTTCGCCGTCGGGCAGGACCAGCGGCTGTTCGAGGGTGAGTTCGCCGACGTGGCCGTGACCGAGTTCGGCGCCGGCTCGGGCGACGAGTTCGGCGAGCGCGGTGCCGGGGAGCACGACTCGGCCGGCGACGCGATGGCCGGTGGTCCAGGGGTGGGTCGTGGTCGAGACGCGGCCGGTGAACAGGGCGGCGTCGGAGCCGGCGAGGCGGACGGCCGCTCCGAGGAGCGGGTGGTGTACGGCGGTCAGGCCCGAGCCCCGGACGTCACCACGGGCGGGCCCGGCGGCCGGCCAGTAGCGCCGGTGCTGGAAGGGGTAGGCAGGCAGCCTGGTGCGGCGGGCCGCGGTGCCGGTGAACAGGGCGGGCCAGTCGACGGGCACCCCGGCGGTGAACAGCCGGGCCAGCGCCGTGACCAGCGTGGTCTCCTCCTCTCGGCCCGACCGCAGCAGCGGCACGGCGAGCGCGTCGGCCTGCTCGGGGAGGTTCGACTCGACGAGCGCGGTGAGGGCGGCGGTGGGGCCGACCTCGACGTACGTCCGCACCCCGGTGTCGGCCAGCGAGCGGACGGCGTCGCCGAAGCGGACGGTCTCGCGCACTTGCCGGACCCAGTGGTCCGGGTCGGTCAGCTCGGCTTCCCCTGCGGCGGCTCCGGTCAGGGTGGAGACGACGGGTAGGTGGGGCGGGCGGAGGTCCAGGCCGTCCAGTGCCTCGCGGAAGGCGGGCAGCATGGGGTCCATGTGCGCCGAGTGGAAGGCGTGGCTGACCGGGAGGCGGGTGGTGCGCCGGCCGGGGAGGGCGGCGAGGGTGGCCTCGACGGCGGTGGGGTCGCCGGAGACGACCACGGCGGCGGGCCCGTTGACGGCGGCGAGCGTCGCCCCGGCCGCGAGATGCGGCCGCACGTCGTCCTCGTCTGCCTCGACGGCGACCATGACGCCGCCCTCGGGCAGCGCGTCCATCAGGGTGGCCCGCGCCGTGACCAGGCGGCACGCGTCGGGCAGGGTGAGGACGCCGGCGACATGGGCGGCGGTGATCTCGCCGACGGAGTGCCCGGCCACGATGTCGGGGCGCAGGCCGAGGGACTCCAGCAGCCGGTACAGGGCGACCTCGACCGCGAACAGGGCGGGCTGGGCCGCGCCGGTCCGGTTCAGCGCGGCCTCGTCGGCGCCCCACAGCACGTCCCGCAGAGCGGGGTCGAGCAGGGCCAGCGTCTCGTCGAGGGCGGCGCGGAACACCGGGAAGCGGTCGTACAACTGCCTTCCTGCGCCGAGGCGTTGGGCGCCCTGGCCGGAGAAGAGGAAGGCCGTGGGGCCGGGTTCGGCGGCGACTCCCCGGGCGATTTCGCGAGGGCTGCCCGTGCCGGTGGCCAAGGCCACGGCTCGGTGCGGGAAGGGGGTGCGGGTGGCGAGGGTGAGTCCGACGTCCAGGACATCGGCGCGGTCGCCGAGGTGGGCCGCGCGGGCGTCGAGGGCGGCGGCCGTACGGGCGGAGAGCACCCAGGGAACGACTGCCGGCGTCACCCCGGCGTGGCCCGGCCCGGGGTCGTCCTGCGGCGGGGGCGCGGCGGCCTCCAGGATGAGGTGGGCGTTGGTGCCGCTGACGCCGAAGGAGGAGACGGCGGCCCGGCGCGGCCGGTTCGTCTCGGGCCAGGGCGTGTCCTCGCACACCGGACGTACGGCGCCCGACGCCCAGTCGACGTGCTTGGACGGGGTCTCGGCGTGCAGGGTGCGCGGCACGACGCCGTGCCGCAGGGCCAGCACCGTCTTGATGACGCCGGCGACGCCCGCGGCGGCCTGGGTGTGCCCGATGTTGGACTTCACCGAGCCGAGCAGCAGCGGCCGTTCGCGGTCCTGACCGTAGGTCGCGAGGAGGGCCTGCGCCTCGATCGGGTCGCCGAGCCGGGTGCCGGTGCCGTGGCCCTCGACGGCGTCCACGTCGGCCGGGGAGAGCCCGGCGGTGGCCAGCGCCTGGCGGATGACGCGCTGTTGGGCGGGTCCGTTGGGGGCGGTCAGACCGTTGGAGGCGCCGTCCTGGTTGACGGCGGAGCCACGCAGCACGGCCAGCACCGGATGCCCGTTGCGGCGGGCGTCGGACAGGCGCTCCAGCACGACCAGACCGACGCCCTCGCCCCAGCCCACGCCGTCGGCGCCGTCGGAGTAGGCCTTGCAACGGCCGTCGGCGGCGAGCCCGCCCTGGCGGTCGAACTCGACGTACGTCGAAGGGGTGGCCATCACCGTCACGCCGCCGGCCAGGGCGAGGGTGCACTCGCCGCCGCGCAGCGCCTGGGTGGCCAGGTGCAGGGCGACGAGGGAGGAGGAGCAGGCGGTGTCGACGCTGACGGCCGGCCCCTGCAGGCCGAGGGCGTACGCCACCCGGCCGGAGGCCACGCTGTGGGCGCTGCCGGCGCCGCGCAGGCCAGCGTAGCGCTCGTCGGTGAGGAGCGTGCCGTAGTCGCCGTACATGACACCGGCGAAGACGCCGGTCCGGCTGCCCCGCAGCGACACCGGGTCGATGCCCGCGTCCTCGACGGCCTCCCAGGAGACCTCAAGGAGCAGGCGTTGCTGTGCGTCCGTGGCGAGTGCCTCGCGCGGACTCATGCCGAAGAAGTCGGCGTCGAAGTCGCCCGCGCCGGCGAGGAATCCGCCGCGTCGGGCCTCCTCCCAGCCGCGCTCCGCGGGGACGTCGCCGATCGCGTCGACGCCGTCGGTGACGAGCCGCCACAGGTCGTCCGGTGAGCCGACGCCGCCGGGGAAGCGGCAGGCCATGCCGACGATCGCCACGGGGTCGTCGTCGGTGGCGGCGGGCCGGGCGGCGGGTTCGCGGGTGTCCGGGGCCCGGTCGCCGGTAAGCCGCTCGTGCAGGTGGGCGGCCAGTTCGGCTGCCGTCGGGTGGTCGAAGACGAGGGTCGCGGAGAGCCGAAGCCCGGTGGCGGCGGTAAGGCCGTTGCGCAGCTCGATGGCGATCAGCGAGTCGAATCCCAGCTCGCGGAAGGGCCGTTGGGGGTCGACGGCGTGGGCGCGGCGATGCCCGAGCACCCGGGCGACCTGCCCGCGTACCAGGTCGAGCAGCTCACGCCGTCGCTCCTCGGGCCCGAGCCGGCCGAGTGCCGCCGCGAGCCCCTCACCGGCGGGCGCGGCAGCGGTGCGGCGCCGTTCGCGGACGAACCCGCGCAGCACGGCGGGGGCGGCGGCCCCGGCGGCCCCCAGCGCCTGTGTGTCGAGGCTCAGCGGCAGCACGACGGGTTCGTCCTGGGCGAGGGCGGCGTCGAAGAGGGCGAGTGCCGTCGCGGTGGGCAGGGGCAGCAGCCCGGTACGGGCCATGCGGGCCCGGTCGGCGCCGGTGAGCTGCCGGGTCATCCCGGCGGAGTCCTCCCACGGGCCCCAGGCCAGCGACAGCGCCGGCCGTCCCGTCGCACGCCGCTCGCGGACGAGGGCGTCCAGACAGGCGTTGGCGGCGGCGTAGTTGCCCTGACCGGCGCTGCCGAGCACACCGGCGGCCGACGAGAACACCACGAACGGTACGTCGGTGTCGACGAGTTCGTGCAGATGGCGGGCGGCCTCCGCCTTGGGCCGCAGCACGGCGGCCACCCGTGCCTCGCTCAGCGCGGTGACCACGCCGTCGTCGAGCACCCCGGCCGTGTGCACGACTCCGCCCAGCGTGCGTCCGGCCAGCAACTCCGCGAGCGCGTCACGGTCGGCCACATCGCATCCGGCGACCTCGGCACGAGCGCCGGCCCGCGTGAGCTCGGCGACCAGTTCGTCGGCGCCGGGCGCGTCCGGGCCGCGACGGGAGACCAGCAGCAGGTCCCGTACGCCGTGCCGCTCGACGAGATGCCGGGCCACGGCGGCACCGAGCCCGCCGGTCCCACCGGTGACCAGGACACTGCCCCGGTCCCAGGCGGGAGTCGGCCCTTCCGGCCCTTCCCCCGCCGTCAGCCGGCTCAGCCTGGGTACCAGCACATCCCCGCCCCGCACGGCGACCTCGGACTCGGCGCCGTCCAGGAGCAGACCGAGCGCGCGGTGCAAGGCGTCCGGCGCCGGACCTTCGGTGAGGGCGAGCACGGCCAGTCGTCCGGGGTGCTCGGCCACGGCCGACCTCAGCAGTCCGCGCACGGCGGCGGAAGCGGGATCGCCGGTGTCGCGCACGACGAGGACCAGCCGGCGTTCGGGCTCGCGCGCGAGAGTGCCCTGGAGCACCGTCAAGGCGTCCGCCACGGCGACCCGCACCTCCGACGGGGGCGACGGCATCACCAGGGCCTCGGCCCCCGCCCCCTCCGGGCTCACGACGAGGCCCGCATCGCGCAGCACCGCGCCGAGCGTGCCGTCGTCGTCACCGGACACCCACAGTGTGCCCGGGCTGTGGGCCTCCTCGGCGGCCGGTACCCAGTCGACGCGGTAGAGCGGACCGGCCGTGGCCGCCGCGTCCAGTTGCCCCGCCGTCATGGCCCGCACCGCCAGCGCGTCGGCGCCGGCCACGGGCTGCCCCGCCGGATCGGCGAGGGTCACCCGGACACGGTCCGGCGCGACGAGCGCCAGCCGCGCCCGCAGAGCCGTCGCGCCCTCGGCGTACAGCGTGAGGCCCTCCCAGGAGAACGGCACCACACCATCCCCCACGAGCAGCGAGGTACCTTGCAGAGCGGCGTCGAACAGCGCGGGGTGCAGGGCGAAGCCCTCCGGCTCCGTCCCCTCGGGCAGCTCCGCCTCGACGAAGACCTCGTCACCGCGCCGCCAGGCGGCACGCAGCCCCTGGAAGGCGGGGCCGTATCCGAACCCGGTCGCAGCACGGTCGGCGTAGAACGTGCCGAGCTCGACCGGCTCGGCACCGGCAGGCGGCCACTCCGCCACCTCCGGCCCGAGCGGCCGCACCTCCTCCGCGCCGTCCAGCAGGCCACTCGCATGGACGGTCCAGGGCGCCTCGGCGTCGGCTTCCGGCCGGGACCGCACGGTGACCGCCCGCCGCCCCTCCGCGTCGGCCGCGCCGACGGTGACCTGCAGTCGTACGGCACCCTCGGCGGGCGCCACCAGCGGCGTGCCCAGGGTCAGCTCCGCCAGCCGTCGGCAGCCGCACTCCTCACCGGCACGCAACGCCAGTTCGGCCAGCGCGGCGCCGGGAAGCAGGGAACGTCCGTGCACCGTGTGGTCGGCGAGCCAGGGCTGCGCGGCGAGAGACAGCCGTCCGGTCAGGACGAGACCGTCGGAACCGGCAAGAGGTACGGCCGCACCGAGCAGCGCGTGCCCGACGGGCTCCAGACCGAGAGCGACGGGATCCTTGGCCGCCAAGGACTGCTGCGGCCAGAAACGCGTGCGCTGGAACGGATACGTCGGTACCTCGGCGGGGCGAGCCGTAGGGCCGGTGAAGAACGCCGACCAGTCGACGGGCACGCCGTGGGTGAAGAGCTGACCGAGGGCCGTGAGGGCTGCGATCTCCTCGGGGCGGTTCTTGCGCAGCGCCGGGACGATCAGGGCGCTCTCGTGGGCGGTTTGCTCGATCAGCGCGGAGAGCACGCCGTCCGGGCCGATCTCCAGGAAACGGGTGACGCCCTGGTCGGTGAGGGTGCGGATGCCGTCGGCGAAGCGGACGGTGTCGCGGACGTGGCGGACCCAGTAGTCCACCGTGTCGGGGGCGGCGAGCTCCCCGGTGAGGTTGGAGACGAGCGGGATGCTCGGCTGGCTGAAGTGCAGCTCCGCGATGGACGCGCGGAACTCGTCGAGCATCGGGTCCATGAGCGGCGAGTGGAAGGCATGGGAGACGCGCAGGCGGGTCGTACGACGGCCCTCGGGCAGGGCGCCGGCGACCGCGAGAACGGCCTCCTCCACACCGGAAAGCACGATCGACGACGATCCGTTGACCGCCGCGATGGACACCTCGTCGGTGAGGAGGGGGGTGATCTCATACTCGCTCGCCTCCACGGCGAGCATCAGCCCGCCCTCGGGCAGCGCCTGCATCAGCCGCGCCCTCGCCGACACCAGAGCGCACGCGTCCGCCAGCGACAGCACACCCGCGACATGAGCGGCAGCGATCTCACCGACGGAATGCCCGGCCACGAAGTCCGGCGTGGCACCGAGGGAGGTCACCCACCGGTACAGAGCCACCTCGACCGCGAACAACGCCGGCTGGGTGAACTCCGTACGGTTCAGAGCCTCCTCGTCCTCACCCCAGATCACGTCCCGCAGAGCAGGGTCCAGCCCGGCTAGAACCTCGTCGAGCGCCTGAGCGAACACCGGGAAACGGCCGTACAACTCCCGCCCCATCCCGATCCGTTGAGCGCCCTGGCCAGAGAACACGAAGGCCAGCGGCCCGTCGGCAGCCACTCCCCTGGCCACCTCGGTGACGCCCTCCGCAGAGGCCAGCAGCACGGCCCGGTACGGGAAGCGCGCACGGCCGTTCGCAAGGACTCGCCCGATGGCTTGGGATTCGCTCTTTGTCCTCAGCCGGTCGAGTTGCACGTCGAGCGCGACGGCCGTCTTGCCGGACACGACCCAGGGAACGATCGCGGACGGGTCGGCGATGTCCTCGAACTCCGGCTCCTGAGCCGCCTGTTCAAGGATGAGGTGAGCGTTCGTGCCACTCACGCCGAAGGAGGACACGCCGACCCTGCGCGGGCGACCGGTGTCCGGCCACAACACCGGCTCCCGGACCAGCTCCACCGCTCCGGCCGACCAGTCCACGTGCGAGGACGGAGCGTCGACATGCAGGGTGCGCGGCACGACACCATGCCGCATCGCCATGATCGACTTGATCATCCCCGCGACACCGGCCGCAGCCTGCGTATGGCCCAGGTTCGACTTCACCGACCCCAGCAACAGCGGCCGTTCACGATCCTGACCGTACGTCGCCAGCAGCGCCTGCGCCTCGATCGGATCACCGAGCGTCGTACCCGTACCGTGCCCCTCGACCACGTCGACGTCCTGCGCGTTGAGTCCCGCCGAGGCCAGGGCCTGCCGGATCACGCGCTGCTGCGACGGCCCGTTCGGCGCGGTCAAACCATTGGAGGCACCGTCCTGATTCACCGCACTACCGCGCACGACCGCCAGAATCCGATGCCCGTTCCGCACCGCATCCGACCGCCGCTCCAGCAACAGCACACCCACACCCTCGGCCCAGCCGACCCCGTCAGCCGCATCCGAGAACGGCTTACAGCGCCCATCCGGCGAAAGCCCACCCTGCCGGGAGAACTCCACGAACGTCGTCGGCGTCGACATCACCGTCACACCGCCGGCCAGCGCCAGCGAGCACTCACCACCACGCAACGCCTGCGCAGCCAGATGCACCGCCACCAACGACGACGAACACGCCGTATCAACGGACACCGCCGGCCCCTCGAAGCCCAGCGCATAGGCCACCCGCCCGGACGCGATACTCGGCGCGCTGCCGTTGCCCCGGAAGGCCTCGTGCTCCTCCCCCGGCAGCAGCTCCCGGTAGTCGTTGTACATGACGCCCGCGAACACGCCGGTCCGGCTGCCGCGCAGTGACGTGGCGTCGATGCCGGCCCGCTCGATCGCCTCCCACGCGGACTCCAACAACAGCCGCTGCTGCGCGTCCGTCGCCAACGCCTCCCGCGGACTCATCCCGAAGAACTCCGCGTCGAAGTCCCCGGCGTCGTACAGGAATCCGCCCTGACGGGTCGAGGAGGTGCCCGGGTTCTCGTGGTCGGGGTGGTAGAGCCGGTCCAGGTCCCAGCCGCGGTCGGACGGGAAGTCCCCCACCGCGTCCACACCCTCACTCACCAGCCGCCACAGGTCCTCCGGGGACGAGACTCCACCCGGGAACCGGCACGCCATCCCGACGACCACCACCGGATCGTCGGCGAGGATCGTCGGGGATGGCGTTGTCTGTGTCCTGGTCCCCGTGGTGGTGTCCGGGAAGAGGTCCGACAGCAGGTGTTCGGCCAGTGCCCTTGGTGTGGGGTGGTCGAAGATCAGGGTGGCGGGCAGGCGCAGGCCGGTCGCCGTGGTGAGGGCGTTGCGCAGTTCGACGGCGGTCAGTGAGTCGAAGCCCAGGTCCCGGAAGGCCCGGCCGGGTTCGACGCGTCGGGCGTCCTGGTGGCCGAGGACGGTGGCCACCTGCTCGCGGACGACGTCGAGCACCGCGGTCCTGCGGTCGCCGGGGTCCTGCGGGGCCAGCCGTTCCGCGAGGCCGACCGGGGTGACGGAGGCCGTCCGCGGCGACGTGCGGCGGGCCGTGGAACGTACCAGCCCGCTCAGGAGTGCGGGGACGTCGTCGCGGGCGCGCAGGGCGGCGCGGTCGATGCGCAGGGGCAGGACGGTGGCGTGGCCCGTACTCGGGGCGGCGTCCAGGAGCGCCAGGCCCTCCTCGGGGGTGAGGAAGGGGAAGCCGGAGCGGGCGAGGCGTGCGCGGTCGACGTCGGTGAGGTCGCCGGTCATGGTGCTGCCCGCGACGTCCCAGGGGCCCCAGGCGAGGGAGAGCGCGGGCAGGCCGAGGGTGTGGCGGTGGGCGGCGAGGGCGTCGAGGAAGGCGTTGGCCGCCGCGTAGTTGCCCTGGCCGGCGCCGCCGAGGGTGCCGGCGGCGGAGGAGAACAGGACGAACGTGCCGGCGTCGGGGGCGAGTTCGTGCAGGTGCCAGGCGGCGTCGGCCTTCGGGCGCAGGACGGACTCGACGCGCTCGGGGGTGAGGGCGCCGATGACGCCGTCGTCGACGGTGCCCGCGGCGTGCACGACGGCCGTGAGGTGCTCGCCGTCGAGCAGTGCGGCGAGCGCGTCGCGGTCACCCGTGTCGCAGGCGACGACGCGGACTCGGGCGCCGAGGTCGGTCAGGTCGGCGGTGAGCCGGTCTGCGCCGGGGGCGTCGGGGCCCCGGCGGGAGACGAGCAGGAGGTCGCGGGCGCCGTGCCGGGTGACGAGGTGGCGGGCCACCACGGCGCCGAGGCCGCCGGTCGCGCCGGTGACGAGGACGGTGCCGGAGACGTCCCAGGCGGGCGGCTGCTGGGCGGCGCGCAGGGCCCGGACGAGCCGGGCGGCCCGCAGGCCCGCCGCGTCGGCGCGCACTTCGGGTTCGGGCGTGGTCAGGGCGCGGTGCAGCAGGTCGCCGTCGGCGGGGCCGTCGAGGTGGAGGACGGTGATGCGGCCGGGATTCTCGGTCTGGGCCGTGCGCAGCAGGCCGCGAGCGGCGGCGGCCGGGAGGTCGCCGGTGGCGGGGGTGGCCACGACCAGGCGGGAGTCGGTGCTGCGGGCGTCCGCCAGCCATGCCTGGACCAGGCACAGGGCGCGCACGGCGGCGGAGGCCGGGCCCTGCGCGGGGCCGGAGGCGATGCGAGTGAGGACGACGGAGGGGACGGTGTCGAGTGCGGCGAGGTCGGGGGCGATGGTGACCCTGGCCGCCGTGGTGCGCAGGGCGTCGGCGAGGTCGTCGGTGTCGGGGCCGATGACGGCGACGGTGAGGTCGTGGGCGGCGCTCTCCCCGAGGAGTTGCCAGTCGACGGTGAACAGGGCGTCGGGTGCGGCGCTCGTCGTCGCGGGGGCGGGGCGGGCGACCAGCGCGTCCACCGTCAGGACCGGGTGGCCGGCGGGGTCGGCGGCCGTCACGGTGACCGTGTCGTCGGCGATGCGGGCGATGCGGGTACGCAGGGCCTTGGCGCCGGTGGCGTGCAGGCGTACGCCCTCCCAGGAGAAGGGCAGGCCGCCCTCGCTGAGGGTGCCGAGGTCGCCGTGGGTGGCGGCGTGCTGGGCGGCGTCGGCGAGGGCCGGGTGGAGGAGGAAGGCGGTGGCGTCGGGGTGTGCCGGGGCGGGCAGCTCGGCCTCGGTGAACAGTTCGGTGCCGCGTCGCCAGGCGGCTCGCAGGCCGCGGAAGACGGGCCCGAAGTCGAAGCCGAGCGCGGACAGGTCGTCGTAGCAGTCGGTGAGGTCGATCGGGTGGGCGCCGGGCGGGGGCCATGCCGTCTCGGGTGGCGCGGCGGCGGGCGTGTGCGGGGCGGTGTCGAGGCGTCCCGTGGCGTGGACGGTCCAGGGGGTGCCGGGGTCCGCGGTGTCGGGGCGGGAGTGGACGCCGACGGTGCGGCGGCCGTCGGCCCCCAAAGGCCCGACGCGGACCTGGAGTTGGACGGCCTCGCGTTCGGCGATCTCCAGGGGGGCGGTGAGGGTGAGGTCGTGGACGCGGTCGCAGCCGACCTCGTCGCCGGCCCGCAGGGCGAGTTCCAGGAAGGCCGTTCCGGGCAGCAGCACCCTGCCGTGGACGACGTGGTCGGTGAGCCACGGCTGCCGGGCGGGGGTCAGCCGGCCGGTGAGGACGGCTCCCTCGCCGTCGGCCAGGTCGACGGTGGCGGCGAGCAGGGGGTGGCCGGACGGGGTGAGGCCGAGGCCGGCGGCGTCGCGGGCGCGGCCGGTTCCGGTGGGCCAGTAGGGCTGCCGTTCGAAGGGGGTGGTGGGCAGGTCGACGCGGCGGGCCCCGGTGTCCCGGTAGAGGGCGGCCCAGTCGACGGTCGCGGCGGCGCTGGCGGTGTGCAGCCTGGCGAGGCCGGTGATCAGGGCGAGTTCCTCGCCGCGGCCGGCGCGCAGGACCGGTGCGGCGACGGTCTCGGGGTCGGAGAGCGTCTCGTCGACGAGCGGGCTGAGCACACCGTCGGGGCCCAGTTCCAGGTGGGCGCGTACGCCCTGGCCGGCGAGGGCGCGTACGGCGTCGGCGAACCGTACGGTGGCGACGGCGTGCCGCATCCAGTGCTCGGGGTCGCGCAGTTCGCGGGCGGTGGCGGTGCGGCCGGTGACGGTCGAGACGACCGGCAGCCGCGGCTCGTCGAAGGTGAGCCGGGCGACGACGGCACGGAAGTCGTCGAGGACGGGCGTCATCAGCGGTGAGTGGAAGGCGTGCGAGACGGCGAGCCGGTGGGTGCGGTGCCCGGCGTCGCGGAGCCGCTCGGCGGCGGCGAGTACGGCCTGCTCGGCGCCGGACAGGACGACGGAGGCCGGGCCGTTGACAGCGGCGAGGGCGACGTCGGCGCCGAGCAGCGGGAGCACGGCGTCCTCGGAGGCCGCGACGGCGACCATCGCGCCGCCCTCGGGCAGCGCCTGCATGAGGCGGCCCCGGGCGGTGACGAGGGTGCAGGCGTCCTCGGCGGAGAGCACGCCCGCGACATGGGCGGCGGTGATCTCGCCGACGGAGTGCCCGGCGACGAATCCGGGCCGCACGCCCAGTGATGCGGTGAGCCGGTACAGGGCGGTCTCGACGGCGAAGAGGGCGGGCTGGGCGTGTTCGGTGCGGTTGAGGGTGGCCTCGTCGTCGCCCCACATGACGTCCCGGAGCGCGGGGGCGAGGTGGCCGAGGACCTCGTCGAGCGCCTCGGCGAAGACGGGGAAGCGGTCGTACAGCTCGCGGCCCATGCCGAGACGTTGGCTGCCCTGCCCGGTGAACAGGACCGCGAGGCCGCCCTCGGCTGCGGTGCCACGGGCCAGTTCGCGCGGGCCGTCCTGGTGCGGCAGCAGTACGGAGCGGTGTTCCAGGTGTCCGCGGCCGGTGGCGAGGGAGTGGCCGACGTCCAGCGGGGGCAGGCCGCGGGCGGCGGCCGTGACGCGGGCGAGCTGGGTGTCGAGGGCGGTGGCGGTGCGGGCGGACACCGGCCAGGGCGTCAGGGCCGGGGCGCGGGGGGCGTCCGGTTCGTCGGTGTGCGGGGCCTGTTCGAGGATGACGTGGGCGTTGGTGCCGCTGATGCCGAAGGAGGAGACACCGGCGCGGCGCACACCGGTCCGCGGCCAGGGCGTGTTGGCGGTGAGCAGCCGGACCGCGCCGGCCGTCCAGTCGACGTCGGGTGTGGGGTCCTCGGCGCGCAGGCTGCGCGGGAGCAGGCCGGCGCGCAGGGCCATGACGGTCTTGATGACGCCGGCGACTCCGGCGGCGCCCTGGGTGTGGCCGATGTTGGACTTCACCGAGCCCAGCAGCAGCGGCCGTTCACGGTTCTGCCCGTAGGCGGCGAGGAGGGCCTGCGCCTCGATGGGGTCGCCCAGGGTGGTGCCCGTGCCGTGCGCCTCGACGGCGTCGATCTGGTCGGGGGTGAGGCCGGCGTTGTCGAGGGCGGCGCGGATGACGCGCTGCTGCGCGGGTCCGTTGGGGGCGCTGATGCCGTTGGAGGCGCCGTCCTGGTTGAGGGCGGTGCCGCGGATCACGGCGAGGACGGGGTGGCCGCCCCGCTGGGCGTCGCTGAGGCGTTCCAGTACGAGGACGCCGGCGCCCTCGCTCCAGCCGACGCCGTCGGCGGCGGCGGAGAACGGCTTGCAGCGGCCGTCGGCGGCGAGGCCGCCCTGCGCGGTGAAGGAGACGAAGGTGCCCGGGGTGCACATCACGGTGGCGCCGCCGGCGAGGGCGAGGGTGGACTCGCCGGTGCGCAGCGACTGCACGGCCCAGTGCAGGGCGACCAGGGAGGAGGAGCAGCCGGTGTCGACGGTGACGGCGGGCCCCTCCAGGCCGAGGACGTAGGAGAGGCGCCCGGAGATCACACCGGCGGCGTGGCCGGTGGTGGCGTAGACGTCCATGTTCTCGCGGGCTTCGGCGACGACCTTGCCGTAGTCCTGGATGGTGGTGCCGGCGAAGACTCCGGTGCGGCTGCCGCGCAGTGCGGTGGGGGCGATACCGGCGCGTTCGAGGGCCTCCCAGGCGGTCTCCAGGAGGAGCCGCTGCTGGGGGTCCATGGCGAGGGCCTCGCGGGGCGAGATCCCGAAGAACGCGGGGTCGAACTCGGTCATCGCGTCGAGGAAGCCGCCTTCTTGGGCGCGGCTGCGGCCGGCGCCGTCGCCGGTGAGGCGGGCGAGGTCCCAGCCCCGGTCGGCGGGGAAGGGGCCGATGGCGTCCCGTCCGTCGACGACCAGCTGCCACAGGTCCTCCGGGGAGGCGACGCCGCCGGGGTAGCGGCAGCCCATGCCGACGACGGCGATCGGTTCCACGGACGCCGAGATCAGCTGCTGGTTGTGCCGCCGCAGCCGCTCGTTCTCCTTCAGGGAGGTCCGCAGCGCCTCGACGTAGGGGTTGGGTGTGTTCAAGGCGGGCTCTCTCAGGTTTCGGGCGGGGCGTCAGTCCGAGGTGCTCTCGGCCGCGAGCCGCAGCAGGCTCTCGCCGTCGAGGGCGTCCAGGTCGCTTCCGCCCGCGGGGGCGGCGGTGATCTCCGGGTCGCCGTCGGCGAGTTGCAGGATCAGGTCCAGCAGGCCGGCCTTGCGCAGCCGGGCGGGCGGGACCGCGGCGAGCGCGGCGCGGACGGCGGCGTCCGGGTCGGCGTCGGTGGCGGCGGGCGCGTCGGGGAAGAGTTCGGTGCGCAGGTGGGCGGCGACGGCCGTGGCGTTGGGGTGGTCGAAGACGAGGGAGGCGGGCAGGGCGAGGCCGGTGACCGCCTTGAGCCGGTTGCGCAGGTCGACGGCGCTGACGGAGTCGAAGCCGAGGTCGCGCAGGGCGCGCTCGGCGGGTACGGCGTCGGCGCCGGTGTGGCCGAGGGTGGCGGCGGCCTCGGTGCGGACGATGTTCAGCAGCAGGCGGCCGCGTTCGACGTCGGGGAGGTCGGCGAGCCGGT
Organism: Streptomyces sp. NPDC093568; assembly: GCF_044764945.1. Lineage (NCBI taxonomy): Bacteria > Bacillati > Actinomycetota > Actinomycetes > Kitasatosporales > Streptomycetaceae > Streptomyces > Streptomyces sp. NPDC093568. Next base: position 1,590,168 of record NZ_JBIWJD010000001.1, on the reverse strand, counting down.
CGCGCAGGGTAGGGCCGCCGCCGGGCTCGGGGTCGTCGGTGGCGGGCGGCTCGGCGGAGCGCGCGAGTGCGGCAAGCAGCGGGCTGGGCCGGGCGGCGGTGAAGACGGGCAGGAAGACGGCCCAGTCCGTGTCCGTGACCGTCATGCCGGTGAGGTCCTCGTCGAGGGCGCGTTGCAGGGCGGCGAGCGCGGTGTCGGGGTCCATGGGGTGGACGCCGCGGCGGGCGAGTTCGGCGGCGAGGCCGGGTTCGGTGGCCATGCCGGTCTCGCCCCAGGCGCCCCAGGCGAGGGAGGTGGCGGGCAGGCCGGTGGCGCGGCGGTGGGCGGCGAGCGCGTCGAGGTGGGCGTTGGCGGCGGCGTAGGCGGGCTGTCCTGCGCTGCCCCAGGAGGCGGCGCCCGAGGAGAACAGCACGAAGGCGTCCAGGTCGCGGTCCGCGGTGAGTTCGTGCAGGTGGCGGGCGCCGAGCAGCTTGGCGCCGAGCAGCCCCTGGAGGGTGTCCGGGGTGAGGGCGGTGGTCTCGCTGTCGCCGTCGGAGACGCCGGCCGCGTGGATGACGGTGGTGAGCGGCCGGTCGGCGGGCAGGGCGTCGAGGTGGGCGGCGAGCGCCGCGCGGTCGGCGGTGTCGCAGGCGGCGACGGTGACGCGGGCGCCGCGCTCGGTGAGCTGTTTGGCGAGGGTGTCGGCGCCGGGGGCGTCGGGTCCGCGCCGGCTGAGCAGGAGGACGTGGGCGGCGCCCCGGGAGACGGCCCAGTGGGCGAGGCGGCTGCCGAGGGCGCCGGTGCCGCCGGTGATCAGGGCGGTGCCGCCGGTGCGCCACGGGCGCGCCGCGGCCGGCTCCCCGGCGGGGACGAGACGGCGGGCGTGGGCGCCGGAGGGGCGCAGGGCCAGCTGGTCCTCGCTCGCGTCGGCGGTGAGCAGCCCGGCGAGCAGTGCGGCGGTGCGGGTGTCGACGGTGTCCGGCAGGTCGGCCAGACCGCCCCACAGGGCGGGCTGTTCGAGGGCGGCGACCCGGCCGAGTCCCCAAAGGGCGCCCTGGACCGGGTGGCGGACGAGGTCGCCCGGCAGGGCGGCGACGGCCTCGCGGGTCAGGCACCACAGCCGGGTGCCGGCGGGCCGGTCGGCGAGGGCCTGGAGCAGGGCGACGGTCGCGGTGAGACCGGCGGGTACGGCCGGGTGGCGGGCGTCGGCGGGCTCCTCGGCGAGACCGAGCAGGGAGACGACGACGGGCGGCTCGCCGGACAGGGCCGCGGCGAACGCGGCACGGTCGGCGGTGGCGGGGTCGACGTCGAGGCGGGTGGTGCGGGGGCCGAGGGCGTCGAGGACGGCGGTCACCCAGGGGTCGGCGGTGTGCGTGGCCGGGACGACGACGAGGCGGTCGGCCGGCGCCGCCGGGGCGGTCGCGGGCAGTGGCTGCCAGGCATCGCGGTAGCTCCAGGACGCGGCGAGGGTGCGGCGCCGGGCGCGCTGCCGCCAGTCGGCGAGGGCGGGCAGGACGGCTGCCAGTTCGGGCTCGCCGGCTCCGGTCTCGGCGGCGAGCCGGGCGGTGTCGGCGTCGTCGACCAGGTCCCAGAAGGCGCTGTCCTCGCCCGCGCCGGCCGGCACGGGGGCGGCTGCGGGGGTGGGCCAGTACCGGCGGCGCTGGAAGGGGTATGTGGGCAGTTCGACCGGCGGTGCGGTGCGGGCGGTGGCGGGGTAGCAGGGCCGCCAGTCGACGGGCAGGCCCGCCGCCCAGCCGGCCGCCGCCGACAGCAGGAACGTACGGGCGTCGCCCCCCTGACGGCGCACGGAGCCCAGGACGACCGTGTCCTCGGCGCCGGCCGCCTCGCAGGTCTCGCCGATCGCGCCGGCCAGCACCGGGTGCGGGCTGCTCTCGACGAACACCCGGTGCCCGGCCGCCAGCAGCGCGCGGGTGGCCGCCTCCATGCGCACGGTCTGCCGCAGGTTGCGGTACCAGTAGCCGGCGTCCAGGGCGGTGGTGTCGAGCCGGCCGCCGGTGACGGTGGAGTAGAACGGGACGCGGGCCGGGCGCGGACTCAACGGGCCCAGGGCGGTGAGGAGTTGGTTCTTGACCGCCTCGGTCTGGGGGCCGTGCCCGGCGATGTCGGACTTGACGTCCTTGGTGCGCAGGTTCATGCCCGCGCACAGCTCGCGCAGTTCGTCCAGGGCGCCGTTCTCGCCGGAGACGACGACCGTGGACGGGCCGTTGAGCACGGCCACGCCGACCCGTCCGGGCCACGCCTGAAGCAGGGGTTCGACCTGGTCGACGGGGGCGAACACCGTCATCAGCCCGCCCAGTCCGCCGAGTTCGAGCATGGTCCGCCCACGCAGCGCCACCAGCCGGGCCGCCTCCTCCAGGGTGAACGCGCCCGCCACGTGGGCGGCGGCGATCTCACCCTGGGAGTGGCCGACGACGGCGCCGGGTTCGACGCCGAGGGAGCGCCACAGGGCGGCCAGCGCGACCATCGTGGAGAACAGGGCGGGCTGCACGACGTCGGCCCTGTGCAGCACCTCCGGGTCGTCGCCCACGCCGCGCAGCAGGTCCACGGGCGACCAGTCGACGTAAGGCGCGAGGGCGTCGGCGCAGTCGTCGACGGTGGCGCGGAACACCCGTGAGGTGTCGTACAGTTCGCGGCCCATGCCCCACCACTGGGAGCCCTGTCCGGGGAACACGAACACCGGTCCGGTGGCGGTGTCGGCGCCGGTGCCGCGTACGACGGCCGGGTCGGGGGTGCCGGTGGCCAGCGCGTCGAGCGAGTCGAGGAGCCGGTCGCGGTCGTCGCCGAGGACGACCGCGCGGTGCGGGTGCGCGGCCCGGGTGACGGCGAGCGACCAGCCGGCCGCCGCGGGGTCCGGCTCCGGGCGGGTGCGCAGGAACGCGGCGACGCGGGCGGCCTGTTCGGCCAGTGCCGGAGCGGTGCGGGCGGACAGCGGCAGCGGCACGTCCGCGGTGGCGACCGGCGGTTCGACGTCCGGGGCCGGCTTCGCGGCGGGCTGCGGGGGCGCCTGTTCCAGTACGACGTGGGCGTTGGTGCCGCTGATGCCGAACGCGGACACGGCGGCCCGGCGGATGCGCCCGGTGTCGGGCCAGTCCTGCGCGGACCGCAGCAGCCGTACGGCGCCCGTGGTCCAGTCGACGCGGGTGGAGGGCGTGTCGGCGTGCAGGGTGCGCGGGAGGGTGCCGTGTTCGAGGGCCAGGACCGTCTTGATGACGCCGACCGCTCCGGCGGCGGCCTGCGTGTGGCCGATGTTGGACTTCACCGACCCCAGCAGCAGGGGGAGGGTGCGGTTCTGGCCGTAGGTGGCGAGGAGGGCGTCGGCCTCGATGGGGTCGCCGAGCCGGGTGCCGGTGCCGTGCGCCTCGACGGCGTCCACGTCGGCGGTGGTGAGCCCGGCGTCGGCCAGGGCCTCGCGGATGACGCGCTGCTGGGCGGGCCCGTTGGGGGCGGTGAGCCCGTTGGAGGCGCCGTCCTGGTTGACGGCCGACCCGCGGATCACGGCCCGGATCGGGTGGCCCAGGCGGCGGGCGTCGCTGAGGCGTTCGACGACGAGCAGGGCGACGCCCTCGGAGTAGCCGGTGCCGTCGGCGTCCTCGGAGAAGGCCTTGGAGCGGCCGTCGCGGGCGATGGCGCCGAGGCGCTGGATCCGGGCGAAGCTCGCCGAGTCGGTCATCACGGTGACCCCGCCGGCGAGGGCGAGCGCGCACTCCCCGGCGCGGACCGCGCGCACCGCCTGGTGCAGGGCGACCAGCGAGGAGGAGCAGGCGGTGTCGACGGTGACCGCCGGGCCGTTCAGGCCCAGGGTGTAGGAGACGCGGCCGGACATCGCGCTGGCGGCGAGGCCGGTGGCGGCGTGGCTCTCGGTGCGCTCGGCGGCGCCGCTGACGACGTGGGCGTAGTCCTGCCCGTTGCTGCCGACGAAGACGCCGGTGCGGGTGCCGCGCAGGGTGTGCGGGTCGATGCCGGCGCGCTCGACGGCCTCCCAGGCGGTCTCCAGGAGCAGCCGCTGCTGGGGGTCCATGGTGACCGCCTCGCGCGGGGAGATCCCGAAGAAGGCCGCGTCGAAGTCGTGGGCGTCGTACAGGAATCCGCCTTCGAGGCGGCCGCCGTCCGCGAACTCGGTCAGGTCCCAGCCGCGGTCGGCGGGGAACGGCCCGATGGCGTCCCGTTCCTCGGCGAGCAGTTCCCACAGGAGTTGCGGGGAGTCGGCGCCGCCGGGCAGCCGGCACGCCATGCCGACGATCACGACCGGGTCGTCGGCGTCGCCCCCGGCCTCGGCGTGCGCGAGGGGCGCGGTGTCCTTGCCGGTGCCGGTGAGGGCGGTCAGCAGGTGCTCGGCGAGGCCGCGTGGCGTGGGGTGGTCGAAGACGACTCCGGCGGTCAGCGGCAGACCGGTCGCGGCGACGAGCCGGTTGCGCAGTTCGACGGCGGTGAGCGAGTCGAACCCGGAGGCCCTGAAGGCCCGGTCGGGCGGTACGTCGGCGGCGCGGCGATGTCCGAGGGCGGCGGCCGCGGCGGTGCGCACGGCGTCCAGGACGAGCGGGGCGTGCTCGGCGGGCGGGGCCGTGCGCAGCCGGTCGGCCAGCGGCGTCGCCGGCCCGGTCGCGGGCGCCGGTACGGCGGGGTGGTCGTCGAGGACCGGGGTGCGGCGCGGCCCGGCGCGCAGGGCGGTCGCCAGTGGTGCGAGGTCGGCCACCAGGAGGGCCGGGTGGGGCTCGGCGGTGGCCTCCAGCAGGGCGGTGAGGGCGAGTTCGGGGTCGAGGCCGCCGAGGCCGGAGCGCCGGCCGTGCGCGTCGTCGAGTCCGGCGGCCATGCCGGCGCCGCGCCAGGCCGCCCAGGCGATCGACACGGCGGGCAGCCCTTCGGCCCGGCGGCGGGCGGCGAGCGCGTCGAGCACGGTGTTGGCCGCGGCGTAGTTGGCCTGGCCCGGGTTGCCGAGGGTGCCGGACACGGAGGAGAACAGCACGAACGCCGAGAGGTCGTGGTCCCGGGTCAGTGCGTCGAGGTGGAGCGCCCCGGTGGTCTTGGCGCGGTACACCTCCGCGAACCGGTCGGGGGTGAGACGGTCCAGGACGCCGTCGTCGAGGACGCCGGCGGTGTGCACGACGGCGGTCAGCGGCCGGTCGGCGGGGAGCGCTGCGAGCAGGGCGGCGAGCGCGTCGCGGTCGGCGACGTCGCAGGCGGCGACGTCCGCCTCGCAGCCGGCCTCGGCCAGTTCGCCGCGCAGTCCGTCCGCGCCCGGCGCGTCGGGTCCGCGGCGGGAGACCAGCAGCAGGCGTTCGGCGCCCTCGCGGGCCAGCCGGCGGGCGACCTGCGCGCCGAGGCCGCCGGTGCCGCCCGTGACCAGGGTGGTGCCGGCGGGACGCCAGCCTTCGGGCACTCCCCCGGCCGCCTCGGTTTCGCGTCGAGGCGCGGGCACGAGTCGGCGTACGAGGGCTCCGGTGGGGCGTACGGCCACCTCGTCCTCGCCCGCGGGGGCCGTGAGGGCGGCCAGCGCGGTGGCGACGGTGTGCGGGGCGGGGTCGTCGGCGGGCAGGTCGAGCAGACCGCCCCAGCGGTCGGGGATCTCGCGGGCGGCGACCCGGCCGAGCCCCAGGACGGCCGCCCGGGCGAGCCCTTGGGCCCGGTCGCCCGCTACGGCGGCCACCGCGTCGCGGGTCACGCACCACACCGGTGCCGTCAGCCCCGCGTCGCCGGTCGCCTGAACAACCGTCAGCGCGTCCAGGAGCCCGGCGGGAACGTCCGCCGCGTCGGTGTCCCCGAGCGCGGTCAGGCACAGCACGCCCGCCAGGTCGCCGTCGCCCGCCGCGTCCCGCATCAGTGCGGCGAGCGTGGCGCGGTCGGTGCCCGCGGGACACCGGACCGGCACGGCGGCCGTGCCGAGGGCGTCGGTCAGCGCGCGGGCCCAGGGGTCGTCGTGGTCCGGCAGCACCAGCAGCCGGCGGCCCGTCACCGCGCCCTCCGGCGGGAAGGCGTACGGCTGCCAGTGCTCGCGGTGGCGCAGGGCGTCCAGGGCGGCCCGGCTGCGGTGCCGGGAGCGCCAGGACAGCAGCGCGGGCACGACGGAGCGGACGGCGTCCTCGGGGACGCCGAGGCGGCCGGCGAGCGCGGCCGGTTCGGTGCGGCCGAGTGCCGCCCACACATCGGTGCCGTCGGTGTCGCGGCCTGCGTGGCGCAGGGGGAAACGGCCGCGGCGGAACGGGTAGGTGGGCAGGTCGACCCGCTCGGCGCCGGTCCCGGCGAACAGGGCCGCCCAGTCGACCGGGACTCCGTGGACGTACAGCCGCGACAGGGCGGTGACGGCGGAGTGCTCCTCGTCCGGGCCGCCGTGCAGGAAGGGGGTGACGACCGAGCCCGGCGGCAGGGTCTCCTGGGCGAGGGCGGCGAGGACGCCGCCGGGGCCCAGCTCCAGCCAGGCGCCGACACCGAGGTCCGCGAGGGCGCGTACACCGTCGGAGAACCGGACTGCCTCCCGGACGTGCCGGACCCAGTAGTCCGGCGTGTCCGGGGCGACGAGGTCTCCGGTGAGGTTCGACACGAGCGGGATGCGCGGCTCGTGGAAGCGCAGATCCGAGATCGCCGCGCGGAAGTCGTCGAGCATCGGGTCCATCAGCGGCGAGTGGAAGGCGTGCGAGACCCGCAGGCGCGCGGTGCGGTGCCCGGCTCCGGCCAGGCGGTCCGCGACGGCCAGCACCGCCTCCTCGGCGCCGGAGAGCACCACGGAGCGCGGGCCGTTGACCGCGCCGAGGACGACACCGTCCGTGAGCAGCGGGCGGACGTCGTCCGCACCGGCGGCCACGGCGACCATCGCGCCGCCGGACGGCAGGTCCTGCATCAGGCGGGCCCGGGCGGACACCAGCTCGCAGGCGTCGCCCAGGGACAGCACGCCGGCGACGTGGGCGGCGACGATCTCGCCGACCGAGTGCCCCATGACGTACTCGGGCCGTACGCCCATGGAGACGACGAGCCGGTACAGGGCGACCTCGATCGCGAACAGCGCGGGCTGGGCGAACTCCGTGCGGTGTAGGGTCGACGGGTCCTCGCCCCACATCGCCGGCCGCACGCGCGGGTCCAGCCCGTCGAGGACCTCGTCGAGAGCGGCGGCGAACACCGGGAAACGCGCGGCGAGTTCGCGTCCCATGCCCAGGCGCTGGCTGCCCTGTCCGGAGAACAGCACCGCGACGGACGGCTCGTCGCCGGCGACCCCCTCGGCGAGCGGTGGCGCGCCGTCGGCGGAGCCGAGCAGCACCGCCCGGTGTTCGAACGCGGACCGGCCGGTGGCCAGCGAATGGCCCACGTCGAGCGGATCGTGGCCCGCGGCCCGCGCGCGGACGCGGGCCACCTGGTCCGCGAGGGCCGGGGCGCTGCGGGCGGACACCGGCCAGGGCACCGCCCCGACCGGCGACAGGCTCTCCTCGGCCCCGGGCGACGGCTCGGGGGCCTCCTCCAGGACGACGTGGGCGTTGGTGCCGCTGATGCCGAACGCGGACACCGCGGCCCGCCGGGGTCTTCCGGTGCGCGGCCAGTCGACGGGCTCCCGGAGCAGTTCGACGCGGCCGGCCGTCCACTCGACGGCAGCGGTGGGCTCGTCCGCGTGCAGGGTGCGCGGCAGTCTGCCGTGCCGCATCGCCAGCACCGTCTTGATGACGCCGGCGACGCCCGCGGCGGCCTGGGTGTGCCCGATGTTGGACTTCAACGAGCCGAGCAGCAGCGGCCGTTCGCGGTCCTGGCCGTAGGTCGCGAGCAGCGCGGACGCCTCCACGGGGTCGCCGAGCCGGGTGCCGGTGCCGTGCGCCTCGACGGCGTCCACGTCGGCCGGGGTGAGTCCGGCGGTGGCCAGCGCCTGCCGGATGACCTGCTGCTGAGCGCGGCCGCTGGGGGCGGTGAGGCCGTTGGAGGCGCCGTCGGAGTTGACGGCCGTGCCCTGTACGAGGGCCAGGACGGGGTGCCCGTGGCGGCGGGCGTCGGACAGCCGCTCCACGACGAGGACGGCGACGCCCTCGGACCAGCCGGTGCCGTCGGCGTCCGCGGCGAACGCCTTGCAGCGGCCGTCGGGGGCGAGGCCGCCCTGCCGGCCGAACTCGGTGAAGAGCGCCGGGTCGGACATCACCGTGACTCCGCCGACGACGGCCAGTTCGGCCTCGCCGCCGCGCAGCGCCCGGACGGCGGTGTGCAGGGCGACGAGTGAGGAGGAGCAGGCGGTGTCGACGGTGAGGGCCGGGCCTTCGAGGCCGAGGACGTAGGCGAGACGGCCGGAGAGCACGCTGGAGGCGGTGCCGGTCATGCCGTGGCCCGCGCCGTCGCCCGGTCCGGGGCGTCCGGAGTCCCACTGGTAGGTGCCCGCGTACACGCCCGTGCGGCTGCCGCGCAGGGAACGCGGGTCGATGCCGGCGTGCTCCAGGGCCTCCCAGGCGACTTCGAGGAACAGCCGCTGCTGCGGGTCCATCGCTTCGGCCTCGCGGGGTGAGATGCCGAAGAACTCCGCGTCGAAGGCGTCGGCGCCGGTGAGGAAGCCGCCGCCGCGCGCGCCGCTCTCGGCGAGCAGCGCGCTCAGGTCCCAGCCGCGGTCCGGGGGGAATCCGGTGACGGCGTCCCCTCCGCTGTCCACCAGCCGCCACAGGTCGTCGGGCGAGGTGACGTCCCCGGGCAGGCGGCAGCCCATGCCGACGACGGCGACGGGCTCGTCGGCGACGGCTGCGGGCGCGCGGTCCGTCTCCAGTTCCTCGATGCGCCGGTGGGCACGGCGCAGCTCCGCCGTGACGCGTCGGAGGTAGTCGACGACGGTGTCCTGCTGCTCTTCCTGCACGGGATGTCCCATCGCGTCGGCGGGCGTTCGTGGCCTGCGGTGAGGGGGTGGGCGCCGGTCAGCGGACCGGGAACTCCTTGTCGATCGGGAACTCCTGGTCGATGAGGTCCAGGAGCCGGTCGACGGGCGCGGCGGCGATGTCGGCGGCGTCCGTCGTGCGGCCGGTGCCGTGGGTCTCACGGGTGTCGTTCACGCGGCGTTCCCGTCCGGGGCCGAGGTCGGCCAGCAGGGCCCGGAGACGGTGTACCGCCCGGCGCCTGGCGGGGTGGTCCGCGGGCAGTCCGCGCAGCGCCTGTTCGAAGCCGGCGGGCCAGTCGGGCAGAGTGCCGGGCGTCTCGTCGAGGTGCTCGGCGAGCCGGGCGGCGAGCGCGGCCGGGGTGGGCTGGTCGTAGAACAGCGTGGTGGGCAGGTCCAGGCCGGTGGCGCGGCCGAGCCGGACCCGCAGCTCGGTCTCGGCGTAGGAGTCGAGGCCCAGGGAGCGCAGGGCGAGGCGGGGTTCGACGCGGCCGGGGTCGGCGTGCCCGAGTGCGGCGGCGGCCTCGGTGCGCACCAGGGTGAGCAGGGCGCGCACGCGGCGGGGCCCGGTGAGGGCCCGCAGGGCGGCCGGTTCGGCGGCGGGCCGGGAGCCGGCCGGGGCGGGAGCGGGCGAGGCCGTGCCGGCCGGGGAGGGCCAGTGGCGTTCGCGCTGGAAGGGGTAGGTGGGCAGGTCGGTGCGGTGGGCGCCGGTGCCGGTGAACAGGGCCGCCCAGTGCACGTCGCTGCCGGTGACGTGGAGCCGGGCGAGCGCGGTGAGCAGGGCCGACTCGGGGTCGGTGCCGGTGCGCTGGGCGGCGACGGTCACCACGCCGGTCCAGGCGAGCAGTTCGACGGTGCTCGCGGTGAGCGTGGCGTCGGTGCCCACCTCGAGGAAGGTGTGGACGCCCGCGTCCCGCAGGGCGGTGACGGCGTCGGCGAACCGTACGGTGTCGCTCACGTGGCCGATCCAGTGGGCGGGCGAGGCCAGGTCGGCGCCGGTGGCCGGCTTGCCGGTGAGGGTGGACACGAGCGGGACGCGCAGGGTGCGCGCCTCCAGACCGGCCAGGTCGCGTCGGTAGTCGTCGAGGGCGGCGGCCACGAGCGGGGAGTGCAGTCCGTGCGGGCCGGGCAGCACGGTGGTGGCGTGTCCCCGGGCGGCCAGGGTGTCGGCGATCCGGGCGACTTCGGCCGCCGCGCCGGAGAGCACGATCCGGTCCTGGCCGTCCACGGCGGCGACGGCGACGTGCGTGGTGAGCAGCGGTGCCACCTCGGCCTCGGTGGCGCGTACGGCGACGGTGGCGGCGGGCGCGAGCCGCTCGGCCAGCCGGACCCGGGCGGTGACGACACGACAGGCCTCGGTGAGGGACAGCGCGCCCGCGGCATGGGCGGCGGCCACCTCGCCGACGCCGTGCCCGGCGACGTGGTCGGGGGTCCGGCCGAGGGACTCCAGAAGCCGGTACAGGGCGATCTCGTGGGCGAACAGCAGGGGTTCGGCAGTGCCGGGGGTGTCGTGCTCGGCCCAGTCGGCCGGGAGGCCGGGCAGCAGCTGGTCGAAGGTGTCGCGTACGGCCACGAAGGCGCGCGCGAACACCGGGAACCGTTCGGCGAGCGCCCGGGTCCGGGCGGCGTGCGGCCCGCCGGATCCGGCGAACAGGACGGCCGACCGGCCGGGTTCGGCGACGCAGCGCGCGGCGGTGGGCGTGCCGTCGGCGGAGGCCAGCAGGACGGTGCGGTGCGGCAGCGTGGCGGCCCGGCCGGTGGCCAGCGAGAGGCCGATGTCGGCCCGGGCCCGGTCGTCGGCGGGGTCGAGGCGGCGCAGCCGGGCGACGGCCGCGTCCAGGGCGTTCGCGGACCGGGCGGAGACCACCCAGGGCACGATGTGCGGGACGCTGCCGGGCTCCGGGGCCGGATCGGGTGCGGGCGGTGCCTGTTCGAGCACGAGGTGGGCGTTGCTGCCGCCGATGCCGAAGGAGGAGACGGCCGCGCGGCGGGGCCGTCCGGTGGCGGGCCAGTCGGTGGTCTCGCGCAGCAGCCGCGCCGAGCCGGCCTCCCAGTCGACGGCCGGGGTGGGCTCGGACAGGTGCGGGGTGGCGGGCAGGACGCCGTGCCGCAGCGCGAGGACGGTCTTGATGACGCCGGCGATTCCGGCGGCGGCCTGCGCGTGCCCGACGTTGGCCTTCACGGAGCCGATGAGCAGCGGGTGTTCGCGCTCGCGGCCGTAGGTCGCAAGGAGTGCCTCGGCCTCGACGGGGTCGCCGACGCGGGTTCCGGTGCCGTGCGCCTCCACGGCGTCGATGTCGCCGGGTCCGAGCCCGGCGTCCTGGAGGGCCAGGGCGATCAGCTCGCGCTGGGCGGTGCCGCTCGGCGCGGTCAGCCGGTCGGTGGCGCCGTCGGCGTTGACGGCGGTGCCGCGGATCACGGCGAGCACGGGGCGCCCGCCGCGCCGGGCGTCCGAGAGGCGTTCCAGTACGACGACTCCGGCGCCCTCGGCCCAGGCGGTGCCGTCGGCGTCGGCGGAGAACGGCTTGCAGCGGCCGTCGGGGGCGAGGCCGCCCTGCCGGGCGTACCCGACGAGGCTGCGCGGGGTGGCGAGGACGTTGGCCCCGCCGGCCAGGGCGAGCGTGCACTCCCCGGCGCGCAGGGCGCGGACCGCGCAGTGCAGGGCGGTCAGCGAGGAGGAGGACGCGGTGTCGAGGGTCAGCGCGGGACCGCGCAGTCCGAGGACGTGGGCGAGCCGGCCGGAGGCGACGCCGGGTGCGGTGCCGGTGACGGCGCCCGCGGTGGCGTCCTCGGCGGAGCGCGCGGTGACCAGGGCGTAGTCCTCGCCGCTGACGCCGACGTAGACGCCGGTGCGGGTGCCGTGCAGCGACAGCGGGTCGATGCCGGCCCGTTCCACGGCCTCCCAGGCGGTCTCCAGGAGCAGCCGCTGCTGCGGGTCGGTCGCGACGGCCTCGCGGGGCGAGAGCCCGAAGAAGCCGGCGTCGAAGTCGGCGACGCCGTCGAGGAATCCGCCGCGCCGGGGCACGGCGGCACGGTCCGGCCCGTCGAGGGCGTCCGGGTCCCAGCCCCGGTCGGCGGGCAGCGGGCCGATGGCGTCGCGACCGGCGAGGAGCAGGTCCCACAGCTCCCCGGGGTCGGTGATCCCGCCGGGCAGCCGGCAGGCCATGGCGACGATCGCGACCGGCTCGGCGGCGACCGGGTGGTCGTGCAGGTCGAGGAACTCCAGTCCGGACAGGATGGTCATGCCGCACCGCCTCCGATGGTTCATGCACTCGACGAGACTGTTGTGGAAGGTAGGCCGGGGCGGTCTCGGTTTTCCTTAGACCTGCCCCGGCGGCCCCGCCGGGGCAGGTCCGGGTCAGTGCCCCTCGGACTCCAGGGTCCGCAGCCACTCCTCCATGAGCCGGGCGGTCTCGTGGGACCGGTCGGCGATCAGGCTCTGGTGGGTGGCGTCGATCATGCGGGTGGTGTGGGCGGGCACGGGCGGGGCCTCGTCGCCGCGGTGGACGGCGGGCATGGAGGCCGTGCAGCGGATCAGCAGGCTCGGCACTCCGGTCTTGTAGCGCTCCGCGCCGCCGGTGGTCATCCGCAGGAACCACTGGGCCATCGCCGACAGCCGGGCGCTGTCGAGCTTCACGGCGGGCTTGTCCATGTCGGCGAGGTAGTTCTCGTGGAAGAGGTCCCAGTCGACGCCCTCCCCGGCCTTGTACTCCAGGCTGAGCGTGTCGAGCAGGATCAGGCCCTCGGGCCGGATGCCCCAGGTCTCCTCCAGGACGCCCGCCGCGCGGTAGGCGAAGGTGCCGCCCATGGAGTAGCCGACGAGGACGAACGGCTCGCCCTCGCTGGCCAGCAGGGCGCTCTCGGCGATGAGCCGTACCGCGGCCTCGCTGTCGGCGGGCAGTGCCTCGCCCTCGGCGAAGCCGAGCAGGGGCAGCGCGCTGACGTGCCGACTGCCGCGGAACGGGGCCGCCATACGGGCGTACTGGTGCACGCCGCCGGTGGCGCCGGGCGCGCTGACGCAGATCAGCCGGGGCAGCGCGGCTCCCTCGGCGAGGGTGACGGGCTGCGGCAGTTCCGGTACCTCGGCTGTGAGTTCGACCTGCGGGCGGGTCGCGGCGACCGCCATCAGCAGCCGCATGGCCTGAAGGGTCTTGCCGTTCCTGACGGTGTCGAAGAACAGGTTGACGACCGAGTCGGGGGCGCTCTCGCGGGCGTTCGCGGTGAGCGTCGCGGGGCCGGCCGCCGCGCGGTTGCCGAGCGCGGCGACCTGGCCCTGGAGCCATTGGGCGAGCCGGGCGGGGGTGCGGTGGTCGAAGACGGCGGACGTCGGCACCCGCAGTCCGAGGGCCTCGCCGAGCTGGTTGCGCAGTTCCAGGGCGATGAGCGAGTCGAAGCCGAGGGTGAGGAACTCGCGGTCCGGGTCCAGGGGCCCGTCCTCGCGCCGGCCGAGGAGCACGGCGGAGGTCTCCACGATGAGGTCGGTCAGCGCCTTGTGCTGCCCCGCGGAGTCGAGTCGGGCGAGCCGGTCGCGGAGTGTGGCGAAGGACCGGGTCGCGGTGGCGGCGGTGCGCCGGCCGCCCCGCAGCAGGCCGCGCAGCAGGGGCGGTACGTCGCCTCCGGTGTGGGTCCGGTCGATCCGCAGCGGCACGAGGTGGGCGTCGTCGCGGGTGAGCGCCGCGTCGAACAGGGCCAGCCCGAGTTCGAGGCCGAGCGGCGGCGTCCCGGACCGTTCCATGCGCTGCAGGTCGGTCTCGGTCAGCCCCGCGGTCATGCCGGTGCGCCGGGCCCAGAATCCCCAGGACAGGGAGGTGGCGGGCAGGCCCTGGGCGCGGCGGTGGACGGCGAGGGCGTCGAGGTAGGCGTTGGCGGCGGAGTAGCCGGCCTGCGCCTGGCTGCCGAGGACGCCGGAGACCGAGGAGTACAGGACGAACGCGTCGAGGTCCAGGTCGCGGGTGGCCCGGTGCAGATGCCAGGCGCCGTCGGCCTTGGGCCGCAGGACGGCGGAGGCCCGCTCCGGGGTGAGCGAGGGCAGCACACCGTCGTCGAGGGCGCCGGCGGTGTGCACGACGGCGGTCAGCGGATGCTCGGCGGGCACCGCGGCGAGCAGCGCGTCCACGGCGCCCGCGTCGGCCACGTCGCAGGCCGTGACGGTCACCGAGGCGCCGGCGGCGGTGAGTTCGGCGCGCAGGGTGTCGGCGCCGGGCGCGGCCTCGCCGCCCCGGGAAGCCAGCAGCAGCCGGCGTACACTGTGCCGGGTGACCAGGTGCCGGGCGAGTTCGCCGCCGAGGCCGCCGGTGCCGCCGGTGATGAGGACGGTGCCGTCCGGGTTCCAGTCGGCGACACCGCCGGTGCGGCCGGCCGGCTCGGTCCGGGCGAGCCTGGGCACGCGCGGCCGGCCCGCGCGGAGCGCCCACTGCTCCTCCTCGGCCACGAGCACGGTGGGCAGGGCCGTGGCGGAGGTCTCCGCCTCGTCGAGGTCGACCAGGACGAAGCGGCCCGGGTTCTCCGACTGGGCGGAGCGGACCAGGCCCCACACGGCGGCGGCGGCCGGGTCGGGCAGGTCACCGCCGTCGGGCGCGACGGCGCCGCGGGTGACGAGCAGCAGCCGCGAGCGGTCGAGCCGTTCGTCGGCGAGCCACTCCTGGAGCAGCGTCAGAGTCCGCGAGACGGTGTCGTGCACGGCGTCGGGTCCTTCGCCACCGGTGACGCAGACGAGGAAGCCGTGCGGGACGGGCCCGTTGTCGCCGTCCTCGCCGATGGCGGCGGCGAAGGTCTCGGCGTAGGCGACCACGCTCTCACCGGCGAGGGCCAGGGCCTGGCCGAGTCCGTGGGCGTCGTCACCGACGACGGCCCAGCGGGCGCCCGCGGGTGCGGTCAGGCCGGCCGGCGCCGGTTCCCAGGCGAGGTGCAGCAGCGCCTCGCGCGGGTCGTCGGCTGGGGTGGTGGCGCTCTGGTCGGTGCCGGCGCGCAGGGTGAGGGTGCCGACGGTGACGACGGGGTCGCCCTCGACGTCCGTGGCGGTGATGGTGAGGGTGTCGGGTCCGGTGCGGACGATGCGGGCGCGCAGCACGGTGGCGCCGGACGCGTGCAGGCTGACGTCCTGCCAGCTGAACGGCAGCGTCCGCTCGTGGTTCTCCGCGCCGGCGTGGACACCGGCGTGCAGGACGGCGTCCAGGAGCGCCGGGTGCAGCCCGAACCCCTGGGTGCCGCCGGCCGGTTCGGGCAGGACGACCTCGGCGTAGGCGTCGTCGTCGAGCCGCCACACGCCGCGCAGTCCCTGGAAGGCGGGCCCGTAGTCGAGCCCGGCGCGGGCGTAGCGGCGGTAGATGTCGCTCACGTCGATCTCGGTGGCGCCGGCCGGCGGCCACTCGGTGGTGCCGAGCGGGTCCGGGGTGACGGGATCGCCGGAGAGGACGCCCGTGGCGTGCAGTTGCCAGGGCGCGTCGCCGCGGGCCGGCCGGGAGTGGAACCGTATGCCGCGCCGGCCCTCCTCGTCCGCCGCGCCGACCCGGACCTGCACCTGTACGGAGCCGCGTTCGGGCAGGACCAGCGGGGCGGCGACGGTGAGTTCGTCGACCCGGCCGCAGTCGGCGGCGTCGGCCGCGCGGACGGCGAGTTCGAGGAACCCGGTGCCGGGGAAGAACACGGCGCCGGACACCCGGTGCTGGCCGAGCCAGGGCTGCGCGGACAGGGACAGGGTGCCGGTGAGGACCAGGTCCCCGGAGTCGGCGACGGTGACGGCGGCGCCGAGCAGCGGGTGCCCGGTCGCGTCGAGTCCGGCGCCCGACACGTCGGTGGTCGTCGCCCCGGCCGTGGGCCAGTACCGCTGCCGCTGGAAGGCGTACGTGGGCAGGTCGACCGCCTTGGCCCGGTCGAGTCCTGCGACCGCCGTCCAGTCCACGGGGACGCCGCGTACGAAGGCCTCGGCTAGGGAGACGAGCAGCCGGTCCGTGCCGTCCTCGCCGCGCCGCAGCGTTCCGACGGCGACGGCGCGGGCACCGGCCGACTCCGCGCAGGACTGGACGGCGCCGGTGAGCACGGGATGCGGTGAGCACTCCACGAACCGCGTGCAGCCCTGGTCGAGCAGCGCCCGCACGGCGTCGGAGAACCGCACCGTCCGGCGCAGACTGCGGTACCAGTACTCGCCGTCGGTCGCGGCGGTGTCCAGGCGCTGACCGGTGACGGTGGACAGCAGCGGGATCCGCGGGGCGCGGGGGGTGAGGGGCGCGAGGTCGGTGAGCAGGTCGGCGTGCAGGTCCGTCACATGGGCGGAGTGCGAGGCGTAGTCGACGGCGATGCGCTTGACGCGGACCCCTTCGGCGGTGAGCCGGCCGAAGAACTCGTCGAGGGACTCGGCGTCGCCGCTGACGACGACGGCGTCGGGCGCGTTGACCGCGGCGAGGGACAGCCGGCCGTCCCAGGCGGCGATGAGGGGTTCGACGTCGGCGGCGGGCAGCGGGACCGCGATCATGCCGCCGCGTCCGGCGAGCCGGCGCGCGATGGCCCGGCTGCGCAGGGCCACGACGCGGGCCCCGTCGGTCAGGGACAGGGCCCCGGCGACGACTGCCGCGGCGATCTCGCCCTGGGAGTGTCCGACGACCGCGTCCGGCACGACACCGTGCGCCTCCCAGACGGCGGCGAGCGCGACCATGACCGCCCAGGTGGCCGGCTGGACGACGTCCACGCGCTCGAGTGCGGGGGCGCCCTCGGTGCCGCGCAGGACGTCGACGAGGGACCAGTCGGTGAACTCGGCGAGGGCGGCGGCGCATTCGGCGATCCGCGCGGCGAACACCGGGGACTCCTCCAGCAGCCGGGCTCCCATGCCGGCCCACTGGGCGCCCTGCCCGGGGAAGACGAGCACGGTACGGCCCTCGCTCTCGGCGGTGCCCCGCACCACACCGGCGGCCGGCGCGTCGCCCTCGGCGAGCGCGTCGAGTCCGGCGAGAAGGGCGTCACGTCCGGCGCCGACGACGACGGCGCGGTGCTCGAAGACGGCCCGGGTGGTGGCGAGGGAGTACGCGGTGTCGGCGAGGTCGGCCGGGTCTGCGGAACCCGGGGTGAGATCGGCGACGAGCGCGGCGGCCTGCCCGCGCAACGCGGCGGGAGTGCGGGCGGACAGGACGAAGGGCAGCGGCCGCTCGCCCGGCGCGGCAGGAGCTTCTTCTCCCGTCGTCGACGCGCCGGAACCGGCCTGTTCGAGGACGACGTGCGCGTTGGTGCCGCTGATGCCGAACGAGGAGACGCCCACCCGGCGGGGCCGACCCGTGGCGGGCCAGGGGACGGCCCGGTCCAGCAGGGACACGGGGCCGCTCGACCAGTCGACGTGCGAGGACGGCGTCTCGACGTGCAGGGTGGGCGGCAGGGTGCCGTGCCGCAGCGCCATGACGGTCTTGATGACGCCGGCGACTCCGGCGGCGGCCTGGGTGTGGCCGATGTTGGACTTCACCGACCCGAGCAACAGCGGCCGTTCGCGTTCGGGGGTGCCGAAGACCGCCATCAGGGCCTCGGCCTCGATGGGGTCGCCGAGCGTGGTGCCGGTGCCGTGGGCCTCGACGGCGTCGATGTCCGCCGGGGTGAGTCCGGCGGTGGCCAGGGCCTGCCGGATGACACGCTGCTGTGAGGGGCCGTTGGGGGCACTGAGCCCGTTGGAGGCACCGTCCTGGTTGACGGCGGAGCCGCGCACCACGGCGAGGACGCGGTGGCCGTGGCGTTCGGCGTCGGACAGCCGCTCGACGACGAGGACGCCGGCCCCTTCGGACCAGCCGGTGCCGTCGGCGGCGTCGGAGAACGCCTTGCAGCGGCCGTCGCCGGACAGACCGCCCATGGCGGTGAAGCCGGAGAAGCTGGAGGAGCTGGTCATCACGGTGACACCGCCGGCCAGGGCGAGTTCGCACTCGCCGCCGCGCAGCGCCTGCGCCGCCAGATGCAGCGACACCAGCGACGAGGAACACGCCGTGTCGATCGTGGCGGCCGGGCCCTCCAGGCCGAACACGTAGGCGATACGGCCGGACATGACGCTGGCCGCGAGGCCGGTGCCGAGGTGGGTCTCCATGTTCTCGGCGGACCGTGCGACGAGTTCGGCGTAGTCCTGGCCGTTGGTGCCGACGAACACGCCGGTGCGGCTGCCCCGCAGTGTGTGCGGGTCGATGCCGGCGCGTTCGAAGGCCTCCCAGGTGGTCTCCAGCAGGACGCGCTGCTGCGGGTCCATCGCGAGGGCCTCGCGCGGGCTGATGCCGAAGAACTCGGGGTCGAAGTCGGCGACGTCGCGCAGGAATCCGCCCTCGGCGGTGGCGCTGTGCCCGCGCCCCGAGCCGGCCAGGACGTCGAGGTCCCAGCCCCGGTCGGCCGGGAACGGTCCGATGGCGTCCCGGCCGCCGGCGACCAGGTCCCACAGGTCCTCCGGGGAGCGCACGTCACCGGGGAAGCGGCAGGCCATGCCGACGATCGCGAGGGGTTCGTCGGCGGCTGCCCGGGCCACGGGCAGGGGCGCGGACGCGGCCGGCTCGCCGAGCAGTGTGTCTAGGAGGTGCTCGGCGAGGGTCCGGGGCCTCGGGTGGTCGAAGAGCAGGCCGGCCGGGAGCGGCAGGCCGGTGACGCGGGCCAGCCGGGTGCGCAGTTCCATCGAGGTCAGCGAGTCGAAGCCGAGGTCCTGGAACGGTTTGTCCGGCCGGATCGCGGCGGGGTCGGGGTGGGCGAGGACGGCGGCGGCCTGGGTGCGCACCAGGTCGAGCAGCAGCGGCAGCCGCTCCCCGGGGGCCGTCGCGTGCACCCGGTCCCGGAGCGCACGGCGGGCCTCCGCTCCCGCCGAACGGGAGGTGCGGGCGGTGCGCAGGGCCTCCTGACCGGCGGGGAGCGCGGCCAGCGCGGGCGAGGGGCGGAGGCTGAACAGCGCCTGGAGGAACGGCGGGTGCTGGAGGTCGGCGACCACGGTGACGGGGTGTGGTTCGGCGACGAGTTCGGCGAGCGCGGTGAGCGCCGCGGCGGGGTCGAGCAGTGTCGCCCCGGAGGTTCGTTCCGTGTCCTGGAGTCCGGCGGCCATGCCACCGCCGCCCCAGGCACCCCAGGCGACGGAGGTGGCGGGCAGTCCCTCGGCCCGCCGTCGCTGCGCGAGCGCGTCGAGCACGGTGTTCGCGGCGGCATAGTTGCCCTGCCCCGGGTTGCCGACCGCACCGGCCACCGACGAGAACAGCACGAACGCCGACAGGTCGAACTCTCGCGTCAACTCGTCCAGCAGCAGGGCCGGTTGGACCTTCGACCGGAAGACGTCGGTGAACCTGTCGGGAGTCAGCCCGTCCAGTACGGCGTCGTCGAGCACACCGGCGGCGTGCACCACGGCGGTCAGCGGCACGTCCGCCGGGACCGCCTCCACAACCGCAGAGAGCTCGCCATGGTCGGCCGTGTCGCACGCGGCGATCGTGACCCGCGCACCGAGCCCGGTCAGCTCGGCCTCCAACTCCTCAGCCCCGGGCGCCTGTCGGCCCCGACGGCTGAGCAGCAGCAGATGCTCAGCCCCCTGCCGCGCAGCCCACCGGGCCACATGACCACCCAACGCACCCGTACCACCGGTGATCAACACCGTTCCGGACGGCTCCCACACCGGCGCCCGCTCCACACCCGGCACCGGCACGAAACGTCGGCCGAAGGCACCGGCGCCCCGCACGGCGACCTCGTCCTCCTCGCCGGCGCCGCTCAACAGCCCGGTGAACCGGCGCAGCGCGGCCTCGTCCGGCTCCCCGGGGAGGTCGATCAGACCGCCCCAGCGGTCGGGGTACTCCAGCGCGGCGACCCGCCCCAGACCCCACAGCGCGGCCTGTGCGGGATCGACGGGGCCGTCTCCGGGCCCGGTGCTGACGGCGCGGCTGGTCACGGCCCACACGGGCGCGGCGAGTCCGGCGTCGTCGAGGGCCTGGAGGAGCAGGGCCGTCGCGGGCGCCCCGGCAGGAACCTCGCCGGACAGCGTGGTGGTGTCGGCGGCCAGCAGCGAGACGACCCGGGTGACCTGCGGCGCGGAGGCATCTTCGGGGACGAACTGCCGCAGTCGCGCCGTGAGTTCGGCGCGGTCGGCGGCGTCCAGGACAAGCGTGGCGGTGTCGGCGCCGAGCGCGTCGACGACGGCGAGGGCCCAGGGTGCGACAGCCCCCTCCGCGGGCAGGATCGCGAGCCGGATGCCGTCCCGGCGGCCGGTTGCCGTGGCGGTCAGCGGCTGCCAGGTCTCACGGTGCCGCCAGGAGTCGACGGTCGTACGCACCAGGCTGCGGCTACGCCACGAGGACAGCGCGGGGACGATCGCGTCGAGCGCGTCCGGCGTCACGTCGAGCCGCCCGGCCAGAGCCTGGACGTCCGCACGCTCCACGGCGGCCCAGAACTCCGCGTCCACGCCCGAGCCCTGCGGTGCCGGCTCGGCGGCCTCGGGCCAGTAACGAGCCCGCTGGAAGGGGTAGGTGGGCAGGTCGACGCGGCGGGCGCCGGTGTCCGCGAACAGCGCGGGCCAGTCCACCGGGACACTGGAGACGTACAGCCTGGCCAGCGCCGTCACGGCCGCCGTCTCCTCGTCCCGGTCGCGCCGCAGCAGCGGCACGGCGTCCTCGACCAGAGGCGTCAGGACGGCGTCCGGACCGACCTCCAGGAAGTGCCGCACACCCGCGCCGGCCAGGACATCCAGACCGTCGGCGAACCGCACGGTCTCCCGGACGTGCCGCACCCAGTGATCGACGGAACGTCCGTCACCACCGGGCAGATTGGACACGAACCGCACGCTGGGCTCCCCGAAGACAACCCCGGCGAGGGCAGCGCGGAAGTCGTCCAGCATCGGGTCCATCAACGGCGAGTGAAAGGCGTGACTCACCGAGAGCCGCGACTGCCGCCGCTCCCCCAACCCCGCCAGCACCCGCCCCACACCGTCCTCGGTACCCGAAAGCACCACAGCACGCGGCCCGTTGACCGCCGCCAACGCCACATCGGCACCGAGCAGCCCACGCACCTCGTCCTCGGCCGCCTCCACAGCGACCATCGCCCCACCCTCGGGCAACGCCTCCATCAACCGCGCCCGCGCCGACACCAGCACACACGCATCCGCCAAGGACAACACCCCAGCCACATGCGCCGCCGCGATCTCACCCACCGAGTGACCGGCCACGTACTTGGGCCTGACGCCGAGCGACTCGACGAGCCGGTACAGGGCGACCTCGACGGCGAACAGCGCCCGCTGGGCGACACCCGTGCGCTCCAACGCGTCCGCATCGTCGCCCCACATCACCTCCCGCACGCCGTCACCGAGTTCGTCGAGTACGGCGTTCAGGGCGTCGGCGAACACCGGGAAGCGGTCGTACAACTCCCGTCCCATGCCGAGCCGTTGGGCACCCTGACCGGAGAACAGCACGGCGAGGGGGCCGGGGTCGGCGACCGATCGTGCGGCCTCGGTGAGTCCGTCCGCGGTGGCGAGCAGGACGGCCCGGTGAGGGAAGGCGTCGCGGCCGACGGCCAGGGAGTGGCCGACGTCCACGGCCTCGCGGCCCTCGGCGTGGGCGCGGATCCGGTCGAGCTGGGCGTCCAGCGCGCTCTCGCCGGTGGCGGTGACGGGCCACGGCACCGCGCGCGGGGTGACGGTCACCGGCTCCGGCTCCGCGGGCTGCGGCTCCGGGGCCTGTTCGAGGACGACGTGGGCGTTGGTGCCGCTGATGCCGAAGGAGGACACTCCGACGCGGCGCGGGCGACCGGTGCCGGGCCATTCGGTGTTGGCGGTGGCGAGTTCGACGGCGCCCGTGGTCCAGTCGACGTGCGACGAGGGCACGTCGGCGTGCAGGGTGCGGGGCACGATGCCGTGGCGTAGGGCCATGACGGTCTTGATGAGTCCGGCGGCGCCGGCCGCGGCCTGGGTGTGCCCGATGTTGGACTTCACCGAGCCCAGCAGCAGCGGCCGTTGACGATCCTGACCGTAGGTCGCGAGCAGGGCCTGCGCCTCGATGGGATCACCCAGCCGCGTCCCCGTGCCGTGCGCCTCCACCACGTCCACGTCGGCGGCCGACAGCCCGGCCGACGCCAGCGCCTGCCGGATCACCCGCTGCTGCGAAGGCCCGTTCGGCGCCGTCAAACCATTCGACGCACCGTCCTGATTGACCGCGGAGCCCTTCACGACGGCGAGGACCGGATGCCCGTGCCGCACGGCGTCAGACAGCCTTTCGAGTACGACCACGCCGACACCCTCGGACCAGCCGGTGCCGTCGGCGTCGTCGGAGAACGCCTTGCAGCGGCCGTCCTCGGCGAGGCCGCCGTGGTGGCGGAAGCCCGCGAAGGCGGCGGACGTGGTCATCACGGTGACACCGCCGGCCAGCGCCAGGGAGCACTCGCCGCTGCGCAGCGCCTGCGCCGCCAGATGCAGCGAGACCAGGGAGGACGAGCAGGCCGTGTCGACGGTGACCGCCGGGCCTTCGAGGCCGAAGACGTAAGCGAGGCGCCCGGAGATCACGCTGGCCGCGAGCATGACACCGCGGCCCTCCATGTCCTTGGCGCGGGCGAGGAGGTGGTGGTAGTCGACGGCGTTGCTGCCGACGAACACGCCGGTGCGGCTGCCCCGCAACGAGCCCGGGGCGATGCCGGCCCGTTCGAACGCCTCCCAGCCGGTCTCCAGCAGCAGCCGCTGCTGCGGGTCCATGGCGACGGCCTCGCGCGGGCTGATCCCGAAGAACTCGGGGTCGAAGTCGGCGGCGTCGTGCAGGAAGCCGCCCTCGCCCTGGATCTCCCAGCCACGGTCGGTCGGGAAGGCGGAGATCGCGTCGGTACCGGAGGCGACCAGGTCCCACAGCTGCTCGGGGGTCTGGACCCCGCCCGGGAAACGGCAGGCCATGCCGACCACGACGACCGGGTCCTCGGCGGTGTCGGCGGGCTCGGCGGCGGGCAGCGGGCCGTCCGACTCGTCCTGGCTGCCGAGGAGTTCGGCGACGAGGTGCTCGGCGAGGGTGCGGGGCCGGGTGAAGTCGAAGAGCAGGCTGGCGGGGAGGGCGAGGCCGGTGGCGCGGGCGAGCTGGTTGCGCAGCTCCATCGACGTCAGGGAGTCGAAGCCGATGTCGTGGAAGGCGCGTTCGGCGTCCACGGACTCCGCCGCGGCGTGGCCGAGGACGCCGGCGGCGTGCGTGCGGACCAGTTCGAAGAGGAGCGGGACACGCTCGTCCTCGGGGGCGGCGTACATCTTGCGGCGCAGGACGGAGGCGGCGGAGCGGGTGTCGTCGCGGAGCCTGCGGGCCTCGGCGCGGGCCTCCTCGGCGGCGGGCAGGGCACTGAGGGCGGCGCAGGGCCGGATGCTGAACAGCATCCGCAGGGTGTCCCGCTGCTGGAGGTCGGCGACGACGGTCACGGGTGCGGTGCCGGCCGCGAGTTCGGCGAGCACGCCGAGGGCGAGCCCGGGTTCCAGGGCGGTGGTGCCGGTCTCGCGCAGTGCCTCGGTCATCCCGGCGGCCATGCCGCCGCCGTCCCAGGCACCCCAGGCGACCGAGGTGGCGGGCAGCCCCTCGGCCCGCCGCCGCTGCGCGAGCGCGTCGAGCACGGTGTTCGCGGCGGCATAGTTGCCCTGCCCCGGGTTGCCGACCGCACCGGCCACCGACGAGAACAGCACGAACGCCGACAGGTCGTGCTCCCGGGTCAGTTCGTCCAGCAGCAGCGCGGGATTGACCTTGGCGCGGAACACGGCGCCGAAGCGCTGCGGGGTGAGCCCGTTGAGCACGGCGTCGTCCAGGACGCCGGCGGCGTGCACCACGGCGGTGAGCGGCGCATCGGCCGGGATCGCCTCCAGAGCCGCCGAGAGCTCGGCGCGGACGGCCGTGTCGCACGCGGCGATCGTCACCCGCGCACCGAGCCCGGTCAGCTCGGCCTCCAACTCCTCAGCCCCCGGCGCCTGCCGGCCCCGACGGCTGAGCAGCAGCAGATGCTCAGCCCCCTGCCGCGCAGCCCACCGGGCCACATGACCACCCAACGCACCCGTACCACCGGTGATCAACACCGTGCCGGACGGCTCCCACACCGGCGCCTGCTCGATGCCCGGCGCCGCGACAAGTCGACGGCCGAAGACGCCCGTGCTCCGCACGGCGACCTCGTCCTCCTCGCCGGCGCCGCTCAACAGCCCGGCGAACCGGCGCAGCGCGGCCTCGTCCGGCTCCCCGGGCAGGTCGATCAGACCGCCCCAGCGGTCGGGGTACTCCAGCGCCGCGACCCGCCCCAGACCCCACAGCGCGGCCTGCAGGGGCCGTACCGTCTCCTGGGGCGAGACGGCGACCGCACCGCGGGTGGCGGCCCAGATCCGGGTGCGGATCCCGGCGTCGTCCATCGCCTGCAGCAGTACGGCGGTGTCGACGAGGCCGACCGGGACGCTGGTCCAGCGGGTGGCGTCGGTGCCGGCGAGCAGGGAGAGGACGCCCGTGAAGCGGGTGCCGTCGGCGGTGAGCCGGGACAGTTCCCCGGCGAGTTCGCCTCGCGCGGGCCGCTTGCCCAGTCTGATGGACACGGTGTCGGGGCCGAGCGCGGCGGACACGGCGTCCAGCCAGGCGCCGTCGGTGTCGGGCCCGTCGAGGGGCAGGACGACCAGCCAGGTGCCGGACGGTCCGGCCGGAGGCGTGGTCCGCAACGGCTGCCAGGTCTCGCGGAAGCGCAGCGCGTCGGACAGCGAGCGGGCGCGGCGCTTGCTGCGCCAGGCGGACAGCGCGGGGACGACGCCGCCGAGCGCCTCGGCGCCGATGTCCAGGCGTGCGGCGAGCGCCGCCAGGTCCTCGCGTTCGACGGCGGACCAGAAGTCGGCGTCCACGCCGTCGCCGTGACCGTTCCCGGACGGGAGCACCGCGTCGGCGGGTTCGGGCCAGTAGCGCTCGTGCTGGAAGGGGTAGGTGGGCAGGTCGACGCGGCGGGCGCCGGTGCCCGCGAACAGCGCGGGCCAGTCCACCGGGACGCCGTCGGCGTACAGCCTGGCCAGCGCCGTCACGGCCGCCGTCTCCTCGTCCCGGTCCCGCCGCAGCAGCGGCACGGCGTCCTCGACCAAAGGCGTCAGGACGGCATCCGGACCGACCTCCAGGAAGTGCCGCACACCCTCGCCGGCCAGGACATCCAGACCGTCGGCGAACCGCACGGTCTCCCGGACGTGCCGCACCCAGTGATCGACGGAACGTCCGTCACCACCGGGCAGATTGGACACGAACCGCACGCTGGGCTCCCCGAAGACAACCCCGGCGAGGGCAGCGCGGAAGTCGTCCAGCATCGGGTCCATCAACGGCGAGTGGAACGCATGGCTCACCGAGAGCCGCGACTGCCGCCGCTCCCCCAACCCCGCCAGCACCCGCCCCACACCGTCCTCGGTACCCGAAAGCACCACAGCACGCGGCCCGTTCACCGCAGCCAACGACACATCGGCACCGAGCAGCCCGCGCACCTCGTCCTCGGCCGCCTCCACAGCGACCATCGCCCCACCCTCGGGCAGCCCCTCCATCAACCGCGCCCGCGCCGACACCAGCACACACGCATCCGCCAACGACAACACCCCAGCCACATGAGCGGCCGCGATCTCACCCACCGAGTGACCGGCCACGTAGTCGGGGGTCACTCCGAGCGACTCGACAAGGCGGTACAGGGCGACCTCGACGGCGAACAGGGCTGGCTGGGCAACGCCCGTGCGCTCCAACGCGGCCTGGTCGTCGCCCCACATCACCTCCCGCACGGCGGACGGCAGTTCGGCCAGCACCTCGTCCAGGGCCTGCGCGAACACCGGGAAGCGGTCATACAACTCCCGTCCCATGCCGAGCCGTTGGGCACCCTGACCGGAGAACAGCACGGCGAGCGGCCCCTTCCGGGCCTCGCCCCGGGCCACTTCGAGGGGCTGTCCTCCCGTCGCGAGCAGCACCGCGCGGTGCTCGAAGGCCGAGCGTGCGGTGGCCAGCGAGTGGCCGACGTCCAGGGCCGGACGGCCGTCCGCGTGTGCGCGGATCCGGTGGAGCTGGTCGTCGAGCGCGGCCTCGGTGCGAGCGGACACGGGCCAGGGCACGACCGCGGGGGTGACCGTGGCCGGCTCCGGGTCGGCGGTGGTGGCCGGGGTGTGCTGCTCGACGATGACGTGGGCGTTGGTGCCGCTGATGCCGAAGGACGAGATGCCGACGCGGCGCGGGTGGCCGGTGTCGGGCCATTCGGTCGCGGCGGTGAGGAGTTCGACGGCGCCCTCGGTCCAGTCGACGTGGCTGGAGGGGCGGCCGACGTGCAGGGTGGGCGGCAGGACGCCGTGCCCGAGGGACATGACGGCCTTGATGAGTCCCGCGGCGCCGGCCGCGGCCTGGGTGTGCCCGATGTTGGACTTCACCGAGCCCAGCAGCAGCGGCCGTTGACGATCCTGACCGTAGGTCGCGAGCAGGGCCTGCGCCTCGATGGGATCGCCGAGCCGCGTCCCGGTGCCGTGCGCCTCGACCGCGTCCACTTCGCCGGCCGACAGCCCGGCCGACGCCAGCGCCTGCCGGATCACCCGCTGCTGCGAAGGCCCGTTCGGCGCCGTCAAACCGTTCGACGCACCGTCCTGATTGACCGCGGAGCCCTTCACGACGGCGAGGATGCGGCGGCCGTTGCGCAGCGCGTCCGAGAGCTTCTCCAGTACGACGACGCCGATGCCCTCCGACCAGGTGGTGCCGTCGGCGTCGTCGGAGAAGGCCTTGCAGCGGCCGTCGGCCGCGAGGCCGCCTTGCACGTCGAAGCCCGCGAACGCGGCCGGCGTCGTCATCACGGTGACACCGCCGGCCAGCGCCAGGGAGCACTCGCCGCCGCGCAGCGCCTGCGCCGCCAGGTGCAGCGACACCAGCGACGAGGAACACGCCGTGTCGACGGTGACCGCCGGGCCGACCAGCCCGAGGACGTAGGCGACGCGGCCGGATATCACGCTGGCGGCGAGGCCGGTGCCGGCGTGTCCTGAGAGGTCCTCCTTCGCGGTGTGCACGAGGCGGACGTAGTCCTGGCCGTTGGTGCCGACGAAGACGCCCGTCTGGCTGCCGCGCAGCGCGACCGGGTCGATGCCGGACCGTTCGAACGCCTCCCACGACGTCTCGAGCAGCAGCCGCTGCTGCGGGTCCATCGCGAGCGCCTCACGCGGGCTGATGCCGAAGAAGCCCGCGTCGAAGCCGTCGGCGTCGTCGAGGAAGCCGCCGCGGCCCTGGAGGTCCCAGCCGCGGTCGGCGGGGAACGCGGAGATGGCGTCGGTGCCGGAGGCGACCAGGTCCCACAGCTGCTCGGGGGTGCGGACGCCGCCGGGGAAACGGCAGGCCATGCCGACCACCGCGACGGGCTCGTGGCGTCCCGACTCGGCCTCGTCGAGACGCCGCCGGGTCTCGTGCAGGTCAGCGGTGACGTACCTGAGGTACTCGACGAGTTTTGCTTCGTCCGGCATGGTCAATGCCCTTTCCTCGGTGAGACCGGTGGGGAGATACGACCGGTTCAGCGGTCGGTGGGTCGTCCGATCTCGCTGTCGATGAAGGCGATGAGGTCCTCGGGGCTCGCGGCGCCGATGCGCTCGCGCACGTCGTCGTTCGCGCCCTGCCGTTCGCCGCCGTCGTCGGTGATCCGGGCGAGCAGGGCCCGCAGCCGGGCGGCGGTGCCGGTCCGGGCTGCCGGGTCCAGGCCGTCCCCGGCGAGCGCGCCGGCCAGGGCTGCGTCCAGGCGGTCGAGTTCGGTGTGCAGGGCGCCGGCCGCCGGTGCGCGGCCCCGGCCGAGCCGCTCGGCGAGATGGTCGGCGACGGCCTGCGGGGTCGGGTGGTCGAAGACGAGGGTGGCGGGCATGCGCAGCCCGGTGACGGCGGCGAGCCGGTTGCGCAGCTCCACGGAGGTCAGGGAGTCGAAGCCGAGCCGGGAGAACTCCTCCCCGGCACCGATCCGTTCGGGGGTGTCGTGGCCGAGCACGCTCGCGGCCTCGGCGCGCACCAGGTCGGTGAGGTGCCGGGTGCGTTCCTGCGGGCGCAGTCCGTCGAGGCGGGCGGTGAGTTCGGCGGCGCGGTTGCGGCCGGCGGCGGTACGGCGCCCGCCGATCAGTCCCCGCAGGACGGGCGGCACGGGTCCGGGGAAGGGCAGCGCGGCGCCGGCGCGGGCGGCGGTGCGCATCAGGACCGGGCGTGCGTCGTCGCGGGCGGTGGCGGCGTCGAACAGGGCGAGGCCCAGTTCGGGTTCGAGGGGCGGGGTGCCGGAGCGGTTCATGCGCCGGATGTGGTCCTCGCCGAGCCCGCCGGTCATGCCGGAGGCGTGCGCCCAGGGGCCCCAGGCCAGCGAGTGGCCGGGGCGTCCGGTGGCCGCGCGGTGCTGGGCGAGGGCGTCGAGGAAGGCGTTGGCGGCGGCGTAGTTGGCCTGGCCGGGGCTGCCGACGACACCGGCGGTGGAGGAGTACGTGACGAACGCGTCGAGGTCGAGGTCGAGGGTGGCCCGGTGCAGATGCCAGGCCGCGTCGGCCTTGGGCCGCAGCACGGCGTCGAAGCGGTCCGGGCTCTGGGCGTCCAGGACACCGTCGTCGAGGAGACCGGCGGTGTGGACGACGGCGGTGAGGGGGTGCTCGGCGGGCACGCCGGCGACGAGCGCGGCCACGTCGTCCGGGTCGCCGACGTCGGCGGCCGCCAGGGTGACCCGGGCGCCCAGCCCCTCGAGTTCGGCGCGCAGCTCCGCCGCTCCCGGGGCGTCGGGGCCGCGGCGGCCGGCGAGCAGCAGGTGCCGTATGCCGTGGGTGGTGACCAGGTGCCGGGCGAGGATGCGGGCCAGGCCGCCGGTGCCGCCGGTGATCAGGACGGTGCCGTCGGCGCGCCAGCGCGCCGGGCCGGCCTCGGGTGTGGTGGACGCGTCGGGCACGCGGGCGAGCCGCGCCACGCGCACCCGTCCGTCGCGCACCATGAACTGCTCCTCGTCCGTGTCCGGCAGGGCGGGCAGCACGGCCGTGGAGGTCGTGCCGCCGTCGACGTCGACGAGAAGGAACCGGCCGGGGTGCTCCATCTGCGCGGACCGCACCAGGCCCCAGACCGCCGCGGCGGCCGGGTCGGTGACCTCCGCGCCGTGCGGTGCGACCGCGCCCCGGGTGACGAACACCATGCGGGTGCGGGCGAACCGGTCCTCGGCGAGGAACTCCTGCATCAGCGTCAGCGCGCGGTGCGTCAGCTCGTGGACCGCTCCGACGGTGTCGTCGAGGCGGCCCGTGAGCGGGACGGCGATCGTCCGCACCTGCGCGTCGTCACCTTCTCGCAGTTCGGCTAGGGACTTCACTGGTACTCCGGGCGCGTCCGGGCCGACGGCGGGGTCGGTGTCGCCGAGGACGTTCCAGTGGGCGTCGGCGGCGGCGGCCGGGACGGGGCGCTCCTCCCAGTCCAGGTGGAACAGGGAGGTGCGCAGGTCGGGTCCGGCGGCGGGGGCGTCGGCCCGGCGCTCCGCGGGGCGCAGGGCGACGGTTCGGGCGGTGAGCACGGGTGCGCCGGAGGGGTCGGCGGCGACGAGGTCGCGGGTGTCGCCGCTGCCGGTCAGGCGGATCCGCAGCTCGGTGGCCGACACGGCGTGCAGGGACACCTGGCCCCAGCGGACGGGGAGCAGCCGCTCGGGTTCCGTCTGCTCGGTCCCGGTGACGAGGTGCGCGGCGTGAGTTGCGGCGTCGAGGAGTACGGGGTGCAGTCCGAACCCGGCGTGTTCGCCGGTCTCCTTGGGCAGGGCGACCTCGGCGTACAGGTGGTCGCCGTGCCGCCATGCTGCGCGCAGGGCGCGGGCGGCGGGGCCGTGCTCGACACCGGCGGCGGCGAGCCGGTCGTACAGGTCGTCCACGGCGAGTTCGGTGGCCTCGGGCGGGGGCCACTGGCCCGCGGCGAACCGGGTGAGGTCGGGTGTCGGGGCGGGTGCCCCGGGGGCGAGCCGGCCGCGGGCGTGCTCGGTCCAGGGGGCGTCCGGTTCGTGCGCGGGCCGGGCGTGGCACCACAGGGGCCGGCCGCCGTCGTCGTCGGCGGGGGCGCCGATGCGGAGCTGGAGCTGGAGGGCGCCCTGCGCGGGCACGGTCACCGGCTCGGTGAGGGTGAGGTCGGTGATGTGCGGGGCGTCGACACGGTCGCCCGCGCGGACGGCGGCCTCCACGAGGGCGGCGCCGGGCAGCCGGACCGCGCCGTCCACGGCACTGCCGTCGAGCCACGGGTGCAGGGTGCGCGAGAGGGTGCCGGTGAGCACCAGCTCCCCCGCCCCGGCGACCGGGAGTGCGGCACCGAGCAGGGGGTGATCGGTGGCAGCGAGCCCCAGTCCCGTGGCATCCGCCGAGCGCAGGGACGCGGTGGGCCACAGCCGGCGCCGCTGGAAGGGATAGGTCGGCAGGCCGGGCAGGCGGCGGGCGCCCGTGCCGGTGTACAGGGCGGTCCAGTCGACGGTGACGCCCTCGACGTGCAGGGCGGCGAGCGCGCTCACCGCCGACGCCTCCTCGGGGCGGTCGCGGCGCAGCAGCGGGACGGCGACGGCGGCCTCGGGGGCGAGGTCGGCGACGAGGGAGGTGAGGCCGCCGTCCGGGCCGATCTCGAGGAACGCGTCGGCGCCCTGGGCCGCGAGGGTGCCGACGGCGTCGGCGAAGCGGACCGTCTCGCGCAGGTGCCGTACCCAGTACTCGGGCGAGGCGAGGTCGTCGCCGGCCGACGCCCCGGTGACCGCGGAGACGAACGGGACGGCGGGCCGGTGGTGGGTCAGGGTGGCGGCGACGGACCGGAACTCGGCGAGTATCGGGTCCATCAGCGGGGAGTGGAAGGCGTGGGACACCTCCAGCGGGCGGGTGCGGCGGTCGCCGAGCCGGGCGAGGACGGCCTCGACGGCGGACTCGGTACCGGACAGCACCAGCGCCGAGGGGCCGTTGACGGCACCGACGGACACCTGGCCGGTGAGGAGGGGCCGTACCTCGTCCTCGGTCGCGGCGACGGCCACCATGACGCCACCGGACGGCAGTTCGCCCATCAGGCGGGCGCGGGCGGTGACCAGGGCGCAGGCGTCGTCCAGGGTCAGGATGCCCGCGACATGGGCGGCGGCGATCTCGCCGACCGAGTGCCCGGTGACGTACCGCGGTGTGACGCCCAGGGAGGTGACGAGGCGGTACTGGGCGACCTGGAGGGCGAACAGGGCGGGCTGCGCGTTCTCGGTGCGGCGCAGCTCCTCGGGGTCGTCGCCCCAGACGATGTCCCGCAGGCCGGGCGGGAGATGGGTGAGCGTCTCGTCGAAGGCGTCGGCGAAGACCGGGAAGCGGTCGTACAACTGGCGGCCCATGCCCGGCCGTTGGGTGCCCTGCCCGGAGAACACCAGGGCCGGGGTGCGCTCGGCTGCGGTGCCCTTGACGGTCTCGCCGTCGGGAAGGAGCAGCGCGCGGTGGGTGAAGTGCGTACGGGCGGCGAGGGAGCGGCCGACGTCGCGCGGGTCGTGGTCGCGCGCCCAGTCGGTGAGCGCGGCGAGGTGGGCGTCCAGCGCCTCTTCGGTACGGGCGGACACCGGCCAGGGGGTGACGGCGGGGGTCAGCGCGGCGGGCTCCGGCCGCGTCTCGGGTGCGCCCTCCAGGATCACGTGCGCGTTGGTGCCGCTGATCCCGAACGCGGAGACGGCGATGCGCGGCGGCCGGCCCGTCTCGGGCCACTCGGTGGTGTCCTGGAGCAGGGACAGCGCACCGGAGGACCAGTCGATACGGCTGGAGGGCGTGTCGGCGTGCACGGTGCGCGGCAGCCTGCCGTGCCGCAGCGCGAGCACGGATTTGATGACGCCGGCGACTCCGGCGGCGGCCTGGGTGTGGCCGATGTTGGTCTTCACCGACCCGAGCAGCAGCGGCCGTTCGCGGCCCTGGCCGTAGGTGGCGAGCAGCGCCTGGGCCTCGATCGGGTCGCCGAGCCGGGTCCCGGTGCCGTGCGCCTCGACGGCGTCCACGTCGGCCGGGGTGAGCCGGGCACCGGCGAGGGCCTGGCGGATGACGCGCTGCTGGGAGGGGCCGTTGGGGGCGCTGAGCCCGTTGGAGGCGCCGTCCTGGTTGACCGCCGATCCCCGCAGCACGGCGAGGACCTCGTGCCCCTTGCGCACGGCGTCCGACAGGCGCTCCACGACCAGCATGCCGATGCCCTCGGACCACACGGTGCCGTCGGCGTCGTCGGAGAACGCCTTGCACTGTCCGTCCTCGGCGAGGCCGCCCTGGATGCTGAAGCCGACGAAGCTGACCGAGGTGGTCATCAGGGTGACGCCGCCGGCCAGGGCGAGTTCGCACTCGCCGCCGCGCAGTGCCTGGGCGGCGAGGTGCAGGGAGACGAGGGAGGAGGAGCAGGCCGTGTCCACGGTCATGGCCGGGCCCTCCAGGCCGAACACGTACGCCAGCCGGCCGGAGATCACGCTGGCGGCGAGCCCGGTGCCGAGGTGGCCGCCGATGTCCTCGCGGGCGCGGGTGGCGAGATGGACGTAGTCCTGGCCGTTGGTGCCGACGAAGACGCCGGTGCGGGTGCCGCGCAGGGCGTCGGGGTCGAGTCCGGCGCGTTCGAACGCCTCCCACGAGGTCTCGAGCAGGAGCCGCTGCTGCGGGTCCATCGCGAGTGCCTCGCGGGGGCTGATGCCGAAGAAGGCGGGGTCGAAGTCGGCGGCGTCGTAGAGGAATCCACCGCGGGTGGTGGCGCTGCTGCCGGGGCCGGTGCCGTGCAGGGTGTCGAGGTCCCAGCCGCGGTCGTCCGGGAACGGGCCGGTGCCGTCGCGGCCGGCGAGCATCAGCTCCCAGAACTCCTCGGGGGTGCTGACGCCGCCGGGAAAGCGGCAGGCCATGCCGACGATCGCCAGCGGCTCGTCCTGGGCCGGGCGCACGGCCGGCTCGGCGGGCCGGCCGGCGGCGCCGTCGTCGTCGA
Source organism: Streptomyces sp. NPDC093568 (assembly GCF_044764945.1). Classification (NCBI taxonomy): domain Bacteria; kingdom Bacillati; phylum Actinomycetota; class Actinomycetes; order Kitasatosporales; family Streptomycetaceae; genus Streptomyces; species Streptomyces sp. NPDC093568. The sequence continues at coordinate 1,557,498 of NZ_JBIWJD010000001.1, read as the reverse complement.
GCAGTTCGGCCAGCAGGTGGGCGGCGAGCCGGCGCGGGCTCGGGTAGTCGTAGACCAGGGTGGCGGGCAGCTGGAGTCCGGTGCCGGCGGACAGGCGCCTGCCGAGTTCCACGGCGGTGAGCGAGTCCATGCCCAGCCGGCCGAACTCGTGGTCGGGGTCGATCTCGTCGCGGTCGCGGTGGCCGAGCACGACGGCCGTCTCGGCGCGCACCAGCCCCAGGAGGTGCCGTTTGCGCTCCTCCGGGCCGAGGGCGGCGAGCCCGTCGAGGGCGGCGGGAGTGGCGGGTTCGGTGCTGGTTTCGGGTGCGGTGAGGGGGCCGCCGTCGGGCCAGTACCGTTGCCGCTGGAAGGGGTAGGTGGGCAGTTGGACACGGCGGGCCCCGGTGCCGGCGCCGAGGGCGCGCCAGTCGACGGGGACGCCGGCGGTGTGCAGGGTGGCGAGCGCGCCGATCACGGTCTCCACCTCGCCCCGGTCGCGGCGCAACATCGGGGCGGCGACGGTGTCGCGCGGGCCGCCGGAGAGGATGAGGCCGCTGAGCACGCCTGCCGGGCCGGCCTCCAGGAAGGCCCCGGCGCCGGCGGTGCGCAGGGCGTCCACCGCGTCGGCGAACCGCACGGTCTCCCGGGCGTGCCGCACCCAGTACTCGGCCGAGCACAGCTCCTGCGGTGCGGCGACGCGGCCGGTGAGTGCCGACGCCACGGTGATGCGGGGCGTGCGGAACTCCAGTGCGGCGAGGGCCCGTCGGAAGTCGTCCAGCATCGGCTCCATGAGCGGGGAGTGGAAGGCGTGGCTCACGGCGAGGCGGGTGTGCCGTCGCTCGCCGAGGGCCGCCACGACGGCGGTGACCTCGTCCTCGGTGCCGGAGACGACGACGGCGGCGGGGCCGTTGACGGCTGCCAGGGACACGCCGTCGGTGAGCAGCGGCCGTATCTCGTCCTCGGTCGCCTCGACCGCGACCATGACACCGCCGGCCGGCAGCCCGGCCATCAGCCGTCCTCGGGCGGCCACCAGCGCGCAGGCCTCGGCGAGGGACAGGACTCCCGCCACATGGGCGGCGGCCACCTCGCCGACCGAGTGCCCGGTGACGTGGGCCGTGGTGACGCCCCACGACTCCAGCAGCCGGAACAGCGCGACCTCCACGGCGAACACGGCGCACTGCGCGAGGTCGGTGCGGTTCAGCAGCGCCTCGTCCGTGCCCCACATCGCGTCCCGTACGGCCGTGTCGAAGTGGCCGAGGACGTCGTCGAGAGCGGCTGCGAACTCGGGGAAACGCGCGTGCAGTTCGCGGCCCATGCCGAGGCGCTGGCTGCCCTGGCCGGGGAAGACGACCGCGAGGGGGCGGTCGGCGGCCAGGCCGCGGGCGAGTTCGGTGGTGCCGTCGGGGTGCAGGACGGCCCGGTGTTCGAGCGCGGCGCGACCGGCCAGGGTCCAGGCCACGTCACGGGCGTCGAGCCCTTCGGCGGCCGACCGGATCCGCTCGATCTGCGCGTCGAGGGCGGCCTCGGTGCGGGCGGAGACGACCCACGGCAGCGGCGCGTCGGCCGGGGCGCGGTCCGGCTGCGCCGCGGCGGGCGGCTGTTCGAGCAGGACGTGTGCGTTGGTGCCGCTGATGCCGAACGAGGACACCCCGGCCCGGCGGGGCCGTCCGGTGTCCGGCCAGGGGAGGTTCTCGGTGAGCAGCCGTACGGCCCCGCTCGACCAGTCGACGTGCCGGGACGGCGGGTCGGCGTGCAGGGTGCGCGGCAGGACGCCGTGCCGCATCGCCATCACGGTCTTGATGAGTCCGGCGGCGCCGGCGGCGGCCTGGGTGTGACCGAGGTTGGACTTCACGGAGCCGAGCAGCAGCGGCCGTTCACGGTCCTGGCCGTAGGTGGCGAGCAGGGCATGGGCCTCGATCGGGTCGCCCAGTGAGGTGCCGGTGCCGTGCGCCTCGACGGCGTCCACGTCGGCCGGGGTGAGCCGGGCACCGGCGAGGGCCTGGCGGATGACCTGCTGCTGGGCGGGGCCGTTGGGCGCGGTGAGTCCGTTGGAGGCGCCGTCCTGGTTGACCGCCGAACCCCGCACCACGGCGAGGACCTCGTGCCCGTTGCGCACGGCGTCCGACAGCCGCTCGACGACGAGGACGGCGACGCCCTCGGACCAGCCGGTCCCGTCGGCGCCGTCACCGAAGGCCTTGCAGCGGCCGTCCGTGGCGAGCCCGCCCATCCGGGAGAACCCGGCGAACCCCACCGGCGTGGACATCACGGTCACCGCTCCGACGAGGGCGAGCCCGCACTCGCCGCCGCGCAGCGCCTGCCCGGCGAGGTGCAGGGCGACGAGGGAGGAGGAGCAGGCGGTGTCGACGGTCAGGGCCGGGCCCTGAAGGCCGAAGACGTAGGCCAGCCTGCCGGACGCGACGCTCGTGTTGAGGCCGGTGGTGGCGTGGGCCTCGACGTCCACGGAGGACTGCATGACGAGGGTGCCGTAGTCCTGGCCGCTGAGGCCGACGAAGACTCCGGTGCGGCTGCCGCGCAGGCTGTGCGGGTCGAGGTCGGCCCGTTCCAGGGCCTCCCAGGCGGTCTCCAGGAGCAGCCTTTGCTGCGGGTCGGTCGCGACGGCCTCGCGCGGGGAGATCTCGAAGAACGCGGCGTCGAACCGGCTCGCGCCGCGCAGGAATCCGCCGGCCACACCGTCGGCCGAGGCGACGCCGGTGTGCTTCTCCCAGCCCCGGTCGTCGGGCATGCCGGAGATGGCGTCGCCGCCGCCCGCCACGAACTCCCACAGCTCCTCCGGGGAGCTGATGCCGCCGGGGTAGCGGCAGGCCATGCCGACGATGGCCAGGGGCTCGTCCGCGGCGGCGGTGCTCGGCGCCGGGGCGGCACCGACGACACCTTCCTCGACGAGTTCGCCGAGCAGGTGGCCGGCCAGGCGGCGCGGGGTGGGGTAGTCGAAGACGAGCGTGGCGGGCAGTTGGAGGCCGGTGGCGCCGGCCAGCCGGTTGCGCAGTTCGATCGCGGTGAGCGAGTCCACGCCGAGCCTGCGGAACTCGTGGTCGGCGTCGACGGCCTCGCTGGTGCCGTGGCCGAGCACGCCGGCGGCCTCGGCGCGGACCAGTTCGACGAGGTGGCGGCGCCGCTCGTCGGCGGGCAGCGCGGTGAGCCGGTCGACGAGCGCGCCGCGCGTGACGGTCGCGCCGCCCGCGGTGCGCCGTCCGGGCCGGACCAGGCCGCGCAGCAGCGCGGGCACGGGGAGGCCCGGGGGCAGGGGTGCCCCGCCGACGGGCAGCGGCGCGAGGGCGGCCGCGTCGGTGGCGAGCGCTGCGTCGAAGAGGGCCAGTCCCTGTTCGGCGGTGAGCGGCGGCAGCCCGAGGGCGGAGATGCGCCGCTGGTCGCGGTCGGCCAGCGCAGCGGTCATGCCGCCGCCGTCCTGCGCCCAGCCGGGCCAGCGCAGCGCCAGCGCGGGCAGCCCGTGGGCCCTGCGGTGCTCGGCGAGCGCGTCGAGGAAGGCGTTGGCCGCGGCGTAGTTGGCCTGGCCGGGGCTGCCCATCAGGCCGGCGGTGGAGGAGTAGAGCACGAACGCGGACAGGTCCAGGTCGCGGGTCTGCTCGTGCAGGTGCCAGGCCGCGTCGGCCTTGGGGCGCAGCACGGTGTCGAGCCGGTCCGGGGTGAGGGTGTCCAGTACGCCGTCGTCGAGGACGCCGGCCGTGTGGACGACGGCCGTCAGCGGGTGCGCGGCGGGCACGGTGTCCAGCAGGGCGCGTACGGCGCCCGGCTCGGTGAGGTCGCAGGCCACGACCGTCACCTCGGCTCCGTGCTCCGTGAGTTCCGCGCACAGTTCGCGGGCGCCGGGCGCGTCGGGTCCGCGGCGGCCGGCGAGCAGCAGACGCCGTGTGCCGTGGTGGGTGACGAGGTGGCGGGCGAGGAGGCTGCCGAGGCCGCCGGTGCCACCGGTGATCAGGACCGTGCCGTCCGGATCCGGGGCGGGCGGCAGGGTGAGCGCGAGTTTGCCGGTGTGCCGGGCGAGGCTCATGAAGCGGAACGCCTCGGCCGCCCGCCGCACGTCCCAGGTCCGCACCGGCAGGGGGCGCAGGGCGCCGTCGGCGAACAGTGCGGTGAGTGCCGTGAGCATCCGCCGGATGCCGTCGGGCTCGACCCAGCCCAGGTCGAACGGCTCGTAGCGAATGCCGTCGGGGAGGGAGCCGGCCTCGCGGAGGTCGGTCTTGCCCATCTCCAGGAACCGGCCGCCCGGTCCGAGCAGCCGCAGCGAGGCGTCGACGAATTCGCCGGACAGCGCGTTGAGGACGACGTCGAGGCCCCCCTGCCCCGCTGTCGCCGCGAACCGGTCGGCGAAGCCGGTGTCGCGCGAGGAGGCGATGTGGTCGTCCGCCACGCCGAGTTCGCGCAGCACGGGCCACTTCGGCTCACTGGCGGTGGCGAACACCTCCGCGCCGAGATGCCGGGCGAGCTGGATCGCCGCCATGCCGACGCCACCGGCGCCCGCGTGCACGAGCACCTTCTCGCCGGGGCGCAGTGCGGCGAGGTCGACGAGGGCGCGGTAGGCGGTGAGGAACACCAGCGGCACCGAACCGGCCGTCTCCCAGGACCAGTCGGCGGGGACGGCCGTCAACTGCCGTTCGTCGACGACGACGTCGGGTGCGAAGCCTCCGGCGACCATGCCCATGACCCGGTCGCCCGGCCGCCACAGCCCGGCCTCGGGACCCGTCTCCACGACCACGCCGGCCGCCTCGGAACCCAGGAGGCCGGCCTCGCCGGGGTACATGCCGAGCGCGCTGAGCACGTCCCGGAAGTTGATGCCCGCCGCCCGGACGGCGACCCGCACCTGACGACCCGTCAACTGAGCGTGTTCGCGGGGCGCTAGCGCGAGCCCGTCCAGGCTTCCCCGCTCGGTCACGTCCAGCCGCCAGGACCCGCTGGCGGGCGGGACGAGCGCGGCACCGCTCCCGCGCGCGAGCCGTGCGACCCGCAGCTCCCCGGCGCGCAGGACGGCCTGCGGTTCGTCGGCGTCGAACAGGGCGGGCAGGGCGGGCAGCAGCGCGGCGGACTCCTCGTCTGTGTCCACCAGCAGCAGCCGGCCCGGGTTCTCGGCCTGCGCGGACCGGACGAGCCCCCACACGGCGGCGGCGCCCAGGTCCGTCACGTCCTCGGCGTCGGTCGCGGGGACGGCGCCCCGCGTCACCAGCAGCAGGCGCGAGCGGCGGAACCGGTCGTCGGCGAGGAACTCCCGCAGCAGGTCGAGGACTTGACCGGTGGCGGCGCGGGCCGCCTCGACGCCCTCGCCGGGCCCGGTGACGGACACGACGAGATGGCGCGGCGCCCGCTCGTCCGGCAGGGCCGCCGGCGCCGGGACCTGTACGGCGCCGTCCAGGTGGGCGGCGAGCCCGAACGGGTCCTCGCCGACGAGGGCCCAGCCGCCCGGCGCCGGGTCGGACACCTCGCGGGCCTCCCAGTCCAGACGGAACAGCGATCCGGCCGGGTCGGGCAGGGCCGGGGCGGAGGAGTCCGGGGCGGCACGCAGGGTGAGGCCGGCGACCGAGACGACGGGCGCTCCGAGGGCGTCGGCGGCGTCGACCACGACGGTGTCCGCTCCGGTGCGCCGCAGCCGGGCCCGCAGCAGTCCGGCGCCCGAGGCGTGCAGGGTCACATCACGCCACTCGAACGGCAGGAGGCGTTCGGCGTCGTGGTCCAGGGCCGCCGCGTGCAGGACGGAGTCCAGCAGGCCGGGGTGGACTCCGTAGGCGTCCGTGTCGCGGACCGAGGCGTTCAGGGCGATCTCAGCGAACAGTTCCTCGCCGCGCCGCCACAGGGCGCGCAGCCCGCGGAAGGCGGGGCCGTACACCAGGCCGGCGGCGGCGTAGCGGTCGTAGCGCTCCGTGATGTCGACGGGCTGTGCGTCGCGCGGCGGCCACTCGACGGCGTCGAAGGGGGCGGGCTCGGCGGCGTCGGGGGCGAGCGATCCGGTGGCGTGCGGCGTCCAAGGGGCATCGGGCCGGTCGGCGGGGCGGGCGTGGAAGGTCAGCTCGCGGCGGCCGGTCCCGTCGGGTCCGCCGACCTTCAGCTGCACCTGTACGGCGCCCTCCTCGGGCAGCACGAGCGGCACCGCGAGGGTCAGTTCGGCGACCCGGGAGCAGCCGACGTGGTCCCCGGCGCGGACGGCCAGCTCCAGGAAGCCGGTGCCCGGGAAGAAGATCATGCCGCCGACGCGGTGGTCGGCCAGCCAGGGCTGTACGGCGGTGGAGAGCACGCCGGTGAGCAGGAGGTCGTCGGAGCCGGCGACGACCATCGCGGCGCCGAGCAGCGGGTGTCCGACCGCTTCGAGTCCCGCGCCGGACACTTCCAGGGCCCGGGCGCCGCCGGCCGGCCAGTACCGCTCGCGCTGGAACGCGTACGTCGGCAGGTCCACGCGGCGGGCGCCGGTACCGGCGAAGAACGCGGCCCAGTCGACGCTCACGCCGTGCACGTGCAGCGCCGCGAGGCCGGTGACGAGCGCGCTCTCCTCGCCCCGGTCCCGGCGCAACAGGGGCTGCACGACGGCCCGTTCGGGCAGGCAGGCGCGGGCGGCGGCGGACAGGACGGCGTCCGGGCCGACCTCCAGGAAGGCCGTCGCCCCGGCTTCGGCGAGGGCGCCGACGCCGTCGGCGAAGCGCACGGTCTCGCGGACGTGCCGCACCCAGTACTCCGCCGAGCACAGCTCGGCCGGCTCGGCGATCCGGCCGGTCAGCCCCGACACCACGGCGAGCTGCGGGGCGTTCCAGGTCAGCCCCGCGGCGACCCGGCGGAAGTCGTCGAGGACCGGGTCCATCAGCGGCGAGTGGAAGGCGTGGCTCACCGCGAGCCGGGTCCGCCGCCGCTCCCCCAGCGCCGCCAGCACCCGCTCCACCTCCTCCTCGGAGCCCGAGAGCACCAGGGAACGCGGCCCGTTGACCGCGGCCACCGCCACGCCGGCCGTCAGCAGCGGCCGTACCTCGTCCTCGCCCGCCTCGACGGCGACCATCACGCCGCCCTCCGGGAGGGCCGCCATCAGCCGGCCCCGCGCCTCCACCAGCGCGCACGCGTCCGCGAGGGACAGCACGCCCGCGGCGTGCGCGGCGGCGATCTCCCCGACCGAGTGCCCGGCGACGAACTCGGCGCGCACGCCCCAGGACTCCAGCAGCCGGTACAGCGCGACCTCTACGGCGAACAGCGCGGCCTGCGTGTGGTCCGTGCGGTCGAGCAGCGCGGAGTCCGTGCCCCACATCGCCGCCCGCGGTCCGGACTCGAAGCAGGCCAGCACCTCGTCCAGGGCGGCGGCGAACACCGGGAACCGGTCGTGCAGTTCACGGCCCATCCCGAGCCGCTGGCTGCCCTGGCCGGAGAACAGCAGGGCGAGCTTGGGCCGGCCCGTGAGGCGTCCGTGGAGCGTGCCGGGGCCGGTGGGGCCGGCGGTGAAGGGGGCGCTGTCGTCCGCGTCGGCGACCACGGCCGTGCGGTGGTCGAGGGCGGCGCGGGTGACGGCCAGGGAGTAGGCGACGTCGAGGGGACGCGGGCCGGCGTCGGCCAGATGGTCGCGCAGCCGCTGCGCCTGGTCGCGCAGGGCGGCCGGGGTGGCGGCGGACAGCAGCCAGGGCAGCGCGCCCGGCGTGCGTTCGGGTGCCGTCGGCGCGGGTGCGGCGGCGGGCGGGGCCTGTTCGAGGATGACGTGGGTGTTGGTGCCGGTCACGCCGAAGGAGGAGACGCCGGCGCGGCGCGGCCGGCCGGTGTCGGGCCAGGGCCGGTCGGTGGCGAGGACCTCGACCGCGCCGGACGTCCAGTCGACGAGGCGGGTGGGGGTGTCGGCGTGCAGGGTGCGCGGGGCGACGCCGTGCCGGATCGCCATGACGGTCTTGATGACGCCGGCGACACCGGAGGCGGCCTGGGCGTGGCCGAAGTTGGACTTCACCGAGCCGAGCAGCAGGGGCCGTTCGCGGTCCTGGCCGTAGGTGGCGAGCAGGCTCTGGGCCTCGATGGGGTCGCCGAGCGGGGTGCCGGTGCCATGTGCCTCGACGACGTCGATGTCGGCGGGGGTGAGGCGGGCGGCGGCGAGCGCGGCGCGGATGACCCGCTGCTGGGAGGGGCCGTTCGGGGCGGTGAAGCCGTTGGAGGCGCCGTCCTGGTTGACGGCGGAGCCCCGCACGACCGCGAGGACCTCGTGCCCGAGGCGTTCGGCGTCGGAGAGCCGCTCCAGCAGCAGCACTCCGGCGCCCTCGGCCCAGCCGGTGCCGTCGGCGCCGTCGCCGAAGGCCTTGCAGCGGCCGTCGCGGGCCAGTCCGCCCTGCCGGCTGAACTCGACGAGCGGTCCCGGCGTCGCCATCACGTTGACGCCGCCGGCCAGGGCCAGGCCGCTCTCGCCGGCGCGCAGCGACTGGCAGGCCAGGTGCAGGGCGACCAGGGACGAGGAGCAGGCCGTGTCGACGGTGAGCGCGGGCCCCTCCAGGCCGAGGGTGTAGGAGAGCCGCCCCGACAGGGCGCCCGCCCCGATGCCGCTGCCGATCTCGCCGTCGGCATCGGCCAGGGAGCGCAGCACGAGATGGGCGTAGTCCTGGCCGTTGGTGCCCATGAACACGCCGGTGCGGCTGTCGCGCAACAGCGTGGCGTCGAGACCGCCGCGTTCGATCGCCTCCCAGGTGATCTCCAGCAGCAGCCGCTGCTGGGGGTCCATGCGCTGTGCCTCGCGCGGGGAGATGCCGAAGAAGGCGGCGTCGAAGTCGGCGACGCCGTCGAGGAAGCCGCCACGGGTGCTGAGTTCGTGGCCGTGCTCGTCGACGCCGGCGGTGCGCAGCGCGGTGAGGTCCCAGCCGCGGTCGGCGGGCAGCGCGGCCACGGCGTCGGTGCCGTCGGCGACGAGCCGCCACAGGTCCTCGGCGCTGCGCACGCCGCCGGGGTAGCGGCAGCCGATGCCGATGACGGCGACGGGTTCCGCGGCGGCGGCGACCAGCTGCCGGTTCTTCCTGCGCAGGCGGTCGACGTCCTTCATGGCGGCCCGCAGGGCGTGGACGACCTGCTCGCTGGGCGTCGTGGTCATGGCTGGCTCCGTCACTCGGCGGACTCGTCGGTCGGGTCGTACGAGTCGTGGGGTTCGGTGGGGTCGTCGGGGCCGGCTCCGTGGCCCTGGAGTGCGGCGCGAACGAGGTCGTCGAGCGCCATGGCGTCGATGTCGGCGTCGGGTTCGGGGGCCGCCGGGGGCGCGGTGGGCCCGTGGTCGGCGGCCAGGGCGAGGAGTTCGTCGAGCAGTCCGGTCTCGCGCAGCCGGTCCAGGGGCAGTCGGGCGAGCGCCGCGCGGATGCCGGCGTCCTCGTCGGTCGCGTCGGACGCGGTGGGTGCCAGGCGTTCCGTCAGGTGCTGGGCGAGCGCCAGCGGGGTGGGGTGGTCGAAGACGAGGGTGGCGGCGAGGGGGAGGCCGGTGGCGGCGGTGAGCTGGTTGCGCAGCTCGACCGCGCCGAGGGAGTCGACGCCGAGGTCGCGGAAGAGGCGTTCGGCGCCGACGGCGGCCGGGTCGCGGTGGCCGAGGACGGCAGCGGCCCGCGCCAGCACCAGGTCCAGGACGGCCTCGGTGCGGCGGGCGGGGGGCAGCTCGGCGAGCCGCTCCCGCAGGGCGTCGGCCGGTTCGGCGGCCGGCTCGGCGGCGCCTTGCGGGCGGTCGTGGCCGGGCAGCCCGCGCAGGAGGGCGCGGGGGCGTCCGGCGGCGGGTCCGGCGAACGCGTCCGTGGCCAGTTGGGCGACCAGGGCGGTCGGGTGGGGTTCGGTGACGAGCCGGCACAGCATCTCGGCGGCGAGCTCCGGGTCCATGGGCTCGATGCCGACCCGCCGCATGGCCTCCTCGGCGGCGGCGCCCCCGGCCATGCCGCCGCCTCCCCACACACCCCAGGCGATGGCCGTGGCGGGCAGGCCCTCGGCGCGGCGCCGTTCGGCGAGCGCGTCCAGGACGGCGTTGGCGGCGGCGTAGTTGGCCTGGCCGGGGTTGCCGACGAGGGCGGTCGCCGAGGAGAACAGGGCGAACACCTCGAGGTCGCTGTCCCGGGTGAGTTCGTCGAGGAGCAGCGCGGAGGCCGCCTTCGCGCCAAGGACGGTGGCGAACCGCTCGGGGGTGAGCCGGTCCAGGACGCCGTCGTCGACGACGCCGGCGGTGTGCACGACGGCGGTCAGCGGGAGGTCGTCCGGGACGGCGGCGAGCAGTGCGGCGAGCTGCTCGCGGTCGGCGACGTCGCACGCGGCGAGCGTGACGCGGGCGCCGAGGCCGGTCAGTTCGTCGCGCAGCGCGGCGGCCCCCGGCGCGTCGGGGCCCCGGCGTCCGGCGAGTACGAGGTGCGGGGCGCCGGCCTTGGCGAGGCGCCGTGCGACATGGGCGGCCAGGGCGCCGGTGCCGCCGGTGATCAGGGTGGTGCCGGAGGGCTGCCAGGCGGCGTCCGGGTCCCGGCCGTCGCCGGGTGCCGGGACGATACGGCCGGCGAAGACGGTGCCGGCGCGGACGGCGACCTGGTCCTCGCCGTCCTGCCCGGTGAGCACGGCGGCGAGGGCGCCGAGTTCGCGGGCGTCGGGCACGCCGGCCGGCAGGTCGACGAGGCCGCCCCAGCGGTCCGGGTACTCCAGCGCGGCGACCCGGCCCAGGCCCCAGACGGCGGCCTGCTCGGGTGCGGGCGCCGCGTCCGCAGCGCCGACCGACACCGCGCCGCGGGTGACGCACCACAGAGGCGCGGTCAGACCCGCGTCGCCTAGCGCCTGCACTAGGGCGGCGGTGCCGGCGGGTGACCCGTCGTCCTCCAGGGCCAACAGGGACAGCACGCCGGTGTATCCGCTGCCGTGGGTCCGTACGAGGGCGGCGAGTTCGGCGCGGTCCGTTGTCTCGGCGCGCAGCCGGACGACCGGTGTGCCGAGCCCGTCCAGCACCGCGTCCGTCCAGGCGTCGTGGGCGCGTGACGCGGGCAGTACGGCGAGCCAGGTGCCGGTGGCGCGGCGGGCCGTCAGGCCGGACAGCGGCTGCCACACCAGGCGGTGCCGCCAGCCGTCCATGCGGTTCTCGGTGTCGCGGCCGCGCCGCCAGTCGAGCAGCGCGGGCAGCACCTTGGCCAGGGCGTCGTCGTCGACGTCGAGCCGGGCGCCGAGGCCGGCGAAGTCCTCCTTCTCGACGGCCGTCCAGAAGTCGCCGTCCTCGCCCCGCGCGGTACGCCGTGCGGGGTGCTCGGGCCAGAACCGCTCGTGCTGGAAGGGGTACGTCGGCAGGTCGGTCCGCCGCGCCCCGGTCCCGGCGAAGTAGGCGTCCCAGTCCACGTCGAGTCCGGCGAGCCGCAGCCGGGCCACGGCACTCGCCAGCGACCGCGCCTCGGTGTGGTCACGGCGCAGCAGCGGCACGGCGAGCGCGGCCGCGGCCTCCCCCGCACCGGCCATGCCGAGCAGCACACCACCCGGTCCGACCTCCACCAGCACCGACACCTGACGCTCGCGCAGAGCTCGTACGCCGTCGGCGAACCGGACCGCTTCGCGCACGTGCCGTACCCAGTACTCGGCCGAACCGAAGTCGTCGCCGGCCCCGGCGAGGCGGCCGGTCAGGTTGGAGACGACCGGGATGGCGGGTGCCGTGACGGTGAGACCTGTGAGCTCGGCGCGGAAGGCGTCCAGCATCGGTTCCATGTGCGGGGAGTGGAAGGCGTGACTGACGCGCAGCCGGCCGGTGCGGCGCCCGAGGTCCGCGAAGTGCCCGGCGATGCGCAGGACTTCGTCCTCGTCGCCGGAGACGACCAGCGCGTCGGGGCCGTTGACGGCCGCCACCGACACCCGGTCGGTGAGCAGCGGCCGGACCTCGTCCTCGGTGGCCTGCACCGCGCTCATGGCGCCGCCCTCGGGCAGCCGGTCCATCAGGCGGGCGCGGGCGGCGACGAGCCGGCAGGCGTCGGCGAGCGGGAGGACGCCCGCGGCGTGGGCGGCGGCGATCTCCCCGACGGAGTGGCCGACGACGTAGTCCGGGGTGATCCCCCAGTACTCCAGCAGCCGGAACAGCGCGACCTCGACGGCGAACAGCGCGGGCTGTGCCGTGCCGGTGCGGTCGAGGGCCGCCTCGTCGTCGCCCCACATCACCTCCCGCACCGCCGGGTCGAAGTGGCCGAGCACCTCGTCGAGCGCGGCACGGAACGCCGGGTGGATGTCGTACAACTCCCGGCCGGTGCCCAGGCGCTGGCTGCCCTGGCCGGGGAAGAGGAAGGCCACCCGGCCGGAGCGGGGCGCGTCCGCGCGCAGCACGCCGGGAGCCTCGGCCGCGCCGGACGGGTCGGCGAGTGCGGCGAGGCCCGTCGTGAGGTCGTCGTGGCCGGTGACGGTGAGGGCGGCCCGGTGCTCGAACAGGGCGCGTCCGGTGGCCAGCGCGTACGCCAGGTCGGCGACGGCGGGAGGCGGTGCGGCGGTGACCCGGTCGAGGAGACGGCGGGCCTGGTCGCGCAGGGCGCCCGGGGTGCGGGCGGAGAGCACCACGGGCAGCGGGTGGCGTGCCTCCGTCGCGGGCGGCGTGGCGGGCACCGGGGGTGCCTGTTCCAGGACGACGTGGGCGTTGGTGCCGCTCGCGCCGAAGGAGGACACGCCCGCGCGGCGCGGGCGGCCGGTGTCCGGCCAGTCGGTGGCGTCGCTCAGCAGTCGTACGGCGCCGGAGGCCCAGTCGATGTGCGGGGACGGGGTGTCGGCGTGCAGGGTGCGCGGCAGCAGACCGGTGTGCATCGCCTGCACCATCTTGATCACGCCCGCGACGCCGGAGGCGGCCTGGGTGTGCCCGATGTTGGACTTCACCGAGCCGAGCAGCAGCGGCCGTTCGCGGCCTTGGCCGTAGGTGGCGAGCAGTGCCTGGGCCTCGATCGGGTCGCCGAGCGAGGTGCCGGTGCCGTGCGCCTCGACGGCGTCCACGCCGGCCGGGGTGAGCCCGGCGGCCGCAAGGGCGCGGCGGATGACCCGCTGCTGGGCGGGGCCGTTGGGGGCGGTGAGGCCGTTGGAGGCGCCGTCCTGGTTGATGGCGGTGCCGCGCACGACGGCGAGCACGGGGTGCCCGAGCCGTTCGGCGTCCGAGAGCCGTTCCACGACGAGCATGCCGACGCCCTCCGCCCAGCCGGTGCCGTCCGCGTCGGCGGAGAACGCCTTGCAGCGGCCGTCGGCGGACAGTGCGCCCTGTGCGGTGAACTCGACGAAGCCGACCGGTGTCGACATGACCGTCACACCGCCCGCGAGGGCGACGTCGCACTCCCCCGCCTGCAGCGCCTGCACGGCCAGGTGCAGGGCCACGAGCGAGGAGGAGCAGGCGGTGTCGACGGAGACGGTGGGCCCCTGCAGCCCCAGGGTGTAGGCGACGCGGCCGGAGAGCAGGCTGCCGGACTGCGCGGTCTCCCAGCGCCCGAGGTCGTCCGGGAGCCGGTAGTCGCCGCTGGTGCCGCCGACGAACACGCCCGCGTCGCTGCCGCGCAGTCCGGTCGGGTCGATGCCCGCCCGTTCCAGTGCCTCCCAGGCCGCTTCCAGGACGAGCCGCTGCTGCGGGTCCATGACGAGGGCCTCGTTGGGCGAGATGCCGAAGAAGCCCGGGTCGAAGTCGGCCGCGTCGGCGAGGAATCCGCCGCGCCGGGTGACGCTGCCGCCGGGTCCGCCGGAGAGCAGCCGGTCGAAGTCCCAGCCGCGGTCGAGGGGCATGTCGCCGGTGGCGTCGACTCCCGCGACGACCAGCTCCCACAGGTCCTCGGGGGACCGTACGCCACCGGGGTAGCGGCAGCTCATGCCGACGATGACGATCGGGTCGTCGGTCGCGGCGACGGGTGCGGGCGCCTCGTGGTGCTCCGACCGCCCGGTGCCGCCGAGGAGTTCGCCGAGCAGGTGGCGGGCGAGTTCGTCCGGGGTCGGGTGGTCGAACACGGCGGTGGCGGGCACCGACAGGCCGGTGGCGCGGGCCAGTTGGTCCCGCAGGTCGACGGCGGCCAGCGAGTCGAAGCCGAGGTCGCGGAAGGGCCGGTCGGGTTCGACGGCGTCGACGGCGGCCGTGCCCCGGCCATGGCCGAGGACGAGGGCGCTCTTCTCCCGGACGAGGGCGAGGAGGGTGTCGGCACGCTCGGTCGCGGGCACGGCGAGCAGGTCGGCGCGCAGGCGGGCGGCCGGGGTGTCGCCGGGCTCGGCGTCGGCCGCGGCGGCCAGCGCGTCGCGGGCCTCGGGCAGCGCGGCGAACAGCGCGGTGGGGGCGCCGCTCGCGGTGTGCGCGGGGGCGAACGTCGTCCAGTCGACGCCGGCCGCGGTGACGGCGGGCAGGCCGAGGCCGACGGCCCGGTCGAGGGCGGCGAGCGCGGTGTCCGGGTCGAGGGCCGGGATGCCCGTGAGCCTCAAGTGCCCGGCGAGGGACGGTTCGACGGTCCCGGCCCAGGCGTTCCAGGCGATCGCCACGGTGGCACGGCCCTGCTCCCGTCCCCGCTCGGCAAGGGCCTCCAGAGCGGCACCGACGGCGGCCTCCGCACTCCGGCCACGGACACCCCACGTGGCGGCGACCGACCCGAACAGCACGAAGGCGTCCAGGTCGCGGCCGGCGAGGAGGTCGTCGAGGGCGAGTACGCCGGCGAGTGCGTGGTCGAGGGCCTCGGCCGTCAGCCCGGTGGCACCCGGACCGTCGGCGGTGATCGCCTGAGGTTCCTCGGCATGGACCACTGCCGTCAGCCCCGTCGCGTCCGGGCCGTCGAGCAGCGCCGCCAGGGCCGTGCGGTCGGTGGTGTCGCAGGTGTGGACCGTGACGGGGGCCGGGGTGCCGGTGGTGTCGGCGAGGACGCGGGCGGCGTTGTCCTCGGCGGGGGCGCGGCCGACGAGCAGGACGCGGTCGGCGCCGGTGAGGGCGGCCCGGCGGGCCACCGCCCTGCCCATGGGGCCGGTGCCGACGACGAGCACGGTGCCGCGCGGCGTCCAGCCGGCACCGCCGGTGCCGGGGCGGGCGCGGACGATGCGCCGGGCCCGCACCCCGTCGGCGCGCAGGGCCAGTTCGCGTTCGGCGGACGCCGAACCGGCGTGGGCGAGGAGGGCGCCGAGCCGCTCGTCGGGGGCGGTGTCCAGGTCGAGCAGTCCGCCCCACCGGCCGGCGCTGTCCAGGGCGGCGACGCGTCCGGCGCCCCAGGCCGCCGCGGAGGACAGGTCCGCGGCGGGGTCGGCCGGGCCGGTCCTGACGCCCTGGTGGGTGACGCACCACAGCGGTTCGGCGATGCCCGCCCTCTCCAGCCGGAGCAGCAGTCCGTCCGGGCCGTGCGTGCGCACCGCGCCGGGCAGAGCCAGCACGCCGACCGCCTCGGCGGCGCCGTCGGTCAACGCGTCCGCGTCGACCTGCCGCAGCCGGTCGGCGCCGAGGGCCGTGACGGCGGCGTCGGCCCAGGCCTCGTCGCCGGCCCCCGTCAGGAGCAGCCAGCTCCCGCCGCCGGACGCCTCGGGCACCGGAACCGGCACCCACTCGGCCCGGTAGAGGAGTTCGTCGGCGGCCGCACGGGCCCGGCGCCCACGCCGCCACGTCGCCAGCGCGGCCGTCGCCTCGGAGCCGAGGTCGGTGCCCAGGGCGGCGGCGAGGGCCGCGGGGTCGGACGCCTCGACGGCCTGCCAGAACTCGGCCTCCACGGGATCGGTCTGGGCCACGGGCGCGGTCTCCGGCCAGTAGCGGCGGTGCTGGAAGGCGTAGGTGGGCAGATCGACGAGCCGGGCGCCGGTCCCGGTGAAGAAGCGGGCCCAGTCCACCGGGACGCCGTCGGCGTGCAGCCGGGCGAGGGCGGTCAGCGCGGCGGTCGCCTCGTCGCCGTCCCTGCGCAGCAGCGGCACGACGGGGATGTCGTCGCCGAGCTGGGACCGTACGGCTCCCGAGAGCACGGCGTCGGGTCCGGCCTCGACGATCGCACCGACGCCGGCCTCGCGCAGCGCGGCGACGCAGTCGGCGAACCGGACGGTCTCCCTGACGTGCCGCACCCAGTAGTCGGGCGTGCCCAGTTCACCGTCCGCGGCGGGGCGTCCGGTGAGGTCGGCGAGGACGGTGAGCGTCGGCGCGTGGAACTCGATGCCGTCGAGGACGGCGCGGAACGCGTCGAGCATCGGTTCCATGAGCGGCGAGTGGAAGGCGTGGCTGACCCGCAGGCGGGTGACCCGCGCGGCGTCGAGCCGGTCGAGGACGGCGTCCAGGGCGCCCCGCTCACCGGACAGCACGACCGCGTCGGGCGCGTTGACGGCGGCGACAGAGACGGCGGTGTCCACGAGCAGCGGCCGTACGTCCTCCTCGCCCGCCCGTACGGCGGCCATGGCGCCGCCGGGCGGCAGGGCGTCCATGAGCCGGGCGCGGGCGGCGACCAGGGCGCAGGCGTCGTCGAGGGTGAGGACGCCGGCGACGTGGGCGGCCGTGATCTCGCCGACGGAGTGGCCGACGACGTACTCGGGTGTGATGCCCCAGGACTCCAGGAGCCGGAACAGCGCGACCTCGACGGCGAACAGGGCGGGCTGTGCCGTGCCGGTGCGGTCGAGGCCGGCCGGGTCGTCGCCCCACATGAGTGGGCGCAGCGGGCGGCCGAGCTCCAGGTCGAGCCGGGCCAGGACGGCGTCGAGGGCGTCGGCGAACACCGGGAAGCGGGCGTGGAGTTCGCGGCCCATGCCGAGGCATTGGCCACCCTGTCCGGAGAAGACGACGGCGAGCGGGCCGCGGGTGGCGCGGGCCCGGCCCCGGGCGGCCTCGGTCACCCCGTCGGGTCCGGCGAGCAGCACGGCCCGGTGCGGGAGTGCGGCGCGCGCGGTGGCGAGGGTGAGGGCCACGTCGGCGGGGGCCGCCGCCGGATCGGCGGTGCGCAGCCGGTCGAGCTGGGCGTCGAGGGCGGCGGCGGTGCGGGCGGAGACGGTCCACGGCCAGGTGGAGTCGGTCCCGGTGCCGGCCGCTCGCGTCGTGGGCGGTTCCTCGGGGGCCTGCTCCACGATGACGTGCGCGTTGGTGCCGCTCATGCCGAACGCGGAGACTCCGGCCCGGCGCGGTGCCCGGCCCGTGGGCCAGGGCGTGGCCTCGGTGACCAGGGCGAGTCCGCCCGGCGTCCAGCCGATGTGCGGCGAGGGGTCCTCGGCGTGCAGGGTGCGCGGCAGGACGCCGTGGCGCATGGCGAGGAGCACCTTGATGACGCCGGCGACACCGGCGGCGGCCTGGGTGTGGCCGAGGTTGGACTTCACCGTGCCGAGCAGCAGGGGCTGTTCGCGGTCCCGTCCGTAGGCGGCGAGCAGCGCCTCGGCCTCGATCGGGTCGCCCAGGGTCGTGCCGGTGCCGTGCGCCTCGACGGCCTGGACGTCGGCCGCGCGGAGCCCGGCGTCGGCGAGGGCGTGGCGGATGACGCGCTGCTGGGAGGGCCCGTTGGGGGCGGTGAGGCCGTTGGAGGCGCCGTCCTGGTTGACGGCGGAGCCGCGGATCAGACCGAGTACGCGGTGGCCGCCCCGGCGGGCGTCGGAGAGCCGTTCGAGGACGAGGACTCCGACGCCCTCGGACCAGGAGGTGCCGTCGGCGGCGGCGGAGAACGCCTTGCAGCGGCCGTCGGAGGCCAGTCCGCCCTGGGCGCTGAACTCCACGAAGGCGTCCGGCGCCGACATCACGGACACGCCGCCCGCCAGGGCGAGAGAGCAGTCCCCGTCGCGCAGCGCCCGCACGGCCCAGTGCAGGGCGACGAGCGAGGCGGAGCAGGCGGTGTCGACGGTGACGGCCGGGCCCTCCAGGCCGAGGGCGTAGGACAGCCGGCCGGAGAGCACGCTGGCGGTGTTGCCGGTGGCGGCGTAGCCCTGGACGTCGGTGGTGCCGCGCCGCAGGACGGTGGCGTAGTCCTGGCCATTGGTGCCGACGAACACGCCGGTGGGGGTGGCGCGCAGTCCGGTCGGGTCGATGCCGGCGCGTTCCAGGGCCTCCCAGGAGGTCTCGAGGAGCAGGCGCTGCTGGGGGTCCATGGCGAGGGCCTCGCGCGGGGAGATGCCGAAGAAGTCGGCGTCGAAGTCGGCGACCGCGTCGAGGAATCCGCCCTCGCGGGTGGCGGAGGCACCGTCGGCGAGCGCGGCGAGGTCCCAGCCGCGGTCGTCGGGGAACGGGCCGATGGCGTCGCGTCCGTCGGCGAGCAGCCGCCACAGGTCGTCGGGGCCGGTGACGCCGCCGGGGTAGCGGCAGCCGATGCCGACGACGGCGATCGGGTCGTCGGCGACGGCGCGGGCGTGCGGCAGCACGGCCTCGGGCGTGGACTCGCCGCTGTCGCCGAGGAGTTCGCCGAGGAGGAAGTCGGCGAGGTGCTGCGGTGTCGGGTGGTCGTAGACGAGGGAGGCGGGCAGGGTCAGGCCGGTGGCGGCGGCGATGCCGTTGCGCAGTTCGAGGGTGGTCAGGGAGTCGAAGCCGAGGTCGCGGAAGGTCCAGTCGGCCTCGACGGTCCGCCGGTCGGCGTGGCCGAGGACGGCGGCGATCCGGGTGCGCAGCACGTCCAGCAGGGTGCGGCCGCGTTCGGCGGGCGGCAGCGCGGCCAGCCGGGACCGCAGATCGTCCTCGCCCGGCGCACCCGGTCCCTCGTCGGCGGCGACGGGCCCGGCGAGTTCGGTGAGCAGGGCGGCCGAGGCGGGTTGCAGGGCGGCGAGGCGCGACCAGTCGACGTCGGCGACGGTGACCGTCGTCTCGTCGTGGGCGACCGCGTCCAGCAGGGCGTCGACGCCGAGCCCGGGGTCGAGCGGGGTGAGTCCGGCGCGCCGCAGCCGGCGGTCGACGTCCTCCCCGGCGGCCATGCCCGCTCCGGCCCACGGCCCCCAGGCGATTGAGGTGGCGGGCAGGCCGTCGGCGCGGCGGCGGGCAGCTATGGCGTCGAGGCGGGCGTTGGCGGCCGCGTAGTTGGCCTGTCCGGCGGCGCCGAGGACACCGGCGGTCGAGGAGTACAGCACGAACGCGGCGAGCGGCAGCCCGCGGGTGAGCGCGTCGAGGTTCTGCGCGGCGGTGACCTTGGCGCGCAGTACGGCCGTGAAGTCGTCCGGTGTGAGGGCGTCGAGGACGCGGTCCTCGACGACGCCGGCCGTGTGCAGGACGGCGGTCAGGGGCGCGTCGGCGGGCAGGGCGGCGAGGACGGCGGCCAGCTGCTCGCGGTCGGCGGCGTCGCAGGCGGCCAGGGTGACGCGGGCGCCGAGGGCGGTGAGTTCGTCGCGCAGCTCGGTGGCGCCGGGGGCGTCGGGGCCGCGGCGGCCGAGCAGCAGCAGGTGTCCCGCGCCCTCGCGGGCGAGGCGGCGGGCGGCGTGGGCGCCGAGGGCTCCGGTGCCGCCGGTGATGAGGACGGTGCCGTGCGCGTCGGCGAGGCCGTGGGCGGGTGTCGCCGCGGTCTCGCGCCGCGGGGCCCGGACGAGCCGGCGGACGTACACACCGCTGTCCCGTACGGCGGTCTCGGCGTCCCGGCCGGCGAGGACGGCCCGCAACCGGCGCCCGGCGGCGGCGTCGAGCCGGTCGGGCAGGTCCACGAGTCCGCCGAGGCGTCCGGGGTGTTCGAGGGCGACGACCCGGCCCAGCCCCCACACGCCGGCCTGCGCCGGGTCGCGCACGGGCTCGCCCGCCCCGAGCACGGAGATGGCTCCGCGGGTCACGCACCACAGGGGCGCGTCGACCTCGGCGTCGCCGAGTGCCTGGCAGGCGATGGTGGTGAGCGCGGGGCCGTCCTCGCCCGCGAGGGCGAGCAGGGACAGGACGCCGGTGAACGGCCCGTCGAGGTCCCGGAGCCGGGCCGCGGTCCGCTCCCGGTCGGCCGCGACCGTGACGCGCACGACGGGGGTGTCGAGGGCGGTGAGAACGTCCTCGCTCCCGGTGGTGTCCGTGTTTTCGGGCAGCAGCGCCAGCCATGTTCCGGTGAGGTCGGCGGGGGCTGGCTGGGCGGGCCGCCAGACGACGTGATGGCGTACGGAGTCGAGCCGGGCCCGGTCGTGGCGGCGCCGGCGCCAGGCGGCGAGGGCGGGCGTGAGCGAACCGGCCGTCTCCGCGTCGAGGCCGAGCTGTGCGGCGAGGGCGGTGGTGTCCTCGTGTTCGACGGCGGACCAGAACGCGGCGTCGGCCGGGTCGGCTGCGGCCGCCGGTGCGGCGGTGCCGGGTTCGGGCCAGTAGCGCTGCCGCTGGAAGGCGTAGGTGGGCAGGTCGAGCGGGTGGTCGGGGACTCCGGCGGCGGTGAGGAAGGCCGCCCAGTCGACGGGGACGCCGTGCACGTGGGCGGCCGCGACGGCGGTGGTGAGCTGTGCCGCCTCGGCCCGGTCGCGGCGCGCCAGCGGTACGACGGCCGCGGCCTCGCCGAGGGAGGGGTCGTCGTCGACGACGGCTCGGGTCATGCCGCTGAGGACGGCGTCCGGGCCGATCTCCAGGAACGTCCGCACTCCGCGGCCGGTGAGGGTCGTCACGGCGTCGGCGAACCGCACGGTGTCACGCAGGTGCCGCACCCAGTGGTCGGGGGCGGCGAGTTCGTCGTCGGTGATGACGTCGCCGGTGCGGGTGGAGACCAGCGGGAGCGCGGCGGGGGCCGGCCGGATGCCGGCGGCGGCCTCGGCGAACTCGTCCAGTACGGCGTCCATGCGCGGCGAGTGGAAGGCGTGACTGACGCGCAGGCGCCGGGTGCGGTGGCCGCGTGCGGCGAGCGTGGCGGCGACGGCCTCGACGGCCTCCTCCTCGCCGGACAGGACCAGTGAGGCGGGGCCGTTGACCGCCGCGACGGCCACCCGCTCGTCGAGCAGCGGGGCGACCTCGTCCTCGGTCGCCGTCACGGACACCATCGCGCCGCCCTCGGGCAGCCCCGCCATGAGCCGGGCGCGGGCGGCCACCAGGGCGCAGGCGTCGGCCAGGTCGAGCGCTCCGGCCACGTGGGCGGCGGCGATCTCGCCGACGGAGTGGCCGGTGACGTAGTCGGGGGCGATGCCCCAGGACTCGACGAGGCGGAACAGGGCGACCTCGAAGGCGAACAGGGCGGGCTGGGTGTATCCGGTGTGGTCGAGCAGCGCGGCCTCGGGGGTGCCCTCGGGCGCGAACATCACGTCCCTCAGCGGTACGTCGCGCCCGGCGTCGAGGTGGGCGAGGACGGCGTCGAGGGCGTCGGCGAACACCGGGTGGCGGTCGTAGAGTTCACGTCCCATGCCGGGGCGCTGGCCGCCCTGTCCGGTGAAGAGGAAGGCGACCCGCCCACGTCCGGCACCGGCCCGGACCAGGGCCGGGTCGGGCTGTCCGTCGCGCAGGGCGCGCAGCCCGCGCAGCAGTTCGTCCCGGTCGTGCGCGACCACGGCGGCCCGGCGTTCGAAGGCCGACCGGTGCAGGGCGAGACCGGCGGCGAGGCGGTCGACCGGGAGAGCGGTCCGCTCCTCGGCGTGGGCGAGGAGGCGTGCGGCCTGGGCGCGCAGGGCGTCGTCGGTGCGGGCGGAGACGAGCACCGGCAGCGGGCCGTCGGGGTCCGCGCCCTGGGGGGCGCCGGCCTGTTCCGGGGCCTGTTCGAGGACGGTGTGCACATTGGTGCCGCTGATCCCGAACGAGGACACGGCGGCCCGTCGCGGCCGTCCCGTCTCCGGCCAGTCGGTGGCCCGCGTCAGCAGGCGCACCTCTCCCGCCGACCAGTCGACGTGCGAGGAGGGCGTGTCGGCGTGCAGGGTGGGCGGCAGGACGCCGTGCCGCAGCGCGGTGACCATCTTGATGACACCGGCGATCCCGGACGCGGCCTGGCTGTGCCCGATGTTGGACTTCACCGAGCCGAGCAGCAGCGGGCGTTCGCGGCCTTGGCCGTAGGTGGCGAGGAGGGCCTGTGCCTCGATCGGGTCGCCGAGGGCGGTGCCGGTGCCGTGGCCCTCCACGGCGTCCACGTCTCCGGGCTCCAGGCGGGCGCCGGCGAGTGCGGCGCGGATGACGCGCTGTTGGGCGGGCCCGTTGGGAGCGGTCAGGCCGTTGGAGGCGCCGTCCTGGTTGACGGCGGAGCCGCGGACGACGGCGAGGACGGGGTGCCCGTTGCGTACGGCGTCGGAGAGCCGTTCGACGAGGACCATGCCGACGCCCTCGGCGAGCGCCATGCCGTCGGCCCCGTCGCCGTAGGCCTTGCAGCGGCCGTCGGGGGCGAGGGCGCGCTGGCTGCTGAAGCCGATGAAGGTGTTCGGGGTGGCCATGAGGCTGACGCCGCCCGCGAGCGCGAGGTCGCTCTCGCCGCCCCGGAGCGACTGGCAGGCCAGGTGCAGCGCGGTCAGGGAGGAGGAGCAGGCGGTGTCGAGGGTGACGGCCGGGCCCTCCAGGCCGAGGAGGTAGGAGACGCGGCCGGACAGGACGCTGGTGAGGGAGCCGGTCACGGCGTGCCCGTCGGCGCTGTCGCCGTGGGCGGCCGGGTAGTCGTGGTAGCTGGCGCCGATGAACGCGCCGGTCCGGCTGCCACGGATCCGCTCGGGCACGATCCCGGCCCGTTCGAAGGCCTCCCAGGACGTCTCCAGCAGCAGGCGCTGCTGCGGGTCCATGGTGAGGGCCTCGCGGGGCGAGATGCCGAAGAACAGCGGGTCGAAGTCGGCGGCGGCGTGCAGGAATCCGCCCTGGACGGCGTAGGTGCGGCCGGGGGTGTCCGGGTCGGGGTCGTAGAGGTCCTCGACGGGCCAGCCGCGGTCGGCGGGGAAGCCGCTGATGGCGTCGGTGCCGGACATGACGAGGTCCCACAGCGCCTCGGGCGAGTCGACGCCGCCGGGGTAGCGGCAGCTCATGCCGACGATGGCGATCGGTTCGTCGGCGGCGACGGGCGCGGCGGGGCCGGCCGTGCCGGTGTCCGTGCCGGGGGCGAGGAGGGTGCGCAGGTGCGCGGCGAGCGCGGCGGGCGTCGGGTGGTCGAAGACGAGGGTGGCGGGCAGGGTGAGTCCAGTGGCGGAGGCGATCCGGTTGCGCAGGTCGACCGCGGTGATCGAGTCGAAGCCGGCATCACGGAAGGCGCGCCGCTCGGACAGGTCGTCGGTCCCGGCGAGGCCGAGCACGGCGGCGGCCTGCCCGCGCACGGTGTCCAGCAGCAGCCGGTCCCGCTCGGCGGCCGGCAGCGCGGCCAGCCGGGCGGCGAACTCCCCGTCGGCGGAGACCTGTTGCCGCTCCCCGGTCCCGACGGCCCGCCGGGTCTCGGGTACCTCGTCGAACAGCCGGGTCTCGCGGACGGACGTGAAGACGGGGTAGTAGCGGTCCCAGTCGACGTTGGCGACGGCGAGGACGGCCTCGTCGTCGTCGAGGGCGCGGCGCATCCCGGCGAGCGCGAGGTCGGCGTTCATGAACACCAGGCCGGTGCGGCGGACCTGGTCCGGGGCTACGCGGCCGACGCCGAGTTCGTTGGCCCAGATGCCCCAGTGGACGGAGGTCGCCTTCAGGCCCCGGGCCCGGCGCTCGGCGGCGATCGCGCCGAGGTGGGCGTTGCCCGCGACGTACGCGGCGTGCTGCCCGCTGCCCCACAGTCCGGCGACGGAGGAGAACAGCACGAACGCGTCGAGGTCGGTGTCGGCGAGCAGCGCGTCGAGGTTGCGGGCGCCGTCGACCTTGGCGTGCAGGACGCGGGAGAGGGCGGCGAGGTCGGTGTCGGCGAGGGTGTGCAGCTCGATGACGGCGGCGGCGTGGATCACCGTGCGCAGGGTGTGCCCGTCGGCGCGCAGCCGCTCCAGGAGCGCGGCGAGGGCGGCGCGGTCGGTGATGTCGCAGGCGGCGACCGTGACGTCGGTGCCGGATTCTGACAGCTCGGCTACGAGTTCGGGGGCGCCTGGTGCGGCTTCGCCGCGGCGGCTGACCAGGACGATGTGGTCTGCGCCTTGGGCGGATAGCCAGCGGGCTATGTGGGGGCCCAGGGTGCCGGTGCCTCCGGTGATGAGGGTGGTGCCGCGGGGGGTCCAGCCGCGGGTGGGGGTGCCGCTTTGGGTGGTCTGGCGGCTGCTGCTCCGTTGTGGCTGGTCGCGCAGTTCCCCGCGCCCCTTTGGGGCGTTCCCGGACCGGTCTCGGATGACGCGGCGGGCGAAGATGCCTGAGGTGCGCAGGGCCAGTTGGTCCTCGGCGGTGTGTGGGCCCCCCGCCAGGACGGCCGCGAGGCGGCGGGCTGCTCGCTCGTCCAGGGCTTCGGGCAGGTCCAGGGTGCCGCCCCAGAAGCGGGGGTGTTCCAGGGCCGTGGTCCAGGCGATGCCTGTTGACTGTGCCTGGACGGGGTGGGTGACTCGGTCGGCGCGGCCGGTGGCGGTGGCGCCTCGGGTCAGGAGCCACAGGGGGGCGCTCGCGTCGAGGTCGGCGAGGGCCTGGACGAGGACGACGTTGAGGGCGGTGCCCAGGGCGGCGCCGGGGTGGCCGGGGCAGTCCTGTTCGGCCGCTGCGAGCAGGGAGACGATGCCGGCGACCGGGGGCGCGTCGCCGTGGGCCGTCAGACCGGCGTCCCGAAGGACCGCCGCCGCCACCTCGCGGTCGAGGTGGGTGTCGTCGAGCACGAGCCGCACGGGTTCGGCACCGTGCGCGGCGAGCGCCGCCGAGACCTCCGTGCCGTCGTCGCCGTCGGCGGTGACCACGAGCCAGCGCCCGGCGGCCGTACCGCCCGGCACCGGCATCGGCACCCAACGCACCTTGTACCGCCAGTCGTCCAGGGTGGACTGCTCGCCGCGCCGCTTGCGCCAGGCGGTGAGGCCGGGCAGTACGGCGGCCAGCGCGTCCTCGGCGACCTCGAGGTCGCGGGCGAGCCCCGGCAGGTCGGAGTCCGCCACGGCGTTCCAGAAGGCCGCGTCCTCCGTGCCGGCCGCACCCGTGTCCGTGCCGGGCGTCACCGGTGGCACCCAGAGCCGCTGGTGCTGGAAGCGGTAGGTCGGCAGATCCACCCGGCGCCGGGTGCCCCCGCCGTACGCGGCGGTCCAGTCGACGTGCACCCCGCGCACGAACGCCTCGGCGAGCGAGGCCAGTACGCGTCGCGCGTCGTCCTCGCCGCGCCGCAGCGTGCCGCCGATGTACGCCGCGACGCCCGCCTCGTCGACGGAGCCCTGGATGCCGAGGGTGAGCACCGGGTGGGCGCTGATCTCGATGAACGCCCGGTGCTGGGAGGCCAGGAGGTGTTCGACGGCGGGCCCGAAGCGGACCGTCTGCCGCAGGTTGCGGTACCAGTAGGCGGCGTCCGTGCCGCCGTCCGACGCCGGGTCGCCGAGCCACTCCCCGGTGACCGTGGACAGCATCGGGATCCGCGGTGCGCGCGGCCGGACCGGGGCGAGCACGTCGAGGAGTTCGTCGTGCAGGTCGGTCACGTGGTCGGAGTGCGAGGCGTAGTCCACGGGGATCTTGCGTGCCCGCACGCCGTCGGAGGTGAGCTGGTCGTGGAGGGCGTCGAGCGCCTCGGGGTCACCGCAGACCACGACCGCGCCGGGCCCGTTGACGGCGGCGACGGTCAGCCGGTCCGCCCACGGCTCCAGCCGGGCGCCGGCCTCGGCGACGGGCAGCGGCACCGACATCATGCCGCCGCGTCCGGCGAGGGTGCGGCCGATGGCCTGGCTGCGCAGTGCCACGACCCGGGCGCCGTCCTCCAGGGACAGCGCCCCCGCGACGACGGCCGCGGCGATCTCGCCCTGCGAGTGCCCGATCACCGCGTCGGGACGGACACCGTGGACCTCCCACACGGCGGCAAGCGACACCATCACGGCCCAGGTGGCGGGCTGGACGACGTCCACCCGGTCGAGTCCGGGCGCGCCGGGCTCCTGACGCAGTACGGCGGTCAGCGACCAGTCGACGAACGGGTCGAGGGCGCGGGCGCAGGCGGCGACGCGCTCGGCGAACACGGGCGACAGGTCCAGCAGGCGCGCGCCCATGCCGTCCCACTGGGTGCCCTGGCCGGGGAAGACGAACACGGTACGGCCGTCCACGTCGGCCTCGCCGTGCACGACCGGCGCGGTGGGCTCCTGGGCGGCGAACGCGCCCAGCGCGGCGGCGAGTTCGGCCGCGTCGGCGCCCAGGGCGACCGCGCGGTGGTCGTGCAGCGAGCGGGTGGTGAGGAGGGCGTGGCCGGTGTCGGCCGGGTCGTCGGCGGGCCGGGCCAGGGCGTGCCCGGCGAGAGCGGTGGCCTGGTCGCGCAGGGCGGCTCGGCCGCGGGCGGACAGCACCCAGGGGAGGGCGCCGGACACGGGAGGCGCGGTGGGCAAGGAGGGTTCGGCGGCCGTCGGCTGTGCGGCCGGTGCCTCCTCCAGGACCGCGTGCGCGTTGGTGCCGCTGATGCCGAAGGAGGACACGGCGCACCGTCGCGGACGCCCGTTCGCGGGCCACTGCCGCTCCTCGTCGAGCAGCCGCAGCACTCCCGAGGACCAGTCGATGTGCCGCGAGGGCGTCTCGACGTGCAGAGTGGGCGGCAGCACGCCGTGCCGCAGCGCCAGCACCATCTTCATGACACCGGCGACACCGGCGGCGGACTGGGCGTGCCCGATGTTGGACTTCACCGAGCCGAGCCACACCGGCCGCTCCGGGTCCCGGCCCCTGCCGTACGTCGCGACCAGCGCCTGCGCCTCGATCGGGTCGCCGAGCGCGGTGCCGGTGCCGTGCGCCTCGACGGCGTCGATGTCGTCCGGGGTGACGTGCGCGTTGGCGAGGGCCTGCCGGATGACCCGCTGCTGCGAAGGCCCGTTGGGGGCGGTCAGACCGTTGGAGGCGCCGTCCTGGTTGACGGCGGAGCCACGGATCACGGCGAGGACGGGGTGCCCGTTGCCCACGGCGTCGGAGAGCCGCTCCACGAGCAGCAGTCCGACGCCCTCCCCGAGGGTCATCCCGTCGGCCTCGTCGCCGAACGCCTTGCAGCGTCCGTCGGCGGCGAGCGCCCGCTGCCTGCTGAACGCCACGAACGAGTCCGGCGTCGTCATGACCGTCGCACCGCCGGCCAGCGCGAGCGTGCTCTCGCCGCCCCGCAGCGACTGGCAGGCCAGGTGCAGGGCGACCAGGGAGGACGAGCAGGCGGTGTCGACGGTGACGGCGGGCCCTTCGAGCCCGAGGACGTACGACAGCCGTCCCGACAGCACACTCGGGCTGCTCCCGGTCACCATGTGCCCCTCGGAGCCCTCCCCGGCACCGCGCCCGTAGTCCTGGTAGCTGGAGCCGATGAACGCCCCGGTGCGGCTGGAACGCAGGGTGCCCGGGTCGATCCCGGCACGCTCGACCGCTTCCCACGCGGTCTCCAGCAGCAGCCGCTGCTGCGGGTCCATGACCAGCGCCTCGCGCGGCGAGATCCCGAAGAAGGAGGGGTCGAACTCGCCCGCCCCGTCCAGGAATCCGCCCTGTGTGGAGTACGTCGTCCCGCTGCGGTCGGCGTCCGGGTCGTACAGCCCCGAGACGTCCCATCCACGGTCGGCGGGGAACTCCCCGATCGCGTCCGTACCGGAGGAGATCAGCTCCCAGAAGGCCTCCGGGGAGTCGACGCCACCGGGGAAGCGGCAGCTCATGCCGATGATCGCGATCGGCTCGTCGGACACGTCGGCGGCGGTGGCGACGACCTCGGCCGAGCCGCCCTCGGCGAGGACTTCGCCCAGCAGATGCCGGGCCAGCGCGAGCGGCGTCGGATGGTCGTAAACCATGGTCGCCGACAGTGCCGTCCCGGCGGCCACGGTGAGCCGCTTGCGCAGCTCGACGGCCATGAGGGAGTCGAACCCGTGCTCCTGGAAGGCCCGTTCCGGCTTGACGGCGTCCGGCCCGGGATGCCCGAGCACGGCCGCCGCATGGGTACGGACCACATCGAGAACGAACGGCAGCCGGTCGTCCTCACGGGCCGCCAGCAGCCGCGTACGCAACTCGGCGGCGGCACCGGCGCGTTCCTGCCGCGCCTGGTGCGCGGCGGCCGCGATCTGCCGGGCCCCGGGCAGGGTGGTGAGGGACGCGGTGTGCCGCAGCGCGAACATGCCGTCCAGCAGCCGGTCGTCGGCGAGATCGGCGACGACGGTGTCGGGGCGGAACGTGCGGCCCCCGACGGACCGTCCGACACCGCCGGGCCGGTCCTCCGATCCCTCGACGGGCCGGCCCTCCGCCACGAGCTCGGCCATCGCCGTGAGGGCGAGGTCCGGTCGCAGGGCGGTCCCGGAGGCGTGCCGGCCGAGCCGTCCCCCGGCGGCCATGCCGGCCCCGCTCCACGCACCCCAGGCGAGGGAGGTGGCGGGCAGCCCGGCGGCGACTCGGCGGCGGGCCAGCGCGTCCAACGCGGCGTTCGCGGCGGCGTAGTTGGCCTGCCCCGGGTTGCCGACGGCACCGGCCAGGGACGAGAACAGCACGAAGGCGTCCAGTTCCCGATCGCGGGTCAGCTCGTCGAGGACCTCGGCGGCGGTCACCTTGGCCCAGAACACCGAGTCGAACCGCTCCGGCGTCAGGCTGTGCAGCACCCCGTCGTCCAGCACACCGGCCGTGTGCACGACGGCGGTGAGCGGCGCCTCGTCCGGGATCGCGGCCAGCACTTCGGCGACCCCCGCCCGATCGGAGATGTCGCAGGCAACGACGGTGACACCGACCCCGAGCCGAGTCAGCTCCTCCTCCAGAACCTCCGCACCGGGAGCCTCCGGCCCCCGCCGGCTCACCAGCACCAGCCGCTCGGCGCCGTTCCCGGCGAGCCAGCGCGCGACATGAGCACCGAGCGCACCGGTGCCGCCGGTGACCAGGACGGTCCCGGAAGGCCGCCAGCCGACAGGGTGCTCCTCAATCGACGGCGAAGGGGCAGGCGCGGCGACGAGCCGCCGCCCGTACGTCCCCGACTCCCGTACGGCGACCTGGTCCTCGCCGTCGGTGCGCGCCAGCACGCTCAGGAACCGGCTCAGCGACTGCTCGCCCAGCGCTGCCGGCAAATCAACGAGCCCACCCCACCGCTCGGGATGCTCCAGCGCGATGACACGACCGAGGCCCCACACGGCGGCGGCAGCCGGTTCCGGCAGTCCGGTCACGGCGTCGTCCGCGGCCGGCACGCTCACCGCACCGCACGTCACCGCCCACACCCGGGCGTCGAGCCCGGCTTCCTCCAGGCCCTGCACGAGGGTGGCCGTACCGGTCACGGACACCGGGACTCCGGAGTCCCGTACATCGCGGGTCGCGGCGAGCAGCGACACCACTCCCGCGACAACGACACCGTCGCCGAGCCCGGCCACGGCCTCCCGCACCCGCCGCGCGATGTCGTCCCGGTCGTCGTCCGAGGCGACCTCGACGAGCAGGCTCTCCGCCCCGAACGCCGCCACGACGGACCGCACCCAGGCGCCCTCGCCCTGCCCCTCCGGTACGACGGCCAGCCACGGCCCACCGTGACGCACTCCGACCGCCACGGCGTCCCCGAGCACCTGCCACGTCTCCCGGAACCGCAGCGCGTCCATGGCCGACCGCATCCGCCGACGGCCACGCCAGGCGGACAGCGCGGGCACCACGTCGTTCAACGCCTCGGCATCGACATGGAGTTGCGTCGCGAGACCGTCCACGTCCGCGTCATCCACGGCCGCCCAGAACTCCGCCTCGGCCGGATCGGCGGGGCCGCTGCCGACGGTGGCGGACAGCGCGGCGACGGCTCCGGACTCGGGCCAGTAGTTCTGGCGTTGGAAGGGGTAGGTGGGGGCGTCGGTGAGGCGGGCGCCGATACCGGTGAAGAGGGAGGACCAGTCGACGGTGACGCCGTGGGTGTGGAGGTGGGCGAGCGCGGTCAGGGCCGCGGTCTCTTCGGGGCGGTTCTTGCGCAGCGCCGGGACGATCAGGGCGCTCTCGGGGGCGGTTTGCTCGATCAGGGCGGACAGCACGCCGTCCGGGCCGATCTCCAGGAAGCGGTTGACGCCCTGGTCGGTGAGGGTGCGGATGCCGTCGGCGAAGCGGACGGTGTCGCGAACGTGGCGGACCCAGTAGTCGGCCGTGTCCGGGGCGAGCAGGGTGCCGGTGAGGTTCGAAACGAACGGAATACGCGGCTCGCGGAAAATCAGCTCCGCGATCGACGCACGGAACTCGTCCAGCATTGGGTCCATCAGCGGCGAGTGGAACGCGTGCGAGACCTTCAGGCGGGTCGTACGACGGCCCTTGGGCAGGGCGTCGGCGACCGCGAGAACGGCCTCCTCCACACCGGAAAGCACTACGCCACTGGGGCCGTTGACAGCTGCGATGCTGACCCCGGCGGTGAGATGCGACGTGACCTCATCCTCGGTCGCCTCGACCGCGAGCATCAGCCCGCCCTCGGGCAGCGCCTGCATCAACCGCGCCCGCGCCGACACCAGAGCACACGCGTCCGCCAGCGACAGAACGCCGGCGACATGAGCGGCGGCGATCTCACCGACGGAGTGCCCGGCCACGTACTTCGGGCTGACGCCGAGGGACGTCACCAACCGGTACAGCGCCACCTCGACCGCGAACAACGCCGGCTGGGCGAACTCCGTACGGTTCAGAGCCTCCTCGTCCTCACCCCAGATCACGTCCCGCAGAGCAGGGTCCAGCTCGGTCAGGACCTCATCCAACGCCTGTGCGAACACCGGAAAGCGGACATACAACTCCCGTCCCATCCCGATTCGTTGAGCACCCTGACCGGAGAAGACGAACGCCAGCTGACCCTCCGCCGCCACTCCTCTGGCCGCCTCGGTGACACCCTCTTCGGAGGCCAGCAGCACGGCCCGGTGTGCGAACCGCGCGCGACCACCCGCCAGCGTGTAAGCCACGTCCACCGACGGCTCGGCCGCCCGCAGCTGCTCGACCTGCGCGTCCAGCGCCTGCTCCGACCGAGCCGACACCACCAACGGCAGCACGGGCGGACACTGAGCAGTGCCAGACTCCGGTGCCTCCGCAGGCAGTTCGAGAATCACGTGGGCGTTGGTGCCGCTGAGGCCGAAGGAGGAGACACCGACACGACGCGGCTGCCCGGTCTGCGGCCACTCCACCGGCTCCCGCACCAGCTCCACCGCACCGGCCGACCAGTCCACGTGGGACGAGGGGGCATCCACGTGCAGGGTCGGTGCGACAGTGCCGTGCCGCATCGCCAGGATCGACTTGATCAGACCGGCGGCGCCTGCGGCGGCCTGGGTGTGCCCGAGGTTGGACTTCACCGAACCCAGCAGCAGGGGTCGTTCGCGATCCTGACCGTACGTCGCCAGCAGGGCCTGCGCCTCGATCGGATCACCG
Organism: Streptomyces sp. NPDC093568; assembly: GCF_044764945.1. Lineage (NCBI taxonomy): Bacteria > Bacillati > Actinomycetota > Actinomycetes > Kitasatosporales > Streptomycetaceae > Streptomyces > Streptomyces sp. NPDC093568. The sequence goes on along the minus strand of NZ_JBIWJD010000001.1, from coordinate 1,526,414 downwards.
AGCGTCGTGCCGGTGCCGTGCGCCTCGACCACGTCGACGTCCTGGGCCGTGAGTCCCGCCGAGGCCAGCGCCTGCCGGATGACGCGCTGCTGCGAAGGCCCGTTCGGCGCGGTCAGCCCGTTCGAGGCACCGTCCTGATTGACCGCACTACCGCGCACGACCGCCAGAATCCGGTGCCCGTTCCGCACCGCATCCGACTGCCGCTCCAGCAACAGCACGCCCACACCCTCGGCCCAGCCGACCCCATCAGCCGCATCCGAGAACGCCTTGCACCGACCGTCCGGCGAAAGTCCGCCCTGCCGGGAGAACTCCACGAAGGTCGTGGGCGTCGACATCACCGTCACACCACCGGCCAACGCCAGCGAACACTCCCCCGACCGCAACGCCTGCGCAGCCAGATGCACCGCCACCAACGACGACGAACACGCCGTATCGATCGAGACGGACGGCCCTTCCAGGCCAAGGGTGTACGCGACGCGGCCGGAGACGACGCTCGGGGAGCTGGCGTTCCCCCGGAAGCCCTCGAATTCGGGGCCGGTCAGCAAGTTGGCGTAGTCGTTGTACATGACGCCCGCGAACACACCGGTCTGGCTGCCCCGCAGCGACGTCGGATCGATACCGCCCCGCTCGATCGCCTCCCACGCCGACTCCAACAACAGCCGCTGCTGCGCGTCCGTCGCCAACGCCTCGCGCGGACTCATCCCGAAGAACTCGGGATCGAAGCCGCCGACGCCGTTCAGGAAGCCGCCCTCGCGGGCGGACGAGGTGCCGCTGTGCTCAGGGTCCGGGTGGTAGAGCCGCTCCAGGTCCCAGCCCCGGTCCTCCGGGAAGCCGGACACCGCGTCGACGCCGTCGGACACCAGTCGCCACAGATCCTCCGGCGACGACACACCACCCGGGAACCGGCAGGCCATGCCCACGACCACCACCGGGTCGTCGACCGTCGCCACCGCCGATGTCACCGGGGCCGCCGCCGCACGTGATCCGAGCACCTCGTCCAGTAGGAAGCCGGCGAGAGCGCTCACGGTCGGGTAGTCGAACACCAGGGTCGCGGGCAACCGCAGTCCGGTCACCGTCTGCAGTCCGTTGCGCAGCTCGACGGCGAGAAGCGAGTCGAAGCCCAGGTCGCGGAAGGACCGCGTGTCGTCGAGGCCGGTCGGGGTCTCGTGGCCCAGCACCAGCGCCACCTGCCCGCGCACGAGGTCCAGCAGCACCTCACGCCGCTCCACCTCGTCCAGACCGGTGAGCCGCTGGAGCAGACCACCCGCCGCGACCACCCGACGCCGCGACCGCACCAACCCGCGCAGCACGGCGGGTACGTCACCGCGGTCGCGGATCGCGCGCAGGTCGAGCGGTACGGGAAGGACGACGGCCTCGTCGCAGGCCATGGCGGCGTCGAAGAGTGCCAGACCCTGCTCGCGGGTCACGGCGGGGAAGCCCGTGCGGGCGAGGCGTTCGCGGTCGGCGGCGGCGAGTCCGCCCGTCATACCGGTTCCGTCGAGGTCCCACGGGCCCCATACGAGAGAGGTGGCGGGCAGGCCGAGTGTGCGTCGGTGCTCGGCGAGGGCGTCCAGGAAAGCATTGGCCGCTGCGTAGTTGGCCTGCCCGGTGCCGCCGAAGGTACCGGCGGCCGAGGAGACGAGGACGAAGTTCCGGACGTCCGGCAGGAGTTCGTGCAGATGCCACGCGGCGTCGGCCTTCGGGGCGAGTACGCCGTGCAGACGCTCCGAGGTCAGCGCCCCCATGAGTCCGTCGTCGAGGACACCCGCGGCATGCACCACACCACCGAACGACCGCCCCGCCAGCACACCAGCCAGCGCCGCACGATCGGCTACGTCACACGCCAAAGCTTCGACATGGGCGCCCAACTCACCGAGCTGGGCTACGAGTTCTGCGGCACCCGGCGCGTCCGCGCCCCGCCGCGACAGCAGCACCAGCTCCCGGACCCCGTACGTCCGCACCAGATGCCGGGCCAGGACGGCACCAAGTCCGCCGGTGCCACCCGTCACGAGGACCGGACCGGCGTCCGCCCAAGGACCGGCCAAGTCGACGGAAGCGGCGCCAGCCCGCACGACCCTCGGCGCCTCCAACACGCCTTCATGTACGGCTGTTTCGGGCTCGTCGAGGGCGACTGCCCGGCGCAGAAGCTCGGGGGCGATCTGATCCTCGGCGGGCCAGGACACCAGTCCGACGCGTCCGGGGTGTTCGTTCTGCACCGTGCGCAGCAGGCCTCGTACGGCGCCGAGGGTCGGTTCGGGCAGACCTGTGGTGGTCACGAAGAGGCGGGCGTCGGAGTGCCGCTCCTGATCGAGCCAGTCCTGAACGAGCCCTAGAACACGGGCCGTTGTCTCGTGCACGGCAGTCACGATGTCGGCGTGCGCGGTTTCGGTGTCGGCTGAGACGAGGGCGAGGACGGCACCGGAGAACGAATCGGCGACGGAGGCGAGATCGTCGTACGCGGTGGCGTCGGCCAGCGCCTCGGCGAGCCCGACGGCTTCCGCACCGCCCACGACGGCGAGAGGGCCGCCGTAGGGCTCGGTCACGGTGACCTGGGTCCATGTGATCCGGTACAGGTCGCCGCTCGACCGGCCGGCCGAGAGACGCTCGTCGGCCGGCCTGACGACCAGCCGGTTCACCGACACCACCGGATGGCCGTCCTCGTCGGCCACGGTCACGGCGATGCTGCCGTTGCCCGTGCCGGGGCGCACGAGCCTGGCCCGCACCGTGGAGGCGCCGGTCGCGTGCAGGGAGACGCCTTCCCAGGCGAACGGAAGCAGGCTGCCGCCCGCCTCCTCGGACTCCCCTCCCACGAACGCGGCGGCGTGGAGCACGGCGTCCAGGAGAGCAGGGTGCAGCCCGAACCCGCCGGTCGGAACGTGCTCCGGCAACGCGGCCTCGACGAACACCTCGTCACCACGGCGCCATACGGCACGCAGGCCCTGGAACACCGGCCCGTACGCGAAACCGTCCTCCGCCCGCGTCTCGTAGAAGCCTTCGAGGTCCACGGGGCGCGCTTCGGCGGGCGGCCACACCGACACGTCCAGCGCCTGCGGGGCCGCACCCTCCTGCGCGGCAAGCGTGCCGGAGGCGTGCTGGGTCCAGGGCAGGTCCTCGTCGGCCGTGTCGGGGCGGGAGTGAACGCCGACGGAGCGGCGGCCGTCCTCGTCCGGAGCGCCGACGGCGATCTGAATCCGTACGGCCTCGCGCGGGCCGAGGATCAGGGGCACATCGAGGGACAGTTCCTCGACGCCACCGCATCCGACCTCGTCACCCGCGCGCAGCGCCAGGTCCAGGAAAGCGGTCGCCGGCAGCAGGACGGTGCCGTGCACTTCGTGGTCGGCGAGCCAGGTCTGCGTCCCCGCCGAGAGACGTCCGGCGAGAACCACCCCGTCGGACTCCACCAACGGTACGACCGCGCCGAGCAGGGGGTGCCCGGCGGGTCGCAGCCCCAACGCCACGGCGTCCTGGAGGGACGGGGTGACGGCCGGCCAGTAGTTCTGGCGTTGGAAGGGGTAGGTGGGGGCGTCGGTGAGGCGGGCGCCGGTACCGGTGAAGAGGACAGACCAGTCGACGGTGACGCCGTGGGTGTGGAGGCGGGCGAGCGCGGTCAGGGCCGCGGTCTCTTCGGGGCGGTTCTTGCGCAGAAGCGGAGCGACGACGGCGTCTTCGGGCGCTGTCTGCTCGATCAGGGCGGACAGCGCGCCGTCCGGGCCGATCTCCAGGAAGCGGGTGACACCGTGGTCGGTGAGGGTGCGAATGCTGTCGGCGAAGCGGACGGTGTCGCGGACGTGGCGGACCCAGTAGTCCGCCGTGTCGGGGGCAGCGAGCTCCCCGGTGAGGTTGGAGACGAGCGGGATACGCGGCTCGCGGAAAGTCAGCTCCGCGATCGACGCACGGAACTCGTCCAGCATCGGGTCCATCAGCGGCGAGTGGAACGCGTGCGAGACCTTCAGGCGGGTCGTACGACGGCCTTTGGGCAGGGCGTCGGCGACCACGAGAACGGCCTCCTCCACACCGGAAAGCACGATGCCAGTCGGGCCGTTGACCGCCGCGATGCTGACCCCGGCGGTGAGATACGGTGTGACCTCATCCTCGGCCGCCTCGACCGCGAGCATCAGCCCGCCCTCGGGCAGCGCCTGCATCAACCGCGCCCGCGCCGACACCAGAGCGCACGCATCCGCCAGCGACAGAACGCCGGCGACATGCGCGGCGGCGATCTCACCGACGGAGTGCCCGGCCACGAAGTCCGGCCGCACGTCCAGGAACTCGGCCAGACGGAACAGCGCCACCTCGACGGCGAAGAGGGACGGCTGAGCGAACTCCGTACGGCTGAGAGCCTCCTCGTCCTCGCCCCAGATCACCTCACGCAGAGCAGGGTCGAGCCCGGCCAGGACCTCATCCAACGCCTGCGCGAACACCGGGAAACGGGCATACAACTCCCGCCCCATCCCGATTCGTTGAGCACCCTGACCGGAGAAGACGAACGCCAGCTGACCCTCAGCCGCCACTCCCTTGGCCGCCTCGGTGAGGCCCTCCGCGGAGGCCAGCAGCACGGCCCGGTGCGCGAACCGCGCGCGACCACCCGCCAGCGTGTAAGCAACGTCCACCGACGGCTCAACCGCCCGCAACTGCTCGACCTGCGCATCCAGCGCCTGCTCCGACCGAGCCGACACCACCAACGGCAGCACGGGCGGACGGTGAGCAGTGCCAGACTTCGGCGCTTCCGCAGGCAGTTCGAGAATCACGTGGGCGTTGGTGCCGCTGAGGCCGAAGGAGGAGACGGCGGCTCGGCGCGGGTGGTCAGTGTCCGGCCAGGACATGGGCTCACGGACCAGCTCCACCGCTCCGGCCGACCAGTCCACGTGCGAGGACGGAGCATCCACGTGCAAGGTGCGCGGAACGGTGCCGTGCCGCATCGCCAGCACGCTCTTGATCACGCCCGCCACGCCGGCGGCAGCCTGGGTGTGGCCCAGGTTGGACTTCACCGAGCCCAGCAGCAGGGGGCGTTCCCGATCCTGACCGTAGGTGGCGAGCAGCGCCTGCGCCTCGATCGGATCACCGAGCGTCGTACCCGTACCATGCGCCTCGACTACATCGACGTCCCCGGCACGGAGCCCGGAAGCCGCCAGGGCCTGCCGGATCACCCGCTGCTGCGACGGCCCGTTCGGCGCGGTCAACCCATTGGAGGCACCGTCCTGATTCACCGCACTGCCACGCACGACCGCCAGAATCCGGTGCCCGTTCCGCACCGCATCCGACTGCCGCTCCAGCAGCAGCACGCCCACACCCTCGGCCCAGCCGACCCCGTCAGCCGCATCCGAGAACGCCTTACAGCGCCCATCCGGCGAAAGCCCACCCTGCCGGGAGAACTCCACGAACGTCGTCGGCGTCGACATCACCGTCACACCACCGGCCAACGCCAGCGAACACTCCCCCGACCGCAACGCCTGCGCAGCCAGATGCACCGCCACCAACGACGACGAACACGCCGTATCGACGGACACCGTCGGACCCTCCAGGCCCAACGCATAGGCAACACGCCCCGACGCGATACTCGGGGAACTACCGCTCCCCCGGAAGCCCTCGAACTCATCGCCGGAGAGCAGGACGCCGTAGTCGTTGTACATGACGCCGGCGAACACACCGGTCTGGCTGCCCCGCAGCGACGTCGGATCGACACCGCCCCGCTCGATCGCCTCCCACGCCGACTCCAGCAGCAACCGCTGCTGCGCGTCCGTCGCCAACGCCTCCCGCGGACTCATCCCGAAGAACTCGGGATCGAAACCGCCGACGTCGGCGAGGAAGCCGCCGGCGCGAGTGGACGACGTACCGGTGTGCTCAGGGTCCGGGTGGTAGAGCCGCTCCAGATCCCAGCCACGGTCGGCCGGGAACTCGCCCACCGCGTCCACACCGTCACTCACCAGCCGCCACAGATCCTCCGGCGACGACACACCACCCGGGTACCGGCAGGCCATGCCCACGATCACCACGGGGTCGTCGGCCACGGCCGCCACCGATGCCACCGGCATCTCCGCGCGCGACCCGACCACCTCGGCCAGCAAGTGCTCCGCGAGGACGGCGATCGTCGGATAGTCGAAGACCAGCGTCGCCGGCAGCCGCAGCCCGGTGACCGACTGCAATCCGTTACGCAATTCGACAGCCAGCAAGGAGTCGAAGCCCAGATCCCGGAACGACCGCGAATCGTCGACACTAGACGCACTCTCGTGCCCCAGCACCAGCGCCACCTGCCCCCGCACGAGGTCCAGCAGCACCTCACGCCGCTCCACCTCGTCCAGACCGGTGAGCCGCTGGAGCAGACCACCCGCCGCGACCATCCGACGCCGTGACCGCACCAACTCACGAAAGACGGGTGGTACTTCACCTGGACCACCACGCACCGCGCGCAGATCGAGCGGAACGGGCAGGATCACCGGCTCACCCGTCCGCAGGGCCGCGTCGAACAACGCCAGGCCCTGATCGACCGTGATCGCGGGGATGCCGGTACGGGCCATCCGCTGCGGGTCGGCCGTCATGCCTCCGGAGTCCTGGTCCCAGGGGCCCCAGGCGAGAGACACCGCGGGCAGACCCATCTCCCGGCGCAGGGTCACGAGGGCGTCGAGGAACGCGTTGGCCGAGGCATAGGCCGCCTGGCCGACGCTGCCGAGTACTCCGGCGACGGACGAGAAGACGACGAAGGGCGTTTCGTCGGGGAGCAGTTCGTGCAGATGCCAGGCGGCGTCGGCCTTCGGCCGCAGCACCGACTCGACACGCTCGGCCGTCAGCGTCCCCACAAGCCCGTCGTCAAGGACACCCGCCGCATGCACCACACCACCGAACGACCGCCCCGCCAGCACACCCGCCAACGCCGCACGATCACCCACATCACACGCCAACGCCTCCACATCGGCACCCAACCCACCCAGCTCAGCCACGAGTTCAGCCGCACCCGGCGCATCCGCACCCCGCCGCGACAGCAGCACCAACTCCCGCACCCCATGCACCCGCACCAGATGCCGCGCCAGCACCGCACCCAGCCCACCCGTGCCACCGGTCACCAGCACCGGACCGGACCACTCCACCCCCACACCCAGCTCACCCGACCGACCGGCACGCACCAGCCGGGGGGCCACGACGACGCCACCGTGTACAGCGACATCCACCTCGTCAGCAGCCAACGCGCGCAGCGCAGCGGCGAGTTGATCGGGCCCGGCGTCCATCCCATCCAGCGCCGCGAACCGGCCCGGGTACTCGGCCGCCACCGACCGTACGAACCCGCGCACGGCGGCGGAGACCACGGCCGAGCACTGGGTCAGCACAACCAGCCGCGCACCACGGAACCGCTCCTCGGCGACCCACGCCTGCACCAGGGTCAACACACGTGCCACGACCGCACGCGTCTGACCTGCCAGGTCGTCCGCCACCGCGTCGTCCGCAGCCCCGACCGCCGCCACGACCAGCCCCGGAACCGGCCCTTCGGCGTCGGCGGCCAGCTCGTCCAGATCCGCATAGCTCCGTACGTCGGCCACGGCATCGCGCACCACGCCGCCAAGCGCCTCGTCAGCGCCGATCAGTGCTACGGCCGGAAGGTCGGCCGACGGCTCCGGCACCTCGGTCCAGTCGACCCGGAAGAGCGCCCCGTCCGTCGCCGCGCTCGCCCCGCCGAGCTGTTCGCTCGTGACGGGCCGAACGACCAGCGCCGCCACATGGGCCACCGGACGGCCGTCCGCGTCGGCGAGATCGACGGCGACGGCATCCCGGTCCTCCCTCCGGACCAGCCGGGCCCGCACCTCGGTCGCCCCGGACGCCAGCAGCGAGACGCCCTCCCACGAGAAGGGCAGCGCGGGGTCGCCCGTTCCGCCGGCCGCGACGGCGTGCAGCGTGGCGTCGAGCAGCGCCGGGTGCAGGCCGAACCCGCCGGCGTCGGTACCGGACGGCAGCGCGACCTCGGCGAACATCTCTGCGCCTCGCCGCCAAACGCCGCGCAGCCCCTGGAAGAGCGGCCCGTAGGCGAGCCCGGCATCGGCCAGGTCGTCGTACAGCTCACCCGTCTCCACGGGTTCTGCGCCGGCCGGCGGCCACTGCGCGGCATCGGACCACTCACTGCGCAACGGCTCGTCGGAGAGGACACCGGCGGCGTGCCGCGTCCACGGAGCGTCTCCGTCCGCGTCGTCGGGACGCGCGTACACCGTCACCGCACGGCGACCGCCGTCACCGGTCTCGGACACCCGCACCTGAATCCGCACGCCGCCCGTGTCCGGGATCACGAGTGGCGTGGAGAGGGTCAGGTCGTCGAGCGTGCTGGAGCCGACCTCGTCGCCGGCCCGCACCGCCAGCTCGACGAAGGCCGTGCCCGGGACGACCACACGTCCGAAGACGACATGCTCGGCCAGCCACGGGTGCGTGGCCATCGAGAGCCGCCCGGACAGCACGACATCGTCGGAGTCCGCGAGCGAGACCGCGGCCCTGAGCAGGGGATGGTCGGCGGCGGCGAGACCTGCGGCCCGCACATCCCCCGAACCCGTGACGAATCCGCCGGCCGGCCAGTAGTTCTGGTGCTGGAAGGGATAGGTCGGGACCTCGACGAGCCGGGCGCCCGTTCCGCTGAAGAGAGCCGACCAGTCCACCGACACACCGTGCGTGAAGAGCTGCGCGAGGGCCGCGAGCGCCGCGCTCTCCTCGGTCCGGTCCTTGCGCAGCACCGGCACGACGAGCGTCTCGTCCGCGACGGACTGCCGCACCAGCGCGGACAGCACACCGTCCGGGCCGATCTCCAGGAAACGGTTGACGCCCTGCTCGGTGAGGGCGCGGATGCCGTCGGCGAAGCGGACGGTCTCGCGGACGTGACGGACCCAGTAATCCGCCGTGTCCGGAGCCACCAGAGTCCCGGTGATGTTGGAGACGAGCGGGATACGCGGCTCGCGGAAAGTCAGCTCCGCGATCGACGCACGGAACTCGTCCAGCATCGGCTCCATGAGCGGCGAGTGGAACGCATGCGAGACCCGCAGCCGCGTCGTACGACGGTCCGGCAGGGCTGCGGCGACGGCGAGGACGGCCTCCTCGGCCCCCGAGAGCACCACGGAGCACGGCCCGTTGACCGCCGCGATGGACACACCGGCAGTGAGGTGCGGGGTGACCTCATCCTCGGTCGCCTCCACGGCGAGCATCAGCCCACCCTCGGGCAGCGCCTGCATCAGCCGCGCCCGGGCCGACACCAGAGCGCACGCGTCCGCCAGTGACAGCACACCCGCGACATGCGCGGCCGCGATCTCACCGACGGAGTGCCCGGCCACGTACTTCGGGCTGACGCCGAGGGACGTCACCAACCGGTACAGCGCCACCTCGACCGCGAACAACGCCGGCTGGGTGAACTCCGTACGGTTCAGGGCCTCCTCGTCCTCACCCCAGATCACGTCCCGCAGAGCAGGGTCCAGCCCGGCCAGGACCTCATCCAACGCCTGAGCGAACACCGGGAAACGGGCATACAACTCCCGCCCCATTCCCAGTCGTTGAGCGCCCTGACCGGAGAACGCGAACGCCAGCGACCCCTCAGCCGCCACTCCCCTGGCCGCCTCGGTCACACCCTCCGAGGACGCCAGCAACACCGTCCGGTGTGCGAACCGCGCCCGACCACCCGCCAGCGTGTAAGCAACGTCCACCGACGGCTCAGCCGCCCGCAACTGCTCGACCTGCGCGTCCAGCGCCTGCTCCGACCGGGCCGACACCACCAACGGCAGCACGCCGAACTCGCCCATGCCCGGGACCGGTTCGGTGTCCGGCCCCGCCTCAAGAATGACGTGCGCATTGGTGCCACTGAGGCCGAAGGACGACACACCGACCCGGCGCGGGCGACCGGTGTCCGGCCACTCCACCGGCTCCCGGACCAGCTCCACCGCACCGGCCGACCAGTCCACGTGCGAGGACGGAGCGCCGACATGCAGGGTGCGCGGCACGACACCATGCCGCATCGCCATGATCGACTTGATCATCCCCGCGACACCGGCCGCAGCCTGCGTATGGCCCAGGTTCGACTTCACCGAACCCAGCAGCAGCGGCCGTTCACGATCCTGACCGTACGTCGCCAGCAGCGCCTGCGCCTCGATCGGGTCGCCTAGCGTCGTACCCGTACCGTGCGCCTCCACCGCATCCACATCAGCGGCCGACAACCCCGCCGAGGCCAGGGCCTGCCGGATCACGCGCTGCTGCGACGGCCCGTTCGGCGCCGTCAGACCATTCGACGCACCGTCCTGGTTCACCGCACTGCCACGCACCACGGCCAGAATCCGGTGCCCGTTCCGCACCGCATCCGACTGCCGCTCCAGCAGCAGCACACCCACACCCTCGGCCCAGCCGACCCCATCGGCCGCATCCGAGAACGCCTTGCACCGGCCATCCGGCGAAAGCCCACCCTGCCGGGAAAACTCCACGAACGTCGTGGGCGTAGACATCACCGTCACACCACCGGCCAACGCCAGCGAACACTCCCCCGACCGCAACGCCTGCGCAGCCAGATGCACCGCCACCAACGACGACGAACACGCCGTATCGACGGACACCGCCGGCCCCTCGAAGCCGAAGGTGTACGCGACTCGACCGGAGGCGATGCTCATCGCGCTGCCGTTGCCGCGCAGGCCCTCGAACTCGCGGCCGTCGAGGAGGAGTCCGTAGTCGTTGTACATGACGCCCGCGAAGACACCGGTCTGGCTGCCCCGCAGCGACGTGGCGTCGATGCCGGCCCGCTCGATCGCCTCCCACGCCGACTCCAGCAGCAACCGCTGCTGCGCGTCCGTCGCCAATGCCTCCCGCGGACTCATCCCGAAGAACTCCGCGTCAAAGCCACCGGCCTCCCGGAGGAATCCGCCGGCGCGGGTGGACGACGTACCGGTGTGCTCAGGGTCCGGGTGATAGAGCCGCTCCAGGTCCCAGCCCCGGTCCTCCGGGAAGCCGGAGACGGCGTCCCCGCCGTCGGACACAAGCCGCCACAGATCCTCCGGCGACGACACACCACCCGGGAACCGGCAGGCCATCCCGACGACCACCACCGGATCGTCGTCGGCCACAGCACCCGGCGACACGACCGGGGCCGCCACCTGCGCCCCCAGCACCTCACCCAGCAGGAAGTCCGCGAGGACGGCGACCGTCGGATAGTCGAAGACCAGCGTCGCCGGCAGCCGCAGCCCGGTGACCGACTGCAGTCCGTTGCGCAGCTCGACAGCCAGCAGCGAGTCGAAGCCCAGATCCCGGAACGACCGTGACGCATCCACGCCCAGGGCTCCCTCGTGCCCCAGGACCAGCGTCACCTGCCCCCGCACCAGATCGAGCAGCACCTCGCGCCGCTCCACCTCGTCGAGCGGCGCGAGCCGGCGGAGCAGGTCGGGTGTGCCGGTGCCGCTGCTCGCCGTGCGGCGGCGCGGTCGTACGAGTCCGCGCAGGAGTGCGGGAAGCTCGGTGCGGGCGCGTGCGGCTCGCAGGTCCAGCGGGACGGGCAGCACTGTCTCCACGCCGCATGCGAGGGCCGCGTCGAAGAGGCCCAGTCCCTCGTCGGCGGAGACCGTGCGGATGAGCGAGGACTCGCCTTGCTCCTCCGCCGGCTGTACGGCCGTCATGCCCGCGCCGTCGAGCCGCCACGGCCCCCACGCCAGGGAGACCGCGTGCCTCCCCTGGGCGCGGCGGTGGGCGGCGAGTGCGTCGAGGTAGGCGTTGGCGGCGGCGTAGGCGGTCTGGCCCACGGGGCCGAAGGTTCCGGCGGCGGACGAGACAAGGACGAAGGTCCGGACGTCGGGGAGCAGTTCGTGCAGGTGCCAGGCGGCGTCGGCCTTCGGGCGCAGGACGGACTCGACGCGCTCGGCGGTCAGCGTCCCCACAAGCCCGTCGTCGAGGACACCCGCCGCATGGACAACACCACCGAACGACCGTCCCGCCAGCACACCCGCCAACGCCGTACGATCACCCACATCACACGCCAACGCCTCCACATCGGCGCCCAACCCACCCAGCTCAGCCACGAGTTCAGCCGCACCCGGCGCATCCGCACCCCGCCGCGACAGCAGCACCAACTCCCGCACCCCGTGCACCCGCACCAGATGCCGCGCCAGCACCGCACCAAGCCCACCCGTGCCACCGGTCACCAGGACCGGACCGGACCACTCCACCCCCACGCCTGCCTCACCCGACCGACCGGCGCGCACCAGCCGAGGTACGGCCACGCGGCCGTCCACGAGGGCGGTCTCGCGTTCGCCGGAGCCGAGGGCCCGGCGGAGCAGGGTTCCGTCCACGGGTTCGTCACCAAGGACCAACAGGCTGATGTCGCCTGGGTGTTCGGACTCGGCTGCGCGCAGGAGGCCGCGGACGGCGGCGGTGGCGGGGCGGTCGTCGCGGAGGGCGACGACCAGGCGGGTGGTTCGCAGGCGCTCGTCGTGCTGCCAGTCGCGGACCAGGGCGAAGGCGCGGGTGGTGAGGGTGTGGAGTTCGGTGACCGGGTCCGTGTAGGCGGGGTCGGCCGTGAGGGGGGCGAGGACGACGTCGGGCAGGGGTGTCGTGTCCGCGAGTGTGGTGAGGTCGGTGTGGACGGGGACGGGTGCGCCGTCGAGTGCGTCGCCGATCTCCTGGGCGAGCGGGGCGGCGGCCGGGTCGGTGAGGAGGGCGAGCGGACCGTCGTACGGGGCGGTGTCGGTGACCGGGGTCCAGTCGACGCGGTACAGCGTGTCGGTGGCCGGACCGGCCGCGCCGAGGGGGCGGGTGGTGAGGGCGTCCACGGTCAGGACGGGGGCGCCCGTGGGGTCCACGACGTCGATCGCGACGGTGTCCTCGCCCTGGGGGGCGATACGGGCGCGGACCTTGGTGGCGCCGGTGGCGTGGAGAGCGACGCCCTCCCAGGCGAAAGGCACGCCGAGGCGGCCGTCGCCGGTGTGGGCTACGGCGTGGAGGAGGGCGTCCAGCAGGACGGGGTGGAGGGCGAAGCCGGCGGTGCGGCTGCCGGCGGGGAGTTCGGCCTCGACGTAGAGGTCGCCGTCGCGGCGCCACAGGGCGCGCAGGCCGCGGAAGGCGGGGCCGTAGGCGAAACCGTGGTCGGCGAGGGTGTCGTAGGCGCCGTCGAGAGGGACGGGTTCGGCGTCGGCCGGGGGCCAGTGGGCGGTGTCGAGGGTCGGGGGTGCGTCGGTTTCCGTGCCGGGGCTGAGGCGGCCGGTGGCGTGGGCGGTCCAGGGGTGGTCGTCGGAGCCGTCGGGGCGGGCGTAGATGGTGACGGGGCGGTGGCCGGAGGCGTCGGGGCCGCCGACGAAGGTCTGGATCTGGACGGCGCCGTGCTCGGGCAGTTCTAGCGGGGCGGGCAGGGCGAGTTCGGCGACGCGGTCGCAGCCGAACTCGTCTCCTGCGCGCAGGGCGAGTTCGACGAAGGCGGCGCCCGGGAGGAGGACGCGGCCGTCGATGCGGTGGTCGGCCAGCCAGCGGTGGGTGGCGAAGGACAGACGGCCGGAGAGCAGGGCGCCGTCGGAGTCGGCGAGGGACACCGCGGCTCCGAGCAGCCCGTGTTCGGCGGGCGCGAGGCCGACGGTACGGAGGTCCCCGGCGCCGCCGACGCCCGCGGCCGGCCAGTGCCGGCGGCGCTGGAAGGCGTAGGTGGGGAGGTCGACGGGGTGGGCGGGGGTGTCGGCGAAGTAGCGCTGCCAGTCGACGGGGGCGCCGGTGGTGTGCAGGGCGGCGAGCGCCGTGGTGAGGGCGAGGGCCTCGGGGGTGTCCTTGCGCAGGGTGGGGAGGGCGACGGCGTCCTCGGGTGCGGACTCGGTGACCGGGCCGGTGAGGACGGCGTCGGGTCCGACTTCGAGGAAGGTGCGGACGCCGTGGTCGGTGAGGGTGCGGATGCCGTCGGCGAAGCGGACGGTCTCGCGGACGTGGCGGACCCAGTGGTCGGCCGTGTCGGGGGCGAGGAGGGTGCCGGTGAGGGTGGAGACGAGGGGGATGCGCGGCGGATGGAGGGTGATGCCGGACAGGGCCTCGGCGAAGTCGGCCAGCATCGGGTCCATCAGCGGGGAGTGGAACGCGTGCGAGACCCGCAGGGGTGTGGTGCGGTGGCCCTCGGCCGCGAGGCGTACGGCGATGTCGGTCACGGCGTCGGCGGGGCCGGAGAGGACCACGGAGCCGGGACCGTTCACGGCGGCGACGGCGACGTCGGCGGTGAGGTACGGGCGGACCTGCTCCTCCGAGGCGCGTACCGCGGTCATGGCGCCGCCCTCGGGGAGGTCGGCCATCAGTGTGGCGCGGGCGGTGACCAGGGTGCAGGCGTCGGCGAGGGACAGCACGCCGGCGACGTGGGCGGCGGCGATCTCGCCGACGGAGTGCCCGGCCACGAAGTCGGGCCGTGCGCCCCAGGATTCGAGAAGGCGGAAGAGGGCCACCTCGAGGGCGAAGAGGGCGGGCTGGGCGGTGCCGGTGTGGTTCAGGGCGGATGCGTCGGCGCCCCACATGGCGTCGCGCACGCCGGTCGGCAGCAGGGCGAGGGTCTCGTCGAGGGCGGTGCGGAAGACCGGGTGCCGCTCGTACAGCTCGCGGCCGGCGCCGAGGCGTTGGGCGCCCTGGCCGGAGAAGAGGAACGCGGTGGGGGCGTCGCTCGCGGTGTGCCGCAGCAGGCCGGGGGCGGGGGTGCCGTCGGCGAGGGCGGTGAGGGCGGCCGTGAGGGTGGCCGGGTCGGCGGCGATCAGGGCCGCGCGGTGCTCGAAGGCGGTGCGGGTGGTGGCCAGCGCGCGGGCGAGGGCGTCGAGGCGGGGTGCTTCGGCGGAGCGGTCCAGGGCGGTGCGCAGGCGGGCCGCCTGGGCGGCGAGAGCCTGCGGGGTGCGGCCGGACAGGACGAGCGGTACGGGGGTGTGGGGTGCGGGGGCCGGGTCGGGGGTGTCGTCGGCGGGGGCCTGTTCGATGACGGCGTGGGCGTTGGTGCCGCTGATGCCGAAGGAGGAGACGGCGGCCCGGCGGGGCTGTCCGGTGTCGGGCCAGGGGGTGTTGTCGGTGACGAGGCGTACGGTGCCGTCCGACCAGTCGACGTGGGTGTTGGGCTCGTCGACGTGCAAGGTGCGGGGCACCATGCCGTACCGGATGGCCTGCACCATCTTGATGACGCCGGCGACGCCCGCGGCGGCCTGGGTGTGGCTGAGGTTGGACTTCACCGAGCCGAGCAGCAGGGGGTGTTCGGCGGTGCGGGCGCGGCCGTAGGTGGTGAGGAGGGCCTGGGCCTCGACGGGGTCGCCGAGGGTGGTGGCGGTGCCGTGGGCCTCGACGGCGTCGATCTGGTCGGCGGACAGGCGGGCGTTGATGAGGGCCTGTTCGATGACGCGTTGCTGGGAGGGGCCGTTGGGCGCGGTGAGGCCGTTGCTGGCGCCGTCCTGGTTGACGGCGGAGCCGCGGACCACGGCGAGCACGCGGTGGCCGTTGCGGCGGGCGTCGGAGAGACGTTCCAGCAGCAGTACGCCGACGCCCTCGGACCAGCCGGTGCCGTCGGCGGAGTCGGCGAAGGAGCGGCACAGTCCGTCGGCGGAGAGTCCGCCCTGGCGGCCGAACTCCAGGTGGGTGGAGGGGGTCGACATGACGGTGACGCCGCCCGCGAGGGCGAGGGCGGCCTCGCCGGTGCGCAGGGCGTGTGCGGCGAGGTGCAGGGCGACGAGGGAGGAGGAGCAGGCGGTGTCGACGGTGAGGG
Source organism: Streptomyces sp. NPDC093568 (assembly GCF_044764945.1). NCBI lineage: Bacteria > Bacillati > Actinomycetota > Actinomycetes > Kitasatosporales > Streptomycetaceae > Streptomyces > Streptomyces sp. NPDC093568. The sequence continues at coordinate 1,510,735 of NZ_JBIWJD010000001.1, read as the reverse complement.
CCGGGCCGGTCAGGCCGAGGGTGTAGGCGATGCGGCCGGACAGGACGCTGCCGGCGTTGCCGGTCAGGTGCAGGCCGCGCGCGCCGTCCTCGGCCCCGGCCCGGTACTCCTGGGCCATGGCGCCCATGAACACGGCCGTGTCGCTGCCGCGCAGGGCCGTCGGGTCCAGGCGCGCGTTCTCGATGGCCTCCCAGGTGGATTCGAGCACGATCCGCTGCTGGGGGTCCATGGCGACCGCTTCGCGCGCGGAGATGCCGAAGAAGTCGGCGTCGAAGTCGGTGGCCTCGTGCAGGAATCCGCCCCCGGAGGCGGCGGCCGAGACCGCGTCGAGGTCCCAGCCGCGGTCGTCGGGGAAGGGTCCGATGCCGTGTCCGCCGTCGACGAGGAGTTCCCACAGGCTGTCGGGGTCGGTCACGCCGCCCGGGTAGCGGCAGGCCATCCCGATGATGGCGATGGGTTCGTGGGCGGCGGCCTCGAGTTCCTGGACGCGCTGCCGGCTGTTTCGCAGGTCGGCGGTGGCCCGCTTCAGGTAGTCCCTGAGCTTGTGTTCGTTGTTCATCTCAAGTCACCTCGACAGCGGTTACCGATGCGGGATGTCGTCGGCCGGGGCCGGGCCGGTGCGGTCACGGACCGGGCGTCTGCCCGGCTCCGGGGCGCGGGCACGCAAGTGCACGCAGAGGGCGGCCGCCCCGGGGGATGGGCGGCCGCCCCGTCAAAGTGGCCTGGGCCGGGACCGGGGTCGGGACGCGGGGGGGGGGGCGTCGGCTCAGGTCAGACAGCGTTTTCTGCGGGTTCTCTGGGACGCGGCACGGCGAAAGTCTCGGTCCAGGAGGACGGGAAAAACCCTAGTAACGCCGCTGTGACGGACCGCTGTTTGCCCACACGGGAAGCCCGCCCGCCAGCGCCGCCCGGTGGTGAGACGTGGTTCACACCCAGGGTGCTGTCACATGGCTCGGCTCTCTCCGGTCAGTCGTGTGTACGCCATCCCGACGGCTAGGAGATCACCGTGGAACCGCGCCTCGACTACTTCGGCAACCCGCTCGCGGGAAAGGTGCTGCGGCACCTCAACTCGGCGAGCAAGCTGCTCTCGGACTCGACCCTGCCGGCCGCGGTCCAGGAGCTGGTGAAGATCCGCGCGAGCCAGATCAACGGCTGCGGCTTCTGCACGGACATGCACACCAAGGACGCCGCCCACGCCGGTGAGTCCGTCCAGCGCCTGCACCTGGTCGCGGCCTGGCGGGAGGCCAAGGTCTTCACGGACGCCGAGCGCGCCGCCCTGGAGTTGGCGGAGCAGGGCACCCGTATCGCCGACGCGGCCGGTGGTGTCACCGACGAGGCCTGGGCGAACGCGGCCAAGCACTTCGACGAGGACCAGCTCGTGGCGCTGATCTCCCTGCTCGCCGTCATCAACGCCTACAACCGCGTCAACGTCATCAACCAGCAGCCCGCCGGCGACTACCAGCCCGGCCAGTTCGGCTGACGGTCAGGCACCCCGGACGAGAGGAGCAGTGCGGCATGTCGTATCCACAGCGGGTCTATGACGGCGAGGGCGGCGAGGTCAGCGGGAACTTCCGGCCGGCGGACACGCCGCCGGACCTGGGCACGGCCGGCGAGGACGCCGTTCACTACCTGGCGGCCACGACCACCACGCGAGGCGAGTTCGGCCTGTACCGGGTGGAGATGAGTGCGCGGGCGGGTGGTCCGAAGACTCATTTCCACCGGACGATCTCGGAGTCGTTCTTCATCCTCGGCGGCACCGTTCGCCTGTTCGACGGCGACCAGTGGGTCGACGCGCGACAGGGCGACTTCCTGCACGTCCCGCAGGGCGGGCTGCACGCCTTCCGCAACGACTCAGACGCCCCCGCCGAGATGCTGCTCCTGTTCACTCCGGGGGCGCCGCGCGAGGCGTACTTCGAAGGACTGGCGGAGCTGGCCGACGCCACGGACGAGGAGCGGGCGCGGTTCTTCGACGAGCACGACTCGTACTTCGTCGACTAGGCGGACCGAACGCCCGTGTCGTGCGGGAGGGGTCAGCCGCCGTTCTCCGGCAGGTGTGCGGCGGCGGTGTCGTCGTCGAGTCCGGCGACCAGGCCGCGCAGGAGGGGACCGTACTCCGGGTGGGCGAGGGCGGACGCCATCTGGGCGACCAGGTAGTCGGCCGGGTTGCCGGTGTCGTACCAGCGGCCCTTGATGACCTGCCCGTACACGGCGCGGGTGGCGGCGTAGGCGTTGATGGCGTCGGTCAGGTAGACCTCGCCGGTGCGGTGCTCGTACCAGCGGCGGGTCTGTTCGCGCAGTTCGTCGATGATGCCGGGGGTGATGACGTAGCCGCCGATGGCCGCGTACGACGAGGGCGCGGCGGCCGGTTCGGGCTTCTCGACCAGACCGGTGATGCGCAGCTGGCCGTCGCCGAGGTCCTCCTTGACGATCGGGACGCCGTAGCGCTGCGACTCGGTGGGGTCCATCGGCATCAGGGCCAGCACCGGGCAGCCGGTCTGCTCGTAGGCCCGGATCAGCTGCTGGGCGCGGGGGACCTCGGCCACGAAGACGTCGTCGGGCCACAGCACGAGCACCGGCTCGTCGCCGAAGGAGCGGGCGGCGTTCAGCACCGGGGTGCCGTTGCCGTACGGGCCGTACTGGTCGAGGTAGGTGATGTGCCCCTGGCGGGCCAGCTCGGCGACCTCCTCGACGGCGTCGGCGTAGGCCGTCTTGCCGTCGGCGCGGAGCTGCTCGACGAGGGCGGGGTTGGGGCGGAAGTGCTCCTGGATGAGGCTCTTGCCGCCGGAGACCACGATGGTGATGTCGGTGATGCCGGAGTCCACCAGCTCGCGCACGGTGTGCTCGATGACCGGCTTGTCGCCGACCGGGAGCATCTCCTTCGGCGTCGCCTTCGTCAGGGGCAGCAGACGGGAGCCGAGTCCGGCGGCGGGGATCACGGCCCTGCGAATCGTCGGGGACATCGCATCTCTCTCGGTCGTTCGGGCGCTCCGCACCTGCGGGCGGCACGGCCGACGCTACCAACGCCTGACGTGGCCCTGCCCACCGGCCGCCGGCCCGCCGACGCTCCGCGCGCACCCGACTGTCACAGACGAGCGGCCTGCCCTGTCTTTCTCTATATGCTCCCTTTTTTGTCAGATGTCGCCGTTGAGTCTCCCGGACCGGAGCCACGGGACGCCTACGAGGTCAGTGCCGAGTTCTACGACATCCTTCAGGCGGACCGTGACAGGGCCCGGGTACGCCGCTTCTACGGCCGCAGCGTGCGCGGCGCCCGCCGGGGTGTGCTGGACGTCGGCGCCGGCACCGGGCGGGTCACGCTCATGAGCCTCGCCGAGTCGCGGGTTCCGGTGCACGCCGTCGAGCCCGCGCGTTCCATGCGCTCCCTGCTGATGACGCGCCTGGCGGCGCTGCCGGCGGACCAGAGGGCGCGCGTCACCGTCCATCCCGACGGACTGGACGAGGCCGGGCTGCGCGCGGTGGCCGACGTGGCGATATGCCACAACACGATCGGCTGCCTCCCCCCGGTCTCGCGCGCGGCCCTGTGGCCGGCCGTGGCCCGCGCGGTCGTGCCCGGCGGGATGCTCCTCGTGCACCTCCCGCCCGACCGCCTCCCCGCCGAGGAGGCCACGCACGTCCTTCCGGCGCAGAAGGTCGGCCAGCACGTGTACGGAGGGCGCATGGTGATGTCGGCCGACGCGGACCGGATCCGCACGCGCTTCGACTACTGGGTGCGGGGTGCGCGGGGTGTGCTGCGCGAGTACACCGAGACGTTCTGGATGTGGCCGGCCTCGCGCGCGGAGGTGACCGGGGAGCTTGCGGGGTCCGGGTTCGTCCCGCTGCCCGAGGGGGACGAACCCGCGGTGCTGACCGTGCGGCTCGGTCGCCCAGACGGCACCGGGCGCGAGCGGGCCCGGGCGGGCGTGCACCGGGCGGGCGTGGGCCGGTGACCGCTTGTAGCCTGGTCGCCCAGGTCTGGAGGACATCCATGCGCGCCGAGGACGGTTCCGACTCCCTCGACCGGGCGACCCAGCAGTTCATGGCGGCACGCCCGCAGCTGTTCGGTATCGCCTACCGCGTCCTCGGCAGTGCCGTGGAGGCCGAGGACATCGTCCAGGAGGCGTGGCTGCGCTGGCAGAAGACCGACCGCGCCGAGATCAGGGAGCCCGCGGCGTTCCTGGCGACCGTCACCGCCCGCCTGGCGATCAACCTCGCCCAGTCCGCGCGGATGCGGCGTGAGTCGTACACCGGCCCGTGGCTCCCGGAACCGGTCGACACCCGCGCGGATCCGCAGCTGGGTGCGGAGCGGGCCGAGGCGCTCGATCTGGCGGTGCTCCTCCTGCTGGAGAAGCTCAACCCCGTGGAGCGGGCCGCCTACGTGCTGCGGGAGGCCTTCGACTACCCGTACCGGCGGATCGCGGAGATCCTGGAGACGAACGAGGCCCGCACACGCCAGTTGGTGTCCCGTGCCCGCAAGCACCTGGCGGCGGAACGCAAGGAGCCGGTCGGCTCCTCCGACCACCGGCGTCTGCTGGAGGTCTTCCTCGACGCGGCGCGCACCGGAAGCCTGTCGGTGCTGGAGAACGTCCTCGCGGAGGACGTGGTCAGCTACTCCGACGGCGGTGGCATCCGCGGCGCGTCCAGGATCCCGGTCGTCGGACGTCCGCGCGTCGCCAAGTACCTCGCCGCCTTCGCCCCGCGGTTCTGGCCGCCGACCGAGGTGCGCTGGGTCGAGGCGAACGGCAGGCCGGCCGTCCTCGTGTCGTCCGACGGAGAGCCGGTGGCGCTGCTCTGCGTCGATGTCTCCGTTCGCGGTATCGAACGCGTCATGTGGGTCATGAACCCGGCCAAGCTGGCACCGTACGTGGCGTCGCTGGCCGGCTGAGGCCGGGCGCCCCGGCGCTGCCGGTGTCACAAGACCGTGGCGGCCGCCACACCGGCGGCTGTGTCACAGAACGGCCCCCGACCCGGTCGTAATGGGTGAAACCCCCTGATCGGAGAAGACCCGTGGCTATCACCGAACAACGTCTGTCCACCATGGTGCTGGTGATCGGCACCGGCGGTGCCGGTCTGCGCGCGGCGATCGAGCTGGCCGAGGCCGGTGTCGACGTCCTCGCGGTCGGCAAGCGCCCCAAGGAGGACGCCCATACGGCACTCGCCGCCGGAGGGATCAACGCGGCGCTGGCCACCATGGACCCCGGGGACAGCTGGCAGCAGCACGCGGCGGACACGATCAAGGAGAGCTATCTGCTCGCCGACCCCCGCACCGTCGAGATGGTCACTCAGGGCGCTCCGCGCGGCATCGAGGACCTGGAGCGCTACGGCATGGCGTTCGCCCGCGAGGAGGACGGCCGTATCTCCCAGCGGTTCTTCGGTGCGCACAAGTTCCGGCGGACCGCCTTCGCCGGCGACTACACCGGCCTGGAGATCCAGCGCACCCTCGTCAGGAGGGCCGAGCAGCTCGACATCCCGGTGCTCGACGGCGTGTACATCACCCGGCTGCTGGTGCACGACGGCGCCGTGTTCGGTGCCTACGGCTTCGACCTCGCGTCGGGCAGGCGCTACCTGATCCACGCGGACGCGGTGATCCTCGCCGCGGGCGGCCACACCCGGATCTGGCGGCGCACCTCCTCGCGCCGCGACGAGAACACCGGCGACTCCTTCCGGCTGGCGGTGGAGGCGGGCGCCCGGCTGCGCGACGCCGAGCTGGTCCAGTTCCACCCCTCCGGGATCATCGAGCCGGAGAACGCGGCCGGCACCCTGGTCAGCGAGGCCGCCCGCGGCGAGGGCGGCATCCTGCGCAACGCCCTCGGGGAGCGGTTCATGGCCCGCTACGACCCCGACCGCATGGAGCTGTCCACCCGCGACCGGGTGGCCCTGGCCTCCTACACGGAGATCAAGGAGGGGCGGGGCACCCCCAAGGGCGGCGTCTGGCTGGACGTCTCCCATCTGCCCCGGCAGACGATCATGACGCGGCTCCCCCGCGTCTACCAGACGATGCTCGACCTGCAGATGCTCGACATCACCCGCGAACCGATCGAGATCGCGCCCACCGCGCACTACTCGATGGGCGGCGTGTGGGTGCGTCCCGAGGACCACAGCACCGATGTGGCGGGCCTGTACGCCATCGGGGAGGCGTCGAGCGGCCTGCACGGCGCCAACCGCCTCGGCGGGAACAGCCTCATCGAGCTGCTGGTCTTCGGCCGGATCACCGGACAGGCGGCCGCCGCCTACTCGCGGTCCCTGACCGCGCAGCGCCGCTCGGCGGCGGCGATCGCCGAGGCCCGCGCGGAGATCGACGATCTGCTCGCGGCGGACGGGCCGGAGAACGTACGCGCCCTGCAACGCGCCATCCGCAACACCATGACGGAGCACGCGGGCGTCGTACGCGACGAGGAGGGCCTGCGTGCGGGCCTCGCGGAGCTCGCCGTGATCGAGAAGCGGATGGCGGACGTCGGGGTGCACCCGGACATCGCCGGCTACCAGGACCTCGCGCACGCCTTCGATCTCAAGTCCGCCGCCCTGGCGGCGCGGGCCACCCTCGAATCGGCGCTGGAGCGCCGCGAGACCCGCGGCTGCCACAACCGCAGCGACCACCCGGACCAGGACCCCGCCCTGCGCGTGAATCTCGTGTGGTCCCCGGCGACCGGTGTCACCCGCGAGAGCATCCCGGAGGTCCCGGAGGAGATTTCCTCGCTCATGCAGGAAGTCTCGGCCGAGGGAAAGCTGGTCGAATGATCCGGCAGCGCCCCGCGAAATGATCCGGGACGACTCGGCGGAAAAACTCTAGACCGATATCTGCCGCATCTGCCGCGCGACTGTCACAAGCGGAACCGCTGCCCGGTCTCTTCTCATGTAGAGCGAATCATGCAGAGCGAATTCAATCCCGAGAGGAATCCGTCATGAAGGTCGTAGTCATCGGTGGTACCGGACTCATCGGCTCGAAGCTGGTCGGCAAGCTCGAGGAGCAAGGGCACGAGGCGGTCGCGGCGGCGCCCAACACCGGCGTGAACACCCTGACGGGTGAGGGTCTCGCCGATGTCCTCAAGGGCGCGGCGGTCGTGGTCGACGTGTCCAACTCCCCTTCGTGGGAGGACGAGGCCGTCATGACCTTCTTCCGGACCTCCACGACCAACCTCCTCGGCGCGGAGGCCGAGGCCGGTGTGACGCACCACGTCGCACTGTCCGTCGTCGGCACCGACCGCCTCCAGGAGAGCGGGTACTTCCGGGCCAAGCAGGCGCAGGAGGAGCTGATCAAGGCGTCCGGCATGCCCTACTCCATCGTGCACGCCACCCAGTTCTTCGAGTTCATCAAGGGGATCGCGGACATCTCCACCGACGGGAACACCGTGCGGCTGCCCGCCGCCAAGTTCCAACCGATGTACTCCGACGACGTGGCCGCGGCCGTCGGCCGCACCGCCGTGGGCACGCCCGTCAACGGCATCGTGGAGATCGCCGGGCCGGACGTGTTCCAACTCGACGAGCTCATCCGCCAGACCCTCGCCGACGCGAACGACCCCCGTACGGTCGTCACGGACCCGCACGCCCCGTACTCCGGCGCCGAATTGCAGGAGACGACGCTGCTGCCCGGCCCGGACGCGCAGCTCGCGCAGACCAAGCTGTCCGACTGGCTCGCGCTGCAGAAGTAGCGACAGAGGTGGGGCAAAACCGTGAGGTGGCCTCCGCCGGCAGGCAGGGGGCCACCTCGCTCACGCGTTTCTCTCCGCGTCCGTCGAAAGGGCGTTTTCCAAGGGCGCGAGGTCCCCGTATCGGGCAGCCGCGAGGAAGGCCTGAACGAGCCGCCGATGCGCGACGGCGTCCACGGGCCGCCGGGGACGGTTCGCGGCGAGCCGCTCATGGGCCCGTACGACGTGCTGCCTGGTACTCGCCACACCGATGCCCAGGACCTCGGAGATCCGGCCGTACGGATAGCCGAATCCCTCCCGCAGGACGTACGCGGCACGCTGCCTCGGTGTCAGCGTCTCCATCAGCACCAGGACCGCCCGCTCGGCGGCGTCGTGCCGCTCCGCCACCGCTTCCGGGGTGGCGTCCGGGTCCGCCAGGTCCGGGAGCCAGGGACTGGCACAGGATTCCCGGCGCTTCCAGGCGGACTGGACGAGGTTCAGGGCCAGCCGGACGGTGGTCGTCCTGAGCAGCGCCGACGGGTTGCGCACGACCGTCCGGTCCACCCGCTGCCAGCGCAGCCAGGCCTCCTGGAGCACGTCCTCCGCCTCGCTCGTGTCCCCCACGATCCGGTGAGCGATCTTGAGCAGACCTGGCCTGGCCTGCACGAACACCATCGTCGCCTCGTCGGGTACGGCCATCGCCGGGGCGGCCGCCGGGCCTGCCCCCTTCCGGCCCGGCCCGGCTTCGACCAGATGCGTGTCCACGTCCGGCTCCTCCGCTCGGTGGGTCGGCCGGATGGAAAAGGGCCTGCCTCCAACATCCCGCCGCGCGCGACGGACCGCACCTCGCGGCGCGTCGGGCCCGTCACAGGAGCCGGGCCTGCGCGGTCTCACAAGCGGGCACGTCACGAAAGCCGCGGACGAGGGAGGTCGGGTCGTGGTCGGTACGGATGACGCGGTGTCGCTGGTGGAACTGCTGGATGAGCGGCGGCATCTGCTGGATGTGGCGATGTGCGTGCTGAGCAGTGGTCGTGAGGCCGAGCAGGTGATCGACGAGGCGTACCGGCAGTGGTTCGGACTGCCGCAGGCCCAGCGGGCGCGGATCGTGGATCCCCGGTCGTGGCTGGCACGGGCGGTCGGAGGCATCTGTCTGTCCCGGCCCTCGCCGGGCGGCGAACGGGCCCGCGTGCCGCAGAGCGAGCCGCGGTACGCGGAGCCGGCGGACCGGGCGCGGCGCAGTCTGCGGGCGCGTGAGGGGCAGCCCACGTCGGTGGCGGAGCATGACGCGGTGGTTGGGGCGGTGCGTGCGGCCTGCGTGAGCGGGGACGTGGAGGTGCTCACGTCGTTGCTCGCCGGGGACGCGACGGCGGTGTTCGACGGCGGCGGAAAGGTACGGGCGCTGGTCGGGCCGGTGCACGGAGGTGCGCCGGTGGCCCGCAGTCTGCTGACGTTGCTGGCGCGGCATCCGCGGACCACGCTGGAGACACATCCGGTCAATGGGCGGACGGGCCTTGTGGTGCGCTACGAGCGTCTGGTCGCCGCGGTCGTCGTCCTCGATGTCGCGGGCCCTCAGGTCGTGCAGGTCTGGGTCACCCTCAATCCCGACAAGCTCCGCACCTGGAACCACGCCGCCGGGCTTCTCTGATCGACCTGTCACGGAACAGGGGGCTGTCCGGTCAAGGGAGCGGAGGCGTCGGGCAGAGCCATGTGGTTCGGCGTCGCCCTCGGGCAGCACCACTCGGAGGAACGGAGTCCGCAGGATCATGCATCTTGAGACGTCCCCCACGGAGGACACCCTGGACCACGCCGTTTCGGTCTTCGTGGAGCTCCGCCCGCGGCTCTTCGGCATCGCCTATCGGGTGCTGGGCAGCGCGGCCGAGGCCGAGGACGTGGTGCAGGAGGTCTGGCTGCGGTGGCAGAGGACCGACCGCTCCGTGGTGATCAGTCCCATGGCCTTTCTGTCGAGCGCCACGACGCGGCTGGCGATCAACGTCGCTCAGTCCGCCCGGGTCCGCCGCGAGACCTATGTCGGCCCCTGGCTGCCGGAGCCCGTCGACACGAGCGACGACCCCCAGCTGGGCGCGGAACGGGCGGAGGCCCTGGAACTCGCCCTGCTCCTCGTACTGGAGAAGCTGAACCCCACGGAGCGGGCCGCCTATGTCCTCAGGGAGGCGTTCGACTACGCCTACTCCGAGATCGCGGACATGCTGGGGCTCAGCGTCGTCAACGTACGCAAGATCGTGAGTCGGGCCCGTCGGCGTCTGGAGGCGGATCGGCGGGAGCCGGTGGACGAGGCGGACCATCGCCGGCTCCTCGACGCTTTCGTCTCGGCGGCGCGGGACGGAGACGTCGCCTCCCTGGAGGCCGTCCTCACCCCGGATGTCGTGAGCCTGGCCGACGGCAACGGCATCCGGGGCGTCGCCCGCGTGCCCGTGCTGGGCCGTGCGCGGGTGGCGCACCTGGTGACCGGTACGCCGCGGTTCTGGGACGGGGTGGAGGTGCGCCGCGTGGAAGCCAACGGGCGCGCCGGCGTGCTGCTCTGCCGCGAGGCAGTGCCGTCCGCGTTCCTGACCTCGGCGGCCTCGCGCGAGGGCATTCACCAGCTCCTGTGGGTGTTCGACCCGAGCAAGATCGCCGCGTTCCTCGCCTCGGGCTCCCGCCGCTCCGGCTGACCGCCGACCTGGCTCAGCTCCAGGCGGTCACCGGGACGAACGAGCTGTCCTGCCGGAACAGCTCCGTGCCGTCGGCGCGCTCCACCCGCAGTTGGTAGTCGTAGTGCCGCAGGTACCGCCCGGGGTAGTTGTACGACTCGAACCGCAGCGAGCCGCTCGATGAGCCCGTCCGGGCGATGAACGTGGCGTCCTGGGCGAACGTCGTCGTGCCGTCGTTGGTGTCGAACCGGCCGCGGTAGTCGTAGTGGCGCAGGTACCTGCCGGAGGAGTCGCGGAAGGAGTAGCCGTTCGCGTCGGCGAGTCCCGCGACGACGGTGAACCGCGAGGCCTGCTTCTCGGCGGTGGTGCTGGAAGCGCTGACCACCGGGAGGTTGAGCAGGGCGGACTGTGTCTGCCAGTAGCGGGTGGGGTAGTTGGCCGACTGGAAGGAGCGGGTGACGTTCCTCGCGAGGGCCGGGCCGCCGGAGACCGTCTCCTTGACGACGGTGAAGTGGCGGGCCGTTCCCGAGACGGCGGGCAGGGCGGCGGGGGCGGACCAGGTGGCGAAGGTGTCGCGGCTGTCGCTGTAGTAGTAGGTGCCGTCGCCGTAGCCGTCGAAGAACAGGCGCCAGGTGCCGCTGTCGAGCTGGACGAGCGCGGGGCCCTCGCGGTAGCTGCCCCAGCCCGCCCAGTCGCCGGTGCGGGAGATCGTGTAGGGGCCGGTCAGCGCGGCGGCCGTCGCGTACTCGATGTACTTCGTCGTCTCGTTCTTCGTGAAGGCGTGGTAGGTCGAGCCGGTCCTGACGATGAACGTGTCGATGTGGTTCTCGCCGATGCCGGACAGCGCGACGGGTGAACTCCAGGTAGTCAGCGCGGAGTTCGTTGCTCTCAGCAGATACGGGGTGAAGATCCACTCGTCGTCGGCGGTCGAGCAGGACACGACGACGTTCACGCTGCCGTCGCTGTCAACGAACCACTCCGGCGCCCAGGCGCGGGAGAGATTCGCGATCGGGACCGTGTAGTCGTACAGGAACGCCCAGTTGACCCGGTCGGTGCTGCGCGCGAAGCCGATGGTGGTGCTGGTGTCCTGCCAGGTGTGGGTCGTGTAGGTGAGGTAGTAGGAGCCGTTGGTGTGCTTGAGGATGCTCGCGTCGCGGATGCGGTTGCTGGGCGGCGTGTAGGCGGAGGCCTTCAGCAGGCGGAAGTCGGTGGCGTCGTCCGCCTGATAGACGTTCACGGTCCCGTCGTCGCTGTTGAGGAACGGCACGATGGTGTACCGGGTGGCCGAGCCGCTGGGCGGTGCGGCCGCGAGGGCCGTGCCGAGCAGTCCGGGGGTCTCGCCCAGGACCAGCGCCGAGGCGGGCAGCGCGGCCATCGCGCGCAGCAGGCTCCGGCGGGAGGGGGTGCGGGGGCGTCTGCTCACGGGCGGCTCTCCCTACGGCTCAAGGGACATTCCGAACCGATGCGTTCGCGATTTCGAACATAGTTCGGAAATTCGATCAGAAGGTAGGGGTGGGGTCCGGGCGCGTCAATGGTTCGCGCAGGAGCAAACGGCACCTGGGAGAAACCTGTGGTGAACCTGCGAGCCGCACCGGCGAAAACGTTCCGCCCCCGACCCGACTGACGTTACCGTTCGGTAGACAACGTCGTTCCGGAGGTGCCCCGTATGACACCCGACCGTGCCGTAGGCCTCGCCGAGTCCGCCCGTGCGCTGGCCGACGGGGAGGTGACGTCGCAGGCACTCGTCACGCAGGCACTGGCGCGCATCGAGGCGACGCAGGGGTCCCTGAACGCCTTCCGCGTGGTGCGCGCCGAGGCCGCCCTCGCCGAGGCCGAGGCCGCCGACAAGCAGCTCGCCGCCGGAGTGCGCCTGCCGCTCCTGGGCGTTCCGGTCGCGGTGAAGGACGACATGAACGTGGCGGGCGAGCCCACCGCGTTCGGGTGCGGCGGGGAGTTCCCGCCCGTCGCCGAGGACGGCGAGGCGGTACGGCGGCTGCGCGCGGCCGGTGCCGTGATCGTCGGCAAGACCAACACCTGTGAGCTGGGCCAGTGGCCGTTCACGGAGGGGCCCGCGTTCGGCGCGACCCGCAACCCCTGGCACGCGGACCACACGCCGGGCGGTTCCTCCGGCGGTTCGGCGGCCGCCGTGGCCGCCGGTCTGGTGCCCGCAGCGCTCGGCTCGGACGGTGCCGGCTCGGTGCGGATCCCCGCCTCCTGGACCCACCTCATCGGCATCAAGCCGCAGCGCGGCCGCATCTCCACCTGGCCGCGCGGCGAGTCCTTCAAGGGCATCACCGTCAACGGCACCCTCGCCCGTACGGTCGCCGACGCCGCCCTCCTGCTGGACGCGGCCGCCGGCAACCACGAGCTCGACCCGCACCGGCCACCCGCGATCGAGGCCACCGAGGCCGTCGGCCGCGACCCCGGCCGGCTGCGCATCGCGCTCTCCCTCAAGCCGCCGTTCACCGCCCTGCCCGCCCGGCTCCAGCCGGAGGTGCGGGCCAGGATCGTCGAACTCGCCGAGAAACTCAGCGGGTTGGGGCACCACGTCGAGGAGGCCGATCCGCCGTACGGGCAGATCGGGCTGACCTTCGTCCCCCGTGCCACGGCCGGTATCGCCGAGTGGGCCGACGAGGTGCCATCCCCCGCGCTGCTCGACCCGCGCACCCGCAGCGCCGCCCGGCTGGGCCGGCTCCTCGGCGGGGCCCCGCTGCGGGCGGCCCGGCGCGCGGAGGCGGTCCTGCACCGTCGTATCGGCAGGTTCTACGAGTCGTACGACGTCGTCCTCGCGCCCACGACGGCCGCTCCCCCGCCCCGCATCGGCGCGCTGCTCAGCCTCGGCGGTTTCGCCACCGACCGGGCGATGATCGCCGCCTGCCCCTACGCCTGGCCGTGGAACGTGCTGGGCTGGCCCGGCGTCAACGTCCCCGCCGGATTCGTGGGCGGGCTGCCGGTCGGCGGCCAGTTGCTCGGGCCGGCCAACAGCGAGCCGCTGCTGATCTCGCTGGCCGCGCAGTTGGAGGCGGAGCTGCGCTGGCACGAGCTGTGGCCGCCGCAGCAGGGCGAGTCCGTGCCCGCACCGGTCGCCTGAGCCGGTCCAGCCCCTACCCTGTGACCATGGACGACGCGTCGATGGTCGGGCTCATGGGGCGGGTCACGGGGACGGTCGGGCCGGGACTGGTCGGCGAGGTGATCGTGCGCGTGCGCGGCGGGGCCGAGCACTTCCTCGCCCATCCACGGTCTACGTCCGGGCGGCGTACGACAGTGAGCACGCTCCGTCGCAGTTGAGAGCCCTGTGCGCCTAGTTGCGGCAAGATCCGCCAAGCGCTGTAGAAACAGTTGCAGGGATCCGCTTCAGCAAGCCCGGAACCTCTGGGGCAGCCGCAGTCACAGGCGTGCCGGGGAGCTACCAGCAACGCGAGACCTTCCCACACGTGCCCGAGGGGTCAACCGCGCCCGGCCGGTTACCGACAGGGCGCTGCGGCCGCACTCAAGCAGCGTCGAACCGGCCTTTACCGGCTCACGAGTCCTACCGGCCGCCCCGCACCAGAGCAAACGCCAGGATGGAGCAACTGACCGTTCTCACGGCGGCGGAGAACGTCTCGGCTGCGCCCCAGGGCACTACCGCCCCGCAAGGCCAACGAGCGGTGACGCGGGGCCGGTTGGGTGCGCCCTCAGTGAGGGCCGCTGATGCCCGCCCTGCCGGCTCTGCCCCCGAGGCGCGTGTCCAGGTGTGCGGCCACCGCCTACTCCCGGCAGGCCCTTGAATCTTGGACAGGCGCGGCACATGGGCCGAGAGTTATCGTGAGTGAAAGCAGATAATCCCGACGCCGAGAGCGGATACGCGCTGCCAGACGCCCGCCGTGACTGCCTCGCGCCCTCCCCACCACCGCGATGGTCGTGGGTTCATGGACGGCTGAGGGAGAAGCGCGGACGGAACCGAGCGTGACACCGCGGCTACCGTTGAGGTTTTCCTGAGAGCGTCTACCCAGGGTACGCGGATCGAGCTTCGCGGAACGGGCCGAACAGGCCGGCGGACGGCCAAGCTCCGGTTCGACGGGCAGTCCATCGCGAACAACCGCGTCCCGCAGGGCCTGCGCCCAGGATCCCGGTAGCGGCGGAGCGGCAGGACGAACTAATCGGAGACGGAGCCATCGGAGCGCAGTCATGGCAGCACCAGTCCTGAAAGACCACCAGATCCCGTGGATATCGACCATCCCTGCGAACAAGGACAAGCCCGCCACGCTGTTCGTGCGCGAGCGCAACGGCACCAAGCCGAACAAGCCGCGCCAGCCCGTCCTGATGCTGCATGGACGAAGTGTGCCGGCGCTGGCGGGCTTCGACCTACGGTACGGCAAATACAGCTGGGCGGAATTCCTGGCCGAGGCGGGTTACGACGTGTTCGTCATGGACCTCCAGGGGTCCGGCCGGTCCACGCGCCCCGAAATGTACGACCCGCGCAACGTGAACCCTGCTCAGAGGCCCCTTCTGGAAGTCCATCCAGGAGGCGTCTCGGATCCTGTGCAGTACCCCTACCAGTTGGACAACTCCCGGAGCAACTGGGAGGAGGTCCACAAGGTCGTCACCTACATCCAGGACCTCACGGGCGCGTCCAAAGTCGACCTCATCGGCTGGTCGGCCGCCGCACAGCAGCTCGGCCCGTATGCCATCCAGCACAAGGAGAACGTCAAGAGCCTGCTCCTGCTCGCCCCGATCTTCCCTCCCAACGGCAGGCAGAGCAAGGCTGGGACGCGCTGGGACCCTCCGGTGCCGCTGCCGCAGAGCGAACCAGCGTCCGTGTTCGGCTTTCCCATGACCCTCACCACCAAGGCGGGTTTCACCGCGGCGTGGGACAGGGACGTGAAGTGCCACAAGCAGCGGGAGGAGGGGATGGTCGATGTGGTGTGGAACGCGATTATGGAGAATGACACCGTCGGCGCCACGTGGGGTCCCGACGTGGCGGGAAAGCCCTCGGGCGTCATGCGGGTGAAGAACCAGTACTGGTGGGGCTGGAACTCCACCACTGTGCCACTGGACGGCATCCTCGGCGCCGACGTCCCGGTGCTCATCATCTACGGAGACCTCGACTCCTCGGTCAACACGCCAGCCAACCTCGGGCTGCTGCATTTCTCGGTGCCGGCGCTCTACGACGCCATCCCCGGCGCGCACAAGCTGATGTTCCGCATCGCCTGCGCAGGCCACCAAATCCCCTGGGAGCGCCCGTCCAAGGATGTGCACAGGATGTCCCGGCAGTGGCTCAAGGACGCCACCGTGGAGGACCTTGCGAAAGGCAGCTACTTCCTGGACGAGGATGGGGTCCTCACACCGATGGACTGACAGCCCCGCACCCTTCCGGGTGGGGCCGGACCGGGGCTGCCGGGAAGCTCCCCGGGGCCCGCTACCGGTCGGACCGTAGGGGATACGGCGACTCTTCGATACCCGGACCAGTTCGTGCCGTACGCCACCCGACCACGTATGCCGGCACACCACCAGCGATTGACGGGACGGCAGCACCCGCTCAGCTACGGGTACGTGTTCCGGACCCGAAAGGCGGGTCGAGGAAAGGTCAGATCAACACACGGCAAGTCTGGCGAGACGCGCCGCATCGCAGGGAGCGAAGGTGAATCGCATGCCTTTTGAGGTCACGCCGAACGTGCACGCGCAGCGGGATGGAAGTGGCCGGCTTCGCCATCT
Organism: Streptomyces sp. NPDC093568; assembly: GCF_044764945.1. Lineage (NCBI taxonomy): Bacteria > Bacillati > Actinomycetota > Actinomycetes > Kitasatosporales > Streptomycetaceae > Streptomyces > Streptomyces sp. NPDC093568. Next base: position 1,494,771 of record NZ_JBIWJD010000001.1, on the reverse strand, counting down.
GGAGCATGTACAGGAGCCATACAGTGCGAGCACTGCCGTCGTGCTCGGTCCCGGTGTAGCGGCGAACGAGTATCTGCGTGAGGTGGCACCTTTGTACGAGGTCCCCTCTGAGTGGATCGCCGGCCTGGGCACGAATGACGGACAGGTTGGTGGGCCTGGTGAGGTGAGGCTGAGACTGGCGCATGAGTCGTCCGTCATGGAGACGTCGGTCGTCTCCTATCAGCAGTCGTACGAGGGGCTGCCCATCTGGGAGGCGGGCCTTTCGATCACCGCTCACGACTCACCGGCCAGGATCACCAGCTCCACGAGCTCACTTCACTACGACATCAAGATCGGCAGGCCGCAGCCCCCGGCAGGCACTCCAGAGGGGTCCGGCAAGGATTTGGGCGTGGACGAGCTGCTGGCGGCCCTGGGAATCAGTCAACAACCGAGTGGTCCCGACGGCGTGGGGAGCGACCGGAACATCAGGATCAACGGTCAGCGGGAACTCGTCTTCCAGTACGACCCGGCGCAACGCATCCACCCTGAAGTGTCCGAGGAAGCCCGTCGCGGACCACTGCAGGAAGCGCCGCCCACGCTGCCCCTGCCGCCTGTGCCGGAGCAGATCCGGGCAGATGAGCACTACGTTGTCACGGAGTACCTCTTCACGTATCCGATGCCGGAACTCGGTGAGGTGCATTGGCGGGCGTTCGTGGAGCCATCAACCCGGTCGGTGCTCTACCTGCGGGCGTTCGTGTCCTGTGCGACGGCCAACGTGTACACCACGGACCCCATCACCAGGACCGGTAACGCGGCCCTCACTGCGACCGCCAACCCAGGCACCATCACAACCACCAACCCCGGTGAACTCAATTACTGGCGTATCCCTGTCACCCTGCCCCAGCTACCGCCGGCGAGCCCGCAGGGCCTTGTCGGATCGCGTGTTTCGGTCGTCGACTTCCAGACGCCCACCGCGGCGCCGCCGACCTCACCGGCACCCGGCTCGTTCGACTATTCCGTGCCCAGCGACGATTTCGCTGCGGCCTGCGCCTACAACAACATCGAGTCGCTCTTCCAGTTGATGGAGGGAATGGGCTTCAACCTGGCCACCTATCTCGACGGCACGACGTTTCCCGTAGAGATCGACCATCGCAGCGAGACCGAAGTCAATGCACACGCGTTCGGCAACGCCGCGGGCACCGGCATGGGGCGTTACACGTGCGGCCTGGTGCAATCCGGGTCGACGGTGAGCATGTCTTGTGACGCCAGAGTCATGGTCCACGAGTTCGTCCACGGGCTGCTCTATGACACGGTCCACTCGGCGAACCTCGGCTTTGTCCACAATGGTGGCGACTCGCTGGCTGCGCTTCTGCACGCCCCCGACTCGCTGGCGCCGGACCGCTTCCTCACCTTCCCATGGGTACCGCTGGTCTCTCGTCGCCAAGACCGGCAGGTGAGTGAGGGCTGGGCCTGGGGCGGAAGCAACGATGACAGGGGCTACCAGAGCGAGGAGATCCTGTCGACAACTATGTTCCGCATCTATCGGTCGACAGGCGGCGACTCGTGGTATCCAGACGTACGCCGGTTCGCCGCCCGCTACCTGGCATACCTGCAGCTTCGGGCCATCGGCTCGCTTGCGACCAGCCCCATCACACCCACACCCGATGCCGGGGTCTTCGCCACCGCACTGATGAACGCCGACCATGGCACCGCCATGTTCGAGGGCCACCCGGGCGGCGCGTTCCACAAAGTCGTTCGGTGGAGTTTCGAGAAGCAAGGTTTCTATCAGCCGCCCTCGGCACCTCCCCCGGTGACGGCTCCCGGTGCGCCCCCGGCGGTCGACGTCTACATTGACGACGGACGAGCCGGCGAGTACGCACCGTACCTTGAGAACTTCTGGGAGACGACCGACATCTGGAACCGTCTCACGGCCGATGGCGGTACAACCCACCAAACACCGATCCTCAACGTTCCCAACTATGTCTACTGCCGGGTCAAGAACCGGGGGACGCAGCAGGCGCAGAATGTGGTCGTCAAGGGCTATCACTCCCGCCCCACCGCCGGGTTGGTATGGCCGAGTGACTGGCAATCCATGACGACCGCATCCGTTTCGGTCCCCGGGGGCCTGGCCTCCGGTGGCAGTGCTGTGGTCGGGCCCTTCACATGGACCCCTGCCGTGGAAGGGCACGAATGCCTGCTCATGACCGTCTCGGCCGATGGCGACCTCCCCAACACCGAGACCGTGAACGGCCCGATTCCACCTGCACGTCTGGTGCCGTTCGACAACAACGTCGCACAGCGAAATGTCGCACCCGTCCCCGGCGGCGGTGGAGTCGACGGCCTCGTCGGGGCCTTCGCAGGACGGCGATTCTGGGTCAACAACCCTTACGATCGGACAGTTTCGGTAAAGCTGGAAGCGACTCTGCCGGAGCCCCTGGCACGCCGGAACTGGCGCATGAAGTTCGCCAACCCCGGCGGCCATGCGTTCGAGCTCGGCCCACTGGCAAGCCGGGAAGTCCGACCACGCCTGATCCCGGGCGGCGGCTTCCGCCCGAACGAAGTTGCAGGCACGACCATCAGCATCCGCAGCCTCGTCGACGGCATGGTATCGGGCGGCATGAGCTACGCCATCGATGCGGAGCTCGATGAGCCGCCCCGAGAACAGCCCGGCAGCTCAACCGAGCGGAATCGATCTCCCGAGGCAGCCGCTCGACTGCTTGAGTGCCTCGACCTGCCGGGCAATGACATCCAAGGAGTACGCATCCGGCGGGTCACCGTCGACATCGACCTGGGCCCGGAGCAATGAGCAGGCAGCGACATACGGGGCCCTCGCCAGACTTGACGAGGCCCCCGAGCCCCCAATTCCCTGCCGAGCGGGCCGGTCCAGAGGGTGTCGACGGACGAGAAGTGAACCTGGACGGGTAATCGGCGACCCTTCACGCCCGACTCACGGGGGCAGCCCCTAGGGTGTGCCCCCGTGAGCACGTACACCGACGAGAACGTCCCGGGCCGCTTCGGCCCCACCGCCACCACCGAGGCCGACCCGCGCGCGGTCGGCAGGGTGCGCACCGAGTACTCCCCCGCGCACGACGGCGACCCCGACCCCGGCGAGATCGTCTGGACCTGGGTCCCCTTCGAGGAGAACGACGGGCGGGGCAAGGACCGCCCGGTGCTGGTCGTCGCCCGGGAGGCCGGCGGCACCTTCCTGGCCGTGCAGCTCTCCAGCAAGCGGCACGACGGGGACCGCGAGTGGGTCGCCATCGGCAGCGGCCCGTGGGACCGGTCGGGGCGCGACTCGTGGGTGGATGTGGACCGCATCCTGCGGCTGCACGAGCAGGGCATGCGCCGCGAGGCGTGCGCGCTGGACCGCGGCCGGTTCAACCTGGTCAGGCACCGGCTGCACGAGCGCTACGGCTGGACCTGACGCTCGGGGAACGCCCGTACGAACGCGGCCCGCGCCGGGCTGCCCGGAGTGCGGTCGAGGATGCCGAACGCCACGTGCTCGAAGGCCCCGGCGAACCGGCCGCCGGGCCCGAGCAGCCCCCGGAAGGCGCCCGCGACCTGCGCCGGGTCGTTCTGGAACACCCCGCAGCCCCAGGCGCCCAGCACCAGCCGCCGGTACCCGTGCGCGGCGGCCGTCTCCAGCACCCGCTCGGCGCGGATGGCGAGCGCGGCGGGCAGCTCGGGCGTGCGGTCGGGGGCCGTACGCCGGACGACGCCCGCGTTCGGGGCGGCGGCGGTCAGGAATCCGGCGGTGTACGGCTCGTCGAGCAGGTCACCTCGGTCGTTCCGGAAGACGGGCACGCCGGGTGAGTGGATGACCCGGTCCGTGTAGAACGGGTCGCGGTGGGCGCGGTGGTGGTCGTAGAACTCACGGGCCCTGATCAGGCAGGTGTACAGCGCGGAGGCGCGGCACAGGGCCTCTTCCTGGGCCTGGGCGCCGTTGAGGTAGCCGCCGCCCGGGTTCCGGGCCGAGGCGAAGTTCAGTACGGCCGTCCCGCCGCCGAGCCGGCGGGCGGCCTCCAGGCTGCTCTCCCCCGTGACCTCGAAGAAGGTCCGCGCCCCGGACATGGGCGGCACCGGTACGGCCTCGGGCCCGTGCATCCGGGTGCCCTCCCGTGCCGCCTCGATCGCGCCGGCGAGGGACACCTCTCGGCCGTCGGGCGCGCGGTACGCCCCCGCGGCCACGATCTCCTCCGTCTGCTGCGCGATACCGCGCAGGCGTGCGCTCATGGCGCCACCCCCGTGTGCGCCATGAACGCCCGCCCCCTCGCGGTCCGCGCCATGATCGTGCGCCCGCTCCGGACGCCCGCGATCTCCCCCGCCGTGCTCACGCAGGCATCGTGAGCGATGCTGGTCATGCGGTGCAACAGAATTCCGGGCCCCACAGCCCACCGAGAACGACCGGGAAAGCCCCTGCTAACACTCGGGGAGCGGATATTACCGACCCGGAACGTGCCGGTACGCACCCTTGTGCGAACCACGGCGAGGGTCTTGGGTGGGACGAGTGTGCCGAGCCGGTCCACAAGATCCGGGCCGGTGGCACCCTGGACTCTCAGGAGGATCCCGACATGTCCGATTCGGTGAGTGGCTGTCCGGAGCAACCACGCTCCGCAGTCACCGAGGCAGAGGTGGAGGCCCTGGTCCGGGGCATCTGCTTCAAGACCGGACCGCCCCGCACCCTCGGGGTCGAAGTGGAATGGCTCGTCCATGAGCTGCGCGACCCGCGGCTCCCCGTGACACCCGAACGACTCGAAGCGGCCTACGCCGCACTGCGGACCGAGCACCTGAGGTCGGCGCTCACCGTCGAACCCGGCGGCCAGCTGGAGCTGAGTTCACCTCCCGCCACCTCGCTGATGGAGTGCATCGGTACCGTTTCCGCCGACCTCGACGTCGCCCGCGCGGTCCTGCGCGAGCACGATCTCGAACTCGTCGGCCTGGGCAACGATCCCTGGCACCCGCCCCGCCGTTTCCTGCGTCAGCCGCGTTACGACGCGATGGAGGCGTACCTCGACCGCGCGGGCCCGGCCGGCCGCGCCATGATGTGCACCTCGGCGTCCGTGCAGGTGTGCCTGGACGCCGGATACGAGGAACCCGGCCCGCTCGGGCACGGACGGCGCTGGTGGCTCGCCCACCATCTCGGCGCCGTCCTCGTGGCCGCCTTCGCCAACTCCCCGCTGGCCGGGCGCGAGCCCACCGGCTGGCTGTCCACCCGGCAGCTGCTGTGGATGGAGATAGGCGCGGGCCGCGCGGGCGCTCCGCCGCTGGACGGCGATCCACGGGCCGCGTGGGCGCGGCACGTGGTGGACGCGCCGGTGATGTGCGTGCGGCGGCGGGACGACGGTCCGTGGCACGTCCCGGACGGGCTGTCGTTCCGGGAGTGGACCAGATCGGGCGCACCCAGGCCGCCCACCCAGGAGGACCTGGACTACCACCTCACGACGCTGTTCCCGCCGGTCAGGCCGCGTGGCCATCTGGAACTGCGCATGATCGACGCCCAGCCCGGCGAGGACGGCTGGATCGTGCCGCTCGCCGTGGCGACCGCGCTCTTCGACGACCCGGAGGCGGCCGAGACCGCGTACCGCGCCGTGAAGCCGCTGGCCGAGCGTGCGGGGTCGCTGCCCGCGCCGCACAATCCGCTGTGGGTCGACGCGGCCCGCTCGGGCCTCGCCGACCCCGAGCTGCGGGAGGTGGCGGACATCTGTTTCGCGGCGGCGCTGGAGGCGCTGCCCCGGCTGGGCGCCACGACCGAGGTCACGGACGCCGTGGCGGCGTACCGGGACCGCTTCGTCGTGCGGGGCCGCTGCCCCGCCGACGACCTGCTGGACGAGCTCTACGGCACGGACCGCACCCTGCATGGGAAGGACATCCGCACATGACCGACCCCGCTTTCGACGCCGACACTCTCCGCGAGCGGGCGCTGACCACCCTGACCACCGCCCGTGCCCGGACGACTCTTCTGACCAGCTGTGTCGAGGACCCCGACCTGACCGCCCAGCACTCGCCGCTGATGTCCCCGCTGGTGTGGGACCTCGCGCACATCAGCAACCAGGAGGAGCAGTGGCTGCTGCGGACGGTCGGCGGACGGGAGGCGATGCGGCCCGAGATCGACGGCATCTACGACGCCTTCGAGCACCCGCGTGCCGCACGGCCCTCGCTGCCGCTGCTGCCGCCGACCGAGGCCCGGCACTACGCGTCGGAGGTGCGCGGCCGGGCGCTGGACATCCTGGAGGGCACCGCGTTCCACGGGACGCGGCTGACCGAGGCGGGCTTCGCCTTCGGGATGATCGCGCAGCACGAGCAGCAGCACGACGAGACCATGCTGATCACCCATCAGCTCCGCAAGGGCCCGCAGGCCCTGACCGCCCCGGACCCGGACCCGGCGCCGCTGTTCACGGGGCCGTCCGAAGTCCTGGTCCCAGGCGGCCCGTTCACCATGGGCACCTCGACGGAGCCGTGGGCGCTGGACAACGAACGCCCGGCGCACCGGCGCGAGGTGCCGGCGTTCTACCTGGACACCACGCCGGTGACGAACGCCGCGTACCAGGCGTTCATCGCGGACGGCGGCTATGACACCGAGCGCTGGTGGACGCCGGAGGGCTGGGCGCACATCCGGAAGCACTCCATCCACGCGCCGCTGTTCTGGCACCGGGACGGCAAGCAGTGGCTGCGGCGGCGCTTCGGCGTCACCGAGGTCGTCCCGCCGGACGAGCCGGTGCTGCACGTGTGCTGGTACGAGGCCGACGCCTACGCCCGCTGGGCCGGGCGCCGGCTGCCCACCGAGGCCGAGTGGGAGAAGGCCGCCCGGCACGACCCGGCCGGGGACCGCTCGATGCGCTACCCGTGGGGCGACGCCGATCCCGCGCCGGAGCACGCCAACCTCGGTCAGCGGCATCTGCGCCCGGCGCCCGCCGGCAGCTATCCGGAGGGCGAGTCGCCGCTCGGCATACGCCAGTTGATCGGCGACGTGTGGGAGTGGACGGCGAGCGACCTGGCGCCGTACCCGGGCTTCCAGGCGTTCCCGTACAAGGAGTACTCGGAGGTTTTCTTCGGGCCGGAGTACAAGGTGCTGCGCGGCGGTTCGTTCGCCGTGGACGCGGTGGCCTGCCGGGGCACCTTCCGCAACTGGGACTACCCGATACGGCGGCAGATCTTCTCCGGTTTCCGCACGGCCCGCTCCGCCGGAGCGGCCTGATGTGCCGTCACCTGGCCTACCTGGGCCCCGAGGAGCCGCTCGGCCGGCTCCTCGTGGCGCCCGGGCACGGGCTCTACCGCCAGTCGTGGGCGCCTCGCCACCAGCGGCACGGGACCGTCAACGCCGACGGTTTCGGGGTGGGTTGGTACGCCGAGGGGGACCCTGTGCCGGCACGCTACCGCCGGGCCGGGCCCATCTGGGCCGATCCGTCCTTCGCCGATCTCGCGCGGGTCGTACGCAGCGGCGCGCTGCTCGCCGCCGTGCGGGACGCGACGGTGCCGGGCGCCGACCAGGAGGCCGCCGCGGCGCCGTTCGCGACCGGCCCCTGGCTGTTCAGCCACAACGGCGCCGTGAAGGGCTGGCCGGGCTCGCTCGCGCCGCTCGTCCCGACCGTGCCCGCGGTGGATGTGCTCTCGCTGGAGGCCCGCAACGACTCGGCGTTCGTCTGGGCGCTGGTCCTCGCGCGGCTGCGCGGCGGCGACGAGCTGGGGCAGGCGCTGGCCGACACGGTCCTGGAGGTCGCCGAGGCGGCCCCCGGCTCCCGGCTCAACCTGCTGCTCACCAACGGCGAGACCATCGCCGCGACAGCCTGGGGCGACACCCTCTGGTATCTGGCCCGGCCGGGCGGCGGGACCGTCGTGGCCTCCGAGCCCTACGACGACGATCCGCACTGGCAGGAGGTCCCCGACCACACCCTGCTGGCGGCGAGCCGCACCGACGTTCTGCTCACCCCGCTCAAGGAACCCAGCGCCCCCCTGGCCCCCGCACCACGCAAGGAGCCCAGCACGTGAGTCCGTTCCTCATGACCCGCACCCTGCCCGAGGACGCCACCGACGCCGCACTGCGCGCCGACGTCCTCAAGGGCCTGACGAGCACGCCCAAGACGCTGCCGCCGAAGTGGTTCTACGACGCGCAGGGCAGCGAGCTCTTCGAGAAGATCACCGAGCTGCCCGAGTATTACCCGACGCGCGCCGAGCGCGAGATCCTCGTCGACCGGGCCGGCGAGATCGCCGCCGCCACCGGCGCCCGCACCCTCGTGGAACTCGGCTCCGGCTCCTCGGACAAGACGCGGCATCTGCTCGACGCGCTGACCGGGCTGCACACCTACGTCCCGGTCGACGTCAGCGAGAGCGCGCTCAGCCAGGCCGGGCAGGCGCTCGTCGAGGAGCGGCCCGGGCTGAACGTGCATGCCCTGATCGCCGACTTCACGGCGGGGCTCGACCTGCCGGAAACGCCCGGACCCCGGCTGGTGGCGTTCCTCGGCGGCACGATCGGCAATCTGCTGCCCGCGGAGCGGGCCGCGTTCCTGGCCTCGGTGCGGGCCCTGCTGTCCCCCGGGGACGCGCTGCTGCTCGGCACCGACCTGGTCAAGGACGAGGAGGTCCTGGTGGCCGCCTACGACGACGCGGCCGGGGTGACGGCGGCGTTCAACAAGAACGTGCTGGCGGTGATCGACCGGGAGCTGGACGCCGATTTCGACCCGGCCGCCTTCGACCATGTCGCCGTGTGGAACGCGGACGACGAGTGGATCGAGATGCGCCTGCGCGCCCGTACGGCGCAGACGGTGAAGGTGCCCGCGCTGGACCTCGCCGTCGAGTTCGCGGCGGGCGAGGAGATGCGCACCGAGGTGTCGGCGAAGTTCCGGAGGGAGGGTGTACGCGCGGAACTGTCGGCGGCCGGGCTGGAGCTGGCGCACTGGTGGACGGACGGTCAGGGCCGCTTCGCGCTGTCACTGAGCGTGGCGCGCTGACCGACGGCTCGCGCGATGCCCCGCCTTGGGGCACGGTGGAGTGACGCGTGTGAGAGGAGCACCCACATGTCGAACCACACCTACCGTGTGACGGACATCGTCGGCACCTCGCCCGAAGGCGTGGACCAGGCGATCCGCAACGGCATCACGCGGGCCTCGCAAACCCTGCGCAACCTGGACTGGTTCGAGGTGGTCGAGGTGCGTGGCCAGCTCGACGGCGGTGAGATCGCGCACTGGCAGGTGACCATGAAGGTCGGCTTCCGCCTGGAGGAATCCGAGTAGCGAGGGCCCCTGCCGTCAGGTCCGCCCCTCCCGCTCCTGCGCCACCTCGAGCGCGGCGGAAGGGGCGGTCCAGCGTGCCCGTACGACGGTGAAGCCGGCGCGTTCGGCGTCCTCGCACACCAACTCGTCGTCGTCCACCAGCATCCGGATCTCGTGGGTGCGGGCGAGGCGGCGCAGGATCTCCAGCTTGGTGCGCCGGGCGGGCCTGCGGTCGTCGTTGCGCCGCATGTACACGCGCCCTTCGGGGAGTCCGTGCGCGGCGAGCCACTCGAGGGTGTCCCGCCGACAGCGCTCGGGACGCCCGGTGAGATAGCGGACCTCGCACTCCTCGGCGCTCTGAAGCGCCAGCGCGACGCCCTGCGGAATCGGCGGGTCCTGCGGGGCTGCGGCGAAGAAGGCTGCCCAGTCGCGCGGGCTGCGCTCCAGGAAACGCTGCCGGTGCGCCGTGTCGGCGAGGGTGTTGTCCAGGTCGAACACGGCGAGCGGACGGTCATTGCTGTCGGTCACGCCCCACACCCTAATCCGGGGCCCTGATTTGAGACACTCCGGCCCGGAGAAGTGGTCCGTACTAATTCCCGAACAGCCGCCATCCGCGCGCTTCACATGATCGCCGAAAAAACAAGAGGGGCGCTAATGCGCCATCGCGGGGCGGTAATTCGAGTCGGCGGTTGATTGCTCAAAGAGAGCGCTGTCATACTCCGGCTTCCGGCTTTCACCGCCCGCCACCCGTCCCCCACCAGGCCCGCACTCACCAGTGCGTTCGGCATGCCGCAGCGAAGAAGGTGCGCCTGTGCCCGAGTTTTCACCATGGCACGACAATTCCCTCACATACAGTTCGCCGGTTAATGATCCCGTACCGCCCAAACGCATATCCGAAGATCCGGAATTTCACTCACTACGCCGTGCCCAGCGCGGGTTCGGCATGCGCGCGACGCTCCTGTCGGCCGGCGGATTCCTGCTGTACGTACTGCTGTCGCACTTGGTCCCCGGGCTGATGAACCGGCGCCTGACCGGCGACCTCACCCTCGGCCTGGCGCTGGGCCTCGGCCAGTTCGTCGTGATGGGCGTGACGGCCTGGTGCTACGTACGGCACATGCGCACCCGGGTCGACCCGCTCTCGCGCGGTCTGGCCTCGCGGCTGCGGCAGCAGGAGCCGCGAGCACCCCACGCCGCCGCGCCGAACGGCGAGGCCGGGGGGTACCGCACGTGGTGACCCTGTCCGAAGGCATCGTCGACCGGTTCAGCCTGCAACTGACGTTCGTGCTGTTCCTGTCGGTGGTCGTGGTCACGCTGTTCATGGCGCTGCTGACCGCCCCTCAGCGCGACGAGATCAGCGAGTTCTACCTCGGCAACCGCACCATGTCCCCGCTGCGCAACGGCCTCGCGATGTGCGGCGACTACCTGTCGGCCGCGACCCTGCTCGGCAGCACCGGGCTGGTCGCCCTCACCGGCTACGACGGCCTGCTGTACCTGGGCGGCACCGTCGTCGCCTGGATGATGGTGCTGCTGCTGATCGCCGAACCCCTGCGCCGGGCGGGCAAGTTCACCCTCGGCGACACCCTGGCGCTGCGTCTGACCCGGTTGCAGCGGCCGGCGCGGCTCGCCCTCGCCGTGTGCACGCTCGCCATCACGACCCTCTACCTGGTCGCCCAACTCGTGGGCAGCATCGCCCTGCTGACCCAGTTCACCGGCGAGCCCAGCGCCGCGACCCGCACCCTGTGCGTGATCGTGATCGGCACCGTCGTCATCGTGTACGCGGCCATCGGCGGCGCGCCGGGCGCCACGGTCATCCAGATCATCAAGGCCGTGATGCTGGTGGCGGGCGTGACGATCACCGCGGTCATGGTGCTGCACCGCTACGACTGGAACCCGGGCACCCTGCTGTCCGCGGCCGCCGACCACAGCGGCACCGGCAGCCGCTTCCTCGAACCCGGGCTGCGCTACGGCGCCAGCACCGCCAGCAAGCTCGACTTCTTCAGTCTGGAGCTGGCGATCGTCCTCGGCCTCGCCGCACTCCCCCACGTGCTGATGCGGCTGCTCGCCCCGCGCAAGGTCGACGTGCTGCGCCGCTCGGTGGTGTGGGCGGTGGGTCTGGTCGGCCTGGTCTGCCTGGCGGCCGGCATCCTCGGCCTTGGGGCCACCGCCGTCGTCGGCCGTCAGACCATCGCGGAGACCGACCACAAGGGCGACGCGGCCGTGCTGCTCCTCGCCAACGCCCTGGGCGGCGGCATCCTCACGGCGCTGCTGTCCTGCCTCGCCTTCGTCACGCTGCTCGCCGTCGCGGCCGGCCTCACCCTCGCCGCCGCCTCGTCACTCGCCCACGACCTGTACGGCGAGGTGATCCGCAAGGGGCGGGCGAGCGAGACCGAGGAGCTGGTGGTCGCACGGCTGTCCGCGGTCGTCATCGGCGTCCTGGCGATGCTGCTCGCGCTGGTCTCCTGGGGTGCCAACACGGCGACGCTCGCCTTCCTCGCCTTCGCGATCGCGGCGTCGGCGATTCTGCCGACGATCGTCTACACCCTGTTCTGGCGCCGCTTCACGGGCGAGGGGGCTCTGCTGAGCCTCTGGGGCGGTCTGGTCTGCTCGGTCCTGCTGGTGCTGTTCTCGCCCGTGGTCTCCTCCGCGCCGGGCTCGTTCTACCCGGACGCCGACTTCGCCTGGTTCCCGCTGCAGAACCCGGGCATCGTCTCGATCCCGGCGGGCTTCCTCCTCGGCTGGCTCGGCACGGTACTGAGCGACCGCCGGGGGCCCGAGGACGACGCGGCCTACGAGGAGTTCGAGGTCCGGATGCTGGTGGGCGCAAAAGAGTAGCCAACCCTCGCCGCACACCTCCCATTGTTAATGGGATCCATTTTCATATAGCCTCCTCGGTGTTCACCCACCGAGGAGGTCCCCCATGGCTGTCCCCAAGCGGAAGATGTCCCGCAGCAACACCCGCCACCGCCGCGCCCAGTGGAAGGCGACCACGCCACAACTGGTGCCCATCACCATCGACGGCGTCAGCCACCTCGTGCCGCAGCACCTGATCAAGGCGTACGAGCGAGGAATCCTGCGGGCTCCCACGCGTTGAACCCTGTATGAGCTCCGCGATCGCCTCGACCCGCTTCTCCGTACTCGACCGCTCCCGCACCCGCGAGGGGCACCCCGTCGGCGAGGCGCTGCGTGACACCGTGCGGCTGGCACAGGAGGCCGAGGCGCTCGGCTATCACCGGTTCTGGGTCTCGGAGCACCACGGCGTACCCGGCGTGGCGGGGTCCGCGCCCACCGTGCTGGCCGCCGCCGTGGCCTCCGCGACGCACACGATCCGCGTCGGAACCGGCGGCGTGATGCTGCCCAACCACCAACCCCTGATCGTGGCCGAGCAGTTCGGGGTGCTGGAGTCACTGTTCCCGGGGCGTATGGACATGGGGCTCGGGCGATCCGTCGGTTTCACGGACGGGGTGCGCCGGGCGCTGGGGCGGGACAAGGGGGACGCCGAGGACTTCGCGGCGCAGATCCAGGAGCTGCTCGGCTGGTTCCGCGGCACCTCGCCGACCGGGGTGCGGGCGCGGCCCGCCGAGGGACTGGCCGTGCCGCCGTTCGTGCTGGCCATGGGCGAGGGCGCGGACATCGCGGCCCGCGCGGGCCTGCCGATGGTCATCGGCGACCTCAGGAACCGGGAGCGGATGCGGCGCGGGATCGATCACTACCGCGCGCACTTCGAGCCCTCCCCCTGGGCCGACGAGCCGTACGTCGTGATCTCCGGCACGATCGCGGTGGCCGCCACGCCCGAGGCGGCCCGGCGGCTGCTGGTGCCGGAGGCCTGGGCGATGGCCCACTCGCGCACCCACGGCACCTTCCCGCCGCTGGCCCCCGCCGACCGGGTCGAGGGCCTGACCATGACCGCCAAGGAGCGCGACTTCTACGAGGGCGGCCTCGCCGGGCACATCGCGGGCACCGAGGAGCAGGTCGCGCACGAGCTGGAGACCGTGCTCAAGGAGACGGGGGCGCAGGAGGTGCTGGTGACGACCAGTACGTACGACCGCGAGGCCCTGCTGGACTCCTATCGCGGGCTCGCCCGGATCATCGAGGCGTGATCCGGGCGAGCTGCCGTACGGCGGGTCAGTCCGGGTCGCGCGGGTCGAACGACTTCGTGTCGACCGTCAGCGGCTGCCGGAAGGCACCGGCCACCGAATCCCAGCGCGTGAACTTGAAGTTGGTGCCCTCCCGGTCCCCGTCGGCGGGCGCGGCCTCGCCGTCGTGGGTGACGAGCAGGCCCTTGGGGAAGGACCGGCCCAGCGGGACGTTGACCACGGCGGCACCGTCGGAGTGCTGCACCCCGTCGGTGGCGGCGCTGTCGGTGACGGCGAAGGAGCCGAGGTAGGCGTTGCGGCCCTGGCGCTCGTACACGGCGAAGGTGTTGTCGCCCTGGCTGGAGGCGAGCAGGTAGCCCTTGCCGTCGGCGGCGTGGTAGATCGTCGCGCCCTCGGCGTCCGCGCTCAGGTGCTCACCGCCGAAGCCGGGGTCGTGGGAGGTGTCGTTGACGCACTCCTCCTCCTCGGCGTCATACGTCCACGGAGTCCCGTACTCGCGCACCCGGTCGATCAGCCTGGGCCGGCCGAACTCCTCGTCGTCCAGGTCGATCCGCCATAGCCCGACGTCCTCCTGGGCGGCGTACAGGACGTGCCTCTCCTGGTCGACGGTCATGCCCTCGACCTGCGCGTGGTCGCCGGGGTCGGCGCACGGCGTCCAGCTCTTGCCGTTCGGCAGGGTGAAGGAGCCCGGCAGGTCGAGCGTGTCCTCGGTCTTGTAACCGATCCGGCCGCCGCGGTCCTCCAGTCGCAGCATCCGTACGCGGGTCTCCGAGCGGCGCGAGACCACGACGTAGGCGTTGTCGTCGTCGGTGAAGGCGGCCAGGCCGTAGGCGGTGCGCTGGTCGTCGACCTCGGTCTCGCTCGCGGAGAACACCGGCGCGGCGTTCGCGGCCGTCACGTCCTTCAGCGGGGGCCGGCCGGCGGCCACGGCGGCGGGGTCGATCGCGTAGGCCCGGATCCGGTCCCGGCCGCGGTCGCTGACCAGGGCCAGGTCGGTCATCCTGCCGCCCAGTTCGAAGCCGTGGACGACGTCGACGTTGTTGAAGCGGCCCCGTGCGGCGTCCTCGCCGGGCGCCGCGGGAGCGGCGATGTGCTGCAGACGCCTGCCGTCGAGGTCGTAGACGTCGAGGCCTGCCTCCTTGAGGGTCCCGATCACCAGACTGCGGCCCGGGTCACGGGGGTTGATCCAGACGGCCGGGTCGTCGGCGTCGGCGTTGCCGCCCGCCTCGTCGTCGTACACGGCGGGCGTCTCCACGCGTGCGGAGACGGAGACCGGCTGCGGGGCGGACGCGCCCGTGACCATCAGCAGCGCGGCGGTGAGAGTGCTCAGAGCGGAAGCGCTCACGAATACTCCTCAGTAGGAAAAGTGACGGGCGAGACGCTATGGGTGACCGGTGTGGGTGAGCCGACGGCACCGTGAACATCAGGTGGTGCGCCCGGGCCTCGCGTCTGGTTCGCATAGAATCGCGGGGTTTGCCCCCCGACCTCGTCCCGTCCCGTCCCGTCCCCCGGAGCCGTCGCCCCATGCAGTCCCCGCACGATCCGTACGTCCGTGTCCGCGGCGCCCGTGAGCACAACCTCAAGGGCGTGGACGTCGACGTCCCGCGCGATGTGCTGACCGTGTTCACGGGGGTGTCCGGCTCCGGGAAGTCCTCGCTGGCCTTCGGCACGATCTACGCCGAGGCCCAGCGCCGCTACTTCGAGTCCGTCGCCCCGTACGCGCGCAGGCTCATCCACCAGGTCGGCGCGCCCAAGGTCGGTGAGATCACCGGGCTCCCGCCCGCCGTCTCCCTCCAGCAGCGCCGCTCGGCGCCGACCTCCCGCTCCTCCGTCGGCACGGTCACCAACCTCTCCAACTCCCTGCGGATGCTGTACTCCCGTGCCGGCCACTACCCGCCGGGCGCCGAGCGGCTCGACTCGGACTCGTTCTCGCCGAACACGGCGGCGGGTGCGTGCCCGCAGTGTCACGGGCTCGGCCAAGTGCACCGTACGACCGAGGAGTTGCTGGTCCCCGACCCCGCGCTGTCGATCCGGGAGGGCGCCATCGCCGCCTGGCCGGGCGCCTGGCAGGGCAAGAACCTGCGCGACATCCTCGACGCGCTCGGCCACGACGTGGACCGGCCCTGGCGCGACCTGCCCGCCGAGCAGCGGGAGTGGATCCTGTTCACCGACGAGCAGCCGGTCGTCACCGTCCACCCGGTCCGCGACGCCGACCGGATCCAACGGCCGTACCAGGGCACGTACATGAGCGCCCGACGGTATGTGATGAAGACCTTCTCCGACTCCAAGAGCCAGACCCTGCGGGCGAAGGCGGAGCGGTTCCTGGCCGCCGCGCCGTGCCCGGCGTGCGGGGGCAGCAGGCTGCGGCCCGAGGCGCTGGCGGTGACCTTCGCCGGCCGGACGATCGCCGAGCTGGCCGCGCTGCCGCTGGTCGAGCTGGGGGGCACGCTGGAGGGCGAGGTCCGCTCGGAGACGGCCCGGGTGCTCACCGAGGACCTCACGTCCCGTATCGCCCCGGTCGTCGAGCTCGGCCTCGGCTACCTCAGCCTCGACCGTGCCACCCCCACCCTCTCGGCGGGCGAGCTCCAGCGCCTGCGCCTGGCGACCCAGCTCAGGTCCGGGCTGTTCGGTGTCGTGTACGTCCTCGACGAGCCGTCCGCCGGGCTGCACCCGGCGGACACGGAGGCGCTGCTGCGGGTGCTGGCGCGGCTGAAGGCGGCCGGGAACACGGTGTTCGTGGTCGAGCACCACCTCGACGTCATGCGCGGCGCCGACTGGCTGGTCGACGTGGGACCGCGCGCCGGTGAGCACGGCGGACGGGTGCTGCACAGCGGGCCGGTGGCGGAGCTGGCGGCGGTCGCGGACTCGGCGACGGCCCGCTTCCTGTTCGACGACTCCCCCGCCGCCGCACGCCAAGTGCGCACCCCGCACGGCCGGTTGGCGGTGGGGCCGGTCACCCGGCACAACCTGCGCGGGGTCACCGCCGAGTTCCCGCTCGGCGTGTTCACGGCCGTCACCGGGGTCTCGGGGTCGGGCAAGTCCACGCTGATCGGCGAGATCACCGAGGAACTCGCGGGCGTGGGGCGCCTGTTGTCGGTCGACCAGAAGCCGATCGGCCGGACCCCGCGCTCCAATCTGGCCACCTACACCGGCCTCTTCGACGTCGTGCGCAAGGAGTTCGCGGCGACGGACGAGGCGCGGGCGCGCGGCTACGGCGTCGGCCGGTTCTCCTTCAACGTCGCGGGAGGGCGCTGCGAGACCTGTCAGGGCGAGGGGTTCGTCAGCGTCGAGCTGCTGTTCCTGCCGAGCACGTACGCGCCGTGCCCGGACTGCGGCGGGGCGCGCTACCGCCCCGAGACGCTCCAGGTGACGTACCGGGGGCGGAACATCGCGCAGGTGCTGGACCTCACGGTCGAGGCGGCGGCGGAGTTCTTCGCGGACACGCCGGCCGTGGCCCGCAGCCTGGGCACCCTGCTCGACGTGGGACTCGGCTATCTGCGGCTGGGGCAGCCGGCCACCGAGCTGTCCGGCGGTGAGGCGCAGCGCATCAAGCTGGCGAGCGAGCTGCAGCGCGGCCGGCGCGGCCACACGCTCTACCTCCTCGACGAGCCGACGACCGGACTCCACCCGGCCGACGTCGAGGTGCTGATGCGCCAGTTGCACGGGCTGGTCGACGCCGGGCACACCGTCGTCGTGGTCGAGCACGACATGTCCGTCGTCGCGGGCGCGGACTGGGTGATCGACCTGGGCCCCGGGGGCGGGGACGCGGGCGGACGCATCGTGGCGGCGGGTCCGCCCGCTCGGGTGGCAGCGGCGCGGGGCAGCGCGACCGCGCCCTATCTCGCCCGGGTCATGCCGTGAGGGGCTCGCGGGACGGGGCCGGAGCCGGCGGCTGTCCGGCGGCGGGCGCGGAGAGAGGTACGACGCGCCGGACCTGACGCTCCCCCAGCAGCGCGGCCGCTTGCGCCGCCCGGGCCAGGGTGCGGCGGTCGGCGCCGCCGTCCGGCGTGATCGGCTCCATGACCTCCGCCACGGCGACGATCCGGCGCGCCCTGGCCACCCGCCACACCGAGGACAGCAGCGCGTCCTGGCCGACGAACGCGGCGGCCGTGGTGGGCGCGCCCTCGGCCACCCGGTACCGCAGGCGCACCGGCTGCACGGGCACGCCCGCGTCTAGGGCGGCCTGGAAGGCGGCCCGGCGGAAGTGGCCCTGGCCGCGGCCGCACCAGGTGCTGCCCTCGGGGAACACGGCCACCGCCTCACCGGCCCGCAGCGCCTCGGCGATCCGGGCCACCGTGTCCGGCAGGGCGCGGATGCGGTCCCGGTCGATGAACAGGGCGCCGCTGCGCGCGGTCAGCCATCCGGCCACCGGCCAGTCCCTGATCTCCGACTTGGCCAGCATCCGGGCCGGACGCACGGCGGCCAGCATCGGGATGTCCAGCCAGGAGACGTGGTTGGCGACGAGCAGCAGCCCGCCGTCCGCCGTGGCGCCGCCTTCGACGCGCACCTGGACACCGGCGGACCGCACGACCCAGCGGCACCAGCGCCGGACCAGCCCGGCGGGTATCCGCCCGCCGAGCGGCATCAGCACCAGTCCGACGATCAGCAGGGACAGGACCGCCGCGATCCGCAGGACGGCCAGGGGCATCGCTCTGGTCGACTCCGACGGGTCGATGCAGGTACGGGGGCTGCAGGGGGCGCTGGGCCGCCACAGCGTCCCCGCGTCGGGGGCGTGGCTCGTGGTGCCGGCGGCCGGTGCGCCGGTCGTGGGAGCGGTCGCCGTGGGGACACCGACGGCACCGAGGGAGTGGGTGCTCATGTCCGCCCCGTCCGTCACGCCGGGACTAGGGAGAGGAAGTGCCGCAGATAGCGCGAGTTGACCCGGCGCATCGACAGCAGCACGTACAGGTCGGCGACCCCGAACTCCGGGTCGTGCGCGGGCTCACCGCACACGAAGGCGCCGAGGCGGAGGTAGCCGCGCAGCAGGGCGGGCAGCTCCATGCGGGTGGCGGGGACGGGGGCGGTCGGCTGCCAGGGGTGCAGCGGCCGTACCCAGTACTCCTCCGGGGCCAGGTGCTTGGCCTGGACACGGTCCCAGGTGGCGGCGGCGAGCGTGCCGCCGTCGGCCAGCGGGATCGAGCAGCAGCCGGCCAGCCACTCGTGGCCGCGGTCGACCATGTAGCGGGCGATGCCGGCCCAGATGAGGCTGATCACGGCGCCGTCGCGGTGGTCGGGGTGCACGCAGGAGCGGCCGACCTCGACGAGGTTGGGGCGCAGGGAGTCGATGTTGGCGAGGTCGAACTCGCCCTCCGAGTACAGGCGGCCCGCGACCGCGGCGCGCTCCGGGGGCAGCAGTCGGTAGGTGCCGACGACCTGCCCGGAGACCTCCTCGCGGACGAGCAGGTGGTCGCAGTACGCGTCGAAGGCATCGATGTCGTGGCCCGGCTGCGGGGTGGACAGCAGGGCCCCCATCTCGCCGGCGAAGACGTCGTGCCGCAGCCGCTGGGCGGCGCGCACGTCCTCCTCGTTGCGGGCGAGTCCCACGGTGTAACGGGTGGGTGCCGTGGGCTGCGGGGGACGTTCGACGGACAGTACGCCGGTCATGGCTTACTCCTGGTCACGGGCCGGGGACGGCGAGCGGAGCTCGGTGGGAGCGATGCGATGTGCCGCCCCTGTTCTTCCTATGCCGGTTGGCCTACGCGTGACCTGTGCCAGGAGAGGGGATGTGCGGATGTTGAACGGCGCGAACCGGTACCGGTCGTCCACATTCCGGTGCCCGAGCGGTCAGCCGCGCGGTCCGGTGCTGTTCACCTGGCGGGTCGGAAAAGGCGAGACGGGGCCG
Source organism: Streptomyces sp. NPDC093568 (assembly GCF_044764945.1). Classification (NCBI taxonomy): domain Bacteria; kingdom Bacillati; phylum Actinomycetota; class Actinomycetes; order Kitasatosporales; family Streptomycetaceae; genus Streptomyces; species Streptomyces sp. NPDC093568. The sequence goes on along the minus strand of NZ_JBIWJD010000001.1, from coordinate 1,475,650 downwards.
GGGAGCACCACTCCCGGCCCCGCCCGTCCGCACCTTTCGGCGAACGTCTGTCGGGTGACCCGTCCTATCGTTTCACCTTGCGCGTGGCCCGCAGCCACTCCTTGTTCATTCCGGTGATGGACATGAGCGGGATTCCCTTGGGGCACGCGGTGGCGCACTCGCCGGCGAGCGTGCACCCGCCGAAGCCCTCCTCGTCCATCTGCGCCACCATGTCCAGCACGCGCGTCTCGCGCTCGGGCGTCCCCTGCGGCAGCACGTTCAGATGGTTGATCTTGGCGGAAGTGAACAGCATCGCCGCGCCGTTGGGGCACGCGGCGACACACGCCCCGCACCCGATGCACTCGGCGTGCTCGAAGGCGAAGTCGGCGTCCGGCTTCGGCACGGGCGTCGCGTGCGCCTCCGGAGCGGCGCCCGTCGGCGCCGTGATGTAGCCGCCGGCCTGGATGATCCGGTCGAACGCCGAACGGTCGACGACCAGATCCTTGATCACCGGGAACGCCGACGCCCGCCACGGCTCGACGTCGATGGTGTCGCCGTCCTTGAACGACCGCATGTGCAGCTGGCAGGTGGTCGTCCGCTCGGGTCCGTGCGCGTCGCCGTTGATCACGAGCGAACACGCGCCGCAGATGCCCTCACGGCAGTCGTGGTCGAAGGCGACGGGGTCCTCGCCCTTGAGGATGAGCTCCTCGTTGAGGGTGTCGAGCATCTCCAGGAAGGACATGTCGGAGGAGATGCCGTCCACCTCGTACGTGGACATCGCGCCTTCGGTGTCGGCGTTCTTCTGCCGCCAGACGCGCAGGGTGAGCCTCATGCGTAGCTCCGCTGGGTGGGGTGGACGTACTCGAAGACCAGGTCTTCCTTGTGCAGCACGGGAGCGGCGCCCGTGTCGGTGAACTCCCAGGCCGCCGCGTAGGAGAACTCGTCGTCCTTGCGGGCGGCCTCGCCGTCCGGCGTCTGGGACTCCTCGCGGAAGTGGCCGCCGCAGGACTCGTCGCGGTGCAGCGCGTCCAGGCACATGAGCTCGGCGAGCTCCAGGTAGTCGACGACGCGGTTGGCCTTCTCCAGCGACTGGTTGAACTCCTCGCCGGTGCCCGGGACCTTGATCCGCCGCCAGAACTCCTCCCGGATCTGCGGGATCCGCTCCAGCGCCTTGCGCAGCCCGGCGTCGGTGCGGGCCATCCCGCAGAACTCCCACATCAGCTCGCCGAGCTCGCGGTGGAAGGAGTCCGGGGTACGGTCGCCGTCCACGGCCAGCAGCAGGTTGAGCCGGTCCTGGGTCTCGGCGAGGACCTCCTGGACGACGGGGTGCTCGTCGGTGACGGCCTCGTGGTGCGGGTTGCGGGCGAGGTAGTCGTTGATGGTGGCGGGGAGGACGAAGTAGCCGTCGGCCAGGCCCTGCATCAGCGCCGAGGCGCCCAGGCGGTTCGCTCCGTGGTCGGAGAAGTTGGCCTCGCCGATCGCGAACAGGCCGGGGACGGTGGTCTGGAGGTCGTAGTCGACCCACAGGCCGCCCATCGTGTAGTGCACGGCGGGGTAGATCCGCATCGGCACCTCGTACGGATCCTCGTCGGTGATCCGCTGGTACATGTCGAAGAGGTTGCCGTACTTGGCCTCGACGGCCTTGCGGCCCATGCGCTTGATGGCATCCGCGAAGTCGAGATAGACGCCCTGCCCGCCGGGGCCGACCCCCCTGCCCTCGTCGCAGACGTTCTTCGCGGCGCGGGAGGCGATGTCGCGGGGCACCAGGTTGCCGAAGGACGGGTAGATGCGCTCCAGGTAGTAGTCGCGCTCGTCCTCGGGGATCTTGTGGGCGGGGCGGTCGTCGCCCTTGTCCTTCGGCACCCAGATCCTGCCGTCGTTGCGCAGCGACTCGCTCATCAGGGTCAGCTTGGACTGGTGGTCGCCGGTGCGCGGGATGCACGTCGGGTGGATCTGGGTGAAGCAGGGGTTGGCGAACCAGGCGCCGCGCCGGTGGGCCCGCCAGACGGCGGTGGCGTTGGAGTTCATGGCGTTCGTCGACAGGTAGAAGACGTTGCCGTAGCCGCCGCTGGCGAGGACGACGGCGTCCGCGAAGTAGGTGTCGATCTTCCCGGTGATCAGGTCCCGGGCGACGATGCCGCGCGCCCGTCCGTCGACGACGATCAGGTCGAGCATCTCGGTGCGCGGGTGCATCTCCACGTTGCCGGCGGCGATCTGCCGGCTGAGGGCCTGGTAGGCGCCGAGGAGCAGCTGCTGGCCCGTCTGGCCGCGGGCGTAGAAGGTCCGCGACACCTGCACGCCGCCGAAGGAGCGCGTGTCCAGCAGACCGCCGTACTCGCGGGCGAACGGCACGCCCTGCGCCACGCACTGGTCGATGATCTCCACCGAGATCTGCGCGAGCCGGTGCACGTTCGACTCGCGCGCCCGGAAGTCGCCGCCCTTGACGGTGTCGTAGAAGAGGCGGTGGATGGAGTCGCCGTCGTTGCGGTAGTTCTTCGCGGCGTTGATCCCGCCCTGCGCGGCGATGGAGTGGGCGCGGCGCGGGGAGTCCTGGTAGCAGAACTGGACGACGTGGTAGCCCTGTTCGGCGAGGGTGGCGCCCGCGGAACCGCCGGCCAGGCCGGTCCCGACCACGATCACCGTGTGCTTGCGCCGGTTGGCGGGGTTGACGAGTTTGGCCTCGAAGCGGCGCGTGTCCCAGCGTTGGTCGACCGGGCCGGAGGGGGCCTTGGTGTCGACGGCGGGGGCGCCGGTCGTGTAGTCGGTGTACGGGTTCATGGTCAGCTCACCACTCCGGTCATGACGCCCACGGGCACGGCGATGAACCCGACCGTGAGCAGCAGCGCGAGAACGTTGGCCGTGGTCTTCAGGGCGCGGTCGCGGGTGCGGCTGCCGGCGCCGAGGGTCTGCGCGGCGCTCCAGAAGCCGTGCCGGATGTGCAGGCCGAGCGCGAGCATCGCGACGAGGTAGATGACGTTGCCGTACCAGGTGGAGAAGGTGTCCACGACGTTCTGGTACGGGTGGCCCTCCTGGAAGCCGCCCGAGTGCACGGTGCCCGTCGTCAGGTCGAGGATGTGCCAGACGATGAACAGGCCGAGGATCACGCCGCCCCAGCGCATGGTGCGCGTGGCGTAGGAGGCCCGCGGCTTCTTGTGCACGTATTTGCTGGGGCGCGCCTTGATGTCGCGGCGGCTGAGCTGGTACGCCGAGGTGGCGTGCGCGACGACGGCGACGACCAGCACGATCCGGACGAGCCAGAGCGTCCACTCGTAGTGCATGAACGGCTCGCCGACGGTGCGCAGCCAGTGCGCGTAGTGGTTGAACTCGCCCGCCCCGAAGAAGATCTTCAGGTTTCCGATCATGTGGACGACCAGGTACAGCAGCATGATCAGCCCGCTGACCGCCATCACGGTCTTCTTGCCGACGGTGGAGTCCCACACCGTGCGTGCCATGGACGGCCGTCGGTCCGTCCGCGTTGCCAGAGCCATGGAACACGACGCTAGGGCCGAACGGCCCCATCGGTCCAAGACATGGTCCGGCTCGTTTCCATAGCTGATGCCTATGATGGGGGGATGCAGTTCCAGCAGCTCCAGTACTTCGTGGCGGTCGCCGAGGCCCGGCACTTCACCCGGGCCGCCGACCTGGTGCATGTCGCGCAGCCCTCGCTGTCCCAGCAGATCAAGGCGCTGGAGCGGGAGTTGGGCGCGGACCTGTTCCTGCGGGCGCGCGGCAACATCTCCCTGACCGACGCCGGTGAGGCCCTGCTGCCGCTGGCCCGGCGCATCCTGGCCGACGCGGACACCGCGCGGCACGAGGTGCAGGAACTGATGCAGCTGCGGCGCGGCCGGGTCCGCCTCGGCGCGACCCCGAGCCTGTGCACGGGCCTGCTGCCGGACGTGCTGCGCGCCTTCCACGACCGCTATCCCGGCATCCAGCTGCTGATCGAGGAGGGCGGCTCGCACGATCTCGTACGGCTGCTCGCGCGCGGCGCCCTCGACCTGGCGCTCGTCGTGCTCCCGCTGCCCAGCCCGTCCCCGGCGCTGACCACGGTGGAGCTGCTGCGCGAGGACCTGGTGGTGGTCTCCTCCCCCGAGGCCGCCCGCCCCGGCGGCGGGCGGCGCACCGTGCGGATCGCCGATCTGGAGGGCGAGCGCCTGGTGATGTTCCGGCACGGCTACGACCTGCGCGAACTGACGGTCGCCGCGTGCCGCGCGGAGGGCTTCGAGCCGGACTTCGCGGTGGAGGGCGGGGAGATGGACGCGGTGCTGGGGTTCGTGCGGGCGGGGCTGGGGCTGGCCGTGGTCCCGCGCATGGTGGCCGCGCGCTCGGGCCGGGGACTGCGGGTCACCCCGCTGGCCCGGCCCGGACTGCACCGGACGATCGCGTTGGCCCACCGCAGCGACGTGGCCCCGCCCCGGGCCGCCCGGGAACTGCAGCGGATGCTGCTGGAGCGGTGAGCGTCAGACGCGGGGGGTCAGCAGGTCCGGCATGCCGATGCGCTCGTAGAACTCGGTGCGGACCCGGTCCGCGAGGTCGCTGACCCGCTCCGAGCCGTCGTCGGCCGGGTCGATGGTGGTGCGGAAGGGCCGCCGGCCCTTCGGTGCTTCGATGACGCGGACGATGGTGCGGGCGACCTCCCGGACGTCGGCGTCGGCGGGTGCCAGGGCGGCCAGGGCCTTGCCGACGTCGTCCATCAGTCCCGCGTAGAAGGTGTCGTACGCCTGTGCGGTGGCCGTGTCCTCGGGGTGCATCGCGTGGGCGAAGTGGTTGGTGCCCGAGGTGTAGGAGCCGGGGACCACGATCGCCGTGTCGATGCCGAAGCGGCTCAGCTCGACCGCGTAGCTCTTGGCCAGGTGGTCCATGGCGGCCTTCGCGCCGAAGTACGGGCCGAGGTAGGGCGGGGTGCCGCCGAAGGTGCTGGAGGACCCCACCCACAGCAGCAGACCGTCGCGGCGGTCCCGCATCTGCGGGAGCACGGCCCGGTTGACGCGCTGCGTCGACAGCACGTTGGTGTCGTAGATCTCGGCGAGCTGCTCCGGTGTGAAGGACTCCGCCGGACCGAGCACCATGTGCCCGGCGTTGTGCACGACGACGTCGATCCGGCCGGCCGCCGCGACGGCGGCGTCCACGGACTCCTGGTGGGACACGTCGAGTTCGACGGTGCGCAGGTCGACACCGTGCTCCTCGGCGTAGGCCCGGGCGTCGGCGACGGCCGGGGCGTTGCGGCCGGTGGTCTGCCGGATGCCGGCGTGGACGGTGTGTCCGGCGTCGGCCAGGGCGCGGGCGGTCAGGGCGCCGAAGCCGCTGGAGGCACCCGTGACGAGAACGGCGTAGGGCATGGGAGAACTCCTTGGGAAAGGTCGGGGGCGGCCCGGATCACGCGAAGGTGATCACGCTGCGGCCGTGGGCGGTGCCTTCGGCCATGGCGTCCAGAGCGACCGGCGCCTGCTCCAGGGAGATCGGCGTGACCTCGGGCAGGATGCCGTGGGCCGCGGAGAAGGCGAGGGTGTCGCGCAGGTCGTGCGGGGAGCCGGAGGGCGAGGCGACCACGTGCAGCCGGTTGAGGATCATGGGCGGGGTGGGCAGGGTGAGCGGATCGGGGCCGTAGCCGAGGAGCAGCAGGGTGCCGTCGGGAGCGAGACCGCCCAGGGCGGCGGCCGCCGCGGCGGTGGACGGGGCGGCGTTGACCACCAGGTCCGCGCCGCCGTCCCAGGCCTTGAGGGCGTCGGCGGGGTCGGACTCGCCGGTGGCGACGAACAGTTCGGCGCCCAGCGTCTTGGCCTGGTCCTCGCCGCGCCGGGAGCGGCCCAGCACGGCCACGCGGGCGCCCATGGCGACGGCGTAGCGCACGGCCAGGGAGCCGACACCGCCGAGACCGACGACGGCGACCCGGGAACCGGCCTTCGCGCCGCCCTGTCGCAGGCCGTTGAAGGCGGTGAGACCGGCACACATCAGCGGCGCCGCGGCGACCGGGTCGAGACCGTCCGGCAGCGGGGTGACGAAGTCGGCCTTGAACAGGGCGTACTCGGCGTAGCCGCCGTCGGCCACGACGCCGGTGATCCGCTTGCGGGGACACAGGATCTGGTCGCCGCGCACGCAGTAGTCGCAGTGCCCGCAGGAGTCGTACAGGAACTGCGCGCCCACCACCGTCCCGACCTCCGGGAAGGTCACCCCCTCGCCGACGGCGGTCACCACGCCGGTGATCTCGTGGCCGGGGACGACCGGGTAGCGGGCGAAGGGGTAGTGGCCGCGCAGCAGGTTCAGGTCGGAGAAGCAGACTCCGCAGGCGGTGACCTTGATCAGGACCTCGCCGGCGGCGGGCTGGGGCATGTCGAGGTTGTCCAGGGCGAGCGGAAGGTTCGCGCCGGTGGCGACGGCAGCACGCATCGCGGGCTCCAAGGGGCTCGGGGGGAGGTGGTCCAGTGATTTCCTGGCACTTCCGAGTCTGTGAGCCCTTGGTGATCGCGTCCAATGCCGGTTGCGGCCCGATTGATGCCGAGACGGCATGGGCGCAGGTCTAGGCGGTGCCTCGGGCGCGGGCGGCGTTGTGAACCGTCTCGACGAAGCTCGTCACGAGGTGCGAGGCGCGGGCGCCGTTCCAGGCCACGGACACCTGTCCCGGGGGTGCGTCGGCCACCGGGACGTAGGCGATGTCGGACCGGTGGAACGCGGTCGCGACGGAGTTCGGCACGAAGGCGATGCCCCGGCCGCCCCGGACGTAACCCAGCAGTTCCTCCATGTCGTGGAAGGCGGGACCGTGGCCGGGGCGGGTGCCGTCGGGGCGCGGATCGGCGTTCCAGACGGCCGACCAGGCCGGCGCCGCCTCGGCGTACTCCAGGACGGGGTCGTCGGCCAGGGCGGCGAGGGGGACCTCGGTGTCACGTGCCCGCGGATGACCGACGGGCAGGACGGCGGAGATGTGCTCGGGGTACAGCGGCAGCAGGTCCACCCCTTCGGCCTCCAGCGGCGGCCGTACGAACCCGACGTCGACGCTGCCGTCCAGCAGGGCCCGCGCCTGGCTCCACCAGCGCAGCCGGACCAGTTCGACGGACACGTGGGGGAACCGCGCGGAGAACGCGTTCAGCGCGAGGCCGACGTCCGTGCCGAGCATGAACCCGACGACCAGGGCGTCGTCCCCGGAGCTGATGCGGCGGGCCCGCTCCTGGGCGGCCTCCGAGGCGGCGAGCAGTGCCTTGGCGTCGCGCAGGAACTGTTCGCCCGCCGGGGTGAGCGCGACCTCGCGCGTGCTGCGGGTGAACAGCTCGACCCGCAGCTCGTGCTCCAGCTGCCGCACCTGCCGGGACAGCGCCGGCTGGGTGACGTGCAGGGCGAGGGCCGCCTGCCCGAAGTGCCGGCGCTCGGCCACGGCGACGAAGTAGCGCAGCTTGCGCAGATCCAGGTCGACCGGCCGCTCGGGCATGACCGCTCCCGCCTTTCCGCCGACCGGCCCTGGCGTACCGTGCCGCCGTCGGCGCGGTTCACGCTATACGACCGGCCGTACGGGACCGGGAAGTAGATCCCCGCCGTCCCGTACGGCCCCCGCGGTCAGCCCGTCGCGTCCACCAGGGCCAGCTCGTGCAGCCGCTCCGGCGGGCCCGGGCGGGCGTAGTACCAGCCCTGAGCCGTGTCGCAGCCCAGTATGCGCAGTTGCTCGGCCTGGGCGCCGGTCTCCACGCCCTCCACCGTCACCGAGAGGTCCAGACCGTGGGCCAGGGAGACGATCCCCTCGACGATCTTGAGGTCGACGGGGTCGGCCGGGAACTGCTGCATGCTCTGGGTGAAGGAGCGGTCCAGCTTCAGGATGCTCACCGGAAGCCGGCGCAGGTTGGCGAGGTTGGAGTAGCCGGTGCCGAAGTCGTCCAGGGCGATGTCGACGCCCATCTCGGCGAGCCGGCGCAGCGGCTTGAGCAGGTCGTCGTCGGCGCCGATGAGGGCCGACTCGGTGACCTCCAGGCACAGCGCGTCGGGTGCCACGCCCGCCCGCTCCAGGATCTCCACGGTGTCCTGCACCAGCCCGGGGTGGGTGAGCTGACAGGGCGAGAGGTTGACGTTGATGCGGAAGGGCCCGGCGTCGTCGTGGCGTTCCCGCCACGAGCGGGCCTGCCGCACCGACTGCTCCAGCACCCAGCGCCCCAGCGGCACGATCAGCCCGGTGTGCTCGGCGAGCGGAATGAACCGGTCCGGGCCGAGCACGCCGTGCTGCGGATGCAGCCAGCGCACCAGGGCCTCGGCACCGCGCACACTGCCGTCTCCGAGGTGGACCAGCGGCTGGTACTCGATGAAGAACTCGCCCCGGTCCAGGGCCGTCGGCAGCGCCGTGGTCAGCCCGTGCCGGGTGATGGCGCGGGCGTCGGCCTCCTCGTCGGCCAGCTCGAAGCGGTTGCCGCCCGCCGACTTGGCCCGGTACATCGTGATGTCGGCGCTGCGCAGCACCTCGGCCGGGCTGCGCTCGCCCGCCGGGCCCTCGACGATGCCGATACTGCCGCGCACGGTCAGCTCGCGGCCGTCGACACTGATCGGGGCGACCAGCACGTTCATGATCCGGGCGGCGAGCTCGTCGACCTCGCGCTCGGTGTCGGGGCCGGTGGTCAGCGCGACGAACTCGTCGCCGCCGAGCCGGGCGACCATCTCGCCGGGCGCGGTGGCGCAGGACTGGAGGCGGTCGGCGACCTCGACGAGCAGCCGGTCGCCGGCCGCGTGGCCGAGGCTGTCGTTGACGGTCTTGAAGCCGTCCAGGTCGAGGTAGCACAGCCCGAACCGCTGGCCTTCCCCGGCGCCCAGCGCCTTCTCCAGGCGCTCGAAGAAGAAGGTGCGGTTGGGCAGTCCGGTCAGCGCGTCGTGCGTGGCCTCGTAGCGCAGCCGCAGATTGAGCAGCCGCCGCTCGGTGGTGTCCTCCATCAGGGCCAGCTGGTACTGCGGGACGCCGTCGGGGTCGCGCAGCAGGGAGACCGTGAGGTTGGTCCACAGGACGGTTCCGTCGGGACGGTAGAAGGCCTTTTCGACGTGGTAGTGCTCTCGCTCGCCGCGGACGAGTTCGTCGTAGAGCTTCCAGGTCTGCGGCGCGTCCTCGGGGTGGGTCCACTCCTTGACGTTGCGGCTGCGGATCGCCTGTTCGGAGACGCCGAACATACGCAGCAGGGCTCCGTTGACCTGCAGTATGTGGCCCTCCAGGTCGGCGATGCCGATTCCTATGGCCGCGCCTTCGAAGACCGCGCGGAACCGGGCCTCGGTGGCGTGCAGCGCCTGGGCGACCACGCCCTGCGCCTTGAGGGCGGCGGCGGAGATGGCCTCCTGCTCGGCGAGCGTGCGCTCGCGCAGCGCCTGGGCGAACCCCGCGGCCATGGCGTGCTGGAGCCGCGACGAGCGGGCCCGCAGGTCCTCCTGGTCGCCGTCGGCGCCGCAGTAGAGCACCAGGTAGGCGTCCACGCAGTCCAGCGTGCGGCTGAGCGCCTCGGGGTCGGTGCAGTGCGCGACGACGAGCCCGGCGCCGACCGCCCTGCCCTCCTCCGCGTCGAACGTCCTCGCCCTGAGTGCCTCGCTCAACCGCCGGGCGAGCGGCAGCAGTTGCTCCTCGAACTCCGGCCGGGTCGACGACGTCGAGGTCACCGGGAAGACCGCCCGGCTCCAGATCGTCGCGAACCGGCGCAGTCTGTCCTCCGGCCCGTCCGGCCCCGCGCTCACGCCGTACGTCCCACGCCGGCGAACCCGGAGAAGGCCCACGGATCGTCGTCCTCCGGTGCGGTGTCGGGCCGCCAGTGCGGCATCGGCACCAGTCCGGGTTCCACCATGTCGTACCCCTCGAAGAACCGCGCGATGGCCTCGCGCGAGCGCATGATCAGCGGGTTGCGAATGTCCTTGTACACGTCGACCGTGCCCTTGGCCCGCTCCTCGGGCAGCGGGATTCCCTCGTACGAGGCATGCGTGAGCAGCAGCATGCTGCCGGGCGCGAGCGCGTCGCGCAGCTGGGCCACCGCCTCGTAGGGTTCGTCCTCGTCCTCCACGAAGTGCAGTATGGCAACGAGCAGCAGTGCCACTGGCCGGTTCAGGTCGATCAGGCTCTCGACCACGGAACTGCTCAGGATCTCCTGCGGCTTGCGCAGGTCCGCGGCGACGACGTCCGCGTTGTCGTTGCCGGCGAGGACCGCCTGGCTGTGCGCGACGGCGACCGGGTCGTGGTCGACGTACACCACGCGCGCGCCGGGGCTGGCGGACTGGGCCACCTCGTGGACGTTGCCGAACGTCGGGATGCCGGAGCCGATGTCCAGGAACTGGGTGATTCCCTCGTCCGCCGCGAAGCGCACCGCGCGACGCATGAACGCCCGGTTGGCCTGCATGATCTTGGGAAGTCCCGGCATGAAGTCCATGGCCTTGCGGGCCGCTTCCCGGTCGACCTCGAAGTTGTGCGAACCGCCCAGATAGTAGTCGTAGATCCGAGAGACACTCGGCACCGAGATGTCGATGCTCCGTGGGGCCCAGGCGGGACGCTCCATCTATCTCTCCAGGCGTAGGCGATCCGGTGTTCGAGCTGAGGCTACTGATCGCCCGCCAAAGGAGCGAGCGGAAACGGAAATTGACCATCCGTTCCCGGTCACTGCCAGTGGCACGTGCCGAATTGACGCCCCTCGCACCCTCTACGAAAAGTATCCGAAGGATTCCACAGAGTGCCGAACCATGGCGAAAGAGGCTGCGCGCGAGGGGTGAACGCGGGCAAACCCGGTCCGCCCCCTGCGCATGACGCTCAGGGGGCGGACCGGTGAATCGCTGTTGACCTCTACTGCTCCGGCGCGCCGACCGGCTTGCCGTCGGGGCGGATGGCGAACCAGGTGCCGCCGACACCCTGGCCGTTGGTGTCGCCGGGCTTCTTGTCACCGGCGAACGTGTAGATCGGCACGCAGTCGATGGTCTGCTGCCTGATGCCGTCGGGCCGGTCGAAGACCACGTAGCCCTGGCCTCGCGGACCGGAGCCCTTCAGGTCGATGCCCTCGGTGTCCTCGGCGTCGACCGGCGCGATGACCGGCCACTTCTCCAGGCACTCGCCGGTGCACGCCGTCTTCATCGGCCAGGGCGAGTCCTTCATGAAGCGGTAGACCGTGTGGCCGTTCTTGTCGATGACGATCTCACCGAGCTTGGAGTCCTGACGCGTGGACAGGCCGGGCAGGTCGGCCGCGTCGGCCCCGCCCTGCGCCTTCTTGCCGGTGGGGGCGAGGGCGTACCAAGTGCCGCCCACTCCCTGGCCGTTGACGTCACCGGCCTTGGTGTCCTTGGCGTAGCGGTACGCCGGCCAGCCGTCGATCGTCAGCTGCTTGCTGCCGTCGGTCCGGGTGACCGAGCCGAGCTTGTTCTTGTCGATGCCCACACCGGCCGTCGCGTCGTCCGCGGGGACCGGCGGCCACTTGGTCGCGCAGTCGCCGTCGCAGTTGGACTTCGGCGGCTCGGCCACGTCCTTGTCGAAGCGGTAGAGGGTCATGCCGGCGCTGTCGGTGAGCACCTCGCCGAGTTCGGCGTTGGTGGACACGGCGAGTTCACCGGCCGAGGCGGCCTGGGTGGCCGCGCTCTCCTGGCCGGCCGCACCCGCGTCGTAACCCGAACCGAGGCCGGTACCGCTCCCGTAGTCACCGGCAGCGGCTGTGGCGCCCACGTTCTGGCTGCTCGCCGGCGGGGCGGTTTCCGAGCCGCATGCCGTCGTCAGCGCCGCCACCGCCACGGCGCTCACCACGAGCGAGGCGCTCCGCCACGAGGTCTTCATCGTCAACTCCCCATAATCACAAGGGTGTTGCAGCGCCCTGCTGCGCCGCCGCACGACAATGGGTACGCACGGGAGCCACCTTCGTGTTCAAAGGCGGCACAAATTTCTTTCCGGAACCTGTGACGCCACCTGTGTCACACCCGCCTCCCGCCGCACGCGCGTACGCCCCGGCGGTTACGCCCGCACACCCTGATCAAACCTTTCGAGGGCCATCCGTCGCCCGTTCGGGGCATTCCACCCGTTCCCCGGCACGCGCGGGCCCGTCGTGGCCTCAAGATCTTGGGCGTGCATGCACTCGAACCGACCCAATCCACCCTGACCGCAAGGGTGTTGACGGTGGCCGCGTTGACGTGGCTGCTGGTGTCGGCACCTTCCGGTACGGCGATGGCCACGGCCTGCGCGTACGCCGACACCGGTCCGGACGGCGCGCGGGCGGTCGCGGTCGCCGGGAGCTTCACCTGGCCGACTCCCCCACAGTGCCCGACGCCGACCCCGACCCCGACGCCTACGCCGACCCCGACGCCCACGCCCACGCCCACTCCGAAGCCGCCGCCGAAGACGACGCCCGCGCCGGAGCCCACCCCGACGCCCCCGCCACCGAAGCCCACGCCCACACCGAAACCGGAGCCCCCGCCTCCGCCGCCACCGGTGCGGCCCGCTCCCCCACCCGCGCCGCCGGCTCCCACGCCAACGCCCACCCCTGCCCCGACGCCCCCACCGAAGCCGTCGGCCAAGCCCACCCCGAGTCCGTCCGCCACCACCGTGCGCTACCCGCCGTACCGGCCCACCCCGCACCGGCGGACCACGCACGGCGCCCAGTCACCCCTCACCTTCGTCCTGCTCATCGCGGTGCCCGCCATCGCCGCCGTCGCGGCGCTGCGTCCACGCTGACCCTGGAGGCCTCTCTTGCCGGAATGGCTTGTTCTCACCCTCGCGATGCTGGCCGCCTGTGCCGTGGTGGTCGTCATCACCCTCGTACGGCACCGCACGGCTCCCGAGGACGAGGATCCCAGCGAGACCCCGGACGTCATCGAGTACATGACGATGTGGATCGGCGTGGTGTACGCCATCGTGCTCGGCCTGGCCATCGCGGGTGTGTGGGAGGCCCGCAGCGCCGCCCAGGACCACGTCCAGGCGGAGGCCGTGGCGCTGCACGAGGTCTCGGAGCGCGTCCGGGTCTATCCGGCCGACGTCCGCGACCGCATTCGGGACGATGTCAACGCCTATGTCGGACACGTCGTCACCACCGAGTGGAAGTCAATGATGGATCACGGCACGGTCACCGACCGCGGCACCGAGATGCTCCAGCGCATCCGTGAGGATGTCACCGACTACGAGCCCAGGAACGACTTCGAGGCACAGGCGTACCAGCCGCTCCTCGACCAGGTGACCGCGGCCGACCAGGCCCGCAACGCCCGCGCCAACTCGACCGGGGACACCATGCCGGGGGTGGTGTGGTTCGGGCTGCTCGCCGGTGGCGTCGTCACCATCGGAATGGTGTTCGCCCTGCAGATCCGGCGTACGGCCCGTGAGTTGATCCTCGCCGGGCTGTTCTCCGCGCTGATCGCCTTTCTGCTCTTCCTCATCTGGGACTTCGATGATCCGTACAGCCGCGGTGTGACGGCGTCGATGGAGCCGTTCCTCGCGCTGTTCCCGCAGTCCAAGGGCTGACCGGCCCGCCCTTCGGAAGGACGGCGGAGTCCGGGGCGTCCGCGCTCGTCGCGAAGCCGCCGCGCCGCCGTCCCCCGAGCGGCCCACACGCTTGACCCATTCGCACGACACCGATCGCGCGGGTGTGCGCCCCTTCCTAGCGTGCTGTCAACCGAGGTGCATGTCCGGCGCAGGCGGAAAAGGTCCGCGGCCGCTCCTCGGGGACCGGAGGACACACCATGCGCTCGATACGTGTCGCCGCCGCCGCACTGCTGGGCATGAGCACCCTCGCCATGACCGCCCCCGCCGCCCTGGCGCAGGACGACGACTCCGGTTTCTGGGCCAGTGTCCGGCCCACCACCGTCGAGCCCGGCGAGCCGGTCAGGTTGCGTGCGACGGGCTGCGAGCAGAGCGTGACCGTCTCGTCGGGGGTTTTCGACACCGTCACCATTCCCCGGGGGCGGACGACCGCCTTGGCCCGGGTCGACCGTGACGTCAGGCCCGGTGCCGTGTACGAGGTGGCCTTCTACTGCGGCACCTTCTGGCAGAGCGTGGACCTCACCATCGCCGGTGGCCGGCCCGAGCGGCCCGGCCCCCCGCAGCGCGGGGTGCGGGCGGGCCAGGGCGGCGCCTTCGCCGGGCTGAACCTGAAGGAGATCGGGCTGGGTGCCGCGCTCATCACGGCCGTGCTCGGGACGACGTACCGCATCTCCCGGCGCGATACCGGCGACGACGGCGCCTGACCCACTGCACGACCGCCACGCGTCATGCCTTCGCCCCGGCCCGCTGACGGGGATCCGGGGCGAGGGCATGGGCACGTGCGACCTGTCTCCTCCTCGACGGCGTCCTCGACGGGCGCCGGGTCAGATCCGCCGCTCCGCCCGCCGCCGCATCCAGAACACACCGCCGCCGACGAGCGCCACCGCGATGAGCCCGCCTCCGATGGCCATGTCGGTCGGGGTCGCCCCGGAGGAGCTGCTGCCGCCCAGGCCGCCGCGGACGCCGCCGATGACGGTGAAGGCGTTGGGGTGGGTCAGGGGCCGGCCGGCGCCGACGCAGTTGACCGTGATGCTGTGCGCACCCGGCCGCGCGTTCCGGTCGATCGTCGCGGTGCCCTTGGCCGTGCTGCCGCCGACCGGGGACAGTGTCGTGGGCCGGAAGGCGTCCGAGGTCGCGGTGCCGCCACGCGGGCAGCCGTCGACGGTGATGGTCAGCTGTCCGCCGCGGGCGACGACGCTGGGCAGGGCGACGATGTTGCTCGGTCCGACGGGCATGCCGTCGCGCGCCGCGGCCACCGGGGCGGCCAGGCCGAGTGCGACGACCGCCGTGGCGGTGGCCGCCAGGGTTCGAGTGGTTCGCATGTGATCCTCCGCGGAGGACGCCCCGGGAACCGTCCCCGGTAAAGATCGGCGAGAAAGCGCCTCCGATAAAACCCTCAGTTGCCCTGCCCTGGGCCGCATTTCGGCGATGGTCCGTCCTGGTGAGAGGACCCGCCGAAGGACCCCCCGCAATCGGAATTGCCGCAGGTCACGCACCGTCAGAATTTTCCGGCCGGCGGCAACTCGGATGGCGCACCGAAGGAGTTCGAGCCACCCGTTCGTCGCTGCCCCGTCGCCGGTTTCGCGCACGGCACTTAGCGTTTTCGTATGCGCGAATGACGTGGCGACGGCCGCGTCGAGAGGGGAAGTCGAATGTCCGGTTTCGAGCTGGCCGAAGAGGAGGAGCGGCGGAAGCAGCGTGCTCCCTGGGGAGTGATAGCGCTAGTCCTGCTGACCGGTCTCGCGCTCGTGCGCAACGGCTCCGGTGAGTTCAACGAGGGGCCGCCGCAGCCCGCCTCGGCGGCCGCCGCGGACCACGGCCTGCCCGCCGGCCTTCTCTCGCAGGCTGCCCAGCCGCTGGGCTTCGCCCTGCCGGACCGAGTCCGGATCCCCGCGATCCAGGTCGACGCGCCGACGATCCCGGTCGGCCTGGACATGGACGGCTGGGTCGGCGCGCCACCCCCGGAGGACCCCAATCTGGCGGGCTGGTTCACCGGATCCGTCTCCCCCGGCGAAAAGGGCACCGCGGTGGTCGTCGGCCATGTCGACAACCTCCAGGGGCCCGCCGTGTTCTACGGACTCGGCTCGCTCGCGAAGGGAAATCGCGTCGAGATCACCCGCAAGGACGGAAAGACGGCCGTATTCGAGGTCTACGGCGTCGAGGTGTTCGAGAAGAACAACTTCCCCGGCGACCGGGTCTACGCGTCCAAGGGCACCGCCGAATTGCGGGTCATCACCTGCGGCGGCGGTTTCTCCGAGCAGACCGGTTATGACGGGAACGTCGTCGCTTTCGCCAGCCTGGTCGAGGTCCGCTGAGCGTCCCCGGCCGGGCGGCGAAAGCCCTCGGGCTTCATCGCGTCACGCGTAATGCCGTTCCGGGACGGTGACGTGGTACCCGGAGTCCAGCAGTCGCGGCAGATAGGCGCGCAACGCGCTGACGCTCTGGGAGCGGTCGCCCCCGGCGTCGTGCGAGAGCACCACGACGCCGGGGGCGGCGCCGCTCTCCACCCGGTCGACGATGGTGCCGGCGCCGGGGGTGGTCCAGTCGAGGGTGTCGACGGTCCAGGCCAGCGGTTCCATGCCCAGTTCGGCGCCGAGCCGGAAGGCGGTGCGGTTCCAGGCGCCGTAGGGCGCGCGGAACCAGGCGGGGCGCTCGCCGTAGCACTCCTCGATGATGTCGCTGGTGCGCTCCATCTCCTTGCGGATGCGGGCGCGGCTGAGCCGGGTGAGCAGCGGGTGGGACCAGGTGTGGTTGCCGACGACATGGCCCTCGTCGGCCATCCGGGCCAGCAGGTCCCTGTTGTCGGCGACCATCTCGCCGCACACGAAGAACATCGCGCGGACGTCGTACTCGCGCAGGGTGTCCAGGATGTGCGGGGTGTAGCGGGCGTCGGGCCCGTCGTCGAAGGTCAGCACCATGGTGCGGCCGCGTCCGGACACCCGCAGCAGGGGTGCGTGCCGCGCCGGCGTGCGGCGGGGCGCCGCTTGGGGCGGGCCGTAGCCCGTCAGGGGCTGCAGGCGGTACGCGGAGGGCTTGAGCAGGCTGCGCGCCTGCGGTCCGCCGACGGGGGCGGCGGCGCGCCGGACCGGCTCGTCGCCCGCGAACGTCGTGAACAGGCCGGCCGTGCCGGCGGCTCCGACGGCGGCGGCGCCGGCGAGCAGCGCGCGGCGCCGGGTGAGCAGACGCGGGGGCAACTGATCCTTCGTCATGACTCATGGGTCGCCCGGTGGGCGGCCGACGCACCAGTGGGACACCAGTACGGCGCAGCGATTGCACCCGCGCGGCCCAGCCGGCGTAGTCCGTCTGCCTCAGCGGCGGCGCACCAGGGGGAACGGCAGGGTCTCCCGGATCGTCAGGCCGGTGAGGAACATGACGAGTCGGTCGACGCCGATGCCGAGGCCGCCGGTGGGGGGCATGGCGTACTCGAGGGCGTCGAGGAAGTCCTCGTCGAGTTCCATCGCCTCGGGGTCGCCGCCGGCGGCGAGCAGGGACTGTGCGGTGAGGCGCCGGCGCTGTTCGACGGGGTCGGTCAGCTCGGAGTAGGCGGTGCCCAGTTCAGTGCCGAAGGCGACGAGGTCCCAGCGTTCGGCGAGCCGGGGGTCGGTGCGGTGCCGGCGGGTGAGCGGGGAGACGTCGGTGGGGAAGTCCTTGTAGAAGGTGGGCAGCCGCGTCTTCTCCTCGACGAGCCGCTCGTACATCTCCAGGACGACGTCGCCGTGTCCGTCGTCGGCGGTGTACGGCACGCCGACGCGGTCGCAGTGGCGGTGCAGCCGGAGCAGCTCGGTGCCGGGGTCGATCTCCTCGCCGAGGACCTCGGAGATGGCGCCGTACACCGTCTTGACCTGCCACTGCCCGGAGATGTCGTACTCCTTGCCGTCCTGGTGGGCGACCGGTGAGCCGAAGGCGGCGGTCGCGCAGCCCTGGATGAGTTCGCGCACGAGGTGGAGCATCACGTCGTAGTCGGCGTACGCCTGGTAGGCCTCCAGGATCGTGAACTCGGGGTTGTGCTTGTAGTCGACGCCCTCGTTGCGGAAGGTGCGGCCCATCTCGAAGACCTTCTCCACCCCGCCGACGCACAGCCGCTTGAGGTACAGCTCGGGGGCGATGCGCAGGTAGAGGTCGAGGTCGTAGGCGTTGATGTGGGTGGTGAAGGGCCGGGCGTTGGCGCCGCCGTGGATCTGTTGCAGGACCGGTGTCTCGACCTCGAGGTAGCCGCGTTGCAGCAGGCCTTGGCGCAGGGCCTGGACGGCGGTGGAGCGGGCGCGGACCGTGTCGCGGGCGGCGGGGCTGGAGACCAGGTCGAGGTAGCGCAAGCGGACCTTGGCCTCGGGGTCGGCGAGGCCGCGGCGTTTGTCGGGCAGGGGGCGCAGGCACTTGCCGATGAGCTGCCAGGAGGTGACGAAGACGGTCGGTTCGCCCTTGTCGCTGGTGCCGGCGAGGCCGGTGGCGCTGATGAGGTCGCCGATGTCGGTGTCGGCGGTGAAGCGGTCGAGGGCGGCGCCGGAGTCCTTGCGGGTGAGGGCGAGTTGATGGTCGCCCGACCAATCGCGCAGTACGGCGAAGACGAGGCCGCCGAAGTCGCGGACCAGCATGATCCGGCCGGCGACGGTGACCTCCTCGCCGGCGCGGACGTCGGCGAGGGCGTGGGTGCGGGCCGGGATGCCCACGGGATAGGGGTCGACGCCGTCGGCGCGCAGCCGGTCGAGGGTGTGGTGCCGGATGCGGACCTGCTCGGGCAGGCCCGCATCCGGCCCGTCCGCCCCGGCCTCGTCCCCTCCTTCGAGGCCGAGCGCCGCCAGCGAGGGCAGGCCCTCGGTGGTGGCGGGGCGCGGTCCGTTCCTCGGGTGCCCCTTTCTGCGCAGCTTGTGCAGGGAGGGTACGGAGACGAATCCCTCGGCGATGGCGGACGCCGTGCCGATGCGGGCGAGTGAGGCGGCCTCGCCGTAGCAGATGAAGCGCGGGAACCACTGGGGCTGGTACTTGGCGTTGGAGCGGTACAGCGCCTCCAGTTGCCACCACCTGGAGAAGAACAGCAGCATGCGCCGCCACAGCCGCAGCACGGGTCCGGCGCCGATGCGGGCGCCCTCCTCGAAGACCGAGCGGAACACGGCGAAGTTCAGGGAGATCCGGCGGATGCCGAGCTTCGGTGCGGCGGCGCACAGTTCGGCGACCATGAACTCCATGACGCCGTTGGGGGCGCGGGCGCGGTCACGGCGCATCAGGTCCAGGGAGACGCCTTCCCTGCCCCAGGGGACGAAGGAGAGCAGGGCGAGCAGCTCGCCGTCCTCGCCGAGCGCCTCGACGAGGAGACAGTCGCCGTCGGCCGGGTCGCCGAGGCGGTCCAGGGCCATGGAGAAGCCTCGTTCGGTCTCGGTGTCCCGCCAGGCGTCGGCCTTGCGGATCACCTCCTGCATCTCCGTCTCACCGAGCGTGGAGTGACGGCGGATCCGGCAGTGGGCGCCGGTGCGGCGGACGCGGTGGACGGCCTGTCTGGTCACCCGCATGTCGCGGCCGTCGAGGTCGAAGTCCTGGGGCCGCAGGATCGCCTCGTCGCCGAGTTGCAGGGCGCCGAGTCCGGCGCGCGCGTAGGCGGTCGCCCCGTCCTCGGAGGCGCCCATCGCGGCGGGCACCCAGGCGTAGCGGCGGGCGAGTTCCAGCCAGGTGGCGATGGCGTGCGGCCAGGCCTCCCGGTCGCCGACGGGGTCCCCGCTGGCGAGGCAGACGCCGGCCTCCACGCGGTACGTGACGGCGGCCTTGCCGCTGGGTGAGAAGACGACGGCCTTGTCGCGCCGGGTGGCGAAGTAGCCCAGGGAGTCCTGGTCGCCGTAGCTCTTGAGGAGGGCGCGGATGCGGGCCTCCTCGTCGTCGTGCAGGGCGGCCTCCATGCGCTGCGAGCGGAACAGGGTGGCCGCGGCGTTCAGCAGGGCGAGCGCGCCGAACAGGCCGAGCACGAAGTACAGGGGGCGCGGCGGCCGTCCGTCGTAGGTGGCGCCGGAGACGAGGCCGCCGCAGACCCGGTCGGCGGCCCAGGCCAGCCGCTGGCTCTGCGGGAGGGTGCCGGGGAACAGTTCGACCAGCCCCCAGCCGGCCAGGATGCCGGTGACGAGCCCGACGACGAGGACGCCGAGTGCCCTTCGTACGGCGGCTCGGCGGGAGGCGGCGTAGAACTCCTCGCGGGCGACGATCAGCAGGGCCAGGGCGAGGCCGCAGACGACGAGGGACGGGACGGAGTCGGAGTAGTCGCCGAGGACCGTGCCGAGGATGTCCGTCAGGACGAGCAGGCCGAGATAGACGACGACCAGCCACCAGGCGATCTTCTTGCGGGCGGCCGTCGCGGCGGCGAGCAGGAAGAGGAAGACCGCGTAGGCCAGGTTGGCGCTGACGGGGACGATGATCTGGTCGAGGACGCGCACGACGGGCCGCAGCGCGACACGCAGCGGCGGGATGAAGGCCAGCAGGACACAGAGCAGTCCGAGGGCGCCGAAGAAGGTCGCGAACCCCTCCGGCACCCTGCTGAGCAGCCTTTTCCCGGGCGGTCGTGTCGGGCCCGTGGCGCGCTTGTCGTGGGCCGCTTCCACGGTGGCACTCATGTTCCGACTTTAGGAAGCCGCGGGCCTCTTCGCCCGTCGAGCGTCCCGGCGGGCGGTGGGACCCGCGGCTTCCGATAGCCTCCTGCCGTGACGGAACAGCACGCGCACAGGTTCGAGCGGGGCACGGACGGACCCAAGGTCATCGTGGTCGGGGTGGACGGCTCCGACTCCTCGATGCGCGCCGCCGCCTACGCGGGTGGTCTCGCCCGGCGGCAGAACGCCCTGCTCGCCGTCGTGTACGTGCAGCCGGTGATGACGGCGGGCGCGGCGCTGGGGGCGCCGGTCGCGGACACGACCAGCGAGATCGCCGAGGATCTGATCGCCCAGATCCGGGACGCGACCGAGCGGCTGAAGGGGATATTCGACGTCCGCTGGGAGTTCCACACCTTCCAGGGAGACCCCTACAACGGTCTGGTGAAGGCCGCGGACGATCTGAAGGCGGACGCGGTGGTGGTGGGCGCCTCGGAGCAGGCCGGGCACCGGATCGTGGGTTCCGTCGCGATCCGGCTGGTCAAGGCCGGGCGATGGCCGGTGACGGTGGTGCCGTAGAGCCCGCTGTGACCCGTCCCCCGCGACCGCCTCAGGGCAGGCGGGGCGCCGTCACAGGGAGTGCAGGAAGTCGAGCAGGATCCGGTTGAACTCCTGCGGCTTCTCCAGGTTCGGGTAGTGGCCGACGCCGTCGACGATCTCGGCGCGGCCGTGGCGGACGGTGGTGGTGAGCCGCTCGGCCGCGGTGAGCATGTCGTCGGGTTCCAGGCCGCCGTTGACCGTGAGCAGCGGCACGGTGATCTCCGCCGCGCGGGCGAAGGTGTCGGTCACGGACACCGACCAGTCCTTCTCGCCGGGCGTGTGCTTGGCGAGAGTGCCACGCGCCAGGTCCGTGACCAGGCGCAGGATCTCCGGATCGACGTCCTCGAGGGTCCGGCTCGGGCCGGGTACGACACGCGCGAAGGCCGCGAGCCATCTCTCCACGTCCCCGGCGGCCAGGGCGCTCCCCATCTCGGCCCAGAGTTCGCGGGTCCAGTCATCGGTGTACTGGAACTCCCCGGTCGCGGCGCCGCAGGTCACGACCGCGCGGACGAGCTCGGGGTACTCCAGCACCGTGTTGGTGGCGATGAGCCCGCCCATGGAGAGACCGACGAGGACCGCGGGGCCCGCGTCGAGGTGGCGCAGCAGGCCGGCCAGGTCGTCGGCCCAGCGGAAGGGCATGCTCGCGTTGGCGGAGGAGCCGTGTCCGCGCACGTCCGGGGCGATCACGCGGTGACCGGCGGCGAGGGCGGGTATCTGGGCGTGCCAGACGCGGTGGTCGACGTATCCGGAGTGGAGGAGGACCACGAGGTCCCCGGAGCCGGTGTCGACGTAGGCGAGGTCGCCGTCGGTCGAGGGGAAGAAGCGCAGGTCCGAAGCTTTCGTCACTGTCGTCATGACAACCAAGGTGTCATGTTCGAAGCGGTTTGGCAACCGAGGTGTCATGATGGCCGCGTGAACGACTCCGACAAGCCGCTCTCCCCCGACGAGCTGGGCCACCGGGTCAGCGAGGTGTTCGATCTGATCGGCGCGCTCTACCGGCGCGGCCTGCGCAAGCTCGAACAGGGCGAAGAGGTCGAGGGGGTGTCCGTCGGCGTGCGCTCCGTACTCGCGCTGCTGCACAGATACGGGCCCATGACGGTGCCTCAGATGGGCCGGGTCATGACGCTGACCCGGCAGTTCGTACAGCGCATGGTCAACGACGCGGCGGCCAGGGGCTGGGTCGAGGCCACCCCCAATCCCGCGCACCAGCGGTCCTCCCTGATCCGGATCACGGACGAGGGCGAGGCCGTCATCACCGGCATCCTCGAGCGCGAGCACGCCCTGAACCGGCAGGTCGGCGGCGATCTGACCGACGCCGAGCTGAGGGCGTGCGCGCGCGTGCTCAAGGAGATGCTGAAGACCTTCGACCACGAGGGCACGGACTGACCCGGGCGGACCCGGGCGGACCGCCTCGGGCAGGGACCCGGCCTACTCCCCCATGACGAGCCCGTCCTCGCCCGCCCCCCGGCTCAGCACGACCTCCCGGATCCGGTCCCGCACGCCGCGCAGTTCGGCGCCCTGGGCGATGGACCGGTTGAGGTTGAGGACGCGGCCCGCGTCGATGTCGAACAGCTGCGGCACGAACTCGGCCTTCGACACCTCCCAGCGCCCGCCCGCCCGCTTCGGCGGGGTGAAGGTGAAGCGGGCGAGGGTGGACTGGTTGCCGCGCGGGTCCTGCACGCCCTGCTGGTTGTACATCGCGGCGGCGACCTGGTCGCCCATGCCGTAGACCACCCAGGTGCCGTTGACCTTCTCGTAGGCCTGCGGGACGTTGGCGTGGGTACCGAGGATCAGGTCGATGTCGGGGCGCTCGCCCGAGCGGGCGGCGGTGAGCTCACGGGCCAGCGTCAACTGCTCCTCGTCGGGCTTGTCCTGCCATTCGGTGCCCCAGTGCATCGACACGACGACCACGTCGGCGCCGGCCTTCCGGGCGGCCCGGGCGTCCGCCACGATCTTGTCCCGGTCGATCAGATTGACCGCCCAGGGCTGCCCCGGCGGGAGCGGGAAGTCGTTCACGCCATAGGTGTACGCGAGGTGCGCCACCTTGGCCGCGCCCGCGCGCAGCACCGTCACGCTGCGCGCCTCGCCCTCGGTGCGGGCCGTGCCGGCGTGCCGCACCTTCGCCCGGTCGAGGGCGTTCAGGGTGCGCAGGATGCCGGAGGCGCCGTCGTCGAGACTGTGGTTGGAGGCGGTGGAGCAGCCGTCGTAACCGGTCGCGGCCAGACCCTGGGCGACCTCCGGCGGCGACTTGAACAAGGGGGAGCCGGTGTACTCGCCGTTCTCGCCGTAGACGGTCTCCATGTGACACAGCGCCAGATCGGCGCGGGAGACCACGGGTTTCACACCGGCGAACATCGGGCGGAAGTCGTAGCCCCGGCCGCCCGCGTCGAATCGAGCGCGATCGATGACCGCGGTATGGGGGACGACGTCGCCGGACGCGACGAGGGTGAAGCCGCGGGAGCCGGCGGAGGGGCCCAGGCGCCCCGAGGCGTCCCGGTTGTGGGCCTGGCAGGCGGCTCCTGCGGCGAGGACGGCCGTGACAGCGATGGCCACGAGCCGACTGCGTGCGATCATCAGCTCACCCCTAGTGGTCGTATATACGCACCAAAATAGGTACGAAATAGAGCACACTGTCAAACAATCCGGCCACTTCGATTAGGCCGTCCGGCGCGACCCGCCAGGCGGAAGGGACCGTTCACCGAACCGTTCGCCGACGCGATCGACCGTCCGCCGCAGATCCGTGCGTGCGCTCTGTCCCCGGACCGCACCCTGCGATGCCATACGGCCATGACGGCCGGAACCACCCTCACGAACGGGACGACCGCCGAGCACGAGCTCGCCGCACTGCAGCGCGAGCACGGCCGGCCCCTCTTCGCGCTCCTGCTCCGGCTCTGCGACGGCGACCGGCAGCGCGCCGAGGACCTCGTGCAGGAGACGCTGGTGCGCGCCTGGCAGCATCCCGAGGCCCTGCGCGCCGACGACTTCGACTCGGTGCGGCCCTGGCTGATGACCGTCGGGCGGCGGCTCGCCATCGACGCGCGGCGGGCCCGGCAGGCCCGGCCGGCGGAGGTCGGGGACGCGATCCTGGAGAACGCGCGCGTGATCTCCGACCACGCCGAGCGGGCCGCCGAGATGCTCGACGTCCGCGAGGCTGTGAAGACACTCACTCCGGAGCACCGTGAAGTCCTGGTGCTCGTGTACTTCCAAGGGGCGAGTGTGGCGGAGGCCGCGGAAACCCTTGGAATTCCGCCCGGTACGGTGAAGTCCCGCGCGTACTACGCGCTGCGGGCCCTGCGTCGGGTGCTTCCCGGATACGCGGCCGACCTGCGGTGAAACCGAAGGGCGAGTCAAACCTCCGTAAAGCGCCTTGCTGAACACCCCGGTTGAGTAATCGGCTGTCCTCATCCGTGTTCCGGATTGGGCAAGGGCCCACGGCCCCGGGGTAGGGCGACGCACTCACCGGAGGAAGGCAGGAAGGGATGCTGCACAGAGGTCAGGAGAGCACGGACGGCACCGGTGGCGGTGAACTCACCGTCCCCATGGCGTGGTTGTACGCCGAGTACATCGCCGACGAGCTGCTGCGCACCGGCGATCTGATGCCGCCGACGTCCTTCGAGTTCCGCGCCGGGCGTGACGCCCTGGCGCTGACCATCTTCCTGTCCGACACCGACGGCGAGCTCTCCGGCATCCGGGTCGTGACCCAGCTGGAGACCTGGCTCTCGTTGACGGCCTACGACCAGCCGTGGCAGGACTGGGTGCGCGAGCGGATGGCGGTGCTCGCGGCCGAGGCCGCCGACTCCGGGGGGCCCGCGCCCGACCTGGAGCTGGCGGAGGCGGCCTGGCGCTGGCTCCAGGAGACCGAGCTGCTCGCGCCCGATCTGAACGCGGTGCCGGGCGGCGGGGCGCCGGTCGGGGAGGACGAGGGACCGAAGGTGTGGACGCCGGCGTGGCAGCTCGGACTGCCGCTCGGGCACCTCGCCATCCATCTTTTTTAAGTTCTTTTCTCCTCGGACCAATCCTCCGCGCCGACCGCTCCGAATCCCTTGGTTGCGATTCTGTGTCGGCCTTGAGTGATTCGACTGCCTGGTGCGTACCAGTGGGCGCAAGGAGTAACACACCCCACACCCAACGGCACGAGGATTCGGCATGAGGTCCCTGGAGAGGCATCGCGACGTCGCCGCGTACGCGCTCGGCGTGCTGAACGAGGCGGAGGCTTTCCGCTTCGAGGACCACCTCATGGAGTGCGCGCGCTGCGCGGCACACGTGACCGAGTTCGGGCCCATCACCCGCCAGTTGATGCTGTACCGGCGGGCCACGCCCCAGTTCGTGCACCCCATGGCTCAGCCCGGCCCGCAGATGCTGAACCGGCTGCTGGAGGAGGTGGCGGTCCGCCGGCGCGCCACGCGCCGGCGCACGCTCTTCGCGGTGGCCGCCTCGGTGGCGATCGCGCTCGCCGCACCCGGCGTCGCGATGATGGCGGGCGGCGACGGCAAGTCCGTCCAGATCGTCGAGGCCACCGATGAACGCTCCGGGGTGTGGGCCCAGGTCACCACGGAGAACGAGGCGTACGGCAGCCAGGTGGAGCTGAAGGTGAAGGACGGCGCGGGGCCGCGCCCCTGCCATCTGATCGCCATCGGCCGGGACGGCTCGGAGGAGACCGTGACCAGCTGGTCGGCGGCTCACCACGACGCCCGGGAGAACAGCATGACGGGCGCCTCGGCGATGCACGCCGAGGAGATCGCGCACTACGAGGTGCGCACGGCCGACGGGGAGCGCCTGGTGACGCTCAACCCCCGTTAGCGCACCCCCGCTCCCCTTGCTTGAGCAGCCTCGACTTACTTGAGCAGCCTCGACATCCTGCGGTCCGCAAGCGGCTTCCCGCCCGTCTGGCAGGTCGGGCAGTACTGGAGCGAGGAGTCGCTGAAGGAGACCTCGCGGATGGTGTCGCCGCAGACCGGGCAGGGCTCGCCGGTGCGGCCGTGCACGCGCAGGCCGCTCTTCTTCTCGGCCTTGAGGCGGCCCGCCGCGATCCCGCGTGAGCGCTCGACCGCCTCGGTGAGGGTCGTCCGCAGGGCCTCGTACAGCGTGGCGGTCTCCCCGGGTGTCAGGGACGCCGCCAGCTTGAACGGGGACATCTTCGCCGCGTGCAGGATCTCGTCGCTGTAGGCGTTGCCGACGCCGGCGATCAGGCTCTGGTCGCGCAGGGCGCCCTTGATCTGCCGGCGCTCGCCCTTCAGCAGGGCGGCGAAGCGCGGCTCGTCGAAGTCGTCGGCGAGCGGGTCCGGGCCGAGGCGGGCGATCCCCGGGACCTCCTGGGGGTCGTGGACGACGTACACCGCGAGGCGCTTTTGCGTACCGGCCTCCGTGAGGTCGAAGCCCGCGCCGGTCTCCAGGGCCACGCGCAGCGCGAGCGGGCCCTTGCCGGGGCGGGGCATGCCGCTCGGGAGCTCGTCCTTCCAATGCAGCCAGCCCGCTCGGGCGAGGTGGGTCACCAGGTGGGGGCCCTCGGCCGTGACGAGGTCGAGGAACTTGCCGTGGCGGTGGACCGCGCTGACCTCGTGGCCCTCGACCGCGGTGACCGGCGGGTTGTACGTCTTGAGGACGCTGATCGCGACGGGCAGCACCCGCACGATCTCCTGGCCGACCAGGTGCTCGGTCAGGAAGTCCTTGAGCGCTTCGACCTCGGGGAGTTCCGGCATACGTCCAGGGTGCCATCCGGCACCGACAGCCTCAGCTCCGCTCCGGCACCACGAACTCGCACCACACCGCCTTGCCGCCGCCGCGCGCCTCCACGCCCCACACGTCCGTGAGCAGGTCGACCAGGAGCAGTCCACGGCCGGAGACACCCGACTCCCCCGCCTCCCGGCGGCGCGGCAGGGCGCTGGAGGAGTCCTCGACCTCGACGCGCAGCCGGCGGTCGGAGCCGGCGAGGACCCGCAGGGTCACGACCGCGGCCCCCTCGGTGTGCATGAGGGCGTTGGTGATCAGCTCGTCGGCGGCCAGTTCGATCTCGTCGGCCCGCTCGGCCGCGCCCCACGCACGCACCGCGGCCCGGATCATGTGCCGGGCCGCGGTGAGCGCCTCGGGGTCACCGGGCGCGACGTGCTGCTGGAGGCGGCCGCCGGCCTGCGGGGCGTCCAGGACGCGGCGGCGCAGCAGGAGCAGCGCCACGTCGTCGTCGCCGCCGCGTTCCTCGGCCACGTCGATGAGGCTGTCCGCGAGGGCGCGTACGTCCTCCGGGCCGGTGGCGATGAGGGCGGTGAGGGTCTGCATGCCGTCGTCCAGGTCGGCGCCGGGCTGTTCGATCAGGCCGTCGGTGCACAGCAGCAGGGTGTGGTCGGAGTCCAGTTCGATCGTGCCGACCGGGTATTCGAGCTGCCCGAACTCCGCGGACAGACCGAGCGGCAGCCCGCCCTCGACGGAGACGCGCCGACAGGCGCCGCCGGGCTCCCGGATCAGCGGGTCGATATGACCGGCCCGCACCACCTGCACCACCCCGGTGGACAGGTCGGCCTCGGCGTACAGGCAGGTCGCGAAGCGGTCGGTGTCCAGCTCGTGCAGGAACACCGAGGCGCGGGCCATCACGGTGGCGGGGGTGTGCCCCTCGGCGGCGTAGGCGCGCAGGACGATGCGCAGCTGGCCCATGACGGCGGCGGCGTGCGTGTCATGGCCCTGGACGTCGCCGATGACGGCGCCGACCCGTCCGCCCGGCAGCGGGATGAGGTCGTACCAGTCGCCGCCGATGTCCCGGCCGAGGGAGCCCGCGGAGCCGGCGGCACGGTAGCGGACGGCGACGTCGGCGCCGGGGACGCTCGGGATGGTGCGGGGCAGCATGGCCTGCTGCAGGCCGGTGGCCAGGTCCTTCTCCTGCTCGTAGAGCATGGCTCGCTGCAGGCTCTGCGCGATGCTGCTCCCGAGGGCGACGAGCACGTTGCGCTCTTCGGGGGAGAAGCCGAGCCGGTCGCTGTAGAGGAGTCCGATGGCACCGATGGGCCTGGCCTGGGCGATCAGCGGCATGTAGGCGGCGGACGTGATGTGCAGGTCGGTGATGTGCGGCCAGAGGACCGGGTAGCTCTCCGCGAACTCCTCCGGCGACTCGATGAAGCGCGGGCTGAGGGTCCGTACGACCTCGCTCATCGGGTACTGCTCGTCGATCCGGGTGATCAGGGTGCCGGGTACGAAGCTGCCGGCGGGTCCCTCGGCGACCAGCCGGATGCGGCCGGCCTCGACCAGGCCCATCACCAGGCTCTTGGCACCGAGATGGGTCAGGCCGTGGGTGTCCTTGAGGACGTCGATGACGTCCTGGATGGTGCGGGCGTGGGCGAGCGCGGCCGTGGTGAGCTGGACGACGTTGGTCTGCTCCCGGCGGGCCTCGTCGTCGGCCGCCTCCTCGCGCCGGTCCTTGCTCTCGGCGAGTTCGTCGGTGGCGTCGCGGACGATGCCGACGATGCGGCGGGGGCGGCCGGTCTCGTCGCGCCGGATGTAGCCCTGGGTGTGGGTCCAGCGCAGGGTGCCGTCGCGGCAGCGGATCCGGAAGTAGGCGCCGTAGTTCTCGCTGCCGTCCTTCATGGCCTGCGAGACCAGGCCGTCCAGCCGGTAGCCCTCCGGGGGCGGCACTCGTACGGCCAGGGTCGCGGGGTTGCCGTCGTACTCGTCGGGGCGAAGGTCGAAGACGTCGTGGGCCTGGGCGTCCATGTGGAACACGCCGCTGTCCAGGTCCCAGTCGAAGGTACCCATGCGGTTGAGCGCCAGGATCGGGTCCGGGTGGGCGGGCCAGTCGTCCGGGAGTGACAGGGCGCTCGCTCCCCGATCAACCATGGGGCCACCTTGCCAGTATTTGCCGGATTCTTCGACTGGGACGACAGAACTGAATCGCCCGCTCGCCGTGGACGACCGGCAGGGGGCCGGGCCGCTCGGGTTACACAACCGGGGAAGTGGTATACGGAGAGTCACCGAGCTGAGGGGGCGACAATGAGGAGAGGAGGGGTTCGGCCGTGGACTGGTTCGTCGCACCGGACTACTGGACGAGCCGGCTGGTCTTCCAGCGGGCTCTGGCCGGCGTGTACCTCGTCGCCTTCCTGACGGCGGCCCTTCAGTTCCGGGCGCTGACGGGCGAGCGCGGCATGCTGCCCGTGCCGGCCTTCGTGGCGCGGGTGCGCTTCAGGGCCGCCCCGAGCGTGTTCCAACTCCACTACTCGGACCGCTTCTTCGCCGCCTGCGCGTGGGCGGGCTGCGCGGTGTCGGCGGCGCTGCTGGCCGGGCTCGACTCGATGCTGCCGCTGTGGGGTGCCATGCTGCTGTGGCTGGTCCCCTGGGCGCTGTACCTGTCGATCGTCAACGTCGGCCAGACCTGGTACTCGTTCGGCTGGGAGTCGCTGTTGCTGGAGGTCGGCTTCCTCGCCGTCTTCCTCGGCAACGACGAGGTGGCGCCGCCGGTCGTGGTGCTGTTCCTGCTGCGCTGGATCCTGTTCCGCGTCGAGTTCGGCGCCGGTCTGATCAAGATGCGCGGCGACGAGTGCTGGCGCAAGCTCACCTGCCTGGACCACCACCACGAGACCCAGCCGATGCCGGGCCCGCTGAGCTGGTTCTTCCACCATCTGCCGAAGCCCGTGCACCGCGTCGAGGTGGCGGCCAACCACGTCACCCAACTCGTCGTGCCCGTCCTGCTCTTCACCCCGCAGCCGATCGCGACGGCCGCCGCCGCGCTGATGATCGTCACCCAGCTGTGGCTGGTCCTGTCCGGCAACTTCTCCTGGCTGAACTGGATCACCATCGTGCTGGCCCTGTCGGCGGTCCGGTTCCCGGGCAATCCGCCGGCCGTCGCGGACGCGCCGCTCTGGTACGAGGTCGTGGTCCTGGCGGTCGCCGTGCTGCTGCTGACCCTGAGCTACCACCCGGTCGCCAACATGATCTCCCGCCGCCAGATCATGAACCGCTCGTTCGACCCGCTGCACCTCGTCAACACCTACGGCGCGTTCGGCAGCGTCAGCAGGACCCGCTACGAGGTGGTGATCGAGGGCACCTCCGACGACGTCCCGCGCGAGGACTCCGACTGGCGGGAGTACGAGTTCAGGGGCAAACCGGGCGACCCCCGCCGCTGGCCCCGGCAGTTCGCGCCCTACCACCTGCGGCTGGACTGGCTGATGTGGTTCGCCGCGCTGTCCCCCGCCTACGCAGGATCGTGGTTCGGCGGCCTGGTCGAGCGGCTCCTGGAGAACGACCGCGACACCCTGCGGCTGCTGCGCCACTCGCCGTTCCCGCCCGACGAGCCGCCCCGCCACATCCGCGCCCGCCTCTTCCGCTACCGCTACACGACCTGGCGCGAGCTGCGGGAGACGGGCGCGTGCTGGGAACGGACGTATGTGCGGGAGTATCTGCCGCCCACGCGGCTGGCGGGGATGAGTCAGAGGTCGTGAGGTTCGAAGGCTCGCGAGAAAGGGACTTGCCATGACCAGTCAGCAGGATCGCGTCAGGGTCGTCACACCCGATGGCCGAAGGCCCGGGCCGCCCACTCCGGGGATGGACCGGCAGGAGGCGTTCGCCACCGAGGGGACCTGGTCGGGATTCGTCCGCACCGAGGCGGGCATGGTCTCCGGCTGGCACCACCACGGCGACTGGGAATCGGTGATCTACGTCCTCACCGGCGCGCTGAGGATGGAGTTCGGCCCGGACGGCGCGAACACGGTGGAGGCCGGCCCCGGTGACTTCATCCACGTCCCCAAGGGCGCCGTTCACCGCGAGAGCAACCCTTCGGCCGAGCCCGCCGACATCGTCGTCGTGCGTGCGGGCGCCGGAGGGGAGTCGACCTTCAACGTCGACGGGCCGGAACGGAGCTGAGGACGAGCGGGCCGTCTCGCGCCGGGCCGCCGTCAAAGACCGTAGACACGAGCGGCGGTGCCCTCGAAGATCTCTGTGCGTTCGGCGTCGGAGAGCGCGGAGGTCAACTCGGCGGCGGCGTCCAGCACTTCGCCGTACGTCGCCGCCAGCGTGCAAACCGGCCAGTCCGAGCCGAACATCGACCGGTCCGCTCCGAAGGCGTCCAGGACCGTGTCGGCGTACGGACGCAGGTCGTCGGGGGTCCAGGACGCGAGGTCGGCCTCGGTGACCATGCCGGAGAGCTTGCAGGCGGTGTTGGGGAGCGCGGCGAGGGCGCGGAGGTCCGTCGCCCAGGGTTCGCGGGTGCCGGCGGCGATCGGCGGTTTGCCCAGGTGATCGAGGACGAAGGTGAGTCCGGGGAGAATGGCGGCGGCCTTGGCGCAGGCGGGCAGCTGGTGGGGCCGTACGACCAGGTCGTAGACCAGCCCCGCCTCGGCGACGGCGGTCAGTCCCCGCCGTACGTCCGCGCGCAGCAGCCACTGCGGGTCGGGCTCGCCCTGCACCTGGTGGCGGATGCCCTTGAGGTACGGCCCGCCGGGCAGCTCACGCAGCCGGGCCAGTTCCTCGGCGACGTCCGGACGGGTGAGGTCGGTCCAGCCGACGACTCCCGCAATCAGCTCGTGCTCGGCGGCGAGGGCCAGGAACTCCGGGGTCTCCTCGGCGACGGTGACCGTCTGGACGAGGACGGTACGGCCGACGCCGGCCGGCCCCGCCTCGTCGGCCAGGTCGCCGACGGAGAAGTTCCTTCTCAGCGGCTGGAGTTCGGGTCCCGTGATCCAGTCCTGGTCCCGCACGGAGAGGTCCCAGACGTGGTGGTGGGCGTCGACGACGGTCACGGCAGCTCCCACACGACGGGCAGGCGGGCGTCCGCGCCCGCGGCCGAGTAGTCGTGCACCACGTCGAGCAGCTCGGCCATGCGGGCCTGCCAGGCCAGGTTGACCGGCAGCTTCTCCAGCTCGGCGAGGAGGCGGCCGTAGTCCTCGCAGTCCAGGAGGTGGAAGAGGTCGGTGCCGCTGCGCCAGATCGTCCAGGCCGTGACCCCGGCGGCCCGGATCGCGTGCGTGAGCTCGGCCGGCACCTCACGGTGGGCGGCCTCGTACTCGGCGACGCGGTCCGCGCGGACCTGGGTGTGCAGGGCGACCCTCATGCCGGCTCCTCGGTGTCCAGGAGTCCGGTGTCCCGCAGCTCCTGCCAGAAAGCGGCGGGCACCGGGGTGGCGAACTGATCAGCGCAGTCGTGGACCTCGGCGGCCGAGCGGGCGCCGACCAGGACGCTCGCCACCGCCGGATGGGCCACGCAGAAGGCCAGTGCGGCGGCGCGCAGGCTGATGCCGTGGCGCCGGGCTGTCTCCTTCATGCGCAGGGCCTTGTCCAGCAGTTCCGCGGGCGCCTGGGCGTAGTTGTACGTCGCCCCCGGTTTCGGGTCCGCGAGCAGACCCGAGTTGAAGGCGCCGCCGATCACCACGGAGACACCCCGCTCCACGGCCGCCGGCAGTAGTTCGGTGAGCGCGCTCTGGTCGAGCAGCGTGTAGCGGCCCGCGCACAGGATCACGTCGACGTCCGTGTCGCGGACGAAGCGGGTGAGCATCTCCGCCTGGTTCATGCCGACGCCGATCGCGCCGACCACGCCCTCGGAGCGGAGCTTCTCCAGGGCCGGATAGCCCTCCCGGAAGGCCTGTTCGGCGTGGTCGTCGGGGTCGTGCAGGTAGACGATGTCGACGCGGTCGAGGCCGAGCCGTTCCAGGCTCGCCTCCAGGGTGCGTCGGACGCCGTCCGCGGTGAAGTCCCACACGCGGCGCCGGGTGGCGGGGACGGCGAAGCCGTTCGCCAGGTCGTCGCCGCCGCCGGTCCGCGGCTCCAGGCGGCGGCCCACCTTGGTCGAGACCGTGTACTCCTCGCGCGGGTGCTCGCGCAGGGCCACGCCGAGGCGGCGTTCGGACAGTCCGAGGCCGTAGTGCGGCGCGGTGTCGTAGTAGCGGATGCCGCGCTGCCAGGCGGCGGACACCGCCGCCTGGGCCTGCTCGTCGGTGACCTCGGTGTAGAGGTTGCCGATGACGGCGGCTCCGAAGCCGAGTCCCCGGGGGATGCTCACTGCTCCACCGGCCGCAGTCGCAGGCCCTGCATGCCGCCGTCGACGGCGAGGGCGGTGCCGGTCGTGGCGCCGGAGAGCGGGCTCGCGAGGTAGGCGACGGCGCCCGCGACCTCGGCGGCCGAGACGAGCCGGCCGGTGGGCTGGCGGGCCTCCAGGGCGGCGCGTTCGGCGGCCGGGTCGGCGGCGGAGCCGAGCAGTCGCCCCACCCAGGGGGTGTCGACCGTGCCGGGGTTGACGCAGTTGACGCGGATGCCCTCGCGGACGTGGTCGGCTGCCATGGCGAGGGTGAGCGCGTACACGGCGCCCTTGGTCGCGCTGTACAGCGCCCGTTGCGGGAGCCCGGCGGTGGCGACGATGGAGCAGATGTTGACGACGGCCGCGTGCTCGGACCGCCGCAGGTGGGGCAGGGCGGCGCGGGAGACCCGGACCATGCCGACGACATTGACGTCCATGACCCGGTGCCACTCGGTGTCGTCGTTGTCCTCGACGGTGCCGAGGGCGCCGATGCCCGCGTTGTTGACCAGCACGTCCAGTCCGCCGAGGTGCTCCACGGCGTCCGCCACGGCCCCGCGCACGGACGCGTCGTCGCTCACGTCGGCGCGGTGGGCGAGCAGGGGCTTGTCGACGGACGACGGGTCCAGGTCGAGCACGGCGACCTGGGCGCCGCGCGCGGCGAGGAGTTCGGCCGTGGCCCGGCCGATGCCGGAGGCACCTCCCGTCACCAGCGCCTTGAGACCGTCGAAGTCACTCATGCCGCCTGTCCCTTCTTCTGCGTCCGGAGGTCGGCGGCCCAGAACTCACCGCCGGGGAACGTGTACCGCGCGATCGACTCGGGTCGCATGGCGGCCGAGAAGCCCGGCGCGGCGGGTGCCGTGTAGTGACCTTCCCTGATCACCACCGGATCGAGGAAGTGGTCGTGCAGATGGTCGACGTACTCGATGACCCGGTCCTCGGTGGTGCCGGTGACCGCCACGTAGTCGAACATCGACAGGTGCTGCACCAGTTCGCACAGCCCGACACCGCCCGCGTGCGGGCACACGGGCACCCCGAACTTGGCGGCGAGCAGCAGGATGGCGAGGTTCTCGTTGACGCCGCCGACGCGGGCCGCGTCGATCTGGACGACGTCGAGGGCGCCGGCCTGCAGGAGCTGCTTGAAGACGACCCTGTTCTGCACGTGCTCGCCGGTGGCCACCTTCACCGGGGCGACGGCCTCGCGGATCGCCGCGTGGCCGAGGACCTCGTCGGGGCTGGTGGGCTCCTCGATCCAATAAGGGTCGAACTCGGCGAGTGCCTTGGTCCAGCGGATCGCCTCGGCCACGTCCCAGCGCTGGTTGGCGTCGATCGCCATGCGGATGTCCGGTCCGACCACCGAGCGGGCGACGCGGCAGCGCCGTACGTCGTCCTCCAGGTCGGCGCCGACCTTCAGCTTGATCTGCCGGAAGCCGTCGGCGACGGCCTGGGCGGCGAGCCGGGTGAGCTTGTCGTCGTCGTAGCCGAGCCAGCCGGCCGAGGTGGTGTAGGCGGGGTAGCCGCGCTCCAGCAGCCGGGCGACGCGCTCCTGTGCGCCCTCGCGGCCCCGGCGCAGCATCGCCAGCGCCTCCTCGGGGGTGAGCTCGTCGGTGAGATACCGGAAGTCGATCTGCCGGACGATCCACTCCGGGTCGGCGTCGGCCAGCAGCCGCCAGAGCGGTTTGCCGGCGCGCTTGGCGGCGAGGTCCCACACGGCGTTCATGACCGCGCCGATCGCCATGTGCATCACGCCCTTCTCGGGGCCGAGCCAGCGCAGCTGGCTGTCGCCGATCAGGTCGCGGTTGAGGGTCCCCGGGTCGGCGCACAGCTCCTCGACGGACCGGCCCACGACATGGCCGCGCAGCGCCTCGATCGCGGCGACCTGGATCTCGTTGCCCCGCCCGATGGTGAAGGTGAACCCGTGGCCCTCGTGCCCGTCGACGCCTTCTTGACTGTCCGTGCGCAGTACGACGTACGCGGCCGAGTAGTCGGGGTCCGGGTTCATCGCATCGGAGCCGTCGAGCTCGCGCGAGGTGGGGAAGCGGATGTCGTAGGTGTCGACCGCGGTGACGCGGGTGGGGGTGCCGTGGGCCTGGGACACTGAAGTCCTTTCCGTCGAGGGGCGGTTGGCAGCCGTGGTCAGTCCTGGGCCCGGCCCGTGGTGACACGGGCGATCATGAGGGCGACCAGGATGATTCCGCCGTAGATGGCCTGGATCCAGAACGACGGGACCTGGGCGAGGGTGAGCAGGTTCTGCACCACGCCCAGCAGGAGTACGCCGGTCAGGGCGCCGAACATGGTGCCCTTGCCGCCGTCCAGGCTGATGCCGCCGATCACCGCGGCCGCGAACACGGTGAAGATCATGTTGTTGCCCTGGTTGGCGCTGATCGCGCCGACGTAACCCGTCTGGATGATCCCGCCGACGGCCGCGAGGGTGCCCGCGACGACGAACACGCCGAGCATCACCCGCTCGACCCGGATGCCGGCCGCGCGGGCCGCGTCCGCGTTGCCGCCGATGGCGTACAGGGCGCGGCCGACGCGGTGGTACTTCAGCACGAGCCCGGCGATCGCGAAGGCCGCCGCCGCGAGCCAGACCGACATCGGGATGTTGAGGAAGGTCGTGGTGGCCAGGGAGTAGAAGCTGTCGGGCATCCCGAACAGCGTCTTGCCCTTGGTCGCGCCGACCAGCAGTCCACGGAGCACGATCAGCATCGCGAGCGTCACGATGAACGCGTTGAGCTTGAACCTCACGACGAGGATGCCGTTGAAGGCGCCCACGGCGGCGCCCACCAGGAGGACCGCCAGCAGGGAGAGGGCGGCGGGGAGTTCGGTGCCCCAGCCGGACTGGGCGGCGGGCAGCACGAGGAGCGCCCCGACGGCTGGCGCGATGCCGACGACCGACTCCAGGGACAGGTCGAACTTGCCGGTGATGAGGACCAGCGACTCGGCCAGCACGACCATCGCGAGGGCGGCGGAGGCGCCGAGGATCGAGATCAGGTTCCGTTCGGTGAGGAACGAGTCGTTGACCAGCGCGCCGAGCACCAGCAGCAGCAACAGGGCCGGGACCAGGGCGAGTTCGCGGGCCCGGCGGAGCAGGACCGTCCTGGCGGCACGGGCGTCCGGCACCTTCACCGGCAGGGCCGGAGGGGCCTTGGTGTCAGCCATGGTTGTCCACTCCTTCGATGGAGGCGATCAGCTCGTGGTCGCGCCAGCCCGCCGGGTGCTCGGCGACGACGCGGCCGTGGAACAGGACGAGGACCCGGTCGCAGCG
This sequence comes from Streptomyces sp. NPDC093568, assembly GCF_044764945.1. NCBI lineage: Bacteria > Bacillati > Actinomycetota > Actinomycetes > Kitasatosporales > Streptomycetaceae > Streptomyces > Streptomyces sp. NPDC093568. The sequence continues at coordinate 1,439,829 of NZ_JBIWJD010000001.1, read as the reverse complement.
GCGCAGGTCGTCGAGTTCGTCGGAGACGACGAGCACGGCGATGCCGTCCTCGCGGGCGCTGTCCACTCGGGACAGCAGGGATTCCTTGGACTTCACGTCGACGCCCGCGGTGGGGTTGATCAGGACGAGCAGCCGGGGGTCGGAGGCCAGCGCGCGGGCCATGACGACCTTCTGCGCGTTGCCGCCGGACAGGTCGGAGACCGGCTGCCCGGGGCCCTCGGTGTGGATGTCGAGGCGTTCGATGAGGGCGGTGGCGAGGCCGCGCTTGCGTTCGGTGCCGACGAAGCCGAAGCGGCCGAGCCGGTCGAGGACGCTCATGGTGGCGTTGTCGCCGATGGTCATGCCGGCGACCAGGCCCTGGTCGTGCCGGTCGCGGGGCACACAGGCGACGCCGGCCTTGAGGGCGGCCCGCACATCGCCGAACGGCAGCCGGTTCCCGTCCAGTTCGGCGGTGCCGCCGGTCGGGCTGTGCAGCCCCGCGAAGGACTCGGCGAGCTCCACCTTGCCGCTGCCGCTGATGCCGGCGAGCCCGACGACCTCGCCGCGGCGCACGGTGAGGTCGATGTCCCGGTACGCCGGTGAGGTGAGCCCGCGGGCGTCCAGCAGGACGGGGGCCTCGTGGTCGACGTCCCCGGGGTCCACGGCCTGTTCGGCGATGGCCTCCAGGGACTCCCCCGCCATGGCCTCCACCAGCGCCCGGCGCGGGAGTTCGGCGACCGGGGCCGTGGTGATCCAGCGCGCGTCGCGCAGGACCGTCACGGTCTGGCAGACCTCGTACACCTCCTGCAGGTGGTGCGAGATGAACAGGAAGGTGACGCCGGAATCCTGGAGCGCCCGCATGCGGGTGAACAGCCTCTCGATCTCGCGGTTGTCGAGCTGCGCGGTCGGCTCGTCGAGGATGATGAACCGGGCGCCGAAGCTCAACGCCCGGGCGATCTCCACCATTTGGCGGTCCTCGACCTTGAGGTCGGCGGTGCGGGCCTCCGGGTCGACGTGCACGTCCCAGGTGGCGAGGAGTTCGGCGGCCTCGGCGCGCAGGCTGCGCCAGCTGATGAATCCGCGCCGGAGGGGCTGCCGGTTGATGAACAGGTTCTCGGCGACCGTCAGCTCGGGTACGACGGTGGGCTTCTGGTAGACGCAGGCCACCTTGCGGCGCCAGGCGTCGCGGTCGGCCGGCGGGGGCGCGGGCTCGCCGTCGAAGCGGACCTCGCCCTCGTCGGCGGCCTGGAGCCCGGTGAGGATCTGGACCAGGGTCGACTTGCCGGCGCCGTTGCGGCCGACGAGGGCGTGCGACTCGCCGGGCAGGACGGTCAGCCGGCCGTCGGCGAGCGCGGTGGTGGGGCCGTAGCGCTTGACGATGTCCCGCGCCTGCACGAGTGGAGTCGTCATTTGACCGTGTTGCCCCAGAGCTTGGGGTCGTCGACGTTGTCCTTGGTGACCAGCGGAGCGGGGAGCTGGTCCTCCAGGATGCCGCTGGGCAGCTTGACGATGGTCGAGTCGTGGTCCGTGGGGCCGGGCTCGAACTTCTTCCCCTCCATCGCCGCCTTGATGTAGTACATGCCGTACTTGGCGTACAGATCGGCGGGCTGGGAGACGGTCGCGTCGATCTCGCCCTTGCGGATGGCGTCGTACTCCTGCGGGATGCCGTCGTTGGAGACGATCGCGATGTGCCCGGCCTGCCCGGCCTTCTTCAGCATTCCCTTGGACTTCAGGGTCTGCAGGGTGGGGGCGAGGTAGACGCCGCCCGCCTGCAGGTAGATGCCCTTGATGTCGGGGTTGGCGTTGAGGAGGGTGTCCAGCTTGGAGGCCGCGGTGTCCGACTCCCACTTGGCCGGTATCTCCAGGACCTTCAGCTTGGGGTACTTCTTCTTCACGCAGGCGCGGAAGGCCTCGGAGCGGTCGCGGCCGTTCACGGAGGCGAGGTCGCCCATGATCTGCACGACCTTGCCGCCGGAGATTTTCCCGCCGAGGTATTCGCAGGCCTTCTCGCCGTACGCGACGTTGTTGGCGCGCACCACCATCGCGACCCTGCCCTTGTCGGGCGCCACGTCGACGGCGACGACCGGTACGCCCTTGCGCTCGGCCTGGTCGAGGCCGGCCTCGATGGCGGCGCTGTCGAGCGGGGCGACGACGAGGCCCTTGACGCCCTGGTTGAGCTGGTTGTTGATGTCGGTGATCTGCTGCGAGGGGTCACTGTTCGAGTTGACCGTCTTGAGCGTGTCTACGCCTTCGGAGTCGGCCATCTTCGGCACGTAGTCGTTGTACGACTGCCAGAACGGCGAGGTCAGCAGGGGCAGGATCACCCCGACCTCGCCGCTTCCGCCGCCTTCGGCACTCGAGGCGCCGGTGTCCTTGGTGCTGCCGCACGCGGCGAGCACGAGCGAGGCGCCGGCGACCGCGCACACCGCCCTGACCATCCGTGACCTGTTCTGCTTCCGCGCTGTCGTGCCGGGCATCTGGCGGCTCCTCGTTGAGCGTGATCGAGCACATGGTTCGAGCAGATGCCCGCATATTTATCAGACCACTTCGGCGATGCAACACCCTCAGTCCCCTAATTTTCGCGGCTTTCAGCCATAGTGGTCCGACCACCCTGGAGATTAGACTGCGGCTCACCCGGCGACAGGAGGATGGCGTGGACGAGACAGCCCCGCAGAAGGGCACCGTGACGCAGCGCGCCATCGAGCAGATCAAGGCGATGATCGCGGAGGGACGGCTGGAGCCCGGCCAGCGGCTGCCAACCGAGCGCGATCTGGCCGCGCGGCTCGGGATCTCCCGCAGCTCGATGCGCGAGGCGATCCGCGCGCTGACGGTGCTCGGGGTGCTGGAGGCCCGGCACGGCTCGGGCATCTACGTCACCCAGCTGGAGGCGGGCGACCTGCTGGAGACGTTCGGCGTGGTCGCCGACCTGTCCCGGGGCCCGCGCCTGGTGGAGCTGCTGGAGGTGCGCCGCATCCTGGAGTCGACGGCGACCGCGCTGGCGGCCGCGCGGATCACGCCCGACCAGCTCGCGGAGGTCGAGAAGCATCTGACGGCGATGAACGCCACGGAGGACCCCGAGGAGATCCTCGCCCACGACCTGGCCTTCCACCGGGAGATCGCGGCGGCGGCCGGCAACGACACCATGGCGGCGATCCTGGAGGGCCTGTCCTCCCGGACGTTCCGCGCCCGTGTCTGGCGCGGCTACCAGGAGGAGGGTGCGTTCACCCGCACCCGGCGCGAGCACGCCGCGATCCACCGCGCCCTGGTCGCCCGCGACCCGGAGGCGGCCCGCGCGGCGGCGGCCGCGCATGTGGGCGAGGTGGAGGAGTGGCTGCGGGCGCAGCTCGGCGGGTGACCCTCCCCCACCGGCGCGGGGTCCTGCGGCCGCATGTCGAACACCCGTTCCGTTCCTACGGCCGCACGTCGAAAACCGGCGCCGTTCCTACGGCCGTACGCCGAACACGGGCGCCGGTTCCTACGGCCGCACGTCGAATCCGTGGGCCTCGCCGAGCCGGTCCAGTGACACCTGCCCGGGGATCCCGTTGGCATCCGCGCCGGTGTAGCCGCACCGCTCCTGCCAGCCGGAGTAGGCCTTGACGGTCGCCCCGCCGAAGTGGCCGTCCGCGTACTTCACGTCGAGGAGGCCCTCCGCGACGAGCGCCTTCTCCACGGTCCGCACACCGGCGTACGACACCGGTGTGCCGGCCTTGGCCGGGTCGTGCAGGGCCGCGGCGATCACCTTCGACAGGTCGACGACCGGACGCGGACCCGGCACGGTGGGCGCACCGCCGGGGCGCGGCGCCCCCTTCTCCACCCATGCGTACAGGTGCGCCCCGGGGCACTTCGTGGCGAAGCCGTCCCTGTGGCCTTTGATCTCGTTGCCGGCGCCGTGGCGGCGCAGCAGTTCGATGCCGTCACGGATCGCGTGGAGCATCGCGTCCGTCGGCTTGGTGAGGCCCTCGGAGCCGACCAGGCCGCAGATCGCGTAGTGGGCGCGGTTGAGCTCCTGGTTGCCGTTCGCCCCGGTGCGCTTGCCGAGGCCGCGGCCCTCCAGGAGATGACCGTGCGGGCAGGCGCCGTAGTTGTAGGCGATGTCGGAGTAGTTCTCCTTCGGGTTGGCCAGATGGTCCTCGCGGATCGCCTTCCACTTGGCGAGGCAGAGGTCGTGGTCGTCGAGGAGTTTCACGCTGACCGGCGCGCCCTCGTAGTGGACCTTCACGCCCTCGGCCGAGGGCTGGGCGGGTGCGGCGGATGCGGGCCAGCCCAGTTGGGCGCGCGTGACGAGCTTCAAGAGTGCCTCCAGGGCGCGATGGGGACGCCAATGCCCTTGAGTCTGAGGGCGCTTGGCGCCCCGTTCCACAGGAGCGCGCCACCATCCCCCGTCCGGGCTACGCGGCCCGCCGCAGCCGCAGCGTCACCAGTTCGAACGGCCGCAGCCGCAGCGCGATCCGCGAGCCGTCGTACGACGGAGTCCGCGGCAGCGGGCGTTCCAGCAGGTCCGTCGCCGCGACGGCCACGACCTCGAAGTCCGCCGTCAGCGTGGCCCGTGCCCGGCCGCCGTGGGCCTCGTGGAGGCGCACCACCACGTCCCCGCTGCCGTCGTCGGCCAGCTTGACGGCCGTGATCACGACCGCGTCCCGGTCCACCGTCACCAGGGGGGCCACCTCCCCGGCACCGGTGGTCCGCCGCTCCGGCAGATTGATCCGCCAGCCCTCGCGCACCGCGTCCCCGACACCGGCGCCCGGCACCAGCGCGTGCCGGAAGCGGTGGACGCCCTGGTCGGTCTCGGGGTCCGGGAAGCGCGGGGCGCGCAGCAGGGAGACGCGGAGCGTGGTGGTCGTACCGAGGTCGCCGTCGGTGCGAACCGTGCGGGTCACGTCGTGGCCGTACGTCGAGTCGTTGACGACGGCGACGCCCCAGCCCGGTTCCTCCAGGTGGACGAAGCGGTGGTTGCAGGCCTCGAACTTGGCCGCCTCCCAGCTGGTGTTGGTGTGCGTGGGGCGGTGGAAGTGCCCGAACTGGGTCTCCGAGGCGTACCGTTCCGCGTGCACGTCGAGCGGGAAGGCCAGCTTCAGGAACTTCTCCGTCTCGTGCCAGTCGACCTCGGTGTCGAGCAGCAGCCGCCGCTCCCCCGGCGCGAGGGACAGCAGTTGGGTGACGCGGGAGTCGCCGAAGGACCGTACGATCCGCACGCCGTCGCCCTCGGGCACGATCTCGTCCAGGTCGGTCAGGTCGGTGACCGTGTTCCGGTAGAACTCGTCGACGTCCCAGGCGTCCCACATGTTCGGGAAGTCGGGGTGGAGCTGGAGGAGCCCGGCGGCGGCCCCCGGCGCGACCGTCTCGCGGTCGGCCTCGATGTCGTACGCCGACACGACCAGACCCCGAGCGTCGATCTCGATCCGCAGCAGCCCGTTGTCGAGGACGAACCCGCCGCCCGGGCGCGGTGTGAGTGCCGTCCGCCCCTCGGTCACCGGGACGCGTGCCCCGCCCGCCGGTACGCCGGCCCGCGTGTGCGGGGCCGCGTTGAAGACGAGCTCGGCCTCGCCCGCACCCGCCAGCGCCCGCTGCGCCGAGGTGATGATCGCGTCCAGCTCGCCCGCGAGGCGCTCGTACGTGGCGCGGGCCTCGCGGTGCACCCAGGCGATGGACGAGCCGGGCAGGATGTCGTGGAACTGGTGCAGCAGCACCGTCTTCCAGATCCGGTCCAACTCCTCGTACGGATAGGGGAACCCGGTCCGTACGGCGGCCGTGGCGGCCCACAGCTCGGCCTCGCGCAGGAGGTGTTCGCTGCGGCGGTTGCCCTGCTTGGTCTTCGCCTGGCTGGTGAGGGTGGCCCGGTGGAGTTCGAGGTAGAGCTCGCCGACCCAGACGGGCGCGTCGGGGTATTCGGCCTCGGCCTTGCGGAAGAAGGCGTCCGGGGTCTCCCAGACGACCGTGGCCGAGCCTTCCAGGTCGCGCAGCCGGGCGGACTTGGCGATCATCTCGCGGGTGGTGCCGCCGCCTCCGTCGCCCCAGCCGGTCGGGGCGAGGGAGTGCCGGGCGACACCCTTGTCCTTGAAGTTGCGGGCCGCGTGGGCGATCTCGCTGCCCTTCATGGAGCAGTTGTAGGTGTCGACGGGCGGGAAGTGCGTGAAGATCCGGGTGCCGTCGATGCCCTCCCACCGGAAGGTGTGGTGCGGGAACTTGTTGGTCTGGCTCCAGGAGATCTTCTGCGTCAGCAGCCACTTGGAGCCGGCCGCCTTGATGATCTGCGGAAGTCCGGCGGCGAAGCCGAAGGTGTCGGGGAGCCATGCCTCGTCGTTCTCGATGCCGAACTCGTCGAGGAAGAACCGCTTTCCGTGCACGAACTGCCGGGCCATCGCCTCGGAGCCGGGCATGTTGGTGTCCGACTCCACCCACATCCCGCCCGCCGGCACGAACCGCCCGTCGGCGACGGCCTTCTTCACCCGCGCCCACACCTCGGGCCGGTGCTCCTTCACCCACGCCCACTGCTGGGCCTGGGACATGGCGAAGACGAAGTCGGGCTCGTCCTCGACGAGGGCGGTCATGTTGGACGTAGTACGGGCCACCTTGCGCACGGTCTCGCGCAGCGGCCACAGCCATGCCGAGTCGATGTGCGCGTGCCCGACGGCGCTGATGCGGTGGGCGGACGGCACGGCGGGGGTGGCGAGCACACCGGTGAGCCGCTCCCGGGCCCGCGCGGCCGTGCCGTTCACGTCCTGGAGGTCGATCGAGTCGAGCGCCCGCTCCACCGCCCGCAGGATGTCCCAGCGCCGCGCCGACTCCACGGGCAGCTCGGCCATCAGCTCGCCGAGCACCTCCAGGTCGATGACGAGCTGCCAGACGTTCTCGTCGAGGACGGCGAGGTCCATGCGGGTGAGCGTGTACTGGGGTTCGCTGCCGGCGGTCTCCTTGTCGCCCAGCCGCGTGGGCAGGAAGGGGTGGTAGTCGAGGATGACGGGGTTGGAGGCGGCCTCGATGTGCAGCCGCACCTCCTCGCCGCCCGCCACCGGGGCGCCGATCCGCACCCACTGGTTACGCGGGTTGAGGCCCTTCACGGGGGTGCCGTCGGGCCGGTACACCAGGCCCTCGCACTGGAAGCCGGGCATGTTCTCGTCGAACCCGAGGTCGAGCAGGGCCTCGACGGTCCTGCCGGCCCACGCCTCGGGCACGGTCCCGGTGACCCGGAACCAGCTGGTGCCCCACGGAGCACCCCAGCGGGCGCCCACCTCGATCGGCTCGGGTTCGGCCGCGAGCCCCTCGGCGACGGGCACCGGCTCGCCGGGCGCGTGCCACACCGCCACGTCCAGCGGCACGGACTCGGGGTACACGGCGGGGCGGACGCGCTCGTCGAGGACGCGCTTGAGGCGGGCTTCGACCAGGTTGCGGTCGTCATGCATGCGGGATGCTCCGTAGGTCGTCCGGGCGGGTGGTTACCAGCGGTGGGTGACGGTCGCGGGGGCCGACGTGGTGTAGAGCTCCCCTACGGCACGCAGTTCGAACCGTGCCTCCTGCTCGCCCTGTTCGGGCTTCAGGCCGCCGAGGAAGTACGCGCTCTGGCAGGTGCCCCCGAGGAAGCGCCGGGTGCCGTCGGGCAGGAGGCGGTGCAGGGTGTGGTGGCGTACGGCGCCGGGCGTCGGGGTCCAGGCGAGACGCAGGTCGCCGCCCGAGGCCGCGGTGATCCGGAAGCCGACGGGCGCCGCCGGTGTCTGCGGGGCGTTGCGGACGGCGAGGCCGCCGAGCCGCCACCGCACCGGACCGCCGTCGGCCGAGCTGAGCCGGACCCCGATCGCGCGCACGGTGCCGGTCAGGCCGGTGAGCCCTACGGTCGCGGTCTGCCAGCCGCTGCCGGAGGTCACGGGGTAGTAGGTGTACGGCGGTGTGGCCCCGGGCGTGGCGGGCTCGGCGATGGCGACGGCCAACTCGACCTTCACGGCGCCCGCGTCGGCCCGATGGGTCAGCTCGACCACTGTGTCGGCGCTGATCGGCAGCCGGGTCGCGTACACGTCCAGTACCGCCGGCCGGTCCAGTGCCCCGTCGACGAGCACACTGCTCCCGCCGTGCCACGCGGCCGCGAAGTCGAAGGTCACCGCGGGTCGCTGACCGTCGGTGTGCACGACCCAGCGTCTGGACGGCAGCCGGTCCTGCAGGCCCAGGTGGTTCCACGGCGCGTCCGACGTCACCACCCCGTCCTCGTACCAGCGCAGCCCGTGCCCGGTGTTGAACACGCTCGCGAACGGCATCGAGGTGACCGTCGAGCGGTCGGCGACGGACACGGCCGGTGCCCGCCAGCTGTCGGTGCCGTCCGGGCGGGACGGATCCAGTGAGCGGCCGGTCCAGAACCGGTCGTCGGCGGCGTGGAAGTCGCCGGGGGTCCGGCCCTCGGCCGGCAGGTGGTTGCGCGTCCACTCGGGCCGGTAGAAGCCGACCGACACGACGTGCGCCTTGTCGCGCGGGACGATCGCGTCCCAGTTCACGGACGAGTTCCAGCCGTTCGACTCCACGTCGACGCCGGCCCACAACTCGTAGCGGCTGCGGCCGAGTTGTCCCGCGCGATCGCCCGACGACGCCAGCTTCGCGGCCGTCCAGCGGAAGTCGACGAACATGTCATCGGCGGCCTGGAAGAAGGCCTCGTTCTGGGAGTTGAGCGCCCCCTGCCAGCTGACCGTGCCGTTGACGGTCATCGAGTCGTACCAGGTGACGCGCTGCCCCTTGGCCTTGGCGAGCGTCTTCAGCTCGCGCAGGAAACCGAGCATGTCCGCGCCCAGTGCGGAGTTCCCGCCGCTCGTCTCGGCGTTGACGAACCATCCGTCGAACCCGTACGCCGCCGCTACCGCGACCAGCTGAGCGGCCAGCGGATACCTCCCGGCCGCGTCCTTCTGCACCAGGTCACGGGTCCACCGCAACTGCCCGCCGTAGGCGACCGGCGGCAGGAAGATGTTGCCGAGGACCGGCACGCCGTGGCGGTGGGCGGCGTCCACGATCGGCGCGTTCGGGGCGAGAATCAGGCCCTCTCCGGAGGAGCCGCCCCAGAACACCAGCTCGTCGATGTACGCCCAGTGCGTGAGGGCGTAGTAGTCGGCGGTGGCCGAGCCCTGCGACGGGTTGCTCGCGGTGGGTCCGAAGGACACCAGGGACTGGATACGGGCCTGGCCGGCGCGGGCGGTGGCGTTGGCCGGGGCCGGGGTGAAGCGCGGGGCGAGCGGGACGCTCGACGCGTTGAACGCGAGGTCCGCGTCGTCGGCCGGGCGCCAGGACTTCAGGCTGCGCCAGGTGATGCCGGTGCCCGGGGTGCCGGAGGGCAGCGAGTCCGGGTACCAGTAGGAGGCGTACGGCTGGAGGGCGGCGGCCTTGGCACCGGGCGCTGCCCCGGCCGGGCTCGAGGGGAGCATCGCGGCCGTGGCGGCGGCGATGAGGACGGTGCGTCTGGTGGGGTTCACGAGCGGGTGCCTCCTGGTGGGGTGGGGAGTACCTGATCGGGAGCGACGACCTCGGTGATGCCGCGCGCCGCGAGGTGTTCCCGGTCGGCGGCGCGCACGTCGAGGACGGTGGTGGGGCGGGCGCCGTCGGCGACCAGCCGGAAATAGGCGTCGAAGACCGGGCCGCCGGGGGCGCAGAGCGAGCGGGTGGCCGGATCGGCGGGGACGATCAGTGCCGTCGTACGTCGTGCGGGAGTCGGCGGCGTCCCCCGCGCCGCCCGCTCCAGCACCCGGGCCGTGTCCTTCGGCTTGCGGTCGTTGGTCAGCAGGCCGAGGCCGTATTCGAGTTCGGGGAAGTCGGCCAGCTCACGGGACACGTCGTGGGAGCACCACCAGGTGATGCCCCACAGGTCGGGGCAGTCGAGGGCGTGCGTGACGGTGGCCTCGGTGAAGGCGGCGGCGTGTTCGGGCGGGATCAGGGGCGCGGGCGCGCCGACCTCCTGGAGCCAGACGGGGCGGTGCGGGTCGTCGGCCCAGGCCTTGCTCAGCTCGACGAGGTAGGCGGCGTGGTGCTCGGCCGGGACTGCGGTACGGCCGTGGCGCTGGGCGGTGCCGTTGAAGACCCAGGAGTGGACGGCCGTGACGCCGCCGTGCCGGGCCGCCTGGGCCGGTGTGAACGGCTGGTCGTCCTGGTACCAGGTGGCGTCGTACTCGGCGTGCAGGTGCAGCCGCCCGGGGGCGCCCTCCTCGCAGGCGGCGAGCATGCGCGTGAGCCAGCGGTCGATCTCGGCCTCGGTCGCCCGGTCGGGGTCCGGGTGCGGGCCCGCCGAGAACTGGTTGACCTCGTTGCCCAGCGTCATCCCGAGGAAGTTCGGCCGGTCGGCGAGGGCGGCGGCCAGGGTGCGCAGGTAGGCGGCCTGGCCGTCGAGGACATCCGGGTCGGTGAAGAGGTTGCGGCGGTGCCAGGTGCGGGTCCAGGCGGGGAGGTAGTCGAAGCTGCTCAAGTGGCCTTGCAGGCCGTCCACGTTGACGTCGAGGCCGCGTTCGGCCGCGGCGTCGACGAGTCGTACCAGCTGCTCGACGGCACGGGGGCGGATCAGGGTGCGGTTGGGCTGGAAGTACGGCCACAGCGGGAAGACCCTGATGTGGTCGAGGCCGATCGCCGCGATGGAGTCCAGGTCGGCGCGTACGGAGTCGAGGTCGAAGTCGAGCCAGTGGTGGAACCACCCTTCGCTCGGGGTGTAGTTGACGCCGAAGCGCACGGCAGAAGGCATGCGTGTCCTTGTGACGGAGGTGCGAGGCAGGTCGGGGTTCAGCCCTTGACGGCGCCCTCGCCGACGCCGCGGAAGAAGTACCGCTGGAGACAGGCGAACAGGGCGATCAGCGGCGCGACGGCGATGATCGTGCCGGCGGCGACCAGTCGTTCGTCGTTGGCGAAGGTGCCGTGCAGATAGTTGAGGCCGATGGTCAGCGTGAACTTGGACGGGTCGCTCAGCACGATCAGCGGCCACAGGAAGTCGTCCCAGGCGCCCATGAAGGCGAAGATCGCGACGACCGCGAGGGTGCCCTTCACCGACGGCAGCGCGATGCGCAGGAACCGCTGCCAGACGTTGGCGCCGTCGACGTAGGCCGCCTCCTCGATCTCGTACGGCAGGTTGAGGAAGGCGTTGCGCATCAGCAGGACGTTCAGGGCGCTGATGCAGCCGGGCAGGACGACGCCGATGAGGGTGTTGTTGAGGCCGAGCTCCCGCATCGTCGTGAACTGGGCGATGATGATGCCCTCGACGGGCACGAGCATCGCCAGGATGAAGACGAGGGTGGCGACGCGGCGGCCCCGGTAGCGCAGCCGGGCGAGGGCATATCCGGCGAGGGCCGCGCCGACGCAGTTGGTGACGACGTTGGCGGCGGCGACCTTCAGCGAGTTCAGGGCGTAGTCCCAGACGGGGATGGTGTCGGCGACCCGCTCGTAGTTGTGCAGGGTGGGGTCGCCGGGCAGGAACTTCGGCGGGGAGCTGAAGATGTCCTCGGTGGGGCCTTTGAGCGAGGTCGACAGCTGCCACAGGAACGGGCCGACGGTGAGGGCCAGTACGGCCAGCAGGAGTAGGTAGCGCAGGGCGAGTTCCCAGACGCGGACGCGGCGGCCGTGTTCGTCGGTGACGCGGCGCTCGCGCGGGGCGGCCGGCTTCGCGGGGGTGGGCCGTACCTTCTCCATGACGCTCATGACTCCTCCCTCCGGTCGGCGCGCAGCACGAGCAGCATGAGGGCGACGGTGATGACGAAGACGACGACGGAGATGGCGGAGGCGTAGCCGACGCGGCCGGTCAGACCGGTGCCGGTGCGCTGGACGAGCATCACGAGGGTGGTGTCCTCGCCCGCCGGGCCGCCGCTCGGGCCCGCCATCAGGTACACCTCGGAGAACACCTTGAAGGCGGCGACCGAGGAGAGCGCGCCGACCAGGACCATGGTGGAGCGGACGGCGGGCACGGTGACCGTGAGGAAGCGGCGGACCGGTCCGGCGCCGTCCACGGCCGCCGCCTCGTGCAGTTCACGGGGCACGTTGGCGAGCGCGGCCAGATAAATGATCATGTAGTAGCCGAGGCCCTTCCAGACCGTCACGGCCATGGCGCTCAGCAGGAGCAGCCACTGGTCGCTGAGGAAGCCGACCCGGCCGACCCCGATCGTCTCCAGGAGCGAGTTCACCAGTCCCCGCTCGTCGAGCAGCCAGACCCAGATCAGCCCGACCACGACGATCGAGGCGACGACCGGGGTGTAGAAGGCGGACCGGAAGAAGGTGATGCCGGGGATGTTCTTCTGCACGAGCAGCGCGAGCAGCAGGGGCAGGACGACGAGGGCCGGGACGACGCCGAGGACGTAGAGCGTGCTGTTGCGCAGGCCGATCCAGAACATGTCGTCGTTCAGCAGCTCGCGGAAGTTGGCCAGGCCCACGAACTTGCCCGGTATCAGCGTGCGGCGGTCGGTGAAGGCGTTGACCAGGGTGGAGACGAACGGGTACAGGATGAAGGCGCCGGTGATCAGCAGGCCCGGGGCGGCGAACAGCCAGGGGCTGGTGGGCAGCTGGCGCCGCACCCGGGAGACGGTGGAGAGGGCCATCGCGGTCTAACCCTGCTGCTGGAGCAGCGTGTTGCACGCCTTGACAGCGTTGTCGAGAGCTTCCTCGGGGCTCTCCTTGCCCTGCAAGGCCTTGGCGACCTCGTTGCGCAGCTCGGTCTTCATCTGCTCGCTGAACAGCACCGGCGTGTAGTTGACCGCGTTCTTCAGCGACTTGGCGGCGGCGATCCGCACCCGTGTCTCGTCGGTGCCGTCCTCCTTGGTGAAGTACGGGTCGTCGAGCGAGCCGGCGGTGCTGGGGAAGATGGCGACCTGCTTGGCGAACGACATCTGGTGCTCGGCGTCGGTGACGTAGTGCGCGAAGGCGACCGCTGCGGGCGTGCGCTTGGTCTGCGCGTTGACCATCACGCCCATCACGTACATGTTGACGTGGCCGGTGCTGGTGATCTGGTCGGTGATGCCGATGTTCTTGTACAGGTTCGGCGCCTGCTTCTTGAAGTTGCCGAGGTCGAGCGCGCTGCCGGGGTTCATGGCGACGGCGCCGGTGAGGAACTTCTTGCCGGACGACTCGGGGGTGGCGGTCAGCGCCTGCGGGTCGAGGGCCTTGGCGTCGTACAGCTCCTTGTACTTGGTGAGGAGCTCCACGCCCTTCGCGTCGTTGAAGGAGAAGGCGGTGCCCTCCTTGTTCATGAGCTCGACGCCGTAGCGGCCGAAGTCCTCGATGGTGGGGACGTTGGCGAGGGTGGCGACCTTGCCGTCGGTCTCCTCGGCCATCTTCAGGGCGGCGTCGAAGACCTCGTCGTACGTCTTCGGCGGCTGCTCGGGGTCGAGGCCGGCCTCCTTGAAGAGGGTCTTGTTGTAGAAGAGCGGGCCGGTGTTGAGGTACCAGGGGAAGGCGTACGTGCCCGGGACGCCCGGCACCTGGTGGCTGGCCCAGGCACCGTCCAGGTACTCCTTCTTGTACTGGCCGGCCGCCTTGTCGAGGTCGAGCGCGAGACCCGCCTTGGCGAGCGGGGCGACGAGGTCGGGCGAGACGTTGACGACGTCGGGGAGCGTGCCGCCGGCGGCGTCGGCGCTGATCTTGTCGGCGTAGCCCTCGGCGGGCTGGTCGATCCATTTGACGTCCGTGCCGGGGTACTTCTTCTCGAAGTCGGCGATCACGCCCTCGAAGTAGTCCTTGAAGTTGGCCCGGAGGTTCCAGGTCTGGAAGGTGATGTCGCCCTCGACCTTGCCGGAGGCGTCGGCGGCGGCGTTGTCGTCGCCTCCGGAGCCGCAGGCACTGAGCGGCAGGGCGAGGCAGACGGCGAATGCGACAGCGAGGGCTCTACGGGATGCGGGCACCGTGAACCGGCCTCCTTTGCGGGCGGGTTGGTGGACGAGGCAGACCCTGCACGCCGTTCCACGGGCCCGTCAATGGCTCTCGCGCTGCTAATTTCATTAGTGACTAATGCGCATTAGGTCTGCGCAGCTGAACCGCATTAGGGTCACCGGACTGAACCGCATTAGTGCATACTGCTCGGGAATGTGTCGCCGGAATGGGGAAGCACCATGTCAGGCAAGCGGTCACCGGCCCGTCGGCCGACGATGAAGGACATCGCGCGGCACGCGGGGGTCTCGCAGAGCGCGGTCTCCTTCGCGCTGAACGGCCGGCCCGGCGTGTCCGAGGACACCCGTGACCGGGTGCGGCAGGTCGCCGAGGAGTTGGGCTGGCGGCCCAGTACGGCGGCACGCGCGCTGTCCGGGGAGGGCGCGGCGACGGTCGGCTTCGTGCTGGCCCGCCCGGCCGACACCCTCGGCGTGGACTCCTTCTTCCTGCAACTCGTCTCGGGCATCCAGGAGGTCCTGGCGGAGCGCCATCTCGGCCTGCTGTTCCAGGTGGTGGAGGACGTCGCCGACGAGTGCGCGGTGTACCGGCGCTGGTGGGCCGAGCACCGGGTGGACGGCGTCCTGGTCGTCGACCCGCGCACCGACGATCCCCGCCCCGACCTCCTCGACGAACTCGGCCTGCCCGCGGTGGTGATCGGCGGCGCGCCCGACGAACGCCACCCGGGCCTCTCGACCGTCTGGGCCGACGACGCGGGCGCGATGGCCTCGGTGGTGGACGGCCTGTACGCGCTCGGCCACCGGCGGATCGTGCACATCGCGGGTCTGCCGGGGCTCGCCCACACCGAGCGCCGTGTCCGCACCCTGCGTGCCGAGGCCGGGCGCCGTGGCCTGTCCGAGGTGCGGTCGGTGACCACGGACTACTCCGACGCCGAGGGCGCGGCGGTCACCCGCCGGGTCCTTGAGGGCACCGCTCCCCCGACCGCGCTGATCTACGACAACGACGTGATGGCCGTCGCCGGCGCCGCCGCGGCGAGCGAACTCGGCTTCTCCGTACCGGCGGACGTCTCGGTGGTCTCCTGGGAGGACTCGGCGCTGTGCCGCATGGTCAAGCCGTGGCTGTCGGCCCTGTCCCGGGACAGCGTGGAGTTCGGCCGCACGGCGGCACGCGAGCTGACCGCGCTGCTCGACGGTGGGTCGGCACGGGCCGTGCGGGTGCCCGTGCCGACGTTGGTCGAGCGGGGAAGTACGGGGGTGGCGCGGGACGTGTGACGGTCCGCCGTCGACGTCCGGCGGGGTCGCCCGGACTCAGAGGCGCAGCCCCTGAAGCCCCTCGTAGGCCGCCGTCACGATCTCCATGCCCCGGGTGTCCTCGGCGGGCTCGCGCATCTGGTTGGTCACGTAGGCCACCACCATCCGGCTGTCGGGTTCCAGCATCATCAGGGATCCGCCCCAGCCGCCCCAGCCGTACGCGGTGCCGAACAGGCCGTAGCCCAGGCCCCAGCGCATGGGCATGCCCAGGACCCGGTCGTCACCGTCGAACTGTTCCTCCCAGGCGCGTTCACAGCCGGCCCGGGACAGCAGCCGTACACCGCCCACCTCTCCCCCGCACGCCAGGACCGACTGCACCTGGGCGACCGAGCGGGCGTTGCCGTATCCGCTCGCGGCCGGGATCTGCGCGCGGCGCCAGGCCGGGCTGTTGCCGTCGCGCACCCGCACGCCGTTGCCCGCCTCGGAGCCCGTCGGGTTGCCCGGGGCGCTCGCCGAGTAGTCCTCGTCCTGACCCGTCGGCGCAATCGCGGGGGCGACCCGGTGGTCGTGTTCGGCCGGCAGGCCGATGTGGAAGTCGGCGCCCAGCGGGCCCGTCACCTGCGCGGCGAGGAAGTCCCCCACGCTGCGGCCGGTGACCCGGCGCACGACCTCGCCGACCAGGAATCCCTGGGTGAGGGAGTGGTATCCGGCGGCGGTGCCCGGCTCCCAGCGGGTGGACCGCGCGGCGAGCCGGGACGTGGCGGCCGGCCAGTCGTAGAGCTCGTCGACCGGCCCGTCCCAGTCGGGCAGGCCGGCCGTGTGCGAGAGCAGGTGGCGTACGAGCACCTTCTCCTTGCCCGCCGCCGCGAACTCGGGCCAGTAGTGGGCGACGGGTGCGTCCGGGTCGAGTGCGCCGCGGTCGATGAGGACCAGGGCGCACAGTGCCGTCATGGTCTTGGTCACGGACCACACGTTGACGATCGTGTCGCGCTCCCACGGGACGGTGCGATCCGCGTCGGCGAAGCCGCCCCAGACGTCCACGACCGGCTCGCCGTCCACGAAGACCGCGACGGAGCCGCCCGCGTCCCCCGCGTCCAGCATGTCGGCCAGCGCGTTCGGCACGGCGATGAACAGACGGTCGTAGGTGCCCTGGATATCGGCCATGGGCCCCATCCAGCCCGTACGGCACCGTCCCGGTCAACCGAATTAGACCCGCGAGCGGTACAGCCCGAACTCCGCGAGCCGGGCCGCCGCGCACGAGCCGGTCACCCGGACGCCGGCTACACGCCGTTCGCTCTCGCCGTCGGTCACGAGGCGGGTGGAGCGCTCCTAGGTGTCGCCGCCGGACGCCGGGAGCCACGCGAATGTCCAAGCCCGGCAGCCCTCTCGACGCCGGGGCCGCCACCCGGCAGAGTTCTCCTACATACTCGTAAGTAACCCTGAGGAGCGCCCGTGACCAGCTGGGTCGACCGGACCGCCGCCGAGATCGCCGCCGCCGTACGGGAGAAGCGCGCCACGCCCCGGGAGGTGGTGGCCGAGCACCTGGCGCGGATCGAGCGGCTCGACGGGCGGGTCGGCGCGTTCCGGGTGGTGCGGGCGCAGGCGGCGCTCGCCGAGGCCGACGAGGTGGGCGCGCGTGCCGACCTCGCCGAACTGCCCCTGGCCGGCGTGCCGGTGGCCGTCAAGGACAATCTCGCGGTGCGCGGCGAGTCAAAGCTCATCGGCTCCGCGGCGACGCCGGACGCCCCGGCCGCCGACGATCATGTGACCGTGGCCCGGCTGCGGGCCGCCGGCGCGGTGGTCGTGGGGCTGACGAACGTGCCGGAGCTGTGTGTGTTCGGCACCACCGAGGGCGTGCACGGCACGGCCCGCAACCCCTGGGACACCTCGCGTACGGCGGGCGGTTCGTCCGGCGGCAGCGCGGCCGCGGTCGCCGCGGGCATGACGCCGATCGCCCTCGGCAACGACGGCATGGGCTCGCTGCGCATACCGGCGGCCAACTGCGGCGTGCTCACGATCAAGCCCGGCACCGGCGTGGTCCCCGCCGGGGTGAGCGACGGCGACTGGTTCGGCATGTCGGAGAACGGCCCGCTGGCCACGACGGCCGAGGACGTGCGGCTGATGCTGTCGGTCCTGTCCGGCACCGAGGTCGTACGCCCCGACTCCGCCGGCACGTACCGGATCGCCGTGTCTCTGCGCAGCCCGATCGCGGGCGTCGCCGTCAGCAAGCCGTACGCCACCGCCGCCCGTGAGGCCGCGGGGCTGCTGATCAGGGCCGGTCACCAGGTGCGGCGCGCCGACCCGCCGTACCCGATGTCGCTGGGCGTGACGTCACTGACCCACTGGACCGCGGGGACGGCCGTGGACGCCCAGGACCTGGACCCGCGTCGGCTCACCCGCCGGACCCGGGTCCACGCGGCCGTCGGCAGGCGCTTCGTCGAGCGGGCGCGGGCCGGTGAGAGCCGGGGGCAGCTGCGCCGCCGCCTGGAGCCGTTCTTCGCCGAGTACGACGTGCTGCTCACCCCGGCCCTCGCCCGCCGCTCCCCCCGGTCCGAGCCCTGGCACGAGCGGGGCTGGCTGCGCAACGTCCTGGCGAACACCAACTACTCGCCGATGACGCCACCGTGGAACCTCACCGGCTGGCCCGCGATGGCCGTCCCGTTCGGCACCCTGCCGTCCGGCGCCCCCACCGCCGTACAGCTGGTCGGGCGCCCCGGATCGGAGGCGGACCTGCTGGCCCTGGCGGAGCGGATCGAGACGCTGCGCCCCTGGCGGCGGACCGCGCCGCTGGACTAGCCCTGCCCGTCCCTTTCGTACGCCCAGCTGGGAAGACGTCCGGATCTTTGTGGCTTCTGCCGATACGGCGGTCCTCCGACATTTGGAGAGACTGCCAAGCGGTGGCCCCGGCCCGCCTCGCCCACGGGGGCCGCGCCACGGACATGGCGAAGCGCGAAGGAGGACACCACGATGAGCGTGCAGTTGTACGACGAGATCGGCGAGGCGTTCGAGGGCTTCAAGGCACTGCCGCTGACGCGGTACGGGGAGGTGCCCAGCTTCCTGGGCCTGGTCGGTGACGTGCGCGGCAAGTCGGTGCTCGACCTGGCCTCGGGCACCGGTTTCTACAGCAGGGAGTTCAAGCGGCGCGGTGCCACGGAGGTGCTGGGCATCGACATCTCCGGTGAAATGGTCGCCGCGGCGCAGAGGTTCGAGCAGGGCGACCCGCTGGGAGTGCGCTACGAAGTGGGCGATGTGACCGAACTGCGGCCTCTTGGGCGGCAGTTCGACATCGCCCTCGGGGTCCAGCTGCTCAACTACTCCGAGGGCATCGCCGCCATGGAGCGGATGTGCAGCAACGTGCACCGCAGCCTGGTGCCCGGCGGCGAGTTCTTCGTGCTCGCGCAGAATCCCGACTACCGTCCGGGCGAGCCGCCCCTGGACAGGTACGGCTTCCGCTGCGAGCCGACGGGCGAGGACGCCGAGACGGGCCCGCGCTTCCGGATCACGGCCCTGCTCGACCCGGAGCCGATCTCGTTCGTCGCCGCCTGCCCGCGCCGCGAGGTCTACGAGCGGAGCCTGCGGGCGGCGGGCTTCGGCGAACCGACCTGGGTCCCGCTGGAGGTGTCCGAGGCCGGCGTGCGCGAGTTCGGCGCGGACTTCTGGGCGGACCTCCTCGCCAACCCCCCGCTGCAGATGCTGCGCTGCCGCGCCTGACGCACTAAGCCGGCGAGGCGAAGGGCCCGTCCGCGGTGAAGGCCAGCCGTGCGAACCGTTCACCGATGCGGCGGTGGGTGGCGGCGTCCGGGTGGAGGTCGTCGGGCAGCGGGAGTTCGGCGGAGTCGGCCTCGCCGTACAGGTCGCGGCCGTCGAGGTAGTGCAGGTTCGGGTCGTCGGCCGCCCGCTGCCGCACGATGCGGGACAGCTCGTCCCGGATGACGCCCAGGGTCAGCTTCCCGCCGGCGCGTTCCGCCGGGTCGCCCATCGCCACGAACCGCAGTTGGCCTCGGCCGAGGCCGCTGAAGTCGGGGGCGCAGGGCCCAGGGGTGTCCTCGTGGATCGGGCACAGGATCGGCGACACGACCAGCAGCGGGGTCGTCGGGTGCCCCTCGCGAATGGTGTCGAGGAAACCGTGCACCGCGGGACCGAAGGCGCGCAGCCGCATCAGGTCCATGTTGACCAGGTTGATGCCGATCTTGACGCTGATGAGGTCGGCGGGGGTGTCGCGCAGGGCGCGTGCGGTGAACGGGTCGAGCAGGGCGCTGCCGGCCAGGCCCAGGTTGATCAGCTCGACGCCGCCGAGGGTGGCGGCGAGGACGGGCCAGATGCCGGTGGGGCTGGCGGCGTCCGAGCCGTGGCTGATCGAACTGCCGTGGTGCAGCCACACCTTGCGGCCCGGTTCGCGCGCGGGCTCGACGGGGGCGTCGGTGCGCAGGGCGATCAGTTCGGTCGTCTCGTTGTGCGGCAGCCAGATCTCGACGTCCTTGTCGCCGTCGGGCAGTCCGGTGAAGCGAACGGTGCCGGGCCGGCCGGCCCGGTGCTCGGCGGTCCCGGCCCTCATGTCGACGACCACGACATGGCCGTCGGTCACACTGCCCTGTCCCGCGCGGCGGCCGTCGACCAGCAGGTCGTACAGGCCGTCCGGGCGGGGCGGGGCACCCACGTAGCTGCGCTTGGTGGGCAGCGTGTCCAATTCGACGGCGGTGGCGCGGGTGCGGAAGGCCAGCCGTACGCCGGAGGGCTGGGACTCGGCCATGGCCAGCTGCCCGTCGGTGTTCTGGGCGCGTGCCCGCGCGGGCAGCCGGTGCGGCAGCACGCCGTGCTCGGTGTGCTCGACGTCGAGGGCTCCGCGCAGGAGGTCAGCGGTGACGGGCGTGGTGACCCAGTCGTGCTCGGTGTCCATGTCTCTCAGCCTGTCGATCAAGGGGTGGGCCGGGTGGGCCAGTTGCGCAGCAGGGCGTCGAGGGCGTCCAGGATCCGGGTCCAGCTCTCCTCGGAGTCGGGCGCGCTATGACTGAAGCCGCCCGCCGACTCCAGGCTGGCGTAGCCGTGGAAGACGCTGCCGAGCAGCCGTACGGCGTGGGTGGCGTCGGGCTCCGCGAGGTCGTAGCCGCGCAGGATCGCGCGGGTCATCTGCGCGTGCCGGCCGCCCGCACTGGCGGCCGCCGTCTCGGGGTCGAGCCGCATCCGCGCGGCGGCGGCGCGGCCGGGGTGCTCGCGCTCGTAGTCGCGGTAGACGTTCGCGAAGGCGACCAGGGCGTCCTTGCCGGCCCGCCCGGCAATGGCGTCGGCGGCCCGGTCGGCCAGCTCCTCCAGCGCGAACAGGGCGATCCGGGTCGTGAGGTCCTGGGAGCTCTTCACATGGGAGTACAGGCTCGCGACCTTGACGTCGAAGCGCCGGGCGAGCTCCGACACGGTCACCTGCTCGAAACCGACCTCGTCGGCCAGCTCCGCGCCGGCCCGGACCAGACGCTCCGCACTCAGTCCTGCGCGCACCACAGCGGTCCTCCCCTCTGCCAGAAGCGATTATGCAGTCGCCTAAAGCATTTAGGCAAATACCGACAGCGGGAGACCCCGGGAGACCCTTCTCCTAAAGCGCTCGGTACATGATGTGCAGCCCGACCCGCCCGTGCCGGGGATGGTCGAAGGCGTCCGGGACCGTGCCGATGACCTGAAAGTCGAGGGAGGTCCACAGCGCGACGGCGGGGTTCGTCTCGACGACGGCGTTGAACACCATGCCCCGGTAGCCGTCGGCCTTGGCCGCAACCAGGACGTGTTCGGCGAGGGCACGGCCGATGCCGCGGCCACCACGGGCGGGGTCGACCATGAAGCCCGCGTTGGATATGCGCGCGGCGGGGCCGCCGTAGTTGGGGGTGACGTACGCGGAGGCGACGACGGCTCCGGCCTCGTCCTCGACGACGTAGACGCGTTTGGCGGGGCTCATCCACAAGGCCCGCGCGGCGTCCTCAGAGGTGTCCGGGTCCCATGCGTAGGTCTCGCCGGCGGCGACGATCCGGTGCCAGAAAGGCCAAATCCGCGGCCAGTCGTCGGCCGCGGCTTCTCTGATCAGCATGGGCGTGAGTGTCGCACGCCCATGCGGTCGGCGATCGCGAAGTCTTCTGCCCGTCAGTCGACGCTGGGCAGGATGTGGGGCTCGGCGAGGTCGTCCTCGTACCCCGCCAGGCGGATGGGGGCGGACCTGGCCCACACATCGAGACTGCCGATCTCCTTGGACCGGCCGCCCGCGCGCTCCGTGCGTTCCTTGGGGCGCTGTTCGCGATTCGTCTTCTCAGGTGTCACCGCGCACTCCTTCTGTGTCGGATCACCCTCGGGGCGGGGCCGGTCCAGTCTGCGGTCCGGCACCTGACGCCCGCTCGGGTCTTACTCAAAGTCGGCTCGGACGCGGTGGCGCCGGTAACTGGTGTGCGAGCAGGCCGTTGTGCACCGGCTTGTCCCGGGACGGACCATGGGTGTGGGTTGGGACCCTGTAGAACTGTCCGTCCGCTACAGATTAACCAAATGAGCGGGCGCCCGCTCGATGGGGCTGCAAACAACCTGTAACTATCCGGAGTCGACCAGTTTTCATCTGCGTGCTATCTCCCGTTTCCCTACGTAATATGCCGTTTACAAGTCACCCGTTCGGTTCAACAGCGCTCTCCTGCCCGGCTCGAGTCCACAGGACGCAGCGCAGTTCAAGTCCCGTTGGCCGATTCGCAAGGCGGCCATGATCTGCTGACGTACGGCAACGGCTTGTCCGGCGGGAGGACTGGCGCATGGAGCTGCGCAGTGTCGAAGAGCTGATGGATCTGCTGTACGCCTGCCGGGGCACCCGGGACGCCCCGGGCCTCGGGAACACCCGAGTCGATCTCCA
Source organism: Streptomyces sp. NPDC093568 (assembly GCF_044764945.1). Lineage (NCBI taxonomy): Bacteria > Bacillati > Actinomycetota > Actinomycetes > Kitasatosporales > Streptomycetaceae > Streptomyces > Streptomyces sp. NPDC093568. The sequence goes on along the minus strand of NZ_JBIWJD010000001.1, from coordinate 1,417,923 downwards.
CCAACACGCCCTGCAGACGGCCGCACTACTGCGCCGGGTCCGCCCCGCCGACAAGGAACTCCAGGTCGCGGGGCTCGTTCATGCCATCGGCCCGCTGCTGCGCCCGGGCGACGTGAGCCGCCACTCCGACTGCGCGGCGGACGCCGTACGCCCCCTGCTCGGCGAGCGGGTCTCCCGCCTGGTCCGCGATCACTGCCGGGCCCGCGACGCGGCCGACGACGACCTGCTGCGCCTGCACCAGGCGGACGAGGAGGGCCGCAGCGCGGAGTTCGACGCCGGGGTCCTCGAGGACTGGCGCGCGGTACTGGAGATGGTCGCTGCCAGGCACTCACCGCTCGGGGCTGTCAACTGACGACCCGTCATGAGACCGTACGGCGATGACGCCGTCGTACGGTCTGCGGGGCAGGGTCGCCATCGTCACCGGCGCCACGCGCGGCATCGGGCACGCCGTCGCCCGGGAACTGGCCGCCGCCGGGGCGCTGGTCTGCGTGACGGCGCGGGACGCCGACGAGGTGCGGCGGACGGCCGCCGAGCTGGGCGGGGTGGGGCTGGCCGGCACCGTGGCCGGCACCGATCATGCGCGGGCGGTGGTGGACCTCGCCCTGCGCGAGTTCGGCCGGCTCGACGTGATCGTGAACAACGCGGCGACGAACCAGCCGTACGGCCCCCTGATGGACGCCGATCCCCTGGCGTGGCGCACGGCCTTCACCGTGAACGTCGAGGCGCCGCTGCGGCTCGTGCAGTGCGCCTGGCACGCCTGGATGCGCGAGCGCGGCGGCACGGTGGTCAACGTCTGCACGGAGGGCGCCGGGCACGTGGGCCCGGATGTCGGGGCCTACGGCACCAGCAAGGCCGCCCTCCTGCACCTGACCCAGCAGCTCGCGGGCGAGCTCGGCCCGAAGGTGCGGGTCAACTCCGTCTCCCCCGGACTCGTACGGACCGAGATGGCACGGTTCGTGTGGGAGCCGGGAGAGAAGGAGATCGCGCCCGGCCTGCCGCTCGGCCGCATCGGAGAGCCCGAGGACGTCGCACGGGCGGTCCTGTGGCTGGCGTCGGACGCCGCGGAGTGGATCACCGGAGCCGACCTGCTGGTGGACGGCGGCACCCGTGTACGAGCCGCACGCCGGCCCGCCTCAGGAGCGCGACCAGCCTCCGACGACCCGCAGCCGCCCAGCGGCGACTACCACTTACCGGGCGCGTAATCCTTCAGGAAGACCCCGTAGACGTCCTCCCCGGCCTCGCCCCGCACGACCGGGTCGTACACCCGAGCGGCCCCGTCCACCAGGTCCAGCGGCGCGTGGAACCCGGCCTCGGCCAGCCGCAGCTTGTCGTAGTGGGGACGTTCGTCCGTGATCCAGCCGGTGTCGACCGAGGTCATGAGGATGCCGTCGCTCTGGAACATCTCCTGCGCGCTGGTCCGCGTGACCATGTTCATCGCGGCCTTCGCGGCGTTCGTGTTCGGGTGCCCGGCACCCTTGTAGCCACGGCCGAAGACGCCTTCCATCGCCGAGACGTTCACGACGTACGCGCGTCCGCTCGCCGCCTGCTTCGCGGCCTGCGCCATCGCCTGGCGAAGGGCGCTGATCAGGATGAAGGGCGAGGTGTAGTTGCAGAGCTGGGTCTCCAGCAGCTCGACCGGGGAGATCTGGTCGATGGTCTGCACCCAGGTGTTGGTGTCGACGACGTCGGGGACGAGGCCCCCCGCGTCGATGGCGGTGCCGTCGAGGTGCCGGGCGACGCTGGCGTTGCCCGCGACCAGCGCGAGGTCGGCGACCTTCTGGGCGTCGAGGCCGCTGGTGCCGAGCGGCAGCGCGGCGAGGCCGTCGACCGCGCCGGAGTTGAAGGCGCCGATGACATGGTGGGCGGGGAGCTCCCCGGCGGGAAGCGGGGCGCTCTCGCCCTCGACCAGCGCGGCGTAGGCGGACGGCAGCCGCCGTACGGTCTGGGTCGCGTTGTTGATCAGGATGTCGAGCGGGCCCGCCTCGGCGACCTGCTCGGCGAGCGCGACGGCCTGGGCCGGGTCGCGCAGGTCGATGCCGACGACCTCGAGGCGGTGCATCCAGTCCCCGGAGTCGTCCATGGCCTTGAAGCGGCGGATGGCGTCCTTCGGGAAGCGCGTGGTGATCGTCGTGTGCGCGCCGTCGCGCAGCAGCCGCAGCGCGATGTACATGCCGATCTTGGCGCGGCCGCCGGTGAGCAGGGCGCGCTTGCCGGTGAGGTCGGCGCGGGCGTCGCGCTTGGCCCGGTTCAGGGCGGCGCAGTCGGGACAGAGCTGGTGGTAGAAGTAGTCCACTTCCACGTACCGGGTCTTGCAGGTGTAGCAGGAGCGCGGGCGCTGGAGTATCCCCGCGATCCGTCCCTCCTCCGTCGCCGACGACGGCAGCAGACCCTCGGTCTCGTCGTCGATGCGCTGCGCGGAGCCGGTCGCCGTGGCCTCCGTGACCGCCTTGTCGTGGGCGGTCTTCGCGGCCCGGCGCTCCTGGCGGCGGCGCTGCTTCACGGTGCGGTAGACACCGGCGGTGGCCCGGCGCACGGCGATGGCGTCGGGGTGATCGACCTCCAGCTTGTCGAGCTCCTCCAGCACGCTGAGGCATACGGCGAGCCGCTCGGGGTCGATGCCGGGGCCGTACACGACCTCGTCGCCGGGCTCGTACACGACCTCGGCCGTGGTCGCCGCCGAGCCGTCCTGTGTCACCGTCATCGCCGCTGCCGTTCCCTGATCACCCGCGGCGCTCCGGTCGCGCTCGCTTTCGAACGCGGAATTCTACGGAGCGCCGGGCCTCACCTCCAAAAACCGGCGAAGCGGGCCGGGCGGCGGGCTCAGGGACCGCAGGCGACGATCAGCTCCGCGACCTCCTCCGACAGGGCCCTGGCCAGCACATCGAGGTCCGGTACGGCCTCGGCGTCGGCGACGAGTCCGTAGTGGACGCGTCCGCGGTACGTCGAGATCGCCACCGCCAGCGACTGGCCGCGGGCCAGCGGGGCGAAGGGGTAGACCTCGGTGACGGGGTGGCCGCCGAGCTTCAGGGCGATGCCCGGCAGCGGGACGCTGGTGACGAGGATGTCGAACCAGAGCCGGGCGGCCCCGCCGACCAGCGGTCCGCCGAGGCGGTGGCCGAGCGCCGGGACGTGGTCGGCGAGCAGGGCGACGGCGCCCGCGCCCCGGTTGGGGCCGGCGTCCTTGTTGCGGTCCATCGCGGCGCGGACCGTCCCGAGGCGGCGCAGCGGGTCGGGGTCGTCCACCGGAAGCCGTATCAAGTAGCCGGAAAGCCGGTTGCCCTGTGGGTGCGCGGTGCGCGGGCGGCGCTTGGAGACGGGGATCAGGGCGCGCGGCGCGATGCCCTCGCTGCCGTCGCCGCGCTCGTCGAGCCAGCGGCGCAGGGCGCCGGCGACGACCGCGATGAGCACGTCGTTGACGGTGCCGCCGACGGCCTTGCGGATCACGTGCACGTCGTCGATGTCGACGACCACTCCGGCGGTACGGCGGGTGCCGCTCGGCTGGGCGGTCAGCGCGGACGACGAGCGCATCCCGAGGGTCGACACGGCGACGGAGGCGCCGATGTCGAGGGCCCGGCCGACGTCGGACAGGGCGCCGCGCACCAGCCCCGGCAGCCGCCGCACATCGGGCAGCCGGCTGCGCGCGGGCTCCTCGGGGCGCGGCCTGCGGGCGGGCAGGTCCATGGGGTCCAGGACGGCGGCGGCGAGCGTCAGGGCACGCAGTCCGTCGGCGAGGGCATGGTGGAACTTGAAGAGCACGGCGAACGACTGCCCGTCCTCGCCCGGCAGCACATGCGCCTCCCACGGCGGCCTTCCGCGCTCCAGCGGACGCTCCATCAGCCGGCCGGCCTCCTCGTGGAAGTCGGCGGTGGGGGCGTGCAGCCGGACGTGGTCGAGCGGATCGAAGTCCGGAGCGGGCTCGCGGGTGGCGCCACCGAACGAGAACGGCTGGAGCAGACCCCGCGGCTGCCACGCGTCCCGGATCCGCATCCGCAGCCCCGGCACGGCCGCGGCGCGCGCGGCGAGCAGATCGGCCGCGTGGGCGCCGGCGGTGGGCGAATGCGTGGCGAAGACACCGAGCGCGCCCAGGTGCATGGGGTGTTCGGCGGACTCGATGTTCCAGAACGCCAGGTCGAGAGGTGCGAGCAGGTCAGAAGTCAATGGCTTGCCTCGCGTCGGCGACGGGTGGACCAGAAGTCAATCGCCCGCGGGCGATTACAGTCAAGTACGATCAAGCTACGCACAGTTAACAGCAGATTAAGTCCCGCCCCCAGCGAAAGGGGCGGGACTCATGGTGCATATGAGGTCACTCCACCACGGGTAGCGGCACCGGGCATCCCGAGCGTGTCACCCGGGAGGCGTCACGGAGGGGCGGCCGCGCGCCACGGACGGGCGACCCCACCCCCGTGCGCGGGTGCATGACAACGACCCCGGCGCCCTCACACGGCACCGGGGTCGCCCATCGGGTCCTCACGACACCCGCTGCCCCTTGCCCAGCGCGATCACTCCGCCCTTGGAAACGGTGTACAGCTCGGCGTCCCGTTCCGGATTGACCCCGATCGTCGCGCCCGGGGGCACGTCGACGTTCTTGTCGAGCACGGCCCCGCGCACCACCGCGCCCCGGCCGATGTGCACGTTGTCGTGCAGCACCGACCCCTGCACCACCGCCCCCGGGTCGACCACCACGCCCGGCGACAGCACGGACCGCGTGACCTGGCCGCGGATCAGGCAGCCGGCGCTGATGATGGACTCGCTCGCGATGCCGCCCGCGTTGAAGCGGGCCGGGGAGAGCTGGCCCGAGTGGGTGTAGATGGGCCAGCTGCGGTTGTAGAGGTTGAAGGCGGGGCGCTCGGCGATCAGGTCCATGTGGGCGTCGTAGTACGCGTCCAGCGTTCCCACGTCCCGCCAGTAGCCCTGGTCACGAGTGGTCTCACCGGGGACGTGGTTGGCGCTGAAGTCGTACAGCTGGGCCTCGCCCCGGTCGGTGAGCTGGGGCAGGATCGAACCGCCCATGTCGTGCACGGAGTTCCCGTCCTCGGCGTCCCGCTGGAGCGCCTCCACGAGGGCCTTGGTGCTGAAGATGTAGTTGCCCATCGAGGCGAACACACACTCGGGGTCGTCCGCCAGACCGGGCGGGTCGGCCGGCTTCTCCAGGAACCGCTCCACCGTCTGGCCGTCGGAGCCGGGGCTGATCACGCCGAAGGACGACGACTCGACGCGCGGCACGCGTATGCCGGCCACCGTGACACCCGCGCCGCCCTCGATGTGCTGGGCGAGCATCTGGCGCGGGTCCATGCGGTACACGTGGTCGGCGCCGAACACCGCGACGTACTCGGGCCGTTCGTCGTAGATCAGGTTCAGGGACTGCAGGATCGCGTCCGCGCTGCCGAGGAACCAGCGCGGGCCCAGCCGCTGCTGGGCCGGGACCGGGGTGATGTAGTTGCCGAGCAGGCTGGACATCCGCCAGGTCGTGGTGATGTGCCGGTCCAGGGAGTGCGACTTGTACTGCGTGAGCACGCAGATGCGCAGGATGTCGGCGTTGACGAGGTTGGAGAGGACGAAGTCCACGAGGCGATACGTTCCGCCGAAGGTGACCGCTGGTTTCGCGCGGTCCGCGGTCAGGGGCATCAGGCGTTTGCCTTCTCCGCCCGCCAGGACGATTCCGAGCACCGAAGGTCCGCCACGACGCATGGCCGCTCCCCTCACCGTGGTTGATCCCAGCCTGCCCCTGACCAGCGCGCGCTAAGCCTGTTTGAGGATCTCCCTGTACAGCCGCACGGTCCGCCGTGCCACCGCGTCCCAGCCGAACTCCCCCACCGCGCGCTCCCGTCCGGCCTCCCCCATCCGGCCCGCGCTCTCCGGGTCGCCGATCACCGAGTCCAGCGCCCGCGCGAGGCCCGCCTCGAAGTCGTCGTCCAGCGGGACGAGCAGGCCCGTCTTGCCGTCCTCGACGACCTCGGGAATGCCGCCTACCCGCGAGGCCACCACGGGAGTGCCGCAGGCCATCGCCTCCAGGTTGACGATGCCGAGGGGTTCGTACACCGAGGGGCAGACGAACACGGCGGCGTGCGTGAGGAGTTGGATCACCTCGGGACGCGGCAGCATCTGCGGGATCCAGTGCACGCCCGCACGGACCCGGCTCAGCTCCTGGTAGAGGTCGCGGAACTCCCGGTCGATCTCGGGGGTGTCGGGGGCGCCCGCGCACAGCACGACCTGCGCGGCGGGGTCGATGTGCCGTACCGCGCGCAGCAGATGGGGCACGCCCTTCTGGCGGGTGATGCGACCGACGAACAGCACGTACGGGCGGTCGGGGTCGAGTCCGAACCGGCGGAGCACGTCGGTGCCGTGGTCGGGGCGGTAGAGGGTGGTGTCGATGCCGTTGTGCACGACGTGGACGCGCTCCGGGTCCAGCGCCGGATAGCAGCCGAGGATGTCCTCGCGCATGGCCCCGGAGACGGCGATCACCCCGTCGGCGGCCTCGATCGCGGTGCGCTCGGCCCAGCTGGAAAGGGCGTATCCGCCGCCGAGTTGCTCGGCCTTCCAGGGGCGCAGCGGCTCCAGCGAGTGGGCCGTCATCACGTGCGGGATGCCGTACAGGAGCTTGCCGAGGTGGCCGGCGAGGTTGGCGTACCAGGTGTGGGAGTGGACGAGTTCGCGGCCCTGGAGGCCGGCGGCCATCGCGAGGTCCACGGAGAAGGTGCGCAGCGCGTCGTTGGACGTGTCGAGCACGGACCAGGGGCGGTGCCGCACCACGCCCACCGCGCGGCCCTCGCCCCAGCAGTGCACCTCGAGGTCGACGAGATCCCGCAACTCCCGGGCGAGAAACTCGACATGGACACCGGCGCCGCCGTACACGTCCGGCGGGTACTCCCGGGTCAGCAGTCCCACTCGCACCCGGAACCCCCTGTTCTCAGCGGCTGGTTGCCCTTTCATGGTCACCCAGATGGGGCGCGTGGGGAAGAGCGCGGGGCTCGTGTGAAGCAACAGTCACCGCACACCCCGCCGCCCGGCACCCGGTAGTAGAGGCAGCAGCTACGGCGCCGGAAGGCGGTCGCGGTGAAGGTGCCGGTACCCGCGAGCAGCGGGTGGGTGAAGAGCTCGGCGGTCAGGGTGCGGGCGGCTTCGGCGGTGTCGGTACGGCCGTTGGCGCGCGCCCACCGGCCGAGCTCCCGGGCGGCGCCCGCGAGCGCGGAGGCGGCGTTGCCCCACAGCAGGCCCTCGGCGACGCGGTGGCGGGAGCGCAGGGCGGCGGTCAGGGGTTCGAGGTGGCCGTGCAGGACGGCGTCGGCGACGGCGGCCGGGTCCGCGGGCAGCGGGCGCACCCGGGCGAGCCACAGGTTGTCGGGGGCGCTGCCGTCGGGGTCCCAGCGCAGCAGGCCGGGGTCGAGGTCCGGGATCCGGCCGTACAGGGCGGCGCAGCCGAGGGTCACCGACCACAGTCGGGCGGCGAGGCCCTGCTGGGCCACCGAGGCGGCGATCCGCAACTCGGGGGCGCGCAGGGCGTTCGCGACCTTGCGGACCCGGAAGGCGAGGGGATCTCCCTGGGCCGCGGGCGCAGGTGGGCCGTACGCGGCCGCGAGGGTCGGCAGTGGCCGAGGAGCTTCCCCCACCGTGCGTAGTACGAAGAAGCCGCCGAGCGGCCGGAGCGCGGCGAGATCGGGGTCGAGGTCCACGAAGAGCAGTAGTACCAGGGCCTCTCGGGGTTTCCACCTGGGGGGCTCCGCCCGGGGTCACCCGCCTTGGGGATGACTTGACCGTCGCAGTACTCCATCGGCAGTACGACACAGTGCGTGCTCTGGTACGACGACGGGAAGAGCTTTTGAAGGCATCGTGTTGACTATGAAAGCCGACCGTTCGCCGCGCCGGGGTCGCCATCCCCGCCTCACGCAGAGGAGCAGCTCATGAGCGCCCTCGCGTTGTCCGTGCTTCTGTCGCTCGTCTCCGCGGTGGCCTACGCGGGCGGGGCGATCGTACAGGAGCGTGTCGCGGTGTCGTCCCCGGGCCAGCAGTTCGCGCCGATGCGCCGGGCCGGCTGGTGGGCGGCGGTCGCGCTGAACGGCCTCGGCGGTCTGCTGCACGTGGTGGCGCTGGCTTTCGGTCCGCTGAGCCTGGTCCAGCCGCTGGGTGCCCTGACGATCGTGTTCGCGCTGCCGATGGCGGCGCTGTTCGTGGGCCGCAAGGCCGGTTCGACGGCCTGGCGGGGCGCCATCATGGCGACCGTCGGTCTCGCCGGGCTGCTGTCCCTGGTCGGTACTTCCGAGTCGCAGTCCCTCGCTGCCGCCGAGCAGGTGGGCGTGGCCCTCGTGACCGGCGGCGTCGTCGCGACGCTGATGGTCGCGGGCCGGGCCGCCCACCGGCATCCGGCGGTGCGCAGCATGCTGCTCGCGACGGCGTCCGGCATAGCCTTCGGCATGTCCTCGGTGTTCACGAAGATCGTCGCCGTGGATTGGAACGGCGGGGTGTCGGCGGCCGACCTGCCGTCGCTGGCCACGATCGGCGTCTTCGCCACGGCCGGTCTGCTGCTGTCCCAGGCCGCGTACCGGGGCGCCGGGCTCGCCGCGCCGCTGGCCACGCTGACGGTCGTGAACCCGGTGGTGGCGGCCGCGGTGGGCATCACGATGTTCGGCGAAACCTTCCGCTACGGCACGACCGGCACCGTGCTCGCCCTCGGCTGCGGCGTGGTGGCGGCGGGCGGCCTGATCCTGCTGACGACGGAGCGGATCGCGCGTACGGACGCCGAGCCGGTGGTTCCCGCGCCGGCCCCCGCCGGACGCGACCTGGACTCGGTGCCCGCGGCGGAACTGCTCGGCGCCCTGCCGGAGCAGGCCGCGGCGGCACCGCGCGAGGAGCTCCGCGTACCCGACGGGATCGACGGGATCGACGGGATCGACGGGATCGACGGGATCCTCATACCGGCCCAGGTCGCTCAGGGGGCGTACGAGGAAGCGGAGCCGCCGCGTGCGGAGGACGGAGCCTCGAACCTCTACGGCCCCTTCTACGGCGGCCCGTACGTGCCGATGCCGGTGCTCGACCGGCATCGGACGCGCGTCAAATCCTGACCCCGCCGGCCCGGAGGTAGGCCACCGGGTCGATGTCGGAACCGAAGCCGGGCCCCGTCCGCACCTCGAAGTGCAGATGCGGGCCCGTGCTATTGCCCGTGGACCCGGAGCGGCCGAGGCGCTGGCCGGCGCCCACCGACTGACCGTCCTTCACGGAGATCGCCGAGAGATGGGCGTACTGGGTGTAGCGGCCGTCGGCGTGCCGGACCACCACCTGGTAGCCGAAGGAGCCCTCCCACCCGGCGCTGACGACCTGACCTGCTCCGACGGCCTTCACGGAGGTGCCGGTCGGCACGGCGAAGTCGACGCCGGTGTGGTAGCCCTTCGACCAGGAGGCGCCCGCCTTGCGGTACGGCGTCCCGGTCGAGGCGCTCACCGGGGCGACCATCGAGCGACTGCTCGTCGCCTGCTCGTGCCGCTCCGAAGAGGTCTTCTCGGGGGTCGACTTCGGGGTGGCCTTGGGCGTCGACCTCGGAGTGGACCTGGGGCTCGACGCCGGCTCGGCCGTCGTCGTGGCCTTGCCGCGCACGGCGAGCCGCTGTCCCGGCAGGATCAGGTCGGGGTCCGCCCCGATGGCCTTGCGGTTCGCGGCGTACAGGCCCCGCCAACCGCCCTTGACCTCCTGTGACTCGGCGATCTCGGAGAGTGTGTCGCCGTGCACCACGGTGTACATCTCGGCCTTGCCCGCCCGCGACTGGGGCGTGGTCTGCGGCTGGACGTCCTGGACGGAGGTCTGCGAGGTCTTCTTCGAGGTCTTCTTCGGGGTGCCGGCCGGCTGGATGTCGGGGGTGTCCCCGCCGCGGGTCAGGCCGGCCCGCACCGAGCACACCGGCCAGGCGCGGGGCCCCTGCCCGTCGAGCACCTTCTCCGCGACGGCGATCTGCTGGTCCTTGGTGGCCAGGTCGGCGCGCCCGGCGTACCGGGTGCCTCCGTAGGCCTCCCAGGTGGACTGGGCGAACTGCAGTCCGCCGTAGAAGCCGTTGCCGGTGTTGACGTGCCACCTGCCGGTCGACTCGCACGCGGCGACCTTGTTCCAGGTGTCCAGGTCGGCCGCGTGCGCGACGCCGGTGCCGATGAGGGGGAGCGCCATCCCGGCGCCGCCCGCGGTGACGGTGAGTGAGGCGCGGTTGATCCTGTTCGGCTGGTACCGGCGGTGCCGGCCGCGTACGGCCATGAAGGAGCCCCCCATTGACATGCGTCAGGAGGGGCAAAAGTAAGCGCTGCGAACAGGCCATGACAAGACGGAAAATCAGCCGCTCGTTCACGCCAAGTGGCGCGCAAGGGGCGCATGTTGTGCGACACCCGCAACGAGTGAGTGCGCCGGGGCGTTCCCTGCGTATGTGCCTGCGACATCGCGCCACCCGGATGTGCGCTCGGAGTACGGGCACGTCAGGATGGACGATGGGGCAATACTGGCGGGCAGGACCGGCACCGCTGATATATCGAGGTCACTAGGAGCCAACGCATGAGCACTTCGGCGCAGATCGGCGTCACGGGTCTCGCGGTCATGGGCCGCAACCTGGCCCGGAACTTCGCCCGCAACGGCTATACCGTCGCGGTGCACAACCGGACGCCGGCGCGTACGCGGGCGCTGGTGGACGAGTTCGGGAGCGAGGGCGAGTTCATCGCGGCCGAGACCGCCAAGGAGTTCGTGGCGGCGCTGGAGCGTCCGCGGCGGCTGGTGATCATGGTGAAGGCCGGTGAGCCGACCGACGCGGTGATCCAGGAGTTCGCGCCGCTGCTGGAGCCCGGCGACATGATCATCGACGGTGGCAACGCGCACTTCGCCGACACCCGGCGCCGTGAGCGGGACCTGCGGGAGCAGGGCATCCACTTCGTCGGCATGGGCGTCTCGGGCGGTGAGGAGGGCGCGCTGCACGGGCCGAGCATCATGCCCGGCGGCCCGAAGGAGTCGTACGACTCGCTGGGCCCGATGCTGGAGAAGATCTCCGCCAAGGCGAAGGACGGTGCGCCCTGTGTGACGCACGTCGGTCCGGACGGCGCAGGGCACTTCGTGAAGATGGTGCACAACGGCATCGAGTACGCCGACATGCAGCTCATCGGCGAGGCGTACCAGCTGCTGCGGGACGTCGCCGGCTACGAGCCCGCGCAGATCGCGGAGATCTTCCGGACCTGGAACCAGGGCCGGCTGGACTCCTACCTGATCGAGATCACCGCCGAGGTGCTGTCCCACGTGGACGAGGCGAGCGGCAAGCCGTTCGTGGACGTGGTGGTCGACCAGGCCGAGCAGAAGGGCACGGGACGCTGGACCGTGCAGATCGCGCTCGACCTGGGCGTGCCGGTCTCCGGGATCGCGGAGGCGGTCTTCGCCCGTTCCCTGTCCGGGCACGCGGCGCTGCGCGAGGCCTCGCGCGGGCTGGCCGGCCCGAAGGCGACGCCGCTCGGCGAGGCCGAGGCCGCGGCCTTCGCCGACCGGGTGGAGCAGGCGCTGTACGCGTCGAAGATCGTGTCCTACACGCAGGGCTTCCACGAGATCGACGCCGCCCGCGCCGAGTACGACTGGGACATCGACCTGGGCGCGGTCTCGGCGATCTGGCGCGGCGGCTGCATCATCCGCGCGGCCTTCCTGGACCGCATCCGGGCCGCCTACGACGCCCGCGCCGACCTGCCGAGCCTGCTGTCGGACGAGACGTTCGCGCAGGAGATCGCCGAGGCGCAGGACGACTGGCGTGAGGTCCTGATCGCCGCGACCCGGCAGGGCGTGCCCACGCCGGGCTTCGCCGCGGCCCTCGCGTACTACGACGCCCTGCGCGCCGAGCGGTTGCCGGCGGCGCTCACGCAGGGGCAGCGGGACTTCTTCGGTGCGCACACCTACCGGCGCACGGACCGGGACGGCTCGTTCCACACGCTGTGGGGCGGGGACCGGTCGGAGGTGTCCGCCTAGCTCCTGACCCCGTCCCGCCCCGTGCCCGGGTTCTCGACACCGGCACGGGGCGGACCCCTGTCCGGGTGTCCCGGACTGCTCCGACCGGCGCCCACGAGTGGTGGCCGGATGTGCGCCCGCCCAGGCTGACGTACGCCGTGCCCGCCGTCGCGGGCGGCGCCCCGCGGCGTCGTCGATGTCCGCGCGGCCGGGACGTCGGAGAAACGGGATCGCATGGCGGCACAGGGCATCGGTGCGGGCGGCGTGCCGTCCGTTCGAGGGGGAGGCGGGGACGGGAACGCGAGCGGCGGGCCCGTGCGAAGACGGACGCGGTACGGCCGCGCACGGCGACGCGGCCGGGACGCCGCGCACCGGGGTGGCGCTGGTCGCGGCGGGGGCTGCCTTCCTGGCCGTGCTCGCCCCGACGCCGAGCGGTGCCGTGGCGGCGCCCTCGGCAGAGCCGCGGCCGGTGGCTCCCGCGCGGTTCGTGCCCGGTCCCTGCCCGGCGACGCCCGAGCCGATTCCGGGTCGCTGCGGGTTCCTCGAAGTCCCCGAGAACAGGGCCCGGCGCGGCGGGCCGACGGTCCGGCTGACCGTCGCGATCATCCGGGCCGAGTCGGCGAGACCGGCCGCCGAGCCGGTGGTGTTCATGACGGGCGGTCCCGGCGGCGGCGCGATCGGCGACATCCCCTTCCTGATCGACTCGGGCCTCAACCGCAACCGCGACCTGATCGTCATGGCCCAGCGCGGGACGCTCCACGCGCGCCCTGACCTCGCCTGCCCGGAGATCGACCGCTTCTACGCGGACGCCGTGGGGCTGCGCTACGACGCCCCGTCGACCGGGCGGCTCCTGGTGCGCGACCAAGGAGTGCCGACCGCCTCACCCGGGTCACGGCCCGCGGAGTCGAGCTGAGCGCCTGCAACACCACCGAGAACGCCGCCGACTTCGCCGACCTGCGCAGGGCGCTGCGCATCCACCGGTGGAACGTCTACGGGTACTCGTACGGCACCGACCTGGCCCTCACCTACCTGCGCCGGCATCCCCAGGGGATCCGCTCGGTCGCGATCGACTCGGTCGTGCCCCGCAGATCGTCAGCCTGCCGTGGACGTGGGACAGCGCCCGTGAGGGGATCGACACGATCTTCGCGGCATGCGCGGCGCAGCCGCGCTGCCGGAGCCCCTATCCGAACCTCCCGCGCCTGCTGACGCAGCAGGTCCGGCGGCTGGAGGCGCATCCCCTGCGACTGACGGCGCGGCCGCCGGCGGGCGGGCAGCCGGTGAAGGTCGTCCTCGACGGGGGCGCGCTGGTCAATCTGCTGGTCGCCAACGCCGTCCCGGCGGTCGACGTCCCGGCGGTCGACGTCCCGGCGGTCGACGAACTCGCGCGCGGGCGTCCCCCTACGGCGTCTTCTGCCGCGAGTGGACGCCCTTCGAGAGCGAGGACGACGTGATCCGGGCGGGCCGGCGCGCGTTCCCGGGGTTCCCCCGCTCGGTCCTGGCCAACGCCCCGCAGCTCCCGTTCCTGCACGCGGACTGCCGCGCCTGGAACGTCCCGCCGGCGTCCCCCGCGACCAGGAAGGTGACGCGCAGCAGCGTTCCGACGCTTCTCATGTCCGCCGGGTTCGACGCCCAGACCGGAAAGAGCAACGGCGCCTACGCCGCCCGCACGCTGAGCCACTCCACCGTCGTCACGGTCCCCTACGTCGCCCATGTCGCCTTCGCCGAGTCGCCGTGCGCGCGGGCGATCACCCTCTCGTTCTTCAACTCCCCGATGGCGCCGAACAGGTCCTGCCTGGCGGGCCTGAAACCGCCTCGGTTCGAGATCGCGCCGTAGGAGCGGGTCACCTCCGGGCCGCCGTGCGGCACGGCGCCCGGTTCGCGGGGCTCAGGTGAGCGGCGGCCCGGGTTCGGGGTTCGGCACCGGCTCCGGTCCCGGCGGGATCGGCGACGGGGAGGGGTCCGGCGGCGTCGGCGAGGGCGGCCCGGGGGGCGCGGGCGGAGGCGGGGTCGGTCCGGGGGCCGGCGGAGGGGGCCCCGGGGTGGGTGGCGGCGGTTCCGGAGCGGGAGGCGGCTCCGGAGCCGGCGGCGGGTCCGGGGGCGGCACGGGGTGCGGCTCCGGGCCCGGCGGCGGTCCCGGATGGACCGGGTCGGGATGGACCGGGTCCGGATGCGGGTTCGTCATGGCGTCCTCCAGCAGTCCGTGATGTCCGCTCTGGACTACTCCCCCGCGTACCCGACGGGCGCGCCACCAGTCACTCACCCGGCGTCAACGCGGGCGTCCGAGTGGGCCCGTCACAGGTGGCACCGACCCGATCGGCGCACGTGCGGGCCCCGGTCAGAAGCGCTCGGGATGCGCCCGCAGCCAGTCCTTCGCCGCCTCCTGCAGCGCCGGGTCGGCGGCGGGCGCCTCGTCGGGGTGGCGTTCGGCCCACTTCACGACGTACGGGCACAGGGGCGCCACGACGATTCCCTCGCGGGCGGCGATGCCGTACAGCTCCCGTGCCAGGGAGCCGGCGATGCCCTTCCCCTCATGAGCGGGTTCCACGATGGTGTGCACCGGGACGAGGGCGCGCGCCGGGGACTCGAGGACGAAGTACTCGATGCGACCGGTGACTTCGTCGCCCTGGAGGGCCTCCAGGCGGCCCGCCGCCCGGTCGTCACGGATCTCGATGTCGCTCATGGCACGCTCCCTGGTCCGTCTTCCGTCTGGGGCCGAGTACGGCTGTCAGGCCACCGGCACCGCCTGCGGGCTGCGCTCCTGGTCGGAGCCCGGCACCGGCTCGGACGGGTCGGCGCCGAGCGCGACGATGCGGTTGGCACCGTCCACGTGCACGACCCGCGGCTCGAACTCCCGCGCCTCGGCGTCGGTCATCTGAGCGTAGCTGATGATGATCACGAGGTCGCCGGGGTGGACGAGATGGGCGGCGGCACCGTTGATCCCGACGACCCCCGAGCCACGCTCGCCCTCGATGACGTAGGTCTCCAGGCGGGCGCCGTTGGTGATGTCGACGATGTGCACGAGCTCGCCGGGCAGCAGGTCGGCGGCGTCGAGCAGGTCCGCGTCGATGGTCACCGATCCCACGTAGTGCAGGTCGGCCTGGGTGACGGTGGCGCGGTGGATCTTGGACTTGAACATTGAACGAAGCACGGAGAAACTCCCGATCTGTCTGGCTCCCTGCCCGCTTATTGCAGGTCAAGGGCTGTCTTCGGAGACTACAGCGATTCGCTTGCGTGGTCAGCTGTCCCCAGGTGTTCCAGGGCTCACACCGACCCATGGCCGATTTTCGTGACACGTCGTCAGGCGGGCCGCGCCGGCTGCGGCCCACCGCATCGGGGCCACCCACAGGGCGGCTCAGCCGCTGCCGCGGGTCGCGGGCGGGAGGGGCCCGGAACGATCAGCCATCGGCGGCGCCCGGGCGCGGCTGTCGATAGGGCCGCACCGCGCGGCGCGCTATGGCGAAACGGTGCGTCTCCGACGGGCCGTCGTAGATGCGGAACGGCCGCACCTCCCTGAAGAGGCGGGCCAGCGGGGCGTCGGCGGCCGAGATGCCGAGCACTCCGCAGATCTGCACCGCCCGGTCGACCACCCGGTTCACCGCCTCCGCCACGAAGGTCTTGGACACCGAGGTGAGCTGCGAGGCGGCGGCGGAGCCGGTGTCCAGCTCCCAGGCGGTACGCAGGATCAATGCGCGGCTCGCCTCGATGTCGATCTCGGAGTCGGCCAGCATCTGCTGGACCATGCCGAGGTCTCCCAGCGCCGAGCCGAACGCCATCCGGCTGCCGGCCCGCTCCAGCGCGACGTCCTGAGCGCGGCGGGCGGCTCCCAGCCAGCGCATGCAGTGGGTCATCCGGGCGGGACCGAGCCGGACCTGAGCGCCTTCGAAGCCGCGGTCCACCGCACCGAGCACCTGCCCCTCCCCCACCACGCACTCCTCGAAGACGATCTCGCTGTGCCCGGCGAAGAGCGACTCGTCCAGGGGCTCGATGGTCCGGACGATGCTCATGCCGGGGGTTCCGGCGTCGACCAGGAACATGGTGGCGCCGCCCGGGTCGCCGGGGCCGCCTGAGGTCCGGGCCATGACGATGGCGAAGTCGGCTCCCTGGGCTCCGGTGATGAACCACTTGCGCCCGTCGATGCGCCAGCCGCCGGGCACCCGGGTCGCGGTGGTCCGCAGGGAGCGGGGATCGGCACCCGCGCCCGGAGCCGGTTCGGTCATGGCGAAGCAGGACCGCGTCCCGCCCGCGGCGAGCGGACGCAGATACCTCTGCTTCTGCTCTTCGGTGGCCACCTTCTCCAGCAGGTGCATGTTGCCCTCGTCCGGGGCCGCGCAGTTCAGCGCCAGCGGTCCGAGCAGCGAGTAGCCCGCCGCCTCGAACACCACCGCCTGCCCTCGCAGGTCGAGCCCGTGTCCGCCCCATCGCGTCGGTACGTGCGGCGCGAACACACCCGCGTCACGGGCGGCCTTCTGCAGGGTTTCCCGCAGTGACCGTGTGCTCGTCCGCCCGCAGGACGAGTACGGCCTGCTGGACCTCGCCGCCCACCTCGGCGAGCCCGAGGAGAACACCCTGGTGCACGCCTGCGGTCCCGAACCCCTGCTGCGGGCGGTGCAGGAGCAGTGCGCGGGGTGGCCGCCCGGCACCCTGGGCGTCGAGCGGTTCGCCCCGACGCGGACGGCCGAACCCGGCCCGACCGGGACCTTCGAGCTGGAGCTCGCCCGTTCCGGGCTCACCCTCACCGTGCCCCCGGACCGTTCGGTGCTCGAAACCGTGGAGACGGCCGGCGTCACGGTCGACTTCTCCTGCCGGGAAGGCACGTGCGGTACCTGCGAGACCGACGTACTCGACGGCAGGCCCGACCACCGCGATTCGCTGCTGACCGAGGACGAGCGGGCCGTCGGCGACACCATGCTCATCTGCGTCTCCCGCTCGTGCGGACCCCGCCTGGTCCTCGACCTGTGACGGCGATCACTTCCAGTAATTTACTAGGACGTCCTAGTATCTCTTCGTCCGGCACCACCCCGCCCTGCCCGGGAAGGCCCTCATGAGCGATCTGCATCGACCCGTGCACCCCGTCCGCCTGGTCACCGCTTCAGCTCTGTTCGACGGGCACGACGCCTCGATCAACATCATGCGGCGCATCTTCCAGTCCCAGGGCGCCGAGGTGATCCACCTCGGACACAACCGGTCGGTGCGGGAGGTCGTCGACGCGGCGCTGGAGGAGGACGCGCACGGCGTGGCGGTCTCCTCCTACCAGGGCGGGCACGTCGAGTACTTCGAGTACCTGGTCGAGTCACTGCGCTCACGGGGAGCGGAGCACATCCGTGTGGTGGGCGGCGGAGGCGGCGTCATCGTGCCCGACGAGATCGCCAGGCTGCGCGGGAGCGGGGTGACCATCTTCTCCCCGGAGGACGGGCAGCGGATGGGCCTCGCCGGGATGGTCAACTCGGTGGTGCGGGACTGCGACTTCGACCTCTGGGACGGCGGGCCGACCGATGCGGCCGCCGTGCTCGCCGGTGACCGGTTCGCGATCGCCCGCGCCATCACCGGCGCCGAACTCGGCAAGCTGCCGACGGGCTTCCTGGAGCGCCTGCGCGCCGCCTCGGCCGCCCGGGTCGTACCGGTGCTCGGCATCACCGGCACCGGCGGCTCGGGCAAGTCCTCGCTGACCGACGAACTCGTGCGCCGGTTCCGTGTCGACCAGCAGGACAAGCTGCGGATCGCGGTGATCGCCGTCGACCCGACGCGCCGCCGTGGCGGCGGCGCCCTGCTCGGTGACCGGATCCGGATGAACTCCCTGGACGGGGACCGGGTGTTCTTCCGGAGTCTGGCCACCCGCGGCAGCCGCGAGCTGCCAGAGCACCTGTCCGACGTGATCGACGTCGTGAAGGCCGCCGGGTTCGACCTGGTGATCGTCGAGACGCCGGGCATCGGCCAGGGCGACGCGGCGATCGTGCCGTTCGTCGACACCTCGCTGTATGTGATGACGCCGGAGTTCGGCGCCGCCTCGCAGCTGGAGAAGATCGACATGCTCGACTTCGCCGACGTCGTGGCGATCAACAAGTTCGAGCGGCGCGGCGCCAAGGACGCGCTGCGCGACGTCGGCCGCCAACTGGTCCGCAACCGCGAGGCGTTCGGCATGCGGCCCGAGGACATGCCGGTGTACGGCACCTCGGCGGCGACCTTCAACGACGACGGTGTCACCGCGCTCTATCAGCACCTGCGAACCGTCCTGGCCGAGAAGGGGCTGCCGCTGTCCGAGGGCGCGCTGGTACCGGTCGACGTGCGCCACTCCTCAGGCATCCGCCAGGTGGTTCCCGCGGACCGGGTGCGCTACCTCGCCGAGATCACCGACACCGTCCGTACGTACCACGCGGAGACCGGGCGGCTCGCCGAGGCGGCCCGGCGGGTGCAGCGCCTGGAGGCGGTCAAGGGCGAGCTCGTCGAGGCGGGCTCCGACGCCGGGAACGTTCAGGCGCTGCTCGAGGACGCCCGCAAGCGGCTCCCGCTAGACGTCAGGGAGCAGATCGACAACTGGCCCGCTGTCATCGCCTCCTACTCCGGCGACGAGCAGGTCGTGAAGATCCGAGACCGGGAGATCCGCACCAAGCTGACCCGCGAATCCCTGTCCGGTAACAGGATCCCCCGGGTCGCCCTGCCCCGCTTCACCGACCACGGCGAACTGGTGAGGTTCTGGCGCGGGGAAAACCTGCCCGGCCACTTCCCCTTCACCGCCGGGGTGTTCCCCTTCAAGCGCGACGGCGAGGACCCGGCGCGGATGTTCGCCGGCGAGGGCGGTCCGTTCCGCACCAACCGGCGCTTCAAACTGCTCTCCGAGGGCCAGCCCGCCACCCGGCTGTCCACCGCCTTCGACTCCGTCACTCTGTACGGCCGTGACCCCGACGAACGCCCCGACATCTACGGCAAGGTGGGCACCTCCGGCGTCTCGGTGGCCACCTTGGAGGACATGAAGGCGCTCTACGACGGCTTCGACCTCGTCGCGCCGACGACCTCGGTCTCCATGACCATCAACGGACCCGCGCCGACCATCCTGGCGTTCTTCCTCCACACCGCGATCGACCAGCAGACCGAGAAGTTCCGCGTCGCAGAGGGCCGCGAACCCTCGCCCGAGGAGGCGGCGGAGCTGCGCGCCCACGCGCTGGCGCAGGTGCGCGGCACAGTTCAGGCCGACATCCTCAAGGAGGACCAGGGTCAGAACACCTGTCTGTTCTCCACCGAGTTCAGCCTGCGGATGATGGCGGACATCCAGGAGTGGTTCATCGCCCACCAGGTCCGCAACTTCTACTCGGTGTCCATATCCGGCTACCACATCGCCGAGGCCGGCGCGAACCCCATCAGCCAGCTCGCCTTCACCCTCGCCAACGGCTTCACCTATGTCGAGGCCTACCTCGCCCGGGGCATGCACATCGACGACTTCGCCCCCAACCTGTCGTTCTTCTTCTCCAACGGCATGGACCCCGAGTACTCGGTGCTCGGCCGGGTCGCCCGCCGGATCTGGGCGGTGGCGATGAAGGAGAAGTACGGCGCGAACGACCGCTCCCAGAAGCTGAAGTACCACGTCCAGACCTCGGGCCGGTCCCTGCACGCCCAGGAGATGGACTTCAACGACATCCGCACCACGCTGCAGGCGCTCATCGCGATCTACGACAACTGCAACAGCCTGCACACCAACGCCTACGACGAGGCCGTGACCACCCCCACCGAGGAGTCCGTGCGGCGGGCCCTGGCCATCCAGCTGATCATCAACCGTGAGTGGGGCCTGGCGATGAACGAGAACCCCCTCCAGGGCTCGTTCGTCATCGACGAGCTCACCGACCTGGTGGAGGAGGCCGTCCTCACCGAGTTCGAGCGGATCAGCGAACGCGGTGGCGTGCTCGGTGCCATGGAGACCGGCTACCAGCGCGGCCGCATCCAGGACGAGTCAATGCTCTACGAGCAGCGCAAGCACGACGGCACCCTGCCCCTCATCGGGGTCAACACCTTCCGCGACCCGCACGCCGACACCGCCGAACCCCCGGTCCTCGAACTCGCCCGCGCCACCGAGGACGAGAAGCAGTCCCAGCTGGAGCGGGTCCGGGACTTCCAGGCCCGCCACCAGGAGCGCGCCCACGCCGCCCTGGCCGCCCTCAAGGAGGCGGCGGTCAGCGAGGGCAACGTCTTCGCCGTCCTCATGGACGCCGCCCGCGTCTGCTCACTTCAGCAGATCACCGATGCCTTCTTCGAGGTCGGCGGCCAGTACCGCCGCAATGTCTGACCACGACCACTGACCGGACAGGACTTCACATGGACTCCGTCACCCGTCTCGGCGTCGTCGGCTGTGGGCTCATGGGCTCCGGCATCGCCGAAGTAGCCGCCCGCCGCGGCATCGACGTCCGGGTGGCCGAGGCCACGCCGGACGCGCTCTAGGCAGGCCGCCGCCGACTCACCGCCTCCCTGGACCGAGGCGTACGGCGCGGCAAGCTCAGCGAGGAGCAGCGAGAGCAGGCCCTCGTCAGGCTTTCCTTCACCCATGACCTCAGCGACATGGCCGACCGTCAGTTCGTCATCGAGGCAGTCGCCGAGAACCGCGACATCAAGGCCCCCTGACCGCTCCGGCTTCGTCGTCAACGCCCTCCTGGTGCCCTACCTTCTCAGCGCGGTACGGATGGTGGAGTCGGGCTCCGCGCAGCCGGAGGACATCGATCGGGGCATGGAACTCGGATGCGCCCACCCCATGGGGCCCTTGCGCCTGCTCGACCTCATCGGCCTCGATACCGCTCAGGCCGTGGCGGAGTCGATGTACGAGGAGTTCAAGGAGCCGCTGTACGCGCCCCCCGCCCTCCTGCGCCGCATGGTCGCCGCAGGCCACCTAGGCCGCAAGAGCGGCCGCGATTACCACACGTACGACGCCTGAACAAGGCAGTCCGTCGTTCGACGCTGCGGGGTCGCCGCATTCAATGCGTACTCCCGCCGACGCCGTGGGCGCAGAGGGATCCAAATGGGGCGTCGGCGGGCTGCCTTCGGCGGTGTTGCGAACTCCCCCACAGCGCCCGCCCGGAGCCCCGGTCACTCCACCGCGGTCGGCCTGCGCCACGCCTGCGTCGCCTCGGCGGCGTTCCTCAGCGGTCGCAGCCGGTAGGTGTAGGAGTAGTCGCGGTCGGCGAACAGTTTGTACTGGTCGTGGGTGTGGGCGCCCCAGCTGTTGTCGCCGCCCAGGCCCATCTGGCGGTGGTTCACCCGCAGGACGACCTCGTCGCGCGGCGTGAGCTGGTAGTCGTGGCGGACGCCGGACGACAGGTCCTCCGGGGTGAAGTGCGAGGCGTTGACCTCCAGCAGGGGCTCGCCGGTGACGAGGAGGCCGGTGCCGTGGGCGTCGGTCAGGGCGATCCAGCGGACGTCGGTCTTGTTGCCGTTCTCCTGCGGGCGGATGTACGGGGTCCACTGACCGGAGACGGTGCCGGAGTACACGCCCACGTCGGTGCCGTCGTTGCGGTCGACGTAGTTCTCCTCGGGCCCGCGGCCGTAGTAGCGCAGCCGGTCGAGCCGGCCGGGCAGGCTCAGCAGCGTGCCGACCTCAGGGATGTACGGCAGGGACGCGGCGCCCGGGTGCAAGGTGAAGTCGACCTTGATCTCGCCGTTGCCGAACACGGTGTAGGTGGTGGTGTACGTCGACTCGGTCGTCGTCGGCAGGGTGCCGGCGACCTTGATCTCCACGGCCTTGTCGCCGAGGGGCCGCACCTTCACGTCCGCCACCTTGCGGTGCGTGCCCGCGTCGCGCCAGGTCTGGTTGCGGGTGTGCTGGCCGTTGCCGCGGTCGTTCTCGGTCGGAGCGCGCCAGAAGTTCGGCACCGGGCCGGAGTTGACGAGCGGCGCACCGTGCGCCACGTACGACGTGAGGACGCCACTGGGCCTGTCGACGGTGACGGAGAAGCTCCTGCCCTTGACCGTCACGGCCTTCGCGTCGTCCTGGTACGTCAGCGGCGGCACGCTCGCCAGTGGGATCGGTGTCACGGCCGGTACGTCGGCCTCGAGGGGAAGCTGCTGCTTCGCCACCTCGAAGCCTGCCTTCGCCCACGGGGTGGACTCCTTGGTGGTGAAGGACAGTTCGAGGAGGTACTCGGTGCCGGGGGCCGGGTCGTCCGGCAGCGGCACCGGGACCGTGATGTCCTTGCTGCCGAGGGGCGGCACGTCCAGCTGGGCGCGGCTCAGCTTTCCGCGCCGCACGGTCTCGCCGTCCGCCAGCAGTGCCCAGCAGCCGTCGAACTCACGGAGGTTGGTGAACAGGTACTCGTTGCTGAGGGTGATCGACGCGTCGGGGGTCAGGGCTCCGCCTGACGCCGATGCGGCGTTGACCGCCTGGTAGATCCGCTTGATCTCGGCCGCCTTGCCGGTGTGGCGGCGGTCGGCGGTGACGATGCCGTCGGCGTTGGAGGTGCCGTCGTTGGGGTTGTCGCCCCAGTCGCCGCCGTAGGGGAAGAAGGTCTTCTGGCGGGGCTGCTCCTTGGCGACCTCGACGGTGGCCGCGTCGAACCAGAAACGGACGCCCTCGTCAGCGGGGCGGCGGCCGGCGGAGCCGAGTTCGGCGGCGCTGAGCGCGCGGGCGTACACCCGGGCCCGGCGGATCGTGCCGCTGAACTCCCGGGTGGGGTTGTCGACATCGGTGGCGAGGGCGAGGGGCGCGGTGTTGGTGGCGGGCCTGCGCGTGGTGGTCCGGGTGGACTTCACCTCGCCGTCGACGTGGAGGGTCAGCGTGCCCGTGTCGGCGTCGAAGACTCCGGCGATGTGGTGCTCGCGGCCGGTCCAGTCGGCCGGGAGCGCCCAGTTGACGGTGATCCACTGGCCGCCGCCGTAGAGGAAGAACTCCAGCCTGTCGTCCGACTGCTTCAGGGCGTACGAGGTGTCGCCCTTGGCGATGATCGGCTGGTGGTAGCCGGTGTAGTGGGGGGTGACCCAGGCCTCCAGGGTGAACGAGCCGGTGAGGTCGAGGCGCTCGTCGCGCGGGAAGACCGTGGCGCCGGAGACGCCCTTGTCACGGTCGAAGGTGCCGCTCGCGGTGAGGACCTCGCCCCGCAGGCGGCCCGGCCCGGCTTCGGTGAGGAAGGTGCGGGCCGGCACCGGCCAGCTCAGCGACTGGTCGACGAAGTCCCAGATCCAGCCGCCCTGGAGGACGTCGTAGCGGCGGACGATGTCCCAGTACTCCTTGAAGTTGCCGTTCGAGTTCCCCATCGCGTGCGCGTACTCGATCATGACGTACGGCCGGGTGTCGGCGGTGTCCTTCGCCCGCTGCTCGACGCGGGAGGGGCTGTCGTACATCTCCGAGCGGATGTCGCTGATGGCCGGCCGGTCGTCGCCTTCGTACTGGATGACGCGGGTCGGGTCGTAGGACTTGATCCAGTCGTGCATGGCGACGAAGGTGCTGCCGCCGCCCGCCTCGTTGCCCAGCGACCAGATGACGACCGAGGCGTGGTTCTTGTCGCGGTGGACCATGCTCTGGGCGCGGGCCACGCACGCCTTGGTCCAGTCGGCGTGGTTGCCCGGGTACTCGCCGCGGATGCCGTGGGTCTCCAGGTTGGTCTCGTCGACGAGGTAGATGCCGTACTCGTCCGCGAGTTCGTACCACAGCGGGTTGTTGGGGTAGTGCGAGGTGCGGACGGAGTTCATGTTCATCCGCTTGATGATCTCGATGTCCTTGACCATGTGCGCACGGGTGAGCGCCATGCCGCTGTCGGGGTGCATCTCGTGCCGGTTGGTGCCGCGGAAGGAGACGGGCTTGCCGTTGATCCGCATCAGGCCGTCCTTGAGCGCGAACTCGCGCAGGCCGACGCGGTGCGAGAGGGTCTCGATCACCTTTCCGGCCGGGTCGCGCAGCCGCAGCACGGCGGTGTAGAGGTTCGGGTGCTCCGCGGACCAGAGCCGTGGCGAGGGCACTGCCCTGCTCGCCCGGACGGTCACGTCCTCACCGGCCGGCGTGGCGGCGAGGTCGACGGACTGCCGCAGCGGTCTGGGCCAGACGGCGTGGCCGCGGGCGTCGTACAGCTGTGTCTCGACCGAGTAGCCGTCCTCGCCCGGACCGTCGTACGCGCGCACGCTCGCCGTGACGGCCAGCTCGGCCGCCGTGCAGTCGTCGCTGAGCGGGGTGTCCAGCTTGAAGTCGCGCAGATGGACGGCGGGCGTGGAGTAGAGGTAGACCGAGCGGAAGATGCCGCTCAGCCGGATCATGTCCTGGTCCTCCAGCCAGTCCCCGTCGGAGAAGCGGTACACCTCCACGGCGATCTGGTTGGTGCCGGGCTTGAGGTGGGGGGTGATGTCGTACTCGGCGGGCGTGAACGAGTCCTCGGCGTATCCCACCAACTCCCCGTTGATCCATACGTAGTGCGCGGACTTGACGCCCTCGAAGTGCAGGAAGGTCCGCCGGCCCGCCCAGGCCCGCGGCACGGTGAAGGTGCGCCGGTACTGGCCCACGGGGTTGAAGCGGGTGGGCGCGGCCGGGGGCCGTGCCTCCTCGCCGAGGCCGTTCGGCCCCCACCAGGGGTAGGTGATGTTGACGAAGATCGGGCGGTCGTAGCCGTGCATCTGCCAGACGGAGGGGACGGGGACGGTGTCCCAGTCGCTGTCGTCGACGTCGGTGCGGTGGAAGTCGGCGTCGCGGTCGTCGGGCCGGTCGGCGTAGGCGAACTTCCACTTTCCGTCGAGGCTCAGGCGGTACGGCGAGCGGGTGCGGTCGGCGGCGAGCGCCTGGCTGACGTCCGCGTACGGCATGAGCGTGGTGTGCGGCGGCTGGGTGCCGATCCGGAAGACGTCGATGTGGCCGTTCCACTCCGGGGTGCCGTCCTGCGCGTCGGCCGCGTGCACCGTGGCGGACGACCCCGAGACGGCGAGCACGCCGAGCAGGGCGGCTCCCCCCTCCAGCAGACGGCGGCGGCTGACCGGCGTGCCCGGCATGCGCGACGGGCCGGTGGGGGACGCGGGAGAGAGCGGCATCGACGGTGGCCTTCCTCGGGACGACAGTGCGGCGCTGCGTGGCTTGAGGGAGCGTCAGATCATGTGCGGTGCTGTTCGGAAACCCAACGCACACTAGGTTGTGAACACCGGGGAAGCAATGATGCTGTCGTTGTTTGTGCGTTCATGGTGGGTACGGTCGTCGACCTTGGCCGGATCCAGTTGCTTGAACTGGATCCGGTGCAGCTCGGCGTAGCGGCCCCCGGCCGCCAGCAGCTTCTCGTGCGTGCCGCGTTCGACGATCCGGCCGTCCTCGACCACCAGGATCAGGTCGGCCGTCCGCACGGTCGACAGCCGGTGGGCGATCACGACCGCGGTCCTGCCCTCCAGCGCCTCGGTGAGCGCCTCTTGGACCGCGGCTTCGGAGGTGTTGTCGAGGTGGGCGGTGGCCTCGTCGAGGATGACGACGCGCTGGCGGGCCAGCAGCAGCCGGGCGATGGTCATCCGCTGGCGTTCGCCGCCGGAGAGCCGGTAGCCGCGCTCGCCCACGACCGTGTCGAGGCCGTCGGGCAGGGACCGGACGAGTGCGTCGAGGCGGGAGCGGCGCAGCGCGTCCCAGAGTTCGTCGTCGTCGGCCGCGGGCCGGGCGAGCAGCAGGTTCTCGCGGACGGTGTCGTGGAAGAGGTGGCCGTCCTGGGTGACCATGCCCAGGGTGGCGCGCAGGGACGCGGCGCTCAGGTCGCGGACATCGACACCGCCCACGCGTACGGCGCCCTCGTCGACGTCGTACAGCCGCGGGAGCAGTTGCGCGACGGTGGACTTGCCGGCGCCGGACGAGCCGACCAGGGCGACGGTCTGCCCGGGTTCGGCGCGGAAGGAGATGCCGTGCAGCACCTCGGCGCCGCCGCGGGTGTCGAGGGACGCGACCTCCTCCAGGGAGGCGAGGGAGACCTTGTCGGCGGACGGGTAGCCGAAGCGGACGTTCTCGAACTCCACCGGCACCGGGCCGTCGGGGACCTGCCGCGCGTCCGGCTTCTCCTCGATGAGCGGGGTGAGGTCGAGCACCTCGAAGACGCGCTCGAAGCTGACCAGGGCGCTCATGACCTCGACGCGGGCGCCGGCCAGCGCGGTGAGCGGCGCGTACATACGGGTCAGGAGCAGCGCGAGGGAGACGACGGCGCCCGGCTCCAGGGTGCCGCGCAGGGCGAAGAAGCCGCCGAGTCCGTAGACCAGCGCGAGGGCGAGGGCGGACACCAGGGTGAGGGCGGTGATGAACACCGACTGGGCGGTGGCCGTCCGCACGCCGATCTCCGCGACCCGGCGGGCCCGCGCCGCGAACTCGCGCGACTCCTGCTCCGGGCGGCCGAACAGCTTGATCAGCGTGGCGCCGGGGGCCGAGAAGCGTTCGGTCATGCGGGTGCCCATGGCGGCGTTGAGGGTGGCCGCCTCGCGTTGCATCCGGGCCATGCGGTGGCCCATGCGCCGGGCCGGGATCACGAACACCGGGAGCAGGACGAGGGCGAGGAGGGTGATCTGCCAGGACAGGGTGAGCATGACGGCGAGCGTGAGCAGCAGGGTGACGAGGTTGCTGACCACACCGGACAGCGTGTTGCTGAAGGCGCGCTGGGCGCCGATCACGTCGTTGTTGAGACGGGAGACGAGCGCTCCCGTACGGGTGTGTGTGAAGAACGCGACCGGCATGCGCTGCACATGATCGAACACAGCCGTGCGCAGATCGAGGATGAGGCCCTCGCCGAGCCTCGCCGAAAGCCGCCGCGCGAGGATCCCGAGCGCGGCCTCGGCCACCGCGATGAGGGCGATCAGCAGGGCCAGGCGGACGACGGTCCCCTCGTCGCCGTCCGTCACGATCGCGTCGACGACGCGTCCGGCGAGTACGGGTGTCGCGACGGCGAGCAGGGCGGTCAGCACCCCGAGCACGACGAAGAGCGCGATCCTGCGTTGGTGCGGGCGGGCGAACGCGGCGATGCGGCGCAGCGTGACGCGGGCGAACGGGCGGCGCTCGCGTTCGGCGTTCATCACGCTGTGCAGCTGGGTCCAGGCTGTGGTCTCCATGCTCATGGGAGGCAACGTAGAACCTCAACCAACATTGAGGTCAATATCGTCGGCTTCGCGAAGATCGGTGTCCGTCCGCAGCCGGTCCGTAAGACGCCGTCTCCGCTTCCGCAACCCGCCGTTGTCGCGACACGGAAAACCTCTCCGAGTGTGACCGCCGTACAACTCCACGCGGGGCGCCTGCTCCGGCGCCTACCGATCCGCCAGATCCTGGTCCTGCTTCCGCTCGCCCTCGTCGTCCTGGTCGCGGTGCGGCACCGGACCGTGCTCGCCGAGGGCATCGGCCACATGGCGACGGCCAAGTGGCCCTGGCTGCTCGCCGCCGCCGGTGCCACGTGCCTCACCTGGGTGGCGGCGGCGGTGACCCGGCAGGGGGCCGTGGTCGACCGGCTGCCCAGGCTGCGGCTGCTCGTGACGCAGTTCGCGGCGGGCTCGGCCAACCACCTGCTGCCCACGGGACTCGGCGCCAGCGCGGTCAACCTCCGTTTCATGACGGTCTGCGGGCTGCCGCTCGCCCGCTCCTCCGCCGCGCTGGCGCTGTATCTGCTCGCGGAGAGCGTGGCCCGCGTCGGGCTGCTGGCCGCGCTGCTCATCGCCTTCCCGCACGCCCTGCGACTCGGCCCGCTGCTGCCGGAGGGGGCAGGGGGTCCGCTGCTGCTGATCATCGGCGCCGCGGTCGTCGTGGTCGTGGCCGTCTTCGCCCTCGTACGACGGCTGCGTACCGCCGTGATGTCCTTCCTGCGCACGGCGCTCGGTGAGGCGCGCTCGGTGCACACGCGCCCCTCCCGGGCGCTGGCGCTGTGGGGCGGCTCGCTGGCCTTTCCCGCGCTTCAGGCGGCCGGTCTTGTGCTGGTCGGGCTCGCCCTGGGGCTGGACGTTCCGCCGGCCCACATGGCGCTCGCGTATCTGGCGGCGACCTGTGCCGTCGCCGTGATACCGACGCCCGGCGGGCTCGGTTCGGTGGAGGCGGCGCTGGTGGTGGCGCTGGTCGCGGCGGGCGGTTCCGTGGCGGTGGCCACGGCGGTGGTGCTGGCGTACCGGATCATCACGGTGTGGATGCCGCTGCTGCCGGGGGCGTTGACGCTGGGCGCGCTGGTGCGCCTCAAGGTCATCTGACCGGCCGGTTCCGGTGGAAGGACATGTGACCACTCAGTAACGTACGGGGTCCGACCCACGGAAGGGACCCTCGCCATGCCGGTCCGCGTCGAACGCCAGGGACACGTCACGACGGTCGTTCTCTCCCGGCCGGAGGTCCGCAACGCGGTCGACGGTCCGACGGCGGCCGAGCTCGTGGCGGCCTTCCGGGAGTTCGAGGCGGACGACGACGCACGGGTGGCGGTGCTGTGGGGTGAGGGCGGCACGTTCTGCGCGGGTGCCGACCTGAAGGCGCTCGGCACCGAGCGGGGCAACCGGGTCGCCGAGGAGGGCGACGGGCCGATGGGGCCGACGCGGCTGCGGCTGTCCAAGCCGGTGATCGCCGCCGTGGCCGGTCATGCCGTGGCCGGGGGCCTGGAGCTGGCGCTGTGGTGCGATCTGCGGGTGGCCGAGGAGGACGCCGTCTTCGGCGTGTTCTGCCGCCGCTGGGGCGTGCCGCTGATCGACGGGGGCACGGTACGGCTGCCCCGGCTGATCGGCACGAGCCGCGCGCTGGACATGATCCTGACCGGCCGCCCGGTGCCGGCCCGCGAGGCGCACGACATGGGGTTGGCCAACCGTGTCGTGCCCCACGGACGGGCGCGCGCCGAGGCCGAGGAGCTGGCCGCGGTGATCGCCGGGTTCCCGCAGGCCTGCCTGCGGGCCGACCGTACGTCCGTTCTCGAACAGGACGGGCTGGACGAGGACGCCGCGATGCGGGGTGAACTGCGTCACGGCATGGGCGTGTTGGCGCAGAGCCTGGAGGGCGCGGCGCGCTTCGCCTCGGGCGCGGGACGGCACGGCTCGTTCACGGACGTGTGACGAGGTCCTGCCACCGGGGGCGCGCGTGTCCGCGAGCGCCCCTCGTGCGGCGCTCGCGCACCAAGCGAGCCCCACGACAGGGCCGTTCGCCCCTCGGAGGCGGCGGGCGTCCGGGAGAGAATGCCCGAAAGTAACCGATGAGGCCGTCCGGCAGTCGATCCCGGCACGAACACGTGTACCCGATACGGCAGGATGAGCCCTCGCGCCGGTCTCGGGGGATGGGGTGACCGGCGCGACGGCACATCGCGGAGATCGAGCAGGTGACAACGTGACGAGACTTCACATCCGGCCGTCGGCGAAGGGATTCGCCGCCGCTCTTCACCCCGGAGGTGACCGGTGAACCGAGCGCTCACCGTGGACGACCTGGTCATCGCCGGGATCGCGCTGGCCGCGGGGCTGCTCGCGGCGTTCCTGCTGCGGACGCTGCTGCGCTGGCTCGGCAAGCACGCCGACCGCACCCGCTGGAGCGGCGACGACCTGATCGTGGACGTGCTGCGCACCGTGGTGCCGTGGGCGGCCTTCCTCGGCGGCGCGGCCTCCGCGGGCGCGGCGCTGCCGCTGACGAGGACGGTCCAGCACAACGTCAACCAGACCCTGACCGTGCTGCTCATCTTCGTCGTGACGCTGGCGGCGGCCCGCGGTATCGCCGGGGTGATGCGGTCGGTCACCCAGTCCCGACCCGGCGTCGCCGGTTCGGCCACGATCTTCGTGAACATCACCCGGATACTGGTCCTGGCCATCGGTTTCCTGGTGGTGCTCCAGACGCTGGGCATCTCCATAGCGCCTCTGCTCACCGCCCTGGGCGTCGGCGGACTCGCGGTCGCGCTCGCGCTTCAGGACACGCTCGCCAACCTCTTCGCGGGCATCCACATCCTCGCCTCCAAGACCGTCCAGCCAGGTGACTACATCCGGCTGAGCAGCGGCGAGGAGGGCTACGTCGAGGACATCAACTGGCGCCAGACGACCGTGCGGGCGCTCTCCAACAACCTGATCGTCATCCCCAACGGGGAGCTCGCGAAGACGAACATGACCAACTTCATGCGTCCCGAGCAGGAGTTGACGATCCTCCTCCAGGTCGGTGTCGCCTACGACAGCGACCTCGACCACGTCGAGCGGGTGACCAACGAGGTCATCGCCCAGGTGATGACCGAGGTCGAGGGCGCCCTGCCGGACCACGAGCCGATCATCCGGTTCCACACCTTCGGCGACTCCCGGATCGGCTTCACCGTCATCCTGGGCGTGGGCGAGTTCAGCGACCAGTACCGGATCAAGCATGAGTTCATCAAGCGCCTGCACCGGCGCTACCGCACGGAGGGCATCAGCATCCCCGCGCCCACCCGGACGGTGGCGATCCAGCAGGGGACGGTGTCGATACCGTTGCAGCGCGTCCCCGGTGAGGCGGACGAGGTGGCTCCCGTCCGCCTCGACTGACCTGCCCGGACGTCCCTACAGGGTGGCCGAGTTGTCGTGGGAGCGGCTGCGCTTACGGCTGTGCGGAGCGGAGAGCGCCGGGTTCACCGGCGTGACCGTCCAGTCCGGGTGCCCCGGCATCCGCGGGGTCTTCGTGCCGTACAGCCAGTCCTGGAGGAATCCGGACAGATCCTGGCCGGAGACCTCCGAGGCGACGGCGATGTAGTCGGCCGTCGACGCCGAGGAGTTGCGGTACCGGTCGAGGAAGGCGCGCTCCAGCGCGTTGAAGGCGCTCTCGCCGACGAGGTTGCGCAGCGCGTACAGGACCAGCACGCCGCCCAGGTAGCGCTGGCTGTCGAACAGGTTGGCCGCGTTGGGCGCGGCGACCGGCCCGGAGTCGCGCCGCCACTGGTCGCCCTGCGCGTAGGTGTGCTTCATCCGGGCTTCCAGGGTGGTCAGGCCCAGGGAGTCCGGCCAGCCGCGCTCGTAGCGGTAGAGCAGCCCGTAGAAGTCGGCGTGACCCTCGTTGATCCAGAGGTCGGCCCAGGAGGCGGGGCTGACGCTGTTGCCGAAGTAGGAGTGGACCAGCTCGTGCATCATGTGCGAGCCGATCTTCGGCTCCGGCTGGAGCAGGTAGTTCGGCTTGTAGATGGTCAGGGTCTGGGTTTCCAGGCCGGTGAAGTCGAAGGCGTTCGGGGCGTCGGAGTTGCAGGGCAGCAGGCCGTACGTCTCGAAGGGGTAGGCCCCGAGCCGCGCCTCCAGCCACTCGACCAGGTTCGGCGTCAGCGCGAGCGCCGGCTCCAGGGCCTCGGCGCGCGCGACCGGGACGACGTCGCGCAGCGGGAGGCCGTGCGGGCCCTGCCGGTCCTTGATCACGTAGTCGCCGACCGTGATCTGCACCAGCTCGGTGGCCATGGGCTCGCGGGAGCGGTACGTGTAGGCGGTACGGCCGCCGGAGAGGCTCTCGGTGCGCACGAGCAGGCCGGTGGCCACGCCGCGCAGGCCGCCGGGGACGGTTATGCGGAACGTGAAGTCGGCCTTGTCGGAGGGGTGGTCGTTGCACGGGAAGACGGTGTGGGCCAGGTTCGGCTGGCCGCAGACCGCGAAGCCGTCCAGCGTGTCGACCCAGCCGGTGAGCGGCTGCGGGATACGGCGGGGGTCCGCGGAGTACTCGACGCACACGGTCACCCAGGACTTGTTCGGCAGTGTCCGGGCGGGCGTGACGCGCAGCTTCTCGTCGACCTGCTCGAACGTCGCGCTGCGGCCGCCCACCCGGACGGAGCGGATGTCGAGGCCGAGGGAGTCGAGGGAGAAGCGGGACAGGGCCTGGGTGGTGCGGATCTTCAGGGTCGCGGTGGCGTCCACCAGCCGCGTCGTGGGGTCGTAGGAGAAGTCGAGGTGGTAGGCCGAGACGCGGTAGCCGTCGTTGCCGAGGGCCGGGTAGACGGTGTCGCCGAGGGTCTCGGGGCCCGGGGTGCCGGGCTTCTTGGTGGCCGACGTCCCCGTGCGCGTCGGTGCCGCGTGGGCGGAGGGGGCGACGGCCAGCGCCGCCGCCGTGCCGATCAGGGCGGCCGCGGGGGCCGTCACTCTGCTGCGATATCTCATGGTCCGCTTTCGCTGGGGCGGCCGGGTGGTCAGGACCGGCCTCCGGATCGGTGTTGATCTCCCTACATGACTGTTCGATCAGCTGATCCGGTTGCACGGAGGCCTTGCATCCGTTTGCGCGGATTCACGATCTCGGCAGACATACCGCACCGGTGTGCGGACCCCTGTCGAGGACGGGTCGCTCACGAGATATCTTGATGTCGAGCAATGTTGCAGACGTGGAGCGGAGCACCCGGTGACTGACTCGACCATCATCTATACGCACACTGACGAGGCCCCGGCCCTGGCGACGTATTCCTTCCTGCCGGTGGTCCAGGCGTACGCCTCGCAGGCGGGTGTCGCCGTGGAGACGCGGGACATCTCGCTGGCCGGCCGCATCATCGCGGTGTTCCCGGAGTACCTGACCGAGGACCAGCGCATCCCGGACGCCCTGCACGAGCTGGGCGAGCTGGCCAAGACGCCGGCGGCCAACATCATCAAGCTGCCGAACATCTCGGCGTCGATCCCGCAGCTCAAGGCCGCTGTGGCCGAGCTCCAGGGCCAGGGCTACGCGCTGCCGAACTACCCGGACGACCCGAAGACCGACGAGGAGCGGGAGATCCAGGCCCGCTACGACAAGGTCAAGGGCTCCGCCGTGAACCCGGTCCTGCGTGAGGGCAACTCCGACCGCCGCGCCCCGGCCTCGGTCAAGAACTACGCCAAGACCCACCCGCACCGCATGGGCGCCTGGTCCCCCGAGTCCAAGACCAACGTGGCGACCATGGGGCAGAACGACTTCCGCTCCACCGAGAAGTCCGTCGTGATCTCCGAGGCCGGCGCGCTGAAGATCGAGCACGTCGCCGCGGACGGCACGGCCACGGTGCTGCGCGAGTCGGTACCGGTCCTCGCCGGTGAGGTCGTGGACGCGTCCGTGATGCACGTGGCCCAGCTGCGCGAGTTCCTCACCGCACAGATCGCCGAGGCCAAGGCCCAGGGCGTGCTGTTCTCGGTACACCTCAAGGCGACGATGATGAAGGTCTCCGACCCGATCATCTTCGGTCACGTGGTGCGCGCGTTCTTCCCGAAGACCTTCGAGCGGTACGGCGCCGCGCTCGCCGCCGCCGGCCTGTCCCCGAACGACGGTCTCGGTGGCATCTACAAGGGCCTGGAGGCCCTGCCCGAGGGCGCCGAGATCAAGGCGTCGTTCGACGCGGAGCTCGCCGAGGGCCCGGCCCTGGCGATGGTCGACTCCGACAAGGGCATCACCAACCTGCACGTGCCGTCCGACGTGATCGTCGACGCCTCGATGCCGGCCATGATCCGCACCTCCGGCCACATGTGGGGCCCGGACGGCCAGGAGGCCGACACCCTCGCCGTGCTGCCGGACTCGTCGTACGCCGGTGTCTACCAGGTCGTCGTCGACGACTGCCGGGCCAACGGCGCCTACGACCCGTCGACCATGGGCTCGGTCCCGAACGTCGGCCTGATGGCGCAGAAGGCCGAGGAGTACGGCTCCCACGACAAGACCTTCGAGATCAAGGCCGCCGGCACGGTCCGCCTGGTCGACCAGGCCGGCAACGTGCTCATCGAGCAGCCGGTCGCCGAGGGCGACATCTTCCGCGCCTGCCAGACCAAGGACGCGCCGATCAAGGACTGGGTGAAGCTGGCCGTCACCCGCGCCCGCGCCACCGGCGACCCGGCCGTCTTCTGGCTGGACGAGACCCGCGCCCACGACGCCAACCTGATCGCCAAGGTCAACGCCTACCTGCCGGAGCACGACACCGAGGGTCTGGACATCCGTATCCTCGCCCCGGTCGACGCCACCAAGCTGTCGGTGGAGCGCATCCGCCGCGGCGAGAACACCATCTCGGTCACGGGCAACGTCCTGCGCGACTACCTCACCGACCTCTTCCCGATCCTGGAGCTGGGCACCAGCGCCAAGATGCTGTCGGTCGTCCCGCTGATGGCGGGCGGTGGCCTGTTCGAGACGGGCGCCGGCGGTTCCGCGCCGAAGCACGTCCAGCAGCTCGTCAAGGAGAACTACCTGCGCTGGGACTCCCTCGGTGAGTTCTTCGCGCTGGTGCCGTCCCTGGAGCAGTACGCGACGGCCACCGGCAACACCCGCGCCAAGGTCCTCGCAGACACCCTCGACCGCGCCACGGCGACCTTCCTCAACGAGGACAAGTCCCCGACCCGTCGCGTCGGCGGCATCGACAACCGCGGCAGCCACTTCTACCTGTCCCTGTACTGGGCGCAGGAGCTGGCCAAGCAGACCGACGACGCGGAGCTGGCGAAGGCCTTCGCCCCGCTCGCCGAGACGCTCACGGCGAACGAGCAGAAGATCGTCGAGGAGCTGAACGCCGTCCAGGGCAAGCCGGCCGAGATCGGCGGCTACTACCAGCCCGACCCGGCCAAGGCCGCCGCGGTCATGCGCCCGTCGGCCACCTGGAACGAGGCGCTCGCGTCCCTGAGCTGACGCGCCCCAGCCCGGCGACTCCGCCCCGGTCGGCTTCGGCCCGGCCGGGGCGGAGTCATGTCCGCGGTCGTTCGAAGAGCATCGCCCGGCAGGCTCTGCGATTTTCTGACGCAATTGCGTGAGCGATATGCATGATCTCAACTATCCTCAGGTACAAGGTATTTGACGACCGGGCGCACTTGCTCGGAGCAACAGATGCGAGGGGTGAGGCAATGGCCACGGCCGGCGGACCCACGCTACGACGGCGTCAGCTCGGCGCCGAGCTCCGCCGTCTGCGGGAACACGCGGGCAAGCGGATCGAGGACGTCGCGGCGCACCTCGAGTGCTCCATGTCCAAGATCAGCAGGGTGGAGACCGGTCAGGCCCCGATCAAGGCCCGGGACGTCCGCGATCTGCTCCAGTGGTACGGCGTGACCGACCCGGAACTGACCGAAGCCGTCATGCTGGTCCACAAGGGCGCACAGCAACAGGGCTGGTGGGCGCACTACAACGAGGTGCTGCCCTCCGGCATGGCCACCTACGCCGGTCTGGAAGCGGACGCCAGTGCCCTGCGCAGTTACGAACCCACCTTCGTGCACGGCCTGTTGCAGACGGAGGACTACGCCCGTGCGGTGATCGCCGCCGTGCGGCCCAACGAGCCCTACGAGGTGGACCAGTTGGTGCGCTTCCGCAAGGAGCGCCAGGCCCTGCTGACCCGCACGCCCGAGCCGCTGGAGCTGTGGGTGGTGGTCGAGGAGAGCGCACTGCGACGCCCCGTCGGCGGCGTCGAGGTCATGGTGGCCCAGCTGGAGTACCTCGCCCGGTCGGCAGAGCTGCCGAACGTCACCATCCAGGTCATGCCGACCGCGAAGGGCGCCCACGCGGCCCTGGCCGGGACCTTCTCACTGCTGGAGTTCGGGCCGCGCGAGCCCACCGTCGTCTACGTCAACTCCATAGCCGGAAACGTGTACTTGGAGAAGGAACGAGACGTGCGCACCTTCATCCAGACCTTCGACCTCGTGCGGGCCGCCGCTCCCGACCCGCAGGAGACATCCACCACGCTGGAGCGGATCGCAAGGGAGATGCAGGACTCATGAGCGCGCACGACGGGCGGATACTGCCGCAGGTCGACCTGAACGGGGCCGACTGGCGCAGGAGCAGCCATAGTTCGGGCAACGGAGCGTGTGTCGAGGTCGCCGCCGTGGCCGACCTCGTCGCGGTGCGGGACTCCAAGAACGCTCAGGGTCCGGCCCTCGTGTTCACACCGCGCGAGTGGCGGGCCTTCCTCCGTGGAGGACTCCGGCACACCTGAGCGACCCAGGGAACCGTCGGCGGGCCGGGACGGAGAGTCACCGGAACAGTTGCCGCACGTACGAACGGAGTACGACGCGCGACCGGCCCCTAGGCGCGTCGGGCTGCCCGTGAACGAGGTCACTTCTCTCCCGCCCGTCGCGTCCGGCGCCTTCTACACCATGGAGACCTTCTGGGCGGCCGCCGGCGTCGCCGGGACCGTGCTGGTGGGCCTACTGGCGATGTGGACCGCGTTCCGGTCGTCCCATCCCAAACGACGGCTCAACTACACCGTGCGTCACTGGCCGTTGGTGCAGCAGTGCGCGGACGGGAGCCTGGAGACCACACGGCACGGCACGTTACTCACCGACCCGCACACCGTCGAGGTGGTGCTGAACAACCCCGGGCGGTGGGACATCCCCAGTGAGGCGTTCGACCGGGGCGATCCGTTCCTGCTGGACCTGGACGTGCCCTATTTGGTGGTGATGGAGATACACGCCGAGCCCAGCTCCGCGGTGGCCCCCGACGCCGAGGTGCGCGGCTCGCGTCTGTGCATCGGACCGGGCCTCATCGGCCGCGGCACGACGATCACCTACGTCCTGCTGGTGGACACGGCTCCGGTCTACGCTTTCCGTCACTCCCTCGTCGACGTGAAGGTCCGGCAGGTCTCCGTGCCACCGCCACGCCGCACCATCCGCCCGCCCCTGATGAGAACGCCATGAGGTCCATGTCCGGTTTCTTCGAACTACGGCCCGGCGCCGACGACTCCCCCGTGATCCTGCATGTGCCGCACTCGTCGCGGGAGATTCCTCCCGAGGTGCGCGCGGGGATCCTGCTGGACGACCCCGCGCTGGAGCGGGAGCTGGACCACATCGTCGACGCGCACACCGCGCGGCTCGCGCGGGAGGCGGCGCGGGCCTCGGAGGTCACCCCGTGGCGGTTCGTGAACCGGCTGTCCCGGCTGGTGGTCGACCCGGAGCGGTTCCCGGACGAGCGGGAGGAGATGCTCGCCGTCGGGATGGGCGCGGTGTACACGCGCACCACGCACCGGGAGGCCTTGCGGGCCGACGACTTCGACGCCGGGCCGCTGATCTCGCGCTACTTCGAGCCGTACGCACGGGCGATGACCGACGCCGTCGCGGGACGGCTCGCCGCCACGGGACGGGCGGTGATCATCGACGTGCACTCCTACCCCACCGCGCCGCTCCCCTACGAACTCCACGGCGAGGGCCCGCGGCCGCCGGTGTGCCTGGGCACGGACCCCTTCCACACGCCGCCCGGGCTGCTCGCCGCGGCGCGGGAGGCGTTCGCCGGCTGCGGGGAGACGGGACTGGACAGCCCGTTCGGCGGCACGTACGTGCCGCTGGAGTTCTACGGCAGGGATCCTCGCGTCAGTGCCCTGATGATCGAGATCCGCCGGGACACGTACATGGCGGAGCCGGGCGGTCCGGCCGGTCCCGGACTCACCCGGCTCGCGAAGGCGCTGGCGGCGCTGGTGGCCGCCGCACACTGACCCCGCGGCTCAGGCCCGCAGCCACTCCGTGACCACGACCTCGCCGCCGGT
The DNA here is from genome assembly GCF_044764945.1 of Streptomyces sp. NPDC093568. NCBI lineage: Bacteria > Bacillati > Actinomycetota > Actinomycetes > Kitasatosporales > Streptomycetaceae > Streptomyces > Streptomyces sp. NPDC093568. The sequence continues at coordinate 1,380,715 of NZ_JBIWJD010000001.1, read as the reverse complement.
CCGCAGCCGCAGGGCGAACGGGCCGGAGGGCGGGGCGTCGCTGGTGAAGCGGCCCATGTCGTCGGCGACGACCGGCGTCACCGACTGCGGGCCGCCGAGCACCTCGATCCGCGCCTGCCGCGGGGGCAGCACCTGTCCCATCAGGCCCTGCGCGGTCACTTCCACGTCGACGGTCACCTCCCCGGCGCGGAACGTCAGCATCCGCGGCACGTCCGTCGCCCCTCTGACCGGAATGGCGTCCTCCACCGAGTCGAAGGTGAGCTCGGCGATCCGGACGTCGAGGTCGTGCAGCGCGAAGGCCTCGACGGCGAGTTGGCGCAGCTGGGCCGGTACGGGGTCCAGGATGGCCGCGGCCTGACGGAGTTCCTCCTCCAGGAGGTCGATGTCGAAACCGTCGTCGCCCGGGGAGCCTTCGTCCGTCACGTCGTCGTCGATGTCGTCGTTCCCGTGGTCGTTCACAGCGCCCCCCGCGCGTCGAGTCGGGCCCGCAGCCGGCGCAGACAGCGCTGGCGCAGCGGCCCGATGCTGCCCACGGCGATGCCCAGTGCGGCGGACACCTCCTGGTAGCTGGGCGGCGGCGACGCCATCAGCACGCGCAGCAACTGGCGGCAGCGCTCGCCGAGTTCCTCGAACTCCTGCCACATCCAGCGGATGCGCTCCGACTCCGCGGCCGCCTCCTCCGAGTCCAGCACCGACTGTTCGGGCGTACGGTCCTCACTGACCCGGTCGAGCAGCTGCGGATCGCTCGTCACGGTCAGCCGCCTTAAGCTCTTGAGCACCTTCAGACATTCGTGCCGCGCGGTGCTCGCGAGCCAGGAACCGGCCTTCTCGGGTTCCCGGATCCGCCCGAGGTGCTGGGCGAAGCGGAACCAGACGGTCTGATACACCTCATGGGCGTCGGCGTCCGCCAGCCGGTGCGCGCGCACGACGGACCACACCAGCGGGCTCAGCCCTTCCACGAGCGCCTTCCAGGCCGCCGCGTCGCCGTCGACGGCGGACCGGACCAGCGCACCGACATCTGCTCGGTCCACAGCCCCACCCCTCGTGTACGGCAAGTAATCGTACGCCGCGGAGGGGATGGTTCCGACCCTCATGACCGAGGAGCGGAGGGGGTGACGGGCACAGGACGCCAGGTAGAGGGGCGAAGCGCCGGTACGTGCGCCCCCCGCACCTCCGCGTAGCCGGAGTTCGCGGCGAGCATCTTGTACCGGGCCACCCGCGGGTCGTTCTCCGCCTGCGCGGTCATGTGGGCGGCGATCATGCCGGCGACGAGGGGGGTGGCGAACGAGGTGCCGCTCCAGTGCGCGAACCCCTCGAACATCACCTGGTCGGGCTTGGCGCCGCCGCCCTGCTCGCTCAACACGCCGGTGTGGCGCGGGGAGACGCAGGTGCAGGAGTAGCCGAAGCCGTACCGGCAGGTGTCGTAGGTGGAGTGCTGGTAGACGTACGGCATGGGCGCGTCGAAGCCGGTGAGGACGCTGGTGAGGCGCTCGCCGGGCGCGTACACCTTCACCCAGGGGCCGTGGTTGCTGAAGCAGGCGCCGAACTCGCCGTCGCCGCGCAGCGCGCCGACCGACACCACGACGTCCTGGTAGTCGGGCAGATCGGCGTAGGCGGCGGGCCAGAAGGGGGTGGCGCTGCCGTTGTTGCCGGCCGCCGCGACGAGCAGGGTGCGCTGTTCGCGCAGCTCCCGCATGAAGGCCTCGATGCCGAGCAGTCCGTCGGTGCGGCCGTTGGAGGTGCCTGCGGACAGGCTGAGGATGTCGGGCCAGCCGCCCGCGTCGACGGCCTCGAAGAGCTTCTCGCCGAACTCGGACTCCAGGATGGCGCCCGCGTCGTTCAGGGAGTTGCGCACGGTGATGCCCGTGTTGGGCGCGACGGCGGCGACGAGCCCGGCGATGAACGTGCCGTGGCCGACGTACTGCTGGAGGACGCCGTCGTCGTCGCACTCCTTGATCTGGGCGTCGCCGTCGGTGTGGGCCAGCAGCGGGGAGGACCGGAAGTCGCGCATGAGCCCGGTGTCGACGACCAGGACACCGATCGCGCTGTCCGCGTCGTAAGTGCCCTCGACCGGCCCGGGGTTGAGTCCGTCGGCCTGCGCGACGGGCGCGGGCTCGTCGCCGGGACAGGAGTTGACCGCGATCGACACCAGGTGGTTGCGGCTGACCAGCCGCCGCCCGGCCCGCCCCTCCGACTCCCGCAGGGCGCGCAGGGCGTGGGCGACGGGGCGGTCACCGGCGCGGTCGCCCTCGCCGGGGTCGCCGACCTGGATGCGGGTGATGCCCGAGCGGTTGGTCTGCGGGCTCGCGCGGCGCACGTGGTCCTGCACGAGGTCGGGTTCGGCGGTGAAGTGCGCGCGTACGGTGTCCTCGACGACGCGGGCGTCCTCGCCGTCGCGGACGAGCACATAGCCCTTCTCGTAGATGAACTCGGCGGAGTCGTCCGGTCCCATCGCGAGGGGGACGTCGGGCATGGAGCGTTGGATCTGCTCGAACTGCTCGTGGAATCGCTGTGGTGCCATGGCGTGTCCTCCCACTGAGGCGACGGTCGTCAGTCAGAGCCGTCTCGTCGCTGATTGATACAGCACCAAACCCGTGTGGCACGGTTCCGGGGCAACTACCATCCGTGGAGTGACAGCGGGAAGCGAATCGGTTCTCGAACTGCTGCCGATGGTGTTCGCCGCCCCGAACGACGCGCTGGCGCGGGCGGAGGGGCTGCTCGACGCGGATCCGTCGCCGTTGCACGCCTCCGTGGCCCACCAGGTGATCGGCATCTGGCAGCGGGACTGGGGCGACATGCGCATCGCCCTGCACCATCTGCGGCGCGCCCGGGATCTCGCGGCACGCGCGGATTCCGCCGACCGGGAGGCGGACGCCCTGGCGGCGCTCGGGGTCGCGTTGGTGCACGCGGGGCGCACTCAGCAGGGGCTGGCCGCGCTGGAGCGCGGCATCGAACGGGGCAGCGGACATACCCGCGCGCGGGTGCTGTTCCGCCGGGCCTACGCCCGCTGGGTACTGGGGCATCACCGGGAGGCGCTGGAGGACGTACGGCGGGCGATTCCCGTGCTGCGGCAGGTCGAGGACGTCATCTGGACGGCACGGGCGCTGACCCTGCGCGCGACCGTCCATCTGGCGCTGGGCGCGGTGGACCGGGCGGACGCCGACTTCACCGCCGCGGAGGCGCTGTGGGACACCACGGGCCAGGAGCACGACAAGGCCGACGCGGTGGAGAGCCGGGGGCTCGCGGCGTTCCGGTCGGGCGACATCCCCGCGGCGCTGCGGCTGCTGGACGCGGCCGAGGAGCGCTACGCCAAGCTCGGCACGCCGACCTTCATGCTCGCCATCCGGCGCTGCGAGGTGCTGATGGCCGCCGGGCTGGCCCCGGAGGCGCTGGCCGAGGCCGACGCGGCGATCGGCGTGCTCGACGGCATCGGCGGGCAGTCCACCCGCAAGGCCGAACTGCTGCTGGCCGCCGCGCGTGCCGCCCGGCTGGCGGGCGACGCGCACACCGCGATCGCCCGCGCCGACATGGCGGTACGGCTGTTTGCCGGGCAGCGCCGCGGCTGGTGGGAGGCGCATGCGCGGCTGGTGCTGATCGAGGCGCGGGTGGCCGCCGGGCGCAGTTCGGGTCGGCTGGTGGCCGACACGGCGGCGGTCGCCGAACGGCTGGCCTCCTTCGGCGCGCCGGCCGCGCCGGAGGCCTCGCTGCTCGCGGGCCGCATCGCGCTCGATCTGGGCTGGCGGGCGGACGCCGAGCGGCATCTGGCGGTCGCCGCCCGCGGCAGGCACAGCGGTCCGCCGCTGGCGCGGATGACGGGCTGGGCGGCGCAGGCGCTGCGGGCGCGGGCCGCCGGGTCGGGGCGGGGCGTACTGGAGGCGTGCCGGCGGGGTCTGGACGTGCTCGACGCGCACCGCATGACGCTGGGCGCCTCGGAGCTCCGGGCCCGTGCCACCGCGCAGGGCGCCGAACTCGCCGCGCTGGCCCAGCAGGCCAGCCTCGACTCAGGCAGCCCGCGCCGACTGCTGGTGTGGAGCGAGCGCTGGCGGGCCACCGCGCTGTCGACACCGCCGACCCGGCCGCCGGCCGATCCCGAGCTGCAGAGCGACCTGACCGCGTTCCGGGAGATCGCGGCACGCGCGGAGGCCGCCCGCATGGAGGCCCGGCCGGTTCCCGCGCTGGAGCGCGAACAGCGGCGCCTGGAGCGGGAGATACGGTCCCGGACCCTGCACCTGCGCGGCGACACGCCCGGCGACGGCGACCGCTTCGACCCGGGCCGTCTGCTGGAACGGCTCGGCGACGACGTACGACTGGTCGAACTCGCCGTGCTGGACGGGCGGGTGCAGGTGCTGCTGTGCGGGCAGGGGCGGGTGCGGCGGTTCGAGGCCGGGCTGCTGGCCGAGGCGGAGACCGAGGCGGAGCATGTGCAGGCCGGGCTGCGGCGGCTGGCGCACCCGGGCGCCGAGGGGCGGCTGCCGGTGGTGGAGGCCGCGGGGCGGCGCCTGGAGGAGTTGCTGCTGGGTCCGGCGGCCGCACAGTTGGGTGAGGGCCCTGTCGTGGTCGTGCCGCCGGCCAGGCTGCACCGGGTGCCGTGGGCGCTGCTGCCTTCGCTGCGGGAGCGGGTGCTCAGCGTGTCGCCGTCCGCGAGCGGGTGGCTGCGCGCGCGGGAGACCGAGCCGCCGCCGGGCGGGCGCCATGTGCTGGTGCGCGGGCCCGGGCTCGCCACCGGTGGCGCGGAGGTGCCCCATCTGGCCGGGCGGTACGGGGGTGCGGTCGTCCTGGAGCACGCCGACGCGCGCGTGCCCCGGGTGCTGGCCGAGCTCGACGGGGCCGCGCTGGCGCATATCGCCGCCCACGGCACGTTCCGCGCGGACAGCCCGCTCTTCTCGTCGCTGCGGATGGCCGACGGGCCGCTGATCGTGCACGACTTCGAGCGCCTGGACCGCAGTCCGTACCGGATCATCCTGTCCTGCTGCGACACCGCCCGCTTCGCCTCCGTCGGCGCCGACGAGCTGCTCGGCCTGGTCACCGCGCTGCTGCCGCTGGGCACGGCCGGGGTGGTCGCGTGCACGGCACCCGTCAACGACGCCGCGGTGGTTCCGCTGATGCTCGCCCTCCACAAGGGCCTCGGCGAGGGCCTCTCGCTCGCCGAAGCCCTGCGCGACGCCCGCGCGGCACTGCCGGCCGACGCGCTGCACCGGGCTACCGGGTGGGCGTTCTCGGCCTTCGGCGCGGCGTGACGCTCCCCCGGGCGCTCCTCACGCCGGCTGTTCCTCCAGCCGGGGCAGGGCCCTGCGGTCGCCGGCGCCCAGGCGGGCGTAGGCGCTGTAGAGGTGGTTGCCGACCGTGCGGACGGACAGGGTGAGTTTCTCGGCGATCTGGCGGTTGCTCAAGCCCGTCGCCGCGAGGGTGACGATCTGGCGCTGGCGGGCGGTCAGTTCGCCGAGGACCAGGCCGGCCAGGGCCGGGGTGCGGGCGCCCTGGCAGCGGCGGGCCAGGGCGACGGCACGCGTGCGTGAGGTGCGGGCGGCGCGCGGGTCGCGGTGGGCGCGTACGGCCTGGGCGTGGGCCTCCGCCGCGAACAGCAGGAAGCCACGCTCCTGGAGCCGCGCGGCCACCTGGTCGAGCGCGGGACCGTCGGACCGGGCGAGCGCGTCGGCGTGCTCGGCGAAGACGCCGGTCAGGTGGCCCGCGGCGCGCTCGGGGGCGCCGCGGCGGACGGCGTCGTAGGGGTCGTCGCCGATCGCCCCGGCCGCTCCGCCGTCGTCGCGGGCCGCGGTAGGCCGGGTGACCGCCCCACCCCCGTGGGGGCGGCCACCCAGGATTCGGTGCGCGGCCGTCGTGTCGCCCGACTGCGCCACGGCGAGGGCGAGTTCGGCCCGGCAGGACGGATCGTGATCGCCGTCCCGCAGTCCCTCCCGCGCCCACGCCGCCGCCTCCCGCAGCTCGCCGCGCAGCCGCGCGAACCGTGCGCGTACGGCCGCGTATCCGGCCGGGACCGGCGCGCCCTCGGCGACCAGCCACTCCCCCACCGGCGCCGGCGTCGCCCGTACGTCCGCGCGCTCGATACGGCGGCTCAGCGCGGCCCGCTCGGCGTCCAGGGCGGGGCGGCACTGCTCGGGCGTACGGGACAGGCGCCTCGCCCGCAGCCCGCCGGCCGCGGCCCGCAGCACCGGGCCGTGCAGGGGGTGGGCGAGGCGGACGGCGCCCTGGTCGTCGACGTGCACCAGAGCGTCGGCCTCGAGGTGTTCCACGGCGCGAAGGCCGAGTCGGTCCGCTTCCAGGTCCAGCGGCAACGGCTCGGCGAAGGCGAGGCGTTCGAGGATCGCGCGCTCCTCGGTGCGGGCGCGGTCGAGGACGTGCGCGGTGCGCTCGCGCACGGTCGCGGTGACCGGCACCGGGCCGCGCCACTCCCGCTCGTCCGCCTCCGGGACCCGGCTCAGCAGGCCGCGCTCGCGGATCGCGCCCACCAGGTCGCGCATCAGCCGCAGGTCCCCCTGGCACAGGTGGTGCAGCCGGTTCACGGTGAGCTGCTCCAGGCCCGCGCCGCCCGCCTCTGCGGCCAGCAGCCGGGCCGTCTCCTCGCGGGGCAGCGGTTCCAGGGTGAGGCGGGGCAGGAGGTCGCCGGTCCACAGGCGGGTGATCGCGCCGGGGGCCGGGGCGCCGTCGGTGGTGACGACCAGGAGGCGGGTGCGGCCGTGCACGGCCAGCTGGTGGACGAGGGCGGCCGAGGCGTCGTCGAGCAGATGGGCGTCGTCGACCAGCAGCAGCCGTACACCCGACAGGTGCTGGAACGCGCCGTGCAGGGAGGCCGTCTCGGGGACGAGGTGGGCGAACGCGGCGAAGCGGAGCGTGCGGGTCTCGGGCGTCCCCGCCACCCGGGCGAAGTCGGTGCCGCGGACGGCCTCGGCGACGAGCCGGGTCCTGCCGCTGCCGGCCGGGCCCGTGATCACGATGCCCTGCCGGCCGGCGGCCAAGGCGCCGCGGACCAGTTCGAGTTCGTCCTCCCGGCCGGTGAACGGCCAGGGCAGCTCCAGGGTCTTCGTGTCACGTTCGAAATTCGTCACGGCAATGAGAGCACGATGACTCACGCCTGATACACCGGTACTTGAGTAGCCCCTGACTCAGGCGCCCGGGGCGACCCGACGGCAGTCTGTTCGACATGACCGCTCGCTACTGCTCCCTCGCGCGGCAGCCGGCGCCCGCCTTCGCACCGGGGCTGGCCGCCGAGCGGCTCGACGCGCTGGTCAGCGGGCATCGGATGTGGGTCAACGGCACGGTGCTGCACTACTTCTTCTTCGACCGGGACTCCGACGGATCCGTGATCCCCGACCCGGAGACCGGCGAGCGGCGGCGCGTTACGTGGGTCGGCGGCAAGGAGCAGCAGGACGTCGTGCGCGAGTGCTTCCAGGAGTGGCAGGGCCTCGGCATCGGGGTGTCGTTCACGGAGGTGCGCGACCGGTCGGAGGCCGAGCTGCGCATCGGGTTCCAGGTCGGCGACGGCTCCTGGTCGACGGTGGGCAAGGACGCGCTGCGGGTCGGTCTCAATGACCGCACCATGAACTTCGGCTGGGATCTGACGGTGCCCGGTGAGCGCGGGACGGCGCTGCACGAGATCGGGCACGCGCTCGGCATGCTGCACGAGCACCAGAGCCCGTTCGCCGGGATCCACTGGGACGACGAGGCGGTGTACGCCGATCTGGCGGGCCCGCCGAACTTCTGGAGCCGGGACAGGACGTTCTTCAACATCCTGCGCAAGCTCGACGCCAACGAGGTCAACGGCTCGGTCTGGGACCCGCACTCGATCATGGAGTATCCCTTCTCGGCCGGGCTGATCCTGGAGCCTGAGCAGTTCCGGGCGGGACTGAACCCGCCGGGTGTGCTGTCCGAGGCCGACCAGGAGTTCGTCCGCCGCTGGTATCCGCCCGCCCAGGCGCAGGGGCCGCGGGAGCTGGTGCCGTTCCGTTCGGTGCCGCTGCGGCTCGGTCCCGCCGAGCAGGCCGACTTCGTCGTCGAGCCGCCCGAGACGCGTGAGTACACGGTGGGCACGTTCGGCGAGAGCGACACACTCGTCGTGGTCTTCGAGGAGCGGGACGGCGAACCCCGCTACCTCACCGCCGAGGACGACGGCGGCACCGCCCGCAACGCCACGATCAGGGCCCGGCTGGTGAAGGGCCGCCGCTACTTCGTCCGGGTGCGCCTCCACGCCGACTGGGGATCGGGGGAGACAGCGGTCATGTGCTGGTGACGGCACGGGTCCGCTGACGCGCACGGGCGCCAAAGTCCACTGTCCGGCGCCGGGGGATGTGGCCGGGGAACGCCACCTTCGGGGGAGGGTGACGTTTCCCGGCCACGCCGGCGCTCACAGATCCCGGGTGAAGACGACCATCGGCCGGCCAGGACCGTCGTGGTCCGGCACGACACGCGCGTCGAAGCCGAGGCTGCGATGGAAGGCCTGGGATCCCTCGTTGCCGACCGACGTGATCGCCCGGAGCCGGACGGCTCCCTGGCGGCGGGCGACCATGGTGAACTCCCGGTAGAGACGCCGCCCCAGACCGGTGCCGCGGCTGTCGTCCCTGGTGGCGATCAGATGGACGTATCCGGTGTGGTCCGGGGTGACGAAGCCGAACAGATAGCCGCGGATGCCGTCCTCGGCGCGGGCGATCAGACACGTCGAGCCGAACTCCTGCACCAGCACCGGCTGATGGAGCGCCCGCAGATCCCGCTCGCCCCAGTAGCGGGCGTGGTCCTGCAGCACCTGGTGAAGATCCGCGACGGTGGCGGGGACGACTTCGACGGCCATGACCCGATCATGGCACGGCAGTTCTAGGGCCTGCGTCGCCACTCCTCGGCGAGGAGTTCGTACGACCGCACCCGGTCGGCGTGGTCATGGGTGATGGTGGTGATCAGCAACTCGTCGGCGCCCGTGGCCTCCTGGAGCTGTGCGAGTCGGTCGGCGACATGGCTCGGTGAACCCACGAACTGGGTGTCGAGGCGGTCCTGGACCAGTTCTCGGTCCGTGTCGGGCCAGGCGTGGGCGCGGGCCTCCTCCGGTGTGGGGTACTCGATGGCGCCCTCGGCGGTGCGGATGCTGCGGACCCACGGGGCGTAGCCGGTGGCCAGTTCACGGGCGGTCTCGTCGTCCTCGGCGACGACCACGTCGGCAGAGACGCTGACGTACGGCTTGTCGAGGGATGCGGAGGGCCGGAAGAAGGACCGGTAGCCGTCCACCGCTTCCAGCACCGTGTCGGGACTGACGTGGTAGTTCGCCGCGAAGCGCAGACCCCGGGCGCCCGCCGTCTCGGCGCTCTGGCCGCCGCTGCTGCCCAGGATCCACACCTCGACGTCGGCGCCCTCGCCGGGCACGACATGCGCCTCGACGCCCTCCGGGGAGCGGTAGGTGCCGGCCAGCAGGGCGAGGACGTCGTCGATCTGCTCGCCGTAGTCCTGTGGCTCGGCGTTCGGCAGCAGGAGCAGTTTGCGGTGCAGGGCGACGCGGGGTGAGCCGAGCAGGCGCTCGAAGGAGAAGCGGGGTGGGATGAGCAGCCCGTTGGGGGCGCGGCCGTCGACGACCGGGGTCGCCGTGGCGAACGTGGCCTTCTCCCCCGGTGGGCGGCCGCCCGAGCGGCCCAGGCCCAGGTCGAGGCGGCCTGGGTACAGGGCGTCGATCAGGCCGAACTCCTCGACCGTGGACAGCGCGGTCCGGTGACCGAGTTGTACGGCCCCGGAGCCGAGGCGGATGGTCGAGGTGGCCGCGGCCGTCAGGGCCAGGACGACCGCGGGGGAGGTACCCGCCACGCCGGGGTTGAGATGGTGTTCGGCGAACCAGTAGCGGGTGTAGCCGAGGCGTTCGGTCTGCCGGGCGAGATCGATGGAGTTCCGCAGGGCGTCCGCGGCCGTCGAGCCGGAGGAGATCGGTACCAGGTCCAGGACGCCGAGGGGGATGTCAGACATGGTCTCGCTCCCGCGCGGTCGGTGCTGCCGGAAGCACTGGGGCCCATGCGAAGGGCGGGTCCGGGATGTCCTTGCGCAGCACGGGTGCCACCGCCGACTGGAACAGCTCCAGCGAGTCGCGGTGCTGCGTGTCGGTGAGGCCGCCGGCGTCCGCGGTCAGGTGGAGGGCCGTGTGCCCGAACTGCTCGTGGTAGCGGTGCACCTTGTCGACGACCTGCTGCGGACTGCCGATCAGGGCGGAGCTGCGCTCGACGAAGTCCTCCAGGGTCTCGAACACGACGGGCAGTCCCGCCTGCCGGTAGAAGGCCAGGTTGGCCTCGAAGACAGGCCCGTACGCGGCCAGCGCCTGCTGGGAGGTCGGGGCCACGTGGATGCCCGCCGAGCCGGCCCCGATCGCGATGTCGGCCGGATCGTGGCCGTAGTGCTCCCAGCGCTCGCGGTAGTGGCGGATCAACTCGGCGTACGGCTCGATGGGATGGGTGACGTTGGCGGAGAACAGCGGGTCGCCGTAGCGGGCGGCCAGGTCGACCGACTCCTTGCTGGTGGCGCTGCCGTGCCAGACCCGGACGGGCTGCTGGTAGGGGCGCGGCCATACCTCGGCGTCCGTCAGCGGCGGGCGGAAGCGGGTCGCCGCGGTCACCTTGTCCTGCCGCCAGATCCGCCGGAAGACCTCGTAGCTCTCGGCGTTGCGATCCCACTGGTCCTCGGGCGTGACCTGGAACAGCTCGCGCTGGGCGGCGCCGTTGCCCTTGCCGATGATCAGGTCGAGGCGGCCTCCCGAGAGGTGGTCGAGGGTGGCGTAGTCCTCGTAGGCACGCACCGGGTCGAGCAGGCTGAGCGTCGTCACGGCCGTGAAGAGCCGTATCCGCCTCGTCAGAGCGGCGACATGGCTGAGGACGACCGTCGGGGACGAGGAGATGAACGGCCGCTCGTGCCGCTCTCCCACGCCGAACCCGTCGAAGCCCAGTTCCTCGGCGAACCGGGCGTTGTCGAGGACCTCCCGGAACCGGTCGTGCGTCGGCTTGAGGACCCCGGTGACAGGATCCGGGCGGTGCACGATCAGGGTGATGGCGAGAAACTTCACGACGCCGCCCGCTCGTCGCGGACCCTCGCGTCGTCGGGGTGGGCGAGGCCGAGGTGGTCGCGCAAGGTCGTGCCCTCGTACTCCGTGCGGAACACGCCCTGTTCCTGGAGCAGCGGGACCACCCGGTCGGCGAACTCGTCGAGGCCGGTCGGGGTGATGTGCGGGACGAGGATGAAGCCGTCGCTCGCGTCCGCCTGCACGAAGTCGTTGATGGTCCTGGCGACCGTGGCCGGGGAGCCGACGAAGTTCTGCCGGTTGCCGGTGTTGATGACGAGGTCGCGGATGGACCACTTGTTGGCCTCGGCCAGCTCGCGCCACTCGCGTGCGGTGGCCAGCGGGTCCCGGTACATGCGGACCTGGGCGCGGCCCTTGGAGATGTGCTGGTCGCTGACGTCCGGGTCGATGTCGGGGAGGGGGCCTTCCGGGTCGTACGCCGAGAGGTCCCGGTTCCAGACGAACTCCAGGTGCTTGAGCGCGGTGGCCCCGCTGACCTGCTGACGGCGCACCTCGCGGGCGAGTTCGCCGGCCTCGGCGTCGGTGTCGGCGAGAGCGAAGGTGGCGGCGGGGAGGATGAGCAACTGGCCGGGGCCGCGGCCGTACTCGGCCAGCCGGGACTTCACGTCCGTGTAGAAGGTCCGGCCGCCCTCCAGGGTGCCGTACCGGCTGAAGATGGCGTCCGCCTCCGCGGCGGCGAATTCGCGGCCCTCTTCGGAGTCGCCGGCCTGGAAGACGACGGGGCGCCCCTGGGGTGAGCGCGGGACGTTGAACCGGCCGTGGATGTCGAAGTGCTGTCCCGAGTGGACGAACGCGCCCGCCTTGGCGTCCCGCAGGAAGGTGCCGGTCTCCTGGTCGGCGAGGATCTCGTCGCCGTGCCAGGAGTCGAAGAGTTCGTTCGCGGTGGCGAGGAACTCCCTGGCGCGGGAGTAGCGCTCCTCCTGCGGCAGGAAGCCGCCGCGCCGGAAGTTCTCGCCGGTGAAGGCGTCCCAGGAGGTGACGACGTTCCAGGCGGAGCGGCCGCCGGAGAGGTGGTCGAGGGCGGCGAACTGGCGGGCGACCTCGTAGGGCTCGTTGAAGGTGGAGTTGATGGTGCCGGTCAGCCCCAGGTGCTCGGTGACGGCGGCGAGCGCGGCGAGGACGGTGAACGTGTCGGGGCGGCCCACGACGTCCAGGTCGTAGATCTGCCCGCCCTGTTCGCGGAGCCTGAGTCCCTCGGCGAGGAACAGGAAGTCGAACTTGGCCCGTTCGGCGGTCCGCGCGAAGTGGGCGAAGGAGCTGAACTCGATGTGGCTGCCGGCCCGCGGGTCGGACCACACGGTGGTGTTGTTGACGCCGGGGAAGTGGGCGGCCAGATGGATCTGCTTCAGCGGCTTGGTCATGTCGGTGCGGTCCTTCCGGCTCAGGCGGTCGCGGCGGCGTAGCGGTTGGCGGGGCGGTCAAGGCCCAGCAGGCCGCGCAGGGTGTCGGCCTCGTAGGCGCGGCGGAAGACGCCGCGACGCTGGAGTTCGGGGACCAGTCCCCGGGTGATCGCCGGGAGGTCGTGGCCGAGTACGGCGGGTCGCAGCCGGAAGCCGGAAAGGCCGGCGCCCTGCAACTCCTGCAGCAGGTCTGCGAGTTGCGCTGGACTGCCGGTGAAGACCAGGGCGTCACTCGTGTACGGCTGTCCCGCGAGCGCGTCGAGCCGTTCCCGGCGCGCGGTCGCGGCGGCCGGGTCTTCGTCGAGGAAGACCACGAGGTCGCCGAAGACGTGCAGGGGTTCGGCCGCCCTCCCCGCCGCGCTCTGCTCGGCGCGGATCTGGGCGACGACGGCGCGGGCCTCGTCGGCGTCGTACGGGGTGACGTATCCGACGTCGGCGGCGCGGGCCACCAGCCGGTAGGGGACGGTGTCGTGGGCGAGGGCGGTGACGAGCGGCTGGCCCTGCGGCGGGCGGGGTGTGATGGAGGGGCCCTTCACGCTGAAGTGGGCGCCCTCGAAGTCGATGTAGTGCAGCTTGTCGCGGTCGATGAAGCGCCCGGTGGCGGTGTCCCGGATCTCGGCGTCGTCCTCCCAGCTGTCCCAGAGGCGGCGCACGACCTCCACGTAGTCGGCGGCCTCGTCGAAGAGGTCGGTCACCACCTCGCGGGCGTCCGGGCTGTCGTAGGCCTCGATGCGCGCGATGGTGCGGCGGCCGAAGTGCGCGGCCTCGTTCGGGCGGGCGGTGATCTGTACGCGCAGGCCGGCGCGGCCGGAACTGACGTAGTCGAGGGTGGCGACGGCCTTGGAGATGTGGAACGGCTCCGTATGCGTGGACACCACCGTCGGCACCAGACCTATGTGGCGGGTCAACGGGGCCACGCGGGAGGCGATGAGGACGGCGTCGAGCCGGCCGCGGACCTGGTCGGTGCGCTCGTCCGGATCCAGGAAGTGGGAGGACTGCGGGCCGAGGCCGTCCTCGATGGTCACGAAGTCGAGCAGACCGCGCTCGGCCTCGGTGACCAGGTCGGCCCAGTAGGCGGCGGTGAACAGGTCCTGGGGGCGGGCCACCGGCTCGCGCCAGGAGGCGGGATGCCAGCCGGTGCCGTCCAGGGCGACGGCGAGATGCAGGGACGAAGAGGGTGCTGAGGACACGGGTCGGTGCCTTCCTGGAAGTCCGTACGAGAACGCCGGCCCTCGCTCGGGCGGGGCACGGCGGGTGAGGGAACGTCAGGAGCAACAGAGCGCGGCGGACACGCGCTGGAGGTCGATGTGGGGCCGGGAGTGGAGGTGGACGGCGTGGAACAGGTGTGTCACTTCCGCCGCCTCCGTCCGTCGCCTCGTGTGCTTCGGCGCGCCTCGCACATCTCGTCGTGAGTCACAACACCCCGGCCCGGGAGGCTGTTCCCGGTGTCCGCACCAGACGGATGGACGAGCGGCGGCGGAGGGTGAAGCCGATCGACTCGTACAGCCGGATCGCCGGGGCGTTGCCGGCGGCGGCGTGCAGGAAGGGGGTCTCGCCGCGCTCGCGGATGCCGGCCGCGACCGCGCGCACCAGGCGGGTCGCGAGCCCCTGGCCGCGGTGGCCGGGGTCGGTGCAGACGGCGCTGATCTCGGTCCAGCCGGGCAGGCGGAGCCGTTCGCCGGCCAGGGCGACCAGCCGGCCTCGCTGCCGGATGCCGAGGTAGGTGCCCATGTGGATGGTGCGTGCGAGGAACGGTCCCGGTCTCGTGCGGGCGACGAGGTCGAGGATCTCGGGTACGTCGGCCGGTCCCAGGCGGACCGCTTCCGGGGCGTGTTCGGCGCGCAGTGCGGTGTCGACGAGTTGCACTCCCTCGCCGCCGCCGACGATCTCCCAGCCGTCCGGTACCCGGTCGAGCGGCTTGGCGCGCACCAGGGCGCCCGGCCCGACAAGGGTGTGCAGGTCGGCCCACGCGGCCGGGTCCGCCGGGTCGGCCAGCGCGGCGAAGGCGTAGACGTCGGCGGGGTAGCGGGCGGCGAGGCCGACGCGCTCGGCGATGGGGGTACCGCCCATGCCCTTGAGGCTATGGGGGAGGGCGTGGGCGCTGTTCAGGGCGGCCCAGACGGCGTTGTCGAGGGGGTGCGGCTCGGTGGCGGACGGGGCTCCGCCCCCGTGGACGTCGGTCTGGTGGGCCACGGAGGCGGAGTCCCTTCCTGGGTCAGCGGGCATGACGTGCGGTCAGGTGACCGACCGTCAGGAGTTGTCCAGCGGCAGCCCCGGCGGGTTGACCTCCGACTTGCCGACGGCCTCGCCCGAGAGGTTCCAGGCGGCGAGCCACTTGGCGTACTGGCCGTTGTCGATCAGGTGGTTGATCGCGTCGGCGAGGGGCTGGGCGAGGCCGCTGTCCTTCTTGGCGGTCGCGGCGATCAGGCCCTGGAGCGTCGCCCCGGCGCCGGAGAACTGGCCGGCGATCCTCGTCGGGCTGGGCGTGCTCTTGGTCTGGGTGACGTGGTAGGAGAGGTTCGGGCTCGGGCCGAAGTAGGCATCGATCTTGCCGCTGCCCAGGGCCAGGTACGTGCTGTTGTTGTCCTGGAAGTACTTGACGGTCAGCTCCTTGCCCTCCTTCTCCAGCCTGTCCTTCCACTCCAGCAGGATCCGCTCCTGGTTGGTGCCGGCGCCGACGGAGACGGTCTTGCCGGCGAGGGCCTTGTAGTCGCCGTCGAAGCTGAACTTCGAGTCCTTGAGCGCCTCGAAGGCGAGGTCGTCCTTGCGGTAGGAGGCGAACTCGTACTTCTGCTTGCGCTCCTCGGTGTCGGTGATGTTCGAGAAGCCGACGTTCACCTTGCCGCTGTCGATGCCGACGAAGAGGTTCTCCCAGGTGAACCGCTTGACCTCGGGCTCAAGACCGAAGACGGCCGCGACCAGCCGGGCGAGGTCGACCTCGGAGCCGGTGAGCGTCTTCTGGTCGCTGCCCACGAAGCCCAGCGGCGGGGCCCCGGAGGGCAGGGTGCCGGAGCCGATGACCAGCTTGCCGCTCTTCTTGAGGGCCTCGGGCAGCTTCGCGCTGATGGACTTCACCTCGGACACCTTCAGGGTGGTCTCCTTGGCGGCGCCGTTGGAGAGCTGTCCGACGGTGACGGTCCCCGCGCTGTCGTTCGTCCTGGTGGCGGCGTCGCTGTCCCCACCGCAGGCGGCGAGCCCGGTGGCGAGGGTGGCGACCGCGGTCGCCGCGGTGATGCCGCGTATCAGGCTGCGTCGGGAGATGTGGGTGGGCATGGCCGTCCTTGGTGTTCGAGAGGGTGGTGAGGGTGGTGAGGGTGGTGAGGGTGCGGCGTGGGGGAGTTCGTGGGGAGCGGTGGGCTCAGAGGACCTTGCTGAGGAAGTCCCTGGTCCGCTCGTGACGCGGCTTGTCGAGGACCTCGGAGGGCGGGCCCTGCTCGACGATCCTGCCGCCGTCGATGAAGACGACCCGGTCGGCGATCTCGCGGGCGAAGCCGATCTCGTGGGTGACGATCACGAGGGTCGTGCCGCTGGTCGCCAAGTCCTTGATGACGGACAGGACTTCACCGACGAGCTCCGGGTCGAGCGCTGAGGTCGGCTCGTCGAAGAGGATGACGCCGGGGCGCAGGGCGAGGGCGCGGGCGATGGCCACGCGCTGCTGCTGTCCGCCCGACAACTGCCGTGGATAGGCGGCGGCCTTGTCGGCGAGTCCGACCCGGCCGAGGAGGTCGCGGGCGAGTTCCAGGGCCTCGGCCTTGGCTAGCTTGCCGGTCGCCACCGGGGCGGCGGCCACGTTGTCGAGGACCGTCAGATGCGGGAAGAGGTTGAAGTTCTGGAAGACGAAGCCGATCCTGCTGCGCTGCGTGAGGATGGCCCGCTCGCTCAGCTCCTTGAGCCGTTCGCCGTGCCGGCGTACGCCGATCAGCTCGCCGTTGAGGCTGACGTGGCCGATCTCGGGCTTCTCCAGGTGGTTGATGACTCTGAGCAGGGTGGACTTGCCGGAGCCGGACGGGCCGAGGATCACGGTGACCTCGCCGGGGCGCACGGTCAGGTCGACGCCGTTGAGCACCCGGTGTGCGCCGTACCACTTGTGCACGTCGTGCACCTCCACGGTGGCGGGCGCGCTGTCGAGGGTCTCGGCGGTCATACGGCGGCCTCCCTGCGGATGCGGGCCCTCAGGTCGGTGAAGGCGGTCCGCAGCTTCTGCAACGGGGTCGGCGGCAGGGAGCGCGTGGCACCCCGGGCGTAGTACCGCTCGACATAGAACTGGATGACGGAGACGACGCTGGTGAGGATCAGGTACCAGACGGTGGCGACCATCAGCAGCGGCACGATGTCGCCGGGGTAGGTGGAGCCCATGGACTGCGCGGAGCCGAAGAGGTCGAGCAGGGAGACGTAGAAGACCAGCGAGGTGCCCTTGATCAGGCCGATGAGCTGGTTGACGTAGTTCGGGACGATGGAGCGCAGCGCCTGCGGGAACACGATCCTGCGGAACTGGTAGCCCTTGGGCAGGCCGAGCGCGGCGGACGCCTCGTGCTGGCCCTGGTCGACGGAGAGGACGCCGCCGCGGACGACCTCGGCGGCGTACGCGGACTCGTGGAGGCTGATGCCGACTACGGCGATGACCATGTCGGTGGCGAGCTTCGACTCGTCGAAGGAGAAGAAGGCGGGACCGAAGGGGATGCCCACGCTGAGCGTCTTGTACAGGGCGCTGAAGTTGTAGAGGAACAGCAGCACCACGATCAGCGGGACCGAGCGGAACGCCCAGACGTAGACCCAGCTGACCGCGCGCAGCACGGGGCTCTTCGAGAGCCGGGCCAGTGCCAGCAGGATGCCGCCGAGGAGGCCCAGCACCGCGCTGTAGGCGGTGACTTCGAGGGTGATGAGGAGACCGTCGAGGATGGTGGGCCGCATGAACCAGTAGCCGAAGCGGTCCCACTGGTAGAAGGGGTTGGTCACCAGGCCGTGGACGAACTGGGCCGTCAGGACCAGGACCACCGCGGTGGCGATCCAGCGGCCGGGCCGCCTCAGCGGCAGCACGCGCTGGGCCGCGAGCGGTTTCGGCGGGGCGGCGGCGGGCGGCGGCGCCTCGGCGAGGGAGACGGCGGCGCCTGGGGGTTCACTCATGGAGGGCTCCGGCAGGAGTCGGATGTCCCCGGGAACAGCGGCGCACGACACGGCGAGGACAGCCGCACTGCGGCTCGTCAGGACGCGGGAGGACGCACGGTCACCGGGGGGTGGGCGGACGATGGCACACCGCTTGCGCGGCGTTCGTCAGGGAGTGCGGGGCAGCGGACGGCAGGAGTCAGCCGCGGCCGCGGGCACAGCCCGGTGCGGTACACAGTGCGCTGCTGACGCGGAGCAGATCGACGGCCCGGTCGGCGACGAACAGGGTCGCGTACGCCAGGGCGCGGCTCTGAGGGCGGCGTACGGCCGTCCTGGGAGCTGCGTCCATGGCGTCACTCACTCTTCCGGCCCCCGTGGGGCCTTCGCGCTTACCGAAGTCATCCGGTCCGGTCGTCACCTGGGGCACCCCACCGCGATGCGAGGGTTGCCGGCCAGCGAGCCAGGGCTTGTCGCTGACACTCATGACCGTTCTGGGCCGTAAGTAAGACAGCTGCCGGAACGGATGTCAACGCCGGTCCACAGTACGGACCGGCTCACGGCCTCTCGACCTGCGCTCGAACCGCGGTCCCGGCCGCCGCGTGGGCCGCCCAGTCCAGGATCTGGACGGCCGCTCCGGCGTCCTCCAGGCCCCGGCAACGGGCGTGGTGGCGGCGGGAGATGGCGTCCAGGTCGAGATGCGTGCCGAACGCCGGGTGCGCGGCGAGCCGGCGGGCGTAGGCCCACAGGGTGGTGTGCGCGGCGACGCGCTGCACCGCGGAGGCGTCCAGGTGGTGCCGGTGAACGGTGTCGAGTTGGACGAGCGTGACCCACAACTCCACGTCGGCGGCGGTGATCTGATCGTGGAACAGATACTCGCGACCCTCCAGCCACCGGTCCAGCGCGCCCAGCGCTCGCAGCAGTGTGCCGAGGGCCTCGTCCCGCTCCGCCCGTTCGGCGTCGGCCGCCCCCGCGGCTTGCGCGGCCTCCGCGATGTCCTGCGCGCACATCCGCTCGACGGCCTCGATCTCCGACTCCGCGCCGCTCGGGTACAGCTCCGGGCGACAGCCGCCGAAGCGCCGGGCCAGGTCGCGGATGATGTCGGGGGCGTGTGTACTCACGATGCGCCCGGACCAGTCGTCGCTGAGGACCGGCGCGAGGGCCGGTCCGGCGTACCGGTGGGCGCTGGCGTCGTACAGCGGACGCAGCACGGCGTGCCCGCCGTCGGCGCAGTCCGGGATCGGGGGCAGGAAGGTCGCCGGGCAGATGTCGTCGAGGCCCAGCAGGCTGTGCGCGACGGCGATGCGCAGACCGTTCGCACAGGCGGTCGTCAGGTGGAGGCGGTAACGGCGCGGCACGGCGTAGTGGCCGCTGCGTGCGTCCCGGCCGATCCGGCCCCGGAAGGCGGGAGCGGTCGGCGCGGACGAGTGGGCGGCCAGCGGTGTGACGGACATGACTCTCCCCGGGGCAGGCGTGTGGACGTACGCGTACGGAAGCGACGTGGGGGGCTCGGCTCAGGGAATGGTCAGATCGCGCTGCAGACGCGGAGCAGATCGATGTGACGGCGGGACGTGAGAAGGGGCGTACGGCTCACTCGACCGGTGACCGACTCAGGACGCCCCATACTTCCCTACCAATTCACTAGGAAACTTGATGAGAGTGTCGGTCCGCGCGCGGCCCAGGTCAAGAGGGCGTCCGCGGATTGGGCGACGTCCGGTCCTTCAGGCTGTGCGAGGACGAGTGCCGGAGCGTCGCGGAGGGGCTGCGCCGGGTGGTGCTCCAGGTCGAGGAGCGGGGCGAGGAGCGCCGGCCGAAGGCCTGACCCGCGCCCGCCGGGTCAGCGGCGCTCGCGTGCGGCCCGGACCAGGGCGTCGAAGATCCCCTGTCGCGCCGGATCCTGGTGCGCGGTGTCCTCGGGATGCCACTGCACGGCCCTGAACCACCCCTTCGCGCCCGGGAGTTCGAGCCCTCCACCATCCCGTCGGCGGCGCGCGCGGTGACCGTGAGGCCCCGGCCGAGGCCAGGCGACGTGCCGCGCGTGCGCTCCAACTTCGTCAACGCTTCAAGAAGCTGCCCGTCGAGGTCAAGCTCGCCTGACTCCCGAAGGAAATGAACCGGCGGGCGCCCCTCAAGCCGGTCGCACCGACAGGGCGTGGTGGAAGACGTCGCGGGGGTCCCACTTCGCCTTCACGCGCTGGAGCCGGCGGTAGTTGTCGCCGAAGTACAGGGTCTGCCACGGAGCACCGGTGTTGCGCGCGGGGTCGGCGAGGTCGGTGTCCGGGTAGTTGATGAACGCGCCGTCGGCCGCCGCCGGGGCGCCGCCGGTGCCGGAGTACAGGTCCTCGTAGAGCTCGCGCAGCCAGCCGATGTGCCGGGCGTCGTCCCAGGCGTCCTCCCAGCCGTTGACGTAGAACATCTTGATGCTCGCCGCGCGGTGCGGGGTGGCCGTCGCGTCGAGGGCCACGGTGTTGACCTTGCCGCCGTGGGTGTAGAGGGTCACGCTGCCGCCGGGGTGGTCGTAGTCGGTCCGGGTCAGGTGGTGGTGCAGGGCCTCGATCTGGCGGTCGGTGAAACGCTTGCGCAGATAGCCCGACTTGACCTTCAGCCGGTAGACGGGACCGGGGTCGCCCGGCGAGCCGGCCAGGGCCGAGGCCAGCCAGGCCTGGTTCCGCACCGTGCGCACGGGCTGGACCGGTACGCCCCGGTTGATCGCCGCGAGGTGATCGTCCAGCATCCGCTCGGCACCGGAGTCCGCGGCCACCTGGCCGATCATGAACACCGCCCCGGACGGGCGGCGGGTCAGGGCGAGTTCGCTGTACAGGGCGAGATACGGCGAGTCGGGTGCGCTGTGCCGCTCCGCCCACTCGCCGTGGTTGCGGACCAGCCGGGCGAAGGACGTCTTGTCCAGCTTCTGCCAGTCCCAGGAGACCTGGAAGCTCAGTACGCCGGCCGGCGGCGCGGGCAGCAGAGCGGACGGGTCGTCGCCCGAGGCGCCGGGTGTCCGGAACCAGCAGCGGGTGACGATGCCGAAGGTGCCGGCCCCGCCGCCGGTGTGCGCCCACCACAAGTCCCGGTGGGGATCGGCGGGTTCGCGGGTCGCCACCACGGCGAGCGCCCTGCCCCGGCGGTCCACGACGACTGCCTCGACCGCGTACAGATGGTCGACGGACAGGCCCAGCAGCCGCGACAGCGGACCGTAGCCA
Organism: Streptomyces sp. NPDC093568; assembly: GCF_044764945.1. Lineage (NCBI taxonomy): Bacteria > Bacillati > Actinomycetota > Actinomycetes > Kitasatosporales > Streptomycetaceae > Streptomyces > Streptomyces sp. NPDC093568. Next base: position 1,359,962 of record NZ_JBIWJD010000001.1, on the reverse strand, counting down.
CCGCCGAGGACGTGGCCGCCGACACCGACGTCGGCACACCAGCCGGTCGGGATCGTCACTCCCCAGCCGAGGTACAGGCGCCGGTACACCTCGCCCAGCAGGGCACCGGACTCGACGGCGAAGGCCCGGCGGCCCGGGTCGTAGGAGACGCCCGTCATGGCGGACATGTCGACGACCACCTCCACGGCCGGGTCGGCGACGAAGCCCTCGAAGCCGTGGCCGCCGCTGCGCACCGTGATCCGCCGGCCGCTGTCGACGGCCTGCTGGACGGCCCGTACGACGTGCGCGGTCGTGCCGACCACCCAGACGTGATCCGGGCTGCCCGCGAACCGGCGGTTGTAGCCCCGGGACGCCAGCGACCGGAACCGCGGATCGCCGCGTCCGACCATGGCGGGTCCGGGCGGCGCGGGACAGGCCGTGCCGTCCGGGGCCGCCGCCGCGACCCCCGCGCCCAGCCCGGGCGCCACGCCCCCCGCCGTCGTGGCGACCAGACCGCCGCGCAGTACGTTCCTCCTGCTCAATCCGCTCATGACGTCTCCTAGGACTGCCTTGGGACACTTCGCTTTCCCTCGGTCACGACGCTAGGCGGCAACCACGCGCGGGGCAGTCGTGCCGGCCCCCGGCTGTCGGGTGGTGCCAGCACCCGCATCGGCCGTCCGGGAAATTCAGGTGCCCCGGCGCGGCGGCCGCAGTACGGTCCCGGCGTGATCGATGAAGACGGCTATTTCGGAGAGAACATCGCGGCCGGCTACGACGATTCGGCCGCGGACATGTTCAGCCCTGCCGTGGTGGACCCGGCGGTCGACCTGCTGGCCGAACTCGCCGGCGACGGCGCGGCGCTGGAACTCGGCGTCGGCACCGGCCGGATCGCGTTGCCGCTGGCCGGCCGCGGGGTCCCGGTGCACGGCATCGACCTGTCCCGCGCCATGGTGCACCGGCTGCGCGCCAAGCCCGGCGGTGACGCCGTGGAGGTGACGATCGGGGACTTCGCGACGACGCGGGTGGCGGGCGAATTCTCGCTGGCCTACCTCGTGTTCAACACGATCGGCAATCTGACCACCCAGGACGCGCAGATCGACTGCTTCCGCAACGCCGCCGCCCATCTGCGGCCCGGCGGCTGCTTCGTGATCGAGGTGGGCGTGCCGGACCTGCGCCGGCTGCCTCCCGGGCAGAGCGCCGTACCGTTCCGCATCAGCGAAACCCAGTGGGCCTTCGACACCTACGACGTCGCCACCCAGGCCATGAGCTCCCACTACGTCACCGTCGTCGACGGCCGCGCCGAGCACTGGTCCGTGCCGTTCCGGTACGTCTGGCCGGCCGAACTGGACCTGATGGCCCGGCTCGCCGGTCTGCGCCTGCGCGAGCGGTGGGAGGACTGGGCGCGCGAGCCGTTCACCAGTGAGAGCGGCAAGCATGTGTCGGTGTGGGAGAAGCCGGCCGACCGGTAGTCAGCTCGACATCCGAGGTCAGGGGTTCGTCCACGCCTCGGGGTCGTCCGCGAGGCTCAGCACGTCGTCGGGCAGCTTCGCCGCGGCCACGTGGGCCAGGGTGACCTCGCCGAGGATCTTGCGGACGTTGGCGCGTACGGCGATCCACAGCGGCAGCAGGGACTCGGCGGGGCCGATGTAGGAGAGGTCGGGCGGGCGGACGCCGCGCACCGAGACGAGGGGGCCGTCCGCCACCCGGATGACCTCGGCGATGGCGATGGCGTCGGCCGGGCGGGCGAGCCGGTAGCCGCCCTTGCCGCCACGCTGGCTGACGACGAGGCCGCCCCGGCGCAGATCGCCGAGGATGCCCTCCAGGAACTTGTGCGGGATGCCCTGCGCCTCGGCGATGGCCTCGGCCTTCAGGGAGGTGTCTTCGCCCGCCGCGGCCAGCTCCAAGGCCGCCCGCACCGCATAGTCCGCTCTGGCCGAGATCCGCATGCCGCGATTATCCCTCACCGTGGTCGAGGTCCTCACGGACGACCCCTCGGTCAGGCGGGGAGGCTGAACGGCGGATGCGCGCCGTTGAGGAAGTAGTCCCCGACCTCGCGCAGCCGGTGGGCGACCGGCTCGCGCAGGGTGTGCGTCCGGGTGTCGCGCCAGAAGCGGTCCAGGCCGTGCCGTGCGAAGGCCGCGCTCGCGCCGACGGCTTCCAGCGCGCGAGTGGTGATGTCCTGCGCTGCCCGTGCGGCGGCCGCTTCGGCGGCGCTCGCGAGGACGGCGATCTCCGCGCCCTCCTCGTCGTCGAGGTCCTCTCCCCGCTCCAGTCCCCGGGTGAGGGCGTCCCCCGCCTGGTCGGCGAGGGCGGAGGCGGCACGGGCGGCGACGGCGAGTTCGCCGTAGGCGGTGAGCACGTACGGATCCTGCGGCGCGCCGCCCTGCCAGGGCTGGGGCTCGAAGGGGTGCCAGGGTGACGCCACCGTCCGACCGTGCTCGCGGACCTCACCGAGCAGCCCCTCGGCGACGCCGAGACAGAACTGGGCGGAGACCAGCCGGGCGGTCGGCGCGGCGAGGCCGGCGAACGGCGACAGGGCACCGTCGTCGGAGGAGAGGGAGCCGAGCACGTACTCGCGGGCGATCGGGACGGAGTCGAACGCGACACCGCCCGCGGCGGCCAGCCGCTGCCCGAAGGTGTCGCCGCCACCGCCGCTCACCAGGCCCGGCTGGGCGGTGTCGACGAGGACGGCGACGGGCTCGCCGGTGCCCGGCACGGCGGCGCGGACCAGCAGCCGGTCGGCGACGCCGACTCCGGAGCCGTAGCGCTGGTGCCCGTCCAGCAGATAGCCGTTCGCCGTGGGCGTCAGCATCAGCGGCGGTTCCTGGGAGGCGATGCCGCCGCCCCAGTACCACTGCCCCGCGGCGAACGTCCGCTCGATGCGCGCGGCCCGGTCGGGGCCGGCGAAGAACCGGGCGCAGTAGGACAGGAAGTAGTGGCTGCCCAGCAGGTGCCCGACGGCTCCGTCGGCCGCGGCGACGGTCCGTACCACGGTGTGGGCGGTGCGCCAGTCGGCGCCCCCGCCGCCGTGCTCGGCCGGGACGAGCAGGGTGAGCAGGCCCGATTCCCGCAGCCGCGCGACCTCGTCGAGCGGAAGCTTGCCCGCCTGCTCGCGCTCGACCGCGTCCGTGGCGAGGTCGTCCGCGAGCTCACGGGCGATGTGCGGCCAGTCCTCCCGCGGCGTGCCCCATTCGGCCGCCCCGTCCGCCGGCGTCAGGGGTGCGCCCCGGTCGGAGTCACCGAACGGAGCGGCCGGGGCCGGTGGGGCGATCGTCATGGCGTCATCCTCACTCGCTCCACGGACGGGGGTCAACACTTCCCTAGTAATTCGATAGGAAATCTAGGGAATGCGTGTGCGGCATGGCCGATTCCTGCCCCCGACCGGCCGGTTCACGAAGGAGGACGCGGCCGGACACGGGTGGGATCACCCCCGGCTGCCCGCCCCCGCGAACGGAATCCGGGCCACCGCGGGGGCGGCCGCCGCGCCGCGGAACGGATGCGTCCACAGCCCGCGCGCCTCCAGCCGCGGCAGCACGCCCTCGCCGAACCAGTACGCCTCCTCCAGGTGCGGATAGCCGGAGAGCACGAACTCGTCGATGCCCAGCCGGTGGTACTCGGCGATCCGCTCGGCGACGTCGTCGTGACTGCCGACCAGCGCCGTGCCCGCGCCGCCCCGCACCAGTCCGATGCCGGCCCACAGGTTCGGGTAGATCTCCAGGTCGTCGCGGCTGCCGCCGTGCAGCGCGAGCATGCGCTGCTGCCCCTCGGACTCGCTGCGGGCGAGCCCTTCCTGTACGGCCCGTACGGTCTCGGTGTCGAAGCCTGCCAGCAGCCGCCGCGCCTCCGCCCAGGCCTGCTCGGCCGTGTCCCGCGTGATGACGTGCAGCCGGATACCGAAGCGGACGCTGCGGCCCTCCTTCTCGGCCAGCGCCCGGATCCAGGCGATCTTCTCGGCGACGGCGGCCGGCGGCTCGCCCCAGGTGAGGTAGACGTCGACATGGCGGGCGGCGATCTCCCCCGCGATGGGCGAGGAGCCGCCGAAGTACACCTCCGGCACCGGGTCGGGCACCCGGGCCAGCTTCGCGTCCTCGACCTGGAGATGCTCGCCGACCAGGTCGACGGTCCTGCCCTCCCACAGCCCCCGCACGATCTGGAGGAATTCCCCGGTACGGCGGTAGCGGTCGTCCTTGTCGAGGAAGTCGCCGTAGGCCCGCTGCTCGTGCCCCTCTCCGCCCGTCACCACGTTCAGCAGCAGCCGTCCGCCGGTCTGCCGCTGGAAGGTGGACGCCATCTGTGCGGCGAGCGTCGGCGAGACGAAACCGGGCCGGAAGGCGACCAGGAACTTCAGCCGCTCGGTGTGCTGGGCGACCATCGCCGTGGTCAGCCAGGCGTCCTCGCACCAGGCGCCCGTCGGCGTGAGCGCGCCGACGAAGCCCAGGTCCTCGGCGGCACGGGCGATCTGACCGAGGTAGGCGACCGTCGGCGGCCGGTCACGGCCGGACGCCGTGGCGGGGGTGCCGTGGCCGCCGCCGACGACATGGCGGCTGTCGCCGTTGGTGGGCAGGAACCAGTGGAAGGTGAGGGACATGGGGGGCTCCGTTCGGGGGTCGTGGGTCACAGCAGTCCGTGCCGGGGCGGCCTGACGCCGCGCAGCACGTAGCGGCCGATGTGCTGGACCTTCCAGCGCGCCGGGTCGTGCAATCAGCAGGGGCGGCGCGAAGCGCCTCGTTGAGGGGTGGCGGCCGGGCGACGGGCGGGCGGGTACGGGCGTCCCGCCAGTGGCGGTGCAGGCCCAGGGAGTCGAGGGCGGCACGGGTACCCGCGACCTCGAAGAGCGCGCTGCCGACCTCCACGGCCGCCTCCGCCGCCGTCACCTTGGCCGCGGCGACCGCGACGGAGGCCTCGGCCGCCGAGTCGTCGGTCAGGTCGGCACGGGCGGCCTCCACCGACCGGGCCGCGGCGGCGAGCAGCGCGTCGGCGGCCCGCACCCGGATCGCCAGCTCGCCGAACCGCTGGGCAAGCAGAGGGTCCTCAGCGGCCGTCCGGTGCCCCTCGCCGACACTCTCGAACCAGGGCCGGCTCTTGGTGCGGACGAACTCGACGGACTCGGCGAGCGCGCCTGCGGCGATCCCCGCGTCGATGGCGGCGTGCAGCAACTGGGCGACGGCTCCATGGAGTTGCGGCCCCTGGAAGGTGAGGTGGTGCGGCACCACCCGGTCGCCCGGCACGGACACCGACTCCAGCCGGACGGTTCCGCTGGCGGTGGTGCGCTGCCCCATCCCGTCCCAGTCGTCCACGACCGTGACGCCGGACGCGTCCCTCGGTACGTACGCCACGTGCAGGTTGTCGTCGTCGGCACGGGCGAGGACGGGGATCCAGTCGGCGAACAGGGCGCCGGTGGAGTAGTGCTTGACGCCGTTGAGGACGTACGACCCGTCCGGGCGCCGCGCGAGCCGGGTGCGGATGTCCTGCACATGGCTGGTGCCCGCCTCGGACTGGGCGTTGCCGAACCGCTTGCCCGCGAGCACCTCGCCGAAGAAGAACTCCCGCTGCTCCCGCGTCCCTTGCCGGCGCAGCACGCCCACGTACACGAAGTGGCTCTGCGGGATCTGGGCGAGGCTGGCGTCGGCAGAGGCCAGCAGCCGGAAGATCTCCGCGAGTGTCTCCGTACGGACGTCCGCGCCGCCGGACTCCGCCGGCACCGTCACCCCGAGCAGCCCGGAGGCGGACAGCCGCTGGAGTTCCGCGTGCGGCAGCCGGCGCCGCGCGTCGCGCTCGGCGGCGTCCTTGCGGAAGTCGGCGGCCAGTGAGGCGGCGACGGCGAGGGCCTCGGCGTCGTCGGCGATCACCGTCGCGGCGCTCATCCGGTGGCCGCCAGCAGGGTCGGGCGGCCGCCGAGGGCGATCGAGAACTGGTCGGTGACATGGGCCAGTGCCTCGGCGGCGGCCGGCGCGACGGTCAGGGTGCCGTCGTCTCCCACGCTGATGTCCTTGTCGAGGGTGAACCAGCCGGGCGTGATGTGGGCGGGGCCCATGGAGTTCAGCACCGGGCGCAGGGCGTAGTCGATGGCCAGGACGTGGGCGTTGGTGCCGCCGGTGGCCAGCGGCAGGACGGTCTTGCCCGCGAGCGCGTACTGCGGGAGCAGGTCCAGCAGCGACTTCAGCAGGCCCGAGTAGGCGGCCTTGTAGACGGGCGTGCCGATCACGATGCCGTCGGCGCGCTCGACCAGGGCGGTGGCCTCGACGATCGCGGGATGGCCGAAGTCCGCGTGGAGCAGGGCCTCGGACGGGAGCGTGCGGACGTCGAACGGGATCACGTCGTGGCCCTGGGCGACCAGCCGGTCGTCCAGGTGGCGCAGCAGCCGGGCGGTGCGGGAGGTGGCGGAGGGACTTCCGGAGACGGAGAGGACGATGGCCATGGGAGGACCTTTCGGAGTGTGGGATGCGGGTGGCCGGACCGGGTCAGGCGCGGGAGGCGATCGGCTCGGACTCGGCTGCCTGGGCCTCCAGCTCACGGACCAGCGGCAGCACCCGCTTGCCGAAGTACTCGACCTCCTCCAGGTAGTGCAGGAAGCCGAGGAGGAAGAGGTCCACGCCGAGGCGCTTGTAGGCGACGATCCGCTCGGCGATCTGCTCGGGGGTGCCGATCAGACCGGTGCGGAAGCCGTCGTTGTACTGGACCAGGTCGTCGAAGCCTGAGTCCTGCCACATGCCCTTGCCGTCGGCGGTGGACCGCCCTGCCTGCTGGACGGCGTCACGGAAGCCGTGGACGGCCGGCGTGTCGGCCTTGGCGACGATCTCGCGGAGCGTCTCACGGGCCTCGGCCTCGGTGTCGCGGGCGATGAGGAAGCCGTTGAGGCCGAACTTCGGTGCCGTACGGCCCACTTGGGCGGCCGAGGCGCGGACGTCGGCGATCTGCTCGGTGACGCCGTCGAAGTCCTTGCCGTTGCTGAAGTACCAGTCGGAGACGCGGCCCGCCATGGCGCGGGCGGCGGTGGAGTTGCCGCCCTGGAAGATCTCCGGGTGCGGCCGCTCCGGGGTGTTGAGCGGCTTGGGCTTGAGGGAGAAGTCGCGCAACCGGTAGAAGTCACCGGCGAGTTCGGTGTGGTCCTCGGTCCAGATCTGGCGCAGGGCGCGGATGAACTCCTCCGAGCGGCGGATGGGGGTACCCCCTGTTCGAGCGAAGCCGAGAACTTGGGGAGTTCGTCGTGCTCCAGCCAGGGCTCGCCGAGGGCGGTGAACTCGCCCTTGAACCAGCCGCTGACGACGTTGACGGCGAAGCGGCCGTTCGACAGGTGGTCGGCGGTGGCGCCGAGTTTGGCGAGGACGCCGGGGTGCCACAGGCCGGGGTGGACGGCGGCGATGACCTTGAGCCGCTGGGTGGCGAGGAGCAGGGCGAGGCTGAAGCTGGTCGACTCGTGCTGGAACTCGGCGCCGTAGCTGGCCATGTAGCGGACCTGGCTGAGGGCGTAGTCGAAGCCGTTGTTCTCGGCGAGGACGGCCAGTTCGCGGTTGTAGTCGTAGCCCCAGTCGGTGCGCTGTTCGATGGTGCTGGTGACCAGGCCGCCGCTGACGTTCGGCACCCAGTAGGCGAAGCGGGCGGGGTCGGTTCCGGGCGGGACGGGCATGAAGGGCTCCTGGCGGGAATGCGCATGCGAAAAGGCGCGTGCGATGACAGGGAAAGGTGTGGGGTGATCGGGATTCGGGCGTGCGGGGACGCCGTTCCCGGGAAAGCCGAAATCGCCGTGGTAAGCGGCCGGCTGGGGAATTCACACGGGGAGATCAGCGCGAGTGCGAGGGTTTCCCTCGGGTGCGCTCAGACCCGACAGCGACAGCAGGAGCTGGAGACACGCGCAAGGTCGACATGGCGTCGCCGCGTGAGGTCCTGTCGCTTCATGCCTTCGATCAAAGCAGCGGGGAGTCCGACCGGTCAAGAATGTCCGGACCGGATTCCACATGCTGAGAGTCGGTATTCACGAGGTTGTGACAGGGATTCCCTTGAACCCGGCGCTCGGCGGGAAGCACTCTCCTGTCGTGCGTATCGAACAGCTCGAATACATCGCCGCCGTCACCCGGTTGGGGTCGCTGCGGCGGGCCGCCGAGGAACTGCATCTGTCCCAGCCCGCGCTCAGCGAGACCGTGCGCAACCTGGAGCGGGAGCTCGGGGTGGACCTGCTGGAGCGCAAGCGGTCCGGGGCGAAGGTCAGCGACGAGGGCCGGGAGCTGCTGCCGCACATCATGAGCGTGCTGGACGCGGTCACCGGCTGCGGGGCGCGGCCGGTGACCAGCACCGCATCAGCCGTATGGTCCGGCTCGGCACGGTCAACACGGCCACCGTGCCGCTGGTCATCCCGACCGTGCGGGAGTTCCGGGCCTCACACCCGGTGACCCAGGTCGAGCTGGTCGGCGCGCAGCAGTCCGAGATCCATCGCGGGCTGCTGGACGGCGCGTTCGATCTGGGGCTGGTGAACTACCTCGGCGGCGACGACCTGCCGCCCGGCTTCGAGACGACCGAGCTGCTGCGCGGCCGGCCGGTGGTGTGCCTACGCCCGGACAGCCCGCTGGCGGCCCTGGACACGGTGGACGCGGACAGTCTGCTGGCCGAGCCGCTGGTCGTGATGCGGTCCGGCTATGTCATGCACCGCTTCCTGCACCGGCTGCTGGGCGGCCGTACGCCGTCCTTCTCGTACTCCACCGACGGCGCCGAGATGGGCAAGCTGATGGTCGCCGAGGGTCTGGGAGCGACGGTGCTGCCCGACTTCAGTGTCCTCGGCGACCCTCCCCCAGCCTTCGGCCGGGGGACCCCCATTCGCTGCGCTCGCGGCGCGGCGCGATCACCGTACGGCCGCTCGCGGGGGACGCCACCGAGGTGCTGCTGGTCCTTCAGCGCCGCGAATCCGGCTCCGTCCCCCGCGCGGTACGTGATCTGCACGAGCTGTTCGTGCGCAACGCCCGTGCGTACGACGCCCCTTCGTGCGGTGCGGGTGGCTGATCAGACCACGGTCACCGGGTGCCGTACCACCGCGTCGAAGAGATAGCCCTGGGTGTTGGGCACGGAGACGTCGGGCTGGCGGCGGCCGGCGGTGTCGGTGGCGCGGGCGAGCAGATGGGTCGAGCCGGGTGTCGAGGGCTTCCAGGGGACGGACCAGCGCGTCCAGGTGTCGGCCCGGGGCCGGTCGTGGAGGCGGGCCGGACGCCAGCTCGTACCGCCGTCGGTGCTGACGTCGACCCGCGCGATCCCTCCCGCGCCCGACCAGGACCGGCCGTGCAGCACCTGGCCCTCCCCCACCGGGAAGGTGGCGCCGCTCGCCAGCTCGAAGGCGCTCTTGATCGTCTGCCGGGTCAGCGGGGCGCTGCCCTCCGGCGGGTGGGAGGGGCCGTACAGCCGGTAGAAGGTGGTGTTCCACGGTGAGAACAGCGGCTGTGCTGACACCTCGATGTCGCCGACCCACTTGATCGACGAGATCCCCACCCACGAGGGCACCAGCACCCGCACCGGATACCCGTGGTCGTACGGCAGCGGCTCGCCGTTCATCTCGTACGCGAGCAGCACGTCGTCCAGCGCCTTGGCCAGCGGCAGCGGACGCCGCACCCGGCCGAGGCTCTCCCCGCCGCTGACGAACTCGGCGTCCAGGCCGCGCGGCTGCACGTCCACCGCGTACGGCGACAGCCCGGCCCTGCGCAGGACGTCGGCCAGGCGCACCCCGCGCCAGCGGGCGACGCCGATCGCGCCCAGCGTCCAGGCGGTGCCGGTGACGGTCTCGCCCTGCTGGGTCGTGTAGTGGCTGCGGCCGTTTCCGGCGCACTCGACGAACGCGGTCCGGGTGACGGCGGGCAGGGCGCGCAGATCGTCGTATCCGAACTCCACCGGCTTGTCCTCGCCGGGCGTGCCGCGCAGCCCGCTGCCCCACAGCCGCAGTCGCCAGTCGGCGGTGTCCAGGACGGGCGTGGTGGTGTGGTTGCGGACGAAGAACAGCTCGTTGGGGGTGTGATGGCCGGTCCCGCGCAGGGCCTCCCAGCGGGTCTCGGCGTTGGTGCCGCGCTGGATGAACCACTCGGGCGGCAGCGGCTTGACGATCGGGGTGGCCGCGGCGCGGGCCGGAGCCGGCGCGGGGAGCGCGGTCGCGGCTGCCGTGGCGGCGAGCAGGGTGAGCAGCCGGCGGCGGGAGACCCCGTCCGCTCTGGCGTCCCCGGCGAGCCACTGACGCAGCCTGCGGCGGTCGTAGGCGGTCTCGTCGGGGCGGCTCGTGGGGCGGGGGGAAGGTGCTGCGGATGCGGTCATGACGGTCCTCGTCGTCGGGTGGGGCGGCCGGGCACGGGCAGAGTGATCAACAGGGTGAGCCGGGGTGTGGTCACAACGGCGCCGGGGGTGGAGGCGGTTGACCGAGGCCCGTTCCCGACTCGCCCGGTCAGAGAACCTTCGACAGGAAGGCGCGGGTTCGCTCCTGGCGCGGGTTGTCCAGGACGGCGGCCGGCGGCCCCTGTTCCACGACGACCCCGCCGTCCATGAACACCACGGTGTCGGCGACCTCGCGCGCGAAGCCGATCTCGTGGGTCACGACGATCATGGTGGTGCCCGTGCCGGCCAAGTCCCTGATGACGTCGAGGACTTCACCGACCAGCTCGGGGTCCAGCGCCGAGGTGGGCTCGTCGAAGAGCAGCACCTTCGGCGCCAGGGCGAGCGCGCGGGCGATGGCCACGCGCTGCTGCTGGCCGCCGGAGAGCTGCCGCGGGTAGGCGTCGGCCTTGTCGGCGAGGCCGACCCGGTCGAGGAGCCGCCGGGCCGTCTCCTCCGCCTCCCCGCGCGGCCGGCGCAGCGCGGAGAGGGGCGCCTCGACGAGGTTGTCCAGCACGGTCAGATGCGGGAAGAGGTTGAAGTTCTGGAAGACGAACCCGATGTGGGTGCGCTGCCGCAGCACCTCCTTCTCCTTCAGCTCGTGCAGCTTGTTCCCCACGCGGCGGTAGCCGATGAGTTCGCCGTCGATGCTGATCCAGCCCCGGTTGACCTTCTCCAGATGGTTGATGGTGCGCAGCAGCGTGGACTTCCCGGAGCCGGAGGGGCCGAGGATCACGGTGACCTCGCCGGCCCGGACCCGCAGTTCCACGCCGCGCAGCACTTCCAGCGGGCCGAAGCTCTTGTGGACGCCGTGGACGTCGACCATGACGTCGCTCATGCGTGCTCGGGCGGGTTGATCCGCGACGTCTCGATCGCGGAGGGGCCGGTGCCCCACTTCTTCAGGATCCGGGTGTAGGTGCCGTCCTTGATCAGCTCGTTGACGGCAGCCTGGAACGCCTTGGTGAGCGGGGAGCCCTTCTTGAAGGCGAAACCGACGTCGAGGCGGTGGAACTCCCCGAGGAAGGTGGTCTGCGACGCGGGCTGGGCCGCCTGGTAGCGCAGGCCGTTGATGGTCGACATGATCACGTCGATACGGCCCTGCTGGAGCGCGGTGAGGGTGGCCGCGTTCTCCGAGTAGACCTTCACGTCGTACGGCTTCTTGCCCGCCTTCGCGCACACGCCCTTCTGCGCGCTGAGGGTCGCCTCGAAGGTGGTGCCGGCGCCGGTGCCGATGGTCAGTCCGCACAGCTGGGTGAGGTCGGTGACCTTCGACTTCAGCTCGGTGTTGCCCTTCTTCACCGCGAAGCCCTGGCCGTCGTTGATGTAGGTGACGAAGTCGATGGTCTTCAGGCGCTCCGCGGTGACGCCGAAGTTGCCGGTGCCGAAGTCGTACTTGCCGCTGCCGAGGGCGGGCAGGATCGTCTCGAAGGAGGCGTCCTGGCGCTCCAGCTTCACCCCGAGCACCTTGGCCACGGCGTCGGCGAGGTCGATGTCCTGACCGGCGGGCGCCTTGTCCGTGCCGCCCGGGTAGTACGCCCCGGGCGGGAACCCGATCGAGCTGCCGACCCGCAGCGTGCCCGCCTTGCGTACGTCGGCGGGCAGCAGGGCGGCGGCGGAGTCGACCTGGCGCACGGAGGCGACCGGGTCGTCGGTCGGCGCGGGAGACCCCTGGGCGCCCACCGCGGCGGTGCCGTCGGTGTCGGAGGAGCCGCAGGCGGTCAGGGCCAGCAGCGGGAGCAGGGCGAGGGCGGCGGTGGCGCGCAGCCGGGTTCTGAACGTGCGGATCTTCACTGGCCGGGGGCCTTTCCCGTGTCTCCCCGCGCGGCGAGGTGCTTCTCGAAGGGCAGCGGGCCGATGGTCTCCGGATCGGCCTCCGTGTCGAACAGCGCCGTGTAGCCGGTGGCGAGGTACAGGCCGCGGGCCTCGGGCTGGCGCGGACCGGTGGTCAGGTAGACGCGCCGGTACCCGCGTGCGCCCGCCTCGCGCTCCAGCTCGGCGACGACCCGGCGGGCGAGGCCGCGTCGGCGGTGCGCGGAGTGGGTCCAGATCCGCTTGAGTTCGGCCGTGTCGGCGTCGTAACGGCGGAAGGCGCCGCCCGCGACGGGCTCGCCGTGCTCCAGCAGCAACAGCAGCAGACCGCCGTACGGCTCGGTGAACTCCTCGTCGGGGTAGCGGGAGATCTCGCCGTGCGCGTCGATGCCGTAGCGCGTGGAGTACTCGTGACCGAGTTCGCTCAGCAGGGGTCTGACGCGGGGATCGGAGACGGGGACGTGAATGACCGTCAACTCGGGGGCGGAGGTCATGCGTTCACCGCAGCGAGCGTGTGGGTCCCGCGTGCGGCCCGCTCGGCGTCGCGCTTGGCGACCTCCTCGCGGACGATCGGGATGACGTACCGGCCGAAGTCGACGGCGTCGTCGAGCAGGTCGTAGCCGCGTGCGGAGAGGATGTCGACGCCGAGGTCGTAGTAGTCGAGGAGTGCCTGGGCGACCGTCTCCGGGGTGCCGACCAGGGCGTTGGAGTTGCCCGCGCCACCGGTCGCGGCGGCGGTCGGGGTCCACAGGGCGCGGTCGTAGCGCTCGCCGGCCTCGGCGATGGCGATGAGCCGCTGCGAGCCGACGTTTTGAGGTGTTGCAGCCTGGGGCTGGGCGTGGCCGTTGTGGCGCTTGGTGATCGCCTCGCCGCGCTCCCTGCGGGCCTTGATCGCGCCGACCGTGCGGTGGGCCTTCTCCCAGGCCAGTTCCTCGGTCGGGGCGATGATCGGCCGGAAGGCGACCTGGATGCGGGGCACGTCGGTGCGGCCCGCGGCCTTCGCGGCGGCCTTCACGTTCTCGATCTGCTCCGCGGTCTTCGCGAGCGGTTCGCCCCACAGGCAGTAGATGTCGGCCTCGGCGCCTCCGGCGGCGTACGCGGCGGGCGAGGAGCCCCCGAACGACACGCCGGGGCGGGGCTGCCGGACGGGGAAGACGTCGCTGACGAAGTCGTGGAAGCGGTAGTGCTCGCCCTCGTGGTCGAAGGGCTCGTGGGTGGTCCAGATCTTCTTGACGATCCGGATGTACTCGAGGGTGCGGGCGTAGCGCTCGTCCTTGGTGAGGGTGTCGCCCTCGCGGCCCTGCTCGTGGTCGTTGCCGCCGGTGATGAAGTGGACGGTCAGCCTTCCCTCGCTGATCCGGTCGAGGGTGGCGAAGGTCTTGGCGGCGAAGGTGGGGTAGGAGACGTTGGGCCGGTGGGCGAGCAGGATCTGGAGGTGGTCCAGCCTGCTCGCGATGTACGCGGCGGCCGGTGCGGGGTCCGGCGACCCGGAGCCGTAGGCGAACAGCACCCGGTCCCAGCCGTGGTCCTCGTGCGCCCGGGCGAGCCGGAGCGTGTAGTCCTTGTCGAAGGCGGCGCCGGAACGCGGCGTGGTTTCGGAGCCGTCGTTGGTGGCGGCGATGCCAAGGAACTCCACGGGCATGGAGGTGACCTTTCGGGCAGTGCGGCGCGTGGGCAGGCATGACTCGACTGCCCTGCGCACAGGCAGAAATGACGGTTCATCAGGTGCGTGATGACGCCAGGCGTCGAAGAAGGGTGCTACGGCAGCGCGCGTACATGGAGAACTCGGCCCGCGACGGGGTCACCGAGGGAGGGAAGGGCCGGTCGGACGGCCCGCTGCCGAGTCAGGCGCAACACGCCGCGGACCACACCCGACCGAAGTCGATGTGATCGCGCGTGACCAAGCGCTGCTGGGCATTCATGCGACTAATTGAGCAGTACATCAGGCTCCCTGTCAAGCAGCGCCCGGATCCCGGACCGCCTCGACCTGCGTCTCGAACCGCGCTGTTGACACATCGATGCCATGGGCACATACGATCGACGGCGGACCGGCTCCGCCTTGTGCGGCTGCCTCTCCGGCCGCGTTGAGGGACGCGGCAAGCGTGATGACGCCGAACCCCGGCCGCACCGAGTGCCCCTGGGGTCACCCACGCCTGCGTTCCCTCCCCCGGAGAGCCTCCCCATGGTCACGCCGCCCGATCTCACGTCCGGTCCCGCGACGAAGAGTCCCCCCGTACCCCCGGAAAGCGCCGGCGACCTGCCGCGGATCGTGCCGCGCCGGCACGCCGGACGGTGGCTGACCGCCGCCGTCGCCCTGCTGGTCTTCGCGATGGTGCTCAACTCGGTGATCCGCAACGAAGCCTTCCAGTGGGACGTGGTGGGCCGGTACTTCACCACCGCCGCCGTGCTCGACGGACTGCTGCTCTCGCTGTGGCTGACCGCCGTGGTGATGGTGCTCGGCTTTCTGCTCGGCACCCTGCTCGCGGTCATGCGGCTGTCAGCCAACGCGGTGCTGCGCACGCTGAGTTGGGGCTATGTGTGGATCTTCCGGTCCACTCCGCTGCTGGTGCAGCTGCTGTTCTGGTTCAACATCGGCGCCCTGTATCCGACACTCGGCCTCGGCATCCCCTTCGGCCCGCAGTTCCTCACCGTCAAGACGGTCAACCTGCTCGGTCCGACCCTCACCGCCGTCATCGGCCTGACCCTGCACGAGTCCGCCTACGCCGCCGAGGTGGTGCGCGGCGGCATCCTCTCCGTGGACTCCGGGCAGACCGAGGCCGCCCAGGCACTCGGCCTGAGCAGACGCCGCACCCTGCGCCGGATCGTGGTCCCCCAGGCGATGCGCTCCATCGTGCCGACGGCCGGGAACATGCTGATCGGCACCCTCAAGGGCACCAGCATCGTCAGCGTGCTGGCCGTGCACGACCTGCTGTACTCGGTGCAGCTGATCTACAACCAGACCTACCAGATCATCCCGCTGCTGATGGTCGCCACCCTGTGGTACATCGCGGTGACCACGGTGCTGAGCGCCGGCCAGTTCTACGTCGAGCGGTACTACGCACGCGGCAACTCCCGTGCCCTGCCGCCCACCCCGCTCCAGCGGCTGCGCGCCCACCTCGCGGCGGTACGCCTCCGGCTGAGCGCGGCGACGGCGTCCGACGCCCGCCCGGCGATCGGCGGTGACCGGTGAGCGGCACCCCTGACACAGCCGTCCTGGTCATCGTCGGCGCGGGCCCGCGGGCCACGGGTCTCCTGGAACGCATCGCCGCCAATGCTCCCGAACTGTGGGACGGGACAAGGGAGTTGCGGATCCACCTGGTCGACCCGCACCCGCCCGGCCCCGGTCGGATCTGGCGCCAGGAGCAGTCGGCGCTGCTGCGCATGAACTCCATGGCCGAGGACGTCACCATGTTCACCGACGAGTCGTCCACGATCGACGGCCCGGTACGGCCGGGACCCTCGCTCGCCGAGTGGGCCGCGCAGTTCTCCGGCACCGGCCCACGCCACGCCCCGTACGCCGAACCCGCCGACCCCGGCGTGCTCGCCGAACTGCGCTCGCTGGCCGGGAGCGACTTCCCCACCCGCCGCGCCCAGAGCGCCTACCTGGACTGGGTGTTCCGCCGGGCGCTGGCCGAGCTGCCGCCCACCGTGACGGTCGAGTGGCACCGCACCACCGCGACCGCCGTCACCGGCCCGCCGGACGGCCCGCAACAGGTGCACCTCGCCGACCGCGCCGGCCCGCTCACCGCCGACCTGGTGGTGCTCGCCCAGGGGCACCTCGGCTCCACCCCCACGGCCGAGCACCGCGAGCACGCCGCCTTCGCCCGCCGTCACGGCCGCTTCCACCTCCCGCCGGAGTTCTCGGCGGACGCGGACCTGTCGGCGCTGCGCCCCGGCGAGCCGGTCATCCTGCGCGGTTTCGGGCTCGCCTTCATCGACCTGATGGCGATGCTCACCGAGGGCCGTGGCGGCGCCTTCCGCACGGAGGCCGACGGCACCCTGACCTACCTCCCGTCCGGCCGCGAGCCCGTCCTGTACGTGGGATCGCGGCGGGGAGTGCCGTACCACTCCAAGACCCGCTACCGGCTCCAGGGCCCCCGGCCGCCGCTGCCGCGCCACTTCGGCCCCGAGGCGGTCGACGCGCTGCTCGCCGAGGGACGCGCGCTGGATCTGCGCCGCGACGTGTGGCCGCTGATGGCGAAGGAGATCGGGTTCGGGCACTACCACGAGCTCTTCCACGCCCATCCCGAGCGCACGGCCCTGCCCTGGCCGGACTTCGCCGCCGCGTACGACCGTCTGGACTGGTACGCCGAGGGCATGACCGCCCTCGTCGCGAAGGCCGTACCCGATTCGGCGGACCGCCTGGACTTCGAGGAACTGGACCACCCGCTCGACGGCCTCGCCTTCGCCGCGCCGGACGCCTTCCAGGACCACCTCCGCGACCTCATCGCCCGGGACGTCGCCCGCCGTGAGGACCCGCGGTTCAGCGCGGACCTCGGGGCGTTCCTCGCGCTGCTCTCCGTCTACGGGCAGCTGCCCCGGCTGGTCGCGTCGGGACGGCTGACCGCGCGGTCCGTCGCCGAGCAGCTCGACGGCTGGTGGCACGGGTTCTTCAGCTTCCTGGCCTCCGGGCCGCCCGGCTTCCGGCTGCGTCAGTTGCTGGCCCTGTCCCGCGCCGGAATCGTGCGCTTCCTGGGCGCCGGCGTCCGGATCGGCACCGACGAACGCGGTGGCACCTTCACCGCGAGCAGCCCGACGGTCCCCGGTCACACCGTCCACGCGACCGCACTCGTGGAGGCGTATCTGCCGGGCCCCTCCCTGGAGCACACCGAGGACCCGCTCCTGCGTGACCTGCACCGGGCCGGCGCGCTCGCCGAGGAGGTCATCGCCGACCCCACCCACACGCACCGCTCCGGACTGCTCGCCGTCTCCCCGGGCGACGGCCACGTCGTCGATCCGTCCCTCGGCGCCGCCCACCCCCGCCGCATCGCCCTCGGCGCCCCGACCAACAGCCGGTCCGTCGCGGCGTTCGCACGCCCGCGCACCGACGCGCCCGCCTTCCGCCAGAACGACGCGGTGGCGCGTGCGCTCCTACATGCCCTGACCTCGCAGGTCCTAAATAATGAGATAACAGTGTCCACTATATGAACAACCCCTTGGGGTGGACGCAACCTTCTGCCACGATCCCCATCAACCGGGTAGGAAAACTAGGAATCCGTGGGGTGGGGTGGCCATGAGAACGCGCGATCACGCGGATCTGTCGCTGCCTCTTCTGACGTCACGCCGCCACATCGACCTGGGCCGTACGTCCAGCGCCATCTGTCGCCCTCTCTGAGGCTCCGCGCGCAAGCCCCCCCCACGCGTCCCCCCACACCGCTGCGCTCCCTGCCGCCCCACCGGGACGGCGGGCGAGTGGTGTGCCGGTGCACACCGACGGACTCCACGCTCCGTTGCCGCATCTCCCTGATCACCTTCCCTGAGAGGACACCTCCGTGTCTGCCGCAAGACCGCTCACCACCCTGCGCACCTTCGCCGTCGTAGCGGCGCTTCCCCTGCTGCTGACCGCCTGCGGCTACGGCGCCGAATCCACCGACGACGGCAAGCAGGCCGAGGTCGCGTCGGACGCCAAGAAGCTCTCCGCCGACGAGGTGAAGATCGGCTACTTCCCCAACCTCACCCACGCCACCGCCCTGGTGGGGGTTCAGGAAGGTTTGCTCCAGAAGGAGCTCGGCGGCACCAAGATCAAGGCCTCGACCTTCAACGCGGGTCCGTCGGAGATCGAGGCGCTGAACTCCAAGTCCATCGACATCGGCTGGATCGGCCCCTCCCCCGCCATCAACGGCTACACCAAGGCGGCCGGCCAGAACCTGCGGATCATCTCCGGCTCGGCCTCGGGCGGCGTGAAGCTGGTCGTCAACCCGGAGAAGATCAAGTCCGTCAAGGACGTCAAGGGCAAGAGGATCGCCACCCCGCAGCTCGGCAACACCCAGGACGTGGCGCTGCTCAACTGGGTCTCCGAGCAGGGCTGGAAGGTCGACGCCGAGAGCGGCAAGGGTGACGTGTCCGTCGTCCGCACCGACAACAAGGTGACTCCGGACGCCTACAAGTCCGGTTCGATCGACGGCGCCTGGGTGCCCGAGCCGACCGCGTCCAAGCTGGTCGCCGAGGGCGGCAAGGTGCTGCTGGACGAGGCCGACCTGTGGCCCGACAAGAAGTTCGTGATCACCAACATCATCGTGTCGCAGAGCTTCCTCAAGGACCACCCGGACGTCGTCGAGGCCGTGCTGCGCGGCTCGGTGAAGACCAACGAGTGGATCAACGCCAACCCGGACAAGGCCAAGGCCTCGGCGAACGAGGCGCTGAAGGCGGAGTCCGGCAAGGCCCTGCCCGCCGACGTCATCGACCCGGCCTGGAAGTCGATCACCTTCCTGGACGACCCGCTGGCCGCCACCCTCGACACCGAGGCGGAGCACGCGGTGAAGGCCGGTCTGCTGGAGCAGCCCGACCTGAAGGGCATCTACGACCTCGCGCTGCTGAACAAGGTCCTCAAGGCCGAGGGCAAGGACGAGGTCGACGACGCCGGTCTCGGCGCCAAGTAAGCACCGTTCCGCAAGCTCCCAGGAGGTGACGACCATGGCCACCACGACGGCCACGACCGCGAAGGTCGCCGAGGACGCCACGGCGGCGGTTCCTTTCGCCGCCCGCATCGAGCACGTCTCGAAGTCCTTCGCCGGCCCCGCCGGGCAGCAGCTCGTCCTCGACGACATCACGCTCGATGTCGCACCGGGCGAGTTCGTCACCCTCCTGGGGGCCTCGGGGTGCGGCAAGTCCACCCTGCTCAACCTGGTCGCGGGGCTGGACCTGCCGTCCGCCGGCACGATCGGCACGGACGGCCGGCCCGCCCTGATGTTCCAGGAGCACGCCCTGTTCCCGTGGCTGACCGCGGGCAAGAACATCGAACTCGCCCTGAAACTGCGGGGAGTCGCGAAGGCGGAGCGCCGCCAGGAGGCGGAGCGGCTGCTCGAACTGGTCCGTCTGAAGGGCGCGCACGGCAAGCGGGTGCACGAACTCTCGGGCGGTATGCGCCAGCGGGTCGCGCTGGCCCGGGCGCTAGCCCAGGACAGCAGGCTGCTGCTGATGGACGAGCCGTTCGCCGCGCTGGACGCGATCACCCGGGACGTGCTGCACGACGAACTCACCCGCATCTGGCGGGAGACGGGCGTGTCGGTGCTGTTCGTGACGCACAACGTGCGCGAGGCCGTGAAGCTGGCGCAGCGTGTCGTCCTGCTGTCCTCCCGTCCGGGCCGGGTCGCCCGGGAGTGGACGGTCGGCATTCCGCAGCCGCGCCGCATCGAGGACGCCGCGGTCGCCGAACTGTCCGTCGAGATCACCGAAGAACTGCGTGGGGAGATCCGCCGCCATGGCAAGCACTGACACCACCGCCAAGGACAGCAACGATCTCGCCGGACTGGAGGCGGGGCTCGACGCGCTGGACTCGGTGCAGGTCGCCCGTACGCCGCTGCGCGAGACCCTGGCCCGCAAGGTGCTGCCACCGGTCACGGCCGTCGCACTCGTCCTGGTGGTCTGGCAACTGCTCGTATGGGCGGAGGTCGTCCCCGCTTACAAGCTGCCCTCGCCGTCCGAGGTCTGGGACGAGGTGCGCGACGCCTGGCTCCAGGGCACGCTGCTCGACTACATCTGGACATCCGTCTCACGCGGCCTGCTCGGCTTCTTGCTGGCGCTGGCCATCGGGACGCCGCTGGGCCTGCTGGTGGCCCGGGTGCGGTTCGTGCGCGCCGCGATCGGCCCGATCCTGTCCGGCCTCCAGTCCCTGCCGTCGGTGGCCTGGGTGCCGCCGGCCGTGCTCTGGCTGGGCCTGAACAACTCGATGATGTACGCGGTGATCCTGCTCGGCGCGGTTCCGTCCATCGCCAACGGACTCGTCGCCGGCATCGACCAGATCCCGCCGCTGTTCCTGCGTGCCGGGCGCACCCTGGGCGCGCGCGGCCTGAGCGAGGCACGGCACGTGGTGATGCCGGCGGCGCTGCCCGGCTATCTGGCGGGCCTGAAGCAGGGCTGGGCGTTCTCGTGGCGATCGCTGATGGCGGCGGAGATCATCGCCTCCTCCCCCGATCTCGGCGTCGGCCTCGGCCAGTTGCTGGAGAACGGTCGCAACAACAGCAGCATGGCCCAGGTGTTCCTGGCCATCTTCCTGATCCTGCTGGTCGGCATCGCCATCGACCTGCTGATCTTCAGCCCGCTGGAGCGGCGGGTGCTGCGGGGGCGGGGGTTGCTGGTCACCCGCTGAACCAACGGAACCGTCGAGCCGACGATCGCCACCGGCACGCCTCGCGGCGCCGACCATATCCGCGGGCCGTCCGGTCAGGTTCTGCCGCCTCCCGGACACCTCACGCACCTTTCCGAAAGACTCCGGAAGTGAACCGGTTGCCGGGTGGGAAAGGCTGTATGAAGGGAGTGTCCAGGGCACCTGACGTCGTGGTTCCTTCCCCTTGACCGCCCCTCGGAGGCGGAGGATTCTGGGTGGGCTCGACGGCGCCGCCGAAGCGGGAAGCCCGTCGGGCCGGGGGGATTCATGGGGGCGCTGAACATTGCGGCGACATGGGTGGGGACCAGGGCGCTCGGTCCCGGGCGGCGCTCCGTCGTCTGGGTCCAGGGCTGCCCGTTCCACTGCGCGGGCTGCATGTCACCGGATTGGATACCGGACGTTCCC
Source organism: Streptomyces sp. NPDC093568 (assembly GCF_044764945.1). Classification (NCBI taxonomy): domain Bacteria; kingdom Bacillati; phylum Actinomycetota; class Actinomycetes; order Kitasatosporales; family Streptomycetaceae; genus Streptomyces; species Streptomyces sp. NPDC093568. The sequence goes on along the minus strand of NZ_JBIWJD010000001.1, from coordinate 1,339,108 downwards.
GCCCGCTCCGTCGAGCCGGCCGCGCTGGCCGCAGAGCTCCTCGCCGATCCCACCATCGAGGGCCTGACCTTCTCCGGCGGTGAGCCGATGCACCAGGCCGCGGGGCTCACCGAGGTGATCCGCGCGGCACGCCGCATCCGGGATACGACCCTCGTATGCTTCACCGGCTATCGCCTGGAGCGGCTGCGCCGCCGTCCACCCGGGCCCGGCGTGGCGGAGCTGCTGGCCGAAGTGGACGTCCTCATCGACGGGTTGTACGTCGCCGCACTTGACGACAGCCGGGGGCTGCGCGGCAGTGCCAACCAGCGCGTCCACCACCTGTCCGGGCGCATGGCCGAGAGCGGATACGACTTCACAGGGCGCGACCGCACCGCCGAGATCGCCGCCGACGGCCATGAAGCACTCCTGATCGGCGTGCCACCTCCCGCCCTGCTCACAGTGTTCGACGCGGCCGTCGAGCGGATACGGCAGTCACACATCGGGGGGAGAGCATGAGCGGCAGGAAACGCATTCAGGTGGACGAGTCGGAGTGGTACCGCCTCCAGCGCGAGCTGTCACGGCACAAGGACGTCGTCCGCAACCTTCCGGGGCTGATACGGGAAGTGCGCCAGCAGACCCACGACGACCTGGAGCGGGTCTTCGGCGTCATCGAAGACCGTCAGCGCTCGGTGGAGCTGGCCGTGGAGGGGCTCAGCGAGCAGACCCGCCGGATGGAGGCCGAGACTCAGCAACGGCTGCGGGCGCAGGCCCGCCGGATGGCCGAGGACATGCGGGCCACCGTGGGGGAACTACGCAAGGAGACCCGCGAGCAACTCGCCGAGCAGGAGCGCAGGTTGCACGGCGAGCTCACCGCTGAGCGGCAGCAACGACGCGAGGACGTCCGGCGGATCGACCGGGAACTGGGCGAGCTCGTCCAGGACCGCGAGCGCGCCGCTGTCGTCGCCCGCGCGGCGCTCTCCGACGCGCGCACCATGCACGGCGTCATCCGCGACACGCTCCCGCACGAGCAGTACGCCCCCGGTCGGCTGGACGGTTTGCAGACAACGCTCGACCAGGCGCAGGACAACATCGCTCAGGGCCGCTTCGACGCGGCCCTGGCCACCGCTCAAGGCGCCTACCGGGAGCTCAGCGAACTACGCGTGAACGTGGAGTACCACGACCGGGAGCGACAGGCGCTGCGCGTACAGGCGCGCGGCGGGCTGCTGTTGGTTCAGCGGCTGGTCGAGGACAGCGCCCGGCAGACCGTGCGCGACGAGAAGGGCGAGGTGCTGGAGGGCTTCGACCTCGACGTGGACTACTGGACGGGCGGCGACCTGGGAGCCCTGCTCGAGGAGACGGAGTCCCTGCGGCTGCGTGTGGAGGACGAGGAGCGGCCGCCGACCGCCGACGAACTCCGCGACATCCTGCAACACCGGGCACCCGCCCTGCAGGAGCGTCTCGACCGTCTCGTCGAGCGGGCCGGCCGGCGCCAGCTCGCGTCCCAGGAGCGGGTCAACCTCGCCGAGGCGGTCGTCCAGGCCCTCGAAGGCATGACGGCGTACGAGTTGGACGCCACGACCTACGCGGGAAGCGACCAGCGGGACGCGTATTTCGCCCGGCTCGTCCACGGCAACCGGAACGCGATCGTCGTGGAGGTCACCCCGGCGGACGCCGACTCCGGGGCCTCCGTGCTGAGAGTGCTGTCGTACGACCATGACACCACCGCGCGTACCGAACTCGAAGAGCGTGGCGCCGAGTTGCTCCGAGCGCTGCGGGCACACGGCATCCCGGCGGCCGACCCGCAGGAGGAGCCAGGAGATCCGGACCCGGCCTACACGGACTTCAGGTCGCTCGGCGAGCCACGGGCGCTGCCCCGCACGGCGGAGGCTACCTACACGGTCACGGACGCCCGACCGGCCGCGGAAGGCTGAGCGGGGATGTCCGCCCATCTCGTGGAGCGCCTGAACGGGTTCCGGCTACCGGTCGGCGATCCTCTGCTCGTCGTGCACGGCCTCGGCGTCGACGACATCTTCGTCGGCCACGACTACCGCGTGCGGGGTATCGAGGAAGTGTTGTGGGAGGTGCTGCGCGGGTCGGGCTTCGCTCGGGTCGTCTACTCCTCGCTGTCGCGTCCCCTGTACTTCCGCGACGACCGGTCCTGGGAGCTCACCCGGCGACGCCGTCGCGCCTCCCTACCGGCCGAGGGCAGGCTCATGCGGCCCGAGTTCAGCGGCCCCTTGGGACGACGCGTCGTGCGCGAGTCCAGGACCCCCGATGGCGGAGCGGCCGATACGCCCGGCCCGGCGCCGCCGACCCTCACCGACCGGCACCGGGTCATGATGCTCGACCACCTCATGAAGCAGAGCGAGCATCGCACCGCCGTGGTGCTCGGTCACGCCGAGGAGTCGCTCCGCTACGACCGGGCGGACCGCGCGCTGGCCGAGGCACTGGCCGAGTGGGCGGAACAGGGTGACGACCGCAACCTGTGCGTCCTTCTCTTCCGCCGCGACACCTTCGCCGACGTCCAGGAATTCGTCAGCGGGCTGCGCAGCTTTCCGCGCCTGGAGACCTATCTACGGGACCAGAGCAGGCGCTCAGGACGCGGCGCCACCGCGGGGATCGGCTTGCCGCACGCCGGGGAGTTGGAGCGCCTGGTCCATGTACTGCGGCTGAGGGACAAGTTACGCGTCGGCGACTGGCGCGGGCTGTCACTCATGGCGCGGACGATGGCCGCCGCACCCGAGCGGGCTTCGAACTGGCGGGCGCGGCTGCGCCGGCTGGCGGAGGATGACCGGCCGCTCGACCTGGCGGAGCTGCGCCGACGGCACTGGGTCGGCGGCGGCCCTCAGGACGACCGCAGCGTCGCCGACCGCATCCGGGACATGGTGGGGCTCGGCACGGTCAAGGAACATCTGGAGCGGCTGCACTGGCGTGTGGCGGCCGAGACCGAACTGCTGGCCAGGGGCCTGGGCAGCGCGGCCGAAGTCCGCTCCCCTCACCTGGTGTTCACCGGCAACCCGGGGACGGGCAAGACCACGGTCGCGCGGCTGGTCGGTGAGATCTATCGCGACCTCGGGCTGCTGCGGCGCGGTCACCTGGTCGAGGCGGAAGTACCCGACCTGGTCGCCGGAGTGGTCGGCGAGACATCGATCCGGACCAGCCGCACAGTGGACCGAGCGCTCGACGGCGTCCTGCTGATCGACGAAATCTACCGACTGAGCGACCAGGGCCGCGGCTTCGGCCAGGAGGCCATCGACACCCTGCTCACCCGGATGGAGAACGACCGCGGGAGATTCGTCCTGATCGCTGCCGGCTATCCGGACAAGGTGGAGGAGTTTCTCGGCTCCAACCCGGGCCTGCGCAGCCGGATCCCCCCGGGCAACATCATCCGCTTCCCCGACTACGCACCGGCCGAACTGCACACCATCCTGCTCGCGCAGCTGCGTGCCCTGGGCCTGAGCTGGACGCCCGAGCTGGAGGAACTGCTGCGTGAGGTCACCGAGGGGATGTACGCGACACGCGACGAGGAGTTCGGCAACGCGCGCGCCGTGCGGGACCTGGCGCACGAACTGAAGGACTGCTGGGCCCCACGCGTGCGGGCCGTCGTGACACGGCCCCTGGAGCCTGTGGATCTGCCGCCGCAGTACCGCGCCCATGTACGCAGGCCGGTGCCGCCGGTCGAGGAACTGCTGGCCGAACTGGACGCGTTGGTGGGCATACAGCCCGTCAAGGAGATGATTCGCGACCTTGTCGCGCGGCTGCAGCTGCGCCGGTCGCAGGGCGCCGCCCCGTTCCCACCGCCCCATCTGCTCTTCGTGGGCCCGCCGGGCACCGGCAAGACGACCGTCGCACGGCTGGTCGGCAGCCTCTTCCGGTCGCTCGGTCTGCTCGCCCGCGGACACATGGTCGAGGTGACCCGTCCGGAACTCGTCGCCGGATACATCGGCCAGACCGCGCTGAAGACCAAGAAGGCCATCCAGACGGCCCTCGACGGCGTGCTGTTCATCGATGAGGCGTACAGCCTCTCGCGCGGCGAGCACGGCGGGGACTTCGGCAGGGAGGCCATCGACACACTGACCCGGGAGATGGAAGATCTCCGGGGCCGGCTGGTGGTCGTGGCCGCCGGGTATGCCGGTCCGATGGAGGGTTTCCTGGCGCAGAACCCGGGCCTGCGCTCGCGGTTCACCGAACGCGTGATGTTTCCGCATTACTCGGGCGCCGAACTGGTCGAGATCCTTCGCCGGATGGCCCTCGACCGGGATCCACGTTACGAACTCCCCGACGCCGTCGCAGGACGCGCGCGGTCCTGGCTGGATCGTCAACGTATTGCGCATCCTGAGGACTTCGGCAACGGCAGGACCGTGCGCGTGCTGTTGGACCGGATGGAAGCCCGGATGGCGCGTCGGCTCACCGACGACATGTCCGTCGGCCGCCCGTCGGCCTTCGCCCCCGAGGACGTGCCCGATGGCAACCTGTGAAGCGACACCGACCACGGTGGTCGACGAGCGATGCCCGGTGTGTCTCGGAACCCTCACCGACGAACCGGAGTGCGCGCACTGCCACTGGCCTCTCGACGGCCCTCTGCAACTCGGCCGTCTCACACCCGACGTCCGGGACGCCTTCGACGAGCGGCTCACCGCCGCGCGCCGCCGACTCGATCTGAGGGCCGCTGCCCGGGCGGCTGGATACCCCGAGCGGGGCGAGTCCGAACGGTTGGCCTGGCTGGAACGCCTGGTCAGGGGCGGGCCGCCCTCGGCTGGCGAACGCGATGACGCGCTACGGGAGTTGACGCAGAACTGCACTCTCCGAGGGGGCGAGGCCGGGCAGTTGCCCGACGGTGTCGTCGCCGAGATCACCCCGCAGGGGCTGCGGGCCGTGGTCGTAAGAAACGGCGTCGAGGACTTGGGGGCGACCGAGTGGCCCTGGGCCGAGCTCGTGCCCGGTCTGCCGCCGGGCGAGGACGCGGCGCTGTTCCGGCTGGCGGGCGGCATCGGCGACTGGGACAAGGGCCCGGCGGAGCTGCGCGAGCCGACGGACCTCGGCGTCGCGGCCACGGCGTCCGTGCTGGTCAGCCGACTGGGCGGTTGGACCGTGCCCGAGCGACTGCTGGACCGGCTCAGGCGACGGCTGCCACACGCCCGGACCGTGTATCTGCCCTTGAGGGAGCCGCAGCCGGGCCCGCTGCACCACAAGGCCGGATTCACCGCGGTCGGGTGCGGCAGCGTTCCGGAAGCCGATGAGGTACGGCTCGCGGGCGGAAGCGCCGACGGCTGCGTGACGGTGTGGCGGCTCTGGCACCCTGAGCCGCTCGCCACCCGAGCGCTGCATGACCGGCGGGTCACCTGCGTCGACTTCACCGAGGACGGGCTGTCCGTGGTGACGGGCGGGCAGGACGGGGCAGTGCGACTGTGGTCGTTCGGCGGCTCGGGCCGGGTGCGGGTGCTGACCTGGCACAACGGGTGGGTCAACGCGGTGCGGCAGCGCGGCGGCGTGGTGTTCAGCGTGGGTGACGACGCCCGGCTGCGCCGGTCGGTCATCGGCGCGGCGGGCACCGAGAGTGTGCCTTTGGCCCAGGTCGGCTGGGCTTCCGGCACCGTGCTCGACGCGACGCCGGACGGGCGGACCGTGTTCGTCGGGGGCTCCGACGGGGTGACCCTCTGGGACGGCACCAGCGGCGAGCGCATCGCCCGGCTCCCCCCGGTCCCCGCCGTCACCTCTCTGGCGCTCGCTCCGGCCGGTCGGCTGCTGGCCGTCGGCTGCGAGGATTCCGCTGTACGCGTCTTCGACGTGTACGACGACCGGAGGCAAGTGTGCGAGGTCGGCGGCCATGACGGCCAGGTCCGTCGGATCGCACTCGACGCAGGCGGAGCACTGGCCACGGCGGACAACGCCTCCACTATCCGATTCAGCGCTCGCGGCGGTGAGCCGGCGGTGGAGCTGGGCACGCACCCGGCGCCGGTGCACAGCCTCGCCTTCGACTCGGACGGCCACCTGCTCAGCGCGGGTGGCGACGGTGTCGTACGGACCTGGCCCCTGCCCACACCCACGCACGCCACATCCTCGGAAAGGAGGGGTCGTGAGTGACGGCTATCTGAGTGGCGCGTTCCGACAGCCTCGCCGCGAACTGGAAATGGCACTCGACGAACAGACCGGTAGCGAGCAGGTGACACACGCACTGCGTGCTGTGCTGACCCGGCTGGCCCATGCCGCGGAGGACGACACCGGGCTCGATCCGACAGTACGACGGCAACTCGCGGCCGCGGTCGACCTATTACGTGCGGCGGTCGTCGGCACCCTGTCCGCCGTACGGACTCCGGCCGTGCCACCCCTGCGCAGTCCGCGGCCGCGCCGGTCGTCGTTCCGTCTTCCCTTCCCCGGATTCGGTGGCGGAGACGAGGAGGAGGAGCGGCGCTGGGCGCGGCAGCGGGAGGAGGACCTCCTGCGCTCGCGGCGGCCGGTGGTGCACACCGTGTCGCTGCTCGACCAGGTCCGGGCCGCGCTGGAGGCCGCCGACCGGCTGGTCGCCGAGTCGGAGCCGCCTCCTCCCGTGCGGGTGCCCATGGCCTGGCACGAGGACACCGAACTGGTCAATCTGATCAGGGACTTGATGACGGCGCACACCGAGGGCGACGGAGATCTGGCGCTGCGTCACATCGACAGGCTGCGCAAGGAACTGGCGCTGCGCCACGACATCGAGGTGGTCGACTTCGACGGCACCAACGAGTGGCTGTTCACGCTCGACGGCCGCCCCGGCCCAGCAGACGGGCGCCATCGGACGGTTCAGCCTGCCCTGACGACGGGCGGACGAATTCTGCGGCGCGGGGAGGCGATGTGGTGCGTCGCCGAGCAGCCGGAAACTGAATCGGAGCGAGAGCAGGAGCCGCGGCCGGACCCCGCGAAGGGCGGGCCGTCCGGGCAAGGCGAGCAACCGGGGGACTACGGGGGCAAGGAGCACAAGCATGGCTAAGGCGTCCAACAGCGTGGTGGTCGTCGGTTTCGACCTCGGGCACGGCGAAACCGCGCTGGCCAAGACCTACACCGACAAGACGGCACCGCCCGTCGTGCTGGACATCGGATCGACGGGCTCGGGACGGCAGCACGTCACCGCGGTGGCCGAGCATCCGACCCGCGGAGTGCTCGTGGGCCGGGAAGCGACCGACGCGCGCGGGGTGACCTCGCTCTATCTCGCGTTCAAGTCGCCCGAGATCGACCGTGACGACGTACACACACCGATCCGCCTCTTCGTCGACAAGGTCTGCGGCGACGCCTGCGAACGGGACCAGGATCTGGCCGGGAGCCGCCCGGTGCGCTGGGTGTTCGGCGCGCCGTCCGGCTGGGACGCCGAGCTGCGCCGCTCGTACGGGGCGCTCCTGAAGCAGGCGGGGCTCTCGGACGTGGAGGTGGTGCCCGAGTCACGGGCTGCCATGCTCTATGCCCGCGATTCAGGTGAAGTCCAGGCCGGCCAGGACCAGTTGGGCGGAAACGTACTCGTGGTCGACCTGGGATCGTCGACCGCCGACTTCACCAGTGTGCTCAGTTACAGCGCCGGACCGCCCATCGACACCGGACTGCAACTGGGCGCCGGTCTGCTCGACCGGACCATATTGGACCGCCAACTCGAGCAGCATCCGATGAACGACGCGCTGCGCGAGACTCTGCAGGAATCGCGCTTCGAACGGCTGCGGCTGGAACTGCTGTGCCGGGAGGCGAAGGAGACGTTCTTCCGTACCGATCCCAGCCGGTTCGTCGACGATCCCGAGGCCACGGTCGGCGGCATGCGCAAGGTGGCCACCCGCGCGGGCAACGCCTACTTCGAGGTCGAGTTGACGGCCGCCGAGATGGAAGCGGTGATCAACACGCCGCAGCCGAGCCTGGGCGATCGTTCCTGGCGCCGGGCCTTCCGGGACTCGCTCGACGACGCGGTCCGCACCATGGGACGGCAGCCCGACATGGTGCTGCTTACCGGAGGCGCGTCCCGGATGCACTTCGTGCAGCAGGAGGCCCGGGACGCGTTCGGCGCGGACCGCGTGCTGCTCGGTCTGGAGCCAGAGGTCGCCATCGCCCGGGGGCTGGCGCTGGCCGGCCGGATGGGCGTGCGCGCCGCCGGATTCCGGGCCGACATCCGCAAGCTGCTAAAGAGCGACCGCATCGGTTCCCTGGTGGAGGAACGGCTGCCGGCGCTCGGTGAACGGCTGGGGGCGGCCGTGGCCGAGGGTATGACGGATCGCCATGTGATCCCCGCGTTCCGCCGCTGGCGCAACGGGGAGATCGCGACGCTCGACGACATGGCGGCCGGCATCTCCCGGGAACTGCACGCCGAACTCGCCGATCCTGACAACACCCGGCTGACCGCGGCGATCGCCGAGTGGCAGAACGAACTCCGGCCGGAACTCGAGGAGTTGACCCGGCCGATCTGTCGTCGCTGGCACCTCCCACCATCGGCGATGGAGCTGCCGGCCGTGCAGGTGAGCGGCGGGCAGCTCGACGTGCCCATCGACTCGGCGGCCGCCACCGAGGTACTCGACAACATCGCCAAGATCGTGAACGTGGTCGTGGCCGGAGTGATCGCCATGACCCTGTTCGGTGCGGGTGCCGCGATCATCGCGACAACCGGGCCGTTCGCGGTCATCATCGCCTTCATCGTGCTGCTCATGGGAGCCAACGAAGGGCGGGAGGCGGCCATGGCGAAGGCCCGCCAGGCGAACATTCCGCTGATGATGCGCAAGTTGCGCAGCGAGAACGCCTTGGTGTCGAAGCTGCGGCAGGGGTCCGCGGCACAGGAAGCGCAGTTGGCCCGGGCGTTCAGCGCGCAGTTCCTCGACGACGGCGGCCAGAAATTGGTGAGCGAGATCGCCAAGGGCATCGCCGCGGACCTCGAGGCGCTGGCCGACGAGGCCGAATTGCTCATTTCCTGAGTCGCCTCTTGAGCGAGGTCACTTCATGGGATGCGGAGCCGGTCCCTCGTCGTTCCAGGCGATACGGGACCGGCCCGGAGCGGGCACCCTGTCGCGGGCATCCAGGGCCCGGCCCAGCGCCACGTCCAGGTCGTGCAGCCTGGTCTCGACGTCCTCGACGAGGGCACGGGCCCCTTCCAGGCCGCCGTTCGTGTCCGCCGGGCACCCGGGCTCGGCGTACTCGGCCAGGGCGTCGGCCAGTCGGCGGTTTGCCTCGGCGCGGCAGGCGAGCTCACCAAGGCGCTCCTGCACGTGGGCCAGTCGTTCCGAGGCCTCGGTCACGTCCCGTTCCGCGTCGGCCAGCTCGGCCTCCGCCGCGGCCAGCTCCGCCTGCACCCCCGACGCGCGCTCCAGCGCCTCGCGCACCGGAGCGGCCAGCCGGGACAGCTGCTCCTGGGTCAGCCGGAGCAGTTCGGTGCTGCCGAGCCGTACGGCGCCCTCGGCGCCGTTCGCGTGCTCGCGCAGCAGGACCAGCCGCTCCTCGACGGCGCCCTGCTGGGCCTGGATCTCGTCCAGCGCCTCCATGAGCCTTTCGAGGCGGCGCAGTTCGGCGACCTGGACGCGAATGGTGTCCAACTCCGCGAGACGGGCACGCAGTTCATGCTCCGTACTGTTCAGTTGCTCGAGCTCCTGCCGGGCGCCGTGGGTCCTGTCGCGGATGTCAGCGAGGGCGCGCTGCCGGTCCTTCAGGTAGGCGGCGACGTCCGGGCCGGGTTCTGCCGCGGTTAGCAACCCCGGTACGACGGCGGCCAGTTCGGCAGCTTCGGTGAGGGCGTCGTCGAGCAGGAAGACCGCCTCGACAGCTGCCGTGTCCGATGCCACGCCGGCCAACCGCGCGACGGCCCGCGCCGACCACACCAGTGACCAACGCAGGGCATGGAGCGCGTCATGGTCCTCGCCACGCGCCAGTGCCTGTGCCACCTGCGCACTCGCTTCGTCCTTCACCGTGTCACCCCCGTTGTCCCTCCATCCGGACCGCCCAGCGGGACCAGGACCGGCTCGCCGCCGCCGTCCGGACGGAACACCAGTACGCCGAGGCCGTTCCCGGCCGTATGCATCCCGAGCCGGTACCGCCCACCGCGCAGCGCGGGGCACGGCATTTCGGTCTCCCGGCCGCTCGCACGCACGCAGACGTCCGCGCGCCGGGTCTCAGGCACATCCACCGTCACGGCATGGCCGTGCTCCAGGACGGCCATGGGCACGGCTCCGCCGGGGACGGTCAGCGGGATGTCCGACTCGACCAGCAGCCCCCGGCGCAGGCGGTGGACGCGCAGGCTCACCGAGTGACGTGCGGTCGCGGGTGATCGTACGGAGCCCCGCGCCACGAGCAGCGCCCCGAGTGCCGCCGCGTGCTCCTCCATTACGCGAGGGCGTGTGCCTCCCGTCGCCGCCCGTATGGCGTCGAAGGTGAGCGGATGCCGGGCCAGTTCACCGTCGCTCAGGATCCGTAGGGCGTCGTCCTCCTGGCCTGCGTACGCATTCCCACGGGCGAGGACGTCGGACACCGCGGCTCTCAGCGCCTGCTCGACGGGTGCGAAGGCGTCGAGCACGGCCCCCACCGTCATCGTCCCCGGCGTGTGCAGCGGAGCCGCCCGATAGCGGGGCTGCATCCGTGCCCGTGCCAGCAGCAGTGCCGCCCGGCCCGTCGGCTCGACGGGGACGGTGGCCCGCGTCACCCCCTGTACCGGATGCCACGCTGCATTGAGGGATGCCACGACCTGCCCTGAGGCACGGCACAGCACGGCCTCGGCCGCCCCCGCGTCCGTCCGGCACACCAGCAGCTCGCCCGCGGCCTGCTCCACCGAAGCCGCTGTGGCCACCGACCTGGGCACGAACTGCCGCAGCGGCAGGCCCAGACCGTCCGCCAGCTCCCCGTACAGCGTCTCCCGGTGTACGGCGCCGGCAGCGTCGAAGTGCTGATCGCGCAGGGCGAGCACAAGGCCGTCCACTCGTTCCGGGACACGGCACAGATACTCCGCCACTTCGGCGGACAACGGCTCCGGCGGCCGTACACTGTCCGCGTCGCCGGTCACGGCGATCCCCGCATCGACATCAATTCCCACGAACACGGGCCACCACCTGTCCGCGCCCACCTCACGCCGCATGCGCTCCCCGTGCGCACCGGTCGGCCCAGGTTAGTCCTTCGAGCCACCGCGCGCCTACATAGTGGAAGATGATGGCATTTCGGATTCAACCCCGATGAATCGTGACTACACTCGGAACGCGTCGGACAGGCATGGGGGCGACGATGAGCGAGCTGGTGCGGTTCGAGACCACAGGTGGCGAGTCCATGGTGTTCGAGATCGAGGACACCTCACCCGGTCTGGAGAACGTGGGCCACGGCGACAACGGCGTCCTGGAGGCGAGTCGCCGACTCGACGAGATGCTCTCCGGCGCCCGCCCCAGCATCGAGTCCGTGCTCGGTCTCCTGCGCCAGTTGGCGCCCGACCAGTACGAGGTCGAGTTCGGCATCAAGCTGAACGCCGAGGCCGGCGTGGTGGTCGCCAAGACCGCGGCCGAGGGCCACTTCAACGTGCGGCTCGGCTGGAACCGCGGCGAGACCGCCGAAGCGGGCCAGTAGAGGCCGCCGTGGCGCTCTGGGAGCGGGCTCCCTGGCTGGTGAACATCGCCCGCAGCAGAGACGGGTTGCCCTACGGAGCGGGCGTACTCGTCACCGACCGTCACATACTGACGTGCGCCCATGTCGCCTCCAAGGAGTCGGCCGGACCCAAGCCCGCAGACCCGCTCTTCATTCGATTCCAGTGGGTCGGCGACCACGATCCGCTGCCCGCGATCGTCGTCGACTGGCACCCCCAGGAGTCCGAGGGCCCCATGAAGCCCAAGGAGCCCCAGTTGTGGAGGGGTGACGTAGCCGTCCTCGAACTCCAAGAGGGGATACCGGACTTCGCCCGGCCCGCACCGCTCGTCACCGCCCTGGGCGGCACATCCGACCATCGGTTTCATGTGTACGGCTATCCGGAAGGCCCTCACCAGCTGGGGGGCGTCCCGGCGAACGGCGTGATCCGGGGTGCCGCGGGACTCGAGTGGATAGCCCTGGAGTCGGAGTCCGCGATCGGCCACGGTATCGCCCAGGGCTTCTCCGGCTCGCCCCTCTGGGACCGTACGCTCAGCGGCGTCATCGGCATCGTCGCCACCCGCGACACACCATCCCGGATCCATGACCCACGGACCGCCTACGCGATCCCCGTCGACGCACTGGCCACCTACTGGCCGCCCCTGCGGGATCTGATTCGCGACCCGGTCACCGAGGAGCAACGGGCCAGAATCGACGACCTGTTGGCACTCTCACTCGATGACCTCGGCGAGCTGCCCAGGGTCCACGATGTCCGCATCTACGACATCGGCGTCACCCCCTCGAAGAACCTCGGGCAGCAGCCGAATCCGCCTTATGTACGCCGTCTGGAGGACCGGGAACTCGAAGAGGCGTTGGCCGGCGAGCCGTTCATCCTGTTGAGCGGCGACGCGAAGGCCGGCAAGTCACGTACGCTCATCGAACTCCTCCGCCGGAGACTGCCCGAAGGCACCCGGCTCATCGTCCCCAGACCCATCCCGTCAGCCCCGGGCGAGCTGGCCTCCCTGCCCTTGCCGACCGGCGGCAACCGTGCCGTGCTGTGGCTCGACGACATCGACGAGTACCTGCGGCCCGGCGGTGTGGACACCAAGGTCCTCAAGGCCTTCTCGAAGAGGAAGCCTCCCATCACCGTGGTCGGCACCATCACCTCCGAGTGGTTCACCCGCCTCAGCAACCCCAAGAGCGAGGTCAACCGCACGGCAAGCCAGGTACTGGCGGATGCCAGGCGCATCGTGCTGGCACGACTGCTGCGTGACGAAGAACGGGCGGAGGCACGGCGCTACTACCCGGACGAGGACTTCAGCGACCGGGGGATCGGCGAGCAGATGGTCGCGGCACCGCTCGTGGAGGAACGCTTCAACGGCGGCCATGACGCGTGTCCCGAGGGCTGGGCCGTGGTCCGGGCGGCCACCGACTGGCATCGCATGGGCTGCGAAGTGCCACTCACCCGCAAGGCGTTGTCCGAGCTGTTCGCCCGGTATCTCGCCGCGGGCCCCAGCCACCGCGCCGCGAACGACGCCGCTCTGGAGAAGGGCATCACGTGGGCGACCACTTCGGTGGTCGGAACCATCGCGCTCCTCAGCGAATACGCAGCGGGCACGTATGGTCCAGGCACCTTTGGCCGAGGCGCCGAGCAGGCAGACGGGTTGTCCGCCGAGGACACTGGCGAGCGCCGCTACAAGGCGTTCGCCTACCTGCCGGGTTACCTCGACAGTCGTCAGGACCCGGACACCTCGTCCATCCCGCACTTCGCCTGGGACTGGGCCGTGCACGGAGTGCCGGCCGACAATCTGCTCGGTGTGGCCTTCGCCGCGTTCACCCGGGATGAGGGGGACGTCGCCGTGAGGGCCCTGGAACGGGCCCACCGCGACGCCGCGGAGCACGACGTCACGGCCTGGGCGGCACTGATGCTCGGTGAACTGGCCATGCACCGGAAGGACATGGCGCCTGCCCGGGCCTTGCTTGAGGAGGCCGCGGGGTCCGAGTCGGCCGACGTCGTGCCGCTGGCCCAGGTAGAGCTGGCCGCCGTACTGCAGTTGACCGGCGACGGAACCCGTGCCCGTGAGGTGCTGGAAGCGGCGATCGACTCCAGCGATCCGCAGGCGGCTCCGCTGGCCCGGGCGAGCCTGGGCGGTCTGCTGCTCGGCCTGGGCGAGACCGCGCGGGCCCGGGAACTGCTGGAATCCGCCCTGGAGTCGGGAGACGCGCAAGTCATGCCGCTGGTGCAGAGCGGCTTCGGAGGGCTGATCGTGCAGCGCGGTGAGATGTCCGGGGCAGGGGCCCTGGCCATGCGCCCCGCGTCCGAGCCGCTCCCGTCCGGTGCGCCTGCGCATCTCGGCGGCACCGAGCCACTGAGCCTGCCGCGTGCCGTGCGCGAGTCCGCGATCTCCTCGGCCGTACCGCTCGCCCAGGTGAACCTGAGCGCGGCCCTGCTCGACCAGGGCGAACTGGGACGCGCCGATGAACTGCTGCGTAAGGCCCTCGACTCCGAGAACCCGCTGGTGGTGCCGCTGGCACAGGCGAACCTCGGCGCACTGTGCATTCAGCGCGGCGACCTGCAGCGAGCGCGTGAACTGCTGGACGCCGCCGCCTCCTCCGACCATCTCTTCGCCGCGGAGCACGCCCACGTGACCCTCGCCTGGCTGCTGCTTCTCGAGGAGAAGCCGGACCAGGCCAAGGAGATCCTGGCGCAGGCCTTCCACTTCACCAATCCGCAGCAGGTATTGCGCGCCCACTGTCTGCTCAGCACGGTGCTCGCGTCTCAGGGCGAATTCGGGGCCGCCGCCGAACAACTCCAGACGGTCGTCGACTCGGAGCAGTCGGGCTGGGCGGCCCTCGCCCGCGCCGATCAGGGGCTGTACTGGGCTCAGGCGGGCGACTACGACAGGGCCCACCTCGCCCTGACGGAGATCGCGCGGTCCAGCCATCCCGATCAGGCGCCCCGGGCCGCGGATCTCCTCGGCGACCTCGAGGCGACGCTGGAGAACTGGACGGCCGCCGAGGCCGCCTACCGCGCCGCGATCGAGTCCGGTCACCCCGTGTGGAGCCAGCTGGCCCGGATGGACCTCGCCCTGCTGCTGAGCCGGCTGGGCGACGAACGGGGTCCTCAGTTGCTTGCGGAGATCGCGGACTCGGACGAGCCCGAACTGGGGCCGCGGGCCGCCGACCTGCTCGGCGACACGCTGGCCGCCGGCGGCGACTGGGCGGGCGCCGAGGCCTCCTATCAGCGGGCGATGGACTCCGGACACGCGTACTGGTCGGCCGTGGCCCGGGTGGATCTGGCGTTGATGCTGGCAGACCGCAACGAGGTCGCGCGCGCCGAGGACCTGTTCCTCAGAGAGGCCGAATCAGGCTCGGTGCTTGCCGGCATCGCGGAGGCCTTCCTGGGCATTCTGCTCGTGCAACAGGGGCGCGTGGAGGAGGGGCTCCCGCGTCTGACCCGTATCGCGGCGTCGGACTCCGTCGAGGCCGCGGATCTCGCGGGCGTCCAGCTGGCCAAGCTGGCGGCGGAAGAAGGCCGCCCTGAGGAGGCTATCGAGCGCTTCCAGGCACTGCTGGCCTCCGGCAGCGAGATCGCCGCCGCCGTGGCACCTCTCGCCCGGGCCCACCTCGGGGCGATCATGCTGCAGCAGGGGGAGTTGGACGCCGCCCTGGAACTGCTGGACGAGGCGACCGCATCCGGGCAGGCCGACGCGGCAGCCGTCGCGTTCGCCGGACGCGGCGAGTACCTCGTCGAGGTGGGGGACACGACGGCTGCCCGGCTCTATCTGGACGCGGCACTCGAACTGGACGAGCCGGACGTCACTCCGAGGGCACTCACCCTGCTCGGCGTGGCGATGCTCGCCGAGAACGATCTGCAAGGAGCCGGCGCCACCCTCGCCGAGGCGTTGGCCGACGCGACGCCCATGACGGAACCGATGACCCGGCGCTATCTCGGCAGCGCGCTGGCCCGGCTCGGCCGCCGCTCGGAGGCACGCGAGGTGCTCCTCCCACTGGCCTCTTCGGACGATCTGGACCAGCGCCCTCCTGCACTGGTGATCCTGGGACAGTTGGCCATGCTGGACGGACGCGTGGAGGAGGCGCGGGCATGGTTCGGCGAAGCGGTCGCGTCGAACGCCCCGGAAGCCAGGGCCCAGGCCCTCGAAGACGCCACAGAGCATCCCCCGACTCTGCCGGAGGTACTCCCGACTCGGGGCCCGGCACTCACCGCTGCGCCGCAAACACGGGAACCAGCGCCCCCGCCGCTCGTACCGGCACCGGACCGGTCAGCCTGCCGCGCCCCCCTCTCGGTCGGTCTCCGCCCGGACCTGCTCCTCCTCCTGGGCCGCATCGCAGAAGGCGAAGGCCTGCCCGAGGAGGCCCGCTACTGGCACGACAAGGCGGTCGCGGCCGGCCTGCGCCCGGACGAGGCACGGTCCCTCCTGGCGTCCCTCCCACGCGATGACGCCGAGGACTGAGGCCGCGCCTTGTGGAGCCTGCCGCTCGTCGGCGCGTCACGGGCGCTTCGGCGGCCGGATCCACCCCAGCGAGCGCTCCACGGCCCGCTTCCAGGAGTCGTACTCCCACTCCCGCCGTTCGGCGTCCATGTCCGGCAGCCACTGGGCGGCCATGTGCCAGTTGCGGCGCAGCACCTGCAGGTCGGGCCAGTAGCCGGCCGCGAGTCCGGCCGCGTAGGCCGCGCCCAGCGAGACTGTCTCGTGGACGAGCGGCCGGACGACGGGAACGTCGAGCACATCGGCCAGGATCTGCATGAGCAGATGGTCGGACGTCATGCCGCCGTCCACCTTGAGCTGCTTCAGCGCGAGATCGGAGTCGGCGTTCATGGCGTCGACGACCTCGCGGGTCTGCCAGCCGGTGGCCTCCAGGACGGCGCGGGCCAGGTGGCCCTTCGTGATGTAGGACGTGAGGCCGACGATGACGCCGCGGGCGTCGCTGCGCCAGTGGGGGGCGAAGAGTCCGGAGAAGGCGGGCACGATGTAGCAGCCGCCGTTGTCCTCGACGGTGCGCGCCAGCGTCTCGATCTCGGGGGCGCTGTGGATCAGGCCCAGCCGGTCCCGGAACCACTGCACGAGCGACCCGGTGACGGCGATCGGCCCCTCCAGGGCGTAGACCGTGGGCTGGTCCGCGATCTTGTACGCGACGGTGGTGAGCAGCCCGTTCTGGGACCGTACGAGGTCGGTGCCGGTGTTCATCACGAGGAAGCTGCCGGTGCCGTAGGTGCACTTCGCCTCGCCCGGTGAGAAGCAGGTCTGGCCGAACAGCGCCGCCTGCTGGTCGCCGAGGGCGGCCGTGATGGGCACGCCGGGGAGGAGGGCGCGGGCCTCGCCGTAGCGCTCGGCGGAGGAGCGGATCTCCGGGAGCATCGCGCGCGGCACCCCGAAGAAGTCCATCAGCGCCTCGTCCCAGGTCAGCGTGCGGATGTCCATAAGCATGGTGCGGCTGGCGTTGGTGGCGTCCGTGATGTGGAGGCCGCCGTCGGTGCCGCCGGTGAGGTTCCAGATGAGCCAGCTCTCGATGGTGCCGAACAGCACCTCTCCGTCGCGGGCACGCTGCTCCAGCCCTTCGACGTTGTCGAACAGCCAGCGGATTCGGGGCGCGGAGAAGTAGGTCGACGGAGGCAGACAGCAGTGTTCGAGGAAGAACTCCTCACCGGGATGCCGGCGCAGTTCGTCGACGAGCGGTGCGGTGCGGGTGTCCTGCCAGACGATCGCGTGGCCGAGGGGGACGCCGGTGCGAGGGTCCCAGAGCACGGATGTCTCGCGCTGGTTGGCGATGCCGATGGCGGAGATCTGCCCGGCGTCGATGCCCGCGTTGGAGAGCGCCTCGGGGACGACGCGCTGGAGGTTGCGCCAGATCTCCACGGCGTCGTGCTCGACCCAGCCCGGCCGGGGGAAGAACTGCTGGTGCTCGCGCTGGGCGACCGCGGCCAGCCGCCCGCCGTGGTCGAACAGGATGCAGCGGGTGGACGTGGTGCCCTGGTCGATGGACATCACATACCGGTCAACCATGATCGGCCCTGCCTTCCGATGTGTCGCGGAGGTGCCGGTGACCTACCAGCGGGCCGCGCCCAGGTCTCTGGAGATCGCGCGTGCCGCCTCCCGCAGCACGGTGATCAGGGCCGGCAGCGGCCGGCCTTTGGTGTCGCAGATCCGCTCGACGGCACCGGACACCCCGATCGCGCCCACCACGAGGCCGCCCTGTCCTCGGATCGGTGCGGCGATCCCGGCTTCTCCCATGCTCATCTCCTGCACCTCGGCGCCCCAGCCCAGCTCCCGTATCTCGCCGAGCGCCCGGTTGATCTCCTCGGGGTGGACCAGGGTGTGCCGGGTGTACGCCTCGGGTTCGTCCTCCAGCAGGGGGTCGACGGGCGTGGTGCCGTAGGCCAGCAGAACCTTGCCGAGGGAGGAGGCGTGCAGCGGCAGCAGGGCGCCGACGTCCAGGGTCTGGAGGGTGTCGTCCGGCCGGAAGACGTGGTGGATGACGAGCACTCTGCCCTCCAGGGGCGTGCCCAGGCGGACGGCCTCCCCGCTGCGGGCGGCCAGCGCGTCGGCCCAGTTGATGGAGCGCGAGCGCAGTTCGTTGACGTCGAGATAGCTGGTGCCCAGATGCAGCAGGGCCGCCCCGAGCTGGTACTTTCCGGTCGCCGGGTCCTGCTCGACGAAGTCGACGTGCTGCAGAGTGCGCAGCAGGCCGTGCGCGGTGCCCTTGGCGAGCCCCAGCGACGACGCCACCTCCCCGAGGCCCAGCCGACGGGAGCCGCTCGCCAGCAGGCGCAGGATCGCCGCCGCCCGCTCTATCGACTGGACTGGGCCGGCCATGAAGCGATGGTAGTCCCGCTTGGTCCGATTTGGGACTGTCGTTCGGTAATGCCGACCGATGTTCGTTGACGGCCAACATTTCCATCTTTAACGTTCACAAGTCCGGTCGACAGCCGGCGAGGCTTCCCCGAGGAGGAGGACACATGATCACTGCGCAGCTCGACGCCGCGCCGCACGGGGAAGTCGAACACGCCTTTTCCCTCCCGCATGCCCCAGGGGCCGTCGCAAGCATACGTCGACGCATACGCGCGGTCCTCGCCGACTGGAACCTGGCTGCGGACACGGCCGACGACGTGCTGCTGGTCGTCTCGGAACTCGTGACCAACGCGATCGTCCACGCACTGCCCCCCGCGACGCTGCTGCTGTCCCGCAGGCAGGCGGACAGCCGGGAGGCCGTACGCGTCGAAGTGACCGACAAGGGCCCGGCGACCCCCACGCAACCCTTCCTCTGCCCGGTCGACCCCGACGAGCACGGCCGCGGCCTGGACATCGTGACCACGCTGTCGGCGCGGTGCGGGGTGCAGGTGCACTCCTGGGGGACGAGCCGGTGGGCGGAGCTGGGGGTCACGGCGGGCTGCGACGGGGACGCCCGCCGCCGTGAGCCGGTGACGCCGGCCGGCTGACTCGGACTCCCTGGCTCCGCCGCCTACGTGCTGCCGTCGAAGAAGCCCGACTCCAGGTCCCCGACGATGGCGTCGAGCGGATGCCCACTGACGACGAACGGTCCGCTCCAGGACGCGCTGAGCGCGAGGAGCAACGCCAGGCTCAGCCCTACGACACTCGCCACGCCCGCGACGAGCAGCGAGGTTCGCAGGCTGTTGCGGAACACCAGCGCGCCGGAGTTCACGATCAGGGCCACTCCACTGACCACGAGCGTGACGACATAGAGCACGGGAACCTCGCGCGAGGCGGCCGCGACGCGCGCGCGACGACTGCTGGTGACACCGTCCAGGGAAACCACCAGCTCAGTGCCGGTCGGGGTGCCCACCTCGGGCCGGGCCGCCTCGGCGCGCACACTCCGCTCCAGCCGGGCGATCGCGCGAGCGGTTGCCGGGTCGTCGCCGAACGCCGCTGCCGGGCCCTCCCATTCCTTGGCTCGCGTGGCCCGCAAGTAGTCCCGCAGCGCCGTGTGGATCGGCTCCGACCGGACCCGGGGACTTGTCGCCGCCCATGCCAGCCTGGAGGCCGCGGCCGCCTCGTCGCTCACCAACGCCTCCGCTGCGCGCAGGTAGCCGGCCTCGCTGGCCAGTGAGAGGGCCGCGAAGATCGCGAAGGCCGCGCCGAGTGACGACATCAGGGGCGTGGCGATCTTCTGCACCTGGTCCTGTTCCCCGACCGGTACGAGCACCCGGACGCCGACCCGCGCCGCGGCCGTGCCCAGCAGGGCAAGCAGGAGCCCACCCACGACCAGCACCACCGCCGGCAGCGAGGTCAACCGGTTCACCACATCACCTTCAACGGTTCGGCCCCTGCGACCTGGAGCTCCTCGTTGATCACTTCCAGGGAACGTCGGGTGGGCGCACCTCGCGGACAACTCGTAGGTTGGAGATGAAACCGGTCGCGCTCGTAAAGATCGGCAGGACACGCGCGTGACGACAGCGAAGATCGATTTCGAGGAGCTGTTCGACGCCGCGCCGAACCCATACCTGGTGCTGGACGCCGACCTGGTGATCCGCCACGCCAACCGGGCCTACCTCAAGGTCACCGGCAGGACCTGCGAGGAGCTGGTCGGGCGGTACGTCTTGGATGCCTTTCCGGATACGCCCGGCGCGCCGGACATGGCGCGTGACTTCGGTGCTTCGCTTCAGCGCGTGCTGGATTCCCGCGAGCCCGATTCGGTGGCTCCGAAGCGATTCGACACACCCGTCGCCGGCCGCCCGGGGGAGCTTGAGGAGCGGTGGTGGTCGGGGATGTCCAGCCCTGTCCTGGGTCCGGACGGGTCGGTGGAGTGGATCATCGCCCGGGCCGAGGACGTCACCGAGTTCATGCGTTCCTCGGGCATGGAGGAATTCGCCCAGCTCCCGGGCACGCGGACGGCAGGGATCGCGGCCCAGGTGTATGCCCGGTCACGTGATCTTGAGCAGCTCAACGAACAGCTGCGGCAGGCGCACGCCCGCGAACGCGAAGTCGTCCTCACACTGCAGGAGGTCATGCTTCACTCGCCCGACCTGGACAGGCACCGGGACATCGCCGTGCGCTACCTGCCCGCACTCGGATCACTCAATGTGTGTGGCGACTGGTACGACGTGGTCGATCTGCCGCCCGACCGCTATTCCATCGCCATCGGGGACGTCGTCGGCCACGGTCTGCGGGCCGCCGCCGTCATGGGCATGCTGCGCAGCGCTCTGAGCGCCGCCATCCGGGCCATTCCCAGCCCTGCACAAGCCCTGGAGGTACTGGGCCTGTACGCCCGGGCGGTCGACGGCGCATTGGCCACCACTGTCGCGAAAGTGCTCATCGATCCGCGCAGCCGACTGATCATCTACAGCAACGCCGGCCATCCACCACCGGTACTGCTTCATCCGGACGGCAGCTGCGAGCTGTTGGATCAGGCGACCGATCCGCCGCTGGGCGCTCGACCCGATCATGTCCCCCGCCCTCAGGCCGGACTGGCCTACACCCGCGGGGACACCTTGGTGCTCTACACCGACGGGCTCATCGAACGCCGTGACGAAGACATTGACGCGGGTCTGGCCAGGCTGACCGACACCCTCGCCCGGTTCACCACCCTGCCGGTGCAAGAACTCGCCGACACGCTGCTGTCCCACTTGGGCGTCGCCGACGGCAGCCGGGACGACATCGCCCTCGTCGTCGTCCGCCTGTGACCGTGAAAAATGCGAGACGAGAGCCCGGAAACGATCGAGGGCCCCGGCTCACATCATGTGACCCAAGGCCCTGATCTGCGACTACGGAGAAGACTCCAGTCGGGACGACAGGATTTGAACCTGCGACCCCTTGACCCCCAGTCAAGTGCGCTACCAAGCTGCGCCACGTCCCGATGCCCGCCACGCGACCGAGCGCGTGATCATGCGGGTCAACCCTACCTCATGCGCGTCCGGCGCCGAGCGGTTCCAAGCCTTGACCCATAATTGTTGACACCTATAATTGCCTAACTCAATAGATGCGTGACGGACAGGTCCACCGGACCGCGACCGAACGGAGCCGCATGTCCCTCCTGGCCCGGCCCGCGGTGGCCGCATTCGTAGCCAAGGCGATGCAGCGGGCGACCGTCATGGCCGATCGCCGCTCCGGCGGCCGGGGGTCCGCCGCCGCCTCGCACGCCCGGTTTCCCGAATACCCGCGCAAGGTGCGGGAGTTGACGATCCCCACGTCCGTCGCACCGGCGCGGGCGACGGTGTACCTCCCCGACGTCGGCGATGCCGCACCGCCCGTGCACGTCAATTTCCACGGCGGCGGCTACGTCATGACGCTGACCGAGCTGGACGACCCCCTGTGCCGGTTCCTCGCCGCCGAGGCCGGCGTGGTCGTCGTCAACGTGGACTACGCCGTCGCGCCGCAGCACCCCTTTCCGGCGCCGCCCCGGCAGGCGTACGAGGTAGTCCGGTGGGTCGCCGAGCAGGGTGCCGAGCAGGGCTGGGACGGTGAGCGGCTCACCGTGGGCGGGCAGAGTGCCGGTGGCGGGCTCGCGGCGGCGGTGGCGCGGCAGGCGCTGGAGAGCGGCGGGCCCTCGATCGCGCTCCAGGTGCTGCACTACCCCCCGCTCGACCTGGTGACCAGCGCCCGCGACAAACGGGCCGCCATCGCCCGGCCGATGCTGCGGCCCTGGATGGCCGACGTCTTCGACACGTCGTACGTCCCCGACGTACGGCGGCGTGGCGACCCGCTGGTGTCACCCGCGCACCCCTCGGACACCGCGGACCTGAAGGGCATCGCGCCGGCCTTGGTGATCACCGCGGAGTACGACCTGCTCCGGGCCGAGGGCGAGCGGTATGCCGAGCGGCTGCGCGGGGCAGGGGCGCTGGTCGAGCACCATGACGTGCGCGGCGCCGATCACGGGTACGACGGCGGCGATGACGAGAAGGCCCGGGCCGTGTACGCGATCGTCGCCCGGCGGCTGCGCGAGGCCGCCGAAAACCGCCTCACCTGAGGGCGCGGCTGTCCGTCAGGTCGGTCGACGCCGGCGCGTCCCAGTCGTCGGGACCGGTGTTCACCGAGACGGGCGGGGCAGTCGGGCCCTGCTCGGGAAAGCCCATCGTCGGCTGGTCCGCCGGGCCGGGCCTGGCGGCGCTCCGCGTACCGCGGGCCGGGCCCCCGGACACCCCCGCGGCGAACCCCGCCGTCAGCAGCGCCACGGCCGCGACCACCCACCACGGCAAGCCCGCCTTGGCCATGTATCCGACGACCGCCACCACCGCGAGAAGCGCCACCACGTCCCCCGTCCCCCTTCAACAGTCAACTCACTTGCCCCCGACGCACCGAGAGCCGCCACGCGTCACAGCGGGCATATGACGCAACAATACGCGAGAGCGTCGAATATCCCAGTTCGGCTCATCAGTACATATGACGGACCATTAGATATGACGACGCGTGTCCTTACCCTGGTGTTCGGGGCCCGCAGGTCAGTGCGCGCCGATCAGCTCCTTCCCGTCGGCCCGAACCCGCCCCCCGCGCACCGCGCAGCGCGGCGATCCCGATGAAGACCATGGACGACAGACCCGCGACGGCGAAGGCCGTGAAGCCCCAGTCGCTAGGCGACCGGCGGGGTCCCGTGCGTGTGGAAGGACTCGATCGTCCGCAGGCCCCACGCCTGCCCCTTGGCCCGCTCGGCCTCGGTCCAGGTGATCAGCGGCCAGTCCGGGGCCAGCACGAGGCGCGTGAGCGGGTTGCACAACTCGACGCGGTTGCCGCCGGGCTCGTAGACGTACAGGAAGAACGTCTGCTGGATGGCGTGCTTGTGCGGGCCCGTCTCGATGAACACCCCGGTGTCGATGGCGAGATCGGCGGCGCGCAGGATGTCCTCGCGGGTGTCGGCCGCGAAGGCGATGTGGTGCAGTCGGCCGGTGGCGCCGGTCCGGTCCGAGGTGTAGACGACGTCGTACGACTTGTCGGTGAAGGTCAGCCAGGCCACGAGTGCGCGCTCCACGGCGAACGGGCCGACGCCGGCCAGGATGTTCCCGCAGTTCTGATGGTCGCTCACCTCCGGTCGGCCGACGGCGACTTGGAGGAAGAGGTAGTCGATGTCCGCCGCCGGGTCGGCGGAGGGTGAGATCACCGCGACCTTGCTGGTGAGCGGGTGCGCGCCGCCCAGGCCGTCGATCTGGCGCTCGTCCGGGCTGCCCATGATCCGCAGCAGCAGGTCGTCGCGGGCGGCGGGGTCGTCGGGCAGGTCAGTCGCCAGGAAGTAGGCGCCCTTGGAGGTGCCGCCGCGCATGAGCATGCAGGGCACCCCTTCGCTCACGGCCGCGCTCCTTCGTACTCCTCGTAGGTGCGGTACTCGACGCCGAGTCGCCTGAGCTTCTCCCGCAACCCGTAGCGGTCCAGGCCGAGTTGGCCGTCGAGGAAGGCGGCTCGGGTGGCGGCCTCCTTGGCCTCGCGGGCCTCGGATCGCTCGACCGTCTCGCGGGCGCGCTCGCGGGGTACGACCACGACGCCGTCGTCGTCGGCGAGGATCACGTCGCCCGGGCGGATCACCTGGCCGTCGACGGCGATCGGCACATTGACCGAACCGCCGGTGGCCTTGACCGTGCCCTGTGAGGACACCGCCCGGGACCAGGCGGGGAAGCCCATGTCCCGCAGCTCCTGGGTGTCACGGATGCCCGTGTTGAGCACGACGCCGCGCGCGCCGCGCTGTTGGAGGGCGGTCGCGAACAGTTCGCCGAACAGACCGTCCGTACAGGGCGAGGTGGTGGTGACGACCAGGAGGTCGCCCTCGCCGCACTGCTCGACGGCCGCGTGGATCATGAGGTTGTCGCCGGGCCAGCTCAGCACGGTGACGGCCGTACCGGCGACTCGTACGCCCTGCTGGACGGGGCGAATCTCCGGGCCCAGCAGCCCCGTTCGCCCCATCGCCTCGCTCACCGTCGCCACCCCGAAGCCGGCCAGCGCGTCGACGTCCTGCAGCTTCGCCTTCGGCGGGCCGGTGACGATCACGCCGCTCATGCCAGCTCCTTCGCGATCTGCGGGTAGGGGCGCATGTACGCCTCGGCCATGGTCTTGTGGGCCAGTCCCAGGTTGGGTCCGGCGTTGCGCTTGAGCTGGACTCCGCGGCGGACGGCGAGGTCGGTGTAGTAGTCCCACAGGTGCTGCTGGGCGGCGAGGCACTCCATGGCCTTGCGCTTGGTCTCCCACACGTCGGTGATGTCCAGGAGGACCTCGGGCCGGAAGCCGCTCATCTCGGGCTGGTGGGGCTCGAAGCAGAAGACGGGCGGGGCGCCGATGATGTCGCCGTCGCCGGGGTAGCCGATGGCCTGGGCGAGGATCCGGGCCTCGACGGCCATGCGGTGGGCGGCCGGGTGGTCGCCGTTGTACGGGTCCTCGGCCGGGTGCGTGAGCACGACGTCGGGCTGGGTCTCCCGGTACACGGCGACGAGCCGGTCGGTCAGCTCGGGGGTGGCGTTCAGCGGGTAGTCGCCGGCGTCGAAGAAGCGGACCTCGGCGCCGAGGGTGGCGGCGGCGCGCTCGGCCTCGTCCCGGCGTATCGCCTTGATCTCCTCCAGCGTGCGCCCCTCGCGCCATGCCTTGGCGGACTCGCCGCGCTCCCCGAAGGTCAGACAGGCGATGGTGACCCGCTCGCCGCGCGAGGCGGCCAGGGCGATGGCGCCGCCCGCCCGCCAGACGAAGTCCCCCGCGTGCGCGGTGACGACGAGTGTGGACCGTGGGCCGGCGGGCGCGTTGGCCTGAGACATTCTCTGCTCTCCTTGGTGACAGGTGAGCGCCCGCCCCGCGCGGTCGCGATCAGTCGCGCAGCGCCTCGATCACGCTGGCGAGGTGGGCGCGGACGGCCGACTCGGCCGCCTGCGGGTCCCTGGCCCGGATCGCCTCGATCATGGCCAGGTGCTCGTTCAGGGAGTGCTGCGGACGACCGGGCCTGAGTGCCAACTGGAAGCGGTGGCGCACCAGTTGTGCGTTGAGCCGCTCCAGCAGTTCCACGGCCGTGCGCTGGCCGGAGAACTCCTGGATTCTGGCGTGCAGTTCCTGGTTGAGCTCGGAGTACGTCACCGGTTCGCCGTCGGTCACGGCCTTGGTCATCGCCGCGCCCAGGTCCGCGAGTTCGGTCAGCTGCTCGTCGCTGGCGGCGACGGCCGCCTTGGCCGCGCAGAGCCCTTCGAGGGCCATCCGGCATTCGGTGATGGCGACCGCTTCCTCCACGGTCACCACCCGCACCCGCGAGCCGCGGTTGCGGATCCGCTCGACCAGTCCCTGAGCCTCCAGATCGATGAGTGCCGCGCGGATGCTGGCCCGTGTCACACCGAACTGCTCGGCGAGTTCGTTCTCCACCAGCCGCTGGGCCGGTGCCATCTCGCCGTGCAGGATCGCCTGCCGCAGCTGCGCGAGCGCATGCTGCTTGGCCTGCTCTCCGGTGCTCGGACGGGCTTCGTTCGGCATGCGCCCTCCCTGAGTGAGTGCCTGTCGAACGTAAATCTAGCCAAACAGAATTGTCAACAATTTTGTGCGCGATTTGTTCGGCAGCGACGAAGTGTCCGCCCGCGCCCGCCGACACCGCACACCCTGTCCACGGTTCTCCGCCGGTCACCGCCGCTAGGGTCGCCGCATGACGCACAGCTTCGTACTGCACATCCCCGACGCCGATCTCGAACCCGACCCCCTCGCCCCGGAGCAGATCGTCTCCGGGACGCCGGAGGTGACCGGGAAGGTGGTGTGGGAGTCGGAGGACGGACGTCAGGTGCGGGGCATCTGGCAGATCACGCCCGGCGTGGTCACCGACACCGAGGCCGACGAACTGTTCGTCGTGATCAGCGGGTCGGCCACCATCGAGGTCGAGGGCGGGGCGACGCTGCGGGTCGGGCCCGGCGACATGGCCGTGCTGCGCGAGGGTGACCGTACGACGTGGACGGTGCACGAGACGCTGCGCAAGGCCTACGCGATCAATCTGTGAGCGGGGGCGCCGTCGTCCCCCTGATCTCCAGCGCCGGGGCCGCGAGATGGACCTCGCCCGCTCCCCCGCCGCCCTCGAACCGGTCGAGCAGACAGCGGGCCGCGCGCCGGCCCACCTCGTGGCTGGCGTTGTCGACGGTGGTGAGCCACACATGGCGCAGGCGGGCGATGCTCGTGTTGTCGTAGCCGACGACGGAGAGGTCGCGCGGGACCCGTAGGCCCGTCTCCTCCGCCGCCGACAACGCCCCGATCGCGGCGATGTCGTTCACCGCGAACAGGGCGGTCGGCCGGTCCGGGCGGCTCAGCAGCCGGACGGTGGTGCGGTAGCCGCCCTCCTCGGTCATGTCGCTCGGCTCGACGACCGCCCCGTCCGCGAGGCCGTGCGCCCGCATCGTCGCCTCGAAGCCGTGCCGGCGCAGCTCGCCGACCGCGCCGTACCCCGCGATGTGCGCGATGCGCCGGTGCCCGAGGCCGATGAGGTGCTCGGTGACCAGGCGGGCGCCCCGCTCGTCGTCGTTGGCGACGACCTGCACGCCGGGCAGGCTCGGCTCGCGCGCGCCCGCGACCACGACCGGGAGCCGTTCGGCCACCGCCCCGAGAGCGGCGGGGTCGGGCAGTGTGCCGACCACGACCAGGCCGTCGACCCGCAGGTCCAGGAAGGGGCCGGCGGGGTCCTGGCCGGTGCGGCGGTTGAGGCGGGCGTCGGCCAGGAGCATGTGCAGGCCGTTGTCGTGGAGAAGGGAGTTGAGGCCTTCCAGCATGTCCACGTACCAGGGGTTGCGCAGGTCGTTCAGGAGGACGCCGACCGTGCGGCTGCGCTGTTCGCTGAGGCTGCGCGCGGCGGCGTTCGGCCGGTAGCCGAGTTCGCGTACGGCCCGCAGGACGGCTTCCCGCTTCTCCGGACGGACCTGTTCCGAGCCGCGCAGCACGAGCGAGACCAGCGACTTGGAGACGCCGGCCCGGTCGGCCACGTCACGGATCGTCGGCGGTCTCATGGGGATGGACCGTTCCACAGGCTCCTCCCCTTGTCAAAGGGAGCCGGCGGGGTGCGACGGGGGTTGACACCGGTCACGGGCGGCACCCAAGGTGACCTGGACAGGAAATGGACCGGTCCAAAGAGGGGCTGCAATGGTGGACACGCTCGGCGTCGCCGTCGTCGGATTCGGCTGGATGGGGCGGGTGCACACCCAGGCGTACGCCCGTGTCGCGCACCACTACCCGCGACTTCCCCTGCGTCCGCGGCTCGTGACCGTCGCGGAGGAGGTGCCCGGGCGGGCCGAGGAGGCCGCCGCGCAGTTCGGGTTCGACTCGACGACCCGGGACTGGCGCGAGGTGGCCGCCGACCCACGGGTGCGGGCCGTCAGCATCACCGCCCCGAACTTCCTGCACCGCGAGATCGGCGTGGCGATGGCCGAGGCCGGCAAGCACATCTGGATCGAGAAGCCGGTGGGCCTGACCGCCGAGGACGCCCGCGCGGTCGCGGACGCGGCGGCCGAGGCGGGCGTGCGCAGCGCGGTCGGCTTCAACTACCGCAACGCGCCCGCCGTCGAGGCCGCGCGCGAGCTCATCGCCGCCGGCGAGCTCGGCACCGTCACCCACGTCCGCATCCGCCTCTTCAGCGACTACGCGGCGCACCCGCA
The DNA here is from genome assembly GCF_044764945.1 of Streptomyces sp. NPDC093568. NCBI lineage: Bacteria > Bacillati > Actinomycetota > Actinomycetes > Kitasatosporales > Streptomycetaceae > Streptomyces > Streptomyces sp. NPDC093568. Next base: position 1,311,048 of record NZ_JBIWJD010000001.1, on the reverse strand, counting down.
GGGGGCCCTGACCTGGCGTTACGAGCGTCAGCGCGGCGGCAGCGGAGTGCTCGGCGACCTGGCCTCGCACGGCGCCGACCTGGCCCGCTTCCTGCTCGGCGACATCGCCTCGCTGACCGCCGACACCGCGATCTTCGTACCGGAGCGGTCCCGCCCCACCGGCGCCACCGCCGGGCACACCCTCGCCACCGGCGAACTCGGCCCGGTCGAGAACGAGGACTACGTCAACTGCCTGCTGCGCTTCGCCTCCGGCGCCCGCGGCGTGCTGGAGGCCTGCCGGGTCTCGGTCGGCGAGCAGAACAACTACGGCTTCGAGGTGCACGGCACCAAGGGCGCGGTGTTCTGGGACTTCCGCCGCATGGGCGAGCTCGGCGTCAGCCGGGGCACCGCCTATCAGGACCAGCCGGTCAGCACGGTGTACGTCGGCCCGGGCGACGGCGAGTTCGGCGCCTTCCAGCCGGGCGCGGCCAACGCCATGGGCTACGACGATCTGAAGGTCGTCGAGGCGTACCGCTTGCTGCGCTCGATCGCCGAGAACAGCCCGCACGGGGCCACCCTCGCGGACGCCGTGCACAGTGCCGCCGTACTCGACGCGATGACGCGGTCGGCGCGGAGCCGCGCGTGGGTGGACGTGGCCCCGGCGGGGTGAGGGCGTGCTCAGCGCGCCCGCTGCACCTGCCGGCCGATGGCCACCTTGACCGGGGCCAGGACCAGCCAGAGCCACATGGCGCTCTGGCCGTACTTCAGGGCGAGCGGGACGCTGGCGAGGAAGACCACCACCGTCACCGAGAGGTCGAGCACGAAGAGCCCGAAGCCCTCCGGCGGCTCGCTGGCACCGCGCAGCCAGGGGCGCCTGAGCAGGACGAGGACCACCGCGAGGTCGGCGGCGCCGAGGGCGGCGACCGCCACCGCGTAGATCGCGACCGACTCGGGCTCGCGGCCGTACTCGGAGAGGAGCTTGGTGGGGAAGGGCAGCAGGGCCGCGATGCTCAGGCCCACGATGGACAGCGTGATCACCTGCCCGTCGACCTGCCGGACGTAGCCGAAGATCCGGCGGTGTTCACGCCAGAAGGCACCGAGCACCAGCACGCTGAGCGCGTAGGCACCGAGGTTCGGGATCAGTTCCTGCAGAGCGTCGTCGTACTTCTGTGAGCCCAGGCCGCGTGGGATGTAGAAGTCCAGGACCAGCAGCGTGATGGCGATCGCGAACACTCCGTCGGCGAGTGCCACCAATCGCTCGGGCCCGCCGTCCGGGTTCGATTTCCACATGCGCACGACGGTAGGGATTGGGGGCCCGGGGAGCCGGTGTACACGCCAGACGGACGCCCCGCGTCGTCACCCGATGGGCGTGGGCATGTTGTACGGCGTCACCACCTGGATCGCCGACGGCCCGGTCGGCGGCGCCGGCGGCAACGCCCCGTGGGCCCGCATCACGACATGGCAGGCCTCGCGCAGGTCCTGGCGCAGGTCGTGGTGGAGGACGACGGACAGCCGGCGCTCGCGCAGCAGGCGGGTGTTGTCGTGGTCGAGGTCGTGCGCGACGAACACCGCGCACTCCCGGCCGAGCTCCTCGAAGGCGCGCAGGGTGGCGATGTTGCCGCCGCCGATCGAGTAGACGGCACGGATGTCCGGGTCGCGTTCCAGCGCGGCCCGCACGAGGTCGTACTGCGTGGCGTCCAGGCCCTGCCCCTCGGCGATCTCGACCAGGGTGCGGTCGGGATGCAGGGCCCGCATGGCACTGCGGAAGCCCATCTCGCGCTCCTCCTCGTTGCGGAAGAAGCCGCTGCTGAGGCTGGTGAGCACGTTGCCGGGGCGGTCGCCGAGCCACTGGCCCATGAGGTAGGCGGCGGTCGCGCCCGCGGCACGGTTGTCGATGCCGACGTAGGCGAGGCGGGCGGTGGAGGGCAGGTCCGTCACCAGGGTCACCACCGGGATGCCGGCGTCGGCGAGCCGGGCGACGGCGGCGGTGACCTCGGGGATGTCCGGGGCCTTGAGGATGACGCCCTGCGAGCCGCGCCGGGCGATGCGGTCCAGCGTCCGCGTCAGCTCCGCCGCCGGCCCGGTCTCGCGGAAGTGGAACCGCGAGCGCACGACGGCCGGGTGCAGGGACGGCAGTTCGGCCTCCAGGGCGGCGCGCACCGCGGTGGTGAACCGCTCGGGCGCCTGCACCACCATGTCGATCATGAAGGTACGGCCCACCAGCCGGACCTGGGTGCGCTGCCGGTCCAGGTCGGCTATCGCCTGCTGGACCTCCCGCGCGGTGCTCTCGCGCACCCCTCCGCGCCCGTTCAGGACCCGGTCGACCGTGGCCTCGCTCAGGCCCGCCTGACGTGCGATCTCCCGGATCGGGAAGGGGTGGCCCATACGCCGGCTCCTGAGGGGTTTTTGATGGACGCCTGCTGGTTGTTCGAGGGGATTGTCATGACAAGAATGGCATCGCCGAGTCGCCCCTGTCACCGAGAGGACACCGATGTCCTTCACCTCCGTACCCCGCCGGGCCTGGCTGTCCGAGCGCGACTGCGACCTCGCGGAGTTCCGGGAGCTGGTCGAGCGGCCCACCGACTTCGCGGACTACCCGTACGCGTCCGCCGTGGAGCGCAGCGTCCTGGTCTACGACAGCGACCGACTGCGCAAGGCCGAGGACCTGCGTGCGGTGCGGGCCGAACTGGTGCGGGCCCTCGCCGAGGGGCCGGGCATCGTGGTCTTCCAGGGCGCCTTCGCCGATCCCGAAGTCGTCGACCGGCTCAGCGCCGTGTTCGACGCCCTGATCGCCGAGCAGCGTTCCTCGGGCGCGACCGCCGGGGACCACTTCGCCAAGCCGGGCGCCAACGACCGGGTGTGGAACGCGCTGGAGAAGGCGGCGCTCTACGACCCGGAGGCGTTCGCCGACTACTACGCCAACGACATCCTCGGCCTCGTCTCCACCGCCTGGCTCGGGCCGGGCTACCAGGTGACCTCGCAGGTCAACGTGGTCAACCCGGGCGGCGCGGCGCAGCGCGTGCACCGCGACTACCACCTCGGCTTCCTCTCCAACGAGGTCGCGGCGGCCTACCCGGCCCATGTGCACGCCCTCTCCCCCGTGCTGACGCTCCAGGGCGCCGTCGCGCACTGCGACATGCCGGTGGAGTCCGGGCCGACGATGTACCTGCCGCACTCGCAGACGTACGAGCCCGGCTACCTCGCCTGGCGGCTGCCCGAGTTCCAGGAGTACTTCGAGGCGCACCACGTCCAGCTCCCCCTGGCCAAGGGCGACGCGGCGTTCTTCAACCCGGCGCTGTTCCACGCGGCCGGCACCAACCGGTCGGCGGACATCCGGCGCATGGCGAACCTGCTCCAGGTGTCCTCGGCGTTCGGGCGGGCGATGGAGACGGTGGACCGGGAGGCGGTCGCCAACGCCGTCTACCCCGTGCTTCTCAAGCGCCTCGGCGAGGGCGTGGACGAGGCGTGGGCGGAGAACGTCATCGCCGCGAGCGCGGAGGGCTACCCCTTCCCGACCAACCTCGACAGCGATCCCCCGGTCGACGGGCTGGCCCCGCCCTCGCAGGCGGACGTCGTGCGGCGTGCGCTGCGCGGGAGGTGGGCCCCCGGGGCACTGCGCGACGAGCTGCGGGCCGGCGCCGAGCGGCGCCAGAGCTGACCAGAACCGAAAGGACCCACAACGACATGGGACTTCTCGACGACAAGGTCGTCCTCGTCAACGGAGGCAGCCAGGGCGTCGGCGCCGCCATCGCGCGGGCGGCCGTCCGCGAGGGGGCGGTCGTGGCCGTCAGCGGGCGCCGCCAGGAACCCGGCGAGGCCCTGGTGGCGGAGCTGGCCGCCGACGGGGGCAAGGCCATGTTCGTGCAGGCCGACCTGGCGGACGCCGAGCGGGCGAAGGCCTCCGTCGCCGAGGTCGTCGACGCCTACGGGCGTATCGACTGCCTGGTCAACTCGGCGGGGCTGACGTCCCGGGGCACGCTGCTGGACACCACGCCCGAGCTGTTCGACCAGCACATCGCGATCAACCTCAAGGCCCCGTTCTTCGCCATGCAGGCAGCCGTCTCGGACATGGTCGCCCGCAAGGCGCCCGGCACGATCGTCAACATCATCACGTCCTCGGCGCACGGCGGGCAGTCGTTCCTCGCGCCGTACGTCTCCGCCAAGGCCGGCCTGATCGGGCTGACCCGCAACGCCGCGCACGCCCACCGCTGGGACCGGGTCCGGATCAACGGCCTGAACATCGGCTGGACGGCGACCGAGGGCGAGGACGCGACGCAGAAGGCCTTCCACGGCGCCGCGGACGACTGGCGGGAGCAGGCCGCCGCGAGGCTCCCGATGGGCAAGCTGGGCCAGCCCGACGAGATCGCAGACTTCGTGGTGTTCCTGCTGTCGGACCGGTCCGGCGTGGTCACCGGGTCGGTGATCGACTGGGACCAGAACGTACTCGGCGGACTCGACTGACCCTCCCCACCTCCCCGTACCACCGCTTTCAAGGAGCACCAACCCCATGCGTATCGGCATCCTCGGCCTCGGCCGCATCGGCGCCTTCCACGCCGAGACCCTCTCCGGACTCGACGCGGTCGACTCCCTCGTCGTCACCGACCCGTTCGCGGACGCCGCCAAGGCCGCCGCCGAGCGGTTCGGCGCCGAGGTCGTGGACTCTCCGCAGGCCCTGCTGTCCGCCGGCGTGGACGGCATCGTCGTCGCCGCCGCGACCGACGCCCACCCCGCGCTGATCCTGGCCGGCGTCGAGGTGGGCGTCCCCGTCTTCTGCGAGAAGCCCGTCGCGAAGACGATGAGCGAGGGCGTCGAGGTCCTCAAGGCCGTCCAGGGCAGCGACGTACCGATCCAGATCGGCTACAACCGCCGCTTCGACACCGGCTTCGTCAACGCCCGCGCCGCCGTGCGCGGCGGCGAGCTCGGCCGGCTGCACACGGTCCGCTCGACCACGCTGGACCCGGCGCCGCCGCCCGCCGCGTACATCGCCGCCTCCGGTGGCATCTTCCGGGACTGCTCGGTGCACGACTTCGACATCATCCGCTGGGTGACCGGCCGCGAGGTGCGTGAGGTGTACGCCGTCGGCGGCAACAAGGGAGCCGACTTCATCAAGGAGGCGGGCGACGCCGACACCACGGGCGCGATCCTCACCCTGGACGACGGCACGATCGCGGTGGTCTCCAACTCCCGCCACAACGCCCGGGGTTACGACGTCCGCATGGAGATCCACGGCTTCGAGGACTCCATCGCGGTCGGCCTGGAGGACAAGCTGCCGCTGCGTTCGGTCGAGCCCGGCGTGACCTTCCCCGCCGGCACCCCGCACGACTTCTTCATGGACCGCTTCACCGAGGCCTACCGCGCCGAACTCACCGCGTTCACCGAGGTCGTGGCCGGCACCCGGCCCTCGCCGTGCACGATCGAGGACGCGCTGGAGGCGGGCTGGATCGCCGACGCGTGCACGCTGTCGCTGCACGAGCACCGTCCGGTGACGATCGAGGAGGTACGGCAGGGATGAGCGACTCGGGCCGGGAACCGCTGCGCATCGGCGTACTGGGCGCGGCACGCATCACCGAGCTCTCCCTCGTCGGCCCGGCCCGGACGACCGGCCACCGCCTCGTGGCGGTGGCCGCGCGCGACCGGGCCCGCGCCGAGGCGTTCGCCGACGAGCACGACGTGGAGCGGGTGGTGGACTCCTACGCCGACCTGCTCGCGGACCCGGAGGTCGAGGTCGTCTACAACCCGCTCGCCAACGGTCTGCACGGGCCGTGGAACCTCGCCGCGCTCGCGGCCGGCAAGCACGTCCTGACGGAGAAGCCGTCGGCGAGCAACGCCGAGGAGGCGGCCGAGGTGGTGCAGGCGACGGCGAAGGCCGGCACGGTCTTCATGGAGGCCTTCCACTACCTCTTCCACCCGGTCACCCGGCGCCTGCACGAGATCCTGGCAAGCGGTGAACTGGGCGAGCTGCAGCGGGTGGAGACCATGGTGGCGATCCCGGCGCCCGGCGCCTCGGACCCCCGCTGGTCGCTGCCGCTCGCGGGCGGCGCCGTGATGGACCTCGGCTGCTACGGCCTGCACGCGGTGCGCATGCTGGCGCCCTGGGCGGGCGGTGCGCCACGGCTCGTCTCGGCACGCGGCGGGGAGCGCCCGGGCGCCCCCGGCGTCGACGAGTGGCTGGACGCCGAGCTGGAGTTCCCGGGCGGCGCGACCGCGTCGGCGCGCTGCCACATGGCGTACGACGAGCTGGAGATGAGCTGCCGGATCCTCGGGTCGCGGGGCGAGGCGCTGGCGCCGAACTTCGTGCTGCCGCACCGGGACGACCGGGTCGTGGTGCGCACGCCGGACGGGGAGCGCACGGAGCGGCTGGGCACGCGCTCGTCGTACACGTACCAACTGGAGGCGCTCGCGGCGCACATCCGCCGGGGCGCCCCGCTCCCGCTGGACGCCGAGGACGCGCTGGCGACTATGTCGCTGATCGACGCGTCCTATCGGGCGGCGGGGTTCGCGCCCCGGCCGCGGGCGACGCTCGCGGGCTGAGGGCGGCACGCGAAGGAGGGCCGGGGGAAGCTCCCCCGGCCCTCCTGTTCGTCGTCAGGCGTACAGCGCCGGCCGGTCGGCCAGGTCCACCGGGACCCGGCCGCCCTCCTCCAACGCCCGTACGGCCGCCTCGCACACCGCGGCCACGGCGTAGCCGTCCCACGCGCTGGGCCCGGTGACCTCGCCGCGCCGGGTGGCGTCCACCCAGGCCTGGACCTCGCGGTCGTAGGCGTCGGCGAAGCGTTCGATGTAGTCCTGCGCGATGATGCCGCCCCAGCGGCCGGCGGCGTTGGTGACCAGGGCGTGGCCGTCGCCGACGCGGGCGGTGCCGCGTTCGCAGACCACCTCGGCCTGGACCTGGTAGCCGAAGCCGCAGTTGACGAAGATCTCGACGTCGACGATCGCGCCGCCGTCGGTCTCGAAGACGACGAACTGCGGGTCGCGGATGCCGTCGGGCGCGTTCCCTGACGGGGTCGGGGTGAGCACGGTGACGGCCGTGATCTCGTGGCCGAGCAGCCAGCGGGTCACGTCCATCTCGTGGGTCACCGAGTCGTTGATGAGCATCCGGGACGTCCAGCCGGGCGGGCTGGCGACGTTGCGGTGCCGGTTGTGCAGCATCAGCGGACGGCCCAACTGGCCTGTCTCCAGCAGGGACTTGAGCTTCATGTACTCGGCGTCGTAGCGCCGCATGAAGCCCACCTGGACCCGGCGCCGGCCGAGCTTCCGCTCCGCCTCGAGGACCCGCAGCGCGGAGGCCGCGTCCGGGGTGAGGGGTTTCTCGCACAGGACCGGCAGGTCGTGCTCGAAGGCCGCGAGGAGCGCCGCCTCGTGGGCGGGGCCCGGCGAGGCGACGATCACCGCGTCCACGTCGGCCGACGCCATCGCGGCGGCCGGGTCGGTGTGGGCGGTGCAGCCGTCGACACGGGCCGCGACCGATTTGGCGCGTTCCGCGTCGACGTCCACGACGGTCGTCACCCGTGCCCCGCTGGTGACCTCCTGGATGCGCCGCACATGGTCGGCGCCCATCTTTCCGGTACCGATGACTGCGACTCCGAGCGTGTGCGGACGCTGAGCCATGGTGATCGGCCGTCCTTTCGGGTCGTCAGGCGCCGCAGGACCGAAGGAACTTGCGGGTACGGACCGCGATGGGCAGGGGCTTGTCCGGCTCGCAGGGGTACATGTCCTGCTCGACGATGGCGAACAGGTCCACGTTCAGCTTCTGCGCGGCCTCCAGGACCGGCCCCAGCGCCGGTACGCCGGACGGGGGTTCGCACATCACGCCGCGCTGGACGGCGGGCCCGAACGGGATCTCGTTCTTCACCACGTCCGCGAGGATCTCCGGGTCGACCTGCTTGAGGTGCAGATAGCCGATGCGCTCGCCGTAGGTCTCGATCAGCTTGACGCTGTCGCCGCCGCAGTAGGCGTAGTGCCCGGTGTCCAGGCACAGGTTGACCAGGTCGGAGTCGGTCGAGTCGAGGAAGCGCTCGACGTGGGCCTCGGTGTCGATGTGGGTGTCGGCGTGCGGGTGCACGACGATGTCGAGACCGAAGGTCTCCCTCACCTCGTGACCGAGGCGCTCCATGCCCTTGGTGAGGTGCGCCCACTGCTCGGCGGTGAGCTCCGGCGGCTCCAGGATCTCGGCGGTCTTGTCGTCCCGCCAGAACGACGGGATGACGACCAGGTGCTTGGCTCCCATGGCCTGGGTGAGCGCGGCGACCTCGCTGACGTGCTGCCAGGTCGACTCCCAGACGGAGGGGCCGCGGTGCAGTCCGGTGAAGATCGTGCCGGCCGAGACCTTGAGGTTGCGCTTGCCGATCTCGTCGGTCAGCCGCGCCGGGTCGGTCGGCAGGTAGCCGTACGGGCCCAGCTCGATCCAGTCGTAACCGGCCTCGGAGACCTCGTCGAGGAAGCGTTCCCAGGGCACCTGTACGGGGTCGTCGGGGAACCAGACGCCCCAGGAGTCGGGGGCCGAGCCCACCCGGATGCGGTCCAGCGCAGGGGCCATGTCAGGACTTCCCTTCGGAGGAGGCCACGGGTGCGGTGAGGTCTGCCGCTTCGGGGAGTTCCTCGACGTCGACGCCGCGTACCTGGGACAACTCGTGCTTGAGGGCGGCGAGTTCGGTGCCGCCGGCCATGTGGTTGGTGAGCTCTTCGAGGCTCACCTCGTCACGGGAGGCGTTCAGTTCCATGGTGCCGAGGCGCAGGACGCTGAAGTGGTCGCCGACCATGTAGGCGTGGTGGGGGTTGTGGGTGATGAAGATGACGCCGAGGCCGCGGTCGCGGGCGGCGGCGATGTACTTCAGGACCACGCCGGACTGCTTGACGCCGAGGGCGGCGGTGGGCTCGTCCAGGATGAGGACGCGGGCGCCGAAGTAGACGGCGCGGGCGATCGCCACGCACTGGCGCTGGCCGCCGGAGAGGGTGCCGATGGGCTGCTCCAGGTCGTCCAGGACGATGCCCATGTTGCGCAGTTCCTCGTCGGCGGTCTTCTTCATCCGGTCGATGTCGAGACGGCGTACGGGCCAGGGGCCCTTCGTCATCTCCGAGCCGAGGAAGAAGTTCCGCCACACCGGCATCAGCGGGACGACGGCGAGGTCCTGGTAGACCGTCGCGATGCCCTTGTCCAGCGCCTCGCGGGGGGTGGAGAAGCGTACGGGCCCGTTGTCGACGAGGAACTCGCCCTCGGTGTGCTGGTGCAGCCCCGAGATGATCTTGATGAGGGTCGACTTGCCGGCGCCGTTGTCGCCCAGGACACAGGTGACCTGGCTGGGGAAGACCTTGAGGTCGACGCCGTGCAGGGCACGGATGTTGCCGTAGGACTTGCCGGCACCGCGCAGTTCGACGATCGGGGCGTCCTTGTCCGGGGCCTCGTCCTGGAGGACGGCACCGTGGGTGCCGGTTTCTTTGCTGGTCATTGGGGTCACCTCCGGGTCGCCGTGCGCTGGACCCACAGATTGATGAGGACGGCGCCGAGGAGCATCACGCCGAGGAAGGCCTTGAACCAGTCCGGGTTCCAGCCGGCGTAGACGATGCCCTGCTGGACCATGCCGAACATGAAGGCGCCGAAGACCGGGCCGATCGCGGAGCCGGCACCGCCGGTCAGCAGACAGCCACCGATGACGGCCGCGGCGATGTAGATGAGCTCCTGGCCCACGCCCTCGCCCGACTGCACGGTGTTGAACGAGAACAGCTGGTGCATGCCGACGAACCAGGCGCCGAACCCGACCAGCATGAACAGCGAGATCTTCGTGAAGGTCACCGGCACACCGACGGCGCGGGCGCTGCCCTGGTTGCCGCCGACCGCGAAGATCCAGTTGCCGTACTTGGTACGCAACAGCACCCACGTGGCCAGCGCGGCGAAGACGAGCCACCACACCACGGTGATCTTCACGTTCACGCCGCCGACTTCGAACGAGGACGCGAAGACGGCCTTGGCCTGGTCGAAGCCGTCCATGTCGCTGATGTCGTCGGTCGCGACGTTGCCGGTGACCAGCTTGGTGACCGCCAGGTTCACGCCCTGGAGGATCAGGAACGTGCCGAGGGTGACCAGGAAGCTGGGCAGTCCGGTCTTGACGAGCAGCCAGCCGTTGAACAGACCGACCGCGAGGGACACGATCAGGGCGACGATCACGCCGACCCAGACGTTCATCGTCAGCTGGTAGCTGACCATGCTCGCGGTCAGGGCCGAGGTGATCACGGCGACACCGGCGGACAGGTCGAACTCGCCGCCGATCATCAGCAGCGCGACCGGGAGCGCCATGATCCCGATGGTCGACGACTGGTAGAGGATGTTCGCCATCGAGCTGCCGTCACGCACGGCCGGAGCCGTGATGAGGAAGAAGACCAGCACCGCGACGGCGCCGAGGAAGACGCCGACCTCGGGACGGGCGAGCAGGCGCAGCGCCAGTGGCCGCTCCCGGGTCCGCCCGTCGGATTCCTTGCCCGGGCCGGGGGCCGGCGGTGTGGACACCGCCGGCTCAGCCTGTTGGGTCATGCTCATCACCGAGTGCCCTTCGCGGCGAACTTGTCGATCGTCTCGACGTTCGTCTTGTCGACGAACGCGGGTCCGGTCAGCACCGGCGCCTCGCCGCCGCCCATGTAGTTGCCGTTGTTCTTGTAGAGCCACAGGGAGTCGATCGCCAGGTAGCCCTGGAGGTAGGGCTGCTGGTCGACGGCGAACTCGATGTCGCCCTTGGTGATCGCTCCGGTCAGTTCCTTGTTGAGGTCGAAGGTCGCGACCTTCGCCTTGCTGCCCGTCTCGTCCACGGACTGCGCGGCCGTCAGCGCGAACGGGGCGCCGAGGGCGACGACGTAGTCGATGTCGCTGTCCTGCTTGAGCTTGGCGGTGATCGTGGACTTCACGGACGGCATGTCCGTGCCGTTGACGTTCAGGGTCTCGGTCGTGCCCTCGAACGTCTTCTTCACGCCGTCACAGCGCTGGGTGAGGCCGATGTTGCCCTGTTCCTGGATGACACAGACGGCCTTCTTGGCACCTGCCTCGTTCAGGCGCTTGCCGAGCGCCTCGCCGGCCACCGTCTCGTCCTGGCCGAAGAACTCCATCAGGCCGAGCTTCTGCCAGTCGCTCACGCCGGAGTTGAGGCCGACGACCGGGATGTTCGCCGTCTTCGCCTTGCTGACGACGTCCCTGAGGGCGTCGGGCTTGGCGAGGGTGATCGCGATGCCGTCGACCTTCTGGTCGATCGCGTTCTGCACCAGGTTGGCCTGGTTGCCCGCGTTCGGGTCGGCGGAGTAGATCAGCTTGATGTTGTCCTTGGCGGCGGCCGCCTCTGCGCCCTTGCGGACGATGTCCCAGAAGGTGTCGCCGGGCGCCTGGTGCGTCACCAGGGCGACCGTCATGCGGGGAGTGTTGGCCTTGCCCGCGGAGGCGCCCTCCGCGCTCTCCTCGGCCGACTTGCCGCCGGAGCTGCTGGAGCAGCCCGCGAGCGTCAGAGCGGCGGCTGCGGCTACGGCGACCACGGGGGCCAGCCTGCGGGAGCGGGAGTAAGAGCGGTCCATCTTTCCTTGCACCTCACTGTGCGACGGGGTGTGCGACGGGGGAAAGGGTCGGGATCACTGGGATCCATGGGCCCGGACGGTGGGAGAAGTCCGGGTCATGTGCCGTGGAACACGTCGGGTTCGCTGGGACGGGATCCAATCCCTAGATGCGCCCGCTGTCAATACTTTGTTAAGACATCATTTCACACTCAGGTCCGAATGTAAGTACAAACTATTGACAGCGTCGGCCTCCACGTCCTACACCTGGGAGGCGGCAGGCCCCTTGGGACCCGCAACCCCTGTACAGCTCTAGGAGCGTCGCGCATGGCCGAGTCAGCCAAGTCCTTCGACTTGATCACGATGGGAAGAATAGGAGTCGACCTCTATCCCTTGCAGTCCGGCCTCCCCTTGACCCGGGTGGAGACGTTCGGCAAGTTCCTCGGCGGCTCCGCCGCGAACGTCGCGGTGGCCGCCGCCCGGCTCGGCCGCACCACCGCGGTGATCACGCGCACCGGCGACGACCCGTTCGGCGCCTACCTGCACGAGGCCCTCAAGGACTTCGGTGTCGACGACCGCTGGGTCACGCCGGTCGCGGCATACCCGACGCCGGTGACGTTCTGCGAGATCTTCCCGCCCGACGACTTCCCGCTGTACTTCTACCGGCAGCCTAAGGCGCCTGACCTGGAGATACATTCCGACGAACTGGATCACGACGCGATCCGCTCGGCCCATGTCTTCTGGATCACCGGCACCGGGCTGAGCGAGGAGCCGAGCCGCTCCGCCACGCTCGCCGCCCTCGAGGCGCGCGACAAGGCGGGCACCACCGTCTTCGACCTCGACTGGCGCCCGATGTTCTGGCGCGATCCGGACGAGGCCCGCCCGTACTACGCCAAGGCGCTGCGCTACGCCACGGTCGCGGTCGGCAACCTCGACGAGTGCGAGGTCGCCACCGGCGTCCGCGAGCCACGGGCGTGCGCCGAGGCGCTGCTGGCGGCCGGTGTGGAGCTCGCCGTCGTCAAGCAGGGCCCCAAGGGCGTACTGGCGGTGCACCGCGACGGCACCGAGGCCGAGGTGCCGCCGGTGCCGGTCGAGGTGGCCAACGGACTCGGCGCGGGCGACGCCTTCGGCGGCTCGCTGGTCCACGGACTGCTGGCCGGATGGGATCTGGCCGAAACCATGCGCCACGCCAACGCCGCCGGCGCTCTCGTCGCCTCCCGCCTCGCCTGTTCCTCCGCGATGCCCACCGAGTCCGAGGTCGCGGACCTCCTCGCACAGGCGTCATGACGGCCGACCGAGCCACCCCTGAACGGAGCCTTCCTTGAGCATCAGCATCCCCGACCTCCCCGCGGTCAGAGCCCGGCACCCCGAGGCGATCGCGGAGGCCGCGGCCCGCAGGGTGCGCCGCCCGCTGATCGGCGACAGCGGCCGCCTGATGATCGTGGCCGCCGACCACCCGGCCCGCGGCGCGCTCGGCGTCGGGGACCGGCGGCTGGCGATGGCCGACCGGGCCGACCTGCTGGAGCGTCTGTGCACGGCGCTGTCCCGGCCGGGCGCCGACGGGGTGCTGGCCACCGCCGACATCCTGGAGGACCTGCTGCTGCTCGGCGTGCTCGACGACAAGGTTGTCATGGGCTCCATGAACCGCGGGGGCCTGGCCGGAGCCTCCTTCGAGATGGACGACCGCTTCACCGGCCACCGCGCCGAGGACATCGCCCGGCTGCGCTTCGACGCGGGCAAGCTGCTCGTCCGCATCGACTACGACGACCCCGGGTCGCTGACCACCCTGGAGTCCACGGCCCGCGCCGTCGACGCCATGGCCGCGCTGCGGCTCCCCCTGTTCGTCGAGCCCTTCATCTCCCGGAGGGTCGACGGCAGGGTACGCAACGACCTGTCCGCCGAGGCCGTCACCAAGTCGATAGCCATCGCCTCGGGCCTCGGCGGCACCTCGGCCTACACCTGGCTGAAACTGCCCGTCACCGACGACCCCGACGACATGGCCGAGGTTCTGGAGACGTCCACGCTGCCCGTCGTCCTGCTGGGCGGCGAGGTCGGGGACGACCAGGAAGGTGCCTACGAGCGCTGGCGCAAGGCGCTCCGGCTCCCGACCGTCCAGGGCATGGTCGTAGGACGCTCGCTGCTCTACCCGGCCGAGGGCAGTGTGGAGACGGCGGTGGACACGGCCGTCGGCCTTTTGTGACCCGGAGGATCACGATGACGTATCACCTTCCCGCGGGAAAGGCGCTCGGCGGCCCCTACGTCGTGGACGTCACGCCCGAGAAGGCCGGCTGGGGTCACTCCAGCCTGAGGGTCCTGGAGCTGCCGCCCGGCGGCTCGCACACCTTCGACACCGGCGAGAGCGAGTGGATCGTGCTCCCGCTGAACGGCGGCTGCACGGTCGAGACGGCCGACGACTTCGGCCACGACTCCTTCCGGCTCAGCGGCCGGGAGAGCGTGTTCAGCGGAGTCAGCGACTTCGCCTACGCGCCGCGGGACGCCCGTACGACCGTCTCGTCCACCGAGGGCGGACGGTTCGCGCTGACCGGCGCGCGCTGCTCGCGGCGCCTGCCCGCCCGCTACGGACCGGCGTCCCAGGTGCCGGTGGAGCTGCGCGGTACCGGCAACAGCAGCCGTCAGGTGAACAACTTCGGCGCGGCCGGGGTCTTCGAGTGCGACAAGCTCATCGCGGTCGAGGTCATCACTCCCGGCGGCAACTGGTCCTCCTTCCCGCCGCACAAGCACGACGAGCACCGGCCCGGCGAGGAGTCGGTCCTGGAGGAGATCTACTACTTCGAGTTCGCCGACCACGACGGCACCCCCGGCCTCGGCTACCAGCGTGTCTCCCCGTCCGGCCAGGGCCGGAACACCGATGTCCTCGCGGAGGTGCGCGGCGGCGACGTCGTACTGATCCCCGACGGCTGGCACGGGCCCTCGATGGCCGTGCCGGGCCACCACATGTACTACCTCAACGTCATGGCGGGTCCCGAGGCCGAGCGCGCCTGGCTGATCTGCGACCACCCCGACCACGCCTGGATCCGCGGCACCTGGCCGGACCAGCCCGTCGACCCCCGTCTTCCCCTCTACACCGCTCCGTCCGAGTGAGGTCCCCGATGAGCCCATCCACCGTCCGCCTGACCGTCGCCCAGGCACTGGTGCGGTTCCTGTCCGCCCAGTACACCGAGCGCGACGGCGAACGGCACCGGCTGATCGCCGGCACCTGGGGCATCTTCGGCCACGGCAACGTGGCCGGCCTCGGCCAGGCCCTCCTCCAGGCGGGCGAGGACGTCATGCCCTACCACCAGGGCCGCAACGAGCAGTCGATGGTGCACGCGGCCGTCGGCCACGCCCGTCAGCTCAACCGCCTCTCCGCGCAGGCGGTGACGACGTCGATCGGCCCCGGCGCGACGAACCTCGTCACCGGTGCCGCGCTCGCCACCATCAACCGCCTGCCCGTCCTCCTGCTCCCCGGCGACTACTTCGCCTCGCACGCCCCGGACCCGCTGCTCCAGCAGCTGGAGCACCCGACCGAGGCGGACGTCTCGGTCAACGACACCCTGCGGCCCGTGTCGAAGTACTTCGACCGGATCACCCGCCCCGAGGCCCTGATCCCGTCCGCCCTGAACGCCATGCGCGTACTCGCCGACCCGGCCGAGACCGGCGCGGTGACGCTGGCCCTCCCCCAGGACGTGCAGGCCGAGGCGTACGACTGGCCGCGGGAGTTCTTCGCCGACCGCGTCTGGTACGTACGGCGTCCCGCGCCCGACCCGGTCGAACTGGCGGCGGCCGTCGAGGCGATCCGGGCCGCCGAGCGCCCGCTGATCGTGGCGGGCGGCGGTGTCCACCACAGCGAGGCCGAGGCGGCTCTGAAGGCTTTCGTCGAGGCCACCGGCATCCCGGTCTCCTCCACCCAGGCCGGCAAGGGCTCCCTCCGCTTCGACCACCCCGCCGACCTCGGCGGCATCGGCCACACCGGCACCTCGGTCAGCGACGACATCGCGCGTGCCGCCGACCTGGTGATCGGCGTGGGGACGCGGTACACCGACTTCACCACCGCCTCGGGCACGCTCTTCCAGAAGCCGGACGTGCGGTTCCTCAACCTCAACATCACCGGCTTCGACGCGCACAAGCTGGCCGCGCGGACGCTGGTGTGCGACGCGCGGGCCGGGCTCACGGCACTGACTCAGGCGCTTTCCGGCCACCGCGTCGACGCCGCGTACGAGGCCGAGTACCGGGCCGGCAAGGAGCGTTGGGACGCGGTCGTCGAGGCCGCCTACCGCGCCGACGACGAGACGGCCGTACCGACGCAGACCCAGGTGCTGGGCGCGCTGGACGCGATCGTGGGCGACGACGACGTGGTGATCAACGCGGCCGGCTCGCTCCCGGGCGACCTGCACAAGCTGTGGCGCTCACGCTCGCCGCGCCAGTACCACCTGGAGTACGGCTACTCCTGCATGGGCTACGAGATCCCGGCCGGGATCGGCATCCAGCAGGCCGCCCCGGACACGGTCGTGTGGTCGCTGGTCGGCGACGGCACCTACCTGATGATGCCGACGGAGATCGTCACCGCGGTCCAGGAGCGCCTGCCGGTCAACATCGTGCTGATCCAGAACCACGGCTACGCCTCCATCGGCGGCCTGTCGAACGAGGTCGGCGGCGAGCGCTTCGGCACCGACTACCGCTACCGGGCCGCCGACGGCACCTTCACCGGCGCCCCGCTCCCGGTCGACCTCGCCGCCAACGCGGCCAGCCTCGGCATGGACGTGCTGCGCGCCAAGACGGTGGGCGAGCTGCGCGAGGCGCTGGCCTCGGCCCGCGCCTCCGACCGGCCCACCTGCGTGTACGTCGAGACGGACATCCTCAACCCGACCTCGCCGGGCCCCGAGGCCTGGTGGGACGTGCCCGTGGCCGAGGTCGCCGACCGCGAGGCCGCCGTCGAGGCCCGCGAGCGCTACGACCAGCACGTCGCCGGACGCCGCCGTCACCTCTGAACTCCCCCTTACGAAAGGCACTTTCGCACCATGAAGACCATCACCCACTGGATCGACGGCAAGCCGGTCGAGGGCACCTCGGGCCGTTTCAGCCCTGTCTACAACCCGGCCACCGGCGTCCAGGAGAAGCAGGTCGCCTTCGCGACCGTCGACGAGGTGGACGCCGCCGTCGCCTCCGCCAAGGCCGCGTTCGAGAGCTGGGGCGAGTCCTCCCTGGCCAAGCGCACCGCGATCCTGTTCAAGTACCGCGAGCTGCTGGACGCCCACCGCGACGAGATCGCCGAGCTGATCACCGCCGAGCACGGCAAGGTGCACTCCGACGCGCTCGGCGAGGTCGCGCGCGGCATGGAGATCGTGGAGCTGGCCTGCGGGATCTCCGTACAGCTGAAGGGTGAGCTGTCGACGCAGGTGTCGAGCCGGGTGGACGTGGCCTCGATCCGGCAGCCGCTGGGCGTGGTCGCCGGCATCACGCCGTTCAACTTCCCGGCCATGGTGCCGATGTGGATGTTCCCGCTGGCCATCGCGTGCGGCAACACCTTCGTGCTGAAGCCGTCCGAGAAGGACCCGTCGGCGTCCTTCCGGCTGGCCGAGCTGGCCTCCGAGGCGGGGCTGCCGGAGGGTGTGCTGAACGTCGTGCAGGGCGACAAGGTGGCCGTGGACCGGCTCCTCGAACACCCGGACATCGAGGCGGTCTCCTTCGTCGGCTCGACGCCGATCGCGAAGTACATCCAGCTCAAGGCAGTGGAGCACGGCAAGCGCGTGCAGGCCCTCGGCGGCGCCAAGAACCACATGCTGGTCCTGCCGGACGCCGACCTGGACTTCGCCGCCGACCAGGCGATCAACGCCGCGTACGGCTCGGCGGGCGAGCGCTGCATGGCCGTGTCGGTCGTCGTCGCGGTCGGCGACACCGGCGACGCGCTGGTCGGCAAGATCGCCGAGCGGGCGAAGAACCTGCGCATCGGCCCCGGCAACGACCCGGCCTCCGAGATGGGCCCGCTGATCACGCGCGAGCACCGGGACAAGGTGGCGTCCTATGTCGCTTCGGCCGCCGAGCAGGGCGCCGAGGTCGTCGTCGACGGCACCGGCTACTCCGTGGAGGGCCATGAGGACGGCTTCTTCCTCGGTGTCTCGCTGCTGGACCGGGTGCCGCTGACGGCGGACGCGTACCGGGACGAGATCTTCGGCCCGGTGCTTGCGGTGGTGCGTGCGGAGACGTACGACGAGGCCATCAAGCTGATCAACGACTCCCGCTGGGGCAACGGCACCGCGATCTTCACCCGGGACGGCGGCGCCGCCCGCCGCTTCCAGCTGGAGGTGAAGGCGGGCATGGTCGGTGTGAACGTGCCGATCCCCGTCCCCGTCGGCTACCACTCCTTCGGTGGCTGGAAGGACTCGCTCTTCGGCGATCTGCACATCTACGGCAACGACGGCATCGCCTTCTACACCCAGGGCAAGGTGATCACCACCCGTTGGCCGGACCCGTCCGACGGCGGCATCAACCTCGGTTTCCCCAGCAACTCCTGACACCCTGACAGGGAGGTCGTCCCATGGCGAAGACCCGCGGCTCCGCCCGTGCCGCGTCCGCCTCCGCGCTGGACGCGCTGGACTTCGCCCTGGACCGGGGCAGTCCCGTGCCGCTGTACTACCAGCTCGCCCAGCAGCTGGAGGCGGCGATCGAGCACGGGGCGCTCGCCCCGGGAAACCTCCTGGGCAACGAGGTGGACCTGTCGGTGCGGCTGGGCCTGTCCCGGCCCACCGTCCGGCAGGCCATCCAGTCCCTGGTCGACAAGGGGCTGCTGGTGCGGCGGCGCGGGGTGGGCACGCAGGTGGTGCACAGCCAGGTCAAGCGCCCGCTGGAGCTCAGCAGCCTCTACGACGACCTGGAGGCGGCGGGGCAGGGTCCGACCACACAGGTCGTCCGCAACGAGCGCGTCCCGGCGGCCGCCGACGTCGCGGCCGCGCTCGGCGTCGCGGAGGGCACCGAGGTCACGCTGCTGGAGCGGCTGCGCCGCACACACGGCCAGCCGGTGGCGATCCTCTGCAACTACCTGCCCGCCGGCCTGCTCGACCTCGACACGGCCCGGCTGGAGTCGACGGGCCTGTACCGGATGATGCGCGCGGTCGGCATCACCCTGCACAGCGCCCGCCAGACCGTCGGAGCCCGCTGCGCCACCGCCGAGGAGGCCGAGCGGCTCGACGAGAAGGAGGGCGCGGCGCTGCTGACCATGCAGCGCACGGCGTACGACGACACGGGCCGGCCGGTCGAGTACGGGACGCACATCTACCGGGCGTCCCGGTACGCGTTCGACTTCCAGCTGCTGGTCAGGTCCTGAGGCTCGTGGTGAACGGCGTGACCGGCCGCTGGAGCCGCTCGCCGTCCAGGACGACGTCCACCGCCTCGTTGTAGAAGGCCATGAGCCCCTTGATGGGGCTCACCGCGGGCAGCGGCTCGGCGTAGCTCCACAGGATGTTCCGCGGGATCCGGCCCTCGCCGCTCCAGGTCCAGTACTCGGCCCTGCCCTTGTAGGGACACCCGGTGCGGTGGTCGGTGGGCTCGAACAGGTCTAGCCGGACGTCCTCGCGGGGCAGGTAGTACCGGGTCGGCAGCCCGGTCTCGAACAGCAGCACCGGCCGGTGGGAGTCCGCGACGACCGTGCCGCCGATCTCGACCCGGACATGGCGGCTGCTGGGCATGGCGTCCACCCGTTTGTGCGGGTCGCGGGGGTGGATGAAGATCTCTTCCTCCTCCTCGTACCAGTGGTCGAGGCCGGTCCCCCAGCGCAGGAACCACTCGAAGGCGATGTGGCCGGCGAGGTCGGCGGCGGGGAAGGTCCACGCCGCGTTCTCCACGAGCTCGCCGTCGGCCTCCAGGTCGTAGAAGACCTGCGATCCGGCGTGCTTGCCCGGCGTCGGGTTCTTGGCCGGGCGCAGCAGGTCCGTGCGGACCTCCTCGCGCGGGAACGCGTAGCACGGGACGGGGAGATCGGGTTCCCAGACCAGGAGGGGGTGGCGGCTGTCGACGACGGTGACATCGCCCTTGAGACCCCGCACCCAGCGTTCGCTGGGCTCCCAGAGGAGGCCTTCGGGGGTCGTACGGACGGACCGCTCGGTGGGGAACAGAGGCATGGCCCACTCTCCTTCGGCTCCTCTTCGGAGCGTACTCCCGGTGCGGTCAGTGGACCGCGTCGAGCCGTGCCCGCTGCTGCGGGGTCAGCTCCAGGTCCACGGCGGCCAGGCTCTCCTCAAGCTGGGCCACCGACGACGCCCCGACGAGCGGGACGACCGGCAGCTCGGCGCCGATCTGCCAGGCCAGGACGACCTGGTTGACGGTGGCGCCGGTCTCCTGGGCGACCTCGCGCAGGACCTTCAGCCGGGTCGGGGTGCCGGGGTGGTCGAAGTCGGCGGGCAGCGCCACCTCCGGGCGGGTGTACGCGCCCTTCAGCAGCGGCGAGTAGGCGACCAGGGTCAGGCCGGGCTCGGCGCGCAGATAGCTCAGCAGCTCCGGGCCGGCGTGGCCGAGGCTGCCGTCGGGGAAGAGGCCGCCGTCGGGCACGTCGAAGCGGGGCCGCAGGTGGCTGTGAGCGTACTGCAGCACCTCGTAGCCGGGCAGTCCGGCCGCGGCGGCGAGGGCACGGGCCCGCTCGACCCGCCAGACGGCGTGGTTGCTGACGCCGAGGAGGCCGACCGTGCCCTCGGCGACCAGCTCGGCGAATCCCTCGACGGTCTCCTGGAGCGGTACCCGGTGGTCCTCGATGTGTGCGTAGAGCAGGTCCAGCCTGGCCACGCCGAGCCGGTCGCGGCTGCGTTCGGCGGACTCGCGGATCACCTTCGCCGACAGGCCCTCCGCGTTGTCGGCATAGCCGGTGCCGGGGGCGAGCGGCCGGGCGCCGAGCTTGGTGGCGATGACGATCTCGTCGCCGATGCCGCGGCTGCGCCGCCACCGGCCGAGGAGTTCCTCGCTCTGTCCGCCCTGGCCGCCGTCCTCCCAGAACGCGTAGTTGTCGGAGGTGTCGATGAAGGTCCCGCCGGCCTCGACATAGCGGTCGAGTACGGCGAAGGAGGTCTCCTCGTCGGTCCGTGAGCCGAACAGCATCGCGCCGAGCGCGAGGACGCTGACCTCGCGTCGGGTGCCGGGGTCGGTGCCGATGGTGCGGTACTTCATGGGTGAGTCCCCTCCCGTTCCCGCGCCCGGATTCGGGGCACGAACGGGAGTGTTCATCTTGAAGGGCACTTCAAGTCAAGGGCGCGGGCGCCCACTTGGCTCACTGGCTCCCTAGTCCTCAGGCTCACTTGGCGAAGGGGCCCTCCAGCGCCGCCCATTGCAGCAGCATGATGGTCTTCGCGTCGTTGATCTCCCCGGTGCGAATCATCTCCAGGGCGCGGCGGAAGGGCAGTTCGAGGATCTCGATGTCCTCGCCCTCCTCGTCGAGGCCACCGCCCTCGTGGGTGTGGGTGGAGGGGCCGTAGGCGGCGGCGTAGAAGCTGACGCGTTCGGTGACCGAGCCCGGACTCATGTAGACGTCGAAGACGTGCTGGACGTCGCCGATGGTGTGCCCGGTCTCCTCCACCACCTCGCGCCGCACGGCGATCTCCGGGTGCTCGTCCTCGTCGTCGAGCAGCCCGCCCGGCGTCTCGATCAGCATGCCGTCGGGGTGGCCGTTGACGTACACCGGGAAGCGGAACTGGCGGGTGAGCAGGACGGTTTCGGCCTCGGCGTCGTACAGCAGCATGGTCGCGCCGTTGCCGCGGTCGTGGGTCTCGCGCTGCTGGGTCCGCCAGGTGCCGTCGGCGTGCTGGAGGTCGAAGGTGGTGGCGCGCTCGACGTACCAGTGGCTGGACAGGAGCTGTACGTCCCGCACCCTTACGCGGGGGTTGCCGGTCAGGTCCCGGCCGACCTGGTCGAGTCCGGTGCGGCCGCGGCGGTCGGGGGTGTCGATGCCGGCGGTCATCGGGCACCGGCCGAGGCGATGAGCGAGTTGGTCATGGCCCGCTTCTACCATTCTTCACCCGGTGACGTCGGCCTTGTCCATCACCTGCGCCGCGGCGGGCGGCCGTACGTCCAACGGCTCGTCGAAGGCGCTGAACGATGTGGTGGTGACGTTTACGTGCAGCGCGTCGCCAAGCGCTTGGCCGCAGGTTCGAGTCCTGCCGGGGGCGCCCAGAACATGGCTGGTCCGGCCGGCGGCAGGAGGCCATCGACCGCGGTGCTCCGGATTCTCAATGCCCGGTGTCCACGCGCTCGTTCCGCGAGGCGTGAGCGATGCTCTCCAGTGCGCCACGCACCCGCTCGGTCACCTCGTCCACGGAACGGTCCGCGCAGTCGACGCGCCGTACGGCGAGGTCCGGCCGAGCCTCGGACATCCAGTCCAGAACCTCGCCGTAGCGCTGATGGGTCGCCGACAGGAACGCCCGGGTCTCGTGCAGTTCGCTGCCCCGTGCGCGCTCCCGGGTGCGCCGCAGCGCCTGGGCCACGGGCAGGTCGAGCAGGATGACACCGTCCGGCAGCGTGACACCGAAGCTCCGGCCGAGTCGGCTGAGCATCTCGTGCGGCGGCATCGTGCCCCATCGCAGCACGTCCGTGCCCAGTTCCCAGGGATCTGTCGTTCCCGAACACGTCAGGAGCCAGTCGCTCACCGCCTGCGCGGCGCCCGGTTGCTGCTTGTGCCACCAGGCTTCCACATCGGAGCCGGGCTCGGTGTCCCGCTCGACGCGCGCGAACATCGGCAGGTACACCAGCGGGTCGACGAGCGGGTGCCGGTCGGCGAGCAGCGTTCGGCTCCGGTCCACGGCCTGCCGTTCCGCCGGGCCGAACAGGCACAACTGCAGGTAGAGCACGGCGACCTTGAGCTGCACCCGGCCGAGGTCGTCCGCTGCGGACGACGCGTCGGCCAGTGCCACGGACAGGTCCGCGAAGGGGCTGTCCGGATCCTCATGTCCCCGTACCGCGTGCACGACCGCGATGTCCTCCTGCTCACGGATGCGGTGGAGCACCGTGGTCTTGCCGACTCCGTCGATGCCGACCAACGCGACCCGCACCTCACTCACCGTCCCGGATCTGTTCGAGGTGCCACAGGCGGAAGGCGGTCTCCGTCACCCTGGGCAGGAACGCGAACTCGCGCTGGGTGTGCCCGGCCAGGTACAGCGCCAGGCGGGTCATCAGGAACTCCCGCAGCGCCAGTCGGTAGCCCTGCCGCCAGTCGGAGCCGGCGACGAGCACCGCCGCCCTCGGCGACACCTCGGCCACCGCCTGCGCGTGCACCGTGAGCAATCGGTCGACCTGGTCCCAGGTCACCTGTGGGCCGACGGTGAACGCCAGCAGCTCCACGACGTCACGCTGGGGCACGTCGACGGTGGCGAGCTCCCAGTCGTACGCCACCACTCGCCCGTCCCGCACTGCGATGTTGCGCGGATTGAAGTCGTTGTGGACGAGCGTGCGGGGCATGGCGTGCAGCTCCTGCGTCCAGAACCCGGCATCCTCGACGATGCCGAGCAGGATGTCCCGGCGGCCGGAGTCGAGCAACTCGGGCAACTCCGCCGCGGCATGACGGACGAGAGCCCCCCACAGCTCTCGTGCCTTCGCCAGCTGGGCCGGCTCCTGTACCTGGTACAACCAGCCCTCGGCGTGCAGTTCCTGGTCCCGGCCGAGCCAGTGCCCGTGGACGCGGGCGACGGCACGCAGCGCGTCCCCGATCCGGTCGCCGTTGGACGGCCCGTTGTCGTCCCGCAGCCGTTCCATGAGGATGACGTAGGCCTCGCGCTCGTCGTCCTCGATGAGGCCGTAGCAGCGTGGCAGGAGATCCGTCAGCGCGCGCTCCGGGCGCCGGTACACCGACAGTTCACGACGGTGCGCGTCGGTGAACTCGGTGTCGGCGCCCCAGCGGCTCCATGCCCCGGCCAGCTCCTCGCCGCACAGCGAGACCAGCTTGGCGATGCCGGCCACGATCTCCTCGCCACGCGACTTGACCTTAGCCACCAGATCGACCGTCGTCGCGGTCCCCGCGCCACCGGTCCAGCTCACACTGAGCGGGTGGAGGCCGGTCAGCTTGCGGCGTTCGCCCAGCGCACCGAGCTCGCTGGAGATTCCGTCGCCGCGCAGCCGGGGGCCCGCCGTCACCCGGGTGACGTGCAGCCGGGGATCTCCGAGCCGTTGCGCCAGTACCGGTTGCAGCAGCGCAGCGTCGAGGTCACCGGGCTGCAGCCAGTCCACGCGACGGGCCCGGCCGAGGCGCTGGTGCGCTTCGGCGAACTGACCGCTGACCACCGCCGCCAACGTCGACACGTCGAGGGCCAGGGAGAATCCGGCGACGATCTCGGCGAACCTGCGGGCCCCACCCGCACCCGCGCAGCCGAGGAGGGCGAGCAGCTCGCGCTGGTGCGGCAGCCCCGTGCCACCACCGACGGTGCCCACCACCAGGTTGGGCAGCAGGATCGTGGCGATCAGGTCGTCGCCGTCCATCTCCACCGAGAAGATGGACACCCCCGACTCGTGGACGCAGGCCACATCCTGCCCGGTGGCCACGAACAGCGCCGCGATGGCGTTCGCCGCGTTGACCCCGTACCCGAGCATCCCGGCCTGCTGCGCGCCGAGGACCGTCGCGGCATGGCTCTTCACCATTGCCTCGGGTGTCGTCTTGAGTACGGAGGCCACCACATCGCGGCGCAGTCGGCACTCGGCGGTGACCCGGGTGCCGCGGCCGGTCAGCATGGATCCGACGGTTGCCTTCTTGTCGCCGCTGAGATTGCCCTCGAGGAGCAGGTTGCGGGGACGCAGATCCTCCTCGTCGGCGAGCGCGTCGGTCAGCCAGCGGCAGATCTGCCAGGTCACCGCCGTCGTCATGTTCTGGCCCGCCGCGTCGGCGGTCTCGAAGGCGAGGCGCAGGTGCAGATAGCGGCCGATCTGGTAGGGGTCGACGTCGACCAGGCGAGTGTGCCGGGACACCAGACGGACCTGCTCGTCCAGCGTGCCGCGCCGGTCGAGCAGCCAGGCGGTGAACCGGTGCGCGGCGGCGAGGTCGGCGAACTCCAGCACGGGTGCGCGGGTCATCCGCTGCGACAGCACCTTCGTGCGCACTCCTCCGGAGGCGGTGAGGGCCCGTGCGCCGCGGGACGCCGAGGCGACGAGTGCGCCCTCGGTGGTGGCGAAGGGAGCGACGACGCTCTCGCCCACCATGTCCCCGTCGAACAGCAGCGGGCCGACGAGGCCCACCGGTACCTCGACCGAGCCGAGGAAGTTCTCCACATTGCCGACCAGGTTGTGCGCGGCGAACACGGTGCTCTCCAACGAGGCGAGCGGGGTGCCGCTGCGTTCGCGCAGCCAGTTCAGCCGCTGTCTGCGGGCGTCCTCGGTGTACTGCCCCCGGCCCGGAATGGCGTCGGTCATGCGTCCCTCGTTTCGTGACGTGGCATCGGCATCAGCGCGCGTCCCCGGGCCGGGTGGCGACGATCCTGGCCCATGCGTCGTCGGAGGTCAGGAAGACCCGGTCCTTGACCCGGGGCGGGCGTTGGCCGCCGCGCACGGAGCGCTCCCACTCCAGCAGGAAGGCGTCCTCGTGCACGGTGATCACCTCGACGGGGCCGATCCGGCCGGACCGGCGGCCGGCGCGGTAGCCGGGGCACTGCTCCGCCAGGCGCACGTCGAGGGCGTCGGCCAGGGCCGGGGCCGGCGGGCCCGCGAAGGCGACGGCGACCTGGTAGCGCCCGGTGTCCTCGCCGGTGCCGGAGGCCAGGCGATAGGTCGCGTTGCGGATCTCCGCTCCGGTGTCGAGGCAGGCGGCTCGCAGGGCGCGGACGGCCATGGCCTCGGTCAGCCGCTCTCCGGCGGCGGACCGGACGATGTCGCGGCCGGCGTACTCGACACGCGGGGTGCGGCCGACCCGGCCGACCACCCGGACCACGTCCGTGACGGCGCATCGGTACATGCCGCCCACGTGGGTCAACACGAGGTGGTAGTCGTGCCCTTCCTCGATCTCGGTGGCCGACAAGGTCTCGCTGTCGGCGGTGACCGGTCCGTCCGCGGGGACGAACTCGTACACACAGCCCGGTAGATACAGCGGCGCGCCGGTGGGGTGCTGGTCGACCGGGACCCCGGCCGGACCCTCGCAGGACGCGATCGGCGCGGCGAACGACTGGACCCCCGGGCCGTAGGTCTCCCGTACCCGGGGGAGGTAGAGCGAGGCGAGCGCGCTGTTCCAGACGAGGACGGCGGTCAGGCGCGGCCAGAGGTGGTACGGCAGGACCGTGCCGAACGTCTTGGCGTACCGCGCGATCTCGTCGGCGCGCTCCGGGTTCGGTGTGGTGTGCGGGCGGCCGTCGAGGGTGCCGGCCCTGATGTCCTCGACGAGCCGGGGCCACAGTGTGCGCAGTTGGTACGGCAGCCCGGCGACCATCGCCGGGTTGACGCCGATGACGATCCGTATGTCCTGCTCGGCTGCGAGCCTCAGCTTGTAGTAGGCGCGGCTCCAGGGGTCGGCGTTGGCCAGTTCGTCGGGTATACGGCTCCACGGAGCCGCGTTGCCCGGGCCGACGGCCGAGGCCTCGCCGAACTTGCGGTAGTCGACCTGACTGGCGCCGATGTGCGGCTGGCCCTGCCGGGTCCGGGCCATGGGCGCGGTCGGGTCCTGCCACAGGTTCAGCACGCCGTTCGGTACGGCCGCCGCCTCCGGCAGCGTCTGGAGCAACGGGGCGAAACTGGCGTGGTAGAAGGGCAGGAAGGTCCACTGCATGTACGTGCGCGTCACCGGAATGTGCTTCTCCCGGCCGGTGCTTCCGCTGGAGGAGAAGTAGACGACCGGATCGTCGGCGGTGAGCACCTTCGGCTCACCGTTCATGGCCCGCTCGATCCACGGCATCAGCGCCTGATGGGTGCGGATGGGCACCGCCCGGCGCAGCTCGTCGATGGTGCGGACACGGGCCAGCCCGTGCTCACGGCCGAACGCGGTGTCCGCGTTCTGCTCCAGGACGCGCGTGAGCAGGTCGCGTTGCACCTCCTCGGGCCGGTCCAGGCTGTCCAGGAGCCGGCGGTGCTCCGCCAGCACGCGTTCGGCGTCCATTCAGCGGCCTCCTTCGTCAGGGGTCGAGGTGAGCACGCCGTACAGGCGCAGGCGGTCGGGTTCGGTGCCGCTGTGGGTGATCCGTGTCTGGACCGAGGCCGCCCGGGCGGGATCGAGGACGGCGGGGAAGTCGGCGATGTCCAGGGTGTCGGCGTGCTCGACGCGGAGGGTGTCGCCGGGCCGGAGCAGGCCGCGCAGCACCGCCTCGGTTATCAGGTGGTGGACATGCACCAGGTACGCACCGCTGCTGACGTCGCCGGTCGCGACCGCGGCGTCCACGATGAGTCCGGAAGGGGGGCCCGGGACGGTCACGGTCAGCGGCCCGGCGGGCACCGCGATCGGCGCCGGAGCCTGGAAGGCACGCAACAACCTCGACAGCGGGCGCAGTTCGCGGCGCGTGGCGGGGCCGTACCAGGCCAGGTCCGCTCCCGGGGTCGCGTGGCGGTACGGGTGGCGGGCGGCCACGCTCGCAGGCCGGCCCGCGAGGAACACGGTCCGGGTGAACGTCCGGTACCAGCCGTCCCGCTGGGCATCCGGGATCCTCAGGGCGAAATCGGCCGCACCCGCGATGAACTCGACGGGGTCGAGGTCGGCCACGACCACCACGACGGCCAGCCCCGGCGGGGCGGGCCCGTCACCCAGTCCGCCGCGGCCCGCCTCGAGGCGGGCCCGTGCCGCGGCGGCCAGCGCCTCGGCGTCGGACATCCGCGTGTTCGGTACCCCCCTCATGTGTAGATCGCCCGCAGTTCGGGGGCCGGCGCGCCGGACCGCTTGCCCAGCAGGGATGCCGTCAGCCGGTAGGGGTCGACGTAGCCCTGCTGGGCCCGGAGCCGGGACAGGGTCGCCGCGAGGTGCCGACCCGGCCCGCCCGCGCCGCCGGCAGGCATCTCGCCGAGCAGGCGGGCGGCACGCCCCACGCAGCGGCGCAGCAGGTGCATCCGGAACGGCTGCGTCGAGCGTCGGTGCAGCGTGCCGGCGAAGTACAGCCGCATTCCGAGCCGGTAGGCGGCCAGGTCGGCTGTGCCGGAGGTGGCGGCGAGATCGCCGAGTGTCGCTCCCTGCCAGCCGCCGTACCGGCTGGAGCGCTGTACGTCGCCCACGGGCACCCGACTCAGGGGAAGGCGTGCCGTCCGTGCGCCGAACTCGGTCAGGACGCGGTCGAGCAGCAGGTAGTCGGCAGCGATCCCGTCGTCGTGGACGAGCAGGAACAACCGGTCGGGACGGATCATCGGGACGAGTTCGCGCAGGATCGGCAGCAGGTAGTTGGGCTGCCCGTCGCCGCCGACGAGTTGGCGCAGCGGCAGGCCCCAGCGGGGGCCGTCGAGGTGGACAGGGCCGCCGAAGCGCCGGTGGTCGATCAGCAGTCCTCGCTCGGCCAGTGCCGCGACCATCGTCTTCGCCGTGGTGGCCAGCGGGCGGTCGGCGTCGAGACCCAGGTCACCGACGCCCAGCCGGCCCAGCTGGGCGCTCCACAGATCCAGCATGCGCCGACCGCAGGGATGGATCCAGCCGTCCTCGTCGGCTCGCGTCAGGTAGTCGGCGACTGCCCGGGGGTCGGTCTCCCGCCGCTCCGCGTGGAAGCGGATGTACCGCTCGCCGATCCGGGTGTCCGACTCGCTGCTCCAGTCAGTGTCCGGCTCGGTCAGGTCGAGGTGGTGCCAGAAGGCCGTCGACTGGGTGGTGACGGTGGCCATGCGGTTGTTCCAGACCAGTCGTACGCCGCTGACCCGGGCGCTCGCCTTCACCAGGACGTCGGTCCACAGCAGGCCTTTGACGTGGGTGGGGGTGAGCGGTTTCGTCGGAGTGATCGTCACCGGTGCCACGACGAGTTCGCCGAACGTGCCGGGTCCGGTCCGCACGGTCTTTCGCGAGGGTGGTGCCGCCTCCTCCAAGGCCACCGGGTGAATCCTCTCTCCATAAACGCCGACCATTCGACATGCCGAAGGATCAAGTGACCTTAGTTTTCAAGGAACTTGACCGCCGAAGAGGCGAAACTAACCGGCCTCGAATTCAAGAGTCAACGAAATCCCACCAGTGGCACCTTGTTGCCAATTCGGGCGGGTTAATTCCCCTTTCCGGCCTCGCGTTTCCGGCCGGGCAGGGTCGTTGCCGGTGCCGCAGTGCGCCTGCCCACCCTGCGGTTTTCCGCAGGGTCGAGGGTGGGGAGAACCGCACAACTTCGACGGCAATCCTCATACCGGCGCTGGTCTGCGGTTTCTAGCGTGATCGGTGAACCGCGGCACCTGCCTGCGGCGACCGCCCCGCCAGCCTGGAGAAATTCGAATGGACCTCATGACTCTGGCCCTGCCCCAGGAGCCCGCCGACGGTATCGCGGGGTGGGCAGCCGACCTCGTGGACGCCATGGGCGCCCCCGGCGCCGGCCTCGCCGTAGCCCTGGAGAACCTCTTCCCGCCGCTGCCCAGCGAGATCATCCTGCCGCTGACCGGATTCGCGGCCGGGCAAGGCGTCATCAGCCTGTTCTCGGCGCTGTTGTGGACCACCATCGGTTCGACGGTGGGCGCGGCCGTCCTCTACTACATCGGCATGCTGTTCGGCCGTGAGCGCATGTACCGGCTCTGGGCCAGGCTGCCGCTGGTCAAGGTGTCCGACCTGGAGCGGACGGAGCAGTGGTTCGCCAAGCACGGCACCAAGGCCGTCTTCTTCGGCCGCATGGTGCCGATCTTCCGCAGCCTCATCTCCGTGCCGGCCGGTCTGGAACGCATGCCGATGCCGACCTTCCTGCTGCTGACCACCCTGGGCAGCCTGATCTGGAACTCCGCGCTCGTCCTGTCCGGTTACTGGCTGGGGGATCAGTGGGATCTCGTCGAGGGATACGTCGGCATCATCAGCAAGGCCGTCCTCGTCCTGGTCGCCGCCGCACTGGTGCTGTACATCGTGGTACGTGTGCGGTCCTCCCGCGGCTCCGCCCAGCACCGCCGTACGTCGTGAACGCCCCCGCTGTTGTCGTCCAGGCCGAACGATCTTGCCCCGCCTGCGCGGCCGGACTAGTCTCGGCGTCCGTGCAGGGGGATTCGGAGGTCACCACCCAACATCACCCGGGAGGGCTCGGACCGGAGCCCTCGAGCGGTGAGGTTCCGTCCACGCCGTCTCCCGCTCTGCCGCTCAGGGCCACCGGGGTCCTCCTCGGCTGCTTCACCGCGCTGACGGCGCTGCTGTACTTCTGCACCGTGGGCAGCGTCCTCGGCCCCCTTCTGCTGTGGCCGCGGACCCGGCGGCACGCCTTCATCGCCCTTACCGCGGGCGCCCGTCGGCTGACATCCCTCGAGCGCCGGCGCCGCTCGCTCTTCTTCGGGGACCGCTTCCCGGACCGTCCCGCGCGGGACCAGCGGATCCTGCGCTACCTCGCGACACGTACGTACACCGGCCTCCTCACCGGCGTCGTGATCGGTCTGCTCGGCTTCGGCGCCGTCCTCGCGGGACTGCTCGTCGCAAGCCTCGCGCGGGGCACGCTCACCTGGCAGGAACTGCTCACCCAGGGGCTGCTCGGCGGGGTGCTGCTCTTCCTGGACGTACAGGGCCTGTTGTCGCTGGAGGCGCTCGACGCGCGGCTGGCCCGCGAGTACTTCGGCCCGTCGGAGCGCGAGCTGATGCAGCAGCGCATCGACGAACTGGCCACCAGCCGGGCGGCGGTGCTGCAGGCGGTGGACACCGAACGCCGGCGCATCGAACGCGATCTGCACGACGGGGTGCAGCAGCGCCTGGTGGCGCTGGCCATGCTCCTCGGGCGCGCCCGTCGGGGCCGTACGCCCGAACAGGCCAACTCCCTGCTGGAGCAGGCCCACAAGGAGTCCCAGGACGTCCTGACCGAGCTGCGGGAAGTGGCCTGGCGGGTCTATCCGTCAGCGCTGGACAGCCTGGGGCTGCAGGAGGCGCTCGCCGGGGTGTCCGAGCGCTGCAGCATTCCCATCCGGATGGACTTCGTCCTCCCCGAGCCCTTGCCCGCCTCCGTCGAAACCGCCGCGTACTTCGTCGTGTCGGAGTCGGTGACCAACGCCGCCAAGCACTCGGCCGCCACGGAGATCGTCGTGAGCGTCCGCCGATACGGGCCGGTCCTCGTCGTACGGACCGAGGACAACGGCGTCGGCGGCGCGGATCCGGCGGGCAGCGGACTGACGGGACTGCACAGCCGAGTCGGCGCCCTGGACGGCCGACTGCACGTCCACAGCCCCCCTGGGGGGCCCACCACGATCACCGCGGAGCTGCCGTGCGCCTGATGCTGGCCGAGGACTCGACCCTGCTGCGAGAGGGGCTGGTCCGGCTGCTCACCGAGGAGGGACACAAGGTTCTGGCCGCGGTGGGTGACGCCGTCGCCCTGCTGCGGGAGGTCGAGGCCCAGCCGCCGGACATGGTCGTCGTGGACATCCGGATGCCCCCCACCCACACGGACGAGGGGCTGCGGGCCGCGCTGGAGATCCGCAAGCGCTGGCCCGGGGTCGGGGTCCTGGTGCTGTCGCAGCACATAGAGCGCAACTACGCGGCCCAGCTGCTGACGTCGAACGCGGAGCGCGTCGGCTATCTGCTCAAGGACCGGGTCGCGCAGGTGGAGGAATTCCTCGACGCTCTGGAGCGGATCCAGGAGGGCGGAGCCGCCATCGATCCGGAGGTCGTGCGGCAGTTGGTGATCCGTACGACGCACAGCGACCCGCTGTCCCGGCTGACTCCCCGCGAGCGCAGCGTTCTGGAGACGCTGGCCCAGGGACACACCAACGCGGCCATCTCGGAGAAGCTGCACATCTCCATGAGCACGGTCGAGAAGAACCTCAACACGATCTTCGACAAGCTCGAACTCGGGCACACCACGGGATACAACCGCAGGATCCTGGCCGTGCTGCGGTATCTGGAGTCGTGACCCGGCGGCCGACGGCCGCCGGGGCCCGCGTTTTCGAGGGAATGGAACCCGGGGAAGCCGTCGGCCGGGTGCGCATCCGGCGCGGCCGGTTCCCAGCAACCGTGGCGGACACGGGCCGCACCGGAGCAGGCGAACGTGCCGGGCGGTAGGAGCTCTGCCCGGCACGTCCTTGTCGTCACTGGAACGAATACGGGTTCAGCGCGTCGTCCGGCAGGTGCTCCACCTGCACCCGGTCGCCGATGCCCGCCTCGTCGGCGAGTTCGAGCAGCACGTCGAGGGCGACATGGTCCTCGAGCGCGAAGCCCGTCGAGTCGAAGACGGTCACCCGGTCCCGGTGGACGGCCGCCGTCTCCGGCTCGGCGCACAGGGTCATCAGGTCGGGACCGAGGTCGCCCGCCTCCAACTGCTGGCACTCCCCCTCCCGCAGCGCCTGCGCCACGTGGTCCGGCGTCACGAACGCCGACTTCAGGATCGCCTTCGGGACCTCGAACTTGCCGATGAGGTCGGCGCCGATGGCGTTGATGTGCACGTGCGGCCGCAGGTTGTCGCCGCTCAGCACCGGTCCGTCGCCGACCCCGACCGAGGTGACGGTGCAGATGATGTCCGCGGCCGCCTCCAACTCGGCGAGCTCCACGACACGGACGTCGAGGTCGAGGAAGTCCACCCGGTCCGCGAAGGAGCGCGCGTGGGCCGGCTCGATGTCGTACACCAGGATCTGCTCCAGGGGGAACACCCGGCTGAGCGCGTGCGCCTGGGTCACGGCCTGCGCCCCTGC
The DNA here is from genome assembly GCF_044764945.1 of Streptomyces sp. NPDC093568. Taxonomy (NCBI): domain Bacteria; kingdom Bacillati; phylum Actinomycetota; class Actinomycetes; order Kitasatosporales; family Streptomycetaceae; genus Streptomyces; species Streptomyces sp. NPDC093568. The sequence continues at coordinate 1,278,864 of NZ_JBIWJD010000001.1, read as the reverse complement.
GCCCACGAGGCCCAGGACCCGGCTGTCCGGGCGGGCGAGCAGCCGGCTGGCGATCGCCGAGGCCGCCCCGGTACGGATCGCGGTGGGCAGGATGCCGTCGCAGACCGCCAGCAGACGGCCCGTCACATCGTCGTAGCGGGTGAGGGATCCGATGATGGTGGGCAGCTGAAACGTGGTGGGGTTCGACGGTGTGTAGGCCACCGTCTTGATCGTTATGGAACGCCCCGGATCATGGTGCGGCATCCATTCGAGGATGGCCGTGTTCCCCGGACCGCGGAGGAATCCGTCCCGGACGGGGCTCACACCTCTGTCCGATGCGGTGAACGCCTCCTGGAGTCGGACGATCATCCGATCCATGAAGCGATCGTTGCCGCTCTCCTTGACGAGTTTGGCAACATGCTGCCGGGTGAGGACCGTGGTCTCCATTTTCTCCCCTCGACTGTCGTCGCACCTCGGCAACTAATTGCCAAGGAATGTACGCCTGTCATTTAACGAGCTACACTCCGCGATCGGTCGACTTTTTTACCCGGGAAGCCATTGGGCAGCTATTTCCCGGGGCCGCCGATTCACGCATCGAACGTAACGTCCAGGGTTTTACTGGGTCAAGGATTTCCAAGGGCACTACGGTTTTCCGCAGGTTTCTTACTGCGGTTTTCCGCAGGGTCGGACCTGCGGTTCTCCGTACGCCGAACCTGCGGAAAACAACGGCCACCGCGACGGTTTACCTCGTATCCACACGCACGTCGGCGGGCCTAGCTTTTTCCCGTCGAGATCCGACCGGCTTCCTGGGCCGGACCTGCAGCAACGGAAGGAAGCAAGGGTGCGAAAGAAACCGGCAACGGTACGGATTGCGCGATGGAGCGCCACACATCCGTGGTCCGCCATCGGCCTGTGGGTCGTGTTCGTCGCCGCGTGCCTCTTCCTGGGCGGAGCGGCCGGCACGAACGCGATCAGTGACGAGGAGTCGGGGGTCCGGGAGTCCGGCCGCGCCGGCAAGATCGTGCACTCCGGTGACTTCCCCGAGAAGGCCGAGGAGAACGTGCTGATCACCGCCGCGGACGGCGGGAAGCTCGAGTCCGCGACCGCCCAGGACGCGGCCGCGGACGTCACCCGGCGGATGAAGGCGCTCGCCGAGGTGGAGAGCGTGGGTGAGCCGATCCCCGCGCCGAACGGCAAGGCGCTCCTGGTCCCGGTGACCATGAAGGGCGACACGGAGAACGCCGACCAGCGCGTCCAGCCGTTGCTCGACGCGAGCGCGGCGACCGAGAAGGCCCACGAGGGCCTGCGGGTCGACGAGGTGGGCACCGGCTCGACGGCCAAGGGGCTGTCCGAGACGCTCGGCGAGGACTTCAAGAAGGCCGAGCTGATCAGCCTGCCGCTGACCCTGCTCATCCTGCTCGTCGTCTTCGGCGCGATCATCGCCGCGGGCGTCCCCGTGGTGCTCGCGCTGTCGTGCGTCGGCGCGGCCATCGGACTGTCCACGCTGGCCTCCCACGTGCTGCCCGAGACCAGCGCGGTGAGCAACGTCATCCTGCTCATGGGCATGGCCGTGGGCGTGGACTACTCGCTCTTCTACCTCAAGCGCGAACGTGAGGAGCGCCGTGCCGGTAAGTCCCACGTCGACGCGATCGAGGTCGCCGCGGAGACGTCCGGGCACACCGTCGTGGTGTCCGGCACCACCGTGATCGTGGCGATGGCCGGCCTCTACCTGGCCCAGGAGGCGACCTTCGCGTCCCTGGCCACCGGCTCCATCATCGTCGTGGCGGTCGCCGTGCTGGCCTCGCTGACCGTGCTGCCCGCCCTGCTCGCCAAGCTGGGCCGCTGGGTCGACAAGCCGCGGGTGCCCCTCCTGTGGCGGCTGACGATGCGCTCCGGCGAGTCCCGGGTGTGGCCCGCGCTGCTGCGCCCCGCGCTGTCCAGGCCGGTCATCACGCTCGTGGTGTCCGTGGGCGCGCTGCTCCTGCTGGCCGTACCGGCCCTCGACATGAAGCTCAAGCAGCCGGGCTCGGACGACCTGTCCCGGGACATCCCGGTCGTGCAGGCGATGGACCGGCTGACCGAGGCATTCCCCAGCAAGGGCACCGTGCACCAGATCGCCGTGGAGGCGCCCGCCGCACAGTCCGGTGAGGTGAAGGGCGCCCTGCAGGGACTGCTCGAACGCACCGCGGACAACAAGCTGTTCGCGCACGACGCGACGCCGACGATCAAGGAGTCCGCCGACCACCGGGTCCACACCGTCGACGTGGGCACGCCGTACCAGCCCAAGAGCGACGGCGCCCGCGAGTCCCTGGAGCTGCTGCGTGACTGGCTGCCGCAGGCCATGGCCGACGTGCCCGGCGCCGAGAGCGCGGTCGGCGGCAAGGTGGCGCAGGGCGTGGACTTCACGGGTCACCTCGAGGAGCGGATGCCCTGGGTGGTGGGCTTCGTCCTGCTGCTGACCTTCGTCACCATGATCCTGATCTTCCGGTCGCTGGCCGTGGCGGTCTCCGCGATCCTGCTCAACCTGCTCTCGGCTGCGGCCTCGTTCGGGGTGCTCGTCGCGGTCTTCCAGCACACCTGGGCGGAGGGGCTGCTGGACTTCCACAGCTCGGGCGCGGTCGTCTCGTGGCTGCCGCTGTTCCTGTTCGTGGTGCTGTTCGGGCTGTCGATGGACTACCACGTGTTCGTGGTCAGCCGGATCCGCGAGGCAGTGGTCAACGGCGCCTCCACCAAGGAGTCCGTCCGTGAGGGCATCACCCGCTCGGCGGGCGTGGTGACCAGTGCGGCGATCGTCATGGTCGGGGTGTTCGCGATCTTCGGCACGCTGAGCATGGTCGAGTTCAAGCAGCTCGGCGTGGGCCTCGCGGCGGCCATCCTGCTGGACGCCGTGATCATCCGGATCTATGTGCTGCCGGCGCTGATGACGGCCCTCGGCAAGTGGAACTGGTGGCCCGGAAAGGTCTCCGGCGACCGTCGCGGCCCCTCGGGCCAGGTCCCGGACCAGGCCGAGCCGACGCGGCACCGTGCCGAGGAGCAGCCGCATTACGCACGGTTCGCGGCGCAGCAGCAGCCGCAGCAGCAGTACCCGCAGGCCGGCTATCCGCAGCAGCAGTACCCGCAGGGCGGGTACCCGCAGCAGCAGTCGCAGCCCGGCCAGCACCGCCGTGATACCTCGCGACCTGACTACTACAACCAGTAGAGCCAGGTCCCTCCGCCGAGGAGGGAGGGCCGACCGTCACCCCCGGACGAAGGCCCTCCCTCCTCTCTCTTTTTCTCTCCCTCTCTTTTTCTCTCCCTCTCCTTCTTCTCTCCGCCGCCCTGGCAGGGGGCGGCGTCCGCCGAGCGACGAGAGGCCCGGCGCCTTCGGGCGCCGGGCCTCTCACGTCGTCTCGCGCACGCCCCTCACGGACCGGTGAGGAACTCCACGAGCACCTTGTTCACCGCGTCGGGGTCCTCCAGATAGCCGTAGTGGCCGCAACCCTCGACGATTTCGTACCGGGCGCCCGGAACGGCGTCGGCCACCTCCCGGCCCAGGCGGGGCGGGGTGATCAGGTCGTCGGCGAAGGCTATGACCTGGCACGGAACGCGGATGTCCCGGTAGGCGGCGAGACGGTCCGCAAGGCGGCTGACCTCCATCTGGGCCCGCTGTCCCGGCCCCGGCGCGGACGTCAGCTCGAACAGGTCCAGCCAGTCGGCCATCGCGGTGTCGTCGTCGAGTGTCCGCGGGGACAGCGACTTCAGGGCCCGCAGAACGGCCGCGTACCGGTCCGGGAGCCCGATGCCCGAGTCGTACAGGTCGATCTCCGCGCGGGTGAGCTCGGCACGCAGGAAGTCGGTACGACCGCGGGTCGCCATGAGGACGGCTCGGCTGACCAGCTCTGGCCGGGCCAGCGCCAGTTCCTGTGCGACGAACGCGCCCATGGAGGTACCGACGACGGCGCAGGGGCCGAGGTCCAGACGCTCGATGAGCCCGGCCACGTCCTCGACCATGTCCCGCAGGGTGAATCCCTCGGGGCACTCGGAGCTCGGTGGGATCCCCCGGTTGTCGAAGGTGATCACGCGCAGGCCGGCCGCGGTGAGCGCGGGCACCTGGTGCAGTTGCCACACGTTACGGCCGCCGCCGGTGCCCTGGATCATCACCACCGGGTCGCCGGTGCCGGCCTCGTCGTAGCTGAGCCGAATCCCGTTCACGGGAATGACCGGCATGGTGCCTCTCCCCTTTCGTCGTGGTCGTGCGTTGCGCGTCCGCGCGGGGACGCGCACGGCCCGCGCCCCCGGATCGTCCGGGGTGCGCGGGCCGCGGAACGATCGGATCAGGCAGCGCCGTCCATGGCCTCGACGAGGCTCTTGGGACGCATGTCGGTCCAGTTCGTGTTGACGTAGTCGAGCGCCGCGTCCCGGGTGGTCTCCCCGAGGACGGTCTGCCAGCCCGCAGGCACCTCGACGAACGCCGGCCACAGCGAGTGCTGCCCCTCGTCGTTGACCAGGACCAGGTAGGTGCCCTCGGGGTCCTCGAAGGGATTGCTGCTCATTCGATCGCTCCTTCTCAGCGAATTCTGCTTCTCTGGAATGCTGGTAGCAGGGATCCGGTGTCAGGTATCCGGTGTCAGGGATCTGGTGTCAGGGATCTGGAGTCATTTCACAGACGGTCCGCGAGGAATTGGCCGATCCGGGCCATGTGACGGGCATCTGTCAGCAGATTCCCGTGCGTCGAGTCTATGGCGCACACGTCGAGCGATCCACCCGTGAACGGTTGCCACAAGCTGACATTCAGGCGGTCCTTCCGGTCGGCATCGGATTTCCGTTCCGCGGAGACGAAGACGATGTTCCCATCGAAGAATTCGGGCCTGAACTTCCGCATGAGCCGGACATTGTTCACGTATACGTCCTTGAGCGCGAGCATGTCCCGAGCCTCAAGCTGCGCCAGCGCCTGGTCCCCGGACTGCAGGAACTCCCGAAAACGTCGCAGAACCCCTTCCTGGTCTGCTATGAGCTCGGCCATGTCGAATTCGAACCCCATGGCCCGCAGGTTGTGCGCGACCACCTCGTGCTCGACCGGCTCCGAGGTGTCCGCGTTCTCGCCCGGCGGATAGGCGTCGAGCAGGGCGAGCAGAGAGACCTCCTCGCCCTCGGCACGCAGCCGGGTCGCCAGGGCGTGCGCGGCGAGACCGCCGAAGGACCAGCCGGCCAGCCGGTAGGGGCCGGACGGCTGCACGGAGCGGATCAGCGCGAGGTAGTCCTCGGTCATCTCCGCCATGGACGACGGCAGCGGGCCGTCGCCGTCGAGGCCACGGGCCTGGATGCCGAGGACCGGCACCTGCGGGCCGAGGTGACGGACGAGCCCCGCGTAGCACCAGCTGAACCCGCCACCCGGGTGGAGGCAGAACAGGGGGGCCGCCGTGCCGCGCGCCCGCAACGGGAGCAGGCCGTTCGAGGCACGTCCCGTGGCGGGGCCGGCCGTTCCGACCAGTACGGCGGCGAGGCCCTCCGGGGTGGGCGCCTCGAAGACGGCGCGGACGGGCAAGTCGTGGTCGAACTCCTCGCGCAGCCGGGCCACCAGACGGGCGGCCAGGAAGGAATGTCCGCCGAGTTCGAAGAAGTCGTCGTCCGCGCCCACCCGTTCGACGCCGAGCACCTCGGCGAACAGGGCACAGACCGTGTGCTCCGCGGGTGTCCTGGGCGGCCTCGTCCCGCGGCCCGCGGCATAGGCGGGCGCGGGCAGCGCGGCCCTGTCCAGCTTTCCGTTGGGGGTCAGCGGGAGCCCGTCGAGGGTGACGAGCGCGGCCGGCAGCATATGGGCGGGCAGCCGTCCGGCGAGGTGGTCGCGCAACCGGGCCGGGTCGGGGGCTTCCCCGTCGGCGGCCACCACATAGCCGACCAGCCGCCGGTCACCCGGGCGGTCCTCGCGTACGACGACCGCGGCCTGCGCCACGTCCGGGTGCGCGGTGAGGGCGGCTTCGATCTCACCCGGCTCGATGCGAAAGCCGCGGATCTTGACCTGGGCGTCGGCACGGCCCAGGTACACGAGCAGCCCGTCGGGGGTCCGGCGGGCGAGGTCGCCGGTGCGGTACATCCGGGTGCCGTCCGGCCCGTGGGGGTCGGCGACGAACCGTTCCGCGGTCCGGTCGGCGCGGCCCAGGTAGCCGCGGGCGAGCGCGTCCCCGCTGAGGTAGAGCTCGCCCGGCACTCCGGGCGGCACCGGGTTCAGCCACGGGTCGAGGAGCCGTACGGCGGTGTTGTCGACGGGCCGGCCGATCGGGGGCGCCGAGCTCCCCCACGCCGCGGTGTCCGTGGGGAGTCGATGGGCCGTCACCACATGGGTCTCGGCGGGGCCGTAGTGGTTGTGCAGCCGGCGGCCCGGGCGGGCGGCGCAGAAGGCGCGCATGGCACCGTGCGGGGTCAACGCCTCCCCGGCCTGTACGAGGTCGGTGAGGTCGGGCAGATCGAGCCCGGCGGCGGTGGCCGCCTCACAGACGGCGTCGATGACGAGGTTGGGCGCGTACAGCTCCTGGATCCGTCGCTCCCCCAGCCAGCCGGCCAGCCGCCGCGGGTCACGCCGGACGTCCTCGGGGCAGACGACCAGCGTCTTGCCTGCCAGGAGCGCGGAGAGGATCTCCTGGACGGAGACGTCGAAGCTCACCGCGGTGAACTGCGCGACCCGGGTGCCGGGCCCGCCGGGCAGCGTGCGCTCGTGCCAGTCGAGGAGATTGGCCAGTGCGCGGGTGGGCATCGTGATGCCCTTGGGGCGGCCGGTGGAGCCGGAGGTGTAGATCACGTACGCGGGGTGGGCCGGGTCGAGCGGCGCGGTCCGTTCGGCGTCGGTCACATCGGCCGCGGTCCGGGCGGCGAGTTCCGTCACGGTGGCGGGGGCGTCCACCACGAGCGGGGGGCCGGCCGGCGTATGGGGCAGCGCGCCCGCGAGATCCCGGGTGGTCAGGACGCAGACCGGACGGGCGTCGTCGAGCATGAACGCGACGCGGTCGGCCGGGTATTCGGGGTCGACGGGCAGGTATCCGGCGCCGGCCTTGAGGACCGCCAGACACGCCGTCACCAGCTCGGCCGACCGGTGCATGGCCACCGCGACCAGGCTCTCCGGCCCGACGCCGCGGTCGAGTAGCAGCCGGGCCAGCCGGTTGGCCCGGCTGTTCAACTCCTCGTAGGTCAGCGTGCCTTCGGGTGTCTCCACGGCCACGGCGTGCCGGCCGCGCGCGACCGCCGCGGCGAACCGGTCGGGCAGCAGGCCGGTGGCTGCCTCGCGCGTGGGGCCGCAGGAGGCGGCAAGGACGCGGGTGCGCTCCTCCTCGTCCATGAGGGGTACGTCCCCAATGGCGCGCTCCGGTGCGGCGGTGACCGCGTCCAGCAGGCGCAGCAGCCGTGCGACGAGCGTCCCGGCGGTGTCCTGGTCGAACAGGTCGGTGCTGAACTCCAGGCCCGCGCCGAGTCCCGCGGGCCGCCCCTCGGCGTCCTGCCGCTCCGCGAAGGAGAACAGGAGGTCGAACTTGGCGGTGCCGGCGTCGGCGGCCAGGGACTCGGCGGTCAGTCCGGGCAGCCGCAGGCCGTCGCCCGGCCGCCGGTCGGTGTTGTTGAAGGTGAGCATGGTCTGGAAGACCGGGTGACGGGCGGGCGAGCGCTTCGGGTTGAGCACCTCCACGAGCCGTTCGAAGGGCACGTCCTGGTGGGCGTACGCCGCCAGGTCCGTCTCGCGGACCCGGGCGAGAAGCTCACGGAAGGCGGGGTTGCCGGAGGTGTCGGCGCGCAGCACCAGGGTGTTGACGAAGAAGCCGACGAGACCGTCCAGGGCTTCGTCGGTGCGTCCGGCGACGGGGGTGCCCAGCGGGATGTCCTCGCCGGCGCCGAGCCGGGTGAGCAGGGCGGCGACGGCCGCCTGGACGACCATGAAGGGGCTGGCCTGGCAGGCCCGGGAGAGGGCGACGATCCGCTCGTGCAGCGCCTTCGGAACCTCGTACAGCACTCGGCCGCCGCGGCCCCCGGCGGTGGCCGGCCGCGGCCGGTCGGCGGGCAGCGGAAGCTCTTCCGGCAGCCCTGCCAACGTCTGCTTCCAGTAGGCGAGTTGCCGGCCGACGGTACTGTCGGGGTCGTCCTCGGAGCCCAGTGCGTCACGCTGCCACAGGGTGTAGTCGGGGTACTGGACGGGCAGCGGCCGCCAGTGCGGGGCACGGCCGTCGAGCCGCGCCGTGTACGCGGTGGTGAGGTCACGTGCGAGCAGGGGCACCGACCAGCCGTCGCCCGCGATGTGGTGGACCACGAGGAGCAGCACCTGCTCCCGCTCCCCGGTCTCGAACAGCCAGGCCCGCAGCGGGATCTCCGCCTCCAGGGCGAAGGCGTGACCGGCCGCGGCCGTGATCTCCCGCTCCAGGTGCTCGGGCGGCACGGACGCTACGACGGTCAGCTCGGGCCGTGCCTCGGCGGCGGCCAGCACGACCTGCCGGGGGCCCTCGGTGTCCTCGGCGAAGACCGTGCGCAGCGCCTCGTGCCGCTCAGTGAGGTCGGCGAGCGCGGCCCGCAGCGCCGGCCGGTCCAGGTCGCCCGTCAGCCGGAGGGCGAACGGGATGTTGTAGGTCGGAGCGGGCCCCTCGAAGCGGTGCAGGAACCACAGCCGACGCTGCGCGTAGGAGGCGGGGATCCGCTCCGGGCGCGGCTCGGCGGGCCCGAGTGCGGGGCGGGCCGTGTCCGCGGTGTCGAGGGCGCGGGACAGCGCCGACACGGTGGGCGCCTCGAAGAGCTGCCGTACGGTCAGTTCGGCGCCGAGGGCCGAGCGGATCCGGCCCACGAGCCGGGTGGCGAGCAGCGAGTGCCCGCCGAGCGCGAAGAAGTCGTCGTCGACACCGACCCGCGGCACGCCGAGGAGCTCGGCGAACAGCCCGCACAGGATGTCCTCCCGCGGGGTGCGCGGCGCCCGGCTCTCGGTGGCATCGGGGGCGGTCTCGGGCACGGGCAGGGCCCTGCGGTCGATCTTGCCGTTGCCGGTGAGCGGCAGCACGTCGAGGGTGACGAAGACCGACGGGACCATGTAGTCGGGCAGTTCGGCGGCGAGGTGCGCCCGCAGGGTCTCCGGGGCCGGGGCGCCGCCGTCCTGCGCGACGAGGTGGGCCACCAGCCGCTTGTCGCCGGGGCGCGGCTCCTGCAGGGTGACGACGGCCTGCGCGACCTGGGGGTGACGGCCCAGCACGGCCTCGATCTCGCCGAGTTCGATGCGGAAGCCGCGGATCTTGACCTGCTCGTCGGCCCGCCCCAGGTATTCGAGGGTGCCCTCGGCGGTCCACCGGACGAGGTCGCCGGTGCGGTACATGCGAGTGCCCGCCGGGCCGTACGGGTCGGCGACGAAGCGTTCCGCGGTGAGTGCGGACCGCTGCCAGTAGCCGCGGGCGAGTCCCGCCCCCGCGATGTACAGCTCGCCCATCAGCCCTGGTGCCACGGGACGCAGCGCGGTGTCCAGGACGAGCAACCGGGTGTTGTCGAGGGGGGTGCCGATGGGGACGGTCGCCGGGAGGGGCGAGTTCGCGGGGAGCCGGTGGCGGACCGCGAAGGTGGTCGTCTCGGTGGGCCCGTACCCGTCGACGACGGTCGTGTCCGGGCAGGCCCGGCGGATCCGGCCGACGGCGGCGGCCGGCACGACGTCGCCGCCCGTCCACACCTCCCGTACACCCGCGAGGTGATGGGGTGCCTCGTCCGCGACGAGCTGGAAGAGCCCGGAGGTGAGCCAGAGCCCGGTCACCTCGTGCTCGGTGAGTACCTTGCCGAGGGCGTCCGCGTCCAGGTCTCCCGGCGGAGCGACGACGGCGGTGCCGCCGGACAGCAGCGGCACCCACATCTCGTACGTGGACGCGTCGAAGGCGTGCGGCGAGTGGACCAGGACCCGGGCGTGGGCGCCGCCGGCGAAGGACCGGTCGCGGGCGAGCTCGACCACGTCCCGGTGGGTGACGGCGACTCCCTTGGGGATCCCGGTCGATCCGGAGGTGTGCATGACGTAGGCGAGCCGGTCGGTGTTCCCGGCCACCACGGGGAGCTCCGCGCCGATGGCGTCCGGGGCCTCGGCCCGTACCACGGTGAGCCCCAACTCCTCCCCCAGAGCGGCATGTTCCTCGTCGGTGAGGACGAGGGAGACGCCCGCCAGGCCGGTGACCTGGCGCAGCCGGTCGACGGGGTCGCCCTGCCGCAGCGGTACATAGGCACCGCCCGCCTTGAGCACGGCGAGGACCGAGACGACCAGCTGGGCGGAGCGGTCCATGAGCAGCCCCACCGGGCTCTCGGCGCCCACCCCGAGTGCGACGAGGCGGCGTGCCAGCGCGTCCGAGCGGGTGTCGAGTTCGGTGTAGTCCAGCACCGTCGTACCGCATCGCACGGCGGGGGCGTTCGGGGTGCGCGCGACCTGGGCGCGGAAGGCCTCGGGCAGGCTCTCGCCGACGGGGCCGGTGTCCGTGCCGCGGCCGAGGGCCAGGGCCGCGCCGCGCTCCTCGGCGGAGAGCAGGTCGAGGCGGCCGACGGGACGCTCCGGCTCCGCGGCCACGGTCCGCAGGACGCGCACGAGCCGGTCCAGGACGGCACGGGCCAGGTCCGGCGGGATCAGGTCGGGCTGGTGGTCGAGGCGCAGCCGCAGCCCGTCGCGGCCGACGGCGACCAGTGCCAGCGGGTAGTGGGTGGCGTCCCGGTTGCGGGTACCGGTGACGGTCACCCCGCGGAAGCCGCCCGGCTCGTCCCGCTCGGCGCCGATGTCGACCGGGTAGTTCTCGAACACCATGGTCGTGTCGAAGAGTTCGCCGGCCCCCGCGAGGCGCTGGACCTCGGCGAGCCCCAGCTGCTGGTGTGCCTGCAGCCGGGTCTGCTCGTCCTGGGTGCGGCGCACCGCGTCCACGAACGGCTCGTCGGGCCGTAGCCGCACCCGAACGGGCAACGTGTTGATGAACAGCCCCACCATGGTCTCGATCCCGGCGATCTCCGGCGGCCGCCCGGAGACGGTCGTGCCGAACACCACGTCGTCGCGTCCGGTGAGCCCGCTCAGGACGACCGCCCAGGCGCCCTGCACCAGGGAGTTGAGGGTGAGGGACCGCTCCCGGGCCAGTACGCCGAGCGCCGCGTGGTCGGCGGCGTCCAGCTCCGTCTCCAGCCGGCCGGGCACGACCGGCGGGCGCTCGGCGGCCTGCGGGGAGACGAGCGTGGGCCCGTCGAGTCCGGCGAGGGCCTCCCGCCAGGCGGCGACCGCGGTGTCCCGGTCCTGTGCGGCGATCCACTGGAGGTAGTCCCGGAAGGGACGGACCCTCGGCAGCGCGCTGTCGTCGCCCTTCGTCCGGTACAGCGCGAGGAGTTCGCGCACCAGCATGGGGCGCGACCAGCCGTCGAGCAGGATGTGGTGGTTGGTCAGCACGAAGCGGTACCTGCGGGCGCCCAGCCGGATCAGGGTGAACCGCATCAACGGCGGCCGGGCCAGGTCGAAGCGGCGCAGCCGGTCCTCCTCCAGCAGCCCGTCCGCGGCCGCCGCGCGGTCCGCCTCGGGCAGCCGCGAGAGGTCCGTCTCCTCCCACGGCAGCTCGACCTGGTGCGGGATCAGCTGGACGGGCCGCTTGACGCCCTGGTAGCGGAAGGCCGCGCGCAGGTTGGCGTGGCGCCGCAGGAGGGTCCGGCAGGCGGCGGCCAGCGCATCCGTGTCCAGGTCGCCTTCCAGGTCGATGGCCTGCTGCACCAGGTAGACGTCGGGGGCCGCTTCGTCGTACACGCTGTGGAACAGCAGGCCTTCCTGCAGCGGTGCCAGGGGCAGGATGTCCTGCAGTCCGGACTGCTTCGCCATCAGGAGTTCCTCCACTCGTCTTCCAGCAGGTCGATCTCGCTCTGGTCCAGCAGGCTCAGCGACACGTCCGAGACGGTCAGTCCGCCGGCCTCGGGGTCTTCCGCGTGGTCGGCGAGCGCCTCCAGCGCCCGGAACCACAGCTCGGCCAGCTCCCGCACCTCGGGCTCGTCGAGGATTCCGTCGGCCCAGGACCAGGTGGCCGCCAGTTCGGGGCCGCGGGGCCCGTCGTTGGTGCGGGCGTTGAGCTCCAGCGGGTGGGCGAGCGCCACCCTGGGGTCGGTGCCGCCGATGCCGGCCGCGGTGGCCAGGACCGTCCAGTCGGGGACGGCCGCGCTGCCCGCGTTCTCGACTCCGGCGGTGGTGAAGCGGCCCAGGTAGTTGAAGGCGACCTGAGGGGTCGGCAGTCCGGCGAACTTCGCGGCGGTGCGCGGGTTCAGGTGTCGGACGAGGCCGTAGCCGATGCCCTTGTCGGGCACCTCCCTCAGCTGCTCCTTGACCCGTTTGACGACGGCACCGGCGGCCGGGCCGCCCGCGAACGCCTCGGACAGGTCGGCGGCGGAGGTGTCCAGGCGCACGGGATGCAGGCTGGTGAACCAGCCGACCGTCCGGGACAGGTCCGCCCGGTCGACGAGGTCCTCCTCCCGCCCGTGCCCCTCCAGGTCCAGCAGCACCCCGGCGCCCCGGGCGCCGGCCCGGCGGGCCCAGGCGAGGGCGAACGCCGCCAGCAGGACGTCGTTGACCTCCGCCCGGAACACGGACGGCACGCGGGTCAGCACCCGCTCGGTCACCGCCGCGGGCAGCGTCAGGGTGAGATGGCGGGCCGAGGCGTAGGTGTCGCGGGACGGGTCCAGCGGCCGCCGCCCGAGCAGCGGGTCGCCGGGCCGCAGCACCGACTGCCACCAGTCGGCCTCCGCGGTGCGCGCGGGCTCGCTCGCGGCCTCGGTGAGCCGCTGCGCCCAGCGGCGCAACGAGGTGCCCACCGGCTGGAGTCCGGCCGGCCTGCCCGCCGCCACGGCACGGTGTGCCTCGGCGAGGTCCGGTACGAGGATCCGCCAGGAGACCCCGTCCACCACCAGGTGGTGGACGATCAGGAGCAGCAGGCCGGGCGCCGTGTCACCCCGGTCGAACCAGACCGCCTGGACGACCCGCCCCGCGCCGAGGTCCAGGCGCTCCCGGGCGGCGACCGTCTCGGCCCGTACGAGGTCCTGCCGGGCCTGCTCGTCGAGTCCGGCGGCGTCCACCCGCCGGGTGAGCGCGCGGGCGTCGACCGCCCCCGGCTCCCGGATCTCCAGCCGCCACTCCGGTTCGGTCGTCAGCCGGGCCCGCAACGCGTCGTGCTGGTCCAGGACCGCCTGCAGCGCGGCCGTGAGGTCCTCGTGGCGCAGCGCGGCGGGCACCTGGACCAGCCGGGACTGGTTGAACTGGTCGGCGGGGCCGCCGCGTTCGAGGAACCACCGCATGATCGGCGTCAGAGGCACGTCGCCGATGCCCGCGCCCGGCTCCTCCACCACCGTCCCGCTGCTCTCGGTGACCACCTCGGCCAGCGCCGCCACCGTCCGCTGCTCGAACACATCACGCACCGACAGCTCCAGACCGGCCCGCCGCGCCCGGCTGACCAGCTGGATCGACATGATGCTGTCGCCACCCAGGTCGAAGAACCCGTCGTCGACACCGACCTCCGCCAGCCCCAGCACCTCCGCGAACAGCCCGCACAGCACCTTCTCCCGCTCCGTGCGCGGGCCGCGGCGGCCGGTGTCCGCGCCGTAGTCGGGGGCGGGCAGGGCCCGCCGGTCGAGCTTGCCGTTCAGGGTGAGCGGCAGGGTGTCCAGGGGCACGACGGCCGACGGGACCATGTACTCGGGCAAGGTGGCGGCCACGTGCGCGCGCAGCGCGTCGGGGTCGGCCGGGCCGCCCGCGCCCGCGACGACGTACGCCACGAGCCGCTTGTCCCCGGGCCGGTCCTCGCGCAGCACCACCGCGGCCTGGCTCACCTCGGGCCGGCCCGCGAGGACCGCCTCCACTTCGCCGGGCTCGATCCGGAAGCCGCGCAGCTTGACCTGGTCGTCGACGCGGCCCAGGAACTCCAGGCGGCCGTCGGACAGCCACCGTACGACGTCGCCGGTCCGGTACATCCGCTCGCCGGCGCCCGCGAACGGGTCGGCCACGAAGCGCTGGGCGGTCAGCCCGGCCCGGCCCAGATAGCCACGGGCCACACCGCTGCCCGCGATGTACAGCTCGCCGGGCACGCCCACCGGCACCGGCCGCAGCCGCTCGTCGAGGACATGGACGCGGGTGTTCCACAGCGGCCGGCCGATCGGTACGACCGCCTCGGGCACCTCCTGCGGGTCCCGCAGCTGGTTCACGGTGGAGAACACCGTGGTCTCCGTCGGCCCGTACTCGTTGGCGACGATCGTGTCCGGGCAGGCTTCCAGGACGCGGCGGACGGCGGTGGGCGAGACCACGTCGCCGCCGGCCCAGATCTCGCGCACCCCTCGGAAGCACTCGGGCCGCTCCTCGGCGAGCACCCGGAACAGACCGGCGCTGACGAACAGCCCGGTGACCCCGTGTCCGGAGATGACGGCGGCCAAGTCGGCCGCGTCCAAGCACCCGGCCGGGGCCGCCACGACGGTGCCACCGGTCAGCAGAGGCGTCCAGATCTCGAACGTCGAGGCGTCGAAGGCGTACGGCGAGTGCATCAGCACCCGTTCGTGACGGCCGCTCCGCCAGTAGCGGTCCGCCGCCAGATGGACCACGTTGTGGTGGGTGTTGGCGACGCCCTTGGGTGTGCCGGTGGAGCCCGAGGTGTACATGACGTACACCAGCTGCTCGGCGTCCGTCGATATCCCCGGGTTCGTGTCGTCCTCGCCGGACAGGTCCGCGCCGGGTCCCACCCGGAGGACCCGGGCATCTACGGCGAACGGCAGGTCGCCCGGGTCACGGTCGGTGAGCAGAGCCACGGCGCCGGTGTCCCGCAGGATGAACTCGGAGCGGGACGCGGGCTGCTGGGGGTCGATCGGCACATACACGCCGCCCGCCTTCAGCACGGCGAGCGTGGAGACCACCAGGTCGGCGGAGCGCTCCTGGAAGACCGCGACACGGCTCTCCCGGCCGACGCCCAGACGCAGCAGCCGGTGCGCCAGACGGTTGGCCCGCGCGTTCAACTCGCCGTAGGTCAGCCGTACTTCGTCCGAGACGACGGCGACGGCGGCCGGGTCGGCGGCGGCGCGCTCCTCGAAGAGGACATGCACCGGCGTCCGGTCCAGGTGCTCGACCGCGGTGTCGTTCCACTCGACGAGCATCCGCCGCCGTTCCTCCGGATCGAGGATCTCCGTCTCACCGAGGCGCCGATGCGGGTCCTCGGCGAGGGCGGTGAGGACGCGGACGAAACGGTCGGCGATGCTCTGCGCGGTCCCGCGGTCGAACAGGTCGGTGCTGTAGTCCAGCGCACAGCTCAGACCGGCCGCGCGACCGGGCCCGGCGAGGTGCTCGGCGAGCTCGAAGGAGAGGTCGAACTTCGCGGCGGGAGCCCCGAGGGGCCGCCCGCCGACCGAGAGTCCGTCCAGCCCCGCACGGGCTTCGGCGCGCCCGGAGTTGTCGAAGCTGAGCATGGTCTGGAAGAGGGGGTGCCGGGACAGCGAGCGTTCCGGGTTGACCGCCTCGACCAGCCGCTCGAACGGCAGGTCCTGATGCGCGTACGCCGCCAGGCACTCGGCCCGGACACGGTCGATGAGCTCGGCATACGTCGGGTCGCCCGAGGTGTCCGTCCGCAGCACCAGCGTGTTCACGAAGAACCCGACGAGATCGTCCAGCGCATCATCCGTACGACCCGCGATCGGCGTGCCCAGCGGGATGTCCGTCCCCGCGCCCAGGCGCGTGAGCAGCGCGGCGAGCGCCGTCTGCAGCACCATGAACAGGCTGGCCTGGTGATCACGGCCCACCTGGACGAGCCGCTCATAAACGGCCTCCGGCAGTTCGAAGGTGACCCGGTCGCCCCGGTACGAGGCCACCGCCGGGCGCGGCCGGTCGAACGGCAGGGACAGCTCCTCCGGCAGATCCGCCAACGCGTCCTTCCAATAGGCGAGTTGACGGGACGCCTCACTGCCCGGGTCGTCATCGGAGCCGAGCACCTCCCGCTGCCACAGGCTGTAGTCGGCGTACTGCACCGGCAGCGGCGCCCAGTCCGGCGTCTCCCCCGTGGTGGTGCGTGCGGCGTAGGCCGCTACCAGGTCGCGGATCAGAATGCCCCGCGACCAGGCGTCACTGGCGATGTGGTGGGTGAGCAGCAACAGGGCCCTGCGCTCGGTGTCGCCCTCGACCTCGAACAGCGAGACGCGCAGGGGGACTTCGGAGGCTAGGTCGAAGACGTACCCGGCGGCCCGCCGCATCCGGCCGTCGACCTCCTCGTCCGACGCGAGGCACTCCACGGTCAGCGGCACCCGGACCTGGTCCGCACTCAGCACCACTTGGTGGGCGGTGCCGGCGCTGTCCTCGACAACGACGGTGCGCAGGCTCTCGTGCCGTTCCACGACGTCCGCGAGTGCCTGCCGGAGCGCCTCCGTGTCCAGCGGTCCCGTCAGGTTCAGCGAGACCGGCACGTTGTACGCGTCACTCGGCCCCTCCAGGTGCTGCAGGAACCACAGCCGCTGCTGGGTGTGCGAGAGCGGTACCCGGGCCGGCCTGGCCGCGCGGACCACGCGGCCGCGCGCGGCGGCCGAGGTGTCCAGCGCGGTGGCGAGCCGGGCCACAGTGGAGGCCTCGAAGAGCTGCCGGACGGCGAGTTCCGCGCCCAGGACGGTGCGGATGCGGCTGACCAGCTTGGTGGCCAGGAGTGAGTGGCCGCCCAGGGCGAAGAAGTCGTCGTCGATGGTGACGGCGTCCACGCCGAGGACCTCGGCGAAGAGGGTGCAGAGGATCTCCTCGCGGGGTGAGCGTGGTGCTCGGCCGCTGCCCGTCTGCGGCCCGTAGTCGGGCGCCGGCAGGGCACGGCGGTCCAGCTTCCCGTTCGGGGTGAGCGGGAAGGCGTCGAGGATCACGAACGCCGACGGCACCATGTAGTCCGGCAGTTGAGCGGACGCGTGATCGCGCAGAGCGGTCAGCGACGGCTGCTCATGCCGGGCCTCCGGGACAAGGTAGGCCACGAGGCGCTTGTCGCCCGGACGGTCCTCACGGACCAGCACGGCAGCCTGCGCCACCCGGTCCATCCCGGCGAGGACGGCCTCGATCTCGCCCAGCTCGATCCGGAAACCGCGCAGCTTGACCTGATCGTCGACCCGGGACAGGTACTCCAACTCCCCGTCCGCCGTCCACCGGACCAGGTCCCCGGTGCGATACATCCGCGCACCGGCCGGGCCGTACGGATCGGCGACGAACCGTTCCGACGTCAGCCCGGACCGCCCGTGATACCCACGCACCACACCCTCACCGGCGATGTAGAGCTCACCCGGCACCCCGGCCGGAACCGGCCGCAGCGCCCGGTCCAGCACATACACCTGGGTGTTCGCGATCGGACGACCGATCCTCGGCCGCCGCGCCCGCCCACTGGTGACCGGCCAGGCCGTCGACCAGATCGTGGTCTCCGTCGGCCCGTACAGGTTGACCACCGAGGCCGCCGTCTCGGCCAGCACCTCGGCCAGATCCGCCGGCAACGCCTCACCACCGACCAGCACCCGCACCCCGGCCAGCACCGACGCATCCTCCGCCAGCACCGCCCGCCACAAGCTCGGCGTCGCCTGCATCACCGACGCACGCGACGACCGCACCAACCCACACAACGCCACCGGATCCCGAACGACATCCCGCTCGGCCACCACCACCGACGCACCCGACAACAACGGAACGAACAACTCCAGCCCCGCGATGTCGAACCCGACCGTCGTCACCGCCAACAGACGGTCTCCAGCAGCCAGTTCGAACCGGTCCCGCATCGCCACCAGGAAATTCACCAACGGCGCCTGCGGCACCACCACACCCTTCGGCCGCCCCGTCGACCCCGACGTGTAGATCACGTAGGCCGGGTTCACGAGAGCCGGGCGGTTCAGCTGCCCGCCGTCCGTGGGCCGGGACAGGGCGTCAACGGTGTCCCTCTCGTCCAACAGCACGCACGGCACCGCGAGCTCCTGCGGCAGCACCGAGGTCAACTCGGTCGTGGTGAGCAGAAGGACCGGGTCCGCGTCCTCCAGCATGTACGCGAGTCGCTCCGCCGGATACTCGGTGTCCAGCGGGAGATAGGCAGCCCCCGCCTTCCACACCGCCAGCAACGCCACCACCAGATCCACCGACCTCGGCAACGCCACCGCCACGAACCGCTCCGCACCCGCCCCACGCTCCACCAGCAACCGCGCCAGTCCCTCCGCACGGGCGTCCAACTCCCCATACGACAGCGACTCACCACCCGCGACCACAGCCTCCGCACCCGGAGCCAACGCCACCCGCTCCTCGAACAACTCCACCACCGAACGACCCGGCACCACACACCCCGTGTCGTTCCAGTCGACGAGGAGTGTGTGGGTCTCGGTCCCGTCCAGCAGGTCCGCCTGGTCGACGGGGGCTTCCGGGGCGTCGACCATGGCCTGCAGCAGGCGCAGGTAGCGGCGGCCGAGGGTCTCGACGGTGTCCCGGTCGAACAGGTCGGTGCTGTATTCGACCACGCCCTGGAGCCCGGAGTCCCCGGACGCCTGCTCGGCGAACGCGAAGGACAGGTCGAACTTACCCACTCCGGTGTCGGCCGTGGCGCGCGAGACCGACAGCCCCGGCAACTGGGCCACGGCGTCGTCGACGGCGGCCGTGTCGGTGTTGTTGAAGGCCAGAAGGACCTGGAAGAGGGGGTGCCGGGCGAGCGAGCGCTCCGGGTTGACCGCCTCCACCAGCCGCTCGAACGGCAGGTCCTGATGGGCATACGCCGCCAGGTTCTGCGCTCGGACGCGTTCGATGAGCGTGTGCGCCGAGGGGCGCCCCGAGGTGTCGGTCCGCAGCACCAGCGTGTTGATGAAGACGCCGATCAGATCGTCGAGGGTCCCGTCGGTGCGGCCCGCGATCGGCGTGCCGATGGGGATGTCCGTGCCGGCTCCGAGCCTGGTCAGCAGCGCGGCCAAGGCTGCCTGCAGCACCATGAAGGGGCTCGCCTGGGTGTCGCGCGCGAGGGCGACGACCTTGTCGTAGAGCTCCTTCGGGATCTCGAAGGGGATGCGGTCGCCGCGGTAGGTGGCGACGGACGGGCGGGGGCGGTCGTACGGCAGCTCCAGCTGGTCGGGAAGTCCGGCCAACGCCTCGGTCCAGTAGGCGAGCTGGCGGGAGATCTCACTGTCCGGCTCGTCCTCGGAGCCGAGCACCTCCCGCTGCCACAGGCTGTAGTCCGCGTACTGCACCGGCAACGGCGCCCACCGCGGTGCCTCACCCGTGACACGGGCCGCGTAGGCCGCGGTCAGGTCGCGGGCCAGCGGCGCACGCGACCACGCGTCACTCACGATGTGGTGGAGGAGGAGCAGCAGAACGTGCTCGTCGTCGCCGACCTCGAACAGCGTGACGCGCAGCGGGAGTTCCCGGGAGCCGGCAGCGAGGTCGAAGCCGCGCCGGGCGGCCTCCCGCAGACGGTCGTCGACTTCCTCCCTGCCGGTCTCGACCACGTTCAACTCCGGCCGGGCGTCGGCCGCTTCCCGGACGGTCTGGTACGCGCCCTCGGCGTCCTCGGCGAAGACGGTCCGCAGGCTCTCGTGCCGCGCGACCACGTCCGCGAGCGCCAGCCGCAGCGCCTCACGGTCCAGTGCGCCGGTGAGGCGCAGGGCCACCGGGATGTTGTAGGTCGCGCTCGGGCCCTCGAAACGGTTCAGGAACCACAGCCGCTGCTGGGCGTAGGACAGGGGAACCCGTTCCGGACGCGGATCCACCGCCGTCACGGTGCGGCGGGCCGGCGATGCGGCGTCACCCACGGTCGCTGCGAGGGCGGCGATGGTGGGCGTCTCGAAGAGCTGCCGGATGGGCAGTTCGGCGCCGAGGACGGTCCGGATACGGCTGACCAGCTTGGTCGCCAGAAGGGAGTGGCCGCCCAGACGGAAGAAGTCGTCGTCGATCGTCACCGCGTCGACGCCCAGAACCTCGGCGAAGACGGTGCAGAGGATGTCCTCCTGCGGGGTGCGGGGGGCTCGGCCCTCGGCCGCTTCCTGGCCGTGGTCGGGGGCGGGCAGCGCGCGGCGGTCGAGCTTGCCGTTCGGGGTCAGAGGGAGGGCGTCGAGGGCCACGAACGCCGACGGGACCATATAGGCGGGGAGGTGAGCGGCCGCGTGCGCACGGAGCTCCTCCTCGGACACGCCGTCCGCCACCGTGTAGGCGACCAGGCGCTGGTCTCCGGGTCGGTCCTCGCGCACGATGACGGCGGCGCGGGCCACGTCGGGGTGGGACATCAACACGGCCTGGATCTCGCCGAGTTCGATACGGAACCCACGGACCTTGACCTGATCGTCGACCCGGCCCACATAGACCAACTGACCATCCCCGCTCCAGCGGGCGACGTCACCGGTGCGATACATCCGCGCACCCGCCGGACCGTACGGGTCGGCGACGAACCGCTCCGACGTCAGATCCGGACGGCCGTGATAGCCACGCGCCAGCACCACACCCGCGACATACAACTCACCCGCCACACCCGGCGCCACCGGACGCAACCACTCATCCAGCACATAGGCGCGTGTGTTCCAGAACGGCCGGCCGATCGGCACCGCACCCGACGGCACCTCCACACCCGGCAGGATCCGGTAGTCGGTGCAGTTGACCGTCGCCTCCGTCGGACCGTACGCGTTGACCACGGTCACGTCCGGATGCGTCGCCCGCCAGGAAGCCAGTGCCTCGCCCAGCAGGGCCTCGCCACCCGTGATCAGCGTCCCCGACGGGGAGACCTCCTCCGGCAGCGCCTCCAGCAGACCCAGATGCGACGGCGTGACCTTCATGAACGACGGCTGACCGGCAGCACCGGCATGCTCATCGAGTTCACTCAAGACCACACGGCCACCACTGACCAGCGGCGTGTACAACGCGGTCACCGTCAGGTCGAACGCCACCGACGAATGCAACACCGCCGAACCCGACGCGTCCCGGTACACCTCCCGCGCCCGCTCCAGATACGCCCCCACCGAAGCGTGCTCAACCACCACACCCTTCGGCCGCCCCGTCGAACCCGACGTATAAATCACATACACCGGATCCCGCAGATCCAGACCCACACCCTCAACCGGCGCGTCCGAGAAAGCCTGCGCCTCCCCCACCATCGCCACGTCATCAATGACCAGCACCGGCTCCGCATCCGCCAGAATGTGCGCCACCCGCTCCACCGGATACTCCGGATCCACCGGCACATACGCACCACCGGCCTTCACCACACCCAACAGAGCAACAACCAACTCCACCGACCGCGGCAACACCACCGCCACGAACGACCCACGGCCAACCCCACGCGACCTCAACCAACCGGCCACCCGGTCCGACCACGCGTCCAACTCCGCATACGTCAGCGACTCCTCGCCGCAGACAACAGCCACCGCCTCCGGCGACCGCCCCACCTGCTCCCCGAACAACTCCGGCAACGACACCCCACGCACCACACGCGAAGCCCCCTGCCACCCCACCAGAACCCGCTCCCGCTCCCCCGCATCGAGAACCTCGATCTCGGAGACACGACGTCCCGGGTCCCCGGCCATGGCGGTGAGGACGCGGACGAAGCGGTCGGCGATGCTCTGCGCGGTCTCCTGGTCGAACAGGTCGGTGCTGTAGTCCAGGGCGCCGGCCAGAGCGGCGGACTCGGTCTCCGCTTCGGAGCGGCGTTCCGCGAGGCGGAAGGAGAGGTCGAACTTGGCTGCACCCACGCCGATCGGCCGGCTGCTCACCTCCAGACCGGGCAGGGAGGCGACGGCGGAGGCCGCGCCCTGTTCCGTGTTGTTCAGGGTGAGCATGGTCTGGAAGAGGGGGTGCCGGGACAGCGAGCGCTCCGGGTTGACCGCCTCCACCAACCGCTCGAACGGCAGATCCTGATGCGCGTACGCCGCCAGGTCCGCCGCACGCACCCGCTCGAGCAACTCCGCGAACGTCGGATCGCCGGACGTGTCCGTCCGCAGCACCAGCGTGTTCACGAAGAAGCCGACCAGGTCGTCCAGCGCGTCGTCCGTGCGGCCCGCGATCGGCGTGCCGAGCGGGATGTCGGCCCCCGCGCCCAGCCGGGTCAGCAGCGCGGCGAGCGCCGTCTGCAGCACCATGAACAGGCTGGACCGGCCCTCACGGGCGACTCGGGCGAGACCGTCGTAGACGTCCTCGGGCAGTTCGAAGGTGACCCGGTCACCCTCGTACGAGGCCACCACGGGACGCGGCCGGTCGAACGGCAGGGACAGCTCCTCGGGGAGGTCCGCCAACGCGTCCTTCCAATAGGCAAGTTGACGGGAAAGTCCGCTGTCCGGGTCGTCCTCGGAGCCGAGCACCTCCCGCTGCCACAGGCTGTAGTCGGCGTACTGCACCGGCAACGGCGCCCACTCCGGAGCGGCACCGGTGACGCGGGCCGCGTACGCCGCCGTCAGGTCTCGGGCCAGCGGGCCCATGGACCATGCGTCGCCCGCTATGTGGTGGACGACGACGAGCAGGACGTACTCCTCGTCGTCGAGCTCGAACAGCCGGGCCCGCAGGGGCGGTTCCGCGGTCAGCTCGAACGGCGCGCGGGAGGCACGGTCCAGTTCCTCGTGCAGGTGCTCCTCGGTCGTGGCGGTCACCGTCAGGTTCACCTCGGCGGCGTCGACCACCATCTGGTACGGGCCCTCGGCGTCCTCCGCGAAGACGGTCCGCAGACTCTCGTGCCGCGCGACCACGTCCGCGAGTGCCCGACGCAGGGCCTCCTGGTCCAGCGTGCCCTTCATCCGCAGGGCGACCGGGATGTTGTACGTCGCGCTGGGCCCCTCGAAGCGGTGCAGGAACCACAGGCGGCGCTGGGCGAGTGAGAGAGGGACACGTTCGGGGCGTGAAGACGTGGCGCGGAGCGGGGTCCGTGCGGTGGCCGAGGTGTCCAGTGAGGCCGCGAGCTCGGCGACCGTGGGCGCCTCGAACAGCCGGCGCACGGCTACTTCGGTGTCCAGGACGGTGCGGATGCGGCTGACCAGCTTGGTGGCCAGGAGTGAGTGGCCGCCCAGGGCGAAGAAGTCGTCGTCGATGGTGACGGCGTCCACGCCGAGGACCTCGGCGAAGAGGGTGCAGAGGATCTCCTCGCGGGGTGAGCGTGGTGCTCGGCCGATGCCCGTCTGCGGCCCGTAGTCGGGGGCCGGGAGCGCGCGGCGGTCCAGCTTCCCGTTCGGGGTGAGCGGGAAGGACGCCAGGGTCACGAACGCCGACGGGACCATGTAGTCCGGCAGCCGGGCGGCCAGGTGCTCCCGCACTTCTGCTATGTCGACCTCGCCCTCCGGGACGAGGTAGGCGACGAGGCGTTTGTCGCCCGGACGGTCCTCACGGACCAGGACGGCAGCCTGCGCCACCCGGTCCTGCCCGGCGAGGACGGCCTCGATCTCGCCCAGCTCGATCCGGAAACCGCGCAGCTTGACCTGATCGTCGACCCGGGACAGGTACTCCAACTCCCCGCCCGCCGTCCACCGGACCAGGTCCCCGGTGCGATACATCCGCGCACCGGCCGGGCCGTACGGGTCGGCGACGAACCGTTCCGACGTCAGCCCGGACCGGCCGTGATACCCACGCACCACACCCTCACCGGCGATGTAGAGCTCACCCGGCACCCCGGCCGGAACCGGCCGCAGCGCCCGGTCCAGCACATACACCTGAGTGTTCGCGATCGGACGACCGATCCTCGGCCGCCGCGCCCGCCCACTGGTGACCGGCCAGATGGTGGACCAGATCGTGGTCTCCGTCGGCCCGTACAGGTTGACCACCGAGCCCGCCGTCTCGGCCAGCACCTCGGCCAGATCCGCCGGCAACGCCTCACCACCGACCAGCACCCGCACCCCGGCCAGCACCGACGCATCCTCCGCCAGCACCGCCCGCCACAAGCTCGGCGTCGCCTGCATCACCGACGCACCCGACGACCGCACCAACCCACACAACGCCACCGGATCCCGAACGACATCCCGCTCGGCCACCACCACCGACGCACCCGACAACAACGGAACGAACAACTCCAGCCCGGCAATGTCGAACCCGACCGTCGTCACCGCCAACAGACGGTCACCAGCGCCCAGTTCGAACCGGTCCCGCATCGCCACCAGGAAATTCACCAACGGCGCCTGCGGCACCACCACACCCTTCGGCCGCCCCGTCGACCCCGACGTGTAGATCACATACGCCGGGTTCACGAGAGCCGGACGAGTCAGGACCGGGCCACTTGTCGGGCGGGACAGAGCGTCAACGGTGTCGGACGCGTCCAGCAGGAGACGCGGAACGGCGAGCTCCTGCGGCAGTACCGGCGTCAGCTCACTCGTGGTGAGCAGAAGGACCGGGTCCGCGTCCTCCAGCATGTACGCGAGCCGCTCCGCCGGATACTCGGTGTCCAGCGGGAGATAGGCAGCCCCCGCCTTCCACACCGCCAGCAACGCCACCACCAGATCCACCGACCTCGGCAACGCCACCGCCACGAACCGCTCCGCACCCGCCCCACGCTCCACCAGCAACCGCGCCAGCCCCTCCGCACGGGCATCCAACTCCCCATACGACAGCGACACTCCACCCGCGACCACAGCCTCCGCACCCGGAGCCAACGCCACCCGCTCCTCGAACAACTCCACCACCGAACGACCCGGCACCACACACCCCGTGTCGTTCCAGTCGACGAGGATGCGGCCGCGCTCGGACGCGGCGAGGATCTCCAGGTCGCCCACCGGGGCGTCCGGGGCGGCAACCGCGTGGTCCAGGAGCCGGAGCAGCCGGTCGACGAAGGTGCCGGCGGTGACCCGGTCGAACAGGTCGGTACTGAACTCCAGGACGCCGTCGAGGGAGTTCACCTGACCCTGTGCGTCGCGGTGCTCCGTGAAGCCGAAGGCCAGGTCGAACTTGGCGACGGACGACTCGACCGGCTCACGCTCGGCCGCGAGCCCCGGCAGCTCGCCGAGGGAGTCCAACGCACCTTGGTAGTCGGTGTTGTTGAGGGTCAGAAGGACCTGGAAGAGGGGGTGCCGGGCGAGCGAGCGCTCCGGGTTGACCGCCTCCACCAGCCGCTCGAACGGCAGGTCCTGATGGGCGTAGGCCCCGAGGTTCCCCTCGCGCACCCGGTTCACCAGCTCTGCGAACGTCGGGTTGCCCGAGGTGTCCGTGCGGAGGACCAGCGTGTTCAGGAAGACGCCGATCAGGTCGTCCAGGGCCTCGTCGGTGCGGCCGGCGATCGGCGTGCCCAGCGGGATGTCCGTCCCCGCGCCGAGCCTGGTCAGCAGCGCGGCCAGCCCCGCCTGGAGCACCATGAAGGGGCTCGCCTGGAGATGCCGGGCCACCTCACTGATGCGCGAGTAGAGGTCGTCGGACAGCCGGAACGGGATGCGGTCGCCGCGGTAGGTGGCGACGGACGGGCGGGGGCGGTCGTACGGCAGCTCCAGCTGGTCGGGAAGCCCGGCCAACGCCTCGGTCCAGTAGGCGAGCTGGCGGGAGATCTCACTGTCCGGCTCGTCCTCGGAGCCGAGCACCTCCCGCTGCCACAGGCTGTAGTCCGCGTACTGCACCGGCAACGGCGCCCAGTGCGGTGCCCCACCGGTGACTCGGGCGGCGTAGGCCGTGGTCAGGTCGCGGGCCAGCGGCGCCCGCGACCACGCGTCACTCACGATGTGATGCGTGAGCAGGAGCAGTACGTGGTCGTCCTCGGACGGGGCGAACAGCGCAGCCCGGAAGGGGATCTCGGCGGCGAGGTCGAACGGATGGCCGGCCTCCTCCGCCAGGTCGGCACGCAGACGTGTTGCGTCCGTCTCCACGATCGTGAACGCCGGCCGGAGGTCCGCCATGTCGCGAACCACCTGGTACGCGCCCTCGGCGTCCTCCGCGAAAACGGTCCGCAGGCTCTCGTGCCGCGCGACCACGTCCGCGAGCGCCAGCCGCAGCGCCTCCCGGTCCAGTGCGCCGGTGAGGCGCAGGGCCACAGGTGCGTTGTAGGTCGCGCTCGGGCCCTCGAAACGGTTCAGGAACCACAGCCGCTGCTGGGCATACGAGAGCGGAATCCGCGCCGGACGCGGATCCACCGCCTTCACCGCCCGACGCGCCACGCCTGCGTCGTCCGCGAGCGCGGCGGAGATCCCGGCGACGGTGGGGGTCTCGAAGAGTTGCCGGATGGGCAGCTCGGCGCCGAGGACGGTCCGGATACGGCTGACCAGCTTGGTCGCCAGCAGGGAGTGGCCGCCCAGACGGAAGAAGTCGTCGTCGATCGTCACCGCGTCGACGCCCAGCACCTCCGCGAACAGCGTGCAGAGGATCTCCTCGCGCGGCGAACGCGGCGCCCGCCCCTCGCTCGCGTCCCGGTCGATCTCGGGTGCCGGGAGGGCGCGGCGGTCGAGTTTGCCGTTCGGGGTCAGAGGGAGGGCGTCGAGGGCCACGAACGCCGACGGGACCATATAGGCGGGCAGCTGGGCCGCAGCGTGAGCGCGCAGGTCGTCCGTGCCCGTGCCCACGACGTAGGCGACGAGGCGCTGGTCTCCGGGTCGGTCCTCGCGCACGATGACGGCGGCGCGGGCCACGTCGGGGTGGGACATCAACACGGCCTGGATCTCGCCGAGTTCGATACGGAACCCACGGACCTTGACCTGATCGTCGACCCGGCCCACATAGACCAACTGGCCATCGGCGGTCCAACGGGCGACGTCACCGGTGCGATACATCCGCGCACCGGCAGGACCGTAGGGGTCGGCGACGAACCGCTCCGACGTCAGATCCGGACGGCCGTGATACCCACGCGCCAGCACCACACCCGCGACATACAACTCACCCGCCACACCCGGCGCCACCGGACGCAACCACTCGTCCAGCACATAAGCACGCGTGTTCCAGAACGGCCGGCCGATCGGCACCGGACCAGAACCGACCACCTCACCCGGCAGGATCCGGTAGTCGGTGCAGTTGACCGTCGCCTCGGTCGGACCGTAGGCATTGACTACGGTCACGTCCGGGTGCGTCGATCGCCAGGAAGCCAGTGCCTCGCCCAGCAGGGCTTCGCCACCCGTGATCAGCGTCCCCGACGGGGAGACCTCCCCGGGAAGCGCCTCCAGCAGACCCAGATGAGACGGCGTGACCTTCATGAACGACGGCCGCCCGGCAACAGCGGCATCCTCATCCAGCTCCGACAGCACCACACGCCCGCCGCTCACCAGCGGCGTGTACAGCGCGGTCACCGTCAGGTCGAACGCCACCGACGAATGCAACACCGCCGAACCCGACGCGTCCCGGTACACCTCCCGCGCCCGCTCCAGATACGCCCCCACCGAAGCGTGCTCAACCACCACACCCTTCGGCCGCCCCGTCGAACCCGACGTATAAATCACATACACCGGATCCCGCAGATCAACACCCACACCCTCAACCGGCGCATCCGAGAAAGCCTGCGCCTCCCCCACCATCGCCACGTCATCAATGACCAGCACCGGCTCCGCATCCGCCAGAATGTGCGCCACCCGCTCCGCCGGATACTCCGGATCCACCGGCACATACGCACCACCGGCCTTCACCACACCCAACAGAGCAACAACCAACTCCACCGACCGCGGCAACACCACCGCCACGAACGACCCACGGCCAACCCCACGCGCCCTCAACCAACCGGCCACCCCGTCCGACCGGGCATCCAACTCCGCATACGACAAGGCTTCGTTGCCGCAGACAACAGCCACCGCCTCCGGCGACCGCCCCACCTGCTCCCCGAACAACTCCGGCAACGACACCCCACGCACCACACGCGAAGCCCCCTGCCACCCCACCAGAACCCGCTCCCACTCCCCCTCGCCGAACACCTCGGCTTCGGAGACACGGGACCCACCGCCGCTGCCGACGACCCACTCCAGGACCCGCCCCAACCGCTGGACGAGGGACTCGGCGGTCCCCCGGTCAAAGACGTCGGTGCTGTACTGGAGGGCGCCGCGAAGGCCGCCCGGGGTGCCGGTCGTGCTGTGGGACTCGGCGAAGGAGAAGCCGAGGTCGAACTTGACGCGGTGGGTCTCCACCGGCTCGTGGTGGACGGTGAGTCCGGGGAGCTTGGCGATCTCGTCCAGGGCCTCGACTGGACCGGCGTTGTTGAGGTTCAGCATGGTCTGGAAGAGGGGGTGCCGGGACAGCGAGCGCTCCGGGTTGACCGCCTCCACCAGCCGCTCGAACGGCAGATCCTGATGCGCGTACGCCGCCAGGTCCGCCGCACGCACCCGCTCCAGCAACTCCGCGAACGTCGGATCGCCGGAGGTGTCCGTCCGCAGGACGAGGGTGTTGATGAAGAAGCCGACCAGGTCGTTCAGCGCGTCGTCCGTGCGGCCCGCGATCGGCGTGCCCAGTGGGACGTCCGTGCCGGCGCCCATGCGGGTGAGGAGCGTCGCCAGGCTCGCCTGGAGCACCATGAACAGGCTTGTGCGGCTGTCGCGCGCCACGCGGGTGAGGCGCTCGTGCAGCTCGGGGGGCAGTTCGAAGGTGATGACGTCGCCGCGGTAGGAGGCCACCGCGGGACGCGGGCGGTCGAACGGCAGGGACAGTTCCTCCGGCAGGCCCGCCAAGGCCTTCTTCCAGTGGGTGAGTTGACGAGCGGCCTCGCTGTCCTGGTCGTCCTCGGTGCCGAGCACCTCCTGCTGCCAGAGGCTGTAGTCGGCGTACTGCACCGGCAGTGGCGCCCACTGCGGGGCCGCGCCCCGCACCCGGGCCTCGTACGCCGTCGTCAGGTCGCGGGCCAGCGGGGTCCGGGACCAGGCGTCGGTCGCGACGTGGTGGGTGAGGAGCAGCAGGACGTGTTCGTCGGCGGCGACCTCGAACAGCGAGACCCGCAGCGGCGGTTCGGTGGCGAGGTCGAAGGGGTGGCTCGCCGCGTCCGTGAGGTCGGCGTGCAGACGGGTGGCGTCGGTGCGGACGACGGTGAGGGCCGGACGTGCCTCGTCGAGCACGATCTGGTACGGGCCCTCGGCGTCCTCGGCGAGGACCGTACGCAGGGTTTCGTGCCGTGCGGTCAGGTCGGCGAGGGCGTTCTCCAGGGCCGTACGGTCGAGAGTGCCGGACAGGCGCAGGGCGACGGGCGAGTTGTAGGCGGCGCTGGGTCCCTCGAAGCGGTGCAGGAACCACAGCCGGCGCTGGGCGTGGGACAGCGGGAGCCGGGCGGGGCGCGGCCGCACCGCGGTGATCGGGGTGCGGGCGACGCCGTTGCCGGTGTCGAGGGCGCCGGAGAGGCCGGCGACGGTGGGGGTCTCGAAGAGCTGGCGGATGGCCAGTTCCGCGCCCAGGACGGTTCTGATGCGGCTGACCAGCTTGGTGGCCAGGAGAGAGTGGCCGCCCAGGGCGAAGAAGTCGTCGTCGATGGTCAGCGACCCGATGCCGAGCACCTCCGCGAACAGGGTGCAGAGGATCTCCTCGCGGGGTGAGCGTGGTGCTCGGCCGATGCCCGTCTGCGGCCCGTAGTCGGGTGCCGGCAGGGCACGGCGGTCCAGCTTCCCGTTCGGGGTGAGCGGGAAGGCGTCGAGGGTCACGAACGCCGACGGCACCATGTAGTCGGGGAGTCGGTCGGCGGCGAGGGAGCGCAGGGCGTCGGCGGTCACGGGGGTGCCCGCGGTGGCCGCGTAGGCGACGAGGCGTTTGTCGCCGGGCTGGTCCTCGCGGAGCAACACTGCGGCCTGGGTGACGTGCTCGTGTCCGGCGAGGACGGCCTCGATCTCGCCCAGTTCGATGCGGTAGCCGCGGAGTTTGACCTGTCCGTCGCCGCGGCCGACGAACTCCAGCTGGCCGTCGTGGTTCCAGCGCAGCACGTCGCCGGTGCGGTACATGCGGGAGCCGGGGGGGCCGTAGGGGTTGGCGACGAAGCGCTCGGAGGTCAGGGCCGCGCGCTGCCAGTAGCCCCGGGCGAGGCCGGTGCCCGCGATGTAGGCCTCGCCGGGGACGCCGGGCGGCACGGGCCGCAGCCCGCTGTCGAGGACGTACAGCTGGGTGTTCCAGAAGGGGCGGCCGACGGGGACCGGGCCGCTCGGCGCGGGCGTGCCCGCGGGGACGCGGTACTGGACGCTGTTGACGGTGGCCTCGGTGGCTCCGTACACGTTGAGGACGTCGGCGCCGGGGCGGCGGGCCCGCCAGCGGTCGGCGACCTCACCGAGGAGGAGTTCACCGCCGAGCATGATCAGCCCGCTCGGGGAGGCCGCGGCGGGCAGTGCCTCCAGCAGGGCGAGAACGCTGGGGGTGCCCTTGAGGAACGTGGCCTCGGGGCCCTCGGCGGCCCGCTCGTCGAGGTCGGCCACGCGTACCAGGCCGCCGGAGACGAGGGTCGTGTAGAGGGCGGTGACGGTGAGGTCGAACGAGATCGGCGAGTGCAGCAGCGAGGTTCCGGTCATCTCCGGATAGGCGTTGCGGGCCCACTGCAGATAGGCGCCGAGCGACCGGTGTTCGATCACCACGCCCTTGGGGCGTCCGGTGGAGCCCGAGGTGTAGATGACGTACGCGGGGTGGGCGGGCAGCAGGGTCACGGCGGGTGCCGTGTCGGGCCGGCCGGCGAGGTCGGCGGTGAGGGCGGCGTCGTCGAGGAGGAGACGCGGTGCGTCGGAGTCCGGTATTCCCGGGGCGAGTTCGCGGGTGGTGAGCAGCAGCGCCGGATCGGTGTCGGCGAGCATGAACGCGATGCGGTCCGCGGGGTAGTCGGGGTCCACCGGCAGGTAGGCGGCGCCGGTCTTGAGGACGGCGAGCAGCGCGACGACGGTGTCGCAGTCGCGGGGCAGGGCGATGGCGACGAACCGCTCGGGTGCGGCACCGTGCTCCGCCAGCAGCCGGGCGAGCCGGCTGGAGCGGGTGTCGAGTTCGGCGTAGGTGAGGGTACGGTCGCCGCTGGTGACCGCGGGGGCCTGCGGGGTACGGGCCGCCTGGGAGCGGAACAGGTCGAGGACGGTGGTGTCCGCGACTTCGTGCGCGGTGTCGTTCCACTCCCGCAGCACGCGGTCGCGTTCCTGGTCGGTGAGCAGGTCGAGGCGACCGGTGGGCTGGTCCGGGTCGGCGACGAGGGCACGCAGGACCCGGACGAATCGGTCCAGGATCCGCTGAGCGGTGGCCTCGTCGAAAACGTCGGGGCGATGGTTCAGCCGGAACGTCATGGTGTCGCGGGCGGACGCGATCAGCAGCAGCGGGTAGTGGGTGGCCTCGCGGTTCTTGCCGGGGGCCAGGCTGATCGCCGCGCCGATGCCGGTGCCGGCGGTGCCGGAACGGTTGACGGGGTAGTTCTGGAACACCATGGAGGTGTCGAAGAGTTCGCCGTGCCCGACGGCGCGCTGGATCTCGGCGAGGCCGAGGTGCTGGTGCGCGGTGAGGGCGGCCTGTTCCTGCTGGACGCGGGCGACGAGGTCGGCGAGCGGTTCGGCGGCCCGCAGCCGCACCCGCGAGGGCAGCGTGTTGATGAACAGGCCCACCATGCGTTCCACGCCGTCGATCTCCGGCGGGCGTCCGGAGACGGTGGTGCCGAAGACGATGTCGTCGCGTCCGAGGTGCTTGCTGAGGGCGATCGCCCAGGCGGTCTGCACCACGGTGTTGAGGGTGACCCCGCGACCGCGGGCGATCTCGGCGAGCGCCGCCGTGTCGTCCTGGGACAGGGACGCCCGGACCTCGGCGCCGGCCACGGCCGTGTGGTCGGCGTCCGGGGCCACGAGAGTGGGCTCGACGAGGTCGGCGAACGTGTCGCGCCAGGCGGTGCGGGCGGCGTCCCGGTCCTGGTTCTCCAGCCACTTGAGGTAGTCGCGGTAGGGGCGCACGCGGGGCAGGGCGCTGTCGTCGCCCGAGGCGTCGTAGAGCGCGAAGAGGTCGCCCATGAGGACGGGCAGGGACCAGCCGTCGAGCAGGAGGTGGTGGTTGGTCAGGACGAGGCGGTGGTGGGCGGTGCCGAGCCGGAGCAGGGTGAAGCGCAGCAGCGGGGGCCGGGCCACTTCGAAGCGGGTGGCCCGCTCGGCGGCGATCAGTTCGGCGGCGGCATCGGCGCGTTCGGCCTCGGGGAGCCCGGTGAGGTCCCGCTCGTTCCAGGGCAGCCGCACCTCCCGCATCACCAGCTGGGCCCAGTCGCCGTTCTTGCGCTGGCGGAAGGCGACTCGCAGGTTGGCGTGCCGGGCCAGCAGCTTCTCGGCGGCGGTCCGCAGGGCCGTGGTGTCCAGCGCGCCGTCGATGTCGAACGACATCTGGACGACATAGGGGTCGAGCTCGCCCTCGTCGTAGACGCTGTGGAAGAGCAGGCCCTCCTGGAGCGGGGCCAGCGGCAGGATGTCCTCGATCTTCCGCGCGGTGCGACTCACTTGCTGGCCTCTTCTTCCTTCTCGAAGTCGTGCGGTTCGTCGTCGAAGTCGTCGAAGTCGTCGAACAGGTCGTCCAGTTCCTCCTCGAACGCCTCGATCTCGTCCTGGCCGATCGAGGACAGCGAGACGTCGGAGGGGGTGAGGCCGCCCGCGTGCGGGTTCTCGGAGTGGGTGACCAGGGCCCCGAGCGCCTGGAACCACAGGTCGGCCAGCTCGCGCACCTCGGACTCGTCGAGGATTCCGTCGGCCCACGTCCAGAACGCGACGAGCTCGGAGCCGTCCGGGCCGTCGTGGGTGCGGGCGTTGAGCTCGAGCGGGTGGGCGAGCGGCAGGTGCGGGGGGTCTCCGGCGACGGCGTCGACGCCGGTGACCGGGGTCCAGTCGGCGGCCCGGTCGCCGGTGGCGGCGGTGAAGCGGCCGAGGTAGTTGAACGCCACATGGGGCGCGGTCAGGCCGTCGAAACCGGGTGCGGTGGCCGGGTTGAGGTACCGGACCAGGCCGTAGCCCATGCCCTTGTCGGGGATGGACCTGAGGTGTTCCTTGACCCGTTTGACCACGGCGCCGGCGGCCGGGCCGCCGGCGAAGGCGCGGGCGAGGTCGGTGCCGTCCGTGCCGAGCCGTACGGGGTACAGGTTGGTGAACCAGCCGATGGTGCGGGACAGGTCGGCGCCCTCGACGAGATGCTCCTCGCGGCCGTGGCCCTCCAGGTCCAGCAGCACGCTCGGCCCACCGTGCCGCCAGCGCGCCCAGGCGAGGGCGAACGCGGCGAGCAGGACGTCGTTGACCTCCGCGTGGAAGGCGGCGGGGACCCGGGTCAGTACGGCGTCCGTGATGTCGCCGGGCAGGGTCATCGTCAGCCGCCCGGCCGTCGCCTGGACGTCCCGTGCCGGGTCCAGCGGGCGCCGGCCCAGCGGGGGTCCGGCGGAGCGCTGCACGTCCTGCCACCAGGCCACGTCGGCGACCCAGGCGGACTTGGCGGCCTCCTCGGTCAGGCGTGCGGCCCAGCGGCGCAGCGAGGTGCCCACCGGCTGCAGCTGTGGTTCGCGGCCGGCGGCGAGCGCCTCGTAGGCCTCGGCGAGGTCGGGGATGAGGATGCGCCAGGACACTCCGTCGACGACCAGGTGGTGGACGATCAGGAGCAGCATTCCGGGGGTGTCCGGCCCGCGGTCGAACCACACGGCCTGCACGACCCGGCCCTCGGCCAGGTGGAGCCGCTCGCAGGCGGCCGCTCCGGCGCTCTTCACCAGGGCGTCGAGGTCGGCGTCGGCCAGGCCGGCGGCGTCCACGCGCCGGACGAGGTCCGTGGCGTCGACGGCTCCCGGTCCGCGGATCTCCAGCCGCCGGCCGGGGGCGGGCGTGAGGCGGGCGCGGAGGGCGTCGTGGTGGTCCAGCAGGGTCTGGACGGCCTGGGTGAGCGCGTCGGCGTCGAGTGCGGCCGGTACCCGCAGGACGGCGGACATGTTGAACGCGTCGAGGTCGTCGGTGCGGGCGAGCAGCCAGTGCTTGATCGGCGTCAGAGGCACCTCGCCGATGCCCGCGCCCGGCTCCTCCACCACCGTCCCGCTGCTCTCGGTGACCACCTCGGCCAGCGCCGCCACCGTCCGCTGCTCGAACACATCACGCACCGACAGCTCCAGACCGGCCCGCCGCGCCCGGCTCACCAACTGGATCGACATGATGCTGTCGCCACCCAGGTCGAAGAACCCGTCGTCGACACCGACCTCCGCCAGCCCCAGCACCTCCGCGAACAGCCCGCACAGCACCTTCTCCCGCTCCGTGCGCGGTGCCGCGGCCGTCGGATCGGTGCCCGTGTCGGGGGCGGGCAGGGCCCGCCGGTCGAGCTTGCCGTTGGCGGTGAGGGGCAGTTCTTCGAGGACCACGACGAACGACGGAACCATGTAGTGGGGCAGCTGCTGTTCGAGGTGGGCGCGCAGCGAGCGGCCCAGTCCCGTGTCGTCGGCCCCGCCGTCGGGCACCACGTAGGCCACGAGCCGGGTCGGACCCCCGTTGTCCGCACGGGTGACGACGACCGCGGTGTCGACGGCCGGGTGGTCGCCGAGCACGGCCTCGACCTCGCCGGGCTCGACGCGGAAGCCGCCGATCTTGACCTGGTGGTCGGCCCGGCCCAGGAACTCCAGCTCACCGCAGTGGTTCCAGCGCACGATGTCCCCGGTGCGGTAGAGGCGGCTGCCGGGCTGCCCGAACGGCGAGGCGACGAACCGTTCCGCCGTCCGGTCGGGGCGGCCGAGGTAGCCGCGGGCCAGCTGGGCACCGCCGATGTAGAGCTCGCCGCGCACTCCGGGCGGCACCGGGCTCAGCCCGGCGTCCAGCACGTACACCGAGGCGTTCCACAGGGGTTGGCCGATGGATGCGGCCGAAGGCCACTCGTCGGTGTCGTCGGGGAGGGTCGCCGTGGTGGCCGCGTGGGTCTCGGCCGGGCCGTAGATGTTGTGTGCCATCCGCCGCCAGTCGCTCGCGCAGAACTCGCGCAGCTCGTGGCTGAGCCGGAACTGCTCGCCGCCCTGGAAGAGGTCGGTGAGGGAGTCGAGTTGCTCGCCGGTGTCGGCGGCCGCCGCGAGAAGGGCGTCGATCACGAGCGTCGGCGCGAACAGCTCGTTGATGCCGTGCTGGGTGATCCACCGGGCCAGTTCGTAGGCGTCACGACGGATGTGTTCCTGCGGGATCACCAGGGTCTTGCCAACGATCAGCGCCTGGAGGATCTCCTGCACGGCGAAGTCGAAGGAGACCGCGAGGAACTGTGCGGTCCGGGTGCCGACGCCGCCGCAGTAGGTGCCGGTGTGCCAGGCGAGCAGGTTGACCAGCGAACTCATCGGCATCACCACGCCCTTGGGGGTGCCGGTGGAGCCGGAGGTGTAGACGACGTAGGCGGGGTGCCGCAGATCCGCCGGGCGGGCCCGGTCGGCGTCGGTCAGGTCGGTGTCCGGGGCCGCGGCGAGCGCCCGGACCGTCTCCTGGGCGTCGAGGACGACGTCCAGGGCGAGACCGTCGCCCAGCGCCGGGCGGGTGGCCGTGTCGGTGATCACGACCCGGGGTACGCAGTCGTCCAGCACGGCACGCAGCCGCTGCTCGGGGGCCGCGGTGTCGAGCGTGAGGTAGGCGGCGCCCGCCTTCAGGGCCGCGAGCAGGGCGATCACCAGATCCGGCGACCGGGGCAGGGCGATCGCCACCACGTCCTCGGCGCCCACGCCCGAGGCGGCCAGGAGGTGCGCCAGCCGGTTGGCGCGGGCGTTCAGCTCGGCGTACGTGAGGGTGGTGTCCTCGCTGATCAGCGCGGTCGCCCGGGGCTCGACGGCGGTCTGCCGCTCGAAAAGCACCGGCACCGGCTCCGGGGACACGTCGTGCGCGGTGCGGTTCCACTCCTCCAGGACCCGCCACCGCTCGGCGGGCGCCATCACCTCCAGCCGGCCGATCGGCCGCCCCGGGTCGGCGACGACGCCTTCGAGCACGCGCAGCAGCCGGTCGGCGAACTCGCGCGCGGTGCCGTGGTCGAACAGGTCGGCGTTGTACTCGACGGCCGCCCGCAGTCCCTCGGGTTCGCCCTGCGGGCCGTACCGCTCGTCGAAGAAGAACGCCAGGTCGAACTTGGCGCGGCCGGTCTCCGGTGCCTGGACGTCCACGGTGAGGCCCGGCAGGCGCAGGACGTCGAGTGCCTCCTGGTTGTTGTCGAAGCCGAGCAGGACCTGGAAGAGCGGATGACGGGCCAGTGACCGGGCCGGGCTGAGCACCTCGACGAGCCGCTCGAACGGCACGTCCTGGTGCCCGTACGCGCCGAGGTTCGTCTCCCGGACCCGGCCGACCAGTTCGGTGAACGTCGGGTTGCCCGAGGTGTCGGTCCGCAGCACCAGCGTGTTCACGAAGAACCCGACGAGGTCCTCGACGGCCTCGTCGGTACGGCCCGCGACGGGGCTGCCGATGGGGATGTCGGTGCCCGCGCCGAGCCGGGTGAGCAGCACGGCCACGGCGGCCTGCGTCACCATGAACAGACTGGTGCCGGTCTCCCGGGCGAACGCGGCCAGCCCCGCGTGCAGTGCCGCGGGCACCTCGAAGGGCACCCGGCCACCGCTGTGGGACTGGCGGGCCGGGCGGGGCCGGTCGGCGGGCAGCTCCAGTTCCTCCGGAAGCCCCGCCAACGCGGTCTTCCAGTGGGCGAGTTGCCGGGAGATCTCGCTGTCCGGGTCGTCCTCGGAGCCGAGCACCCCGCGCTGCCACAGGGTGTAGTCGGCGTACTGGACGGGCAGCGGCGTCCAGGCGGGGGCCTCGCCGCGGGTGCGGGCGGTGTAGGCGAGGGACAGGTCACGGGCCAGCGGGCCCATGGACCAGCCGTCGCCGGCGATGTGATGCACCACCAGGACGAGGACGCGCTCCCCGTCGTAGGCGGAGAACAGCCAGGCCTTGAAGGGCAGTTCGGCGGTGAGGTCGAAGGGGTGGGACGCCGCGGCGCGCACCCGGTCGTCCATCTCGGCGGGGGCGACGTCGGCCTCGGTCAGCTCGGTGACCGCGTGCTCGGCCGGCAGGACGATCTGCCGCGCCCCGTCGGCGTCCTCGGTGAACAGGGTGCGCAGCGACTCGTGCCGGGCGACGAGATCGGTGAGCGCCTGGCGCAGGGCAGGCCGGTCGAGCGCGCCCTTCAGCCGCAGGGCCACCGGGATGTTGTAGGTGGCGCTCGGTCCCTCCAGGTGGTTCAGGAACCACAGGCGTTGCTGCGCGTACGACAGCGGGATACGTGCCGGACGTGCCACCGGGGTGACCGAACGGCGGGCGCCGGCGGCCTCGTCCAGCGCGTCGACGATGCCGGCGACCGTGGGGTTCTCGAAGAGGCGGCGGATGGAGAGCTCCACGCCGAGCACCGCGCGGATCCGGCTGAGCAGCCGCACCGCGGACAGCGAGTGGCCGCCGCGGTCGAAGAAGTCGTCGTCGATGCCCACCGAGGCGACGCCGAGCATTTCGGCGAAGACGGTGCACAGGATCTGCTCGCGCGGGCTGCGCGGCCCCCGGGACCGCGCGGGCCAGACGCCCGCCCCGCCCGTGTCCGCGCCGCCGGCCCCGTCGACGAGCCGCAGCTCACCGGCCGACC
Organism: Streptomyces sp. NPDC093568; assembly: GCF_044764945.1. Classification (NCBI taxonomy): domain Bacteria; kingdom Bacillati; phylum Actinomycetota; class Actinomycetes; order Kitasatosporales; family Streptomycetaceae; genus Streptomyces; species Streptomyces sp. NPDC093568. The sequence continues at coordinate 1,241,555 of NZ_JBIWJD010000001.1, read as the reverse complement.
AGCGGGCGGACCGGCCGGTGCGGTACATCCAGTCCGCGTCGCCGAACGGGCACGGCAGCCACTCCTGTTCCGCGTCGCCCCCACCCGGCCCGGCCCCCGTCACATACAGGTGCCCCACGACGCCGGGCGGCACCGGACCCAGAGCGTCGTCGAGGACGTACACACGGGCGCCCTCCGCCGTCCCCGGCAGGGGCAGGCCGGCCAGTGCGGCGGCCACGGCGGGCCGGGACGCGTCGCTCCACCCGTCGAGCACGGCCGTACGCTCGGCCGGCTCCAGGAGATCGACCGCGCCGATCGGCCGGTCGGCACCCTCCGCCATGGCGGTCAGCAGGCGTACGAAGCGGTCGGCCACCGAACGGGCCGTGCTCCGGTCGAACAGCTCCGCGGAGAACTCCAGGTCACCGATGACACCGGCGGGCCGGCCCGCGCTGTCGAAGCGTTCCGTCAGCTCCCAGTTGAGATCGAACTTGGTGTCCTCGATCGGCAGCCGCTCCAGCTCGACGGCCACCCCCGGCAGCTGGGCCACCTCGGCGACCGTGGCCCGCGGGTCGGTGTTGTGCAGGGTCAGGCACACCTGGAAGAGGGGGTGCCGGGCGAGCGAGCGCTCCGGATTGACCGCCTCCACCAGCCGCTCGAACGGCAGGTCCTGATGGGCGTACGCCGCCAGGCTCCGCGCCCGTACCCGGTCGACGAGTTCGGTGAACGTCGGTTCGCCGGACGTGTCGGTACGCAGCACCAGAGTGTTGGCGAAGAACCCGACCAGTTCCTCCACCGCCGCGTCGGTACGGCCGGCGATCGGCGACCCCACGGGAATGTCGGTGCCCGCGCCGAGCCTGGTCAGCAGGGCGGCCAGACCCGCCTGCAGCACCATGAACAGACTGGAACGGGTCGTACGGGCCAACTCGGTGAGCGCCTCGTGGAGTTCGCCGGACAGCCGCAGGCCGACCTGACCACCGCGCTGCGTCACCACCTCGCTCCGGGGGCGGTCGAACGGCAGCTCCAGCTGGTCCGGAAGCCCGGCCAACGCCTCGGTCCAGTAGGCGAGCTGGCGGGAGATCTCGCTGTCCGGCTCGTCCTCGGAGCCGAGTACCTCCCGCTGCCACAGGCTGTAGTCGGCGTACTGCACCGGCAGCGGCGCCCACTCCGGAGCCGCACCCCGCGCCCGGGCGGCATACGCCGTCGCCAGATCACGGGCGAGCGGACGCATCGACCAGCCGTCACCCGCGATGTGGTGCAGAAGCAGCAGCAGGACGTGCTCGTCGTCCCCGACCTCGAACAGCGTGGCCCGCACGGGCGGTTCCGCGCCCAGGTCGAAGGGGTACCGCGCCTCGTCCGTGAGGCGGGCACCGAGCCGGTCCTCGTCCACGGCGACGACGTCGAGCCGCACGGCCACCTCGTACGGCTCCAGGATGACCTGGGTGAAACCACCCTCGTCCTCGGCGAAGACGGTCCGCAGGCTCTCGTGCCGCGCGACCACGTCCACGAGCGCCAGCCGCAGCGCCTCCCGGTCCAACGGTCCCGTCAGCCGCAGCGCACCTGGAGCGTTGTACGCGGTACTGCCGTCCTCCAGCAGGCTCAGGAACCGCAGCCGCTGCTGGGCGTACGAGACGGGGATACGGTCGGGCCGCGGTCCGACCGTGAGACCGGGACGCCGTGCGGGAACCGCGCCCCGCTCCAGCGCTGTGGTGATGCCGGCGACGGTGGGGGTCTCGAAGAGCTGCCGGATGGGCAGTTCGGCGCCGAGGACGGTCCGGATACGGCTGACCAGCTTGGTCGCCAGCAGGGAGTGGCCGCCGAGCCGGAAGAAGTCGTCGTCGATGGTCACCGCGTCGACGCCGAGGACTTCGGCGAGGAGGGTGCAGAGGATCTCTTCCCGGGGGGTGCGGGGGGCTCGGCCCTCGCTCGCGTCCCGGTCGATCTCGGGTGCCGGGAGGGCGCGGCGGTCGAGCTTGCCGTTCGGGGTCAGAGGGAGGGCGTCGAGGGCCACGAACGCCGACGGGACCATATAGGCGGGGAGGTGAGCGGCCGCGTGCGCACGGAGCTCCTCCTCGGACACGCCGTCCGCCACCACGTAGGCGACCAGGCGCTGGTCTCCGGGACGGTCCTCGCGCACGACCACGGCAGCCCGGGCCACGCCGGAGTGGGACATCAACACGGCCTGGATCTCGCCGAGTTCGATACGGAACCCACGGACCTTGACCTGATCGTCGACCCGGCCCACATAGACCAACTGGCCATCGGCGGTCCAACGGGCGACGTCACCGGTGCGATACATCCGCGCACCCGCCGGACCGTACGGATCGGCGACGAACCGCTCCGACGTCAGATCCGGACGGCCGTGATACCCACGCGCCAGCACCACACCCGCGACATACAACTCACCCGCCACACCCGGCGCCACCGGACGCAACCACTCGTCCAGCACATACGCACGCGTGTTCCAGAACGGCCGCCCGATCGGCACCGCACCCGACGGCACCTCCACACCCGGCAGGATCCGGTAATCGGTGCAGTTGACCGTCGCCTCCGTCGGACCGTAGGCATTGACTACGGTCACGTCCGGATGCGCCGCCCGCCAGGACGCGAGGGCCTCGCCCAGCAGGGCCTCACCACCCGTGATCAGCGTCCCCGACGGCGACACCTCCCCGGGAAGCGCCTCCAGCAGACCCAGATGCGACGGCGTGACCTTCATGAACGACGGCTGACCGGCAGCACCGGCATCCTCGTCCAGCTCCGACAGCACCACACGGCCACCACTGACCAACGGCGTGTACAACGCGGTCACCGTCAGGTCGAACGCCACCGACGAATGCAACACCGCCGAACCCGACGCATCCCGATACACCTCCCGCGCCCGCTCCAGATACGCCCCCACCGAAGCGTGCTCAACCACCACACCCTTCGGCCGCCCCGTCGAACCCGACGTATAAATCACATACACCGGATCCCGCAGATCAACACCCACCCCCTCAACCGGCGCGTCCGAGAAAGCCTGCGCCTCCCCCACCATCGCCACGTCATCAATGACCAGCACCGGCTCCGCATCCGCCAAAATGTGCGCCACCCGCTCCGCCGGATACTCCGGATCCACCGGCACATACGCACCACCGGCCTTCACCACACCCAACAGAGCAACAACCAACTCCACCGACCGCGGCAACACCACCGCCACGAACGACCCACGGCCAACCCCACGCGACCTCAACCACGAAGCCACCCGGTTCGACCGGGCATCCAACTCCGCATACGACAAGGAGTCGTTGCCGCAGACAACAGCGACCGCCTCCGGCGAGCGCCTCACCTGCTCCCCGAACAACTCCGGCAACGACACCCCACGCACCACACGCGAAGCCCCCTGCCACCCCACCAGAACCCGCTCCCGCTCCCCCGCATCGAGAACCTCGATCTCGGAGACACGACGGGAATCACCGCCCTCGGCCACCCACTCCAGTACCCGCACCAACCGGTCCATGTGGGAGGCGAGTTCGGCGTCCGTGTACAGCTCGGGATGGGCGTCCAGCTCGATCCGTATGCCGGCGCTCGAATCGGCCGTACCGTAAAAATTGATCTTCAGGTCGTTGACGGGGCCCGTGGACAGCGGATGGGCCACGGCCGGGGTGGTGCCGAAGAAGAGCTCGTTGGCGAAGGCCATGATGTTGACGGTCGGGCCGAGGCGGGTCTGGCCGGCGCCGGACAGGCCCAGTTCGTGAATGAGCTCCTCGCCGCGGAAGCGCTGGTGGCGGATCACGTCGGCGAGGGACCGGGACACCCGGGCGGCGAGGTCCGCGAAGGAGGTGTCCGAGGTGATCGTCACCCGCAGCGGCAGCACGTTGACCATGGCACTCGGGGTGGTCAGGGACGTGCGGCCGGTGCGGCCCGCGAGCGGCAGCGAGAAGGTGAAGCTCGTGCGGCCCGTCATCCGGTGGAAGAAGGCCGCTGTGGCGCCGAGCGCCAGCGCGGGCCACTGCACGCCGAGGCGGGCGGCCGTCCCGGCGAGCCGGTGAGCCAGCGGGGTCGGCAGGGTGTGGACGTGGCGGCGGAGGCTGTGGGTGCCGGGAGACGGGCGGCCCGCGAGGGACACCGGGTCGGGCAGGTCGGTGAAGACGTCGCGCCAGTGGGCGCGGTCCTGGCCGTGCCGGCGCGACCCGGCGTAGGCCGCCTCGTCCGCGACGACCCGGTCGAGGGTCGCGAAGCCGGTGGGCGCGGGCTCGTCGCCGGCGAGCATGGCCGAGTAGAGCGCCGCGACGCGGGCGGCGTAGACGGAGTGGCCGAAGCCGTCGAGGACGGCGTGGTGGTAGCCGTGGAAGTACCAGTGCCGGTCGTCGGCGAGGGTGAGCAGAGCCTGTTCGCTCAGGGGGCCGCGGTCCAGGTCGAAGGGCTTGGCCATGCGGTCGTTCATCCACCTGTGTGCGGCGGCCTCCGGGTCGGGGGCCGTGCGCAGGTCGAGGAGCCGCAGGGGGTTCGGTTCCGCGGGCTCGACGATCTGATGGAGAGTCACTTCTCGGCCGCTGTCGGTGTCCCGCTCGTCCTGGGCGAAGTGCGAGCGCAGGGCCTCGGTCTCCTCGACGCCCCGCCGTACGGCCTCGGCGAGGACCGCGGTGTCGAGCGGGCCGGAGATCTCGAAGTAGCCGCCGCAGTTGTAGAGGGGGCTGTCCGCGTGCAAGTGCTGGGCGACCCATATGCCGGACTGTGCGGCGGAGACGGGTCGACGGAGCAGACGGGCTTCGGACATGGAGGTGCGGTCCTCTCGGTTCTGCGGAGGTGGTGGACTGCGGGGGGCTGCGCGGGGCTGCGGCGGCGCGGTCGCTCGTGGGGAGCGACGTGTGTGCGGCGATGGCTCGGTGACCGGGAACGGTCAGTCGCTCAGGGCCAGTTCCTTGACCAGGGCCTTGCTCAACGCGTCGATCGTGGGGTTGTCCCACATGACGGTGGGGTCGAGGGAGATGTCGAGGTGGTCCTCGAGTTCGGCGATGACGGACAGCGCGTACAGCGAGTCGAGGCCGTAGTCGGAGAGCGGCAGGGAGGTGTCGATCGCGTCGGCGGGCCGTCCCAGATGGGTGGCCACACAGTCGGTGAGCCAGCGGCCGAGGCTCTCGGCGGAGTGGGTGTCGACATCGAACTCGGGCATGGGACTGTCCTTTTTCGCAGGGCCGGTCGGAACAAGGGCAGGTTCGGAGGGCGGGATCGGAGGGCAGGTTCGGAGGGCGGGATCAGGGGCGGTCCGGCAGCCGGCGCTCAGCCAGGTCGAAGGAGCGCGCGGTGTCGTAGCGGCGGACGAGGTCCGCGTACAGGCGTTCCTGGACGGCACCCGAGGGCTGCTGTGCCCGCCGTGCAAGGGTCGTGAGGATCCGGCTGGGGGCGGCCGCCATGAACTCGGGGGCGAGGAGCGCGGTGGCCGGCCGGGCCGTGACCAGTTCGTCGAGCGGCAGCGGGCGCGGGGCGGGGCGCGGTCCTCGTGCCGGTGCGAACAGCTCCCGCTGGGTCTCGTTCAGCAGCAGTTGGAAGACGGCGTGCTCGCCCTCCCTGATGTAGAAGCGCGAACCCATCAGGATCGACAGCCGGTCGAGTGCGCCCTGGAGCGCGCGCGGCACCAGATGGCGTACGGCCTGCTCGTGGGCGCCTTCCCGGATGGGCAGCGCGTCCTCGCCCCGGACCGCGAGGGTCGTCAGGACGTCGCACAGCAGCAGGTCGGCGTGGACTCCCGACAGCACCTCGCGCAGGTGCGGGATGTCGACGGCGGCCGCTCCGTAGAGGCGGCGGGCGCGCAGGTGGCGCACGGTGACGCGGAGGGCCGAGTCGAGGGCTCCGACGGCCGCGCCGATGTGTACGGCCGTGGCGCGGAACGCGTCGTCGGGGAGGTCCGGGCGGACGGTACGGCCGAGGCTCGGCGAGCGCCGGTACAGGGCGCGCAGCGCGTGCAGCCATGCCTCGGGGGTGTCACCGCTGCTGTGGAGGGCGGCGGGCAGCGCTTGTCCGACCGCCGGGCGGCCCGCCTGGCCGGCGGCCAGAATCGCCCGGAACCCGTACGGGTTCGCGGTGTCGTACGGGTCGCCGAGGTGCTGTTCGACGGCGTCGGCGAGGGCGGTGGAGGCGGTGACCGTGGTCATCGGGCAGTGCCCTCCAGGGCGTCGAGGAGTGAGGGGACCGTGCCGGGAGCGGCGGACAGCAGGGCGTCCGCGAGGGTGTCGAGGGCGTCGCGGTCGGTCTCCTCGACGGGCTCGCCGAGGTCGGTGAGCGCCTTGACCAGGCAGCCCCGCAGCCAGGCCTCGCGGCTGCGGTCCGCGCGGTGCAGCCACAGCTGGAGGGCGGCGGCCGCGGCGAAGCACAGTTCGAACCGTTCGGCGAGCTCGAAGGCGTGTCCGGGCACGGCACGCGGTGAGAAGCGCACGGCGGCCATGTCCTCGTGCAGGCGGTCGGCGGCCTGCCGCAGCCGTTCGGCCAGGGCGGCGAGACGGTCGGAGACGGCTCCGGAGGCAGCGAGGTCGTGGACGCGGTCCACGGCCGCCGGCAGGCCGGTGACGACGGAGGCGCCGGTGCCGGAGAGCAGGCTGAGCGCCTGCGGGCGGAAGGGCCGCAGCGGGGCGTGTACGTCGGTCGCCTCGGCGAGGCCCTCCTCGTCCCGGCGGCCCTTGCGGTAGCCGCGGGCCAGGCGCGCGAACTGGTCGACCAGGGCGTTGCGGTTGACCAGGCTGCTGCCGTCGAAGATGCCGATGATGCGGTGGTCGCGCTCCAGTTTGGCGAAGCGTCCGTGCGGGTCGGCGTCCAGCAGGCCGTAGGGGCCGAGGGTGTGGAGCAGCCGGGCCACGAGGTCGTCGACCTGGGCGGGCACGTATGCCTTGGCCACGGCGGAGACGACGCTCATCTCGCCGGTGAGGGCGTGCACGGAGCGGACCGCGACCAGACCGGTGGCCTCCGCGAGCAGCAGGCCGGCCACCGCCTCGCCCATCTCCCGTCGGACGTACGGAAGTTCGGCGAGGGGTACGCCGTCGTCGTGGGCGTCGGCGACGAACCGGGCGGCCAGGTCCAGGGCGTGGTCGCCCGCACCGAGGGACATGGCCACACAGCCGGTGCGGGTGAGGTGCAGGGCCTTGAGGATGATCTCGATGCCCTGGCCCACCTCGCCGATGAGCGCGTCGGACGTCAGGAACGTGTCGTGGAACGTCATGCCGCTGATGTCGGCGCCGCGGATTCCGTAGGTGGGCACCTTGGGCAGCGGGGTCAGGGCACCGTGGGCGAGCCGGCTCTTGTCGACGAGGAAGAGGCTGAAGCCGCGCGGGCCGCCGGCCGGGTCGGTGCGGGCCAGGACCGTGACCAGGTCGGCCCGGGTGATGTTGTTGATCAGCCACTTCTCGCCGGTGAGCCGCCAGCCGCCGGCGTCCCCGGCGACCGGGTGGGCGGCGACATCGCCGGCCAGCAGGTCGCTGCCGTGGTGGCGTTCGGTCAGGGCGCAGGAGACGACCGCTCCGTCGCTGATACGCCGGCCCAGTCGCGCCGCCCCGTCCGGGTCGCCGACGATCCAGGTGGAGACGGCCCCGAGATAGGTCTTGCCGTGGGCGGCGGCCACGGTGAGGTCCGCTCGGGAGACCGCTCGCAGCAGCCGCATGACCAGGCCGAAGTCGTCGAGTGCGCCTCCGTGTTCGGCGGGCACGTAGTACCGGGGCAGCCCGAACGTGTCGAGTGCGCGGCATGCCTCGGTGGGGAAGGCCTCCCGCTCGTCGAGGTCGGCGAGCGCCTGCGCGGAGAACGGCTTGCCGGGCGCGGCCAGTTCGGTGAGCAGCCGGGCCAGGGCCGGGACGGGGGCGGAGTCGGGGGCGGAGTCGGGGGCGGGCCGGCTCGTCGCCGTCGCCGTCGCCGTCGCCTGCGGGCCGGTGGCCGGGCCGTCCGGGGTGCCTGTGGTGTGCGGGGTCGTGGTCGTCATGCCGGGGCCTTCTCGCCGGCCGGTGCCGCGGGCAGCAGGTGGGACTGGTATTCGGCGTACGTCGGCTCCAGGGCTCCGGCCCGGAAGAGTTCGCGCATCGCCGACCGCTGGATCTTGCCGCTGGTGGTGCGGCGCACCCCGCCCGGCCGCAGCAGCAGGACGGCTCCGACGGGGGCGCCGAACTCGCGGGCGACGGTGAGCCGCATACCGGTGGCGAGTTCCCTGAGCCGCTCCTCGTCCTTGATGCCGCGGACCTCGTGCGTGACCACCAGGACGTCGTCCTGGCCCTGTCCGTCCGTGCCGGGAACCGCGAAGCAGGCGCCGGCGAGGTTGCCCAGTTCCGGTCGCTGGACCCGCAGTTCGTGCTCGATGTCCTGCGGATGGAGGTTGCGGCCGCGCAGGTTGAGCACGTCCTTGATGCGGCCCGTGACGTAGAGCTCGCCCTGGTGCAGGGCGCCGAGGTCGCCGGTGCGCAGATATCCGGTGTCGCCCTCCGCGGTGGTGGCCCGGAATTCGGCCTCGTTGGTCGCCTCGCGCCCCCAGTAGCCCTGTCCGACGACGGGGCCGCGCAGCCAGAGTTCCCCGACCCTGCCCTCGGGCAGGGTGCGCAGGGTGTCGGGGTCTACGACCCGCACCTCGGCACCGCGCGGCGGTCCGCAGCTGACCACGTCACGACCGGGCTCGTCCTCGGTGGTGGGCCGGATCTCGTTGCGTTCGAGGCCCTCGGCACTGACCCGCAGACTGCTGGGCGGGACGTCGACCGCACCGGAGACGAAGAGGGTCGCCTCGGCCATGCCGTAGCTGGGAGCGAGGGTGTCTGCGCGCAGCCCGCTGTCCGCGAACCGCTGCTGGAAGCGGTCGAGGACGGCGGACCGTACGGGTTCGGAGCCGTCGACGGCGTGCCGCCAGCGGGAGAGGTCGAGTCCCTCGGTCTGGGCGTCGGTGACGCGACGGGTGCACAGCTCGTAGGCGAAGTCGGGTGCCGCGGTGTAGCGGACGTCGAACCGGTCGATCAGGTGCAGCCACAGATGGGGGCGCTTCAGGAAGGCGCCGGGGCTCATCAGCACGGTGGTGGAGCCCGTCAGCAGCGGGGTCATGATCATGCCCATCAGGCCCATGTCGTGGAAGTGGGGGATCCAGCCGCCGCCGCGCATGGTGTCGTCCAGGCCGAAGGCCTCGGCGATGCGAGCGGTGTGGTGCAGCAGGTTGCCGTGGCTGATCATGACGCCCTTGGGGTCTCCGGTGGAGCCGGAGGTGTACTGCAGCACGGCGAGGGTGGCGTGATCGGCGGTGGGCATCGTCCAGTTGTCGGGGACGGGTCCGGCGCCGTCGTCGGTGGCCATCAGGCGTAGATGGCCGAGCCCCTCCTCGGCGAGCCATTCTTCGACTTCACCCAGGGTCGGGGTGTCGGTCAGGACGGCAGCCGCGCCCGCGTCGTCCGCGATGCGCCGGACTCGGTGCCGCTCGTGGCGGTAACGACCGGGCAGCGAGGAGGGCACCGCGACGACGCCGGCGTACAGGCAGCCGATGAACGCGGTCAGGAAGTCGAGTCCGGCGGGGTACAGCAGCACGGCCCGGTCACCGGGCTCGACTCCGCCCCGGTGCAGCCGTACGGCCAGGCGCCGGGCCCGCGCGTCCAGTTCGGAGTACGTCAGCCACCGCGCCCCGTCCTCCCGAAGGGGATCCGTCACAAATGCCGCCGCTTCTTTTTCCGGCTGCTTTTCCGCATACTGCCGGAGCACTGCGACAACGCTGGGGGCGGTGACGATTCCCGCCATATTCATGGCCCTGCCCTTCGAGGTTGCGAACGGGTTTTTCCGCGCACCGAATCGGCACTGCCGTGACTTTCTACCGGCTGCCCCAAGCTCAGGGAAGGCGACTGACAGCAAACTGCACGCAGTGCCCGTCCGCCCCACAGCAACAGGGACAAACCTCCTGAAACGGCAGGCAGTTCGAGGGTGCCGAGGCCAGAACCGGCCAGCCGTCCCCCGGCTCCGGGCCCGTTCGCGGCAGTAGAGTCAAGGGCCTACCGCATTTCAGAAGAACCTTCCAGCCGCCGAGTGCGCTGCGTTTCCGGGTGTCACACCGGAGGCTTCCGCCACTCCCCGACTCCGGGATTCCGATGAATTCCATGTATGGCATTCACTTGCCTTCCGTGCTGGTCACCGGCACCTCTTCCGACGCCCACACCTGGAATCTCGTCTTTCTCCAATTACTGCTGGAGGAATGGGGCCACGACGTCACCAACCTCGGCCCCTGCGCGCCCGACGACCTGGTGGTGCGCACCACCCTCGAACACCGGCCCGAACTGCTCGTCGTCAGCAGCGTGAACGGCCACGGCCACCAGGACGGCCTGCGCCTCATCCGGGCCCTGCGCGCCCGGCCGGAGCTCGCCACCACCACGATCGTGATCGGCGGCAAGCTCGGAACCGAAGGGCTGCGCAATGTCGGACAAGTGCGCCGGCTGCTCGACGCGGGCTACGACCGGGTCTTCGACGACGGGGACATCGCCGCGTTCCGCGACCTGGTGTCCCGGTTGTCCGTCCGAGCGGTGTCGTGACGCAGGTACCCTTCGGCGCCTTCGTGGCCGGGGCGCGGGCCCGCGGCACACTCGTCGTCCAGCCCCGGATGGGCTTCAGCGATCCCCACCGGATGCGCGAGGGGCTGGCCCGCACCCGGGGCGCCGACGCGGTCACGGTGGGGACACTGACCCTGGACAGCTACACCCGGGTGCGCGACCTCGCGGCCGCCCGCCAGGCGCTGGCCGACGGCGTCCCGCTCAACGGCTACCCGATCTGCACCCACCCCCCGGACACCTCGCGCGCCGTGCTCGCCGGCATCCACGACGCCTCCTTCCCCGTCCAGGTCAGACACGGCTCCCCGCAGCCCGAGCACATCGTCTCGGCGCTGCTCTCCCTCGGCCTGGACGCCACGGAGGGCGGGCCGGTCTCGTACTGCCTGCCCTACAGCCGCACCCCGTTGCGGGACGCGGTCGCGAGCTGGCGCACCGCCTGCGAGATGCTCGCCGGGCACACCGGCGACGGCAGGGTGCCGCATCTGGAGAGTTTCGGCGGCTGCATGCTCGGGCAACTGTGCCCGCCGGCCGTCCTGGTCGCGGTGAGCGTGCTGGAGGGCGTGTTCTTCGCCCGGCACGGCCTGCACAGCGTGTCGTTGAGCTACGCCCAGCAGACCAGTTGGCAGCAGGACCTGGAGGCGGTGGCCGCGCTGCGGCTGCTCGCCGGCGAGCTGCTGGGGCAGATCGACTGGCATGTCGTGCTCTACGCCTACATGGGCGTGTATCCGCTCTCGCGCGACGGCGCGCTGGCTCTCCTGGAGGCGGCCGCACGGCTCTCGGTCGCCTCGGGAGCCTCCCGGCTGATCGTGAAGACCGCCGCGGAGGCGCACCGCATCCCCACCGTCGCGGACAACGTGGAGGCGCTGGAGACCGCCGCGCGCGCCGCGACCGCCGCCCCCGCACCGGCCCCCGGCCCACCCGACGCCGACTCCGAGGTGTACGAGGAGGCCCGCACCCTCGTCCACACCGTGCTGGAACTGCACGACGACGTGGGCACCGCCCTGCTGACGGCCTTCCGGCGCGGTCTGCTCGACATCCCCTACTGCCTGCACCCCGACAACGCGGGCCGGGCCAGAAGCTTCATCGACCGCGACGGGCGGCTCCGCTGGGCGGACACCGGTGCGCTGCCCCTCGCCGAAGCGGCCGTGTCCACCGCGCGCAAGGTCACGTCCGCCGACCTGCTCACGGCCCTGTCACGCGTGCAACGGGCCTACGACTCCGGAGGAACCCCATGACCAGCACCTCGCCGCTGCCCACCGCGCCCCTGGCGGCCGGGCCGGGGCCGACCTGGCGGGGCTGCGGCCCCGCGGCGCAGCTGCTGATCCTCACCGGACGATCGGTCAGGGCGAACTTCACGCACCTCAAGGTCGTCGTGCTCAGCATGCTGCAGCCGGTGTTCATGCTGCTGCTGCTCAGCCAGGTCTTCGGCGCCATCGTCGACCGCGGACATCTGCCCGACGGCGTGGCCTACCTGGACTTCCTGCTCCCCGCCCTGCTGGTGACCACCGGCATCGGTCCCGCGGTGGCCTCGGGCATCGGCCTGGTCCGCGACATGGACAACGGCGCGGTGGCGCGGCTGCGTACCCTGCCGATCCACGCCCCGCTGCTGCTGTTCGCCCGCAGCTTCGCCGATCTGCTGCGCACGGCGGCCCAGTTGGTGATCCTCGTCGTGGTGGCGGTGGTGTTCCTGGACGCCGATCCGGCCGGCGGGCTGCCCGGGCTGCTGGCCGCGGTACTGCTGACCTGTGCCGTCGTATGGGCGATGACCTGGATCTTCCTCGCCCTGGGCGCCTGGCTGCGCAACGCGGAGGCCATGCAGAGCGCCGGCTATCTGGTCACGTTCCCGCTGATGTTCGCCTCCAGCGCCTTCGTCCCCAAGGACCGGCTGCCGGACTGGCTCCAGGTGCTGGCGACGATCAACCCTCTGTCGTACGCCATGGACGCCAACCGCGCGCTCGCCCTCGACCAGCCGCTGGGCACCCATGTGTGGTCCGCGCTCGGCGCCAGTGTCCTGGTAGCCGTCGCCGGATCGATCACCGCCGTACGGGCCTTCCAGCGTCCGCCGGCCTGAGAGCCTCCGAACAAACCCCCTGCCCGCGCTGCGACGCCCGGCACGCACTCAAGCGGCGTTGCCGAAACGCCGCTCCGCACCGCATCCCACGCCAACCCTGCGAGAGACGAAAGAGGCACCGCACCATGCCCGGAACCGGAACAGGCCCGCTCGTCCGACTCGACGCGGCCGAGGCACCGCCCGGAGCCGCCGTCGAGTGGCTCACCGAACACCGCCCGGAGATCAGGGAGGCAGTCGCCCGCAACGGAGTGGCCCTGGTGCGCGGACTGCGCCTGGACGACCGGGCGACCTGCGTCGCGGCCGTCGGCCGGATCATCGGCGATCCGTTGATCGAGCGCGAGGGGTTCGCCCCGCGCGACACCTACGGGCAGGGCGTGTACTCCTCCTCGCACTGGCCGGCCGACCAGCCCATGTGCATGCACCACGAGCTCAGTTACGCGCCGTCCGCCCCCCGGCTGATGGCGTTCGCCTGCCTCACCCCGCCGGCCGAGGGCGGGATCACCGCGATCGCCGACAGCCGGGCCGTCCTGGACGAGCTGCCCGCGGACCTGGTCGCCCGTTTCGAGCGGCACGGCTGGCGGCTCACCCGCCACTACAACCCGTTCGTCGGCATCACCTGGCAGCAGGCCTTCGGCACCGGGGACTCCGCGGAGGTGGACCGCTACTGCGCCGAGCACGGTATCGAGGCACGCTGGGACGCCGACGGCGCGCTGCACACCGCGCAGACCCGCCCGGCCGTCGTACGGCATCCGGAGACCGGCGAGCGGTGCTGGTTCAACCAGATCGCGTTCCTCAACGAGTGGACGATGGCGCCCGAGGTCCGGGAGTTCCTGACGGCCGAGTTCGGCCCGGAGGGGCTGCCCTTCAACACGCTCTGCGGCGACGGCACCCCCCTGGACCGCGCAACCGTCGACCTGATCAACGACGTGTACGAGAAGCACACCGTCCGCGAGCCGTGGCGGCAGGGCGATCTCCTGGTGATCGACAACGTGCGCACGGCGCACAGCCGTGAACCCCACCGGGGCGAGCGGGAGATCATCGTGGGCCTCGGCGAACCGTTCCAGCCGTAGCCGCGGCGGCAACCCGAAAGGGGCCGCACCCGGTGTGCCGGGTGCGGCCCCGCTGCGTAGCTTCGGGCTCAGTGGAAGCTCAGGGTGCGGTACACGGTCACGTTGCCGACGAGTTCCTGGCAGGCCTGTGCGGCGGCGGTGAGCCGGCTGTGGAGTTGCGGTGCCGAGGTGTCCAGCAGGATGCCGAGCGTGGTGCCGCTGTGCCCGACGACCACGCCCAGACCGCCCACCTCACGGCAGATCGCGATCATCGGCTCCAGCGACCACTTGTGCCGCAGCACCTGGTTCATCCGTGCGCTGGCGGTCGCCACCGCTCCGACCTCGGCCAGGTCCTGCCGGGCCACGGCTCCTCCGATCCGGTCGAGGAGCCGGACGTACTCCCGCTTGTCCGTGGCCGTGAACGGCTTGGGGATGCTGTTGAAGTCGACGGTGTCCACCGCGCCGCCCTCGTCGACGCTCACCACCGCCATCGACGGAAGCGAGCCGAGCCGGGCGCGCAGCCGCACACTGCGGTGGTGGAAGGCGACCACCGACGGGTACAGCACGCCGTCGGTCGGTTCGATCCTGGCGAGGTACGACTCGATGCGGCGCGGCGGCATCGGCTCTTCCAGGGCGTTGGCGACGGCGCGGGCCGTCGCCACCAGGTCCGCGGACGAGCTGGCCAGCCCCTTGCCCTCGGGCAGGGTGCTGTCGATCCTCAGGACGCCCCCCGCGGGCCGCCAGGAATCCTCCATGATCATCGAAGTCAGCTTCAGGGCCTTCTTCTTGTGCGGCGGCCACACCTGAAGGACATCGGTGTGCGGGTCCACCTCGAAGCGGGCCACGGCCCACCGGGCGACGGGCAGGGTGACCAGGAAGTCACCGTCCGTCTCCGGCAGGACGCCCTGCAGGAGCTCGCCGAACGTACCGAAGGCCGAGCTCACTCCGGTGGCGGCCACCCGACGGTAGTCCGTGTGGAGCGCCGCCGTGTCGATCGTCGTCACCCTGGTCCTCCTAGTTCCGGTGCTCTGGCCTGGGGCAGGCGGCCCGCACCAGCGCGGCGGTGTCCGCAGGTCGTGTGCTGACGAAGTAGTGCCCGCCCTGTTCCAGTTCGTGGAGGGCCACCCGGTCGGAGACGGCCTTCCAGTCCCCGTAGCCCTCGGCGAACCGTGCCGTGGAGGCGTCGTCGTGGGCGACGACGACATCGACCGGGGCATCGATGCGGTGGCTCTCGGAGTCCTCACGGATCCGGATCAGATGGCTGTTGGCGGTGCGTACGTCGTGCCGGTAGGCCCGTCCCACCACGTCCGCCCGCTCCGGCTTGAGCTCGTCGAGTTCGACATAGGCGTTGTCGGCACGCAACCGGGACAGCAGGGTCCGGTTGTCCGCCCGGGAGACGTCCATCGTCTCCGCGCGCAGCGCCTCGGTGTCCTCCAGCAGCAGGGCGCCGACGAAGACCCGTTCGGCGGGGCGGCCCGCCTCCTGGAGCAGCCGGGCGGTCTCCAGGGCCGCGGCCGCGCCGGCGCAGTGGCCCCACAGCAGGACAGGCGTGGTGACCCGATCGGCGATCTCGTCCCGTACCCGCCGGGCGATCTCCGGGACGTCCGCCATCGGCTCGTCGCCGCCCGCGAAGTCGTGACCGGGCAGTTCGACGCCGAGCACGGCGATTCCGTCACGCTCCAACTCGGCGGCGAGAGAACGGAAGTTGACGGAGTTCCCGCCCGCGTAGGGGAAGCACACCAGGGTGCGGTGCGGATGCGGGACGGACGCCAGCGGCTGCAACAGGCCGCCCGTCGCCGCCCGTTCGCCGCCCTGGCCGCGCTCGGTGAGCACCGCCCCGAGGTCGGCGAGCACGGGATGAGCGACCAGGTCCTTCAGGGACAGCGCCCGGTCCAGCTGGACCAGCAGGCGCACCGCGGCCAGCGAGGTACCGCCGAGCTCGAAGAAGTTGTCGGCCCGGCCGATGCGCTCCAGCGGCACGCCCAGCACCTGGGCCCACAGCATGGCCAGCCGCTGTTCGGCCGGAGTGCTGGGGGCGGCGTACGTGGCACCGCCGTGGCCCAGGGTGCCGGCCAGCCGGACCAGGGCCTTCTTGTCGATCTTTCCGTTCTCGGTGAGCGGCAGCCGCTCCAGCTCGTGGAAGTAGGTGGGGACCATGTACTCGGGCAGCAGCCCGGCGAGGAAGTGCCGGGCGCGTTCCGTGGCCTGCTCGGTGCCGTCCTCGGACGCGGCGCGCGCTTGGGACGGGGCCCCGCTCCCGGCGCCGCTGAAGAACGCGACGAGGTTGCGCGGTCCGTCCCCGGTGCCGTCGATGACGACCGCGGCCTCGCGGATGCCCGGCATGCCCAGCAGCTTGTTCTCGATCTCGCCGATCTCGATCCGGAAGCCGCGGATCTTCACCTGCTCGTCCCGCCGCCCCAGGTACTCGATGCGCCCCTCGGGCAGCCAGCGCCCGAAGTCGCCGGTGCGGTACATCCGGGTGCCGGGGCGGAAGGGGTCGGGGACGAAGGCCTCGCGGGTGCGCTCCTCGTCGTTGATGTAGCCCCGGCCCACGCACACCCCGGAGAACGCGATCTCACCGGGCGAGCCGAGCGGTACCAGCGCGAGGTGCTCGTCGAGCACATAGGTGTTGACGTTGCGCAGGGAGCGGCCGACGGTCACGAAGTCGCGGTCCGGCACCCGGTCCAGGACCTCGTGCATGGTGTCGTCGGACACCTCGGTGGCGCCGTAGGCGTTGACCAGCTTGATGTCCGGGTACAGGGCGAACCACCGCTGCACCAGCTCGTACTTGAGGGCCTCCCCGGTGACCGACACCGTGCGCAGCGCCCCGAGCGCACGGGGGTGCTGTTCGAGGTGGGTGAGGAGCACCTCCAGGTAGGAGGGGACGATCTGGGTGACGGTCACCCGGCCCGTGACGATCTCGTCGAGGAAGCCGGCCACGTCGAGCAGGACGTCGGTGTCGACGATGCGCACACTGCCGCCGACCAGCAGCGGTGCCGCGAACTGCCACAGGGAGATGTCGAAGCACTGCGAGGCGGTCTGGGTGACGACCTCCGCGGTCCCGTTCGTCATCTCCATGTCGTCGATCTTCATCTGGAGGTGGTTGAGCATGCCGGCGTGCTCGCACAGGGCTCCCTTGGGCGCACCGGTGGAGCCGGAGGTGAAGTAGATGTAGGCAGCCTGCCCGGGGGCGATCGGAAGGCCAGGGGCCTCGGCGGAGACGTCGGAGGACTGGATCTCCGGTACGGCCAGCACGGTCGGCCTGCGCTCGGCGAGTTCGCCCGCCTTGGTCACCAGGGCCGCGCCGGCGGGCTCGGTGAGCACGAAGGCACAGTCGCTGCGCCGCAGTTGGGCCGCGACCCGGTCGGCGGGGAAGTCGGGGCGCACCGGAAGGTAGACGCCGCCGGCCTTGAACACGCCGAGCGCCGCGGCGATCCAGTCGAGGGTGCGGTCCATGACCACGGCGACGACGTCCTCGGTGCGCACGCCCGCCTCCAGCAGCGCGCCCGCGACCCGGTTGGCCCGCCGGTCGAGTTCCCGGTAGGTCCAGCGGGTGGGCCCGTGCACGGCGGCCACCGCGTCCGGCATCTCGCGCACCCGCTCCTCGAAGTGGTCCACGAAGGTCCGGTCGGACAGGTCGACGCGGGGGCCGGCGAGGCCGTACAGGTGGGTGTCGACCTCCTCGGCGGACAACAGGCTCTGGCGGTGGTGGAGTTCCGTCGGGTCCGCGGCGAGCAGGTCCAGTGCGCGCAGGTGGTATCCGGCCAGCCGGCGGGCGTAGCCCTCGTCGAGGTGAGCCCGGTCGTACACCAGCCGCAGCAGCAACCCGGCGGAATCCCGGGCGACGGCCACCTTCAGGACGACACCGTCGTCGAGACCGCCGTCGGGCTCCGTGGTGTCCTGCGCCGCGAGACCCGACAGGTCGAACACCACCTCGGGCCGGGCGTCCGCGTGGTGCGCGGCGGCCAGCGCCGTACGGGACCGGGCGGCGAGCTCCGCCCAGGTGGAGCCCGCGACCGTCAGCCGCAGGGGCGCCTCGGCCCGGCCGGCTTCGGGTACGAGGCCGATGAGCAGGTCGGGTTCGGAGACCACCGTCGCCAGGACCCGGGCGTGCGCGGCGAGCAGCACGGCGGGCAGTCCGGCGCCGGTGTCGGCAGCACGGTCCTCCAGCGCCCGCGTGAGCGGCGCCGGCAGCGCCTCGCGGTACTCCGCAACCCCCCGCTCGTCGCTCAGCGGCATGGTCCAGGTGGGGATTTTCGTGTACGTGTGCTGCGTGCGGTCCTCGCTCATCGGCCCCCGTTTCCTTCCTCCGGCGTCGCCGGATCCTCCAGCTCGATCCTGATCATTCGTACGGCGGACTCCGCGCGGGATCCCGCCTGCCCGGTGTCCGCGCCGGTGGCGACCACGCAGCCCAGGCGGTCCTGGAACGAGTGCGTGATGCGCACCTGCCGGCCGACGGCCGTGCCGGGCGCGGCCACCACGACCCCCGGGCCCGCGACCGCGTCCTCGACGCCGTCGACGGCCGTGACCCGTCCTTCGCCCGCCGCCATCACGAAGCGCACGGCGGCGTGGCCGGCCGCGGCCTGCGGGTGCCTGGTCCCGGGCGGCTCCGTGCCCTGGCCCGCGGCGCGGGCGATCATGGCGTCCACCAGGTCCGTCCCGGTCGCGGCCCGCACGGCGACGGGGATCATCCCGCCGGCGAGCCTCGGGTTGACCTCGATGACCACGGGGCCCTGGGCGGACCGGCGGATCTCGGTGTGGGCGCCGCCCCAGCCGAGGCCCAGGGCCTTCACCGCGCGCAGGGCCGTGTCGCCCAGCTCTGCGGCGGTCCCGGGGTCCACGGGAGCGGGGATGTCGTGGCCCGTCTCCACGAAGTGCGGCGGGGGGCCGATGTGTTTGCCGACGACGGTGACGACTTCGCCGTCGAAGGTCTCGACCGAGAACTCCGGTCCGTCGACGGCGGCCTCCACCAGGATGCGGGACGGCACCGCGTTGCCCCGCTCGTCCGTCGCCCGGTCGAGGAGCCGGTGGGCCCACGCCTCGGTCTCCGCCCGGTCCCGGCACAGCCGTACCCCGGTCGAACCGGAACCGCTCACCGGCTTGAGCACCACCGGGTGGCCGATGGCCACGGCCGCCTCCACCGCCCCGGCCGCGTCGGAGACCGCCCGCCAGGCGGGCACGGGCACTCCGTGCGCGGCGAGCGCCGCTCGCTGGAGGTCCTTGGCCCGGCAGCGGGCGATCGCGTCGCCGTCGGGCGCGGGCAGCCCGAGCCCGGCCGCGGCGCGGGCGGCGTCCGCCACGAAGTACTCGGAGCTGGAGGTGATCCCGGCCAGTCCGGCGCCCTCGGCCAGGCTCGCGCAGGCCTCCATCACGGCCGCCGGATCAGCGGTGTCCAGGACCAGGGTCTCGACGGCGTCCTCGGTGACATAGGGATACCGGTCCGGGTCCCGGGTCAGCAGCACCGGACGCAGACCGCGGGCCCGGGCGGCCGCGCAGAACTCACGTCCCGTACCGGTCGTGTTGCTCTCCAGGAAGGCGAACCACCGGGGCTCAGTACTGTTCATCTCTCGTCTCCCGTGTCCGGACCGGCCACCACGGCCGCGACCGCCGCGTCGAGGGCCCTGTTCGCCCGCACCGACCGTGCCCGGCGCTCACCGAGCCCCCTGCCGTGCTCCGTGAGCCGCTCGCGCAGCTCGTGGACGACGCCCTCGCAGGCGCCGGGGCCACCACCGCGGTCGTGCGCGGCGACGAGTTCCGGGAGCGGCGGGATCTCCTCGCTCACATCGGCCCGCAGGCCGTCCGGCAGCGCGATCTTCGTCAGCTCGGGCTCACCGGCCTCGATCGCCTCGCGTACGGCGGCGCCCACCACGTGGTGCGCGGTGCGGAACGGAACGCCCTGCCGCACCAGCCGGTTGGCGATCACGGTGGCCGTCACGAAACCCTCCCGGGCCCGCTGTTCCATCCGCCGGCGATCCGGTCGGGCGCCGCTCACCAGTACCTGGGCCAGCAGCACGCTGTCGCGCACGGTGGCCAGCGCCGACCAGGCACCGCCGACCGCCTCGGTGCCGACCTCGATGGAGTTGGTGAACGGCGTGGACTTCATGGCGGCGGCGGACGCGGTCCACGCGCCCACGGCGGCGGCCGACTTGGCCTTCACATGCTCCAGCAGGAACGCGTTGCGCTTCTGCGGCATGGCCGAACTGCCGCCCACGAGCCGCTCGGGAAACTCCACGAACCGGAACTCCTGGGTGCTCCACAGCTGCAGGTCGGTGGCGAGCCGGCTCAGCGTGAGCCCCGCCCCGGCCGCCGCCGCGAGGGCGCGCAGCAGTGTGTCCCGCGTGGCCACCGCGTCGACGGCGTGCAGCGGGGGCCCGTCGAAGCCGAGCAGTTCGGCCGTGCGGGACGGGTCGATGGGCAGGTCCGTGCCGGACACGGCGCCCGCGCCGAGGGGGCACCGGCTCTGCTCGTCGGCGGCGTGCCGCAGCGCGACGATGTCCCGGTCCAGCGCCGTCGCGATCCCGGCGAGGTAGTAGCCGTAGGTGACGGGCATCGCGGGCTGGAAGTGGGTGTAGACGGGCATGACGACGTCCTGGTGGGCCCGTGCCCGGGAGAGCAGCACGGCCTGGAGCCGCAGCAGTTCGCCGAGCAGGTCCGTCAGGTCGTCGCGCAGCCGCATCGCGGTGATGGTCGCCTTGATGTCGTTGCGGGAGCGGCCGGTGTGCAGCTTTCCGCCGACGTCCGTGCCGAGCCGCTCGATCAGATGGCCCTCGTACATGAGGTACAGGCCGCGCGGTGCCGGGCGGTCGTACAGCTCTCGGAAGCCGTCGGCGCGCAGGTGGGCGATGGTGCGCAGCAGGGCGGCGGCCGCGGCCCTGGGCAGCAGCCCGCACTCGGTGAGCATCACCACGTGCGCGAGGTCGATGGTCGAGGTGTGACCGAGTTCCTGGCGGATGTCGTCGGGCCCCGGGTCGCCGTAGACGACGCGGGCGGTGCGGGCGCCGAGGGTGCGGGTGAGCCGGCCCGTGCCGGTCATGACAGCACCGGGTCCGGGAGGGACCCGCCGGAACGCGGCACGGTGCCGTGCACGTCCTCGTAGGTACGCCGTCCCCAGGCCATCCGGGTCCAGCCGTCGTCGGAGTCGGCGTCGGCCGGTGAGTCGACCAGGAGCGGCTCGGTGGGCGGGCGGGGCAGCAGGTGGCCGTTCTCGGCGAGCCAGGCGTCGTCGTAGACGGTCGCCATGTAGCGGTAGCCCTCGTCGGGGAGCATCACGACACACAGTCCGTCGGGGTTCTGCGCGGCCCACCACTGGGCGGCCAGGTAGGCGGCGCCGCTGGTCGGCCCCTGAAAGAGCGCGTGGGTGGCGTGCAGTTGCCGGGTGTACGCGTACGCCTCGGGCGCCGAGCACCAGTGCACCTCGTCGAAGGTGGAGTGGTCGAGGTTGGCCGGCCACAGGCTGTTGCCGAGTCCGCGCAGGGGGCGGGGGCCGTCGGGCTGGCCGAACAGCACGCTGCGGTGGCTGTCGACGCCGATGGCCCGGGTGTGCGGGGTCAGTTCGCGCAGTCCGCGAGTGGTGCCGCACATCGAGCCGCCCGACCCGACGGGCCCGACCAGGCAGTCCACCGTGCCGAGCGAACGGGCGATCTGCTCGGCGACCACCCCGTAGGAGCGCGGGTTGTCGGGGTTGCTGTACTGCTCGGGGCAGAAGGTCGACGGGAGTTCGGCACGGATCTCGGCAAGCCTGCGCAGCCGGGCCTCCTGGTAGCCCCCGACCGGCGCGGGCTCCTGGCAGATCTCCACCTTGGCACCGAGGTCGGTCAGTCTTCGGTACAGATTGGCGTCGATCGCCGGGTCGCTGACCAGGATCAGCTCACGTTCCATCAGCGCGGACTGCATCGCCAGCGCGAGGCCGAACGTGCCCGACGTGGTCTCGACGACCACCGTGTCGGCGTCCAGTTCGCCACGGCTGTGGGCGCGGCGCAGGATGTAACGCGCGGGCAGCAGCTTCATGAGGGAGAAGACCGCGCCGTACAGGTTGGGGGCGAGTCGGACGAGACGCGGCATCATCGTCGCCTCGGTGATCGAGTGGTACGTCGGCGTGATCGCCGTCATGAAGGGCTCCCTGGAGGATCAGAACCGTCGATGGTGGTGCGTGGTGAGGTCTCGGTGTGACGGGCGACGCCCCCGGATCCACCACCGGACCCGTGCGCGCCACGGCGTGTGCGCCCGGGGCTCGCGCGACGCGTCGAATGGGCCGGTGCAAGCGTCGGTCAGCCGGCTGATGGTCCACAGGTTCACTGGTGCGGCTCGGGTACGAGGTGGGGGAGGCGGCCGGCCTCAGGAGTGGACCAGCGCACCGGTCCGCTGTTCGGCGAGGGCGAGATAGACGTCGTCCAGCGTCGGTTCGGACAGCGAGATGCCGGTGATCTCCACTCCCGCGCTGTCGAACGCCCGGACCGCGGCGGCCAGTCCGATGGATCCCTCGACGGCGGCGGTGACCGTGCCCGCGGATTCGCCCGGACAGGGGTCGAGTCCCGCCGTGCGCAGGGCGGTCAGCGCGGCGGCCGTGGCGCCGGGGTCGGCGAGGGTGGCCCGGACCGTGCTGTCGCCCAGCTGTTCCTTGAGCTGTGCGACCGAGCCGTCCGCGATGCATCTGCCCCGACCGAGCACCATGACCCGGTCGGCCAACTGCTCGGCCTCCTCCAGGTACTGGGTGGTCAACAGCACGGTGGTGCCCGCGGCCACCACCTGTCGGACGAGGTCCCACAGGGCGTTCCGGCTGACCGGGTCGAGTCCCGTGGTGGGCTCGTCCAGGAAGAGCACCTGGGGGTGGCCGACGAAGCTGCTGGCGAGGTCGAGGCGCCGGCGCATGCCTCCCGAGTACCCGCCCGCCGCCCGGTCGGCCGCCTCGGTCAGCGCGAACATGTCCAGCAACTGCTCGGTGCGGGCCGCCGCCTCCCGCTTGCCGGCGCCGAGCAGGCGTGCCACGAGCACCAGGTTGGCCCGGCCGGTGAGGCTCTCGTCCACCGCCGCGAACTGGCCCGTCAGGCCGATGCGCCGACGCACGTCACGCGCCTCACGCACCACGTCGAACCCGGCGACCCGGGCCCTCCCGTTCGTGGGGCGCAGCACAGTGGCAAGAATGCTCACCAGTGTGCTTTTACCCGCTCCGTTATGACCGAGCAGACAGAGCACGCGCCCTTTTTCCATTTGGAAGCTGATGCCGTCGAGTGCCTGGGTGGCACCGAACTTTCTGCCCAGCTCCATCGCTTCGATCATTACGTCACTCATCGATGCCGTTCCTCGCAGATAGCGGCCGAGAAGCCTTTTATGGAGGCAGAAATATCCTGCAATCCCGACTGTCCGCACCACAAGGAGAGCTACAACAAGCTGCCAGGCACCTGAGGCTTTCCTCATTGTCAAAGGTCAGGCTGACAAGTTCTTACCCCGCCAGCCGGTCGGGGCCGGCGGACAGCACATCGGCGGAAGGAGGCAGAAGTCCGAGCTCAACGGCGCGGGCACCGGCCTGAAATCGCGAGTTCGCTCCCAGCTCACGCGTAATTTCCGCGACGTTGCGTCTGTATGTGCGCACCGACACTCCCAGTTCGCGGGCGGCCGCCTCATCGGTTCGCCCCGAACTGAGGGCTTGCAGGATGCGTCGGCCGAGCGCGCTGCGCGAGCGTTCGCTCAGGCGCCGGTGGTCGGCGAGCGCCGCGCTGCTCGACCAGGAGACCGTGAACAGGGTGCGCAGATTGCGCAGCACGGCCGGGGCCCGGACGACCACCGCCTCCCGGACCGCGACCCCGTTGCGGATCCACACCGCACTGGCAACGCTGTCAGCGAGCACCATTTCCTGCAGCGGTGCCCTGACCAGGCGGGTGTCGACACCGGGAGCGTACTTGTCCAGGTGCTCGAGGAAGCGGCGGTCCCGCAGGAGGCCGACCCGGCCGAGGAGCTTGACGTTTACTCCGCGCGCCGTGGCCCGGCCCAGCTGGTCGACGATCTGATGGGTCTCGTCCTCCCCCTCCCCCGAGAGGACGACGGCCAGATGATGACGGGCCGAGGCGATCATTTCCTCCGCGGCGAGCCCCACCGAATTCTCGTCCGGCTCCAGTGAGGCCACCAGCCGCTCCACGTTACGGTGGCGGTCGACCGCGATTTCGACGAGTTTCCGGGCCTGCAGCAGCATGCCCTCGATTTCGTCGCTTGAAGGCCGCGATTCCGAGTGGCCCGCTATACCCTCCGGATCGGCGGTTATCTTGGCATTGACTGACGTACTGGGCACAGCTCCCCCTGAAGCTTGACCAATAGGAGTCCCCGTCCGGCTTGCCCGCGCACTCTTGCGTCACAAAGGCCTGGGCACGGGTTGATACTCATGCAAATAGCCAGAGAAAAACCTAGCGAGGCACCGGACAGAGCCCATCGACAGGCTTACGCGCCACAGATGCGATGCGGCAGACATCCCGCATTTCGACCTTCACCCCCGCTAAATAGTCACAGGCGACAAACTGGGACATTCATCCAACGGCTTGTCGGCTCCGCCTGTGCCACTCCCGTAGTTGAACGGTACCCATGGGGCGTTCACATCGTCAAATACCCCTGTCTGATGCAATTACGGAAAACCTCATTGTGATGGCGAGACCTCCACCTATGAACTACCACGGTCCATTTCCGCGCGAGCGCCTCCGGCCGCCCGCACAGCGGTCGGTCCGGAGGCGCCGCCCGGTCACCGGACGTCTGTCACCGCACGTTCAGGCGACCCTGCGATCAGTCCAGGGCCCCGTCGTAGTCGGGCAGTTTGAAGGTCCGCTCCGCGTGGCCTCCCACGAGATCCGTGGTGTTGTTCCCGATGTTGGCGATGATCGTGTAGCCCTTGGCCTCGATGTCGGCCCGCTTGGCCGTCTTGAACTCGGCCTTGTCGCTGAAGAGATCACCGAGGTTCCGCTGGTACAGCCCCGTCACCGGGTACCCGACGGACGTGAGGTTCGCCTTCGTGATGAATTCGATCAGGTCGGGCCGCGCGGTGATGAAGAAGATGGCCGCGCCCCTGCTGTGCGCGTACTTGGCCAGCTCGAGCGTCGGCTTGACGGCGGGGGTCGGCGGGAACAGCTGGAAGTGCGTCTCCAGCGAGGTGTTGTCGATGTCCAGCACGATCGCCGGCTTCTGTCCGGTGCTGTTGTTCAGCCGCCGCTCGACGTAGGGGCGGGCTTCGTCGATCACCTTGCGCACATCGCTCTGCCAGGTGTCATAGTCAACCTCCGCCGCCGCGGAGACCTGGGCCCGCTCGACCGTCGCCCGGTCCTGGCTCGCCGGAGCCGCCTGCGCCTGCGTAACCCCCGCCGCACCCAGAACGAGCGTCGCCGCGACGATCGCAGCCGCGCGTCCTCTCGACGCGTTCCTGGCCATTGGTCCTCCCTCGTGTCCGATACGCGGTGACCGATCGGCCCCCGCCCAGCCGAACCTAAAGTCCGGGACCGAGCCTGTTGGCGCCCGTGACCGCAACCGGTGGGGGAAGCTCTCACCGACGGCGTCCGCCCTCGCGAACTGCTGCGACTTTCCGCCACGGAGGCCGATTCACTGGCAGGTAGCTGCCAGGAGGGAACGCCCGGCCGTGAAGCGAAACATGGATTGAAGCGGGGCATAAGACATGAAGCGGGCGGGGACGTGCACGTCCCCGCCCGCTTCATGTCGGGTCAGACGTGCGGATTGTAGGGGGACTTGGCGCGGGCTTCGTGCAGCGCGGTTCCCCACCAGGCGAGTTCGTCGAGCATCACCTTCACCGCGCCGTTTGCACCCTCGATGTCCCGCGGCGCGCCGTCCTCGTCCTGCGCGACGCCACGCACTGGGACGACGTGGTCACCGAGCTCGGCCACGAGCACCCGCGCCGCCATGATCTCCGGCACACCGGACTGACCTGGTTCGCCGACGCCGGAGTCCAAGTGCACGTCCTGCGCAGGATCGCTGGCCACAGGCCGCCGGAGCGGCCCTCTCCGCACACCTCAACGTGCCGCGAGCACCGCGCTCGCTCCCGAGCCCGATCGTCGTGACCCGCTGACCCGGTCAAGGACGCTGGTCCCCAACTGGTCCCCGAACTGGTCCCCAAGAATGATCAAGGGCCGGTTTCGGAATCCTCCGAAACCGGCCCTGACCTGCGACTGTCTCCAGTCGGGACGACAGGATTTGAACCTGCGACCCCTTGACCCCCAGTCAAGTGCGCTACCAAGCTGCGCCACGTCCCGATGCGTATCGCGCGGTGAACCGCGTGATCGCGCGAACAGCACTTTACCTCACGTCGACGACAACACCGAAGCGGCTGTCGGGCGGGAAACGGGGCGATGGACAATCGGGGTATGGGCAGCACACCGTCAGGACGGCAGGCGAGCGCGCGGGACCGGGACGACGAGGGGCGGGCGCGTAACGCGCGGCCCCGGGACGGGCTCGGGCGTCCCCTGCCGTACGGCGCGGACGGCGTCGCCCGCCAGCCCGAGGGCGTCGTACGCACACCGGAGCAGAGCGTCGCGGAGGCGCAGGAGCTGCTGGACGCGGGGAAGCCGTTCCATGCGCACGAGGTCTTCGAGGACGCGTGGAAGTCGGGGCCGGCCACCGAGCGGGCCCTGTGGCGGGGGCTGGCGCAGCTCGCGGTGGGGCTCACGCACTCGGCCCGGGGCAATGTGACGGGCGGGCCGCGGTTGCTGCGGCGGGGCGCCGGGGCCGTGGAGGAGTGGGCGTCCGGGGCTGGGGAGCAGCGGCCGTACGGGATGGATCTTGCCGGGCTGGTCGCGTGGGCCCGGGAGCTCGCCGGGGTCGTGGAGGACGGCGGCGAGGCTGTCGATGCGCGCGGGTGGGCGCCCAGGCTGCGCGGGCCGGCATAGGGGATCCCGGCGGTGATCCGGGGCTCATGGGCTCGGTCCGCGCCGTCGATGCGGACGCGGTGATCGCGTTGACAGTGGCGTGGGGCAGACTCGAGGCGTGCGAAAGATTCATGTCATCGGGATCGGGGCGGGCGACCCCGAGCAGCTGACGCTTCAGGCGGTCAGGGCGCTGCGGAGTACGGACGTGTTCTTCATCCTCGACAAGGGCGAGGTGAAGGCGGACCTCACGGGGCTGCGCCGGGACATGCTGGACGCGCACATACCGGAGGGGACGTACCGGGTCGTGCAGGCCCGGGATCCCGAGCGGGACCGGTCGGCCGGGGGTGCCGCCTACTCCCCCGCCGTCGGGGACTGGCGCAGTGCCCGCGCCGGGATCTACGCGCGGCTGATCGCCGAGGAGCTGGGCGAGGACGAGACCGGCGCGTTCCTGGTGTGGGGTGATCCCGCGCTGTACGACAGCACGCTCGGGATTCTGCAGGAGGTGCTGGCCGGCGGCTCCGTGGACTTCGAGTACGACGTCGTGCCCGGCATCAGCAGCGTCTCCGCGCTGGTCGCCCGGCATCGGACGGGGCTCAACCGGGTCGCGCGGCCGGTGCAGATCACCACGGGGCGGCGGCTGGCCGAGGGCTTCCCGGCGGACGTGGACGACGTCGTCGTGATGCTGGACGCCCACCAGACGTTCCGGCAGTACGCCGACCAGGACATCGACATCTACTGGGGCGCGTACATCGGCACCCCGGACGAGATCCTCGAGTCCGGCCCGATCGCCGAGGCCGGGCCCCGTATCGAGCGGCTGCGGGCCGAGGCGCGCGAGCGCAAGGGCTGGATCATGGACACGTATCTGCTGCGCCGCAACCCCGAGGAGCAGTAAGAAGGCGGGTGCGGGCATGACACCCGAGCGGACCGCCTCCCGCATGCGGCCCCGGTCCGCCGCTGTGATCGTGTCCCGTTGACGCTCGCCGAGGAATCCGCCCCACCCGCCGGCCCGCAGCCACCCGTGCTGGACACGCCCCGCCGGAACGTCGTCTTCGTGACGATCATGCCGGGGATGCTGCCGTCGGCCCTCGACCAGACGATCGTGGGCACCGCGCTGCCTACGATCGTGTCCGATCTGGGCGGGGCCGAGCACATGTCCTGGGTGGTGACGTCGTACCTGCTGGCCGAGACCGTGTCGACGGCCCTGGTCGGCGAGTTCGGCGACCTGTTCGGCCGCCCTGTGGGCCGCCCGCCGGGCACGGACCTGCGCGCCGCCGTGCGCACCATCGCCGAGCGCCTGCTCGTCGAGGACCTGACCGAGGGGCTGACCGGTCGGATGAAGGACCGCCCGGCTCTGGCCGACTCGCGCTGAGCCGGTCGTCTCAGGTCCCGAGGCCGAGCCGCTCCAGAACTGCGGCCACATCCGGCACCGAGTCCACCGCGTCCGGCAGCGAAGGACGCCGTACGACCACGACGGGGAGGGCGAGCCGGCGGGCGGCCGTGAGTTTCGCCGAGGTCGCGTCACCGCCGCTGTCCTTGGTCACCAGGACGTCGACGCGGTGCCGGCGCAGCAGGGACGACTCGTCGTCGACGGTGAACGGCCCACGCGCCAGGAGCACTTCGGTGCGCGGGGGCATCGGGGGCTCGGGCGGGTCGACGGACCGTACGAGGAAGCTCAGGTCCGTCAGGTGGGCGAAGGCCGCGAGGCCCAGCCGGCCGGTGGTCAGGAACACGCGGTGGCCGAGGCTCGGCAGCAGGGCGGCGGCCTCGTCAAGGGAGGCGACGTCGTGCCAGCGGTCGCCGGGGGCGGGACGCCAGCCGGGGCGGCGCAGGACCGTCATCGGTACGCCGGTCTCCCGCGCGGCACGGGCCGCGTTCGCGGTGATCGACTCGGCGAAGGGATGCGTGGCGTCGACCAGGAAGCCGACCCGCTCGGTCCGCATCCAGTCGGCCAGGCCCTGCGCACCGCCGAAGCCTCCGACGCGCACCTCGCCCGGCACCGCTCCCGGTCGTGACACACGTCCCGCGAGCGAGGTGGTGACCCGGACACCGGGACGCTCCGTGAGCGCGGCGGCGAGTGCGCGGGCCTCGGTGGTGCCGCCAAGGATCAGGACGTGGCGGGGGCACATGGGGCGCGGGCACATGGTCCGAGCGTACGAGGTGGGGCCTGGGGAGGGGGACGCCGGGCGGGATGTGCCCCGTGCACGGCGCCCGTGTGCGGCGCCCGTGTGCGGCGCCCGTGTGCGGCGCCCGTGTGCGGCGCCCGTGTGCGGCCCGGCGAACACTATGAACACAACGGTCAGGGCGTGGTCCCCCGCCTCCTCCCTCCCTAGCATCACGGCGCACGGCTCGACGACGTGCCGACGAGGACGAGGAGCAGCGTCTTGGACTGGACGAGAACGAACGCAGTGATCCGCAGGTCTGTCCTCTCGCCGGACCGGCGGCGTTCGGTGCTGGCCGCCCTGCTGGCCGGCGCGCTCGCCGTCGGCGTCCTCGTCGGCGCCTCCAACGCCCGGGGCGAGTCGGCGGAACCGGTCCTCGCCGAGTGTCCCGCCGACCTCGCGGGCCGGGCCGACTGCTACACCGGTCGCGACGCGGCCGGCGCCTACTACGCGATGGCCGTGCCGTCCGACTGGAACGGCTCCCTCGTCGTGCACGCCCACGGCGGGCCCGACCTCGGCGCGGAGTCCGACCCCGCCCGCAGCCTCGACGACCTGGGCCGCTGGTCGGTGATGGTGAAGGAGGGGTACGCCTGGGCGGGTTCGTCGTACCGCCGGGGCGGCTACGGCACGCGGATGGCCGCCGCCGACACGGAGAGCGTGCGCCGGCTGTTCGTCGAGGAGTTCGGCAAGCCGCGGCGGACGTATGTGCACGGGCAGTCGTGGGGCGGGAACGTCGCCGCGAAGGTGGTGGAGACCTACGGCAGGGAGAAGGGAACGTACGACGGCGCGTTGCTCACCAACGGGGTCCTGGGCGGTGGCTCGCGCGGCTACGACTACCGCGTCGACCTGCGCGTCGTCTACCAGTACTACTGCGGCAACCACCCCCGTCCGACCGAGCCGCAGTACCCACTGTGGCAGGGCCTGCGCGCCGGTTCGACGATGACGTCGGCGGGGCTGCGCGCCCGGCTTCAGGAGTGCACCGGATTCGCCTCCGCGCCGCAGGAGCGGACGGCTCTGCAGCAGCGCAACCTCGACGACATCCTCGCGGTCACGCGGATACCGGAGCGCACCCTGGAGTCGCATCTGCGGTTCGCGACCTTCACGTTCCGCGACATCGTGCACGAGCGTCTCGGGGACCGGAACCCCTTCGGCAACCAGGGCGTGCGCTACACCGGGTCGCATGACGACGAGGCGCTCAACGCCGGTGTCGAACGGTTCGCCCCCGACCCCACGGCCGTACGGGACCTGTCCTACGACAGCGATCTCACCGGCAAGGTCTCGATCCCGGTGCTGACGCTGCACGCCATCGACGACCCGACGGCGTTCGTGGAGCACGAGGCGGCCTACCGGGCCACGCTCCAGGGCGCGCGGCGGGACGGGCACCTGGTGCAGACGTTCACGCGGGAGCAGGAGCACAGCGAGCTGAGCGATGCCGAGTACGCCGCGTCCGTCGCCGCTATGGACACGTGGGTGCGCAAGGGGAGGAAGCCCACGCCGTCTTCGGTCGCGGCGTCGTGCGGCGGGTTCGACGCGAGGTACGGCACGGGCTGCTTCTACGACCCGGGCTTCCGTCCGGGCCCGTACGCCTCGCGCGTCGAGCCACGGCCGGGCGGGCTGCGCTGGCCCGCGATGACGGCGGGTCAGGAGCGGGAGTGGAGCGGGATCGAGGGGGTCGGGATCGCTCCCTGAGGGGCGGTCCCGGGACGTGCGGGGGTCAGCGCAGGAGCAGCTGCAGGCCCCCCACGACCGTCGCCGCGATCACGAGCTGCTCGAACATCCGCTGGTTGATCCGGTCCACGGCCCACTTGCCGATCACCGCGCCCGGCACCACGAAGATCACGAGCGCCGCGTCGAGGAGGAGCGAGGAACCGTCGATCAGGCCGAGTCCGGCGCTGAAGGGCACCTTGGAGACGTTGACGATCAGGAAGAAGAAGGCGGAGGTGCCGAGGAAGCCGAGCTTGCGGAAGCCGGCCGACAGCAGGTACATCGACATCACCGGGCCGCCCGCGTTGGCGACCATCGTGGTGAAGCCGCCGAGCACGCCGTAGGAGCGGGCCTTGACCCGGCCCGCCCGAGTGGTGACGGAGTCCGGTTCGGCCTCCTTGTCCGCCGTGCGGCGGCGCCAGACCGTGACCCCCGCCATCAGCAGCAGGATCGCGCCGATCGACGTCCGGACGATCCCGTCGTCGGCCCACACCAGGAACAGGGTGCCGAAGACGACGCCGGCCGCGACCGCGGGGAACAGGCGCCACAGTGTGGGCCAGTGGGCGTGCCGGCGGTAGGTGAGGACGGCGAGCACGTCACCGGCGATCAGGATCGGCAGCAGAATGCCGGTGGAGGCGCGGGCGGGCAGTACGGCGGCGAAGATCGCCAGGCTGACCGTGTTGGCCCCGCTCACCGCTGTCTTCGAGAAGCCGACGAGCAGGGCCGCGAAGGCGAGCGCGGCGAACTCCCAGCCTGTTATGTGCCAAAGCGTCATCGTGTCCATGCGGAGACCGATGGTATGTGCAGACAACAGGTGGAGGTAAGGACCGTCTCGCCAGATGGGAGATGGCTAGTGCCTCTCCACCAGCACCGCACTCCCCTGCCCGACGCCTACACACATCGTCGCCAGTCCCCGCTCCGCCCCCGTCCGCCGCATCCGGTGCAGCAGCGTGGTGAGGATGCGTGCGCCCGAGCAGCCCAGCGGGTGGCCGAGCGCGATCGCGCCGCCGCTCGGGTTGACCAGGCCCGGGTCGATGCCGAGTTCGTCCACGCAGGCGAGGGCCTGAGCGGCGAACGCCTCGTTGAACTCGGCCTCCTGGATGTCGGCGATCGTCCACTCGGCGCGGGCCAGCGCCTTGCGGGTGGCGGGGACGGGGCCGATGCCCATCACGTCGGGGTGGACGCCGGCGGAGGCACCGGCGACGTAGCGGCCCAGGGACTCCAGGCCCAGTTCGTTGAGGGCCTCCTCGCTGACGAGCAGCAGTCCGGCGGCGCCGTCGTTCATCGGTGAGGCGTTGCCCGCGGTGACGGTGCCGCCGTCCCGGAAGACCGGCTTCAGCCTGGCCAGCTTCTCGTACGAGGTGTCCTCGCGGATGCACTCGTCACTGTCGACGACGACTCCGTCGGGGCGCTCCACCGGCAGGAGTTCGTCGTCGAAGTGGCCGTTCTTGCGGGCCTCGGCGGCCCGTTGGTGGCTGCGCAGGGCGAAGTCGTCCTGCCGCTCGCGCGGGATGCCGTAGCGCTCGGCGACCTCCTCGGCCGTCTCGCCCATGGCCAGCAGGCCGTGCAGTTCCTTCATCGCCGGGTTGACCAGGCGCCAGCCGAGCCGGGTGTCGAAGGTCTCGACGCGGTGGGGCAGCGCCTCGTCGGGGCGGGGCAGGACGAAGGGCGCGCGGCTCATCGACTCGGAGCCGCCCGCCAGCACGATGTCGGCCTCGCCGGCGGCGATGGTGCGGGCGGCGGTCGTGACCGCCTCCAGGCCGGACGCGCACAGACGGTTGACCGTGGCGCCGGGGACGGACTCCGGGAGGCCGGCGAGCAGCGCGGCCATGCGGGCGACGTTGCGGTTGTCCTCGCCGGCCTGGTTGGCGGCGCCCCAGTAGACGTCGTCGACACGCGCCGGATCCAGCGCGGGGACGTCGGCGACGAGACCCTTGATGACGGCCGCCGCGAGGTCGTCGGGCCGCACGGACGACAGCGCTCCGCGCAGCTTGCCGATGGGGGTGCGGCGGGCTGCCGCGAAGTGGACGGGACGCACGACAGGACTCCTGACCGGGCAGTATGAATCGGCACCGCATTAATTAGCACCGCTAGTTTTTGACTATAGACCGACCGCCCGCACCCTGGGAAGATCCCTCGGTCCCCGGCAGGCGGTGTTTCGCGGACGCCGCGTTTGCACCGGTTCGCCCTGGGCACCCGAGCCCGCAGGGAGTGGTCGCTGTGACCTGGAGTGACTCCGGAGTCGCACCGCTCCGCACAGGGCCGTGACCAGGCCAGAAGTAGCCAGGAGAAGGAGGAGCTCGGGATGTCTGTGGTCAAGAGCACGCTCCCGGAACCGGCTCGTCGGGTCGCCGGAGAAGCCCTGCAGGGCACACTCGTCGATCTTCTCGGACTGTCGCTGATCGGGAAGCAGGCACACTGGAACATCGTGGGACCGCGGTTCCGGTCGATCCACCTCCAGCTCGACGAGGTGGTCGCGACGGCGCGGGAGTACTCCGACACCGTCGCCGAGCGGTCCGCCGCGCTCGGGCTGCCGCCGGACGGCCGCCCGGAGACGATCGCGGCCGCCTACACGCTGCCCGGCCCGAAGGAGGGCTGGGTGCGCGACACGGAGGTCGTCCAGGTGATCGTGGACACCCTGGCGGCGGCCGTCGAGCGGCTGCGCGCCCGCATCGACGCCACCGCCGAGGCGGACCCGGTGACCCAGGACCTGCTGATCGGCATCACCGGCGAGTTGGAGAAGCAGCGCTGGATGTTCGACGCGGAGAACTGGCCGCGCGACGAGTAGAGCGCCCGCACATCCGAAGCCGTACGAGGGGCAGGACGCGCGTACGCCAGAAGCGATTCGACGCGCAGGATGCCCATACGCCCGAAGCCGTGACCGGAGAAGGACTACCCGGAGAAGGACTACCGGAGAGAAGGGGCACACCGTGACCGACGCCCTCGAACTCGACGCGCTGTGGGAGGACTTCCACCGCGTGGTGAACATGACCTCGCAGGAGCTGGCCACCTGGCTGCGGGTCAGTGACGCGGACGAGGAGACCGAACCGCTGCCGGACCAGGCCGGCACGCCCACCGGGCAGCACGTCCTCGCGATCCTCCAGAAGCGGCGCACCGACCTGACCGACGACGACGTCCAGGTGATGTATGACGTCGTGGACACCGTCGCCGAGGAGGCGGACCTGGAGAACGAGCCGGAGCCCGAACAGACCCGCCGTCGGCATCAGTTGATGACGATCGGCCACGATCCGCTGCGGCCGTGAGCGACGATCGGAAGGTCGTGCGGGAACTCGTGCGCGAGCACGGGCGGACGTTCGCCGAGGAGGCGGGCATCCCGCTGAAGGACACCCCGCAGCCGCTGTACCGGCTGCTGGTCCTGGCGCACCTGCTCAGCGCCCGGATCCGCGGCTCGATCGCCGTCGGCTCCGCCCGCGCCCTGTACGACGCGGGACTGCGCGACCCGCGCCGGATGGCCGACGCCGACTGGCAGGAGCGGGTCGACGCGCTGGGGCGCGGCGGCTACCGCCGTTACGACGAGCGCACCGCCACCCAGCTCGGCGAGGCCGCCGAGCTGTTGACCGAGCGGTGGGGCGGCGATCTGCGGCGGCTGCGGGAGGAGTCGGACGGCGACGTCGGCGAACTGCACGGGCTGCTGCGGGAGTTCCCCGGCATGGGTCCGGCGAACGCCGGCCAGGGGCCGAGCCTGCCGTGCTCGCCGCCGCGCTGCCGCCGCGCTGGTGCGTGCCTCGCTGGACAAGGAGGTGGCCGAGGACAGCGTGCGCCGGGCCTCGTGAGCCGCCGAGCACAGCGTGCGCCGGGCCTCGTGAGCCCGTCGTGGCTGCCACAGCCATCACGACTCGGTCATCACCTCTCGCATCACGACTCGGTCATCACCTCTCGCATCACGACTCGGTCATCACGACTCGGTCATCAGTACTCGGTCATCACGACTCGCATCACGACTCGCTCAGCCGAGCAACCACCCGCCGTCGACGGCGAGTTCGACCGCATTGACCGACCGGTTGCGCAGCAGGAAGTCCACCGCGTCCACGATGTCCCCCATCGTCGCGAGCCGTCCGGTGGGCGTCCTGGTGCGGACCCCCTCCAGCACCTCCTGGGGCTTGCCGGCCCAGTGCGGGCTGTCGCCCACGACTCCGGGGTGCACGGCGTTGACCCGTACGGGCGCGAGTTCGACGGCGAGGGTGTGCACCAGGCCGCGCACTCCCGCGTTGACGGTCGCCACCGTCGTCGCCCCGGGATACGGGCGCTCCTTGGCCTGGCCGCCGAAGAGCACGATCGCGCTGTCGTCGTGGAACCGCGGCCGGAGGGTGTGCACGACCTCGGTGTAGCCCACGAGTTTGACGGTCACGAGCCGCAGGGCGGCCTCGATGTCGTACGCGGCCACCCGGTTCTCGTCCCGGGAGATCCCGGCGATCACCAGGTGGTCCACCCGCCCGACACCGGCCAGCGCGCCGGCGATCTCGCCCGGCCGGGAGAGATCGAGGGCCAGGCCCCGGGCGGCGCCGACCTCCTTCGCCACCGTGTCGGCGCGATGCGCGTCCCTGCCGGTCAGCACCACCTCGTCGCCCCGTCCGGCGCGCATGCGGGCGAACTCACGGCCGATCCCGGAAGTCCCGCCGACCACCACCACACCGCTCATGACCCCAGGGCCTCCCTCAGATACTCCCAGTCCCGAGTGAACCGGTAGGAGTGGCGGGCCGGCGGCTGCGGCGCCTGCGTCTCCAGCCAACGCACCGGCCCCTGGCCGGCGTTGGCGAACCCGTGCACGCACCCCGCGCCCGCCCAGGCGACGTCCCCCGGCACCATCCGGTACCGGTCGCCGTCGAACGTGGCGTCCACGACGCCCTCCAGGATCAGATACGTCTCCTCGAAGGGATGGTCGTGCGTGCCGGCCACCCCGTCCGGCGCGTACTGGACCATGAACATGGTGGAGGCGACCGCGCCGAGGTCGCTGTCGACCATCATCTTCACGGTGATCCCGCTGTACACGAGCAGCGCGGTCCGCATGCTCGCCGACACCGCCAGCAGGTCCTGCGACTGCTTGCCGGGATCCATCTGCGCGGGCTCGAAGTGGCCGAAGGACCGGGTGCGCGGGTCGCGGACGTCGATGCGGACGGGGTCGGGTTCCGGCAGCGCGGACACGGCCTGGGTGTCGTGGCCGTAGCGGGCGCGCGGCACCGGGGCGAGCATGTCGGCCCAGCGTCCGGCCGTGTCCCCGGCGCCGCGCCAGGCGTGCGGGACACCGGCCGGAAGGAGACCGTAGTCGCCCTCCACCAGGAGATACGCCCCCTCGGGCACATCGAGGACCACCGCCCCGCCGAGCACATGGAAGCTCTCCTCGTAGGAGTGCACATGGGCGGGAACCCGGCCGGCGGGCCGTATCTCGCACAGCCCGAAGCCGGTGTGCACGCTCCCGTCGTCCTCGCCGACCAACTCCCGCCGCCGGTGACCGAGTTCGTCGTACGGCGGCTCCGGGACGTCGGCGGTCCGGCGCACCAGGTGTCGGGTCATGCCGCGCTCTTCGCCTGCTTCGCGGCCAGGAGCCGGTCGCGGGACTCCTGGACCAGTCGCCGCGCCCGGTCCACGTCGGCCACGAGCCGGCCGTCGCGCTTGTGGACCACTCCGTCGACGATCACCGTCTCGACGTTGGAGACGTCCGCCGACAGCGTCACCGCGGCGGCCGGGTCGTGCACGGGGGCGATGTTCAGCGCGGTGGCGTCGATCGCGACGACGTCGGCGCGCTTGCCGGGGGTCAGGGAGCCGGTGCGGTGTTCGAGGCCGGCCACGTGGGCGCCGTTGCGGGTCGCGATCTCCAGCATCTGACGTGCCGTCAACATCGTGTCCGGCACGGGCATGTTGGCCTTCCAGCAGTCCGCGTTGACGCGGGCGCGCTCGGCGCCGAAGGCCGCGCGGATCTGGGTGAACATGTCGCCGGGCACGGTGGTGACGACGTCGATGCTCAGGGAGGGCCGCAGCCCGTACTCGACGGCCTTCATCACGGGCGGCCACCCGTGCCCCATCTGCACCTCGACCTGCGGCGCGATCGACACCGTACCGCCGCTGTCGGCGACCATCCGCCACTCGTCCTCGTGGAGGTAGCAGCAGTGGATGTAGGTGGTGTCGGGGCCGAGGAGCCCCAGGTCGTTCAGCTGCTTGACCATCCCGAAGCGGCCCGCGAGGCGGCCCATGGCCACGTGCACGGTGATCGGGATGTCCAGCTCGCGGGCGAGGGCCCACTCGGCGGTGACGACGTCGTTGACGCAGAAGCCGGGGCCCCGGGTGGCCAGGGCCATGGTCAGCAGGCCGTCGTCGGAGGCGAAGTGGGTGCTCCGGATCCGCCGTACGTCGTCACCCGGGATGGCGATCTTGCTCTCGAACCAGTAGTCGGCGAGCGAGGTGTTGGCGCTGCCGTACGCGTACTGGGCGCGGATCCCGCTCTCCTTCAGTCCCTGGATCGCGGCGTCCGGATGCGCGGGCGTGTTGTTGATGTGGGACCAGTCGACGAGCGTGGTGATGCCGGCGTTCAGGCACTCCAGGGCGCCCGCGAGGTTGGCCGCGTACACGTCCTCGGGGGTGTACAGCGGTGCGAAGGTGTCGAGGATGTCGACGAAGTAGTCGTCCAGGGTGGCGTCGGGGGCGACGTTCCGGATGGACGCCTCCCAGGTGTGGCGGTGGGTGTCGACGAAGCCGGGGATCACGATACGGCCGCTCATGTCGAGCACCTCCGCGTCGGCTCCGATCTCCCGGTCCACCGCCATGATCTTTCCGTCCTCGATGAGGACGTCCCCCTGGGGCAGATCCCCGATCCCGGGGTCCATCGACAGCACGTGCCCGCCTCGCAGGAGTATCCGATTGCTCATCGCCCTTCCTCCCATGGGGTGTTCAGTAGGCGGCCAGGGTGCGTACGGCCGCCACGACCTTGTCGACGGTGGGGATCACGCGTTCCTCCAGCGCGTCGGCGAACGGCAGCGGGACGCACTCCCCCGCCACCCGCTTCACCGGCGCGTCCAGCAGACCGAACCCCTCGTCGGCGACGACCGAGACGAGCGTCGCGCCCCAGCCGCCCTGGTACGGGTTCTCCTCGACGGTGACGAGCCGCGAGGTCCGCCCGAGCGAGGTGAGCACGGTGGTGACGTCCAGCGGCACCAGACAGCGCAGGTCGACGACCTCGGCCTCGACGCCCTCGCCGGACAGCAGCTCGGCCGCCTTCAGCGCGACCGGCACCATCGAGGCGAGGGCGACGAGCGTGACGTCGGCGCCCTCGCGGACGACGGCGGCGCGGCCCAGCTCGACGACGTGGTCCGGGGGCGGGGGCGCGCCCTTGGACGCGAGGAGCCCCTTGTGCTCGAAGAAGACGACCGGGTCGTCGCTGCGGATCGCCGCCGCCATCATGCCGATCACGTCGGCGGGGGTGGCCGGTGCGGCGATCTTCAGGCCGGGCACGGTGAGCGCCCAGTTCTCGGTGGCCTGCGAGTGCTGGGCGCCGAAGCCGAGCCCGCCGCCGTTGGCGGTGCGCACGACGAGCGGGACGGTGACCTGACCGCCCGTCATGTACCGCACTTTCGGGATCTCGTTGGCGAGGTAGTCCCAGCAACAGGCCAGGAAGTCGGAGAACATGATCTCGGCGACCGGCCGCATCCCGGTCATCGCGGCGCCCATGGCGGTCCCGACGATGGCCTGCTCGGAGATCGGCGTGTCCCACACCCGCTCGGACCCGAACTCCTTCAGCAGCCCCACGGTGGTCTTGAAGACCCCGCCCGCCTCACCGATGTCCTCGCCCAGGCAGACCACCGACGGATCGCGGCGCATCTCCCGCGCGATGCCCTCGGCGACCGCGTCCCGGTAGCTGATCACGTCCGCCATGCCGCACCTCCGTCGGCCCACACGTCGGTCAGCGCCTGGTCCGGGTCGGGCGGCGGGGCGGCCTTGGCCGCCTCGACGGCCTTCCGCACGACGGCTGCCGCGCGCTCGTCCGCCTCGCCGACCACCGCCTCGGACACGCCCATCTCGACGAGCCGCCCACGGGCCAGGTCCAACGGGTCGTGCTTCAGCCAGCGTTCGACCTCCTCGGCCGGACGGTAGGTCGCCGGGTCGGACCGGCTGTGCCCGAAGTGCCGGTAGGTCTGCGCCTCCAGCAGGGCGGGCCCGTCTCCTGCCCGGGCCCGCGCCGCGAGCCGGCTCACCGTCTCCTCGACGGCGACGACGTCGTTGCCGTCGACCACCTCGCCGGGGACGCCGTAGGCGGGCGCCCGGTCGGCGGCCGGCCGGGCCACGGCCGTGACGTCGGCGATCGGCGTGTACTCCATGTACAGGTTGTTCTCGCAGACGAACAGCACCGGAAGCTTCCATACGGCGGCCAGGTTGAGCGCCTCGTGGAAGGCGCCGATGTTGGTGGCGCCGTCACCGAAGAAGGCGACCGCGATCTGGTCGGTGCCGCGCAGCCTGGCCGACCAGGCGGCGCCGGCGGCCATCGGGAGGTGGGCGCCGACGATGGCGTAGGAGCCGAGCATGCCGGTGGACGCCTTCGTCAGGTGCATGGAGCCGCCCTTGGCCCCGCACAACCCGGTGGCCCGGCTCATGAGTTCGGCGAGGCACTCCTCCGGGGTGGCGCCGCGCGCCATGGCGTGGTGGTGGCCCCGGTAGGTGGCGAAGACGTAGTCGTCGGGGCGCAGGGCGGCGCTAGCGCCGACGGCGATGGCCTCGTGTCCGGCGGCGAGATGGGTGGTGCCCTTGACGAGGCCCTGGAGGAACAGGTCGTGGGCGGCCTTCTCCGTGCGGCGGATGACGGCCATCTGCTCGTAGGCGGCGAGGAGCGCGGCCGGGTCCATCAGGACGTCCCGGTGTTCAGGTGGGACTGGGACTCGCGGCGGGTGTTCAACTCGCCGCCGACCGTCCAGTATTTGCGGCCCGCCACCAGGAGTTCCTCCGCCGGGAACTTGGTGATGACCTCGCAGCCGTCGGCGGTGACGACGACCTCCTCCTCGATCCGGGCGGCGGACCAGCCGTCGGCGGCCGGCCAGTAGGTCTCCAGGGCGAAGACCATGCCCTCTTCGAGGACCTCGGGGTGCTTGGGTGAGACCAGCCGGCTGAAGATCGGCTTCTCCCAGATGGACAGGCCTACGCCATGGCCGTACTGGAGGGCGAAGGCGGCCGTCTCGTCGGCGAAGCCGAACTCCTCGGCGCGTGGCCAGACCTGGACGATGTCGGCGGTCGTGGCACCCGGGCGGACGAGGGCGATGGCCCGGTCCATGTACTCGCGGCAGCGCACATAGGCGTCCCGCTGGGCGCTGGAGGCGCTGCCGACGGCGAAGGTGCGGTAGTAGCAGGTGCGGTAGCCGAGATGGCTGTGCAGGATGTCGAAGAAGGCGGGGTCGCCGGGGCGGATCAGGCGGTCGCTGTAGACGTGCGGGTGCGGTGAACAGCGCTCGCCGGAGATCGCGTTGACGCCCTCGACGTACTCGCTGCCGAGGTCGTAGAGGACCTTGCTGACCACGCCGACGCACTCGTTCTCGCGCACGCCGGGGCGCAGGTAGCCGTACAGCTCCTCGTACGCCGCGTCGACCATCGCGCAGGCCTGGGTGAGCAGGGAGATCTCGTCCGGGGTCTTGATGCGGCGGGCCTCCAGGAAGACCTGCTGGCCGTCGACGACGTCGATGCCCTCGGCGCGCAGGGCGGCCAGGATCGGCATCTCGGCGACGTCGATGCCGAGCGGTTCGCCGGCCAGGCCGTGCTCGCGCAGTTCGGCGGCGATCTTGGCGGCGACGTCCTCGGCGATGCCCGCGTCCGGGTGGAAGGCCCCTCGGAGGGTGGAGATGCCGGCGCGGGCGCCGGTGGGCGGGCCGCCCTTGCCGTCGCTGTAGTCGAGCCACGGGTTGTACAGCTGGTGGTGGCGGGCCGCGGAGCCGAAGTCCCAGACGACGGGTTCGCCGCCGCGCACCAGCAGCGCGAAGCGGATCAGCTTGTCCATCGCCCAGGTGCCGATGTGCGTGGCGGTCATGTAGCGGATGTTGGCGAAGTCGAAGCTGAGCACCGCGCCGAGCTCGGAGCGGTTCAGGGTCTCGTCGAGGCGGGCCAGCCGCTGCCTGCGCAGCCTGTCCAGGTCGACGCGCTCTTCCCAGTCGACGGCGTTGGGCCCGAATGTGCGGATCGCCATGGCGACCACCCCCACTTCGGAGTGAACGGCTGTCCCACGCGAGTGTCAAGTGTCACTGAACACGAACCAGGTGCCGATGGCCGGTACGTCTCCATCGTTGCGGTAGCGGTGCGGGGTCGTCGACTCGAAGCAGACCGCGTCGCCCGGGCGCAGGGTGTACTCGTCGAAGCCGAGGGTGAGAATCAGCTCGCCCGAGTTCAGATGGCCGTACTCGGTGCCGCTGTGGCGCATGAGGCCGCCGGAGCCGGAGGAGGACCCGCCGGGCCGGTAGGTCACCAGCAGGAAGTCGACGTGGGTGCCCGGAATGTGGCCGAGACGCTCCCACACCACGCCCGAGTCCAGCTCCAGCACCTCCCGCTCGCCGGGTGTGACCAGCGGGCCGATACGGCGGCCGGGATCGGCGGCGAAGACGGCCAGGGCGTGCGGGACCGTGCCGGGCGCCGCGAGCGGAGAGGCGGCGGCGCTCTCTCCGGCGTCGAAGAGGGACTCGACGGAGATGCCGAGGGCCATGGTGATGGCGTACAGCGTGCTCACGGAGGGCTGGCTCTTGCCGGTCTCGATCTGCGAGACCAGGCTCGCCGAGACCCCGACCTCGCGGGCCAGCGCGCGCAGACTCGTCCCGCGCGCCAGGCGCGCCTGCCGGATGCGCGCTCCCACGGGTGGCGCGGTGGTGGGTGGCACGGACGGCTCCTCCCCCGGTTCTGGTGGGCCACTGGGCCGCATCGTGTGCAGCCTCATTGAACAGCCGGGGCCGGTCGTCGCGCCAGAGCGGCAGGTGGGCGGCCCTGGCCGGCGCCTCCGCCTCAGCGCCGCCCCGCCGGGAAAACGGCCCTCACGTGCCACCCGGTCCCACCCCGCGGACCGGCCCGCAGTTCGCCGCCCAGCGCCGACACCCGCTCCTTCAATCCGACGAGCCCGAAGCCGCCCCCGTGCGCGGCCACCGGAAGCTGGGTGCCGCCCCGGCCGTCGTCCGCGACGGACACCTCGAGGCGGCCGGCGTCGTCCCGCAGGTGGACCTCGATGTGCGAGGCGTCGGCCGCGTGGCGGCGGATGTTGGTCAGCGCCTCCTGCACGACCCGGAAGGCGGCGGCCTGCACCTCGTGCGGGAGGTCGTCGCGGACGGCGGGGTCGCGGAGCAGGGTGACCTGCTGCACCGGGCTCGCGAAGCCGTCCGTCAGCTCGGCGATGCCCGCGAGGTCGCCGACCGGGCGGCGGTCGGTCGCCTCGTCGCCGGTGTCCCGCAGCACGCCGACGGTGCGGCGCATCGAGGCGAGGGCCTCGGTGGCGGCGCGTTCGATGCCGGCCAGGACCGGGTCCAGCTCCTGCGGCCGAGTCCGCGCCATCATGCGGGCCACCTGCGTCTGCACGAGAATCCCGGTGACATGGTGGGCGACGAAGTCGTGCAGGTCGGCGGCGATGGCGAGGCGTTCGGAGCGCCGGGTCTCGCTGACCGCGAGGGTCCGCCGGTAGTCCATGGTGCGCAGGTAGACGGCGAGCCCGGCGAACATGCCGACGAGGACCAGGCCGCCCAGCATGTAGCCCAGCACGGCGACGTCCAGCGGCCCGAGCAACCGGACCGGCAACAGCAGCAGCGCGCCCACGTCGAGGGCGCCGCAGCCCCATGCCCAGCGCGGCGGGCAGTGCCGTACCGCGACGAACAGCAGGCACAGCAGGATCAGGACCTCGCCGGGGCCGAAGAGGTTCTCCTTGAAGGCCGGCGAGCCCAGCGAGTACAGGGCCGAGACGAGGGCGGGCACGCCGGTGCGCACCTGCGGGGTGAGCCACCGCGGCCGTCGCCCGGCCGGCCACAGCACCGCGGCGAGGCCCACGAACAGCACGACCAGGGTCGGCCAGACCGGGGGCGCGGTCGGCACGATGCTCGTCCCGTCGACACCCGCGAACAGGACGTCGACGACACAGGCCACGAGCAGGAGGCCCACGGCGAAGCTCCGGGCGCAGCCGCGGGGGGAGGCGGACTTCATGCCGGTCACGGTAGGCGAGCGGGTGCCGGGGCCGGATCGGCCGATCGGCCGAGGCGCCGCCGCCGAAGCCGGACTTGTGGCCGAGGCGCGCGCGGGGGCGGGCGGACCAGGGTGGTGCCGCGGCTGCACGCGATACCCACCTCTCAGCCCAAGAACTCGCCGCCTCCCGCCCGTACCCCTGAGGCATGATCGAGCCATGACCACCCCGCCCCCGTCCAGGGCGCCCATCCGCGTCCTCATCGCCGACGACCAGGAGATGATCCGCACCGGCTTCCGCTTCTTCCTCGACGCCCAGCCCGACATCACCGTCGTCGCCGTGGCCGCCGACGGCGAGGAGGCGGTGGCGCTGGCCCGGCGGGAGCGGCCCGACGTGTGCCTGCTCGACGTCCGGATGCCGAAGCTGGACGGGCTGGAGGCGACCCGGCGGCTCGCGGGGCCCGAAGTCGCCGATCCGATGCGGGTGGTCGTGGTCACGACCTTCGACCTCGACGAGTACGTGTACGGGGCCCTGCGCGGCGGCGCCTGCGGGTTCCTGCTGAAGGACTCCGGGCCCACCCTCCTCGCGGAGGCGGTCCGCGCCGCAGCGGCCGGTGACTCGCTGGTCTCGCCGTCGGTCACGGTCCGGCTGCTCAAGCACCTCACCCCCGCGCCGGACACCGCCGCACCGGCGAGACCGGCTCCCCCCACCGAGCCCCTCACGGATCGCGAACTCGACGTCGTACGCCTGGTGGCCCTCGGCCGTACGAACGCCGAGATCGCCGCCGAGCTGTTCGTCTCCCTCTCGACGGTCAAGACGCATCTGTCCAGCGTCCAGCTGAAACTGTCCGCCCGGAACCGCGTCGAGATCGCCGCCTGGGCCTGGCAGCACGGGTACGGACAGCCCGGCCGCTGACGCTCCGCGGCCCTGTCCGGGGTGCTCACTCGAACGGTCCGGCGCGGCTGGTGGCGTGCGGGGGGCGATGGTGCGCTGAGGGTACACCTGCGTCACGTCTACAGGAGGCAGCCCAGATGACCCCTCGCCCGTCCCGATCCGTCCGTGTTCTCTCCTCGG
Organism: Streptomyces sp. NPDC093568; assembly: GCF_044764945.1. NCBI lineage: Bacteria > Bacillati > Actinomycetota > Actinomycetes > Kitasatosporales > Streptomycetaceae > Streptomyces > Streptomyces sp. NPDC093568. The sequence continues at coordinate 1,198,024 of NZ_JBIWJD010000001.1, read as the reverse complement.
CCGTGGCCGCCGCCGCGTTGCTGACCACCGCGGCCTGCTCGGACGGCGACGGCAAGGACGTCAACCAGGCCGCGGCCGTCGGCCGGCAGACGCCGTCCGGCTCGCCCACCGGCACGTCGACCGCCTCGCCCGGCCCCACGCTCACCGAGTCCGGCGCCCAGACCGCGCTGATCACCGCGGCGGACATCGAGGACGACTGGACGCAGGTGAAGGACTCGGAGATCGCCACCTGGCACGACAGCCTGCTCATCGGCAACGTCGACGTCGGTGACTTCCTCAGCGGCAAGACGGACGCCGCCGACTGCCAGCGGCTGCTCGACGGCCTCTACACCGACCAGTTGCTGGGCAAGCCGTCCGGGGCGTCCGCGCTGCGCGGCTTCTCGCAGGGCGACTCCCGGCTGCTGTACCAGGTGGCCGCCTACGAGCGGACGGATCCGCAGGAGGCCCTGGAATGGCTGAAGACCCTGCCGCAGGAGTGTGACCAGTTCACCGTCACCGGCGACGGCGGCGGCGAGCGCACCGTCCAGGTCATCGAGACCTCGGTGCCCGACGAGGGCGACGACCGCGTCGGACTGCGCGTCACGATCAAGGGCACCGCCGACGGCGATCCGGCCACCCTCACCGAGGACGTCGCCGCCGTACGTGTCGGCATCAACGCGATCACCGTCACGGCCGGCGGACTCGACGGGGACGAGGACGACTCCGTCAAGCAGGCGGTGACGCTGGGCACCCAGCGGCTGAACGACGTCCTGGCCGGAAAGTCGCCGGCCTCGACCCCCAGCGAGATCGAGTAGCCCGGGCCACGGGCGACTTCCTCCTGCGCGCACGAACGGCCGTGCCCGCTCTGCCGATTCGCGGGACACCGTGATCAACGGGGCGGCACAATGGCGACGATGACCGGTTTCGGTCGTTCGTGCGAGGAGAGGACGAGTCGTGAGTGATGGCCACACCCCGTCGGGCGGGTCGGCGAGGCTGAACACCGGTGTGGCGCACAACGCGCGGGTGTGGAACTACTGGATCGGCGGCAAGGACAACTACGAGGTCGACCAGCAGGTCGGCGAGCACGTCGCCGGCATGTTCCCGATCATCCGGGACATCGCCCGCGCGGACCGCGACTTCCTCGGCCGGGCCGTGCGCTTCGTCGCGCAGGAGCGCGGCATACGGCAGTTCCTGGACATCGGCACCGGGCTGCCCACGGCGGAGAACACCCATGAGATCGCCCAGCGCGTCGCGCCCGACTCGCGGATCGTGTACGTCGACAACGACCCGATCGTGCTCGTGCACGCCCGCACGCTCCTGACCGGCACCCACGAGGGCGTCACCGCCTACATCGACGCCGACGTCCACGACCCGGACGCGATCGTCGAACGCGCCGGGCAGACCCTGGACTTCACCGAGCCGGTCGCGGTGATGATGCTGGGCATCCTCAATTTCGTCCTCGACTACGACAAGGCCCGCGACATCGTGCGGCGCGTCCTGGCCGCGGTCCCCTCCGGCAGCCTGCTGGTCCTGACGCACCCGACCTTCGACTCCGAGCTCGGCGGCGAGGGGCAGATCCCGGCGATGAAGTTCTGGAACGAGAACGCCACCCCGCCGATCACCGCCCGCAGCGGTGCGGACATCGCCGCGTTCTTCGAGGGCCTGGAGCTGCTGGAGCCGGGCATGGTGTCCTGCTCGCAGTGGCGCGCCCCCGACTCTCCCGCGCCGGTGCCGCAGTACGGCGCGGTGGCCGTGAAACCCTGACGCCGAAAGGCACCGCACACCCGGACGAACCGGCGCGGACCGGCAGAGCTCGTCGAGGAGACCGTATGACCACCCTTGCCGACCCCGTCCCGGGCGGGCGTCCCGGTGACGTCGAGCGGGCCGGCGCGCTGAGCGGCGAGCTGTCCGGGCGGGGCGTGCACGGGATCGTGCTGGCCTACGTCGACACGGCGGGCGTCGCCCGGGTCAAGACGGTCCCGACGGCGAAGCTCGCCTCCGCGGCGGCCTGGGGTGTGGGGATGTCGCCGGTGTTCGACACCTTCCTGGCGAACGACTCCATCGTCACCACCGACGTCCTCGGCTCCCCGGACGGCGATCTGCGGCTCTACCCCGATCTGGACCGGTTGGTGGAGCTGGCCGGGCAGCCCGGGTGGGCCTGGGCACCGGTCGACCGGATCACACAGGAGGGCGAGCGGCATCCCGGATGCAGCCGCACCTTCCTGCGGCGGACGGTCCGGGACGCCGCCGAGCGGCACGGCCTCACCTTCAGGGCGGCCATCGAGATCGAGTGGTCCGTCGCCCGGCCGCCGGGCCCCGACGGCGCGTTCGTGCCCGCGGTGACGGGTCCGGCGTACGGCGCCACCCGCCAGGTCGAGTTGAGCGACTGTGCCGCCGAACTGCTGGCGGCGCTCGCACGGCAGGGCGTGGAGGTGGACCAGTTCCATCCCGAGTACGCGGCGGGGCAGTTCGAGCTGTCGGTGGCCGCGCTCGACCCGGTGGCGGCGGCCGACCACAGTGTGCTGGTGCGGCAGACCATCCGGGCGGTGGCCCAACGCCACGGCCTCGCGGTGTCCTTCGCCCCCGCGGTCCTCGGGCAGGGCGTCGGCAACGGCGGCCATGTCCACCTCTCCGCCTGGCGTGACGGGCTCAACCTGCACGCGGGCGGTGACCGCCGCCACGGCATGCGGCCGCAGGCGGAGTCGTTCGTGGCCGGCGTGCTCGCCCATCTCCCCGCCCTCACCGCGGTGACCGCGCCGAGCCCGGCGAGCGGTCTGCGGCTGAGACCCTCGCAGTGGGCCGGGGTGTTCACCGCCTGGGGCCGGGAGACCCGGGAGGCGGGGCTGCGCGTGGTCACCGGCACGGCGGGCCACCGCGACCAGGCCGCCAACCTGGAGGTCAAGCCGGTGGACCTGGCCGCCAACCCGTACCTCGCCCTGGGCTGTCTGATCGCCGCCGGTCTCGACGGTGTGGCGTCGGACGCGCGGTTGCCCGAGGAGATCACCGGCGATCCGGCCCTGCTCGGTGCCGAGGAGGCGGCGGCCCGAGGCGTCCGCAGACTGCCGCCGCTGGGCGAGGCCGTCGAGGAGTTCCGTACGGACCAGGTACTCCGTGCGGCGCTGGGTCCGGTGCTGGCCGACGCCGTGATCGCCGTGCGGCAGGGGGAGTTGGACGCCGTGGCCGGGCTGGACGACGACCAGGTCGCGGCGGCGTACCGGTGGCGGTACTGACATGAGCGCCATCGGACCGGTCCATGAGGCGCTCGCGGAGCTGCCGCTGGTGGACCACCACTGCCACGGGATCGTCACCGCCGATCCGGGCCGGGCCGGCTTCGAGTCCCTGCTCACCGAGGGCGAGCCGTGGGCCGGCGTCTCGCCCTTCGACACCCCGCTCGGCATCGCCGTACGCCGCCACTGCGCGCCCCTGCTGAACCTGCCGCGCCACGCCGCCGCCGACGCCTATCTGACCCGGCGTGCGGAGCTGGGTCCGGACGAGGTGAACCGCCGGTTCCTGGCCGCCGCCGGAACCGAGGCGTTCTGCGTCGACACCGGCTACACGCCCCACCCGATCACCTCGCCCCGGGAACTGGCGGAAGCGGCCGGCGCGGCCGCCTACGAAGTCGTACGGCTGGAATCGGTCGCCGAGGCGGTCGCGGCCGAGGGCGTCGAACCGGACGCGTACACCGCCGCCTTCCGCTCGGCCGTCGAGAAGGCCGTACGACGCCCGGGCGTCGTGGCCGTGAAGTCGGTGGCCGCCTACCGGACCGGCTTCGAGCTGGACCCGGCGCGCCCCTCGGACGCGCTCGTCACGGCGGCCGCCCGGCAGTGGCTGGCGGACGGCGGACGGCTGACCGACCCGGTCCTGGTCCGGCATCTGCTGTGGACGGCGGTGGACCTGGGGCTCCCGCTCCAGTTGCACACCGGGTTCGGGGACGCCGACATCCGCCTGCACCGGGTGGACCCGACCCATCTCACGGACTGGCTGCACCTCACCAACGGCACGATCCCGGTCCTGCTCCTGCACTGCTGGCCCTACCAGCGCCAGGCCGCCTATCTGGCGGCCGTCTTCGAGCAGGTGTACCTCGACGTGGGCCTCACCCTGCACCATGTCGGCCCGGCCCGCTCCCGGGCGATCCTGGCCGAGGCACTGGAGATCACCCCGTTCCGCAAACTGCTGTACAGCTCCGACGCCTATGGTCTGGCCGAGTTGTACCGGCTCGGCGCACTGGCGTTCCGTCGCGGCCTGGGCGAGCTGCTCCAGGAACGGGTGGACGCCGACGAGCTGAGCCTGCCGGACGCGCTGCGGATCGCGGCGTGGGCGGCTGGTGACAACGCCCGCCGCCTCTACGGACTGCCCGACCCCGTCCCCCGTCCCCCTCGCGACTGAGCGTTCGCAATTCCCGGAAAGTATGATCAAGCAATGTCTGACATGACCGAAACCACGCCCGGCTGGCTCAGCACCGACGAGCTGGAGCAGGCACGCGCCAGCATGCCCATCCTGTACGTCGAGGCCGTGCCCGTGCGCGTCGACGACAGCGGAGAGGTCACCAGCATCGGCCTCCTGCTGCGCATCGGACCGGACGGTACGGTCAGCCGGACCCTGGTCTCCGGCCGCGTACTGCACCACGAGCGCGTCCGCGACGCCCTTCTGCGCCACCTGGAGAAGGACCTCGGCCCGGTGGCGCTGCCGCGCGTGCCGACCTCGCTCCAGCCCTTCACCGTCGCGGAGTACTTCCCGACGCAGGGCATCACGCCGTACCACGACCCGCGTCAGCACGCGGTGTCCCTCGCCTACGTCGTCCCGGTCACCGGTGACTGCCGGCCGCGTCAGGACGCCCTCGACCTGGTCTGGTTCAGCCCGCAGGAGGCCCTGTCCCCGGCGGTGCAGAGCGAGATGCCGGGCGGTCACGGAGTGCTGTTGAAGCAGGCGCTGGCCCATGTGGGCTGCGTGATCTGAGCCCCGGAAAACAGCGATAAACAGCGAGGGCAAGGAGGTCGTCGACTCCTTGCCACTCTCAACGTATAGCGCACCGGGGGTCTTGCGGCAAGGCCCCTCAGGTGCAGCACAATCACCGACCGAAGCCAGGACCTGCGGAAACGGGGATTGTGATGATCGACGTCATCATTGCCGGCGGTGGACCGACCGGCCTGATGCTGGCCGCCGAGCTGCGGCTGCACGACGTGCGCGTGGTCGTGCTGGAGAGACTGACCGAGCCGACCAGCCAGTCCCGCGGGCAGGGCCTGCATGTGCGCAGCGTCGAGGTGATGGCCCAGCGCGGCGTGCTCGACCGGTTCGCCGCCGTCAGCGAGAAGTTCCAGTTGGGCGGCCTCTTCGGCGGCATCGTCAAGCCGTGGCCGCAGAGCATGGACACGGCCCATCCGTACACCCTCGCCCACCCGCAGCCGGTCACCGAGCGGCTGCTCAACGAGCGTGCCCTGGAACTCGGCACCGACCTCCGGCGCGGCTGCGAGGTCGTCGGGCTGAGCCAGGACGCCGACGGGGTGACGGTCGAGCTGGCGGACGGCACGCATCTGCGCTCGCGCTATCTCGTCGGCTGCGACGGCGGGCGCAGCCTGGTGCGCAAGACGCTCGGTGTCGGCTTCCCCGGTGAGGCCGCCACGGTCGAGACGCTGCTGGGCGAGATGGAGCTGACCGAGGATCCGGAGACGATCGCCGCGGTCGTCGCCGAAGTCCGCGAGACCCAGCTGCGGTTCGGAGCCGGAGCCACCGGGGACGGGGTCTACCGGGTGGTCGTGCCCGCCGAGGGCGTGGCGGAGGACCGGGCGAGCGAGCCGACCCTGGAGGAGTTCAAGCAGCGGTTGCGGGCCGTCGCGGGCACCGACTTCGGCGCGCACTCGCCGCGCTGGCTCTCCCGGTTCGGCGACGCGACCCGGCAGGCCGAGCGCTACCGGGTCGGCAGGGTGCTGCTGGCCGGCGACGCGGCGCACATCCACCCGCCGACCGGCGGACAGGGGCTCAACCTCGGTGTCCAGGACGCCTTCAACCTCGGCTGGAAGCTGGCCGCCGCGGTCCATGGCTGGGCACCCGAGGGGCTGCTGGACACCTACCACGCCGAACGGCACCCGGTGGGTGCGGCGGTGCTGGCCAACACCCGCGCGCAGATCACGCTGCTGGGCACCGACCCGGGTGCGACGGCGCTGCGGGAGCTGTTCTCGAAGCTGATGGACTTCGAGGAGGTGAACCGGTACGTGACCGGCCTGATCACCGGCGTCGACGTCCGCTACGACTTCGGCGAGGGCCACGAGCTGCTCGGCCGGCGGATGCCGGACGTGAGCCTGAAGCAGGGCCGGCTCTACGAGTTGACGCACGGCGGCCGGGGGCTGCTGCTCGACCGGACCGGGCAGCTGTCGGTGCGCGGCTGGGCGGACCGGGTCGACCATGTCGTAGACGCCGGCGCGGAGCTGGACGTGCCCGCGGTGCTGCTGCGGCCGGACGGCCATGTCGCCTGGGCCGGTGAGAAGCAGGAGGAGCTGCTGGACGGGCTGCGGCGGTGGTTCGGCACGGCCGCCGAGTGAGCCGCTGAGGTTGGCCGGGGTCACACGTACCCGGCCAACCCAAGTCACTTTCCTCATTGCTTACTTCACGTCTTGACGAAAGTGGTCCATACCTTTAGGTTCACGGGTCAGCCAGGCACCCCGTGACGCACTCACCGTTCAGAAGGTGAACGCGGCCCGGTGGCTCACCCCCCACGAAGGGCCTCCGCACATGCCCAAGTCTCTCCCCACCGCGATATCCCTCACCGCGCTCTCCCTCACCACCGGTCCGCTCGCCGCCCCCCAGGCCCAGGCCCTCCCCACCCCGCCGATGGCCATGGCGCCCTACCTCTACAACGGCTGGGGCAGCCCGCCGAACCCGACCACCGTCACCGACGCCACCGGCGTCAAGTACTTCACGCTCGCCTTCGTCCTCAGCAACGGCTACTGCGACCCGCAGTGGGACGGCGGCCGTGCGCTGACCGGCGGCGTCGACCAGCGGACCGTCGAGACCGTGCGGGCGAACGGCGGTGACGTCGTCCCGTCCTTCGGCGGCTGGAGCGGCAACAAGCTGGAGAGCTCCTGCTCCGGTTCCGGCGAACTGGCCGCCGCCTACCAGAAGGTCATCAGCGCCTTCGGGCTCAAGGCCATCGACATCGACCTCGAAGCCGACGCCTACGACAGCCCGGCCGTGCAGGAGCGCACGGTCGACGCGCTGAAGAAGGTCAAGGCGGACAACCCCGGTCTGAAGGTGTACGTCACCATCGGCACCGGCCAGAACGGCCCCGACACCAGCCTGATCAACCGCGCCGCGGAAGCCGGTCTGACCGTGGACGCCTGGACGATCATGCCGTTCAACTTCGGTGGCGTGGGCCAGAACATGGGCGACCTGTCCGTGCGGGCCGCCGAGGGCCTCAAGGGCGCGCTGAAGTCGGCGTACGGCTACAGCGACGACCAGGCCTACCGGTCCATGGGCATCTCGTCGATGAACGGCGTCACCGACCAGAACGAGACCGTCACGGTCGCCGACTTCCGGACGATGCTCACCTACGCCCAGCAACACCACCTGGCGCGGCTGACCTTCTGGTCCGTCAACCGTGACCGCCCCTGCACCGGCGGCCCCGCCGACAGCTGTTCCGGCGTGAACCAGTCCGACTGGGACTTCACCCGCGTTCTCGCCGACTACACCGGCTGATCCAGCCAACCCCCACCAGTGGCCGACCAGTTCGGCGAGGAGAACTCGTGCTCATCTTCGCGCGCCCCGCGCTCAAGCGCCTGCGCAGATCCACCGCCGTCACGGTCGTCACCGTGGCGGCCGCCTCCCTGCTCACCTCGGCACCGGCGCCCGCGAGCGCGGCCGCGCTGCCGGCCGACTTCGCGACCGTCATGAACGCCGCGAGCGGCCGGTGTCTGGACGCCCGGGCGGCGGGCACCGCCAACGGCACCGTCGTGCAGCAGTACTCCTGCAACGGCACCACGGCCCAGCAGTGGAGCTTCACCGCCACCGGCGACGGCTACGTCCGCATCAACAACCGCAACAGCACCGGTCAGGTCGTGGACGTCGCCGACGTCTCCACCGCCGACAGCGCGCCGGTCCATCTGTGGGCCTACGGCGGCGGCGCCAACCAGCAGTGGCTGCCCGTCGACGAGGGCGGCGGCGTCTACCGCTTCGTCAACCGCAACAGCGGCAAGTGCCTGGACGACCCGGGCGCCTCGCTCGCCGACAGCGTGCAGTTCGTGCAGTACACGTGCAACGGCAGCGCCGCCCAGCGCTTCCAGGTGGTCCCCGTGAACCAGTCGACCGCGAATCCGGACCTCGGCCCGAACGTCGTCGTCTTCGACCCGTCGATGTCGTCCTCGACGATCCAGAACCGGCTCAACACCATCTTCCAGCAGCAGGAGACGAACCAGTTCGGCGCGCAGCGCTACGCCGTCCTGTTCAAGCCGGGCTCCTACAGCGCGGACGTCAACGTCGGCTTCTACACCCAGGTCGCCGGGCTCGGTCTGTCCCCTGACGCGGTCACGATCAACGGGGCGGTGCACGCCGAGGCCGACTGGTTCCCGCCGCAGAACGCCACCCAGAACTTCTGGCGCGGAGCCGAGAACCTGTCCGTCAACCCGACGGGCGGCAGCGACCGCTGGGCGGTCTCGCAGGCCTCCGCCTACCGCCGCATGCACCTGCGCGGCAACCTCGCCCTGGACGACGGCGGCTGGTCCAGCGGCGGTCTGTTCGCCGACACCAAGGTCGACGGCCAGGTCAACTCCGGTACGCAGCAGCAGTGGCTGACCCGCAACTCCCAGCTCGGCACTTGGACCGGCTCCAACTGGAACATGGTCTTCGTCGGCAGCCAGGGCGTCCCGGGCACCAGCTTCCCCAACCCGCCGTACACCACGGTCGCGCAGACCCCGGTCAGCCGCGAGAAGCCGTTCCTGTACGTCGACGGTGACGGCACCTACAAGGTGTTCGTGCCGTCGGTGCGCTCCAACTCCAGCGCGACGAGCTGGGCGGGCGGCTCCCCGTCCGGCAGCTCGCTGTCCCTGGACTCCTTCTACGTCGTGAAGCAGGGCTCGACCGCCGCCGACATCAACGCGGCGCTGGCGGCGGGCAAGAACCTGCTGGTCACCCCGGGCGTTTACCACCTCAACCAGACCCTCCAGGTGAACCGCGCCGACACCGTCGTCCTCGGCCTGGGCCTCGCCACGTTCATCCCGGACAACGGCGTCACCGCCATGAAGGTGGCCGACGTCGACGGCGTGAAGATCGCGGGTGTCCTCTTCGACGCGGGCACCACCAACTCGCCAACCCTGATGGAGGTCGGCCCGACCGGCTCGTCCGCCTCGCACGCCGCCAACCCGACCTCGCTGCACGACGTGTACTTCCGCGTCGGCGGCGCGGCCGTCGGCAAGGCGACCACCAGCCTCGTCATCAACAGCGACAACGTCATCGGCGACCACATGTGGATCTGGCGCGCCGACCACGGCAGCGGCGTCGGCTGGAACACCAACACCGGCGACACCGGCCTGATCGTCAACGGCGACAACGTCACCGCGTACGGCCTGTTCGTCGAGCACTACCAGAAGTACCAGACCATCTGGAACGGCAACGGCGGCCGGACGTACTTCTACCAGAACGAGATGCCGTACGACCCGCCCAACCAGGCCGCCTGGATGAACGGCTCCACCCAGGGCTACGCCGCCTACAAGGTCGCCGACTCCGTCACCAGCCACCAGGCGTACGGCCTCGGCAGCTACTGCTACTTCAACGTCAACCCGAGTGTGACCGCCGAGCGCGCCATCGAGGCGCCGAACAGCGCGGGAGTGCGGTTCACCAGCATGGTGACCGTCTCCCTCGGCGGCACCGGCACCATCCGGCACGTCGTCAACAACACGGGTGGACCGTCCAACTCCGGTTCCAACGTGGCCAATCTGACGAACTACCCGTAGCGCGTCCCTGAGCCCTGCCGCCGGCCGTCCCTCGCGAAGAGGGGCGGCCGGCTCACCCCCCGACACCTCAAAGGAGCGTCCTCGACCATGTCCTCGACCCAGCTCAGACCCCGGCTCGCGATCTTCGCGGTGCTCACCGCCGTCCTCACCGCCCTGCTCACCGTGACGCCCGCCCGGGCCGCCGACGGCACGATCACCGGCCTCGCCGGCAAGTGCGTCGACGTGGCGGGCGCGAGCAACGCCAACGGCACCGCAGTACAGCTCTACGACTGCAACGGGACCGGCGCCCAGATCTGGTCCAACTCCGGTGACGGGACCCTGCGCGCGCTCGGCAAGTGTCTGGACGTCGTCGACCGCGGCACGGCGGACGGCGCGGCGGTCCAGCTGTGGGACTGCTCGGGCGGCGCCAACCAGCAGTGGGTGGTCAGCGGTGCGCGTGACATCGTGAACCCGGCCGCGAACAAGTGCCTGGACGTCCGCGACAACAACAGCGCCAACGGCACCCGGCTCCAGATCTGGACCTGCACCGGCACCGCGAACCAGAAGTGGAACGCGCCGGCGAGCGGGGGCGGCGGCAACCCTTCGGGCTTCGTGGTCAGCGAGGCGCAGTTCAACCAGATGTTCCCGAACCGGAATTCGTTCTACACCTACAGCGGTCTCACCGCCGCGCTGAGCGCCTACCCGGGCTTCGCGAACACCGGCAGCGACACCGTGAAGAAGCAGGAGGCGGCCGCCTTCCTCGCCAACGTCAACCACGAGACCGGCGGCCTGGTCCACATCGTCGAGCAGAACACCGCCAACTACCCCCACTACTGCGACTGGAACCAGCCCTACGGCTGCCCCGCCGGTCAGGCCGCCTACTACGGCCGCGGCCCGATCCAGCTGTCGTGGAACTTCAACTACAAGGCCGCCGGAGACGCGCTCGGCATCGACCTGCTCAACAACCCCTGGCGGGTGCAGAACGAGGCCGCGGTCGCCTGGAAGACGGGTCTTTGGTACTGGAACACCCAGTCCGGCCCCGGCACCATGACCCCCCACAACGCCATGGTGAACCAGGCCGGCTTCGGCCAGACCATCCGCTCCATCAACGGCTCCCTGGAGTGCGACGGCAAGAACCCGGCCCAGGTCCAGAGCCGCGTCGACGCCTACAACCGGTTCACCTCGATCCTCGGCGTCTCGCCGGGCGGCAACCTCTACTGCTGAACCGGGAGACGTGATGCGCAAGTCGAGCACCCTCGCGACGGCCCTTCTCGGCGCCCTCACGCTCGTCGCGGCCCTCCCCGCGAGCGCCCACGCGAGTGTCCTGACCCTGCTCCCTCAGAACGCCGACGGCCTGGAGCAGACGTTCTCCCCGGCCTACGACTACGACGGCGACGGCTGCTACGCCACCGCCGCCATCGGCGCCGACGGCACCCTCAACCCGGGCCTCAGGCTCGGCGGCGACGTCAACGGCAAGTGCCACGACTACGCCCAGCTGGCCAACGCCAACACCTACTCGCGCGCGAAGTGCAACAACGGATGGTGCGCGGTGATGTACGCCAGCTACTTCGAGAAGGACCAGATCACCCTCGGTCCGGCGGCCCTCGGGCACACCCACGACTGGGAACACGTCATCGTGTGGATCAAGGACGACCAGGTCGAGTACGTGTCGGTGTCGCAGCACAACACGTATCAGACGGCGGCCCGTTCGGCGATCCGCTTCGACGGCACCCATCCGAAGATCGTCTACCACAAGGACGGTGTCTCCAGTCACTGCTTCCGCTTCGCGGGCGGCAATGACGAGCCGGCCGAGAACGCCACCGGCAACTGGTTCTTCCCGCGCCTGGTCGGCTGGAACGGCTATCCGGCCGGATACCGCGACAAGCTCCTGAGCGCGGACTTCGGCTCGGCCACGATCAAGATCGACGACGGCGACTTCCAGTGGGCCCTCAACTACACGAAGCCGTCCGGGGTCCCCTTCGACGCCTACGCCTGACACCCGGCAGCGCACGGCCCCGCGGGCGAGCGCCCGCGGGGCCGTCCTTTTGGGTGCGTGGCGCTCCGGGAAAACCAAAAGGCCGTATCGGCATTTCCGATACGGCCTCCGACTTGCTGCTTCACAAGTCGGGACGACAGGATTTGAACCTGCGACCCCTTGACCCCCAGTCAAGTGCGCTACCAAGCTGCGCCACGTCCCGATGCCCGCCTGACCTGGGGTTTCCCCCGGCCGAACGCGCAGGAAAACAATACCGCACTCGGGTCGATGGTCGCGCACTCGTTTCTTCGTGCCCGCCCGGTTCAGCGCCGCTCGGGCCGTATCCGCCCGTCCGCCGGCGCCGGGGCCGGCACGGCCGTCGGCGGCGCGTCGGCCCTCACCAGGTTCCGTATCGAGGGCACCGACAGCAGCGAACCCGCGACGACGAGACCCATCGCTCCGGCGACCAGGAGGACATGATCGGTACCGAGGGCCGCGGCGGCGGGTCCGGCGATGGCCTGGCCGACCGGCATCATCGCCAGCGAGCCCGCCACGTCGTAGGCGTGGATGCGGTTGAGGACGTCGGCCGGCACCTGGGTCTGGACGCTCGTCGCCCACATCACGCTCCAGAAGGCCATGCCGGCCCCGGCGACCGCGGCCCCCGCCGCCATGGCCGGGACCCCGAGCCCCGCCCCGACCGACACCGGGAACGCGGCGAACGCGAAGACACCGATCCCGCCGGCCCGCAGCATGCGGCGCGGGCGCAGCCGCAGGGCGAGCAGGCCGCCCACGACGGTGCCGGCGCCGAGCGCGGAGTTGATCAGGCCGTAGGCGCGTGGGCCGTGCTGCTGAACCACCTCCGTGGCCACGAGCGGGACGGTCGGGCCCCACACGGTGATCATGTAGACGCACCAGACGGCTATCACGCCCCAGAGCCAGGTGCGGGCTCTGAACTCCCGCCAGCCTTCCGCCAGATCGGCGCGCAAGGCCCTTGCTCCGCGCCGGACGGCGGCGCCCGCGGGCGGCCGGGTCTGCGGGGGCAGGCGCAGCAGGAGGAGGCACAGGGCGCTGACCGCGTACGTGGTCGCGTGGGCCGTGAACACGCCGCCGGGCGACGCGAAGCCGACGAGCAGGCCCGCGAAGGCCGGACCGGCGAGCTGGGCGACGGCCTCGGCGATCCGTATGGCGCCGTTCGCGCCCTGGACGTCGGTGGACAGCCGGCGGACGGTGCCCGCGACGCCCGGTTGGAACACGGCGCCGGCCACGCCGTTGACGAAGCCGATCGCGCAGATCTGCCAGAGCACCACGTGCCCGGAGAAGAAGAGCACCGCGGCCAGGGACTGGGTGCACAGGCGGACCAGGTCGGCGCCGATCATCAGCCTGCGGGTGTTGAAGCGGTCGGCGAGGACCCCGCCGAACACGATGAGCCCGGCGAAGGCGGCCGACGTCGCGGCCAGGGCGAGGCCGACCGCGCCCGCACCGTAGCCGTGCTGCAGGAGGCCCGCGGCGAGGGCCACGGGCAGCATCGTGTCCCCGAGCTGGGCTACGGCCCGCGCGACGAAGAACAGCCCGAAGTCCCGCGACCACACCGAGCGCGCCTCGGCCCGCGTGCCCTTGCGCATGCCCCTCAAGCCCCTCCCGGACCGGCCGCTCACCCACGACCCCGCTCACCGGCCCTGGGAGCCCCCGTCCGCGCCCCACGAGCCCAGGTGGGAGCCGGGGCCCCCTCCGCCCCGGCTCACACACCTGCCTCGGATCATGGCACGAGGCACTGACAACGCCCCACGGATTTCATTCCGCCGTCGGCAGCCCCAACTCCGGGTGCGCCTCCAGCAGTCGGGGCGGGGCCGCCTGGCGCCAGGAGTCGGCGAGGATGTCGCGCAGTTCGCCCTCGTCCTCCAGGGCGGAGAGCCGGGCCCGCACCCACGCGAACTGCGCCTCGTGATCGGCGATCCAGAACTTCCCCGGCTCGGCGAGGACCAGCTCGTCCCGCTCCTCCTTGGGGCAGCGCACCGCGACGGACGTCTCCTCCTCGGGCAGCGTGGCGAACATCTTGCCCGCGACCCGGAACGTGGGCATGCTCCAGGCGATCTTCTCCGTCGTGTCCGGCAGGGACAGGGCGATACGGCGTACATCTTCGGCATCCGGCATGAGACGCACGGTAGCGGCTGCCGCTGACAACGACCTGGTGAGCGCGGTGGGCGACCGATCAACCGCCCATGCGCTTGAAGTAGATCGTCGTGGGCCGCAGCTCGCCGGCCGGGCTCGCCGCGTAGTCGGGGATCACCCCGGCCCGGGTCCAGCCGGCCGCGTCGTACAGGCGCTCGGCGCGGCTGCCGGTCTCGGTGTCCAGGTGGAGGAGGGTGACGCCCGCGCCGACGGCCGCCTCTTCGGCCGTCCTCAGGAGCCTGCGGCCGAGGCCCTGCCCCCGTGCCTGCCGGTGCACCATCAGCTTGACCAGCTCGGCCCGGTGACCGCTGTTGGGCTTGTCGGCGAAGGCCAGGGCGACCGTGCCGACGGTACGCCCGTCCATGTGTGCCGCCCACACAGCGAGCCGCCCGACGCCGAGGGCCGCCGCACGCTCCGTCCACCAGGCGAGGGCCGCCGTACGGTCGAGGGGCGCGAGGAATCCGACGGACGCGCCGTCGGCCACGGTGTCCACCAACAGGTCGGCCAAGTCATCGACCCGGTCGAGCAGTTGGGCTTCGTACAGTCGCGTGACGATCACGGCAGCACCACCGCCAGCACGTACCGCACCGACTCCGGCCCGGCGCACCTGAACCGCGTGGGCCCCCACACCCGCATCCGCAGACAGTCCCCGGCACCCATGTGGTGCTCGACCTCCTGAACGGTCACGCCCAACACCCCTTCCAGTGCCCAGATGTGCTGCTCAAGCCCCGGTACGGGCGGCCGGTCGTACGCGATGTCGGCGCCGGCGGCGAGCCGCCCCTCGACGAGTTCGGCGCGCAGCCCCGCATGGGGCGGCGACACGGAACGTCGTACGAACCCGGAGGCCCGGTCCTCCCACACCGGCTGCTCGGCCGCCCGCACCAGCAGCGCGGGCTCCGCCTCGACCTCGCTGAGGAGCTGGGACATGGTGCGGCCGTAGACGTGGCAGAGGCGGTTCAGCAGCGAGGCGGTGGGGCTGATCTCGGCGCGCTCCGCCCGGGAGAGCGTCGAGCGGCTGATGCCGGTGCGCTCCGCCAACTCGCCGAGGGACCAGCCGCGTTCGGCCCGTAGCTCGGCGAGGCGGGCACCGAGACGGGTGTCGACCGTGTCCGGGGGTGCGTCGGCGTCCGCACCATCCGCCGTCTGTTTCATATCCGGGACGCTATCCCAGATATGAAACGGCGGTGTTACGGGAGGCTCACTCCCCCGCCACGTCCCCGAGCGCCTCCAGCACCGGCCGGATCAGGGGGTGCTCCTCGGCTCCTCGCCTGACGGCCGCGAAGACCCGGCGCGTGGGCGCCACCCCGTCGACGGGGCGTACGACGACCCCGGCGAGGTCCATGCCGCGCAGCGCCGAGCGCGGTACGAGGGCCACGCCCGCGTCGGCCGAGGCGAGGGCCACGACCGCGCGGAAGTCGTCGGAGGAGTGGTCGAGACGAGGCTGGAAGCCGGCGTTCTCGCAGGCCAGGACGACGACGTCGTGACATGGGTTGCCGGGGTAGGGGCCGATCCAGGTGTCCTTGGCCAGCTCCGCGAGCGGAACCTCGGCCGCGTCGGCGAGACGGTGGCTGATCGGGACGACCGCGTCGAAGGGCTCGGCGTACAGCGGCACGTGGGCCAGGCGGGGGTCGTCGGCGGGCGGTGCCCCGCGGTACTCGACGGCCACCGCGATGTCGACCTGCCGGTCCAGCACCATCGGCAGGCTGGCGTCGCCCTCGGCGTCCTGGACGCGGATGCGGATGCCGGGCGCCGTCTCAGCGAGGCGGGCCACCGCGGGTGCGACGACCAGGGCGATGCCGGTCGCGAAGGAGGCGACCGTGACGGTGCCGGCCGCGCCCGAGCCGTACGCCGCGAGCTCGGCCTCCGCCCGCTCCAGCTGGGCGAGCACGGCGTTGGTGTGGCTGAGCAGGATCTCCCCGGCCGGGGTCAGCCGTACCCCCTTGGAGCCGCGCTCCACCAGGCGGTGGCCGGTCTCCTGCTCCAGGGCGGCGAGCTGCTGGGAGACCGCGGAGGGGGTGAGATACAGCGCGGCGGCAGCCGCCGTCACGGTGCGGTGGTCGGCCACCGCACGGAGGATGTGGAGCCGCCGCGCTTCGATCATGAGATCGATTATCGCAAGGTCCGGACCGGGCCGGACGTCAGCCTTCCAGTTCGGCCCGGGCGGCGACAAAGGCGTCCACGGCACGGTTGACGTCGTCCGTCGAGTGGGCGGCGGACAGCTGGACGCGGATGCGGGCCTGGCCCTGCGGCACCACCGGGTACGAGAAGCCGATCACGTACACACCGCGCTCCAGCAGCAGCTCCGCCAGCCGGCCCGCCTTGGACGCGTCGCCGATCATCACCGGCGCGATGGCGTGGTCGCCGGGGAGGATCTCGAAGCCCTCCTCGGTCATACGGCGGCGGAACAGGGCGGTGTTCTCCGCGAGCCGCACCCGCAGGTCGTCCGCCGACTCCAGCAGGTCGAGGACCTTCAGGGAGGCCGCCGCGATCACCGGGGCGAGGGTGTTCGAGAAGAGGTACGGCCGCGAGCGCTGGCGCAGCAGGGCGACGATCTCGGCGCGGGCCGCGACGTAGCCGCCGGAGGCGCCGCCGAGCGCCTTGCCGAGGGTGCCGGTGATGATGTCCACGCGGTCCATGACGCCGTGCAGCTCGGGGGTGCCGCGACCGCCGGGGCCGACGAAGCCGACGGCGTGCGAGTCGTCGACCATGACCATGGCGTCGTAGCGGTCGGCGAGGTCACAGATCTCGGCGAGCGGCGCCACATAGCCGTCCATGGAGAAGACCCCGTCGGTGACGATCAGCCGGCGCCGCGCCGACTGGGCCTCCTTCAACTGGGCTTCCAGGTCGGCCAGATCACGGTTGGCGTAGCGGAAGCGGCGGGCCTTGGACAGCCGGATGCCGTCGATGATCGACGCGTGGTTGAGGGCGTCGGAGATCACCGCGTCCTCGGGGCCGAGCAGTGTCTCGAACACACCGCCGTTGGCGTCGAAGCAGGAGGAGTACAGGATCGTGTCCTCCTGGCCGAGGAACGCCGAGAGCCTCGCCTCCAGCTCCTTGTGCACCTCCTGCGTGCCGCAGATGAAGCGGACCGACGCCATGCCGTAGCCCCAGCGGTCCAGCGCCTCGTGCGCGGCGGCGATCACCTCGGGGTGGTCGGCGAGGCCGAGGTAGTTGTTGGCGCAGAAGTTGAGGACCTCGCCGGGGCGGCCGCCGGCGCTGACATTGACGGTCGCGGACTGCGGGGTGTCGATGACGCGCTCGGGCTTGTGCAGGCCGGCGGCGCGGATCTCGTCGAGGGTGGCGCGCAGGTCGTCGCGCACGGAGTCGAACATCGGTGAAGCTCCTAAGGTGCTTGCGCGGAAGGGGAGTTACGCGGTCCAGTCGAGGATGACCTTGCCGCCGCGGCCGCTCGCCGCGTCGGCGAACGCCGCCTCGAAGTCGCGGTAGCCGTACCGGCCGGTGATCACGGGCGCGAGGTCGAGGCCGCCTTCCAGCAGCACGGACATCGCGTACCAGGTCTCGAACATCTCGCGGCCGTAGATGCCCTTGATGGTGATCATCGAGGTGACGATCCGGGCCCAGTCGACCGGGAACTCCTGGGCGGGCAGGCCGAGCATGGCGATCCGGCCGCCGTGCGTCATGTTGGCGATCATGTCGCGCATGGCCTCGGGGCGGCCGGACATCTCCAGGCCGATGTCGAAGCCCTCGCGCAGGCCGAGCTCGCGCTGTCCGTCGGCGATGCTCGCTCCGGACACGTCGAGGGCGAGGCTCACACCGATCTTGCGGGCCAGCTCCAGCCGCTCCTCGCTGACGTCGGTGATCATGACGTGCCGCGCACCCGCGTGCCGGGCCACGGCCGCCGCCATGAGGCCGATCGGTCCGGCGCCGGTGATCAGGACGTCCTCGCCGACCAGTGGGAACGACAGCGCGGTGTGCACGGCGTTGCCGAACGGGTCGAAGATCGCGGCGACATCGAGGTCCACGGGGACCCGGTGCACCCACACGTTGGCGGCGGGCAACGCGACGTACTCGGCGAAGGCACCGTCGCGTCCGACGCCGAGGCCGATGGTGGCGCGGCACAGGTGCCGGCGGCCGGCCAGGCAGTTGCGGCACTTTCCGCACACCAGGTGGCCCTCGCCGCTGACCCGGTCACCGATGGCGATGTCGGTGACGTCCCGGCCGGTCTCCACGACCTCGCCGACGAACTCGTGCCCGACCACGAGCGGGGTGCGGATGGCCTGCTGCGCCCAGCCGTCCCAGGACCGGATGTGCAGGTCGGTGCCGCAGATACCGGTGCGCAGCACCTTGATCAGTACGTCGCCGGGCCCGACGGCCGGTTCCGGAACGTCCGCGAGCCACAGTCCGGGCTCCGCCTTCTCCTTGACCAGCGCCTTCAACGCTACGGCTCCTGTGCTCGAGTCCCGGCTGCGGGCACGCCGAGGCGGCCCGCAGCCGCGGAGGGGGGTGGAATCGCGTAGCAATCTGCCGTACGGCGGCGCCGGGGTCCATCGAGGATTTCTTAAGCGGCGCCACAGCTTTCCTTCACGCCCTCGGCCCCGTGCTGCGGATCGGCCTCCCGCACGACATGGTCGTAGTAGGCCACACGACGCCCGGACGGCAGCAAGAATCGACCCGGGGCGCCAGGACCGCCGACACCGGTCCCGACGCCCTCGCCCCGTACTCGGCACACCGACCAGGAGCAGCTGATGAACACGGCACGGGACCTCACGATCGTCGCCCTGGACCAGGCGTCCGACCACCCCGTGGAACAGGGCGATCTGTCGCTCGCGCTCGCGGCGGCCGAGGTGTTCGACCTCCTCGAGGCACAGGCCCTCGTCCTCGACGGCGATCTCATCAGGCCCAGCGCGCAGGCGCCGACCGGTGACCGTCTGCTGGACGAGGCCGCCTCCTCGCTCGTACGGCAGGAGCCGTACGAGCCGGTCGAGGACTGGCTGTGGCGGCGAGGGCGCGGCCTGTCCGCGGCCTATGTGGAGGACCTGGAGAGCGTGGGGCTCACGGACCGGCCTCGCGGCCGCCTCCTGTCGCTGCGCTCCGCGCGTACGGCCCCGGTCGACTCCGAGGCAAGGCGCCGGGCCGAGGAGCGCTGGGCGTCGGGCGAGCCGGTCCTCGCCGCCCTGGCCGCCGCCGCGGGCATCCGGGACGAACCGGCGGACCCCGGCGAGGACTTCGCCGACGAGACGGTCACGACCGTGCTGGCCGCCGTCGGCGACGCGGTGATGGAGCTGGAGGCCGTACGGCAGCGGCGCGCGATCGAGGACGCCGCCTTCGACAACGTGTGGCGCGGCTACTAGGCCTGACACCTCCGAGACGGGTCCGCCGGCGGTACGGCTCTCAGAGCAGGGGCAGCCCGTCGGCCTCCCGTCGCTCCAGCCGGCTGACCAGGTCCGCCGCCGACGCCTTGATGGTGTCCAGACCGGGCCTCCCCCAGGGCCGCGGCTGGACGTCGACCACGCACACCGTGCCGAGCGCCATCCCGGTGGAGTCGATGAGCGGGGCGCCCAGATAGGAGCGGATGCCGAACTCGTCGACGATCGGATTCCCCGCGAACCGCGGATAGTCGCAGACGTCCTCCAGGACCAGCGCCTTGCGTCGCACCACCACATGGGGGCAGAACCCATGGTCGCGCGCCATGTACCGGCCCAGCTCCGGCTTGGTGTCGTCGGCCCGCGTGAGGGTCACCCGGTGCCGCGCGTGCAGTCCGGCGAAGAACTGGCCGTTCTCGCCGATGAAGTTGACCATGGCGTACGGCGCCCCGGTGAGCTCGGCCAGGTGGTCCGCGAAGACGTCGAGCGCCGGGTCGGCATGGTCCCCCAGCCCCAGTCGGTGCAGCCGCCGGGTGCGGGCGGGGGCCTCCTTGTCCTCCGGCGTGAGCAGCAGGCGGGCGACCGGGTGGGGTGGGCCGTGGCTCATGGATGGATTCCGTCCCTGTGGGCGTACGTCATATGCGGCTCCGTGCGGGTGTGTGCGGATGTCACATGTGGGCACCGTGGCTGGGCGCGGGTGCCGGTGTGTGGGCGATGAGGTGCCGTACCAGGGTGAGCAGGGTCTGGACGCCGGAACTGGAGATCCGGGCGTCGCAGCGGACGACGGGGATCTCCGGGTCGAGATCGATGGCGGCCCGGACCTCCTCCGGGTCGTAACGGTAGCCACCGTCGAACTCGTTGATCGCGACGATGAAACCGAGCCCTCGCTGCTCGAAGAAGTCGACGGCCGCGAAGCAGTCCTCCAGGCGCCGGGTGTCGGCGAGGATGACCGCGCCGAGCGCGCCCTCCGAGAGCTCGTCCCACATGAACCAGAACCGTTCCTGTCCGGGCGTGCCGAACAGGTACAGGACGTGTTCCGGATCGAGGGTGATGCGGCCGAAGTCCATGGCCACCGTCGTCTCGACCTTGTTCTCGACGCCCTCGAGGCTGTCGGTCGCGGCGCTGACCGTGGTGAGCAGTTCCTCCGTGCTGAGCGGAGCGATCTCGCTGACCGCGCCCACAAAGGTCGTCTTGCCTACCCCGAAGCCTCCCGCCACCAAGATCTTCAGTGCGGTGGGGAAGGGGTCAGAGCTGTCGTCGTAGTCCATCGAGCACTGCCTCCAGAAGGGCCCGGTCTGTCGGGTTGTGGTGGAACTCGGGGGGCTTGGTGGTGAGCGCCCCGCAGTCGACGAGGTCCGACAGCAGCACCTTGGTGACCGCAGCCGGCAGCTTCAGGTGGGCGGCGACCTCGGCGACCGAGACGGGGGCGCGGCACAGTTCGAGTGCCTGCTCGTGCTCGGGGCCGAGGTAGCCGAGGGGGGTCGCCCCGGTGGCCATCACCTGCGACATGAGATCGAGCGCGACGGTGGGCCGGGTACGGCCGTTGCTGACCGTGAAAGGGCGCACCAGCCGTCCGGCCGCGTCGTCGAGCCAGGGCCCGTCGCCGGCCGCCGCCACGTTCAAGGCCTCAGCGCCGAGGGTTCGACGGAGTGCTGCCGGGGGGCGGTGACCAGGTAGGGGCGGACGCTCTTGACCAGCATGGCCATCTCGTAGCCCAGCACCGCCGCGTCGGCCTCGCGGCCGGCCAGGACGGCGAGACAGGTGCCCGATCCGGCCGTGGTCACGAACAGCAGCGTCGAGTCGAGTTCGACGACGACCTGCCGCACCTCCCCGCCGTCGCCGAAGCGGACCCCGGCGCTGCGGCCCAGGGAGTACAGGCCGGAGGCCAGCGCGGCCATGTGGTCGGCGCTGTCCGGGTCGAGGCCGTGAACCGACTTCACGAGCCCGTCGCAGGACAGCAGGACCGCGCTGCTGGTGTGCGGCACGCGCTGCACCAGGCCGCTCATCAGCCAGTCGAGATCGGAGACATGGGCGGTCGGCGCTTCGCTCGCCATGATGGATCGACTCCTTGAGGTACGAAGGTCTGCGGGAGCGCTGGGGGTGGGGGTGGACTCCCAGGCGGACTTCGAGCTGGTCACGGTCGTGGTCATCCGGCTGGTGCGCTCCCGTCGGGCCAGGTGGTGTGGTCGGTGCCGGGCGTCGGCCCAGGGTGAGGCTCGGTTGCACGGGCCGGGTTCATGGGCGTTGCACCCATGGAGGGGCGGTTGGTCATGGGGGTCACGTCCATGTGGAGTGCATCCAGGGACATCGGCCGAAGATGTGCGCTCTGCGGGCGCACGGACTCCAGATGGGTGGGGTGGGGTGCTGGCGGCCTGGGGCGTGTCGTGGTGTCGGACGTCGTGTGTGGTGCGGGGGTGATCCCGTGCCAGGTGACGGTGTGGGCCGGATCCATGTGGTCCCGATCCATGGAGCCCTGATCCATAGAGCTCTGCTCCATGGGGCCGGCATCCATGTGGCCGCCCTCGCCCAGGTGCCCGGCATCCATGTGCCCGCCGACGCCCACGTGCCCGGTACCCGTGTGCTCGTCCACGCCCACGTGCCCGGCATCCACATGCCCGCCCACGCCCACGTGCCCAGCACCCATGTGCCCGCCCTCCACAGACTCGGCACCCTCTCCCTCCGACTCCATGTGCTGCTGTGTCTCCGCCAGCCCGACACCCCGCTGGAACGCCGCCATCAACCCCGGGTCGTGCCCGGCGAGTTGCTCGGGCTCCTGACGCGGTGCGGGGCCGCCCCGCAGCTGGGGTGCGATGTGCTCCTGGGCCCGGCGGCGGGGCAGGGTCGGCTTGCCCATGGTGCCCCGCACGGTGCTGACCCGGGGGGTCGGCGGAGCGACGGTGTTCTCCTCGACGCGCCGGCGTTCGTCGGGCCTGATGCCGGGCACGGCCTCCGCCGGGTTGGCCCGTTCCCCTTGGGCGCCGCGCACGGGCAGCGGCACCGGTCCGGTGCCATTCGCTCCGGGGGCCGACCCCCTCCCGCCGGCCTGCGGCGACTGCGCCTGCCGATGCGACGCCACCTGCGGCGAATGCGACTGCGGCTGTGATGCCGCCGTCGCCGAATACCGACCCTGCTGAGGCGGCACCGGCGCCTGCGGCGGATGCCCCTGCGCCGGGCCCTGCGCAGGAGACTGCGGCGGCACGGCCGTACCCACCACAACCTGCGGCTCCTCACCCCGCGCCGCGCCGCCACCCGCCCCCGGTTCCGCTCCCAACAGCCCCTGCGGCACGACGAGTACGGCCTGGACGCCGCCGTAGATGTTGGTCTGGAGGCGCACATGGATGCCGTGCCGCTTGGCCAGCTGGGAGACGACGAACAGCCCGATGCGCCCGTCCGCCAGCAGGCTGGCGACGTTGACCTGGTCGGGGTCGGTGAGCAGGGCGTTCATCCGGTTCTGCTCGCCGACGGGCATGCCGAGCCCGCGGTCCTCGACCTCGACGGCGAGACCCGAGGTGACGAGGTTGGCCCGCAGCAGGACCTGGGTGTGCGGGGCGGAGAACACCGTGGCGTTCTCGACCAGTTCGGCGAGCAGGTGGATGACGTCGGCGACGGCGTGCCCGCGCAGGGTGCCGTCGATGGGCGGCACGAGCTTGACCCGCGAGTACTGCTCGACCTCGGCGATGGCCGAGCGCAGGACCTCGGTCATGGAGACCGGGTTGCTCCACTGCCGGCGGGAGACGGCGCCGCCGAGCACCGCGAGGTTCTCCGCGTGACGGCGGATACGGGTGGCGAGGTGGTCGACGTGGAAGAGGCCCTTGAGCAGATCGGGGTCCTCGATCTCGTTCTCCAGCTCGTCGAGGATGGAGATCTCGCGGTGCACGAGCGACTGGAGGCGCCGGGCGAGGTTCACGAAGACTTCGAGCTTCTGTTCGCTGCCGGTCTGGCTGGAGAGCTGGGCCGCCTGGACGACGGCGGTGACGGCCCCGTCGTGGGCGCGGGACAGGTCGGCGGCGAGCAGTTCGAAGTCGTCGGCGTCCTCGGGCGCACCGCTGCGCGGTTTGCGCTTCGGCGGGGCGTCACCGCGCCGCAGGGTCTCCACCAGGGCCCGCAGATCGGCCTCGCCGCGCGCACTGCTGCGGCGCAGGGCACGGATGCGGTCGCTCACGGACCTGGCTGCGCGGTTGGCGGCCACGGCGGCGATCAGGATGCCCGTCAGGGTGACCGAGACCGTGCCGGCGAGCACGACCCACAGGGTGAGGCTCGGCCGCACGCCGGTGGAGCGCAGGATGAACAGCACCGCCGCGCAACCGCTGAGGGTCACCGCGACGGGCGGCAGCACCGCCAGCCGCATCAGTTGGGGCCGTATGTGGGTCTCGGGCAGCGCGGTTGCGGTGCGGGCGGCCGGGCGCCCGTGCCGCCCGCCCTCACGGCGGTCTGCGCGTGCGGCCGGGGCGCGTGTTTGAGACATCGGGGTCCTCGTACTGGTCCGTCGGTCGGGGGCCTGGGGTGCACGCGGTCTGCGCGGCCCGGGGCATGCGCCATCGCGATGTCGGTCGACAGAGTCACGAATTCGGCTCCGTGTCGCCCAACGGACACTCACGGTAGTCGGCCTCGCATCAAGTGCGGCGGGCAGTTGACAAAGTCCCGCAGGCAGCGTCCCGCTCTGGTATGAGGACTCGTACGGCAGATCGATAACCCGGTCCACCATTCGCCCACAAGGAGCAATCGAACGATCGGACCTGGTCAGAAGCGGTCACGGAGAAAAGTCGAGGGGCGGGGCACTTTCCGTGCCCCGCCCCTCGCGGACTCGTCTTTCCCGATTCACGACCGCCCCGGCCGGGACGTTTCAGCACTCCGCACACCCGCACCAACGCCCCCCAGAACGTCACCGCCTGTAGCGGCGCGCGCGGTCGCCCGGGCGACTCCGCGCACTCCCATGCGCCCGGCGCGAATCACGATGCTGGGGCGCGCGGTGAGTGCTCGAGCGCCCCTCAGGCCGCGCCGCGGCCCGCAAGGAAGGGGACAAGGGAAAAGGAAGGGGACAAGGGGACGGGAGGGGGGAGCGGGGAGGAGGGAGGAGTGACGCGACCGCCGTCCCCGCCTCGTCTCACGCGACCGGCGCCCGTCCCCGCCTCACCCGACCGACATCCCGGTCCCGCCCTACGCGACCGCCGCCCCCGCCCCGTCTGACGCGACCGGCGTCCCCGTCCCCGCCTTACCCGACCGGCATCCCGTCCTGCCCTATGCGACCGGCGCCCCCGCCCTGCCTTACGCGACCGGAGCCCGGCCCCCGCCTAACCGGCCGGCCCGCAGCCCCGCCTAACCGCCCGGCACCCAGCCCCCCGCCTACCCGACCGGCACCCAGCAACCGCCTAACCGACCGGCGCCTCATCCGCCCCCGAAGCGACCGGCGGCCAGGCCGGCCACCCGTCGGCGGGCGCCTCCGCCACCTCACGCCACCAGGGCGTCACGGGAGCCACCGACGCCGGCTCGAAGGGCTCGCCGCAGCGTGGAGCCGCCATGGCGACCCCGGCCTTGTGCGTGGCCCGCATCATCCACTCGCCGGGCTCCGCCCAGGGGTGCGGGGCCAGGTTGAAGGTCCCCCAGTGGATCGGCAGCATGACGCCCGCGGTCGGGTCGCCGCCCTGGAGGTCGAGGTGGGCCCGGACGCCCTCGTCCGGGGTCATGTGGATGTCGGGCCAGAAGTCCGAGTAGGCGCCGACCTGGATCATCGTGGCGTCGAACGGGCCGTGGTCGGCGCCGATGTCCTTGAAGCCCTCGAAGTAGCCGGTGTCGCCGCTGTGGTAGATCCGGTGCTCGTCCGAGGCGACGACCCAGGACGCCCAGAGCGTGTGCTGGGTGTTGCGCAGTCCGCGGCCGCAGAAGTGGCGGGCCGGGGTCGCGGTCAGGGTGAGCCCGCCGATCTTGGTGGTCTCGTGCCAGTCCAGCTCGCGCAGCCGGTCTGTGGACACGCCCCAGTGTTCGAGGTGACCGCCGACGCCGAGCGGTACGGCGAAGAGGGTGTCGGTGCCGGCCAGCGCCTTGATCGTGGGCAGGTCGAGGTGGTCGTAGTGGTCGTGGGAGATCACGACGACGTCGACCGGTCCGAGCGCGGCGAGCGGCAGCGGCACGGGGTGCAGACGCTTGGGCCCGGCGAAGGGGAACGGCGAGCAGCGCTCGCCCCACACGGGATCGAAGAGCACGCGGTGACCGTCGATCTCCGCGAGGACGCTGGAGTGCCCCATCCAGGTCAGGCGCAGCCCCGTGGCAGGCGGCTTGGCCAGGTCGGCGTAGGTGGTGGGGTGCACCGGGACGGTGCCCTTGGGGGCGCGGCGGGGCCGGGTGTCCTTGTCGTAGAAGACCTTGGCGAACTCCAGCATCGATCCCGACGGTCTGGTCCGGGCGGCGCCTCCGGGATTCTGGAAGACGCCGTTGCGAAAGTGCGGGGATCTGCGGATGCGCGCCATGCGCTCACCGCTCGGGTCCACGCCGAAGGCCTCGGGCCGCAGGGCGCGCAGCCCGGAACTCGGGAGACGGAAACCGGCCACGGTACCTCCAGGTGGATTCGGTGAGAATTCCATTATGGTCGGCGGCTCCGACAGTCCCAGATACCCCCTGACCCCAACACCGCGTTGACATGTCCTCGCCCGCCTCCGATACTGACTCATCGTTCAGTAGCCGCGCGGGCTCACGACCCCTCGGAGCGGCCCCGACCCCGGAGAACCCATGGCCACCCCCCTGCTGTCGCTCACCTGGACCGATCACGTCACCGGCCGTCAGGGCTTCCTGGTCGTCGACCGACTGGTGCGCGGGGTGGCCAGCGGCGGGCTGCGCATGCGGCCGGGCTGCACGCTGGACGAGGTCACGGGGCTCGCCCGCGGCATGAGCATGAAGGAGGCACTGCACTACGACCCGGAGGCGCGATACGTCCCCCTGGGCGGCGCCAAGGGCGGCATCGACTGCGACCCCCGGGATCCGGAGGCGTACGGGCTCCTGGTGCGCTACCTGCGGAGCATGCGGCCGTACATCGAGAACTTCTGGACCACGGGCGAGGACCTCGGTCTCACCCAGGACGTGGTCGACCGCGCGGCGGCCGAGGCGGGGCTCGTCTCGTCGGTGCAGGCCGTGTATCCGCTGCTCGACGACGAGCAGGCCGCCCGGCAGCGGCTCGCGGAGGCGTTCGCGGTGGAGGTCGACGGCATCGGGCTCGACGAGCTGGTCGGCGGCTGCGGAGTCGCGGAGTCGGTGCTGACCGCTCTGGACCGGGCCGGTCTGCCGTACTGGAGGACGCGCGTCGCCGTGCAGGGCCTGGGCACCATGGGCGGGGCCACCGCGCGCTTCCTCACGCGCGCGGGACTCACGGTCGTGGCCGTCGCCGACATCAAGGGCACGATCGCCAACCCGGCGGGCCTCGACATCGAGTCGCTGCTGGCGGCCCGCGACGGCTACGGCACCATCGACCGCGCCGCGTTGCGCCGCGGAGACCGGGAACTGCCGGGCGACGCCTGGCTGTCGGCCGAGGCGGAGGTACTGGTTCCGGCAGCCGTCTCGTACGCGATCGACGCCTCGAACCAGGGCCGTGTCACCGCCCGCTGGATCGCCGAGGCGGCCAACATGCCCGTACGGCCGGACGCGGAGGATCTGCTGGCGGCGCGCGGCGTCACCGTACTGCCGGACGTGGTGGTCAACTCGGCCACGAACGCCTGGTGGTGGTGGACCCTGTTCGGGGACATCGGCCCGGACGCGGACGAGGCGTTCGACCACACCAGACGCGCGATGCGCGCCCTCACCGACCTCACGCTGACCCGCGCCCAGGCCGACGGAACGACGCCCCGGGCCGCCGCGCACGCCATCGCGGCGGAGCGGCTGCCGTTGATCACCGAGCGCTTCGGCTGGCATCGGTGACGGCGGCCCGACGCGGGCGCGGCAGGGCGGTCGCTCCTGGTGAGGCTTAGGGTTACGGCGTGACAAGAGTGCGGTTGAGCGTGGCGGAGCGGCGGGAGGAACTGCTGCGGGCCGCCGTCGAGCAGATCGAGGAACGGGGCGTGGCGGCGGTCAGGATCTCCGACGTGGCCTCGGCGCTCGGGGTGAGCAACGCGCTGGTGCTCTATCACTTCGCCACGAAGGAGAAGCTGGTGGCGGCCGCGTTCGCGCACGCGGCAGAAGGCGACCTGGCCCATCTGCGCCGGCTCCTCGGCCGCCGTACCACCGCGTTGCGACGACTGCGGGCGGCCGTGCGCTGGTACGCCCCGACCGGCCAGGCCAAGGGCTGGCGGCTGTGGATCGAGGGCTGGGCGGCGGCGCTGCGCGAGCCCGCGCTGCGGGAGGTCACCCGGGACCTCGACCGGCAGTGGAAGGCGGCCATCACCGAGGTCATCGCCGAGGGCGTGGCCGCCGACGAGTTCCGGTGCCCGGATCCCACGGGCGCGGCCCTGCGGCTCACGGCCCTGCTCGACGGCCTCGCCGTGCAGCTCACGTCGTACCCGGGCGCGGTCTCACGCGCGCGTGCCCAGCAGTGGGCGGACGAGGCGCTGGCCCGGGAACTGGGACTGGAGCGGGAGGCGTTGACGGCGTCGACGCGCTGACGCCGTCGCGTCAGAAGTTCCGGGGCGCCCTCCCGGAATGGCGTACGTCCGAGCCGCACCGACCAGACGTCGGTATGGCCCGGACGCACCACGTGACTCGCGCGGCGCTCTCAAGCCACCGACTGGATCCGCATCTTGATGTCGTCCGGGGACAGGGCGCCCTTGGCCGTCACATGGTCCCCCGACGACTCACCGCGCAGCCGCCGGCCGATCCACGGCACCAGGTACTCGCGCGCCCACTGGACGTCGTCCCGGCGGACCTCGAGGGTGCCGCGGGGCGGGAGCGGCGGCCAGGGCTGGTCCGGGTCCGCGGGGACCTCCAGGCCGAGGACCTGGCCCGCGCGGAGCGCCACGCGCGTGTGCCCCTCGGGAGACAGATGGAGCCGGTCGCCGTCCCAGGCCCTGCGGTCCTGAACGGTCTTCAGGGACCACAGGTCGAGCACCGGGCAGCCGTACCGGTCGGCGATGGCCCGCACATGGCCGTTGTACGTGGCGATCTTGCCGCGCAGGTGCTTGAGCACGGGCACGCCACGGGTGTCGAAGCCGGTCGTCACCATGACGGTGCCGACGGCGGAGGTGAGCCGGGAGATGGCCCGCTCGAATCGCTCGGCCACCTCGTCGGGGTCGGTGCCGGGCCGGATGATGTCGTTGCCGCCCGCGCAGAACGAGACCAGGTCCGGGGCCAGTTCGACGGCCTTCGGAAGCTGGTCCTCGACGATCTGGTCGAGCAGTTTGCCGCGCACGGCGAGGTTCGTGTAGTCGAAGTCGCCCTCGGGGCGCCGGTCGGCGAGCAGGACCGCGAACCGGTCCGCCCAGCCGACGAACGCCCCGTCGGGCCCGGGGTCGCCGACGCCCTCGGTGAAGCTGTCCCCCACCGCGACGTACGACCCGATCACTGATCTGCTGTCACTCTTCGAATCGTCTGCCACGTCGGGACATGATTCACCTTTGAATGTGACCTACGCGACCGTAGGAAAGGGTTGACGTGCGGTGAGATAAGCCACTCCCCAAGTGTTCACCAAACCCGGAATAGCCTTTTGAGCAGGGGTGTTGGTGCCCGATCGGGCCGCAGACGCACCGCTCACACTCCGCAGACACACCGAAGGCCGGACCCGGGGATCGGGGTCCGGCCTTCGGCTGCGTGTCAGGCAGGTGGCTTTCGCGCGGGCTGGGGTCAGCCGATGGCGACGCCCTTGGAGCGGAGGTAGGCGACCGGGTCCACGTCCGAGCCGTAGTCCGGGGTGGTGCGGATCTCGAAGTGCAGGTGAGGTCCGGTCACGTTGCCGGTCGCACCCGAGAGGCCGATCTGCTGGCCCGCGGTCACGGTCTGTCCGGCCGAGACGCCGAGGGAGGACAGGTGGGCGTACTGCGCGTAGTAGCCGTCGGCGAGCTGGATGACGACCTGGTTGCCGTACGCGCCTCCCCAGCCGGCCGAGACGACGGTGCCCGCGCCGACCGCCTTCAGCGGGGTGCCGGTCGCGGCGGCGAAGTCGACACCGGTGTGGTAGCCGCTGGACCACATGCTGCCCGCCACCTTGTACGCGGTGCCGACGGCGGCGCCGGAGACGGGGGCGGAGAAGCCGGTGGCGGTGCTCGCGTTCTCGGCGGTCGTGGCCGCCTTCTTCGTCGCCTTCTTCGTCGCCTTCTTCGCGGCGGAGGGCTTCGAGGCGGAGGACTTCGAGGCCGAGGAGTCCTTCGCGGAGGACTTCGACGACTCGGACGCCGAAGAGGAGGAGGACGGCGACGGCTTGGGGGCGCTCGTCGCGGCCTTCTTGCCGCCGATCGAGAGCTTCAGACCGGGGTGGATGAGCGACGGGTCCGAGCCGACGGCCTCACGGTTGTCGGCGTAGAGCCGCTTCCAGCCACCGCTGACGTTCTGCTCGTCGGCGATCTTCGAAAGGTAGTCGCCGACCTTCACCGAATAGGTCCGCACGCCCGTCTTCTTCTGGGCGTCCTTCTTTTCGACGGACTTCTGCCCGGCGACCGGAAGGGACTGAACGGCCTTTTCCGAAACGGACTGAGCGGGAGCGGCGTGGGCGCCGGTCGCTCCCATGAGGGGAAGAGCGAGGGCGGCGCCACCGGTTCCGGCGACGGCTATGGAGCGGGTGAAGCGCAGGGACTTCGGACGGCGATGCTTACCCTTCGCGGGCATGGCGATTTCCTCTCCGGCGCCTGCGAGGTGAGCTGTCGGGTGCGGGCTGGAGATGCCCGGCCGCGTCGGGACGCGACTTGACCCCAAGCCTGTTCCGGAGACCGGAACAGGCGGTTGTACCTGTGGGTCCCCCGCTCCTGCCGTGGACGGGTGAGTTTGCGCGGAGTCCGGTCGGCGGCAGGATTCGGCGTCCGTCCGGATTGGTGGCGAACGTAAGCGAGGAAGACGCATGGGAACAAGTGAGGGGTTCCGTCCGAATGCGTTCCCGTTGATCCCTTGTGGGAATTACCGGTCACACTGCGTGAATTATCGGGACGCCTTCCGACGCAAAGCCCCTTGAAAATCGCGCGAATTACGTGAACATGACGGGCGACGCAACGTCACGGATATGACGCTCCTCACGTGACGTTGCTCCAGCTCCCTTCACTGCAGAGCGAGTTGGAATGAAGGCACCAATTCGGACAGAACTCCTAGATGCGACGGAGGCGAATAACTGCCGCATCGAGGTCGCCCCGCAGGCCGGTTCGCAGTCCGTGATGCACCAGTACGACCCCTCGGTGAATTTCGCCCGTTTCAAGGCATTCGTACGACGCTGTCGGGTCCAGGGCGCGCAGCCGCAGGGCCGGTACGGGCTCGCCGTAGCTCTGGGCCTGGAGCCAGGCCAGGACGACCGTCTCGTCCCCGAGCACGTACTGCACCGCGCTGAGCCCACCGCGCGGGGGCCGCAGCCGGTAGAGGTCTCCACGCTGCACCAGGGGGCGGATCTCCTTGTAGAGTGCGACCCACTTCCCGGCCTCGGCGAGCTCCTCCTCGGTCCAGCGCTCCAGGTTCCCGCCGACCCCGAGCACACCCGCCATGGCACTGACGAACCTGAAGCGCAGCGAGCTGGCCCGGTGGTTGAGCATGGCGTTCGGGCTGTCGGTGACCCAGGCCGCCATGGCACGCGCGGGGTGGATCTGGCTGAAGCCGTGCTGGATGGCGAGCCGGTCGAGGGGGTCGGTGTTGTCCGAGGTCCACACCTGGTCCGTACGGCTCAGCACGCCGAGGTCGATCCGTCCGCCACCGCCCGAGCAGGACTCGAAGGCGACGCCCGGGTGAGCGGCGCGCAGCCGGTCCAGCAGGCCGTACAGGGCGCGCACGTGGTCGGTCCACAGGCGCTGCGGATACGCCTCGCCCGGCCAGCCGGCATCGGAGAAGCAGCGGTTGAAGTCCCACTTCACATAGTCGATCGGGGCGCTGGACAGGAGCCCGTCGAGCTGCTTCCAGAGGTAGTCCTGGACGTCGTCGCGGGCGAGGTTCAGGACGAGCTGATTGCGGAATTCCGTCCGCTTTCGTCCTGTTTGATACTGAACCCACTCCGGATGGGCGCGATACAACTCGCTGTCCGGATTGACCATTTCCGGCTCGACCCAGATGCCGAACTGCATGCCGAGCGCGTGCACGTACTCGGCGAGCGGCTTGAGACCCGACGGGAAGCGGTCGGGGTTGGGCGTCCAGTCGCCGAGCCCGGCACGGTCACTGGTGCGGGTGCCGAACCAGCCGTCGTCCACCACGAACAGCTCGACCCCGATGGCCGCTGCCCGCCGGGCGAGCACGCTCTGCTGCTCCTCGGAGATGTCGAACTCGGTCGCCTCCCAGGAATTGAACAGCACCGGCCGGTCCCGCTCGGCGTCCGGGATCACGTACGCGCGCTGGTACGCGTGCCAGGCACGGCTCGCCCCGCCGAAGCCGCCGTCGCTCCACAGTCCGGCGAAGACGGGGGTCGTGAAGGACTCCCCCGCCGCGAGGCTGAGCAGGCCCGAGTCGTCGTGTCCGGCCCCGCCAGTGATCTGCACGCGCGCGTCCGGGAGTTGGGCGACCGCGATGCGCCAGGAGCCGGACCAGCCGAGGGCGCAGCCGTAGACCTCGCCGCGCTCCTCGGTGGCGTCCGTGTCGAGCGCGACCCAGGGCAGGTGCTGGTGCCCGGTGTGGCCCCGCCGGCTGCCGATGACCTTCTCACCGTAGGTGAGTGGGGCCTGCGCGAGCCGGGACTCGGCGCCCCAGCGGCCGTGCAGCTGGGACAGCCGCCAGTCCTCCCGGTCGGGCAGCGTCCAGGTGGCCGAGTCGGCGCGCAGCACCTCCAGGACGGGCCCCTCGTTGTCCAGGGTCACCCAGCGCTCCACCACGTCGGCGCGCATGCGGTAGTGCAGGGTGACGTGCAGCCCGCCGTCACGGAAGCGCAGCCGCAGCTCGTCGCCGTCGGCCTCGTGGCGTACGAAGCCCCACTCGGTGCCGCGCCGCTCGTCGGTGCGCACGGACAGGGCGGGCCGTACAAAGCGAGGGCCTCCCTCGACGGGGTACTCCTCGCGCCCGTCGAGCGGGGACTCGAAGGGCCAGTACTCCGGCAGCGGACGTACGGCCAGGGCCTCGGCGTCGGCGAGCGCGATCCGCGGCCCCCAGTGCAGGTGCAGCAGCTCGTCGCCTTCCGTCAGATGGACGGCGTAACTGCTGGTCGGCCCGGAGAGGACCCAAGTACGGCCGTTGTCGGAGATCTCCAGCATCAAGCCCCCACAGAGACGAACAGGTGCGATCAAGTACCAACATCATCATGGTCCGAGCGGCCCTGAAGCAACGCCTGTGGACAACTCATTGGCCCAGGAATGCGTGTCGTATGGTCGAGAGCGCACCCCGTCGGCCACATCGCCGAGCCGCGCCGCCGGGGCCGACCGGGAGGAGCCCCCGTGACGCAGCAGATCCCGTCGACCGAGCCCGAGCTGGCCGGTGTTCGCAATTTTCGTGATGTGGGCGGACTCCCGACGGTGGACGGACGACGGGTGCGGCACGGAGTGCTGTTCCGCAGCGGCCATCTCGCGCACGCGACCGCGGAGGACGCCGCCTTCCTCGCCTCCCTGGGGCTGCACACGATCTTCGACTTCCGTAACTCGGCCGACCAGCAGCTCGAGGGCCCGGACGTCGCGCTGCCGGGCGTGCGCAACGTGAACCTGCCGCTGTCCGACCCGGCGGACGGCGCGGAGTTCTGGAAGATGGTCCGGGACGGCGATCTCGACCAGCTGCGGGAGATCCTGGCGGACGGCAAGGGGGCGAACCGGATGATCGTCTCCTACCGCTCGATCATCAAGGAGCGCACCGCCGAACACTCCCAGGTGCTGCACGCGCTGGCCGAGGAGAGCGTCCCGGCCCTGATGCACTGCGCGGCCGGCAAGGACCGCGCGGGCCTGTCCATCGCCGTGACGCTGCTCTCCCTCGGCGTCGAGCGCGAGGCGATCGTCGCCGACTACCTGGAGTCCAACGCCAAGCACCGCCGGTACAAGGTGAAGCGCAACGGCAGCGGTGACTCGGTCTACTCACCCGAGGTCATGGAGCTGCTCAGCCCGCTGTTCGACGCGCGGGCCGAGTATCTGACGGCGGCCTTCGAGACGATCGAGGAGACCTGGGGCGGCGTCGACAAGTACCTGGACCAGGGCCTGCGGATCACTCCGGAGACCAGGGAGCTCCTGCGGGAGCGCCTGCTCGACTGACGCCCGGCCGCCCCGGCGCCTACTTCCCGCCGCCCGCCTCGAACAGGAAGTAGACGAAGGCGGCGAACACGTGCCCCACCGCGATGTAGATGATGAGCCGCACCCACAGGGCGCGCGGGAACTTGTCCTCGATGTTGCTCATGGCGTCTCTCCAGGGGTGGGGCCCAGGCACAGCGTGGCCGTGGGGCTCTGCAGCAGGGTGTGGACGAACAGGAGCTCGACCCCGCCCTCGTCCAGGGCGGCGATCCGGTGCGGGGTGAGCGAGTCGAAGTGCGCACTGTCGCCGGGCGCGAGCCGGTGCGTGGTGTCCCCCAGGCGCAGCCGCAGCCGCCCCTTCAGGACGTAGAGCCACTCCTCGCCGGGGTGCACCCGCACGATGTCGCCCTGTGAGCCGTACGGCACCTGGACGCGCAGCGCCTGCATCCCGCGCCCGTGGGAGCCCGCCTGCCAGTAGGTCCAGCCGCCGGCCGCGGTGGGCTCCATGTCGGTGGCGCGCACCACGGCGTCCCGGTCGGCGACCGTCTCACCGAGCAGTTCGGAAACGGTCGTACCGTAGATACGTGCGAGCGCGAGCAGCATCGGCAGCGAGGGCTGGCGCTGCCCGGTCTCCAGCCGGGAGAGATGGGCGGGCGACAGCCCGGCGGAACGGGCCGCGGCCTCCAGCGTGAGGGAGGCACGGCGACGCAGCGCGCGGAGCTGGGGCGCGACGGCGGGCAGGGCATCGACCAGCCCCGCCGCTTCGGCCGCGACCCCGGGCTCCGGCTCGGTCTCGGGAGAGCTCATGCTCCCCATTCAGCCGCAGGTTTGCCCCTGCGGCAAATTTATTGCCTCATAGGCAAAAATTCTGGCGTCGGCTGTCGGCCCCCCGGTGGGCGAGCCCCGCGGGACCTCACCGGTTGGCGACCGCCTGCTTGATCAACGTCTTCCCGAAGTCCCACATCAGCCCACCCCCGCTGTGCGCGTCGTCCATCACGTCCGTGAAAGCGTCGACGAACCGGTCCACCTCCCGCTCACCGATGATCAGCGGCGGGATGAGCTTGATCACCTCCAGGTGGTCACCGGAGACCTGCGTGAGGATCCGGTGCCGTCGCAGCAGCGGGACGACGACCATCTGCGCGAACAGGCCCTTGCGCGCGGCCTGGAGCATGGTCCAGCGGCCGCGCAGCTTCAGCGAGTCGGGCCGGCCGAACTCGATGCCGATCATCAGGCCCCGGCCCCGGACGTCGGCGAGCAGCTCGTACTTGTCGGTCAGTGCCGCGAGCCGGGACCTCAGCTGCTCCCCGGTCACCCGCGCGCCCGCGACGATCTGCTCGTTCTCGATGACGGACAGCACGGCGAGCCCGGCCGCCATGGCCTGCGCGTTGGAGCCGAAGCTCGCCGAGTGGACCAGCACCCGGTCCATGGACGAGTAGACCTTCTTGAAGATCCAGTCCTTGCCTAGCGTGGCACCCACCGGCACATAGCCGCCGGAGAGCGCCTTGGCCACGCATACCAGGTCCGGCTCGACGCCCTCCTCGTGCTGGTAGGCGTAGAAGTCGCCGGTCCGGCCCAGCCCGGTCTGCACCTCGTCGGCGATGAGCAGCGCCTTGTGCCGGTGCAGCAGTTCCTGCGCGGCCCGCAGATAGCCGGGCGGGGCCTCGTGCACGCCCTTGCCCTGGATCGGCTCGACGATCAGGGCGGCCACGTCGCCCTTCTTGAGCTCCCGCGCGAGCGCGTCGAGATCGCCGAGGGGCAGGGCCGTGTCGGGCAGCAGCGGGGCGAATCCGTCCCGGAAGCCGGACTCGCCGTTGACGGACAGGGAGCCGGTGGTCAGCCCGTGGAAGGCGTGGTCGCAGTACAGGATCCGCGGCCTGCCGGTGGCGAACCGCGCGAACTTCAGCGCCGTCTCCACCGCCTCCGTCCCGCTGTTGCCGAAGAACACCCGGTCCAGGTGCGGGCTGTGCGCGAGCAGCTTCTCCGCCAGCAGGCCGGGCAGCGGCTGGCAGTCGAAGCGGGTGAGGTCGGCGAGCTGGGCGTCGAGGACGTCGTGCAGCGCCTTGCGGACGACGGGGTGGTGGCGCCCCAGGCCCATCACCCCGAACCCGGCGAGCATGTCCAGGTAGTCGTCGCCGTCCGCGTCCCAGAAGTACGCGCCCTCGGCCCGCTCGTACACCTTGTCGAAGCCGATGGTGTGCAGCATGCGCGGGAGCTGGTGGTTCAGGTACTTCCCGTGCAGCTCGTAGCGCTCGGCTCCGCGCTCGGCGATGAGTCTGCCGAGGTCGAACTCCGTGGTCATTCGGCCTTCTCCTTGACTGACACGACGCTACGGCCGTCCTGGCCGCCGTCGGCCGGGCTGTCCTCGGCCTCCTTGAGAGCCAGGCTGGCGCTGATCCGTCCGGCGACCTCGACGGGCGTGAGCCCGATGTCGGCGAGCACCTCGCTGCGCTTGGCGTGCGCGAGGAACTGCTCCGGGATGCCGAACCGCCGCACGGGCACGTCGACCTCGGCGTCGCACAAGGCCAGCGAGACGGCGGCGCCGACCCCCGAGGAGCGGCTGTTGTCCTCCACGACGGCCACCATGCGGTGCTGTGCGGCGAGGGGCGCCAGCGCGGGGTCGACGGGCTTGACCCAGCGCGGGTCGACGACGGTGCAGGTAATGCCCCGGGCCTCGAGCAGTTCGGCAGCCTGGAGGCACACCGGGGCCATCACGCCGACGGCGACCAGAAGCACGTCGGCTTCCCGCGCGGAGCCGTGCAGCACGTCCAGCCCGCCCACCCGGTCGACCGCCGGGATCGACGGTCCGACCGACTCCTTCGGGAACCGCACGAGCGTCGGCGCGTCGTCGCAGGCCACGGCCTCGCGCAGCTGCGCCCGCAGCTGGTCGGCGTCGCGTGGGGCGGCGATCCGGAGGCCGGGGACGACCTGGAGGATCGACATGTCCCACATGCCGTTGTGGGAGGCGCCGTCGGCGCCGGTGACGCCGGCCCGGTCCAGCACGAACGTCACGCCGCAGCGGTGCAGGGCGACGTCCATCAGCAGCTGGTCGAAGGCCCGGTTGAGGAAGGTGGCGTAGACGGCGACGACCGGATGCAGACCGCCCGTGGCGAGCCCCGCCGCCGACACGGCCGCGTGCTGCTCGGCGATCCCGACGTCCCAGACCCGGTCCGGGAAGCGTTCGGCGAACTTGCCGAGCCCGACGGGATGCAGCATGGCCGCCGTGATCGCCACGACGTCCTCGCGCTCCTCCCCGATCCGTACGATCTCGTCGCCGAACACCGACGTCCAGGACGGCCCGCCCGACGGTGCGAGCGGCTCGCAGGTCAGCGGGTCCATCACGCCGACGGTGTGGAAGTGGTCCTCCTCGTGGGCGAGGGCGGGTTCGTAGCCGCGCCCCTTCTCCGTGAGGCAGTGGATCAGCACCGGCCCGTGGAAGCGCTTGGCGCGGCGCAGCGCGGACTCGACGGCTCCGATGTCGTGTCCGTCGATCGGGCCGACGTACTTCAGGCCCAGATCCTCGAAGAGCCCCTGCGGCGCGAACGCGTCCTTGAAGCCCTTCTTCGCACCGTGCAGCGCCTCGTACACGGTGTTGCCGACGACGGGCGTGCGCTGCAGGACCTCCTTGCCCCAGGCCAGGACCCGCTCGTAGCTGTCCGTGGTGCGCAGCGTGGCCAGGTGGTTGGCGAGGCCCCCGATGGTCGGGGAGTACGAGCGTTCGTTGTCGTTGACGACGATGATCAGCGGCCGGTCCTTGGCCGCCGCGATGTTGTTCAGCGCCTCCCAGGCCATGCCGCCGGTCAGCGCCCCGTCGCCGATCACCGCGACGACGTGTCCCTTCTCACCCTGCACCTGGCGGGCCTTGGCGAGCCCGTCGGCCCAGCCGAGCGCTGTGGAGGCGTGGCTGTTCTCGACGATGTCGTGCTCGGACTCCTCGCGCGAGGGGTAGCCGGACAGGCCGCCCTTGCCGCGCAGTTTGGAGAAGTCCTGACGTCCCGTCAAAA
Source organism: Streptomyces sp. NPDC093568 (assembly GCF_044764945.1). Classification (NCBI taxonomy): domain Bacteria; kingdom Bacillati; phylum Actinomycetota; class Actinomycetes; order Kitasatosporales; family Streptomycetaceae; genus Streptomyces; species Streptomyces sp. NPDC093568. The sequence goes on along the minus strand of NZ_JBIWJD010000001.1, from coordinate 1,160,431 downwards.
GCTTGTGTACGTAGCTCTGGTGACCGGTGTCCCAGACGATGCGGTCGACCGGCGACTCGAAGACCCGGTGGAGCGCGATGGACAGTTCCACCACCCCCAGGTTGGGCCCGAGGTGTCCGCCGGTCCTGGCGACCGCGTGCACCAGGAACTCCCTGATCTCGTCGGACAGTTCACCGAGTTCCGCCTCGGACAGCGCCTTCAGGTCGCGTGGTCCCCGGATGCTCTCCAGAATCGTCACGCTCGGGCCCCCTCTCGGTCCGTGCCTTGCTTCAGTTCACAGTCACTTCTGGTTTCCCCGTGACGATGGAGGCGCCGGTGGCGGCCCCGTCCTGCTCCAGCTGTTCGGCGATCTTCATCGCCTCCTCGATCAGGGTCTCGACGATCTTGGACTCGGGCACGGTCTTGATGACCTCGCCCTTGACGAAGATCTGGCCCTTGCCGTTGCCGGAGGCGACCCCCAGATCCGCCTCTCGTGCCTCACCGGGGCCGTTCACCACGCACCCCATGACGGCGACCCGCAACGGCACCTCCATGCCCTCCAGGCCCGCCGTGACCTCGTCGGCCAGCTTGTAGACGTCGACCTGCGCACGCCCGCACGACGGGCAGGAGACGATCTCCAGCCGACGCTGCCTGAGGTTCAGCGACTCCAGGATCTGGATGCCGACCTTCACCTCCTCGGCGGGCGGGGCGCTCAGGGACACCCGGATCGTGTCGCCGATGCCCCGCGACAGCAGCGCGCCGAAGGCGACCGCCGACTTGATGGTGCCCTGGAAGGCGGGACCGGCCTCGGTGACCCCCAGGTGCAGCGGGTAGTCGCACTGCGCCGCGAGCTGCTTGTACGCCTCGATCATCACGACCGGGTCGTTGTGCTTCACCGAGATCTTGATGTCCCGGAAGTCGTGCTCCTCGAACAGCGACGCCTCCCACAGCGCGCTCTCCACGAGCGCCTCCGGGGTCGCCTTGCCGTACTTCTGCAGCAGCCGCTTGTCGAGCGACCCGGCGTTGACGCCGATACGGATCGGCGTGCCGTGGTCCTTCGCGGCCCGCGCGATCTCCTTGACCTTGTCGTCGAACTGCTTGATGTTGCCGGGATTGACGCGTACGGCAGCACAGCCGGCCTCGATCGCGGCGAACACGTACTTGGGCTGGAAGTGGATGTCCGCGATCACCGGGATCTGGGACTTACGGGCGATCGTGGCGAGGGCGTCCGCGTCGTCCTGCGTCGGACAGGCCACGCGCACGATCTGGCAGCCGGACGCCGTGAGCTCGGCGATCTGCTGCAGGGTGGCGCCGACGTCCGACGTACGGGTCGTCGTCATCGACTGCACCGACACCGGGGCACCGCCCCCGACCGCCACCGGGCCGACCTGGATCCGCCGCGACACACGTCGCTCGGCGACCGGCCGGACCGGTACCTCGGGGACGCCCAAGGAGATGGCGGTCATGGGGTCACTCCCGGTTTCCGGAGACCGTCTCGCGCATGGCGCGCAACGACTCCTTGAGCGAACCCATGGTGGCGAGGACGGCGGTGGGCTCGTAGCCGCAGTGCGCCATGCAGTTGGCGCAGCGCGGGTCCTTGCCCCGGCCGTACTTGTCCCAGTCGGTCTCCTCGATCAGCTCCCGGTACGTCGGGACGTACCCGTCGCTCATCAGGTAGCAGGGACGCTGCCAGCCGAACAGCGAGTAGTTCGGGATCGCCCATGCGGTGCACGGGAAGTCGACCTTGCCCTCCAGGAAGTCCAGGAAGAGCGGGGAGTGGTTGAGCCGCCACTTGCGCCGGTTGCCGCCCGCGAAGGCCTTCTTGAACAGCTCGCGGGTCTGCTCGACGCCGAGGAAGTGCTCCTGGTCGGGGGCCTTCTCGTAGGCGTAGGCGGGCGAGATCATCATCTCGTCGACCTTGAGGTCGTCGTTGAGGAAGTTCAGCACCTCGACGATGGTCTGCGGGGTGTCGGTGTTGAAGAAGGTCGAGTTGGTGGTGACCCGGAAGCCGCGCCGCTTGGCCTCCTTGATCGCCTCGACCGCCTCGTCGAACACGCCCTCCTTGGCGACCGACTCGTCGTGGCGCTCGCGCAGGCCGTCGATGTGCACGGCGAAGGCGAAGTAGGGCGAGGGCGTGAACTTGTCGATCTTCTTGCGCAGCAGCACGGCGTTCGTGCACAGGAAGACGTACTTCCGCTTGGCCACCAGCTGGCGCACGATCTCGTCGATCTGCGGGTGCATCAGCGGCTCGCCGCCGGCGATGGACACCATGGGCGCACCGGATTCGAGCACCGCCCCCACGGCCTGGGCCACCGGCATGCGCTGCTTCAGGACTCCGGCCGGGTGCTGGATCTTCCCGCAGCCCTCGCACTTGAGGTTGCAGGCGAACAGCGGCTCCAGCTCGACGATCAGCGGGAACTTCTCACGCCTGCGAAGCTTCTGTTCGGCCAAGTAAGTAGCGACCTTGATGGACTGACGCAGCGGCATGGCCATCTGGCTCACCTCCTGGGGAGCAGCAAAGAACGGTGCCATTCGTAGAATGCGGGAAGAACGGAACGAAGGACGCGGAAAGCCGATATTCCACCGCGCAACGTGCCGATCCGGACGAGTTCATGTTCTGGAGCGTCCACGACCACCCGGACGGCCGCAACCGGGCGCTCGCCCGTGCGTACGGCGCTCAGGAGCGTGGCCGCGGACTCCATGTCGACCGCGATCGCGCCGGTCGCGAGCAGATCGGACCGTTCCTGACCTCGGACGACATGATCCGAGCCGGTGAGCGGTCCGGTGTGGACGGTGCGGCCCGGGACGGTCCGCACGAGTTCTTTGACGAGTAGGTCGGTCCCGACGCACGGAACGGTTCCCGCCGGATCCCGGGTCTCCTCGGCGACGACCAGATCGCCGGGGTGCATCCCGGGGGCGAGCCCCGCGCAGAAGCCGGTGGCGAGCACGGCGGCCCCGCCGAGGACGGGGTCGCCCAGAACGCGGGTGACGGAGCGCTCGGCGGCCTTCGGTCCCATGCCCGTACGGAGCACGGTGACCGGCCCGCCCGCCCCGCCGCGCTCGCTCGTGCGCAGGGCGAACTGCTCGATGCCGAGCGCGCAGGCGATCAGCAGCGGGGCCGGGGCGGGCTGGGGGCTCATCAGCTCACCTCGGCCCCGGTGACCGACGCGTCGGCCTTCTCGGCGAAGGGCTCGCCGTGGACGTACCGGCCGAGCGCGGTCAGCGGGAAGACCTGGCGGTAGAGGTGGTAGTTGATCGAGAAGTCCCAGGGGAAGCCGGTACCCGTGAAGTACGGCTCGTCCCAGGACCCGTCCTCCATCTGGGTGGTCGCGAGCCATTCGACGCCGCGCTCGACGGCCTTGGAGTCCCTCTCCCCCGCGGCCAGCAGCGCCATCAGCGCCCACGCGGTCTGCGACGCGGTCGAGGCGCCCTTGCCGCTCCACTCCTTGACGTACTTGTAGGAGCGCAGGTCCTCGCCCCAGCCGCCGTCGTCGTTCTGGACGGACTCCAGCCAGGTGACGGCGCGGCGGATCGCCGGGTGGGAGCCCGGCATACCGGCCGCCACCAGGGCGGGTACGACCGACCCGGTGCCGTAGACGTAGTTCACGCCCCAGCGCCCGAACCACGAGCCGTCGGGCTCCTGCTCGGCGAGCAGCCACTGGATCCCGCGCCGGGTGCGCGGGTCGTGCGCGAGTCCCTCCACCGCGAGCATCTCGACGACATGCGCGGTGACGTCCGCCGAGGGCGGGTCGATGACCTCGCCGAAGTCACAGAACGGCAGCCGGTTGGGGAACGGGCTGGTGTTGTCGACGTCGAAGGCGCCCCAGGCCCCGTTGCGGGACTGCATGCCGAGGTTCCAGCGCACCCCGCGCCCGATCGCCTTCTCCACCCGCTCCGGGTCGTGGTGCCTGACCCGGCGCAGCGCGAGGACGACCTCGGCGGTGTCGTCGATGTCGGGGTAGTTGTCGTTGTGGAACTCGAACGCCCAGCCGCCCGGCGGCAGTTGGGGCCGCTTGACCGCCCAGTCGCCGGGCCGGACGATCTCCTCGCCCAGCATCCAGTCGGCGGCCTTGACCAGCTGCGGGTGATCGGCGGGTACGCCCGCGTCCGCGAGCGCGATGGTCGCGAGGCAGGTGTCCCACACCGGGGACTGACAGGCCTCGATCATCCGGGCCCCGTCCTCGCGCCAGACGGCGAAGCGGTCCAGCGACGCCAACCCCTCGCGCATCACGGGGTGTTCGAGGTCGTAGCCGAGCAGCCGCAGCGCGATGATCGAGTACACCGCCGGCGGCTGGATGCCGCCCCAGCAGCCGTCGTTCTCCTGCCGTTCGATGATCCAGCGCGCGGCGCTGTTCATCGCGGCTCTGCGCAGCCGGCGCGGGACGACCTTGCGCAGCTGGTGCAGGACCTTGTCGAGCCGCTGGAAGGCGCCGTCCCAACTGGCCACCGGAGCGAGGGGCCCCGGCGGGTTGGGGTTCGCCGGGTCGGTGTGCAGCTCGTCGAGCGGGAAGGGCGCGGGCCGTACGGGGCGCATCGCGGAGACGATCGTCAGCGGGACGATGGTCTGCCGGGCCCAGCACCCGAAGTCGTAGATGTTGAGCGGCACCCACTTGGGGAAGTAGATGAGTTCCGGCGGGAGTTCGGGCAGGTCCTCCCACTTCCACCAGCCGAACAGGGCCAGCCAGATCCGGGTGAAGACCCGGCAGGCGGCGATGCCCCCCTGTTCGCGGATCCAGGCGGAGGCCTTCGCCATGTGCGGGGCGTCCGGGGCGTCGCCGGCCAGCCGGAGGGCGACGTACGCCTCGACGGTGGCGGAGAGCTCGCCGGGGGCGCCGTAGAAGGTGCCCCAGGTGCCGTCCTCGCGCTGCTCGCCGCGGATGAAGAGCGCGGCGGCCCGCGTGGTCTTCTCGTCCCGGATGCCCAGGAACTGACGGAGCAGAAGGTCCTCGGCGTCCATGGTGACGTTCGTCTCGAGGTCGCCCTTCCACCAGCCCTGGGCGTCCTGCTTGGCCAGCAGGAAGTCAGTGGCGCGCCGCACCGCGCGCAAGGCGGCCTCTTCGACCCCGGCCGCCACGGGGGTCTCGCTGTCGGTGTCGCTGGCCGCGGCTGCCCGGGGCGGCAGTGCCCAGGTGCTTCCGTCGGTCGTCGCTGTCATGGCTTCCCCTTCGTGCAGTGCTACTGGTAGTGCGTCTGCTGTGGGTCCGCCGTCGGCCGGTGCGCTTCATCCAGCGACACCGGCCGGCGACTACGCGAGGGCTATTCGACCGATACTGATCATCTCTTTTCGCCCGGTGGTGATCATCTCTTCCGTACGACGACGAAGTCGGCGAGCGCCGTGAACTGCGCCCGGACCTGGTCGGGCATGTCCACGGTGTCGAGGGCCTCGACGGCGACGGCGTGCTGGCGGCGCGCCTCCTCGGCGGTCCACTCGCGGCCGCCCGCCTCCTCGATGAGGGCGGCGCGGGCGGCGAACTCCTCCTCGGAGAAGTTCTCGAAGTCGCTGCTCTTGGCGTCGGCGGCGAGGATCTCGCCGAGCCGCTCGGAGGCAGGACCGCCCGCCGCGAGCGCGGCCACCACCGGCAGGGACTTCTTGCGCTGGCGCAGGTCGCTCCAGGTCTGCTTGCCGGTCGAGACCGGGTCGCCCCAGATGCCGAGCAGGTCGTCGACGGCCTGGAAGGCGAGGCCGAGGTGGTAGCCGTACTTCTCCAGGGTGTCGGCGGTGTGGTCGTCGGCGCCGGCGAGCACCGCGCCGATGGAGCTGGCGCAGGCGATCAGGGCGCCGGTCTTGTTGCCCTCCATCTCCAGGCACTCCTCGACTCCGACGCGGTCGCGGTGCTCGTAGGAGATGTCCTGCGCCTGGCCGTCGATGAGGGCGCGGGTGGCGGTGATGAGCCTGCGGGTGGCGCGGCCCGCCTCGACGGTGCCGAGCTCCAGCAGGACCTCGTTGGCGAGCGCGAACAGGGCGTCGCCGACGAGGATGGCTTGGGCGGGGCCGTGCACCTTCCAGACCGTGTCGCGATGGCGGCGCTGCTCGTCGCCGTCCATCAGGTCGTCGTGCAGCAGCGAGAAGTTGTGCACCAGCTCGACGGCGACGCCGCCGGGGATGCCCGTCTCGGGCGCCGCGCCGGTGACCTCCGCGGAGAGCAGGGCGAGCGCGGGGCGTACGGCCTTGCCGCCGTCGCCGGCCGTGGGGTTGCCGGCGGCGTCGATCCAGCCGAAGTGGTAGGCGGAAACGGTGTCCATGGGAGGGGCCAGGCGGTCGACCGCCGCCCGCAGTACCGGGGTGGTCAGGGTCCTACCGCGCTCCAGGAGCGCGGCCACGTCCACCGCGGTCTCTCGAGCGGCCTTCTCGGCCGGGGGCACAGTGGGCACAGTCTCTCCTCTTGTTGCGGTACCGGGGGTGCGGGGGCCTGCCGCCGTGCGCTCGTTCAGCATCACGCCGCCTCCTCGACGTCGAAGAGGTGACCGGGGCGGGGCCGGCCCAGGGCGCTCAGCGCGGCGCCGGCCGCACTCACGCCACTGCGGACCGCACTCTCCATGGTCGCGGGCCACCCTGTGGCGGTCCACGCTCCGGCCAAGTAGAGGCCGGGTGCCTTGGTACGGGCGCCGGGCCGCAGCCGCCCGACGCCGGGGGTGGGGGCGAACGTCGCTGTACGCTCCCGGGTCACGAAGAAGTCCTTCACCTCGGCGCCGCGCGTGGCGGGCAACAGCCGCTCCAGCTCGGGCAGATACCGCTCGCGAAGCGCGGCTGCGGGCTCGTCGATCTCGTCCTGCGCGGCCGACTGGGACAGCGCGAGGTACTGGCCGTCCCGCAGCCCGGAGGCCTCGGTGCGGTCGAACACCCACTGCACCGGGGAGCCGAGGGCCGTGAAGAACGGCCTGCTCAGCACCTTGCGGTCGTAGACGACATGGACGTTGAGGATCGGCGCGGTGCCGATCTCGAGGAGCTGCCGCGGAGCGTCGAGGGCACCGTCGGGCAGCAGGTCGTACGCCTCGCGCTGGGCGACCGCGAGCACGACCGCGTCCGCGCGGAGCGTCTCGCCGGGAACCTGAACGCTCCAGCGGCCGTTTTCGTCAGTGGAGAGGGAGGTGACGCGTGTACGGACCTCGGTACGGACGCCCGCGGTGTCGAGCGCCTTGCGGGCCAGCCGGTCGTGCAGTTCGCCCAGCGGGACACGCGCCCATCCGATGTCGGCCGCGCCCGGGTCGGACAGCAGACCGGTCTTGAACACCATCGCGGCGAGCCCCAGCGAGGCGTCGCCCGCGACCGCGTTGAGAGTGGCGACCCCGACCAGGTCCCACAGGGCCTCGACGGCACGCGCCGACTGACCGTGCGCGGTCAGCCAGCTGCCGAAGTCCTGGGTGTCCAGGGTCGGATCGGCGAGGTCGAGCCCCTTGAGCGCGAGCGCGGCCCGCCCGACCCTGGCGCGCTCGGCGAGTGACAGATGCGGATAGGTGGCGAGGCTCCGGCCCAGGTGCAGGGGCACGGGCAGCGCGTCGCGCCGCAGTCTGCCGAGCCGTCGTCCCTCGGGCTTGTCCACGTCGAGTACGGGCACGTCGAGACGATCCTGCAGCGGCGCCAGCGCGGTGCCCTCGATCCGGTCGAGGAACCAGCGGTAGGCGGTGCAGCAGCGCAGATAGACGTGCTGTCCGTTGTCGACGGTCAGGTCGCCGCGCTGGAAGGAGAAGGCCAGGCCACCCAGCCTCGGCCTGCCCTCGATCAGGGTGACGCGGACGCCCGCGTCGGCGAGCGCGAGCGCGGCGGTGATGCCGGCGAGCCCGCCGCCGATCACGACGGCGTCCCTCCCGGAGTGTTTCGGGATGTCCGCGAGCGACCCCTCTGGCCGCGTGCCGTCGGTCATCGTGCACCCTCCCCTGAGCCGCCGTGCCGGTGCTCGAACGGTGCACGGCCGGTCGTCTCAGTCAGGGACGCGAGGAGGCGGCGGAGGGTTGCCCGCCACTTTTCGCCGGTGGAATCACCATGGGCCGCAATGTCCATCAGGCGCGCCTCCTGACGGTTCGGGTGACATGCCGGGTGTCCAGTCCGGACAGGCCGCGCACGGCGACGTAGGCCTTCTCGCGTCCGGGCAGCGAGACCCGGCCGCGCAGCACGGCCTCCGGGTCGCGCTCGATGCGGTCCAGCAGACGGCGGTAGATGCCGGCCATGGCGGCGACACAGGCTCCGCTGCGCCGGTCGAGCATGGGGAGCAGCCGGTAGCCCTCGGCGAAAAGGGCGCGGGCCCGTCGCACTTCGAAGTGGACGAGGCCCGCGAAGTCGGAGCCCTCCGGTGGGGTCGGCCCGCTGAAGCCGGCCGAGCAGCCGAATTTGGCGAGGTCGTCGGAGGGCAGGTAGGTGCGCCCGCCCTCGGCGTCCTCGCGGACGTCGCGCAGGATGTTGGTGAGTTGCAGGGCGAGCCCGAGGGTGTCGGCGTACTCGGGGGCGCGCTCTGCGCCACGCGCACCCGCTTCGGTGCCGAACACACCGAGCGAGAGCCGTCCGATGGCGCCCGCGACACAGCGGCAGTAGACCTTGAGGTCGTCCCAGGTCTCGTAGGTCTCGCCGCGCACGTCCATCAGGACGCCCTCGATCAGCTCGTCCAGTCCGCCGAGCGGGATCCGGAAGGCGTCGGCGGCATGGGCGAGGGCCACGGCCACGGGGTCGACGTCGTCCTCGTCGACGGCCCGGTCACGGATCCGGGTCAGCAGCCGGCGGGTGTCCTCGAGCCTGGCGACCTTGACGTCGTCGGTCAGGGCGCCGTCGCCGATGTCGTCGACACGGCGCGAGAACGCGTACAGCGCCGACATCGCCCGGCGCTTGGGTGTGGGCAGCAGCCTGATGCCGTAGGCGAAGTTACGGGCCTGCTGTCCGGTGACGGCCTCGCAGTAGCTGTAGGCGGCGAGTACCGGTGCGGACGCGTGTGGTGCAGACTCCACGGTCCGGATCACCCCTCTCCTCGCAGAGTCACGCCCACCTCGCGCAGCAGCTGGAGTCTGCTGGCCTTGGGCGGGCCGGGAAGTACGTCGTATTCGGCGGCGGCGATCGCACGGATCGCCGCCCTTCCCCCCGCCACGAAACCCGCCAGCAGCAGCCTGAGCCTGCCGTGGACGCTACCCACCAGGGGGGTGCCTTCATTCAGGAGGTTCCGGGCACGTTCGGCTTCGTACGCGACCAGTGCGCGCACCGATGCGCCCGCTGTTTTCGCCGCGAGATCGGTTTCCTGGACGTGAAAGCGTTTCATGTCCTCGGCGGGCAGGTAGATCCGGTCACGGCCGAGGTCCTCGGCGACGTCCTGGAGGTGCTCGACGAGCTGGAGCGCGGTGCACACCGCGTCGGAGCGGCGGATCCGCTCGGGGGTGGCGGTGCCGGTGACGGCGAGGACGAGCCGGCCGACGGGGTTGGCGGACAGTTCGCAGTAGGCAAGGAGATCGTCGTAGGTCTCGTAGCGCCCGACGAGCTGGTCCTGGCGGTTGGCGGCGATCAGGCCGAGGAAGGGCTCCGGGGTCAGAAAGCGGCGGCGCACGGTCGGCTGGAGGCGGCGCAGCAGGGGGTGACGGGGGGTGCCGTCGAAGACCCGGCGCAGATCGGCCTCGAAGGCGTCGAGCATGACCAGGCGGTCCTCGGCCTGTGCGGCCGACACGCCGAGCAGCCGGGCGTCGGCACCGCCGGGGGCGAGATCGCCGTCGCCGATGTCGTCGACGAGGCGGGCGAAGCCGTAGACGGCCATGAGGTCGGCACGCCAGGCCCTGGGCAGGAAGAACGGCGCCACGGGGAAGTTCTCCGCGGCGGCCTTGTCGAGTGTGCCGCGCTCCGGATCGTCGGCGCGCGGACCGGTCGCGGTCACCGTGGACTGCCCGGGGCGGGGACGGCGCAGGCGGAGGCGTTGAGCTGGGGAGTTTCCGTAGCCATTGCCGTCACATCTCCCGTTCTACACCGCAGACCCAATGCACACTATTTCGGACACGCCGCCCGGCTGTCCGCGCCGCAGCCCGGAGAGTGGGGTGTCGCGCCTTATCGCCCCACTTGCCGCGTTTCGGCACCGGTACAGCTTACGTTGTACAACGCGCCGCGGCCCGTGGGGGTGTCCTGCACATCACAACAACACACCGATTGACGTCAAGATTCCGAAAGCCAGCGGGAGTTGACGTTTCCTTTGCAGACGCGGGCCCCGCCGGGGCAGTTCCGGCGGGGCTCCGGGAAAGGCGATGGGCCGCTTGGCCCATGGCCGGGTCGACTACTTGCCGGTGAACTTCTCGTACTCCTTGAGGACCTCGTCCGTCGGTCCGTCCATGCGCAGCTCGCCGCGTTCCAGCCACAGGACGCGGTTGCAGGTGTCGCGGATGGACTTGTTGTTGTGGCTGACCAGGAACACGGTGCCGGCTTCCTTGCGCAGCTCGCGGATGCGGTCCTCGGAGCGCTTCTGGAACTTGCGGTCGCCGGTGGCGAGGGCCTCGTCGATCATGAGGACGTCGTGGTCCTTGGCGGCGGCGATGGAGAAGCGCAGCCGGGCCGCCATGCCGGAGGAGTAGGTGCGCATGGGGAGCGTGATGAAGTCGCCCTTCTCGTTGATGCCGGAGAAGTCGACGATCTCCTGGTAGCGCTCCTTGATCTGCTCGCGGGACATCCCCATCGCGAGCCCGCCCAATATGACGTTGCGCTCGCCGGTGAGGTCGTTCATCAGGGCGGCGTTCACGCCGAGCAGCGAGGGCTGGCCGTCGGTGTAGACCTTGCCCTTCTCCGGCGGGAGCAGGCCGGCGATGGCCCGCAGCAGGGTGGACTTGCCGGAGCCGTTGGAGCCGATCAGGCCGATCGCCTCGCCGCGGTAGGCGACGAAGGAGACGCCGCGTACGGCGTGCACCTTGCGTACGCCGCGCTCCTCGCCGCGCTTCAGGATCCGGCTCAGCGCGGCGGTGGCGCTGCCCTTGCCGGACTTGGCGCCGTTGACGCGGTAGACGATGTGCAGCTCGTCCGCGATGACGGTGGGGATCTGCGCGTCGGTGTTCTGCTCAGCCACGGCCGTACCTCTCCTCCGCCTTCCAGAAGTACACGAAGCCGCCGACGGCGAACAGCACGGCCCAGCCGGCGGCGGCCGCCCAGACGTGGTCGGGCAGGTTCGAGGAGCCGTAGCCGTCGATGAGGGCGAAGCGCATCAGGTCCATGTAGACCGCGGCCGGGTTCCACTGCAGGACGGTGGAGATCCACTGCGGCTTGTCGGCCAGCATCACGGGGATGGAGAACATCACGCCGGACGCGTACATCCACGTACGCATCACGAACGGCATGAGCTGCGCCAGGTCCGGGGTCTTGGCGCCGGCGCGGGCCATGATCAGGGCGAGGCCGGTGTTGAACAGGAACTGCAGGACCAGCACCGGGAGGATCAGCACCCAGCTGAGCTTCGGGTAGCTGCCGAAGCCGATGGCCACGGCGAACAGCACGATCATCGAGTACAGCAGCTGCTGGAGCTGCTGGAGCGCGAAGGAGACGGGCAGCGCGGCACGCGGGAAGTGCAGGGCGCGCACGAGGCCGAGGTTGCCGGAGATCGCGCGTACCCCCGCCATCACCGAGCTCTGGGTGAAGGTGAACACGAAGACGCCCGTGACCAGGAACGGGATGTACACCTCGCGCGGCATGCCCCGGTCGGCCTCGAGGATCACGCCGAAGATGAAGAAGTACACGGCCGCGTTCAGCAGCGGGGTCGCCACCTGCCAGAGCTGGCCGAGCTTCGCCTGGCTGTACTGGGCGGTCAGCTTCGCCCGCGAGAACGCGAGGACGAAGTGCCGCCGGTCCCACAGCTGGCGGACGTACTCGAACAGCGAGGGCCGGGCGCCGCTCACGGACAGCCCGTACTTGGCGGCCAGCTGGGCCGCCGCGAGTCCCTCGTCGGGCGACGGCGGCGCGCTCACCGCGACCGTGCCGTCGTGCGTTGTCTCACTCACCGGTTGAAACTTTCGTCTTCGAGATGCGCAGCCTGTGCGGGCATGGCATGAACCTGGGGCCGGGGTAACGGTCCGGTCGCTCTCAGGGTCGAGCCTGTCAGATGACAGGAGGTCGGCCCAGTCGAGTCAGCCGCCACACCGTACGCCACTTCATGGGCCTGCGGGGACCGCACGGAGTGGTCCAGCCTTCCCGGAATCCGCCGAACCATGCCCGCAGCGCCGGGCGGGAGGGCCGCCGCAGGAGGGTGAGCAGCATCCAGACGCCCAGGTAGACCGGGACGAGGGGGGCGGGGAGGTTGCGGCGGGCGAGCCAGACCCGGTTGCGGGCGACCATGCGGTGGTAGACCGCGTGCCGCGAGGGCGCGGTCGTCGGGTGGAACAGCACCATGTCGGACCGGTAGTCGATCATCCAGCCCGCGTCGAGGGCCCGCCATGCCAGATCGGTTTCCTCATGGGCGTAGAAGAATGCGTCCGGCAGCCCGCCGACTTCGGCGAGGACCTTGGTGCGCACGGCGTTGGCGCCGCCGAGGAAGGTGGTGACCCGGGAGGAGCGCATCGGGTCGGAGGCGCGCAGCCGGGGCACGTGGCGGCGCTGGGTGACGCCGGTGTCCGGGTCGGCGATGCGGAAGCTGACGATGCCGAGCCTCGGGTCGGTCGCGAAGGCCTCGCGGCAGAGCTCGGCGGTGTCGTGGTGGGCGAGGAGGCCGTCGTCGTCGAGGAAGAGCAGTATGTCGACGTCCCGGCCGCTGGGTCCGAAGGCCTCGATGCCGATGTTGCGGCCGCCGGGGATGCCGAGGTTCTCGGGCAGTTCGACGGTGCGCACGCCCTCGGGGACCTCGGGGACCGGGGAGCCGTTGCCGACGACGACGACCTCGACCGGGTCGCCGTTCTGCTTGGCGACCGAGTCGAGGAGGGAGCGGAGCTCGTCGGGGCGGTTGCCCATGGTGATGACCACCGCGCCGACCTTCATGCCGTTCACTTCAGCCTGCTCGAGGCGAGGATGGACACGAGGTGCAGCAGGGTCTGCAGCAGCGCGATGCCGGCGAGCACCGCGACGCCGAGACGGGAGAAGAACAGGTCGCCGCGGGCCTGGTCGGCGATCGCCAGGACCAGGATCAGCAGGGATGCCTCGATGCCGAGGATCAGCCGGTGGAACTTGAGGGCGGCGGCGGCCTTGCGGGCCAGTGCCATGCCGGAGGTGCGCATCTCGGCGGCGGCCTCCTGGACCGGTGGCTTCCCGGCCTGGTGGCGGGCGACGCCGACGAGGTCGGTCTCGGCCTTGACCAGGATGGCGCCGAGTGCGGCCAGCGTGCCGAGGAAGGCCCACAGCCAGTCGATACGGCCGCTGCCCCACAGGTCGGCGGCGCGCAGCCCGAAGCCGACGAGGACGGCGGCGTCGGTGAGGTAGGCGCCGACCCGGTCGAGGTAGACGCCGCCCAGCGAGTACTGCTTCTTCCAGCGCGCGATCTCGCCGTCGACGCAGTCCAGCAGCAGGTACAGCTGGACCATGACCACGCCGAGCACCGCTCCCCAGATCCCCGGCACGAGGAGCGCCGGGGCCGCGAGGACACCGCAGACGGTCATCAGGTACGTGAGCTGGTTGGGCGTGACCCTGGTGTTCACCAGGTAGCGGTCGACCCGCAGGGACACCTCGCGCATGTAGAGGCGTCCCATCCAGTGCTCACCGCTGCGCCGGTCCTTCACCCCCGCGGGGTGAACGACGGGGCGGAGTTCAGCTACCGATGGCCTTGACATAGTCGGCGTAGATGTCCTTGATCTGGTCGGTTGTCAGGTCGAGGTGTTCGAGGATCGTGTAGCGGCCCGGCCGGGTCTGCGGAGCGAACTCGACGGCACGGACGAACTCCTCGTCCGAGAAGCCGATCTCCTCCGGCAGTACCGGCAGCCCGTGCCGACGCAGCACCTCGGCCATGTAGGCCGACTCCTCGTGGGCTCCGCGCAGGTACATCGCGAACGCCGCGCCCAGTCCGCACTGCTCGCCATGGGCGGCGGCGCGTCTCGGGTACAGCAGGTCGAAGGCGTGGTTGATCTCGTGGCACGCGCCGGAGGACGGGCGGGAGTCGCCCGACACCGACATGGCGATACCGCTGAGCACCAGCGCCTCGGCCAGTACCTGCAGGAAGTCTGTGTCCCCTATGCCGCCGGGGTGGCGCAGGACCGCCTCACCGGCCTGCCGGGCGATGGCGGCGGCGAGGCCGTCGATCTTCTCGCCCGTGACGCGGTTGGCCAGCTCCCAGTCCGCGATCGCGGAGATGTTGGAGATGGCGTCGCCGATGCCGGCCCGGACGAAGCGGGCCGGGGCCTCGTGGATGACGTCCAGGTCGATCACGACCGCGATCGGGTTCGGCACACCGTAGGAGCCGCGCCCGGCGTCGTTGTCGAGTGTGGCGACCGGCGAGCACAGGCCGTCGTGCGCGAGGTTCGTCGGTACGGCGACCAGGGGCAGGCCGACGCGGGCCGCGGCGAACTTGGCGCAGTCGATGATCTTGCCGCCGCCGAGCCCGACGACCGCGTCGTAGTGACCGGCCTTTATGTCACCGGCCAGCCGGACCGCGTCGTCGAGGGTGCCGCCGCCGACCTCGTACCAGGTGGCGCCGGGCAGCGCGGGAGCGAGCCGCTCCTTCAGCTTGGCGCCGGAGCCGTTGCTGACGGCGACGGCCAGCTTGCCGGAGTGCGAGATGCGCTCGTCGGCGAGCACGCCGGCCAGGTCGTCGAGGGCACCCGGGCGGATGTCGACGACGACCGGTGAGGGGATCAGCCGGGTCAGTACTGGCATGCGATCTCCCGTCCGCGGGCGAGATCGTCGTGGTTGTCGATCTCCACCCACTTGACGTCACCGATCGGCGCCGCGTCGATGGTGAAGCCGCCGTTGATGAGCTCCTGGTAGCCGTGCTCGTAGAACTGCTGCGGGTCCTTCTCCCAGACGGTCCGCAGCGCCGCGCCGAGTTCCTCGGCGGCCGAGCCCTCGATCAGGGTGACGCCGATGTACTCACCGGTGGCCTCGGCCGGGTCCATCAGCTTGGTGATCCGCTGGACGCCCAGGTCGGGGTCCACGACGACCTTCATCTCCTCGTCGGCGAGGGTCTTCACGGTGTCCACGGCCAGGATGATCTGCTTGAACTCGTCGCGTGCGGCGAGCAACGTCTTCTCGACGGAGACCGGGTGGACGGTGTCGCCGTTGGCGAGGATCACACCGTCCTTGAGGGCGTCACGCCCGCACCACAGGGAGTAGGCGTTGTTCCACTCCTCGGCCTTGTCGTTGTCGATGAGGGTGAGCTTGAGGCCGTACTTGGCTTCCAGGGCTTCCTTGCGCGCGTACACGGCCTCCTTGCGGTAGCCGACGATGACCGCGACCTCGGTCAGACCGATCTCGGCGAAGTTGCCGAGGGTCAGGTCCAAAACCGTGGGTTCGCCCTCTATACCCGCGGGCCCCACCGGCACCAGAGCCTTGGGAAGGCTGTCGGTGTAGGGGCGCAGACGCCGTCCGGCGCCGGCCGCCAGCACGAGGCCGATCATGCGGGTTCTCCTTCATCGTGTACGGCGGGCGCACCGCCCATGTGGGCGGTCACCCAGAAGCGGATGCTCTCGACGAGCACCACCAGGGCCACGGCCACGGCGAGGGCCGTGAGCGCGACCTCGAACTGCGAGGCGGAGAGCACCGCGGCGAGGACAGCGACGAGCAGCGTCCGTCCTTCGTGCCCCCCGATGACGCGCACCAGCCAGGCCGGCGGCGCTCCGGCGTCACCGCGAATGCGGTACACCGTGTCGTAGTGATGGTAGGCGACGGCGGCCACCAGGCCGAAAGCCGCAGGAAGGGCTCCGTTTACCTCAGCTTTAACCGCGAGGGCGAGCACGGTGCCGTATTCGGCGGCCCGGAACAGCGGCGGGACCAGCCAGTCGAGGGCGCCCTTGAGGGGCCGGGCGACGGCGAGAGCCGAGGTCGCGGCGTACACGAGCGCGGCGACGGCGGTCCAGGGTCCGCCGAAGTCGGTGAGCGCGGCCGTGGCGACGACCGCGGCGCCGCCGAGCAGGGCCACGGCGGGGGCGGCGAAGCCGGGCAGGCGCCGCGAGGGCTTCTTGAACGCCTCCGCGAGGCCCTGCGCGAGCGGCCCGGAGTCCGCGAGGTCGGCCAGCGCGTTGGCGGCGCGGTCGGTGCGACGGGCCTTGCGGGTCAGGGAGCGCAGCACGCGACCGGCCGTGGTGTAGGTGGCGGCGAAGGCGCAGCCGATGAGCAGTGCGTAGAAGGTGATCCGCGGGGTCGTGGCCGCCGTCAGGATCGCGATCATCGCCCAGCGCTCACCGATGGGCAGCACGATCATCCGGCGCACCCAGACCGTCCAGCCGACGCTGTCGAGCTTGTCGGAGAGGGCGGCCGTGGGGCTGGTGTTGGCGGTGGCGTCGTGGTTGGCCTCGTTGAACGAGAAGTCCACGACGTGCCGGCAGGTCTGGAGGACCATCGCGCCGAGGGCGAGGGCCCATACGTCGTCCCCGCCGCGGGCGGCTCCCAGCGCGAGTCCGGCGTAGTAGGCGTACTCCTTGGCCCGGTCGAAGGTGGCGTCGAGCCAGGCGCCGAGCGTGGAGTACTGCAGGGAGTAGCGGGCGAGCTGGCCGTCGGTGCAGTCCAGGACGAAGGAGAAGATCAGCAGCAGGCCGGCCGCGACGAAGCCGCCCCGGGTGCCGGTGGCCGCGCAGCCCGCCGCGACGAGCGCGGTGAGCAGGGAGGCGGTGGTGACCTGGTTGGGGCTCATGCCCCGGCGGGCGCACCAGCGGGCGAGGTAGCGGGAGTACGGGCTGATGCAGAAGGTCGTGAAGAAGCCGTCGCGGGACTTCACGGCCGACTTCAGGCGTACGGCCTCGTCGTCGACGGCGGAGACGGCCTGCCGCGCCTCGTTGCGGGCCTGCGGGTCGGCCGGTACGGCGGCGACCAGGCTGCCGAGTTCGGGGCGGTGCACGTCGCTGCCGTCGTCGTCGAGGGCGGTGACTATGCGGTCGGCGAGGCTGTCGACGGCGACGGCCGTACCGCCGCCCGCCGAGGTCTCGCGCGCCACCGCTCGGGTCAGGGCCTGACGGCCGGCCGCCTGGGCGGTCACGGCGCCCGGGATCGCGGCGAGCGGGAAGCGCGGGTCGGTCAGGCCGAGGCGCAGCGCGTGCAGGTGGCCGACGAAACGGGCGTCGACCACGGCGACCCGCTGGTCACCGGGGACCTGGGCGAGGAGCGTCTCGGCTTCGGCCGGGTCGGCGGCGGCGCGCACGTCGTAGCCGAGGGACCGCAGATCGCCCTCGATCGACGATCCGGGGACCGGCTGACCGGTGAGGATGGCGGTCGGCAACCGAACTCACTCCCTGGGTGCCGGCGTTCCGCGCCGGTCGTGTACGTGGGTGGCAGCGCCCGTTGGCGGTGGCGGCCGGGCGGCGTGTCGGCAGAGGCTATCGGATGATTGGAAGCCAACGTTCACCGGCCGTTTGGCGAAGCGATCAACGTGGTTTGCCCTCGGCTCCGCCGCGATCATCATCACGGATCCCGGGGTCCGCCCACAAACTCGCACCCATAAATAGGGGCATCGGAGACATTGCGCACCACGTCGAAGTCGCCACATAGGGTGGGCCACCATGACATGGCTGATCACAGGCGGTGCCGGCTACATAGGGGCACATGTGGCGCGGGCGATGACCGACGCCGGGGAGCGGGTCCTCGTACTGGACGATCTCTCGACCGGGTTTCCCAGGCGGCTGCCCGCGGACGTCACCCTGGTCGAGGGGTCGTCGCTGGACGGTGACCTGCTGAAGCGGGTGTGCGCCGAGCACACGGTGACGGGTGTGGTGCATCTCGCGGCGCGCAAGCAGGTCGCCGAGTCCGTCGCGCAGCCCACGCGCTACTACAGGGAGAACGTGGGCGGTCTCGCCACCCTGCTGGAGGCCGTCGCGGAGGCGGGTGTCAAGCGGCTGGTGTTCTCGTCGTCCGCCGCCGTCTACGGCAATCCCGATGTGGATCTCATCACGGAGGACACCCCGTGCGCTCCGGTGAACCCGTACGGCGAGACCAAGCTCGCCGGTGAGTGGCTGGTGCGGGCGGCGGGCCGTGCACACGGGATCTCCACCGCATGTCTGCGCTATTTCAACGTCGCGGGGGCCGCCTCGCCCGAGCTGGCCGACACGGGCGTCTTCAACATCGTCCCCATGGTCTTCGACCGGCTCACCCGCGGCGAGGCCCCGCGGATCTTCGGTGACGACCATCCGACGCCGGACGGCACATGCGTCCGCGACTACATCCATGTCGCCGATCTCGCCGAGGCGCACCTCGCGGCGGCCCGGCGGCTCGGCGCCCCGGGCGCGAGCGGTGATCTGACGGTCAACATAGGCAGCGGCCGGGGCGTCTCGGTCCGCGAGCTGATCACCGTCATCGGCGAGGTCACCGGTGACCGGCGCCCCGCCGTCGTCGAGGGCAGGCGCCCCGGGGACGCGCCGCGCGCCGTCGCCTCGGCCGCGCTGGCCGCCGAGGAGCTCGGCTGGACGGCTCGGCGCGGGGTACGCGAGATGGTCGAGTCGGCATGGCGGGGCTGGCAGCTGCACCACGGCCACTGATCATGCGAGCGGCCCTGACCTGCGTCTCGTTTCCGCAGGTCAGGGCACATGACAACGGTGTTCAGTGCCGCGTTGCCCGATACCCCCCACCCGTAGTTCACTGTGATGCCGGGACGGAAGTTCCGATCGTCCGACCGACACTGGAGGCGGCTTTCTCATGGGGGCTGGGCACGATCACGGGCACGGGCACTCGCACGCGCCCACCACCGGTACCGCGGCGGCCGCGTACCGCGGGAGGCTGCGCGTAGCGCTGTCGATCACGCTGGCCGTCATGGTGGTCCAGATCGTCGGCGGCATCACCGCGGACTCGCTCGCACTGATCGCGGACGCGGCGCACATGGCGACCGACGCGGTGGGCCTGGGCATGGCGCTGCTCGCCATCCACTTCGCGAACCGTCCGCCGAGCGCCAAGCGCACCTTCGGTCTCGCCCGCGCGGAGATCCTCGCCGCCCTCGCCAACTGTCTGCTCCTGCTGGGCGTCGGCGGTTACGTCCTGTACGAGGCGATCGAGCGGTTCTTCACGCCGGCGGACACCAGGGGCGGCCTGATGATCGTGTACGGCGCGATCGGCCTGGTCGCGAACATGATCTCGCTGTCGCTGCTGATGCGGGGCCAGAAGGAGAGCCTGAACGTGCGCGGCGCGTTCCTGGAGGTGGCCGCGGACGCGCTGGGCTCGCTCGCGGTGCTGATCTCGGCGGCGGTGATCCTGACCACCGGCTGGCAGGCCGCCGACCCGATCGCCTCGCTGGTCATCGGTCTGATGATCGTGCCGCGGACCCTGAAGCTGCTGCGCGAGACCCTCGACGTCCTGCTGGAGTCGGCACCCAAGGACGTCGACATGGAGGAGGTGCGGGCCCACGTACTCGCCCTCGACGGTGTGGAGGACATCCATGACCTGCACGCCTGGACGATCACGTCCGGCATGCCGGTGCTGTCGGCCCATGTGGTGGTGCGCTCCGACGTCCTGAACGCGATCGGCCACGAGAAGATGCTGCACGAGCTCCAGGGCTGCCTCGGCGACCACTTCGACGTGGAGCACTGCACCTTCCAGCTGGAGCCGGTCGGACACGCCGAGCACGAGGCGCGGCTCTGCCACTGAACGGCGGGGCCACTGAACGGCGGGGCCTCGGAAGGGCGGGGTCAATGAAACAACCGTACGGTCCGATAAGACGTCAGTACGGGCGGAATGCAGCGATCCGGTGGTCCGTGGCGTCCTCATGCTCACAGCCCTCCCACCGACGGTTCCGTGCCCGCCGCGCCGGGCACGATCACTTGCCGGGAGTGTCGGTTTCGTACGGCACACTTGGGGCGCAACACCGATGTGAAGGATGGGTATGCCGACCACACCTGCCACCACGACGCACAGTCCGTCGAACGGCGCCGCTGACGCGATTTTGCTGGAACTCGTCGACGAGAACGGTGTGACGATCGGCACCGCTGAGAAGCTCGCGGCCCATCAGCCGCCGGGGCAGCTGCACCGCGCCTTCTCCGTGTTCCTCTTCGACGAGCACGGCCGGCTGCTGCTCCAGCAGCGGGCCCTCGGCAAGTACCACTCCCCCGGTGTCTGGTCCAACACCTGCTGCGGTCACCCCTACCCCGGCGAGGCGCCCTTCGCGGCCGCGGCCCGGCGTACGTACGAGGAGCTCGGTGTCTCCCCGTCGCTGCTCGCCGAGGCGGGCACGGTCCGCTACAACCACCCGGACCCGGACTCGGGCCTGGTGGAGCAGGAGTACAACCACCTCTTCGTCGGCATGGTGCAGTCCCCGCTGCGGCCGGACCCGGAGGAGGTCGGTGAGACGGCCTTCGTGACCCCGGCCGAGCTGGCCGAGCGGCACGCGAAGGACACCTTCTCGTCCTGGTTCATGACCGTGCTGGACGCCGCCCGTCCCGCGGTGAAGGAGCTGACGGGCCCCTCGGCCGGCTGGTGACGGGCCGGGGGCCCGGCCCGCCGGACGAGCCCTACGGCACGTGCACGGGTTTGAGCGGCACGGCGGCCCAGATCACCTTGCCGCCGCTCGCCGTGTGCTCGACGTCGCACACGCCCCCCGCCTCCCGGGCGACCTCCCGCACCAGGAGCAGCCCGCGGCCGCCGGTCTGGCCGTGGTCGGCCTCCAGGGCGGTGGGACGGTAGGGGTGGTTGTCCTCCACGGACACCCGCAGCCACTCGGCGCCGACGGCCACCTCCACGGCGAGCATCGGCGACAGCAGCGCCGCGTGCCGGACGGCGTTGGTCACCAGCTCCGACACGATCAGCAGCACGCCCTGGACCAGGTCGTCGGAGACCGGCACGCCCTGGCGGTACAGCAGGTCCCGTACGGCGTGCCGGGCCTGCGGGACCGAGGCGTCCACGGCGGGGGCGGTGAACCGCCAGACGCCCTCGTAGGGCAGTGGATTCGGCGGCCGGGGACCGACGGGCTCCTCCGCGCCGCCTGCTGGGCGTGGGCCGGACCCGCGCCCGTGGTTCTCCATCGTCCGGTCGCCACCCTCGCGCTCGATTGTCACCACATGTCGAGTGTTGGTAACGCGCAGGTCCGGGCCGGAGAACTGAACAGAAGTCAGCAGGTATCGAGCGTTTCTGACCGTTGGCGTATGACACGGTCAGTTGTGGGACCGCTCCTGTGCCGCTCGTGCCGACTTGGCGAACTATTCGGGTTGTACGGGTTTGGTGGCGTCCTTGCCCGATCCGTGCCCTGTGCCCGCTTCGCCGGCGACGCGCTCGGAGACCATGCCGACGATCCGCCGGCCGCCGAAGCCGGTGGCGACCAGGCCGAGCCCGTCGAAGAGCAGGGCCAACGAGAAGAGCGTGCCCATGACGTATCTGCTGCTGGGCCAGCTGCTCAGCACCAGGATGCCGAGGAACAGGTCGAAGGCGCCCTGCAGCAGGGTCCAGCCCATCTGCGGGCCGCGCACGACCAGGCTGCCGACGAGCCGGAACAGCCCGCCGGTGAGGAACAGCAGGGCCCCGAACATGGCCAGCGCCTCGGCCGTCGCCTCGGGCCTGCGGATCACTACCACGCCGGCCGCGATGTTGAGGGCGGCGACGACCACGCCGAGCCAGAAGAAGTTGGTGCCGCGCGCCTGAACCGCGTGCCCGAGGCCGATGACGCCGCCGATCAGCAGGAGCCAGCCGAACAGCAGCATCGTGGTCAGCGTGGCGAACGCGGTGTAGAGCAGCCCGATCAGTCCGCCGACGACCAGCAGCACACCGAGGGCGCCGAGCAGGCTGAAGCCCCGCCGGAGTTTGGCCGCCTCGCCCGTGGGTCTGGTGGACTTCGCCATCTGCGCCTCCCGGATCGGCCTTCTTTCGTGTACCCACTTCGAACCCTGTGCCGCCGTCGGCCGCGCGGCCCTCGCTGATCGGCCGTTCGGCCCAGCGGATAGCATCCGCCGCATGGAGCCCCAGCTGCTGCACCGCGTCGCCGACTCGGTCGCCACCGTCGTCATCCACCATCCGGCCAAGCGCAACGCGATGACGGCCTCGATGTGGCGCGCGCTGCCGCCGCTGCTCGGGACGCTGGCCGCCGACCCGGCCGTACGGGTGCTGGTGCTGACCGGCGAGGGCGGGACGTTCTGTGCCGGCGCCGACATCTCCACGCTCCAGGGGTCGCCGAAGGAGGCGCAGTCGCTGGCCGTGGCCGCCGAGGAGGCGCTGGCCGGCTTCCCGAAGCCGACGCTGGCGGCGGTCCGGGGGCACTGTGTGGGCGGCGGGTCGCAGCTGGCGGCGGCGTGCGATCTGCGGTTCGCCGAGGAGGGGTCGCTGTTCGGGGTGACTCCGGCGAAGCTCGGGATCGTGTATCCGGCGTCCTCGACCCGGCGGCTGACGTCGCTGGTGGGGCCGGCCACCGCCAAGTACCTGCTGTTCTCGGGCGAGTTGATCGACGCCGGGCGGGCGCTGCGGACGGGCCTGGTGGACGAGGTGCTGCCCGAGGGCGAGCTCGGCAAGCGGGTCGCGGAGTTCACCCGGATCCTGGCGGCCCGCTCTCAGCTGACGCAGGCCGCCGCGAAGGAGTTCGCGAACGGGCGCACCGACCGCGACGACCACTGGGCGCAGCAGGCGCGCGCGAGCGGCGACACCGCCGAGGGCGTCGCCGCGTTCCTGGAGCGCAGGCAGCCGCGCTTCGGCTGGAACGTGCCTACGTCAGACTGAAGCGGCTGTTGGTCCGGAACTCCTCCACGAGGTGCGCGGGCGCCTTCTGCGGGGAGCCCGCGTCGTAGGGCGGCTGCGGGTCGTACTCGGTCAGCAGTTGCACGGCCTGCGCGTGTTCGTCGCCGGCGATCCTGCCCACCAGGGTGAGGCCCATGTCGATGCCGGAGGAGACGCCGGCCGCGGTGATGTACTTGCCGTCCGGGACGACCCGCTCGCCGGTGGGCTCGGCGCCGTACTGCGGCAGGAAGTCCAGGGTGAGCCAGTGGGACGTGGCCCGGCGGCCGTCCAGGAGGCCCGCGGCGGCGAGGAGCAGCGAGCCGGAGCACACGGAGGTCGTCCAGGTGCTCGTGCTGTCGGCGGCCCTGAGCCAGTCCAGGAACACCTCGTTCTCGATCTGCGCGAAGGTTCCGGGCCCGCCCGGCACCACGACGACGTCGGGGTGCGGTACGTCGGCCAGGGCCTTGTCGGCCGTGATGGCCACGAAACCGGTGTCGGCGCGCACGGGGCCCGCCGTCTCGGCGACGAAGTCGACGTGTGCGTCCGGGAGGCGGCTCAGTGCCTCGTAGGGCCCGATGACGTCGAGGGCGGTGAAGCGGTCGTAGAGGACCATCGCGATCTGCATGGGTTTCCCTTTCGGGTCGGTTGACGGGTCAGCGGGCCGTGGCGGGGCGGAACCGGCGGCGGTACTCGGCCGGGGCAGCGCCGAGCGCCTTGACGAAGGCCCGGCGCATGGCCTCCGGGGTGCCGTAGCCGCTGGCCCGGGAGATCTCCTCGACGCCGTCGGTGGTGTCCTCCAGGAGGCGGCGGGCGTGTTCGAGGCGGATCCGGTCCACGTAGCGGCCGGGAGTCATGCCGGTCTCGCTCTGGAAGGCGCGGGCGAAGTGGCGCGGGGACAGGCTCGCGCGGGTGGCGAGCGCCTCCACGCTCAGGTCGGCCTCGGGGTGTTCGGTGATCCAGCGCTGGACGTCTCTGAGGGGGGCGCGCTGGGCGGTCTGGGCGGCGAGCTGGGCGCTGAACTGGGCCTGGTTCCCCGGCCGGCGCAGGAAGACGACGAGGTGGCGCGCGATGGCGAGGGCCACGTCCCGTCCCAGGTCCTCCTCCACCAGGGCGAGGGCGAGGTCGATGCCCGAGGTCACACCGGCCGAGGTGGCGACATGTCCGTCGCGCACATAGATGGGGTCCGGGTCCACCTCGACGCCCGGGTGGTCGCGGGCGAGCTTGTCGCAGTACGCCCAGTGGGTCGTGGCGCGGCGGCCGTCCAGCAGGCCCGCGGCGGCGAGCAGGACCGCGCCGGTGCAGACGGAGACCAGGCGCTCGGCGCTCGGGCCGTGCGCACGCAGCCAGTCGACGAGGCCGGAGTCCGGGCTGCGGGTGCCCTGACCGCCCGGGACGACGAGGGTGTGCGCGGCGAGCCGGTCGCCGAGGGCCTCGTCCGGTACGAGGGTCAGGCCGCCGGAGGTGCGTACGGCGGCGCCGTCCAGGGAGGCCGTGCGGATGCGGTACGTGCCCGGAGTGTGCTGCTCGGCCCCGGCGAAGACCTCCAGCGGCCCGGTGACATCGAGGCTCTGCACCGCGTCGAAGAGGACGAAGAGAACGGTTCGCTGCGCCATGCCCCGATTCTTCGCGGCCGCCGGGATGGCCGCAATGACGAGCTCCCCACCTTTCCTGCCATGGCCCGTCCGGCCCCCTGGCGACGTACCAAGCGGTTGGTAACCTGCCCGGCATGACTACTGCCGCCCTCGAGCCCCGTGCCGGTCGCCGCTGTCACAACATGCTCAACACCCTGCACTCGACGTCCTACTTCGCTCCCGAGCTGGGCAGGGAACTCGCCGCCGTCGGCATCACGCACCCCAGGGCGGTCAACTTCGCGGTGCGGGCCGCCGCGCTGGGTCCGGTCGGTGCGGGCGCGGTGACGGCGACGTTCTACAACTACAAGCACGAGCTGGTCGCCCGGCACGTCCCAGCGGTCTGGGCGATCGCCTCGCCGGCGGACGTGCTGGCGGCACGCGCGCGTGCGGTCGACGCGGCGCTGCGGCGGCTGCTCGGCGAGGAGGCGGTGACGTCCCCGGAGATGGCGGAGGCCGCGCGGCTGGCGCTGCGGGCGGCCGAGGCGTGTGCGCGCGGCGCCCGGCCGCTGTACTCGGCACACGCCGACCTGCCGGTCCCCGAGGAGCCGCACCTGGCGTACTTCCACGCCACGACCCTGCTGCGCGAGCACCGCGGTGACGGTCATCTGGCCGTGCTGACGGCCTCGGGGCTGGACGGCCTGGAGGCCGTGGTGACCCACACGGCGACCGGCAAGGGCATGACGCCGAAGTGGGTGTTCTCCACGCGCGGCTGGACCCAGGAGGACTGGGACGCGGCCTGCGAACGGCTGCGCGGGCGAGGCCTCCTGGACGACGCGGGCGAGCTCACGGCGGAGGGCGTCGCCCTGCGCGACGGGATCGAGGCCGAGACGGACCGGCTGGACCGGGCGCCGTACGAGCACCTCGGGGCGGACGGTGTCGCCCGGCTGACGGAGCTCGGGAAGGAATTCGCGCGGACGGCGGTCGCCGCCGGCGCGTTCCCGGCAGATCTGACCGGCAAGGCCTGAGATCACCGCACGGGCACGCCATGCATGGCGTGCGCCCGCCGCGGTACCCGGACCCCAGTCGGCCACCGTGGCCGGAAGAGGAAAGGGTGAACCACGTGTTCCGTGCAATCGCAGATGTTCTGCGCCAGATCGGTGGCGCGATCGCCACTGTCGTGACGCTTCCGTTCCGGGCGCTCGCCCGGCTCTTCGGCGGCGCGTCGAGCAGCACACGCAGCCGCCGGGTCTGAATCCGTCCCGCCGCGACGGGCCGGGGTGCCGCCCTGATCCCCGGTTGTCGGTGTCACCTGCCACAATTGCCGCGCAACCTCAGTGAGAAGGCGGGACGGGATCGTGACGACACCCCTCGTAGGGTCCATCGAAGGCAGGATCGCCGCGGAGCTCGGCGTACGGGAGCGGCAGGTGAAGGCTGCCGTGGAGCTGCTCGACGGCGGTTCGACGGTGCCCTTCATCGCCCGGTACCGCAAGGAAGCGACCGAGATGCTCGACGACGCGCAGCTGCGCACGATCGAGGAGCGGCTGCGCTATCTGCGCGAGCTGGAGGAGCGGCGGACGGCGATCCTCGACTCGGTGCGCGAGCAGGGCAAGCTGACCGAGGAGCTCGAGGCCCAGATCCGCGGTGCCGAGACCAAGGCGCGGCTCGAGGACATCTATCTGCCGTACAAGCCCAAGCGCCGCACCAAGGCGCAGATCGCGCGCGAGGCGGGCCTCGAGCCGCTCGCCGAGGGACTGCTCGGGGACCCGGGCGTCGATCCGGTCGCCGCCGCCGCCGCGTTCGTCGACGCCGACAAGGGCGTCGCCGATCCGCAGGCCGCCCTGGAGGGCGCCCGCGCGATCCTCACCGAGCGGTTCTCCGAGGACGCCGACCTGATCGGCGAGCTGCGCGAGCGCATGTGGGTGCGCGGACGGCTGGCCGCCAAGGTGCGCGAGGGCAAGGAGGAGGCGGGTGCGAAGTTCGCCGACTACTTCGACTTCGCGGAGCCGTTCACCGAGCTCCCCTCGCACCGGATCCTGGCGATGCTGCGCGGCGAGAAGGAGGAGGTCCTCGACCTCGTCCTGGAGCCGGAGGAGCCGACGGACGGCCCGTCCTCGTACGAGGGCATCGTCGCCCACAAGTTCCAGATCGCCGACCGCGGCCGCCCCGCCGACAAGTGGCTGACGGACACGGTCCGCTGGGCCTGGCGCACCCGCATTCTCGTCCACCTCGGCATCGATCTGCGGCTGCGCCTGCGCACCGCCGCCGAGGACGAGGCGGTGGGCGTGTTCGCGGCCAACCTGCGCGACCTCCTCCTGGCCGCCCCGGCCGGCACGCGCACGACGCTCGGCCTGGACCCCGGTTTCCGTACCGGTGTGAAGGTCGCCGTGGTCGACGCGACCGGCAAGGTCGTCGCGACGGACGTCATCTACCCGCACGTCCCGGCGAACAAGTGGGACGAGGCGATCGCCAAGCTGGCCCGCCTCGCCAAGGAACACGCGGTCGACCTGATCGCGATCGGCAACGGCACGGCGTCCCGCGAGACCGACAAGCTCGCCGGTGAGCTCATCACCAAGCACCCCGAGCTGAAGCTCACCAAGGTGATGGTCTCCGAGGCCGGCGCCTCCGTGTACTCGGCCTCCGCGTTCGCCTCGCAGGAGCTGCCGGACATGGACGTGTCGCTGCGCGGCGCGGTGTCGATCGCCCGCCGTCTGCAGGACCCGCTGGCCGAGCTGGTGAAGATCGACCCGAAGTCGATCGGTGTCGGCCAGTACCAGCACGACCTGTCCGAGGTGAAGCTGTCGCGCTCGCTGGACGCGGTGGTCGAGGACTGTGTGAACGGCGTGGGCGTGGACGTCAACACCGCTTCCGCGCCGCTGCTCTCGCGCGTCTCCGGCATCACCTCCGGGCTCGCCGAGAACATCGTGTCCCACCGGGACGCCAACGGCCCGTTCACGTCCCGCTCGCAGCTGAAGAACGTGGCCCGGCTCGGCCCCAAGGCCTACGAGCAGTGCGCGGGCTTCCTGCGCATCCGCGGCGGCGACGACCCGCTGGACGCCTCCAGCGTGCACCCCGAGGCCTACCCGGTCGTACGCCGGATGGTGAAGACGTCGGGCCAGGAGGTGGCCGCGCTCATCGGCAACACGGGCGTGCTGCGCTCGCTCAAGCCGGCCGAGTTCGTGGACGAGACGTTCGGTCTGCCGACCGTCACGGACATCCTCAAGGAACTGGAGAAGCCCGGCCGCGACCCGCGTCCCGCCTTCAAGACGGCCACCTTCAAGGAGGGCGTCGAGAAGATCTCCGACCTGGCGTCGGGGATGGTGCTGGAGGGCGTGGTGACGAACGTGGCGGCGTTCGGCGCGTTCGTGGACATCGGTGTCCACCAGGACGGACTGGTGCACGTCTCCGCGATGTCCAAGACGTTCGTCAAGGACCCGCGCGACGTCGTGAAGCCCGGTGACATCGTCAAGGTGAAGGTCCTCGACGTGGACATCCCGCGCAAGCGCATCTCCCTGACACTGCGGCTGGACGACGAGGCCGCCGCGCAGGGCCAGCAGGGCGGGGGCGGCGGCGAGCGCCGGCAGCGCGGCGGACGGCCGCCGCAGCAGCGCCAGCGCCAGGGCGGCGGCCGTGGCGGTCAGGGCGGCGGTTCGCGCCAGGCACCGCCTCCGGCCAACAGCGCGATGGCCGACGCACTGCGCAAGGCCGGGCTGCTCGATCCGAAGAACGGCAGGCGCTGACGGCTGCGCCGTGGGGGACTGCGGGCCTGTTGAGGCGGGTCCCGCAGTTCCCCGCGGCCCGGATGAGGCGCTCAGCACCCTCCCTCACCTGGAGTGACCGCTATGCCCGCTTCGCACGTCATCACCTGGGAAGTGCTCGGCAGTGGAGGGTTCGAGACCGCCTGGGCCGAGCTCGACGGTGACGCCCTGCGCGGGCGAGGCAGAGCCGTCGGTATGGATCCGTGGCCGTACTGGATCTCGTACGAACTCGACACGTCCGATGCCTTCGTGACGCGGCGGCTGCGGGTCACCGCGGAGTCCGCGGACGGGGTGCGCACGCTCGACCTGCGGCACGACGGGACGGGCCGGTGGACGGCGAACGGTGAGCGGCTGCCCGAGGTCGACGGCGCCCTCGACTGTGACCTCGGCCTGTGCCCGCTCACCAACACGATGCCGGTGCTGCGGCACGGGCTCCATCGGGCGCCCGGGGAACGGGAGTTCCAGATGGCGTGGGTGTCGGTACCGGACCTGACCGTCGTCGCCTCACGGCAGACGTACACGCATCTCGGTCCGGGGCTGGTCCGCTTCGTCTCCGGCGACTTCCGCAGGGACCTCGTGTTCGACGACGACGGCTTCGTCGTCGACTACCCGGGGCTGGCCACCCGGAACGCGCCCTAGCGCTCGGTCACCTTGCCGTCGGCGACCTCCAGGCGGCGGGTGACGTGGACCGCGTCGAGCATGCGCCGGTCGTGAGTGACCAGGAGGAGCGTGCCCTCGTAGGCGTCCAGGGCCGACTCCAGTTGCTCGATGGCCGGCAGGTCGAGGTGGTTGGTGGGCTCGTCCAGGACCAGCAGGTTGACTCCCCTGCCCTGGAGGAGGGCGAGGGCGGCGCGGGTGCGTTCGCCCGGGGAGAGGGTGGCGGCGGAGCGCAGGACGTGGTCCGACTTCAGGCCGAACTTGGCCAGCAGGGTGCGCACTTCGACGGGTTCGGTGTCCGGGACGGCCGCGCAGAAGGCGTCCAGCAGGGATTCCTCGCCGTGGAACAGCTTGCGGGCCTGATCCACCTCGCCGATCAGGATGCCGGAGCCGAGCGTGGCCGTGCCCGCGGTCAGCGGGAGGCGGCCGAGCAGGGCGGCCAGCAGGGTCGACTTGCCCGCGCCGTTGGCGCCGGTGACGGCCACGCGGTCGGCCCAGTCGATCTGCAGGGACACCGGGCCGAGGGTGAAGTCACCGCGCCGGACCTCCGCCTCCCGCAGGGTCGCGACCATCGCGCCGGAGCGGGGCGCGGAGGCGATCTCCATGCGCAGTTCCCACTCCTTGCGCGGCTCCTCGACGACCTCCAGACGCTCGATCATGCGCTGTGTCTGGCGGGCCTTCGCGGCCTGCTTCTCGCTGGCCTCGCTGCGGAACTTGCGGCCGATCTTGTCGTTGTCGTTGCTCGCCTTGCGCCGGGCGTTCTTGACGCCCTTGTCCATCCAGGAGCGCTGCATCTGGGCCCGGTCCTGGAGGGCGGCCTTCTTGTCGGCGTACTCCTCGAAGTCGTCGCGGGCGTGCCGGCGGGCCACGTCACGCTCTTCGAGGTACGCCTCGTAGCCGCCGCCGTAGAGGTTGATCTGCCGCTGGGCGAGATCGAGTTCGAGGACCTTGGTGACCGTGCGGGTGAGGAACTCGCGGTCGTGGCTGACGACGACCGTGCCGGCGCGCAGGCCGCCGACGAAGCGCTCCAGGCGCTCCAGGCCGTCGAGGTCGAGGTCGTTGGTCGGCTCGTCGAGCAGGAACACGTCATAGCGCGACAGCAGCAGCGAGGCGAGGCCGGCGCGGGCCGCCTGGCCGCCGGACAGGGACGTCATCGGCTGGTCCAGGTCCACGGCGAGACCGAGCGAGTCGGCGACCTCGTCCGCCCGCTCGTCGAGGTCGGCGCCGCCCAGGTTGAGCCAGCGGTCCAGGCTCGTGGCGTACGCGTCGTCCGCGCCCGGGGCGCCGTCGACGAGGGCCTGCGTCGCCTCGTCCATGGCCCGCTGGGCGTCGGCCACGCCGGTGCGGCGGGCCAGGAACTGCCGTACCGTCTCGCCGGGGCGCCGCTCCGGCTCCTGCGGGAGGTGACCGACGGTCGCCGTCGGCGGCGACAGCCGCAGCTCGCCCTCCTCCGGCGCGATCAGCCCGGCGAGCAGGCGCAGCAGCGTGGACTTGCCCGCGCCGTTGGCCCCGACCAGGCCGATCACGTCTCCGGGGGCCACGACGAGGTCGAGCCCGCTGAACAGGGAGCGGTCACCGTGGCCGGCGGCGAGGTTCTTGACGACGAGAGTGGCAGTCACAGGGAGCGATCCTAGTGGCCGGGGCGCACGAAACACGCCTGGGATTTCCGGTGCGCAAGGTCGCCGGGGGCTCGGCGCCCCGCAAAGGGGCGCGGGGAACTGCGCGACGACCAGCCACAGCGGCCCCGCAGCCGCGCGACGGCATATCGCGGCACCCCCGAGGCGAATCGCGCCACCCCCAGCGGAGCGCTACCGTGCCATCGCCTCCACCAGCACGCTCCCCGAAGTCCTGGCCACCACGAACGACTCCCCCTTCACCGCCTTCGCGTCCAGTGCGATGCGATGCCGCCCCGCCTCCAGGATGCCGTCGAAGACCTCGTGGGTGTGGGTGCGGTACAGGCGGTCGAGGCGGTACGCCGTCAGCTGCACGCGGCAGGGCGAGGTGACCTCGACGCCCGCCTCGCCGTCGGCGGCGACCAGCCGGGTCAGCCGGCGCCGCTCGACCGGGCTGCGGTCCAGGGCGTGTTCGATCTGGGCCACCAGCAGGGGCACGATCGGCGCGAGGCCGTCGACGTACGTCACGTCGACTCCGGCGTCGTGGAAGGCACGGCGTACGGCGGCGCGCTGGTCCGCGCCGACCGCGCGGCCGAAGGCGACGGCCCCGTAGGTGCCCAGTTCCTCGGCGGGGACACCGCTGACGTGGTCGGTGATCTCGGCGCCGATGCCGATGGTGCGCAGCGCGGCGGCGAGCTTGGCGAGCAGGGCGACGCGGGCGCCGATGAGGAGGACCCGGCGCCGTGGTGGCTCGGTGTGCTGGTCGAGCAGGGAGCCCAGCGCCGCACGGTACTCGGCGGCCCGGAAGCGGAAGGGCCCGATGCCGTGGTAGCCGTTGAGGTCCAGGTCGGCGTGTTCGTCGGTCTGCCAGGCGAAGTCCCGCCAGATGAAGTCGTCACCCTCCTTGTCGATGACCGCGGTGACGGCGCCGCAGGCGAGATCGGCGCACTCGGGGCAGCCGTAAATGACGTACCGCCCGCCCGGAAGCGGGGCCTCCGCCTCCAGAAGGAGGCTGCGGACCTGTGCGGTGAAGATGGCGGGCGGTACGTCGGAGGCGAGCGGGGAGACGGCGTCGAGGTCGGACAGCTGGAACAGCAGCGGGCGTCCGTCGACGATGAAGTCCACGAAGTCCCGGTGCACCTGGTAGTCACCGTTGGAGAGGACGCCACCGGCACGCATCGCCGGTGCCAGGCCGAAGGTCGCGTACTCGGCAGACATGCTGTGAGTATCCCCAGAGCGGGACCGATATGAGCGCGGCATGACATATTCCGCTACGTCCCGCTCGGGAGGGGAACAGAGGGACGGACCCCGGACGTCCGTACGTGCTCAGCCGTGTTCGTGTCCCAGTGGGTCCCCCTCCGCCTCGGTTCCGGGACCCGGCCCGACCTTGATCTCGAAATCTCCGTCGTACTTCTTGTGGCCCGCGATCACGGCGAGTTCGACGGCCTCGGAGCCCATCTCGGTGCGCACGATGATCGGGTCCCGGCGCAGATCGCGCATGAGGGCCACGCACATGCCGACCATCACCAGGACGAACGGCGCCGCCGCCAGGATCGTCAGGTTCTGCAGGCCGGTCAGCGCGTCGCCCTGGCCGCTGCCGACGAGCAGCATGATGGCGGCGACGGCTCCGGTGACCACACCCCAGAACACGACGACGAACCGGCCCGGTTCCAGGGCGCCCTTCTGGGACAGCGTGCCCATCACGATGGAGGCGGCGTCGGCTCCGGAGACGAAGAAGATGCCGACCAGGATCATCACGAGCAGGCTGGTCGCGGTGGCGATGGGGAACTCCTGGAGCAGGCCGAAGAGTTGACCCTCGGGGGTCTCCTCGCCACCGAGCCCGCCGCCCTCCTTCACCTTCATCGCCGTACCGCCGAAGATCGCGAACCACACGAGGCTGACGGTGCTGGGCACCAGGATGACGCCGCCGACGAACTGCCGGATCGTACGGCCGCGGCTGATGCGGGCGATGAACATGCCGACGAAGGGCGTCCAGGAGATCCACCAGGCCCAGTAGAAGACGGTCCAGCTGCCGAGCCAGTCCGCGACGCCCTGGCCGCTGCTGGCCTCGGTACGGCCGGCGAGCTGGGGCAGGTCGCCGAGGTAGGCGAAGATCGACGTGGGCAGCAGGTCGAGGACGATGATCGTGGGGCCCGCGACGAACACGAAGAGCGCGAGGATCAGGGCGAGCACCATGTTGGTGTTGGACAGCCATTGGATGCCCCGCTCGATACCGGAGATGGCCGAGGCGACGAAGGCCAGGGTCAGTACGGCGATGATGGCGACGAGCAGACCGGTGCTCACGTCGTCCATCCAGCCCAGCTCCTCGAAGCCCGAGCCGATCTGCAGCGCGCCGAGGCCGAGGGAGGCCGCGGAACCGAAGACCGTGGCGATGATCGCGAGGATGTCGATCACCCGTCCGCCGGCGCCGTTGGCGTGCTTCTCCCCGATCAGCGGTGTGAAGACCGCGCTGATGGTCTGGCGCCGGCGCTTGCGGAAGGTGCTGTAGGCGATGCCGAGTCCCACCACCGCGTAGATCGCCCACGGGTGCAGCGTCCAGTGGAAGAGCGTGGTGGCCATCGCCGTCTCCATGCGTTCGGCGGAGTCGGCGGGGTCCGTGCCCGGCGGCGGGGTGGTGTAGTGCGCGAGCGGCTCGCTGACGCCGTAGAACATCAGGCCGATGCCCATGCCGGCGCTGAACATCATCGCGACCCACGACACCGTGCGGAACTCGGGTTCCTCGCCCTCGGCGCCGAGGTGGATACGGCCGTAGCGGCTGATCGCGAGCCACAGGGCGAACACCACGAAGCCCGAGGCGGCCAGCATGAAGGCCCAGCCGCCGTTGTGGATCAGGCCGTTGAGCATCTTCGTGGAGACGCTCTCCAGCGAGTCCGTGGCCGCCCAGCCCCAGATCACGAAAGCCAAGGTGATGACGGCGGTGACGCCGAACACCACTTGGTCCGTGTGGCGGCCGGAAGGGTCCCGCGGACCTTCCCGGCCGCCCCTCTTCATCAGATCATCGGTCATCAGCGGCACCTTCCCCAGGAAACGGTGGATACGCCGGCTCCACATCGTTTCCCAGGACCTACCACAGATCCCGCCGATCACAGCCCCTTCAGCAGTCGATGTCGGGCTCACCTACCGTGAGGTGATACGGGGCGCGCTCGTCGAGAAGGAGCGGGACGAGATCGCGCAGCGACTGGCCGAGCGGGACGTACGTGCCGTGGGTCCGTACTCCGTGCAGGGCCAGTTCGTCCTTGACCTGGGCGTACTGCTCGGGGGTGAGCCGGTAGCCGCAGGGCGGGTCCTGGATCACCTCGGCCGGTTCGGGCGGGTCGTTGTCGGCGCCGCCGAGGTAGACCGGGCCGGTGTCGGCGTAGCCCTTGAGACGGGCCAGTCCGGTCACCGCCTCGATCCGGGCGCGGCGGTCGTCGGTGAAGTCGAACAGGCCCTTGAGCGCTGCGAGTTGGGAGTGCACGCGGCGCCGGTTGTTGAGGGCTCCGTCCGCCTTCTCGGCGTCCGTGAGGGGGTCGACACGGCTCTCGATGAGCAGGCCCACCGAGTGCTTGACGCCGGACATGTTCCGCAGGATGCGCTCCTGCCCGTCACCGGCGACCTGCCGGATCGGCTCCCCGGTCTCGGGGTCGGTCCAGATGCCGTACGTGCCGGTCGAATAGCCGGCGTCCGTCGCGGCGGGCCGTACGTACGCCTTGGACAGGGCCTCGGCCTCGTCGTGGACGTGCGCGTCCGTGTTGAGGTTGCGCGGCCACAGGTCGAACAGGTCCTTGTCGTAGTACGGGGGTGTGGCACCGTACTCGTGCAGGTCGTAGATGACGTCGGGGCGCTGGTCGCGGACGACCGCGGCCAGGGCACGGCCCTCGGCGGTCGCCAGTGCGATGTGGTCGCGGTTGATGTCCACGCCGTCGCTGTTGCCGCGGGTGTTCGCGGCCCGGCCGTCGGGGTTGGCGGTGGGCACGACCAAAAGGGTCGTGCGCTCCAGGAAGCGCAGGGTACGGCGGTCCTTGGCGTAGGCCAGGTCACGGACGGTGGACAGGCAGGCCTCGCGGCCGGAAGGTTCGTCGCCGTGCTGGCTGCACACGAGCAGCACCTTGTTCGGGGTGGGGCGGCTGCCGATGCGGACGAGTTGGAGCGGGCGGCCCGATTTCGTGGTCCCGATCCGGGCGACGGAGACCCGGTCGCTCGCCCTGTCGACGGCGGCGAGGAGGTCCTGTTCCTCTGGCTGGCTGGTCCAGCGGGCGCCGTTCGACTGCTCGAAGCCGGTGCGGGGCGGGGTGTCGGCGGCCTGGGCCGGTACGGCCACGAGGGACGCGGCGAGGGCCGCCGCGGTCACGGCGAGGGTTCGGATACGGGTCACTGGCCTCCCCCCGGGATGCGGTGGGCGGGACGCGGCGTGTGCGTCAGGCCGTCCAGGGGCCCGGTCGGCGCCGCGGCGGACGGCGCGCCGGCGGTGGCGCGGGCGAAGGCGTGGGCGCCGCCGACCAGCGGGACCTCGGCCTTCGTGCGGGACAGGTCGAGCGTGAGGGTCGGCCTGGTCGACGGGGGGTCGATGAGGTCCTTGTCGGTGCCGCCGACGATCAGGGCGAGGCGGTGGCCGGCCGGGACGACGTGGTCCGTGGCCGCCAGGTCGAGGGTGATCGTGTACGCCTTGCCCGGGGTGAGCGGTTCGCCCTTGAGGTCGGAGGCGTGGTTGCCGAGGTCGGCCCAGCCGCGGCTGACGACCGTGGCCTCGACGTCGGCGGTCTTGGCCTTCGTCTCCTTGAAGCAGGCGCTGTCACCGCTCGTGCTCGCGCCCCAGCAGGTGCGGTCGGTGAGCGTGGTGATGCCCTCGCCGCTCGCCGCGTAGTCGCGGATGGTGTCGGGACCGAGGTCGACCAGGACGGCCGAGAGGTGTGCCGTCGAGGTCGTGGGGGTCGCGGTGACGGTGACCTCGGAGGAGCCGGACAGACGCAGGGCGCGGGTGAGCGGCCCGGTCACGAAGCCGGCCTTGTCCGGGGTCGACTGATCGATGTGCGCGGCCCAGTCGGTCTCGCCGCGCTGCGGGTCGTCGGTGAAGGTCTCGGTGCCGCTGCCCTTGCGCAGTCCGAGGGTGCCGACGCCCGCCTCGGTACCCCGGGCGGGGCGCAGGGTGGTGGAG
This sequence comes from Streptomyces sp. NPDC093568, assembly GCF_044764945.1. Taxonomy (NCBI): domain Bacteria; kingdom Bacillati; phylum Actinomycetota; class Actinomycetes; order Kitasatosporales; family Streptomycetaceae; genus Streptomyces; species Streptomyces sp. NPDC093568. Next base: position 1,125,023 of record NZ_JBIWJD010000001.1, on the reverse strand, counting down.
TCGGTGCCGCGCGGCGGCCAGACCTTGGAGGTGACCCACTGGCCGGGGTGGCGCTCGATGTCGGCCATCGGCTCGCGGTCGATGCCGTTGTCGTAGCCGAGGAGTTCGTGGTCGAACCAGCGGTGCAGGGTCTTCACCCAGTCCGCGCGCCGGAAGTCGAAGGGGTCGACATGGCCGGTCTGGGAGAGCCAGATCTTGCGCTCGACGCCGTTCTTCGCGAGGGCGTCCCACCACTGGCCGACGTGCTTCATACGGACGTTGAGGTCCTGCATGCCGTGGATCAGGAAGACGCTCGCCTTCACCTTGCGCGCGTTCTTGACGTAGTCGCGCTCGGTCCACAGCGGCGTCCAGTCGCCGGTGCGCGGGGCGCCGTCGACGAGCGCCTGCTGGACGGCACCGCACTTGGCGCGGGCGTCGGGGCTGTCGACGTAGTTGGAGAGCCAGTCCGGGCCCGAGTCGTAGAGCGGGGCGCCCTGCTGGAAGTAGTAGTCGTACCAGGAGGAGATGGCGCTGATCGGCACGATGGTCTTCAGACCCTCGACGCCGGTCGCGGCGACCCCGTTGGCGATGGTGCCGTCCCAGCTCTTGCCGATCATGCCGGTGCGGCCGTTGGTCCACTTCGCGGTGGCCTTCGTGGTGCCGGTGCGGGTGGTGTACGCCTTGGCGCGGCCGTTCAGCCAGTCGACGACGGCCTTCGCGGAGAGGATGTCGGAGCGGCCGCCGACGTCCACACAGCCGTCGGAGCGGTTGGTGCCGGCGAGGTCGACGCCGACGAAGGCGTAGCCGCGGGGCACGAAGTAGTTGTCGTAGAACAGCGGCATCTGGACGACGTCGCCGTCGGCGTCGTACGTCTTCTTCTGGCCCTCGTTGCCGCGCCCGCAGCAGGAGTAGTACGGGCTCGCGTCCATGATGACGGGTACCTTGCGGCCCTGCTCGGCCGCTTCGCGGGGCCGGACGATGTCGACGGCCACCCGGTCGTGCCTGCCGTCGCGGTCGAGGTCGAGGCCGGTGTCCACCCAGACGGCCTCGCGGATGGCGTCGGCGTAGGAGTGGACGGGTGTGCTCTCCCGCGGGGCCGCGTGGGCGGTCACGGGTGCGAGGAACGTGGCCGCCAGGGCGGCCGCGGCCACGGTCGCGAGCGGTCTCCAGATCGTGAAGCGCATGCGTTTGGGCATGCGCGGACGGTACATCGGTCAACTCCCGTGCAGAAGAGGGCGGCTGACGGCCTGTGAAGTCCAGCGTGGCCGATAAACGCCCTTGCGGCGGATTCACTCATGTCGGCCGAATGGCGATCGTGTGACAGGGGTGGTCATGGACACGCGGGGGGCCCAGGTACTCAATAGGCTCCGGACACACTTCGGCCCCTACGACTTGGAGCTTTCGTGCACCGCAGAATCATGGCGCCGGGCGCACTCGCAGCCGCCTCCCTGATGCTGGCGATCCCGGCTTCGGCCGCGAGTCACTCCCCCGGCGCTCCGGGCATCGGCGACCCCTACTACCCGGCCTACGGCAACGGCGGCTACGACGTCTCCCACTACGACCTGCGGCTGAGGTACCAGCCCGCCACGGACCGGCTGGAGGGGACGGCGACGCTGCTGGCGAAGACCACGCAGGACCTGTCCCGCTTCAACCTGGACTTCCTGCTGGACGTCAGCGAGGTCCGGATCAACGGCGCGAAGGCGTCGTTCGCGACCTCCGGCGAGCACGAGCTGGAGATCACGCCGAACAAGCCGCTGGCCAAGGGCACGTCCGTCACGGTCGTCGTGCGCTACAGCGGTGTGCCGTCGACGAAGGAGGCGTACGGCTTCAACGCGTGGCTGCGCACTCCGGACGGCGGGGTCGCCGCGGGTGAGCCCGAGGGTTCCTGGTGGTGGTATCCGAGCAACGACCACCCGCTGGACAAGGCGACGTTCGACGTGTCGGTGCAGGTGCCGAACGGTACGCAGTTCATCTCCAACGGCACGCTCCAGGGGACGAGTTCACGGGCCGGCTGGACCCGCTACTCCTGGCGCTCCAACAAGCCGCAGGCGACATATCTCGCCACCTTCGCGGCGGGACGCTTCGACGTCACCACGGGGACGTCCGAGAGTGGCATTCCGATCATCAACGCCTACAGCAAGGACCTGGGCGACCACGCGAACGCGGCACGGGCGAGCATCGAGCGGAGCGGGGAGATCGCCGACTGGCTGAGCGAGTACTTCGGGCCTTACCCGTACAACGCGCTCGGCGGGTATGTGCCGAACACGCGGACCGGGTACGCGCTGGAGACACAGACCCGGCCGTTCTACAGCCCCGCGAACTTCGCGAACGGGTCGAACACCTCGGTCGTCGTGCATGAGCTGGCCCATCAGTGGTGGGGCGACCTGGTGTCCGTCAAGGGCTGGAAGGAAATCTGGATCAACGAGGGCTTCGCGCGGTACGCGCAGTGGCTGTGGTCCGAGCACGAGGGCGAGGGGACGGCGCAGGAGATCGCCGACTACGTGTACGCCTCGCGCTCGGCCGACGATCCGTTCTGGACGGTGAAGCCCGGTGACCCCGGGCCGGAGAAGCAGTTCCATATCTCCGTGTACGACCGGGGTGCGCTGGCGCTCCAGGCGTTGCGGAACGAGATCGGGGACGAGGCGTTCTTCGCCGTTCTGAAGGGCTGGCCGCAGAAGTACGCCTACGGCAACGCCACGGTGGCCGACTTCGTGCGGTACGCCGAGGAGGTGTCCGGCAAGCGGCTCGGGTCGCTGTTCGACACGTGGCTGTTCCAGCCGTCGAAGCCGGGCGCGCCGGCGGCGCGCAGTGCGTCGATCGCCAAGTCGGCGCCGGCGCAGCCGAAGTCGTGGAAGAAGATCGCCGCGACGAATGAGGTGCACGAGCACTGAGCGGCGGAGCCGCATGTCGGTACGGCCCCGCACCCCTAGGGGGTCGCGGTGCGCCGGAGTAGTTCCTTGAGGTCTATCGCGTTCGTCTCCGTCGACGGGACCGTGCACGCGTGGGCGCCGGCGACTGTGCCGTACCGGGCGCTGCGCCTTGGGGTCTCGCGGTTCAGCCAGGCGTAGAGGAACGCGGCGGCGAAGGCGTCGCCCGCGCCGTTGGAGTCCACCACCGGCGCGGGCGGTGTCGCCGCCGGCACGTGGGTCAGTTCGTCGTCGGCCAGTACGTAGGCACCCTTCGCACCGGCCGTGGCCACGACCACCTCGGCCCGGCCCCGGTCGGTGATGCGGCGCATCGTGCGCTCGGGGTCGGCCAGGGCGGCGGCGGACAGGAAGACGACGTCCGCGGCCTGTGCGAACGGCTCGTGGTACGGGTTCTCACCGTCCCAGTCGTGCAGGTCGGTGGAGAGCGTCGCGCCCGTCTCGCGCAGGAGGGGCAGGGCGTGGGCACAGGGTTGGGTGATGGCGACGTGGACGTGGCGGCTCGCCCCGGCCAGGTCACGCACCGTGGCCTCGGGGAGGCGGTCGTCGGCGTGGCCGCGGCTGGTGTCGTACAGCGACAGCCGTCTGCCGTCGGGGCTCACGAGGTTGACGGCGCGCTTCGTGCCCGCGGGCTGCGGGATCGCGGTGAGCGCGATGCCCTTCTCTCGGTGGAGGGCCCGGACGAGGTCGCCCTCGGGGTCGTCGCCGAGCATGTCGAGGTGGTGGGTGCGCAGGCCGAGAGCGCTCAGACCGAGGGCCACGAAGTCGCCGGTCTGGCCGGCGCGCGTACGGATGCCGGAATCGATCATGTAGCTGTCGGCGTACGGCAGCGGAAGCTCCGGCACGTACACGATGGTGTCGACGCCGGCCCCGCCGAGTACGAGGACGTCGATGTCGCGGCTCAACTTCCGTCCTCCCCGTGGTCGTAGACGGTGACGGCGATGCCGCGCCGGAAGGGCAGGCTATCTCGCCGTGGTCCCACCCGACAGTGCGCACCTGATGGCCGTACGTGGCTTGTCGCGCAGTTCCCCGCCCCCCTGGTCGGCGTGGGCCCGGCCGCACGACGAAGCGCTCGGTACCTCGGTCGGATGCCCTTCACCGACGGAACGGTGGCGTCACCCCGGACATAAGTGATCTCCGACATGACGCCACCGTAGGGGCCGCCACTGACAACGGCCCCGGGATTACTTCGTGAGGTCGGCCAGTTCGCGGTCCTCCGTCTTCGCCGTGCGGCGGCGGATCGCGTACCAGCCGGCGATCAGCATCGCGGCGATGGCGGGGATGAGGAGGAGGGTCTTGCGGCCGACCTCGGGGTCGTTCCACATCATGCCGAGGCAGGCCAACAGGAAGACGACCGTGGCGATCTCCGTGACGGGGCTGCCGGGGAGGCGGAAGGAGGGGCGTTCGACCAGGCCCGCCTTGGCGCGGCGGACGAAGATCAGGTGGCAGACCATGATGATCACCCAGGTCGAGATGATGCCGAGGGAGGCCACGTTGAGCACGATCTCGAAGGCCTGGGTGGGCATGAGGTAGTTGAGGCCGACGCCGAGGACGCACACGGCGCAGGTCAGCAGGATGCCGCCGTAGGGGACCTGGCTGCGGTTCATACGGGCCGTGAACTTCGGGGCCGAGCCCGCCATGGCCATCGAGCGCAGGATGCGGCCCGTGGAGTAGAGGCCGGAGTTGAGGGAGGACATCGCCGCCGTCAGGACCACCAGGTTCATCACGTCGCCGGCGGCCGGGACGCCGATCTTCGACAGGACCGTGACGAAGGGGCTCTGGTCGGCGGAGTAGACCGAGCCGGGGAGCAGGAGGGCGAGGAGGACGACCGAGCCGACGTAGAACAGGCCGACGCGCCACATGATCGAGTTCACCGCGCGCGGGACGACCTTCTCCGGCTCCGCGGTCTCGCCCGCGGCCACGCCGACCAGCTCCAGCGCGGCGTACGCGAAGATCACGCCCTGCATGACCAGGACGACCGGCATCAGGCCGTGCGGGAAGACACCGCCGTTGTCGGTGATGACGTTCAGGCCGGGCGTCGTACCGCCCACCTCGTGCTGGGTGGCCAGCAGGAAGATGCCGACGAACATGAAGGCCACCAGCGTGGCGACCTTGATGATCGCGAACCAGAACTCCATCTCGCCGAAGATCTTCACCGAGATCAGGTTCACCGCCAGCACCACGGCCAGCGCGATCAGGGCCAGCGTCCACTGGGGGATGCTCGTGAACATGCTCCAGTAGTGCGTGTAGAGCGCGATCGCGGTGATGTCGGCGATACCGGTCGTCGACCAGTTCAGGAAGTACATCCAGCCCGCGACGTACGCGCCCTTCTCCCCGAGGAACTCGCGCGCGTACGACACGAACGAGCCGGACGAGGGACGGTAGAGGACGAGCTCGCCGAGGGCTCTCACCACGAAGAAGGCGAAGATGCCGCAGACCAGGTAGGCGATCGCCAGCGCGGGGCCGGCGTTGTGGAGGCGACCGCCTGCGCCGAGGAAGAGGCCGGTGCCGATGGCACCGCCGATGGCGATCATGTTGACGTGGCGGGCCTTGAGGTCCTTGCTGTAACCGGCGTCGCCCGCGTCCGCGGGCACCTGGGCCGCGTCGGTACGGGGTGCGGCCACTGCCGTGTTCACGGCGTCCTTGCTCACGGGTGGTACCACTCTCTGGTGCGCCCGAGCGGGTCGCGCTCGGGTGTCCGGACGAACGTATGGCCTGCGCCCTTCCGTAAAAGGCACAGACCAAGGGGCCACCTTCCCCCACGGAGCGCGACTCACGCGGTGGCGTACGTCACAGAGCGTTACTTGTCACAGGAACTCACGGTTCGTCGCGAGAGGTGTCACAGCAGTGGTGAGACAGCGATACTGCTGCACATGACGACCGGCACCGAGGAAGATCCCCTCACGATCGACGAGCTGGCCGCGCGGGCGGGTATGACGGTCCGTACGGTGCGGTTCTACGGCACCAAGGGCCTGCTGCCGCCGCCGGTGATCGGTCCGCGCAGGGTGGGGCACTACGGTCGCGAGCATCTGGCCCGGCTGGCGCTCATCGAGGAGCTCCAGCAGCAGGGCATGACGCTCGCGGCCATCGAGCGGTACCTGCAGCAGCTGCCGCCGGACCTGGACGCCCATGACCTCGCCATTCACCGGGCGGTCGTGGCCTCCTGGGCCCCGGACGCCATCGAGACGGTGACGCGGGCGGAGCTGGAGCGCCGGGCGGGGCGGGCGCTCGGGGACGACGACGTGGAGCGGCTGGTCGCGATGGGGGTCGCCGAGGCAGCGGACGGCGGTTACCGCGTCGATCTCGGACTGCTGCGGCTCGGTGTCGGGCTGCTGGACGTCCCGCTGTCTCAGGAAGCGATCCTCTCGGCGCGCAACGTCCTCATCGAGCACGCGCGTGCCGCCGCGCACGAACTGTCGCGGCTCTTCCGCGGCGAGGTCTCCGAACGGGCCGCGCGGGACGTGAAGTCACTCTCCGCGTACATGCACCCCCTCGTCGTGCAAGCCCTGCTGACGACCTTTCAGCGTTCCCTGCGCGAGGACCTGCGGGAGTGGCTGGGCGGCGTGCCGGAGACGGCGGCGGATGAAGGCGGATCCGCCTGACACGTGCGTGGTCCGCGCCCTCGCCGCGCAGGAGGTTCAGCAGGGCGAGGGTGGGCGGCCACGGGAGGGCGAGGGCCGGGTGTCCACGGGAGCCAACAGCCCCGTGGCCGCTCAGCGATACGTCAGCGGCCGTCGGTGAACGTCTCCCCCTTCTCCGCCTTCTCGACCAGCAGCGCGGGCGGCGTGAACCGGTCGCCGTAGCGCTCGGCCAGCTCACGCGCGCGTGCCACGAATCCGGGCAGGCCGACACCTCCCCCGGCGCCCCCGTCGTAGCCGTTGATGTACTGGAGGACGCCGCCGGTCCAGCCGGGGAAGCCGATGCCGAAGATGGAGCCGATGTTGGCGTCGGCGACGGAGGTCAGGACGCCCTCCTCCAGCAGCTTGACCGTGTCGAGCGCCTCCGAGAACAGCATGCGTTCCTGCATGTCCTCGAACGGGATCCGGTGACCCGGCTTCGTGAAGTGCTCGCGCAGCCCCGGCCACAGACCGGTCCGCTTGCCGTCCGCGTCGTACTCGTAGAAGCCCGCGCCGCCGCTGCGCCCCGGGCGGTCGAACTCGTCGACCATGCGGTCGATGACGGCCTCGGCGGGGTGCCCGGCCCAGGTGCCGCCGGCCTCCTCCACGGCCCGCTTGGACTCGTTGCGGATCTTGCGCGGGAGGGTCAGGGTCAGCTCGTCCATCAGGGACAGGACCTTCGCCGGGTAGCCCGCCTGCGCGGCCGCCTGTTCCACCGACGCGGGCTCGATGCCCTCGCCGACCATCGCGACGCCCTCGTTGATGAAGTGGCCGATGACCCGGGAGGTGAAGAAGCCGCGCGAGTCGTTGACGACGATCGGCGTCTTGTTGATCTGCCGGACCAGGTCGAAGGCGCGGGCCAGCGCCTCCTCCCCCGTCCGCTCGCCCTTGATGATCTCGACGAGCGGCATCTTGTCGACGGGCGAGAAGAAGTGCAGCCCGATGAAGTCGGCCTGGCGCTCGACGCCTTCGGCGAGGGCGGTGATCGGCAGCGTCGAGGTGTTGGAGCACAGCAGCGCGTCCGGCTCGACGATGTTCTGGATCTCCTGGAAGACCTTGTGCTTGAGCTCGGGGTTCTCGAAGACGGCCTCGATCACCGCGTCGCAGCCGGCCACGTCCTGCGGGTCGGCCGTCGGCGTGATCCGGGCCAGCAGCGCGTCGGCCTTCTCCTGCGTCGTACGGCCCCGGGAGACCGCCTTGGCGCACAGCTTCTCGGAGTAGCCCTTGCCCTTGACGGCGGCTTCGAGCGCCACGTCCTTCAGGACGACCTCGATGCCCGCGCGGGCGCACGAGTAGGCGATGCCCGCGCCCATCATCCCGGCACCGAGGACGGCGACCTTGCGGACCTTGCGGGGCTCGATGCCCTTGGGGCGGTTGGCGCCGGAGTTGACGGCCTGGAGGTCGAAGAAGAACGCCTGGATCATGTTCTTCGACGTCTGGCCGGCCGCCAGCTCCACGAAGTAGCGCGCCTCGATGGCCTGGGCGGTCTCGAAGTCGACCTGGGCGCCCTCGACGGCGGCCGCGAGGATGTTGCGCGGGGCCGGGTAGGGGGCGCCGCCCGTCTGCTTGCGCAGGTTGGCGGGGAAGGCGGGCAGGTTCGCCGCGAACTTGGGGTTGGCGGGCGTGCCGCCGGGGATGCGGTAGCCCGGCCTGTCCCAGGGCTGCTGCGACTCGGGGTGGGCCTCGATGAACGCGCGTGCCTTGGCGAGCAGTTCGTCCTGCGTGGTGGCCACGTCGTCGATCAGGCCGTTCTGCAGGGCGCGCTGCGGGTTGTACTGGGTGCCCTGGAGGAGGACCTTCAGCAGGGCGTCGGCGATGCCGAGGAGGCGGACGGTGCGGACGACACCGCCGCCGCCCGGCAGCAGACCGAGGGTGACCTCGGGGCAGCCGATCTTGGAGCCGGGCGCGTCGAGGGCGATGCGGTGGTGGCAGGCGAGCGCGATCTCGTAGCCGCCGCCCAGGGCCGCGCCGTTCAGCGCGGCGACGACCGGCTTGCCGAGGGTCTCGATGCGGCGCAGCTGGCGCTTGATCGCCATGCCGCCTTCGAAGAGGTCCTGCGCGGTCTCCGGCGTGACCCGGATGAGGTCGCGCAGGTCGCCGCCCGCGAAGAAGGTCTTCTTGGCGGAGGTGATGATGACACCGCGGATGGTGTCCTTCTCGGCCTCCAGGCGGTCGGTGATCACGGCGAGGGAGTCGCGGAACGCCTGGTTCATGGTGTTCGCGGACTGGTTCGGGTCGTCGAGGACGAGGGTGACGACGCCTTCGCGGTCCTGTTCCCAGCGGATGGTGGTGGACTCAGTGCTCATGGGGAGGTGCTCCGTGTGATCCGTCGGGAGGGGGGTCAGATGCGCTCGACGATGGTGGCGATGCCCATGCCGCCGCCCACGCACAGCGTGGCGAGGCCGTACCGCTTGTCCTGGCGCTCCAGTTCGTCGACGAGCGAGCCGAGGATCATCGCGCCGGTCGCGCCGAGGGGGTGGCCGAGGGCGATGGCGCCGCCGTTGACGTTGACCTTGTCCAGGGACAGGCCCATGTCCCGCACGAAACGCAGCACGACCGCCGCGAACGCCTCGTTGATCTCCACGAGGTCGATGTCGTCGATGGTCAGCCCGGCCTTGGCGAGCGCCTTGCGGGTGGCGGGCGCGGGGCCGGTGAGCATGATGGTGGGCTCGGAGCCGGAGACGGCGGCGGAGATGATGCGGGCGCGCGGGGTGAGTCCGTAGCGCTCGCCGACCTCGCGCGAGCCGATGGCCACCAGCGAGGCGCCGTCGACGATGCCGGAGGAGTTGCCCGCGTGGTGGACGTGGTCGATCTTCTCGACCCAGTGGTACTTCTGCAGCGCGACGGCGTCGAAGCCGCCCAGGTCGCCGATGTCCGCGAAGGACGGCTTCAGCTTGGCGAGGGAGTCGGCGGTGGTGCCGGGACGCATGTGCTCGTCGTGGTCGAGGACGACCAGGCCGCTGCGGTCCTTGACCGGGACGACGGAGCGGTCGAAGCGGCCCTCCTTCCAGGCCGTCGCCGCGCGCTCCTGGGAGAGCGCGGCGTACTCGTCGACGTCCCGGCGGGAGAAGCCCTCGATCGTGGCGATCAGGTCGGCGCCGATGCCCTGCGGCACGAAGTTGACGGCGAGGTTGGTCATCGGGTCGTTGAACCAGGCGCCGCCGTCCGAAGCCATCGGCACCCGGGACATGGACTCCACGCCGCCCGCGAGGACGAGGTCCTCCCAGCCGGAGCGCACCTTGGCGGCGGCCATGTTGACGGCCTCCAGACCGGAGGCACAGAAGCGGTTCTCCTGGACGCCGGCCACGGTGTCCGGCAGGCCCGCGGCGACGGCGGCGATGCGCGCGATGTCGGAGCCCTGGTCGCCGACCGGGCCGACGACGCCGAGCACGATGTCGTCGATGGCGGCCGGGTCGAGGCCGGGGAAGCGGTCGCGGATCTCGTGGATGAGGCCCACGACGAGGTCGATGGGCTTGGTGCCGTGCAGGGCGCCGCTGGCCTTGCCGCGGCCGCGCGGGGTGCGGATCGCGTCGTACACGTACGCTTCGGTGCTCACTGGTAAGCCTTTCGAGGGTGAGGTCAGCCCAGCAGGGAACGGCCGATGATCTCCTTCATGATCTCGGTCGTCCCGCCGTAGATGGTCTGGATGCGGCCGTCGGTGAAGGCACGGGCGACCGGGTATTCGCTCATGTAGCCGTAGCCGCCGTGCAGTTGCAGACAGCGGTCGGCGACCCGCTTCTGGAGCTCCGTCGCCCACCATTTGGCCATCGAGGCGTGGACGGCGTCGAGCTCCCCGTTCGAGTGATCCTCGATGCAGCGGTCGAGGAACGTGCGGGTGACGGCGCATTCGGTGGCCATCTCGGCTATCTCGAACCGGATGTGCTGCTTGGTGGCGAGCGCCCTCCCGAACGCCTCGCGCTCCTTGACGTAGTCGGTGGTGATCTCCAGCAGGTGCTCGGCGGCGGCGATCGCGGAGACGGCGATGCTCAGCCGCTCCTGGGCGAGGTTCGTCATCAGGTGGACGAACGCGCCGTTGAGATCGCCGAGGAGGTTCTCCTTGGGCACGCGCACGTCGTTGAAGAAGAGCTCGGCCGTGTCCTGCGCCTTCTGGCCGATCTTGTCGAGGTTGCGGCCGCGTTCGAAGCCGGCCATGCCGCGCTCGACGACGAGCAGCGACAGCCCGTGCGCGCCGCCCTCGGGTGTCGTTCTCGCGACGACGATTACCAGGTCGGCGAGGATCCCGTTGGAGATGAACGTCTTGGAGCCGCTGAGCACCCAGTGGTCGCCGCGGTCCTCGGCGTGGGTGCGGATGCCCTGGAGGTCGGAGCCGGCGCCGGGCTCGGTCATCGCGATGGCGGTGATCAGGGAGCCGTCGCAGAAGCCCGGCAGCCAGCGCCGCTTCTGCTCCTCGGTGGCGAGGCCGGTCAGATACGGGCCGATGATGTCGTTGTGCAGGCCGAGCGCGAGGCCCGGGGCGCCAGCGCGGGTGAACTCCTCCGCGAGGACGGCGCTGTAGCGGAAATCGGGGGTGCCGCCGCCTCCGTACTCCTCGGGCACCGCCATGCCGAGCAGGCCCTGCTTGCCGGCCGCGCGCCAGGCGTCGCGGGAGACGATGCCGTCCTTCTCCCACTGCGCGTAGTGGGGCAGCACCTCCTTGTCCAGGAAGCTGCGCACGGTCGCGCGGAACGCGTCGTGCTCGGGGGCGAAGATCTGCCGCTTCATTCGGGGCCCTTCATAGGTCCTGGTCCTTCAGGAGGTCGGGTACGTCCCAGTCGCGCGCCACGTCCGCGGTGTCGGCCCCGGGCTGGGCGGGGCCCCTCCGTACGGCGGTCGGGGTCGCAGAGAAGCGGGGGGCCGGGGCGGGCTGGGTGATGCCGCCGTGGTCGGTGAAGGTGCCGCGGGCGGCGAGGTGGGGGTGGTGCGGGGCCTCGCGCAGGGACAGCACGGGGGCCACGCAGGCGTCGGAGCCCTCGAAGACGGCCGCCCACTCGTCCCGCGTACGGGACTTGAAGCGGACGGCGACGGCCTCGCGCAGGTCGCCCCAGCGGGAGAAGTCCTTGCGGGCGGAGGCGAACTCCTCGATGCCGAGCAGGTCCAGGAACTCGGCGTAGAACTGCGGCTCCAGGGCGCCGACCGCCATGTACCCGCCGTCGGCGGTCTCGTAGGTGCCGTAGTACGGGCAGCCGCCGTCCAGGAGGTTGGCGCCGCGCCGGTCCTGCCAGCCGCCGGCGGCGAGCATGCCGTGGATCATCGCGGAGAGGTGGGAGGTGCCGTCGACGATGGCGGCGTCGACGACCTGGCCGGCGCCGGTGGCGCGGGCGTGGTGGAGGGCGGCGAGGACGCCCACGACGAGGTAGAGGGAGCCGCCCGCGTAGTCGCCGACGAGGTTGGCGGGGACGGCGGGCGGTTCGCCGGGGTTGCCGATCATGCCGAGGGTGCCGGTGAGGGCGATGTACGCGATGTCGTGGCCGGCGCGGTCGGCGAGCGGCCCGTCCTGGCCCCAGCCGGTCATCCGGCCGTAGACGAGCCGCGGGTTACGGGCGTGGCAGGCGTCCGGGCCGACCCCGAGGCGCTCGGCGACGCCGGGCCGGTAGCCCTCGATGAGGACGTCGGCGCGGGCGGCGAGGCCGAGCACGCGCGCGGGGCCGTCGGGTGCCTTGAGGTCGACGACCACCGAGCGTTTGTTGCGGTTGGTGATGTCGTACGCGGTGTCGATGGCGAGTCCCGTGCCGCCGGGCCGGTCCACGCGGACGACGTCGGCGCCCAGGTCGGCGAGGAGCATGGCGGCGAACGGGCCGGGCCCGATCCCGGCCAGCTCGACCACGCGCACGCCGGTGAGCGGGCCCTGTCCTGGCGTCGTCGCCATCCTGCCCCCAGGGGTATGACACTACTGCTGTAACACCAGTGATGCTAAGAACATGCCGCAGTGGACACAAGAGCAAGCGCTTAGGAAGTTACCCGCCGGAAGCCCGGCCGCGAACCCGCCGCGGCGGATTCAGCGCGCGTCGAGCTCCGCTATCAGCCGCTTCGGCGCGATGGTGCGGTAGCTCTCCTCCACCCAGTCGCACAGCAGCTCCGCCGCCGGGGCGCCCTTCTGCTCCAGCGGGATGGAGACCCAGCCCGACCTGCCCAGGCCGTATCCGGCGGGTTCGGCGCCGGGACAGGTCAGGGCGTGCGCGTGGGCGGCCTCCTCCTTGAGCTTCACCGTGATGCCCATGGGGTAGCTGCCGTCGTCGACGCCGAGGAAGACGAACACCTTCTTGTTGACCTTCGCGACCGTCTCACCCCAGGGGAACTCCTCGGCCGCACCGGGCATCCCGAGGGCGAACTCGCGTACTTTTTCCCACTTCTTCAGGGCAGTCCTGGGCACGGCCACCGCATACCTCCGGGCTCGTCGTCGGGCTCCGCACCCCTCACGCTAGCCTCGGCCACCGACAACGGCGCGTGGTGCGGGACCGAGGGGTGTCATGAGCAGGCTGAGCAGGACGGATCGTCCCTACGACATCGTGCTCTTCGGAGCGACGGGCTTCGTCGGGGTACTCACCGCGGAGTACCTCGCCGAGCACGCGCCCGAGGGGCTGCGGTGGGCGATCGCCGGCCGCAGTGGCCGGAAGCTGGAGCGGCTGCGCGAGTCGCTGCCCGGCGGGGAGCAGGTCGGGGTGCTGGAGGCGGACGTCGCCGACCCGGCCTCGATGCGCCGGCTCGCCGAGCAGGCGCGCGTGGTGGCCACGACGGTGGGTCCCTATGTGATGTACGGCGAGGATCTCGTCGCCGCCTGCGCGGACACCGGCGCGGACTATCTCGATCTCTCCGGAGAGCCGGAGTTCGTGGACCTGACGTACGTCCGGCACGACGCACGCGCGCGTGAGACGGGCGCGCGGCTGGTGCACGCGTGCGGCTTCGACTCGATCCCGCACGACCTGGGCGCGTACTTCACCGTCCAGCAGCTGCCGGAGGGCGTGCCGCTGACGGTGGACGGGTTCGTGACGGCCGACGCGACCTTCTCGGGCGGTACGTTCGCCTCGGCGCTCAACCAGTTCGCGCGCGGGCGCCAGATGCTGGCCGCCGGGCGCGACCGCGCGCGCCACGAGCCGCGGCTGATGGGACGCCGGGCCGCAGCGCCGACGGGTGCGCCCCGGTTCGCCAAGGAGGTCGGCGCCTGGGCGCTGCCGCTGCCGACGATCGACCCGCAGATCGTCAAGCGCTCCGCGCGGGCCCTGGAGCGCTACGGCCCCGACTTCCGCTACCGCCACTACGCCGCCGTACGGCACCTTCCCGTGGCGGTCGGCGGGGTCGCGGCGATGGGCGCGCTGTTCTCGGCCGCCCAACTGCCGCCCGCCCGCCGCTGGTTGTCCGACCGGCTCAAGCCCGGCGAGGGGCCCGGCCCCGAGAAGCGGGCGCGGAGCTGGTTCTCCGTCCGCTTCGTCGGCGAGGGCGGCGGCAAGCGGGTGTTCACCGAGGTGGCGGGCGGCGACCCCGGGTACGGCGAGACGGCGAAGATGTTCGCCGAGTCGGCCCTCTCCCTGGCCTTCGACGACCTGCCGCCGACGGCCGGCCAGGTCACCACGGCGGTCGCGATGGGCGACGCCCTGATCGACCGCCTGCGCGCGGCGGGCCTCACCTTCCGGGTGGCCGCCGTCCGCTGAACCGGCGCGCGCCTACAGCGGCCAGCCCGCGATGGTGTAGATCATCCCGATGATCCATCCGAGCCCCGCGAGCGTGGCCACCACGAGCGCCGCGGTCACGGCACGCTCGACGGGACGGTCGGGGTCGGCGAGGGGCTTGGGGGAACGGTGCGTCGTCATGAGGCACAGCCTGCCGATCACGGTGGGCCGGCGGCATCCGTACGGGTACTCAGTCGAGGTACTCAGCCGGCCCGTTCAGGACGTGCCGTCGGTTCCGGCCGGCGGCCACTCCCCCAGCGCCTCGGCGATCCGGTTCCGTGTGCCGCGATCCTGTGCGAGGGCGGCGAGCCGGACGGCGAGGGGCCCGACCTGCCAGCCCACGTGGTGGTCGAAGAAGGGCGCGGGACCGGCCGCGTTGTGGGCGAGTTCGGCGACCGTTTCACCGAGGCGGAGCAGTATGCGCCGCTCCTCGGTGAGCTCGTCCTCCGCGGGCGCGCGCCCGCGGACCTCGCCGAACACCTCGCGGCCCCGGCACCATCGGTCACGGTCGGCGGCCAGTTCCAGGGCGGCCTCGATCTCCGGCGGGCGCTCCCCGCCCTCCACCGCCGCCGCGAGCACGCGGCCGGCCCAGGTCACCGGATCGCGCTGCCGCTCGAAGAGCGATCGCCCCCACGTGCGCGTGGGGTCCGCCGCGGCTCGGGCGGCGAGTTCCGGCCGCGGAGCGGTGGCCTCCTTCAGTGCCCGTCGGCACAGGGAGTCCGCACGTCGTGTGGTTTCCGGCAGCCGGTATTCGGGGGTCAACGCCAGGGTGTGGGCGCAGGCGTTGCCGAGGGTCACCCGGTGGCCGGCCGAGACGAAGACCGGCTTGACGGCGTCCCGTGTGCGCAGGGCGCGGCCGACCTCCTCGTCGCCGGACATGAGGGGCGTGGAGGAGCCGCGGGACGGGTCCGGGGCGTCGTAGGTGAAGGTGAACGGGTTCTTGGCGACGCCGATCGTGGGGAGACCGGTGAGGACGCCGAGATGGCTGGCGAGGCCGAAGCGGCGGGGGTGGGCCCGGCCGTAGCCGTCGCAGACGACCAGGCCGGGCGGGCACGGTAGGGCGTCGAGGGCGGCCAGGACGGTGGGGATCTCGCGGAACGCGAGGAGGCCGGGGACGTACGGGAAGGAGATCCGGCCGACGGCCGTGGCCTCGGCGACGACCTCCAGGGTCGCCGCGTCGAGGACGACGGCCGCGGCGGCGACCACGTCCCGCTCGTCGTCGTAGGCCACGTCCACGCCGGTCACGTGCCCGGAGCCGGGCGGGGGCCCCGGTTGGTCGAGCACGACCCGCTCGCGCAACGCGTCCTGGACCGCGCGGGCCTCTTCCTCGGTCGCGGGCCAGCCCGCGGGGATGGGTACGACTGTCATGGTGGCAACGAGCGTAAGGGGACAGGGCCGTTCGCCGACGGCCCAGGGGTAGGCTCGCGATCATGTTCGTGCTGGAGCTGACCTACACCGCCCCGATCGAGGACGTCGACGCCGTGCTGGACGCCCATGTGGCCTGGCTCGACGAGCAGTACGACAGGGGCGTCTTCCTCGCCTCCGGACGGAAGAACCCCCGCGACGGAGGGGTGATCCTCGCCGTCGCGGGAGACCGGGCAGGCATCGAGGAGATCGCCGCGGGGGATCCGTTCGTGCGGGCCGGGGTCTGTGCGTACCGCATCACGGAGTTCGTCGCGACGAAGACGGCACCGGCGCTGGAGCCGTACCGCGAGACGCTCGGCTGAGGCGGGCGCCGGTCACTTGCCCAGGGCCTGCTTGAGCTGGCTCTTGTTCATGTCCGAACGCCCGTGGATGTTGCGCTTCTTGGCCTCCTCGTACAGCTGATCCCTGGTGGGGCCCTGGGAGCCCTGGCCGGACCGCTGACCGCCCCGCTTGCCGGAGGACATGTCCTGGGTGGAGGTGCGGCTGGCGGTCTTCGACTCGCCGGACCGGGCGCGTTCCTTGTTCACGGTCCGCGACGCGATCTCCTTGGCGCGCGAGGCGCTCTCGCCCCGGTCCTGGGCGCTCTTCTTGATGTGCTCGTACTGTCGTTCCCGCTTCGGACTCGAACCGGCTGGCATGTGAGTCACTCCTCTCGCAGTCCGCGTCCGAGTACCCACATTCCGGATCACTTCTCCAGCCGCGCGACCCTGCCTTTCTCGCCCGCGGCCCAGCAGCCCTGGTCGGGCGTGCAGTCGACCGTGTCGTACGAACCGCCGTCGACCGTCCGCCAGGTGCGCCCGCCGTCGGTCGTCAGGTCGGTGCCGGTGGGGCCGACCGCCAGGGCGGCGCCGCGGCTGTGCGGGAGCCAGGTGACACCGGAGCGGTAGGCGGGCGGCGGTGCGCCGGCCGGCGTCCAGCCGCGCCCGGCGTCGGCCGTGCGTGCCGCGGCCCGCGGGGAGGCCTGGTCGGCGCGGTAGTCGCCGCCGACGGCGAGTCCGTGCGTACGGTCGCGGAAGGCGACGGCGAAGACGCCCCGGGCCGGGTCGCCGGCCGGGATCGGCGTGTCGGCGGCCGTCCAGGTCAGCCCCCGGTCGGCGGAGTGCAGGACACGCGCGCGTGCCGCGCCGCCGGTGGCCAGCCAGACGTCCTTCGGCCCGGAGGCGACCAGGCACTGCCCGCTCGCCGCGAAACCCGCCTCGCCCTCCTGCGCCCCGGGCATCCCCTCGCTCGGCAGCACCTTCCAGGAGCGGCCGCCGTCGCTCGTCGACAGGATGCGGAACCTGCCGTCGACCGGGTCGCTCATCGCCAGGCCGTGGCGGTGGTCGAAGAAGGTGAGGCAGTCGTAGAAGGCGCGCGGATCGGTGTTGCGGAAGGACTCGGTCCAGGTCGCGCCGCCGTCCTCGGTGCGGTACACGCGGGACGCCTCGCCCTCGCCGATGGCCAGCACGACGGCCCGCCGGGCATCGAAGGCCTCGACGTCCCGGAACTCCAGGCCGGCGGCTCCGGGCGGTGAGACGTTCCGCCAGCTCGCGCCGCCGTCGGTGGTGCGCAGGACGGTGCCCTTGCTCCCCGCGAGCCAGGCGGTGTGCCGGCTGACCGCGGCCAGCCCCCGGAACCGCACGTCCGGCGTGCCGCTGTCCTTCAGTTCCCAGTGCGGTACGCGGCCCTGCGGCTCGTGCGCCTGCGCGGGCAGGGCCGTCAGCGCGGCCAGCGCCGCACCGCACGCCACCCCCGCGGCCATCGTCCGAACCGTACGCCCCGCCCGTCGCGTGCTCCCCGAACGCCTCATGGCGGGCGAAGCTAGTCCACCGCCACAGTGGCGTCCAGATGGCCGCACCCCCCCCCCCGCGGTGGCCTCCAGACCTCCGCAAGCCGGTACCCGCCACAGGTGACCTTCCGGTCACGGCAGGACGAACAGCCCACTCCCATGCATGAGGGCGGTGACAGAGGTCACTCGCCCTCCGTGTGCACGGATTGGCCGATTCCGTCGTCTCTACCAGTGCCCGGTCTCGTCCACCCGGAAGTTCGTCCAGCCGTCACAAGGGAGCAAGGCGTTGTCCACCGTCATCGAGCAGCCCGTCGAGGCCCGTCTCGTCGCCGCCGCGCCGCGGATGCAGAGCATTCCGGCGACCCTTCACTACGACCGCAGCGACCCGTTCGCCGTCCGGATGACCTTCCCGGCCCCGGCCACCCTGGAGGGCGTCGAGGTCTGCTGGACCTTCAGCCGCGAGCTGCTCGTGGCCGGTCTGGAGGGACCCGAGGGGCACGGCGACGTCCGGGTGCGGCCGTACGGATTCGACCGTACGGTGCTGGAGTTCCACGCCCCCGAGGGCACCGCCGTGGTGCACATCCGCACCGGCGAGGTCCGGCGCTTCCTGCAGTCCACGAGCGAGCTGGTGCCGCTCGGCCTGGAGCACCTCCAGCTCGACCTGGACCACGACCTCGCCGAGCTGATGCGGGACGCCTGCTGAGGACCCGTCCGGCTGGCGCGGCCGCCCCAGCAGATCGTTGAGCTCGCCGTAGTCCAGCCCGCCGGCCAGCGCCTCGTACGTTCCCGCGCCGAGCAGCTCCCGCGCGGCGCGCCGTACGAGGGCGTGGACGGCCTGGGCGATGCCCGCGCCGACACTGACGCGGGCCACTCCGAGCGCCGCCAGCTCGGCGACCGGCGGTGCGCCGGGACCGGCCATCACGTTCAGCGGGGCGTCGACTCCCTCGACGAGCGGCTTCACGGTCCCCGGGTCGACGGCCCCGGGGACGAAGATCCCGTCGGCGCCCGCGGCGAGGAACGCGGCGGCCCGCTCCAGGGTGGCGTCCACTCCCCCGGCACCGCGCAGGAACGTGTCGATCCGGGCGTTCACGAACACGGGCACGCCGGCGGCGTCGGCTGCCGCGCGGGCGGCGGCGATCCGGGCGGCCTGTTCAGCCACCGGACGCAGCGCGGGCCCGCCGGGCTCGTACAGGGCGTCCTCGATGTTCACCCCGACCGCGCCCGCCTCCAGCACCGCCCGGACCGTCGCCGCCACGCCCGCCGGGTCCGGCGCGTAACCGCTCTCGATGTCGGCCGTGACGGGCACGCTCACGGCAGACGCGATGTGCGCGGCCGCCCGCAAGGCCCGGTCCCGGTCCAGCCGGTCGCCGTCCGCGGCACCGAGGGCCCAGGCGAGCCCCGCACTCGTGGTGGCCACGGCGGCGGCCCCGGCGTCCTCGACGATGCGGGCGCCGGCGGCGTCCCAGACGTTCGGCAGGACGAGCGGGGCGCCCGGGACGTGCAGGGATCGGAAGGCGAGAGCGCGGTCGCGGAGCGTGGTGTCCTTGGTCATGCGGTTCACTGAACCAGCCGGACCCGGACGAGGGCTGGCAGAAATCCGACCTCGACGGGCGACGCGAATGCGGAGCTTCGTTCAATCGCGTTGACGTCCTCTCCACTCCCTCGTACGCTGTACAGCGGTCCTGTTGCCGTCGATTGGAGAAGGACGTTGTTCGTCTGAGGTCTGAGACACCGCGTCACACCTGAAGTGTGTGTACGCCGCGTGCGACCTCGGCGTTCGAGCCGTCCCTCACGGAACAGGGCTTTTCTCATGCCCAGGGCCCCTCACCGCCCGTTGGTCGCCGGTGTCTCGATACGCGATTGCCCCTGATCGTTTCGAGCAACCGCGGAGGCGCCCCTATGCCTACTTCCATCAGCTGTACCTCCCTGTCCTTCACCTGGCCCGACGGCAGTGGCGTCTTCGAGGGCCTGGACGTCGCGTTCGGTCCCGGCAGGACCGGGCTCGTTGGCGTCAACGGGTCGGGAAAATCAACCCTGTTGAAACTCATCGCCGGTGAGCTCACCCCGGTCGACGGCACCGTGCGCGTCGCGGGCGAGGTCGGCTATCTCCCGCAGAACGTCACGCTGGACACCGCGCTGAAGGTCGACGAGGCGCTCGGCATCGACGCCAAGCGGGCCGCGCTGCACGCCATCGAGGCGGGCGACGTGGCCGAGGAGCACTTCGAGACCGTCGGCGACGACTGGGACGTGGAGGAGCGCGCCCTCGCCACCCTCGGCGAACTCGGGCTCGGTCACGTCGAGTTGGACCGTACGGTCGGCGAGGTGTCGGGCGGCGAGTCGGTGCTGCTGCGGCTGGCCGCGCTGCTGCTGCGCCGCCCGGACGTCCTGCTGCTGGACGAGCCCACCAACAACCTCGACCTGTACGCACGCCGGCGGCTGTACACGGCCGTCGAGTCCTGGCCGGGAGTGATGGTCGTGGTCAGCCACGACCGCGAACTCCTGGACCTCGTGGACCAGATCGCCGATCTGCGCTCCGGCGAGATCACGTGGTACGGCGGCAACTTCTCGGCGTACGAGGAGGCACTCGCCATCGAGCAGGAGGCGGCCGAGCGCATGGTGCGCGTGGCCGAGGCCGACCTGAAGAAGCAGAAGCGCGAACTGGTCGATGCCCAGGTCAAGCTGGCCCGCCGCAAGCGGTACGGCCAGAAGATGTGGGAGCAGAAGCGCGAGCCGAAGATCGTCATGGGTGCGCGCAAGCGGGCGGCACAGGAGTCCGCCGGCAAGCACCGGATCATGCACGAGGAGAAACTCGCCGAGGCC
This sequence comes from Streptomyces sp. NPDC093568, assembly GCF_044764945.1. Classification (NCBI taxonomy): domain Bacteria; kingdom Bacillati; phylum Actinomycetota; class Actinomycetes; order Kitasatosporales; family Streptomycetaceae; genus Streptomyces; species Streptomyces sp. NPDC093568. The sequence continues at coordinate 1,104,826 of NZ_JBIWJD010000001.1, read as the reverse complement.
AAGGAGCGCCTCGACGACGCGGTGGAGGCCGTGCGGGACGACGACGAGATCCGCGTCGACCTGCCGTACACGGCCGTACCGCCGGGCCGCGCCGTTCTCACCCTGCGCGAGCTGGAGCTCGTGTACGGCGCGCGGGTCGCCGGCGGGTTCGATCTGCACGGTCCGGAGCGGATCGCGCTGATCGGACGCAACGGCTCGGGCAAGACGACGCTGCTGCGGACCGTCGCCGGGGAACTGCTCCCGGTGGCGGGCGAGGCGACGGCACACGTGCCGCTCCGCTTCCTGCCGCAGCGGCTGGACGTCCTCGACGACGAGTTGTCGGTCGCCGAGAACGTGGCCCGGTTCGCGCCGGGCGCCACCAACAACCGGATCCGGGCGCGGCTGGCCCGCTTCCTGTTCCGGGGCGCCCGCGCCGACCAGAAGGCGGCGACGCTGTCCGGCGGCGAACGCTTCCGTGCGGCCCTGGCCGCGCTGATGCTGGCGGAGCCCGCGCCGCAGCTGCTGATGCTGGACGAGCCGACGAACAACCTGGACATGGCGAGCGTCCGGCAGCTCACCACGGCGCTGGAGTCGTACGAGGGGGCGCTGATCGTGGCCAGTCACGACGTGCCGTTCCTGGAGTCGATCGGCATCACGCGCTGGCTGATGATGGAGGACGGAGAACTGAAGGAAATCACGCCAGAAGCTGTCGGGTATCCCGCCTAGCTTCGGAGGCATGCCCGAGTTCACAACCGAGATCACGCCCGAATTCGCTCCCGAAATGGCTCCCGAGTTCACTCCCGGGTTCATCACCATCACCGGAGCCCGGGAGAACAACCTCAAGGACGTCACGCTCCGCATCCCGAAAGGCCGGCTGACCGTGTTCACCGGCGTTTCGGGATCGGGGAAGTCGTCGATCGTCTTCGACACGATCGCCGTGGAGTCGCAGCGCCAGCTGAACGAGACCTTCACGTGGTTCGTGCGCAACCGGCTGCCCAAGTACGAGCGCCCGCACGCGGAGGAGCTGCGGGACCTCTCCCCCGCGATCGTCGTGGACCAGCGGCCGATCGGCGGCCACTCGCGGTCCACGGTGGGCACGATGACCGACATCCACTCCGTGCTGCGGGTGCTGTTCTCCCGGCACGGCACACCGAGCGCCGGCCCGGCGACCGCGTACTCGTTCAACGACCCCTCCGGCATGTGCCCGGAGTGCGACGGGCTGGGGCGGACGGTACGGCCGGACTGGGACCGCATCCTCGACCCGGACCGGACGCTCGCCGACGGCGCGGTCCGCTTCCCGCCGTTCGCCGCGGGCACCTGGCAGGGCCAGGCGTACACCAACAGCGCCGACCTCGACCCGCACAAGCCCGTCGGCCGGTTCACCGCCGCCGAGCGGGAGTTCCTGATGCGCGGCCGCCCCGGCAGCAAGGTGACCGTCAACGGCACGGGCGGCACCTGGACCACCGACTACGAGGGGCTCGCCACCCGCTTCGAGCGGCTGTACCTGAAGCGGGACCTGTCGGCGATGAGCCAGAAGACGCGCGACCTGGTGCGCGCGTACCTGGTGGAGGGCGCCTGCCCCGTGTGCGACGGGGCCCGGCTGAACGCGGCGGCGCTCGCGACCAGGATCAACGGCCTGACCATCGCCGACTGCACGCGCATGCAGGTCACCGACCTGATCGCCGTACTGCGGGACGTCGACGGGCCGGTCGCCGGGCCCGTCGCCCGAGCCGCCGTCACCGCCCTCGAACGCATCGACTCCATCGGCCTCGGCTACCTCAGCCTGGACCGCGAGACGTCCTCGCTCTCCGGCGGCGAGGGGCAGCGCCTGAAGACCGTGCGGCACCTGGGCTCCAGCCTCACCGGCATGACGTACATCTTCGACGAGCCCAGCGTCGGACTGCACCCGCGTGACGTCGGCAGGCTCGGCGATCTGCTGCTGCGGCTGCGCGACAAGGGCAACACCGTGCTGGTCGTCGAGCACGACCCGGACGTCATCGCGCTCGCCGACCACGTCGTCGACATGGGGCCGCGCGCCGGTGCGGGCGGCGGGCGGGTGGTGTTCGAGGGGACGCCGGGCGCGCTGGCCCGCTCGGACACGGTGACCGGGCGGTGCCTGGGCCGTCGTACCGCGCTCAAGGAGGACGTGCGAGCGGCGGGCGGCGGTCTGTGGGTGAAGGGCGCCGACCGGCACAATCTGCGCGAGGTCACCGTCGAGTTCCCGACCGGGGTGCTCACCGTGGTGACCGGGGTCGCCGGGTCCGGGAAGAGCACGCTGGTCAAGGAGTTCACCGCCGCCCACGCGGGCGCCGTGGTCGTGGACCAGTCGGCGATCGGGATCTCCGCGCGGTCGACTCCGGCGACGTATCTGGGGATCATGGACACGGTCCGGAAGATCTTCGCCCGCGAGACGGGCACCGAGCCGGGCCTGTTCAGCTTCAACTCCTCCGGAGCGTGCGGCGCCTGCGAGGGGCGCGGGATCATCCAGACCGACCTCGCCTTCATGGACCCGGTGACGACCACCTGCCAGGACTGCGAAGGGCGGCGCTTCAAGGAGGAGGTGCTGCGGCTGACCGTCGGCGGCAACTCCATCGCGGACGTGCTGGAGATGACGGCCGAGCAGGCGCTGGACTTCGTGCCGGACGCGGGCGTGCGGCGCCGGCTGGGCGCGCTGCGGGACGTGGGGCTGACGTACCTCACCCTGGGCCGGCCGCTGTCCACGCTGTCGGGCGGCGAGCGTCAGCGGATCAAGCTGGCGACGCGGCTGCACCGCACCGGAGCGGTGTACGTCCTCGACGAGCCGACGACCGGACTGCACATGTCGGACGTCGACGGGCTGCTCGGGCTGCTGGACCGGCTGGTCGACGGGGGCAACACGGTGGTGGTCGTCGAGCACAACCTGGACGTCGTCGCCCACGCCGACTGGATCATCGACCTCGGGCCGGACGGCGGCCGGGACGGCGGCCGGGTGATCTTCGAGGGACCGCCGCGACAGCTCCTTCGAGCCCGCCGTTCCTACACCGCCGAGCATCTCAGGAGGGCCACAGCATGAGCACGAGGGTTTTGTACGGGCGGGTAACCCCTGCATGATGGCCGTTCGGTGCCCCTTGCATCAGGGGCGCCGGGAACCCGCCACCCACCCGGAGATCCGTCGTGCCCAGCAAGAAGGCCCTCATCCGCCGCCCCAGCCCGCGCCTCGCCGAAGGGCTGGTCACGCACATCGAGCGGGAGAAGGTCGACGTCGATCTCGCGGTCGAGCAGTGGGAGGCGTACGCGGAGGCCCTGCGCACGCACGGCTGGGAGACCGTCGAGGTGGACCCGGCCGACGACTGCCCGGACTCGGTGTTCGTCGAGGACACGGTCGTCATGTACCGGAACGTCGCGCTGATCACCCGGCCCGGTGCCGAGTCCCGGCGTGACGAGACCGTCGGCGTCGAGGAGGCCGTGGCCTCGCTCGGCTGCTCCGTGAACTGGATCTGGGAGCCGGGCACGCTGGACGGCGGCGACGTGCTGAAGGTCGGCGACACGATCTACGTGGGCCGCGGCGGCCGCACCAACGCGGCCGGCGTCCAGCAGCTGCGGGCCGCCTTCGAACCGCTGGGGGCGCGGGTCATCGCCGTACCGGTGAGCAAGGTGCTGCACCTGAAGTCGGCGATCACGGCGCTGCCCGACGGAACGATTCTGGGCCGTATCCCGCAGCTGGACGCCCCGTCGCTGTTCCCGCGCTTCCTGCCGGTGCCCGAGGAGTCCGGGGCGCATGTGGTGCTGCTCGGCGGCGACAAGCTGCTGATGGCCGCGAGCGCGCCGAAGACGGCGGAGCTGCTCGCCGACCTCGGCCACGAGCCCGTGCTGGTCGACATCGGCGAGTTCGAGAAGCTCGAAGGATGTGTGACATGTCTCTCGGTGCGGATGCGGGAGCTGTACGCCTGACGACTGACGCGCTCGCCCTTTCAGCCCCGGGACCTGCGGGTCCTGGGGCTTTTTCGCGTGCCCGTGAACTCCTCGGCGAAGGGCGGCTGATCAGCACTCTTTACATCGCCCTTAACCTACGGCTTCGTAACCTACGGATTCGTAGCCTACGATCCCGTAGGTTCCGGCAACCGCTCGCCGGTTCTCTTCTCAATGTTGCGCGTCCCCCTGGAGTTCCCGTGACGATCACTTCCCCTCATCTCGGCAGCCCTGCTGTCTGGACCGACGCCCGTCTGCTGTACGCGCTGGAGGAAGTGGTCGAGAAGGAACTCAACCGGCATCTGCAGGTCGCGAAGGACTGGATGCCGCACGAGTACGTGCCCTGGACGGACGGCCGTAACTTCCCCGGCCTCTTCGAGGACGGCGAGGCCTGGGACAAGGAGCAGTCCAAGGTCACCGAGATCGGCCGGATCGCGCTCGTGGTGAACCTGCTGACCGAGGACAACCTCCCCAGCTACCACCACGAGATCGCCTCGCTCTTCGGCCGCGACGGCGCCTGGGGCACCTGGGTGCACCGCTGGACCGCCGAGGAGGGCCGGCACGGCATCGTGATGCGCGACTACCTGCTCACCTCGCGCGCGGTGGACCCGGACAAGCTGGAGCAGTTCCGCATGTCCCACATGAGCGAGGGCTTCGAGTCGGACAACCGCCACTCGATGCTGCACTCGGTCGCCTACGTCGCCTTCCAGGAGCTCGCGACCCGGATCTCGCACCGCAACACCGGCCACCAGTCGGGCGACCCGGTCTGCGACCGCATGCTGGCGCGCATCGCGACCGACGAGAACCTCCACATGGTCTTCTACCGGAACCTGCTGAAGGCGGCCTTCGAGCTCGCGCCGGACCTGACGATGCAGGCGGTGCGGGACGTGGTCGTGAACTTCCGCATGCCCGGCCACGGCATCCCCGGCTTCGAGCGCGCCGCCGCCCAGATGGCCATCGGCGAGGTCTACAACATGCGCATCCACCACGACGACGTCCTGCAGCCCGTCCTGCGCTTCCTGAAGATCATGGAGATCGACGGCCTCGGCCCGGAGGGGCAGAAGGCACAGGAGGAGCTGGGGCTGTTCATGGGCGGGCTGGACGCCGAGGCCCTGAAGTTCGACGAGAAGCTGGCGGCGCGCAAGGCGCGCATGGCGGCTCGTGCCGCCGGCTGACCGGCGGCTCTGAGGCTGTTCGACGGCCGGCCCGCTCGTCAGCGGGCCGGCCGTCGCTTTGTTCCGTGCCGGGCCCTCAACGGGACGTACGCCGGAGCGCCAGGCGCTCCTTCTCCGACAGGCCGCCCCAGACGCCGAAGCGTTCGTCGTTGTCCAGCGCGTACTCCAGGCACGCGGAACGGATCGGGCACAGGCCGCAGATCCGCTTCGCCTCACGGACGGAGCTGCCGGGCTCGGGGAAGAAGAACTCCGCCCCGGTCTGCGCGCACAACGCCTCCTCCTGCCAGGCCAGGTCGGGCGGGGTGATCGTCGTGATCGTGTCGATGTGCATGCCCAGGATGGTGCCGGGAGACGAAAAACGTTCGATCAACGCGGGATCAACGCCGCGCCGCGGGGCCCCCGGCCGACTCGATGGTCCCCCTCCGGACGGCGGGACGCACGGCGGCGCGCTGCAATTGTCAGTGGGCGGTGCAAGACTCGGCAGTGCCAGCGGGACCCTGCCGAGGAGGGCGATGATGCTCACCACCCGTTACGTCACCGGCGCGCCGAACTGGATCGACGTCGGCACCCCCGACATCGAGGGCGCCGGTTCCTTCTACGCCGGTCTGTTCGGCTGGCGGTTCCAGCCGGGCGGGCCCGAGACCGGCGGTTACGGCCTCTTCCAGCTCGACGGGAGGACGGTGGCCGGCGGTATGCAGACCACCGAGGAGCAGGGCCCGCCCTCCTGGACGGTGTACTTCCAGGCGCCGGACGCGGACGCCACCGCGAAGGCGGCCGAGCAGGCGCACGGCTCGGTGGTGGTGGAGCCCATGGACGTGCTGGACCTGGGCCGCATGGCCATCCTCGCCGACAAGGCGGGCGTGACCTTCGGCGTGTGGCAGCCGGGCACCAACAAGGGCCTCGACGTGGTCCAGGACCCCGGCTCGCTGTGCTGGCTGGAGCTGTACACCCCGGACGTACCGGCCGCGGCGGGTTTCTACAACGCCACGCTCGGGCTGGAGACCTTCGCCCTCGACTTCTACGGCGGCACCTACACGACGTTCAGCCCCGCGGGCCAGGGGGAGGACGCCATGTTCGGCGGGGTGGTCGACAAGGCCGACGACCCGGCGGAGGCGGAGGGCCCCGCGTACTGGCTGCCGTATTTCGAGGTCGACGACACGGACGCGACGGTCGCGAGGGCGCAGGAGCTGGGCGGCACGGTGCGCATGCCCGCCACGGACCTGCCGGACGTCGGCCGCATCGCCAAGCTCACCGACCCGTACGGCGCCCGCTTCGCGGTGATCAAGAGCGCACCGGCGCGGAGCTGACGGGGCCAGGCCGGACCGGGTCGTATCCGCAAAGTCCCGTCGTCCGACCGCAGGGCGGGCTCCGCGGCGTCCCGGTGCGTGCTCTCGGCGTGCCGGGCGAAGACCCTCGTACTGGATGTACTCAGGACTTCGCCCGGTGCGGCGAGAGGGCGTGCCAGGCGTCGCGGAGCAGGCGGGGCTTTGCGGATACGGCCTAGGCGGACGCGCGCCGTACCAGGGTGGTCGGTAGGACCACGCTGGACGGCGCGGCGGTGATGCCACGCTCGGTGGCCCTCCGGTCGAGGCCGCGCAGCAGCAGGCGGGCCATCAGCCGGCCCATCTCCTCGATGTCCTGACGAATCGTCGTGAGCGGCGGCTCGGTCTGCTCCGCCACCGGCAGCATGTCGTCGAACCCGACCACCGCGACGTCCTCCGGCACCCTGCGCCCGGCCTCCCGCAGCACCCGCAGTGCCCCGGCCGCGGTGAGGTCGTTGGCGGCGAACACGGCGTCCAGGTCCGGGCAGCGGTCGAGCAGTTCGCGCATGGCCCGTTCCCCGCCGGCCGGGGTGAAGTCGCCCTCGACGATCAGCCGCGGATCGGCGTCGACCATGACGTCCCGGTATCCGTCGAGCCGGTCCGCGGCGGACGTCTGGTCGAGGGCGCCGGCGATGTGCGCGATGCGGGTGCGGCCGAGGCCGGCGAGATGCCGTACGGCGTCCCGGGCGCCGCCGCGGTTGTCCACGTCGACGTACACGATGCCCCGCCGGTCTCCGCTCCAGCCGGGCCGGCCGCCGAACACGGTGGGCACCCCGGCGCGTTGGATCAGTTCGGGCAGCGGGTCGTCGAGGTGCAGCGAGAAGACGAGCGCGCCGTCGACATGCCCGCCGGCGAGGTAGCGGCCGACGCGGGCGTGGTCGTCGCGGCCCTCGGTGAGCAGCAGCACCAGCTGGTTGTCGTGGGCGGTCAGCTCCTTGCTGATGCCGCGCAGTTGGAGCGCGAAGAAGGGGTCGGCGAAGACCCGGGTCTCCGGTTCGGCGACGACCACGGCGATGGCGTCATGGCGGCGGGTGACCAGGCTGCGGGCGGCCTGGTTGGGCACGTACCCGAGTTCCTCGACCGCCTTGCGCACCCGCTCGACGAGCGGCTCCCGCACCCCGTCCCCGCCGTTGACCACCCGGGACACGGTGGCCCGCGAAACCCCGGCCCGAGCGGCGACGGCCTCAAGGGTGGGACGCGGGGCGGTGTCGGTCACTGCGCGGCTCCTCGTCGACGGTTGCGGATCAGGATAGCCCTCGGGGGAAGGGGAGGTGAGAGCGCTCTCGGATCGGCGTCCGCCGCCGTGCGCAGCAAGCTCTCCTGCGCCCCCTCACGCCAGCAGATCCACCCGCCGCCCCACCCCCACCCGCTCCGCGGCCCGATACGCCGCCCAGCTCAGCGCCAGGTCCTGCCACGGCAGACCGACCGGTGCGTACACGGTCCGGTCGTCGGGGCTCACGCGTCCCGGGTGGTCGCCCCGCAGGATGTCCGCGAGTGTGGCGTCGGCGGCTGTCGCCGGGAGGCCGGCCGCCGACAGCGCCCCCGTGTGGGCGGCGAGTTCGCGGTCGTCCACGACGAGCACCGCGGCTCGCAGGAGGTCGGCGGACAGCTCCTGCTTGCCGGGTTCGTCGGCGCCGAGGCTCGTGAAGTGGCCGCCCTCCCGCGCGTCCGCGAGTCGCAGCAACGGCTCCCGGGCCCATGTGGCCAGCAGCACGGTGTCGGCCGTCGCCGCGACCTCCCGTGCCGAGGCCGCCGGCCGGCCGCCGTGCCGTGCGGCGAACGCGGCGGCCCGTTCGTCGTCCGTGTCGTGGACGACGAGGGTGCGGTGCGGCCGCAGCGCCGCCAGCCCGCGCACCATCAGCTCGGCCTGGGCTCCCGCGCCGATCACCCCGAGGACGTCGCCCGGGCCGGCCAGCACATGCGTCCCGAGGGCCGCCGCGAGCCCCGTACGCCACGCCGTCACGGTGGCCGAGTCCAGGAGGGCGAGCAGTTCCCCGTCGCGCCCGCTGTGCAGACAGATCACACCGCGCAACGCGGGCCGCGCGCCGGGGAACTTGGCGTTGACCTTCACCGTGTACGCGTCGATGCCCGGCAGCACGCCGGGGATCAGCGCGGTGGCGGTGCCGGGGAAGGGCAGGTCGGTCCGCACCCGCTGTCCCGCCACCGCGGCGTCCCGCGCCCGGACGAATCCGTCCCGCAGCAGCTCCAGGCAGGCCTCGGGGGTCAGTACCGCTTCCAGATCACTACGTGTCAGAACAAGGGTCACCCGTCCATGATCCGTCAGTGCTGGTGCGTGGTCCCCGAAGCGGCCCCGTGATCGTGTTCGTGCGGGTCGTAGCCGGGAATCGTCCCGTCCGTCTTCTTCACCAGGAACAGGCCCACCATGCCCATGTCGGAGTGGCTCTGCACATGGCAGTGGTACATCCACGCGCCCGCCCCGACGCCCTCCCCCGCGATCACCTGGAAGCCGAAGGAGTCCGCCGGGCCGACGATCTTGTTGTCGATGACCTGGCTCGGGTCGTCGGGGCCGGTCAGCATGCCCGTGCGGTTGTCCGCCCAGCGATGACCGTGCATGTGAAAGGTGTGGTAGTACTCGCCGTGCGTGATCATCACGAACTCGACCCGATCGCCCACCGTGGCCTCGAAGTTGGGGCCGCTGTGCGCGGGTTTGTTGTTGATGAGCATGTCGTTGAAGACGATCGTGTGGGTCGCGTCCGGCAGGATGTCGCCCTTGCGCCGCACGATCACCGGCCCGTAGAGGCCCTTGCGGATGCCGATGGTGCCGTGCTCGGTGCCCACGACGTGGTCGTGGTAGTGCCAGTAACCGGCGCTGCCCGCCCGCCAGGTGCCGTCCTTGCGGCGGCCGGGGGCGTGGGTGCGCCAGGTGTAGGTGCGGGTGCCGCCTGGCTCTACGTCGCTCCTGTTCAGCTTGGTGCCGTCGCTGGTGATCTCGTAGTCGAGGCCGTGGACGTGCAGGCTCACCGGTACGTCCATCGTGTTCTCGAACTCGACGTGCAGCGTGTCGCCTTCGTTGAGCTCGATCAGCGGGCCGGGAACGGTCGCCTTGCCCTTCTCCAGGCCGTATCCCATCTGCCCGTCGGCGAGCTTCTCGGCGTACAGCTTGATGCGCCTCACCTCGCCGCCGGCCGGGGCGGTCCTCGGTGTGTCGGCGCCGACGGCCTGGGGTACCGATGCCAGCGACAACGATGTCGCGACGGTCGCGCCGCCCAGCAGTACGCGCCGGTTGAAGCCGCGTCGGTCGAAGCTAGGTCTGTCCATGCCGAACTCCCCACGGCGGTACGGAAATTACGGGGACGAGCCGCTGAGACGGTACCGGCCACTTCCTCGTTTATCCACACTCAGGACAAAGTTCGTCCGAGTCCGGTCATAGGTATTGGCGAGTCGTTCAAAGGGGTCTAGCTTCCTTTTCGCTGTTGCTGTGACCGTGGAGGTGCCCATGCACTTACGAGGGTTGAGCACGAGAAGACAGACCTGGGTGGCCACTGTGGCTGCCGGGATCGTCGCCGCCGGGCTGATGTCAGCCCCGGCGGCGGACGCGCGCCCGGCCCCGGATCCGTCCCTGACAACGATGTCCATCAAGTCCCCGCCGGGCGGCGCCAATGTGCGTGTGCTGATCTTCTACGGGTCCGCGGCCGCCGGCGACGAGTCACCCTTGGTGAACGCCGGGATCGAGGCGATCGAGAAGATCGGCCTGTCGGGTCCGGCCGACCAGCGTTTCAAGACCGAGGCCACCGCCGACGCCTCGGTCTTCACCGATGAGACCAGGCTGGGCCGTTTCAACTCGATCGTGTTCCTGACCGGCGGCGGCGACGTCCTGGACCCCGAGCAGGAGGCGGGCCTGGAGGCCTACATGGAGGCGGGCGGCGGATTCGTCGGCATCCATGACGCGGCCCGCGCCGAGCCGTACTCGGACTGGTTCACCGGCCTGGTCGGCGCCCGCCCGGCGGCCGGCGGCCCCACGAACGCACAGCGTGCCGTCGTGGAGGTCGGTGACCGCGCGCACCCGGCCACCAAGGAGCTGCCGGTCCAGTGGAAGCGGCCGGACAAGTGGCTGAACTGGGCGAAGAACCCCTCGGGTGCGGTGCACACGGTCGCCCGCGTGCGCGAGTCCAGCTACCGGCCGGGGACCGGCGCGGGCGGCTGGGACCACCCGGTGAGCTGGTGCCGTGACTACGACGGCGGCCGCTCCTTCTACACCGGCATGGGCGGCACGGTGTCGTCGTACGACGAGACCGACTTCCGTACGCATCTGCGCGGGGCCCTGCTGTGGACCACCCGGCTTGCGCAGGCCGACTGCAAGGCCACCATTACGGGGAACTACAAGGCCGAGCGCCTCACCCAGCCCAACCAGCCGGGGCAGAACGACCAGATCGGCGAGCCGCACGGCCTGGTCACGGCCCCCGACGGCCGTGTCCTCTACATCGGCCGGGGCGGCGCCGACTCCTCCCAGCCGGTCGTCACCGACTGGAACAACCCGGAGATCGGCAAGGGCAAGGGCGAGATCCATGTCTACGACCCGGAGACCAAGAAGGTCACCCTCGCCGGGGCGTTGACCGTCTTCGGCAACAAGGGGGGCGGCGACGAGCTGATCAAGGTCGAGGAGGGGCTCCTCGGCATCGAACTCGACCCGCGCTTCACGGAGAACGGGTGGGTGTACCTGCACTACACCCCGCACTCCCAGCTCAACCGGGACACACGGATGGCCGAGCGGCGCGTCTCGCGCTTCACGCTCGACCTCGCCACGAACAAGCTGGACCTGGGCAGTGAGAAGGTGCTGCTCAAGTGGCCGGTGCAGGTGCACAGTTGCTGCCACTCGGGCGGCGGGATGTCCTGGGACTCCAAGGGCAACCTGTACATCGCGACCGGTGACAACAACTCCAGCCGCTTCAGCGACGGTTACTCGGGCAACAACCCCGAGCCCAACTACAAGGGCGTGTCCTTCGCCGACGCGCGCCGCACCGCCGGCAACACCAACAACCTCAACGGCAAGATCCTGCGCATCCACCCGGAGCCGGACGGGACGTACACGCTCCCGGACGGCAACCTCTTCACCGGCCGGGAGACCGCCGAGGGCGGTGGCAAGACGCGCGGCGAGATCTATGTGATGGGCGTCAGGAACCCCGCGCGCATCTTCGTCGACAAGAAGACCGACGTCCTGTACGCGGGCTGGGTCGGGCCCGACGCGGGCGCGCCCTCGACGACCTGGGGACCGGCCAAGTACGACACCTTCGCCGTCATCACCAAGGCGAGCAACCGGGGCTGGCCGTACTGCATGGGCAACAAGCAGCCCTACCGGGACCGCAATCTGCCCGATCCCAGCAAGCCGCTGGGCTGGTACGACTGCGACGCCCCGAAGAACGAGTCGCCGAACAACGACGGCCTCGTCAACCTGCCGCCGGTCACCGGCAACAACATCTGGTACTCGCCCCAGGGCGGCGCCCCGGACTTCCCGCGCGACGCGAACGGAGTGCCGTCGTACAAGCAGGAGGAGGCCACCTACTCGCTGCCGTGGCTCAAGGGCGGCGGCCAGGCCGCGATGAACGGTCCGGTGTACCGGTACGACGCGGCGAGCACCAGCGGCACCAAGTGGCCTGCCTACTGGGACGGCAAGTGGTTCGTCGGTGACTTCTACGACGCCGACCAGCCGCGCAACGCGGTGATCACCGACCCCAGGACGCACGGGGACGGCGGTCTGCCGGTGCACTCGGAGTCGCTGAAGAAGATCGTGCCGATCGGCAACGACGGCATCAAGAACCTCATGGACTGGAAGTTCGGTCCGGACGGCGCGCTGTACGTGCTCGACTACGGCCGGGGCTTCTTCACCTCGGACGCCAAGTCGGCGCTGTGGCGGGTCACCTACACGGGCGGCGGCCCCACTCCGGCCGCCGGACAGCTGGCGAGGGGGGCGCAGTGACACGGCAACGAAGAATGTGGGCGGCCCTGTTGGCCGCACTGCTGGTGGTGCTCGGGCTGCAAACGCTGCCCGCGACCGGACAGCCGCAGGCCCCTGAGGCAGCCGCCGCGCAGGTCCTGACCTGGACCGCCGGCGACGACATCACGAAGTACGCCTCGGCGCCCGCGACGACGGTGGCGGGCGCGACGACGATCGTCTTCGAGAACAGCAAGGCGACCGGCAACACCACCGGAATGCCGCACACGTTGACGTTCGACACCTCCGATCCCGAGTTCAACAACGACGTCCAGCTCAACATCCTCGCCAACCCGGGCGACGACCAGGGCGGCAAGCACAGCGCCGAGGTCACGCTCACCCCCGGCCGCTACCGCTACTTCTGCACGATCCCCGGTCACGGGCAGATGCAGGGCATCCTGGTGGTGACCGAGGGCAGCGGCGAGGACACCACGGCCCCCGAGGCCGCCGCGCACGTCAGCGGGACGCAGAACGCGCAGGGGCAGTACGTGGGTTCGGCGAGCGTGGCGCTGCACGCCACCGACAACGAGGGCGGCTCCGGGGTCGACCGCGTCGAGTACGCGGTCGGTGACGCGGGCGCCTGGCAGCCGTACACCACGCCGGTCGTCGTCGACCAGGTCGGCGATCACAAGATCCGCTACCGCGCCTTCGACAAGGCAGGGAACGTCTCGGCGGAGAAGAACGTCACGTTCACGGTCGTCGCGCCGCAGAGTGACGACACGACCGCGCCGGAGACGTCGGCGACGGTCAGCGGCGAGCAGAACCCCGACGGGACGTACGTCGCCATGGCGACCGTCACCGTCACCGCCTCCGACACCGGGTCCGGCGTCAACACCATCGAGTACGCGATCGGCTCCGGTGCCTGGCAGCCGTACACCGCGCCCGTGATGGTGCACGAGGTCGGCAGCCACACGGTGCGCTACCGCGCCACCGACAAGGCGGGCAACGTCGCGCCGGAGAAGAACGTCGCGTTCACGGTCGTGGCGGCGCCGCAGCCGGACACGACCGCGCCGGTGACCGGTGTGAGCGTCGAGGGCACGAAGAACTCGTCCGGGGCGTACGTCGGCAGCGCCGCGGTGACCGTCACGGCGACCGACGAACACCACGGCTCGGGCGTCGACCGGATCGAGTACTCGATCGACGGCGGACCGTACCTCGCGTACACCGCTCCGGTCGTCGTCGACCGCGCGGGCACCCACACCCTCGCCTACCGGGCGACGGACAAGGCGGGCAACACCTCCGCCGCCCGCACGGTGACCTTCACGGTGGTCTCCAGCCAGGTCCCCGCGCCCAACTGCCCGGAGTTCGACGAGCGGTTGACGGTGATCGTCGGCACGGTCGACTCGGGCGTCCCGAACCGGCTGACCAACAGCCGGTGCCGGATCAACGAGCTGATCGAGGACGAGAAGGAGTGGACGTCCCACGCGCTGTTCCTCAAGCACGTGACGGCGGTCCTGGACAAGCTCCTCAAGGAAGGCGTCGTCGACCAGCGCGAGTACAACGCCATCCGCAAGGCTGCCCGCCAGTCCGGGATCGGCAAGCCCGGCCAGACCGAGGGCTACCGCACGATCCTCGACGGCAGCGCGGCGTCGTTCGCCAAGTGGCAGCAGGTGGGCGGTGGTTCGTTCGCGCCGAACGGCGACGGCTCGATCACGTCCGGGACGACGAAGGCGGGCCTCGGCATGCTGTGGTTCCCGGAGCGGAAGTACGGCGACTTCTCGCTCAAGCTCCAGTGGCGTGACGACGCGCCGGGCACCGGCAACGCCAACTCCGGCGTGTTCGTGCGGTTCCCGTGGGTCCATGACCACCCCGAGGAGTCACGGCCGGAGTGGGTCGCCATCAAGTACGGGCACGAGGTGCAGGTCTTCGACCGGCCCGACGGCGACATGTACAAGACCGGTTCGGTCTACGGCTTCGACCGGGTGGGGCTCGCGGGCGCGGGCGTCACCCAGAAGGGGACGTGGAACGACTACGAGATCCGGGTGGTCGACCAGCACTACTCGGTCTTCCGCAACGGCGTGCTGATCAACGAGTTCGACAACACCGGCGGCCAGGACTTCGTCCCGCCCCGCTCGGACGACCCGGGCACGGACGGGCGGCGGTTCGCCTCCGGCTACGTCGGGCTCCAGGTGCACGGCACGACGGATGTGGTCTCGTACCGGGACGTCCGGATCAAGGAGCTGTAGGTTCCGGCGGCGTCTCCTTCGGCTTCCCCTCGGGAGGCGCCGCCTTCTTGGCCCGGCTCGGCTGCACCCGCTTGGGCTCCCCCGGCATCTTCGGATACTCGGGCGGGTACGGCAGATCGCCCAGCCCATGGTCGCGCTCGTCCTTGTTGGCCAGCTCCAGCAGCGCGTCCAGGGAGAAGCGGTGGTCGTCCATGTCCGCGTGCACATCGCCCAGTTCGGCGAAGCGCGCGGGCATGGTCACGATGTCGAAGTCCTGGGGGTGGGCGACGCCGACCTCGTCCCAGCGCAGGGGCGCGGAGACCGGGGCGTGCGGGCGGGGCCGTACGGAGTACGCCGAGGCGATGGTCCGGTCCCGGGCCGTCTGGTTGTAGTCGACGAAGATGCGCTCGCCCCGCTCCTCCTTCCACCACTTGATCGTCACGTGGTCCGGCATCCGGCGCTCCAGCTCCCGGCCGACCGCGATGGCGGCGCGCCGGACCTGGGTGAACGTCCAGCGCGGCTCGATCGGCACGAAGACGTGCAGGCCGCGGCCGCCGGAGGTCTTGGGCCAGCCGCGCAAGCCCCCGAACTCGTCGAGGACGGCGCGCAGTTCGTGGGCGGCGCGTACGGCGTCGTCGAAGTCGGTGCCGGGCTGCGGGTCGAGGTCGATGCGCAGTTCGTCGGGGCTGTCGACGTCGGCGCGGCGGACCGGCCAGGGGTGGAAGGTGAGCGTGCCGTACTGGGCGGCCCACAGGACGGCGGCCTCCTCGGTGGGGCACATCTCGTCGGCGCTGCGGCCGCTGGGGAAGGTGATGTGGGCGGTGGGGATCCAGTCGGGCATGCTCTTGGGCGCCCGCTTCTGGTAGAACCACTCGCCGGTCACGCCGTCCGGGTAGCGCTCCAGGGTGGTGGGGCGGTCGCGCAGGGCGCGCAGGATGCCGGGGCCGACGGCGATGTAGTAGCGGGCGAGGTCCAGCTTGGTGTAGCCGCGTTCCGGGAAGAAGATCTTGCCCGGGTTGGACAGGCGTACCGTCCGCCCGGCCGCCTCCAGTTCCACCGCTTCGCCCATGCGAGCCACCGTAGGCGCAGCGCGCGTGCCGCGCATACCGGGCGACGGCCGCCGGATGCGAGCAGAATCGGAGCATGGACCTGCCGGTGATGCCGCCCGTGAAGCCGATGCTCGCCAAGTCGGTCGCGAAGATCCCGCCGGGCATGCAGTACGAGGCGAAGTGGGACGGGTTCCGGGCGATCGTGTTCCGCGACGGGGACGAGATCGAGCTGGGGAGCCGGACCACGAAGTCGCTGACCAGGTATTTCCCGGAGCTGGTGGCGGGGCTGAAGGAGCGGTTGCCGGAGCGGTGCGTGCTGGACGGGGAGATCGTGATCGCGCGCGAAGGGCGGCTGGACTTCGACGCGCTCACCGAGCGCATCCATCCGGCGGACTCGCGGGTGCGGACGCTGGCCGAGCGGACCCCGGCGTCGTTCGTGGCCTTCGACCTGCTGGCCCTATCGGACCAGTCGCTGCTGGAGACCGCGCTGGCCGACCGGCGGGCGCTGCTGACGATGGCGCTGTCGGGGGTGACGGCCCCGGTGCACGTGGCGCCGGCGACGACCGACGTCGAGACGGCCCAGGGGTGGTTCGAGCAGTACGAGGGTGCAGGTCTGGACGGGGTGATCGCCAAGCCGCTGACCCTGCGCTATCTGCCGGACGAGCGCGCCATGTTCAAGGTGAAGCACGAGCGGACGGCGGACGTGGTCGTCGCCGGCTACCGCCTCCACAAGAGCGGGCCCGTCGTGGGCTCCCTGCTGCTCGGCCTCCACGACGACCGGGGCACCCTGCAGCACGTGGGCGTGTCGGCGGCGTTCTCGATGAAGCGGCGGGCCGAGCTGATCGACGAGCTGGAGCCCTTGCGGATGGAGGAAGCCGCGGGGCATCCCTGGGCGGCGTGGGCCGAGGAGGCCGCCCACGAGTCGGCCCGGCTGCCGGGGGCGCCGAGCCGGTGGTCCGGCAAGAAGGACCTGTCCTGGGTGCCGCTGCGGCCGGAGTGGGTCGCCGAGGTGGCGTACGACCACATGGAGAACGGGGTGCGCTTCCGGCACACGGCCCGCTTCCGCCGCTGGCGCCCGGACCGCACTCCCGAGAGCTGCACCTACGCGCAGTTGGAGGAGCCGGTCCGCTACGACCTCGCGGAGATCTTCGCGCCGCAGGCCTGACCGGACGGGGCCGGCGTCAGGGCCGCATCAGCACCTTCACGGCGCCGTCCTGCTTGCGCTGGAACATCTCGTACGCCTGCGGGGCGTCGCTGAGCGGTACCCGGTGCGTGGCGAAGTCGTCGACGCCGAGGGGGTCGTCGTCCGTCAGGAACGGCAGGATGTCGTCGGTCCAACGGCGCACGTTGGCCTGGCCCATCCGCAGCTGGATCTGCTTGTCGAAGAGCGTGAGCAGCGGGATCGGGTCCGCCGTGCCGCCGTAGACGCCGGACAGCGAGATCGTGCCGCCCCGCCGGACCAGGTCGATCGCGGTGTACAGGGCTGCCAGCCGGTCGACGCTGAAGCGCTCGGCGAGCGGAGCGCCCAGCTTGCGGGGCAGGATCGCCGACGCCTGCTGTGCCAGCCGGGCCGCGGCGCTGCCGTGGGCCTCGGTGCCGACCGCGTCGATGACGGCGTCGGGGCCGCGGCCGTCGGTCCGGTCGCGGATGGCGGCGACGAGCTCCTTCTCGTCGTCGAAGCTCCTCAGGTCGAACGTCTCGACACCCCGTCCCCGCACCCGCCGCAGCCGCTCGGGCACCAGGTCCACGCCGAACACCTGCCCGGCGCCGGTCGCCCGGGCGATGCGGCAGGCCATGTCCCCGATGGGGCCGAGGCCGAGCACGGCGACGCTACCGCCCTCCGCGACCTCGGCGTAGCGGACCGCCTGCCAGGCGGTGGGCAGCACGTCGGAGAGGTAGACGAACCGGTCGTCGGGCGGCCCTTCCGGGATCTTGATCGGGCCGAACTGTGCCTGCGGGACGCGCAGGTACTCGGCCTGGGCGCCCGGTACCGCGCCGTACAGACGGGTGTAGCCGAACAGGGCGGCGCCCATGCCCTCACCGGTGACCTGGGTGGTCTCGCACTGCGTGGGCAGCCCGGTCAGGCACATCCAGCAGTCGCCGCACGCGATCTGGAACGGCACCACGACCCGGTCCCCCGCCTGCAGGTCCGGTACGCCGGCGCCGACCTCCTCGACGATGCCCATCGGTTCGTGGCCGAGGATGTCCCCCGGCGTCATGAACGGCGTGAGCACCTCGTACAGGTGCAGGTCGGAGCCGCACAGTCCGCTGGAGGTGATGCGGATGACCGCGTCCGTCGGCTCCTGGATCTGCGGATCGGGCACGTTCTCCACCCGCACGTCCCGCTTTCCCTGCCAGGTCACTGCCCTCATCGTCCGCGCTCCCTCCGCTCGCGTGCGTGTGCGCTCGTACGGTGGCCGCCCGGGTACCCCTGTGATCCCCCGGCGAACCGCCGGGCCGGCCGGTGGGCCGATCGGCGCATTCACGGGACCGCGGGGTCCGGCCGGGTATGACATCAATGAACAGATAAGCGCACAATTGATGACATGAACCGGACGGGTGGTCGCGGGTGACGACGTTGGGCAGACGACGAGCGGCGCGCACCCGACGCGCCACGACCATGACGGGGCTGATGGCCGCGGCGCTGGCGGCCGCCCTGGCCGCCGGCTGCACGCTCTCCGGCGGCCCGCGCGACGACAGCCGTGGCAAGGACACCTCGACGCCGAGCGAGAGCGAGAGCCGGGCGAAGACGTCGTCGGCGCTGGCCGTGAAGATCGACAACTCCCCCTCCGCCAGGCCCCACACGGGCCTGAACCAGGCGGACATCGTCTACGTCGAGCAGGTCGAGGGCGGTCTGAGCCGTCTGATGGCGGTCTACGCGCAGAAGCTGCCGAAGGCCGTCGGGCCGGTGCGCAGCGCGCGCGAGACGGATCTGGAGCTGCTGCGTCAGTTCGACCGGCCGGTGCTCGCCTTCTCCGGCGCGCAGCGCAAGCTCCTGCCGCTGATCGACGCCGCCCCCTTGACGGCGGAGCCGCCCGGCGAGGCGGCCGACGCCTACTTCCGCGGCACCGGCCGGCCCGCGCCGCACAACCTCTACCTGCGGCCCCACCGGCTGATGTCCGCGCCCCCGGGCTCGCCCGCCCTGACGACCGGATTCCGCTTCGGGCCGGCCCCGGCGGGCGGCAAGGCCACCGCCTCGCAGACGGTCAGCTACTCGGCGGCCCGGTACTCCTTCACCTGGTCCGAGAGCCGGCACCGCTGGCTGGTCGCCATGGACGGCACCGCGGCCAGGACGACGGACGGCGAGCGGGTCATGGCCGGGACGGTCGTCGTGCAGTACGTGAAGATGCGCAGGTCCGGCTATCACGACTCGCTCGGCCACCACACGCCGTACACCGAGACGGTGGGCGCGGGGAAGGCGCGGGTGCTGCGCGACGGGCGCGCCTACGACGTCAAGTGGAAGCGTCCGAAGGCCAAGGACGGCACGACGTTCACGACGAGGGACGGCAAGCGGATGACCTTCCAGCACGGCCAGGTGTGGGTGGTGTTCGCGAACGCGTCCTGAAGGGCGGTCAGGGTTGCCCGACGAGGGGTTCCGCCGGGTTGCGCAGCCCCTCGGCCGCGTCCGCGACCCGGCGGATCAGATCGAAGAAGACCGTCTGTTCCTCCGCGGACAGCGGGGCCAGGAACACCTGGTTCATCCGGGCCGTGCGCACGGTCAGTTTCTTGTGGGTCCGCAGGCCCTCGTCCGTGAGGCGCAGCAGGAAGCGGCGGCCGTCCTGGGGGTCGCGGACCTTGTCGAGCAGTCCGCGGCGGCCGAGCCGGCTGATCACCTCGGCGATGGTGGACCGGTCGAGCCCCACCCGCTCGCCCACCGTCCGCTGGTCCAGGCCCGGCTCGGCGACGAGCGTGTTGAGGACGGCGAACTGGGGCGAGGTGATCTCCTCCGAGACCATCGTGTTCCACAGCAGGTAGTGCGCCTGCTGGAGCCGCCGGGCCAGATGCCCGGGGTGGGTGGTGAGGTCCACGGCGGCCATGCGTGCTCCCCTGGTCGTTTCGTCGGTGCACTGAACAATACCCGGCCATGAGGTGACTGTCTGCGGTGCGTACGACCCGACGAGGCTCACATTTGCCGAGGTCTTGACGGCTTCGAGCCGCAGTGGCAGCGTGAGGGGGAACCTCGCAGAAATACTCAGTGCCCTGACTAATTCGGCGCTGGGAGCTCGGAAGAGATGGGGCTTCTCGGATGGACAAAGTGGTCGCCACGGCCCTGGAGGCGGTGGCCGATGTGGGCGGGGGCGCGTCGCTCGCGGTGGGTGGCTTCGGGCTGAGCGGAGTGCCCAACGTGCTGATCCAGGCGCTGTACGAGCGGGGCGTGTCCGGCCTGTCGGTCGTCTCCAACAACTGCGGGGCGATGGAGTCCGGTCTCGCGGTCCTGCTGTCGGCGGGGCGGATCGCCCGGGTGACCGGCTCCTACATAGGGGCCAACAAGGAGTTCGCCCGCCAGTACCTGTCCGGGGAGCTGGAGGTCGAGATGATCCCGCAGGGCACGCTCGCCGAGCGGCTGCGCGCGGGCGGCGCCGGGATCCCGGCGTTCTACACGCCGGCCGGGGTGGGCACCCAGGTCGCCGACGGCGGACTGCCCTGGCGCTACGACGGCTCCGGCGGGGTCGCGCTGGCCTCGCCGCCGAAGGAGGTGCGGGAGTTCGACGGCACCGAGTACGTGCTGGAGCGCGGGATCCGTACCGACTTCGCGCTGGTGCGGGCGGCGAAGGGCGACCGGCACGGGAACCTGGTGTTCAACAAGTCCACCCGGAACTTCAACCCGCTGGCCGCGATGGCCGGGCGGGTGACGATCGCCGAGGTCGAGGAACTCGTCGAGCCCGGCGAGATCGATCCCGACGCGGTGCATCTGCCGGGGATCTTCGTGCAGCGGGTGGTGGCGCTGACATTGGAGCAGGCCGCCGCCAAGGGCATCGAACAGCGCACGGTCTCCGTGCGTCCGGCACCGGGGACGGTGAGCTAGTCATGGCGTGGACGCGGGAAGAGATGGCCGCGCGGGCCGCGCGCGAGCTGCGGGACGGGCAGTACGTCAATCTCGGCATCGGACTGCCGACGCTGATCCCGAACTATCTGCCCGAGGGCGTGGAGGTGATCCTGGAGTCCGAGAACGGCATCCTGGGCACCGGCCCCTACCCCACCGAGGACCAGGTCGACCCGGATCTGATCAACGCGGGCAAGGAGACCGTCACGGTGCTGCCGGGCGCGTCCTTCTTCGACTCGGCGCTGTCGTTCTCGATGATCCGGGGCGGCCACATCGATGTCGCGGTGCTCGGCGCGATGCAGGTCTCCGAGACCGGAGACCTCGCGAACTGGGCGATCCCCGGCAAGATGATCACGGGCATCGGCGGCGCGATGGACCTGGTGCACGGGGCCCGCACGGTCATCGTCGTGATGACCCACACCGCCAAGGACGGCTCGGCGAAGATCCGCACCGAGTGCGCGCTGCCGCTCACCGGCAAGGCGTGCGTGAACCGGGTCATCACCGACCTCGGCGTCCTGGACGTCACCGAGGACGGGCTGCTGCTCGTCGAGACCGCGCCCGGCGTGGCCGTGGAGGAGATCGTGGCCAAGACCGACGCCAAGCTGACCGTCGCGGAGGACCTGCTGTGAGGACCGTCTACCTCGTCGACGCCGTCCGCACCCCGGTCGGCCGCTACAACGGCGGCCTCGCGAGCATGCGCCCGGACGACCTGGCCGCCCACGCCATCCGTGAACTGATGGCCCGTACGCCCGACCTGGAGCCGTCCCGCGTCGAGGACGTCTACTTCGGCAACGCCAACGGCGCCGGCGAGGAGAACCGCAACGTCGGCCGCATGGCCGCCCTGCTCGCCGGTCTGCCCACGTCCGTGCCCGGCGTGACGGTCAACCGGCTGTGCGCCTCCGGCCTGGAGGCGGTGATCCAGGCGGCCCGCGCCATCGCCGTCGGGGACGCCTCCGTCGCCGTGGCCGGCGGGGTGGAGTCGATGACGCGGGCGCCGTACGTGCTGCCCAAGTCCGACAAGCCGTTCCCGGCGGGGCACACGGAGCTGTACTCCACCACCCTCGGCTGGCGCATGGTCAACCCGCGGATGGAGCCGCAGTGGACCGTTCCGCTGGGCGAGTCGGCGGAGCTGATCGCCGAGAAGCACAAGATCGGCCGGGAGCAGCAGGACGAGTACGCGCTGGCCTCCCACCGGAAGGCCGCCAGGGCCCAGCGGGCCGGCCTGTTCGACGCCGAACTCGCGCCCGTGTCGATCCCGCGGCGCAAGGGCGACCCGGTGGTCCTCGCCGCGGACGAGTGCGTACGGCCGGATGCCTCCCTGGAGGCCATGGCCAGGCTCAAGCCGTCGTTCCGCGCCGAGAACGGCACCGTCACCGCGGGCAACGCCTCCCCGCTCAACGACGGAGCCGCGGCCCTGCTCCTGACCGACGAGGAAGGGCTGAAGGCCACCGGCCGCGAGCCGCTCGCCCGGATCTCCGCCACCGGCGTCAACGCCCTCGACCCGCACTACTTCGGGCTCGCGCCGGTCGAGGCCGTCAACCGGGCCCTCGCCAAGGCAGGCCGGACCTTCGCCGATCTGGACGTGCTCGAACTCAACGAGGCCTTCGCTGCCCAGGTGCTGGGCTGTGTGGCCGAGTGGCCCGAGTTCGACCCGCAGATCCTCAACCCGCAGGGCGGCGCGATCGCCCTCGGCCACCCGCTGGGCGCCTCCGGTGCCCGCCTCGCCGGCACGGTCGCCCACCAACTCGCCCGCAAGGGCGGCGGAGTCGGCGTCGCCACCCTGTGCATCGGCGTCGGCCAGGGCCTCGCCCTCGTTCTGGAGCGTTAGGAACCCCGAGGAACTCCCATGACTCTCACCCAGCACGACATCGACCAGGAGATCGCGGCCGAGCACGCCGCGTACGAGAAGCGGATCGCCGACGGAGCGCCGGTCGAGCACCATCCGCGCCGCGACTACGCGCCGTACCGCTCCTCCGTCCTGCGCCACCCGAAGCAGCCGCCGGTCGCCATCGACGTCAGCAAGGACCCGGAGCTGGTGGAGCTGCACTCCCCCGCCTTCGGCGAGCGCGACATCACCGAGATCGACAACGACCTGACCCGGCAGCACACCGGTGAGCCGATCGGTGAGCGGATCACCGTCGAGGGCCGGCTCCTCGACCGCGACGGGCGCCCGGTCCGCGGCCAGCTCGTCGAGATCTGGCAGGCCAACGCGGCCGGCCGCTACGCCCATCAGCGCGAGCAGCACGACGCCCCGCTGGACCCGAACTTCACCGGGGTCGGCCGCACGCTGACGGACGACAGCGGCTTCTACCGCTTCACCACCGTCCAGCCGGGCCCGTACCCGTGGCGTCAGCACGTCAACGCCTGGCGGCCGGCCCACATCCACTTCTCGGTCTTCGGCACGGCGTTCACCCAGCGGCTGGTGACGCAGATGTACTTCCCGAGCGACCCGCTGTTCCCGTACGACCCGATCATCCAGTCGGTGACGGACGACGCGGCGCGGCAGCGGCTGGTCGCGACCTACGACCACAACCTGTCGGTCCCGGAGTTCTCGATGGGCTACCACTGGGACATCGTGCTCGACGGGCCGCACGCCACCTGGCTCGAAGAAGGGCGCTGACCTGCGATGACGAAGATCGACACCAACCGTCCGGAGACGGTGCTGCCCACTCCCTCGCACACGGTCGGCCCGTTCTACGGCCACGCCCTGCCCTTCCCGGGCGGCGGCGACATCGCGCCCCTCGGCCACCCGGACACGATCGCGCTGCAGGGGTACGTCCTCGACGGCGAGGGCAACCCGCTCCCGGACGCCTTCGTGGAGCTGTGGGGCGCCGACCCGGACGGCCATGTCGCGCGGGTCGACGGTTCGATGCGCCGCGACCCGGCGAGCGGTGGCTTCCTGGGCCGCAACGGGCTGGAGTTCACCGGCTGGGGGCGGATCCAGACGGACGCGTCCGGTCACTGGAGCGCGCGGACGCTGCGGCCGGGGGCGCGCGGGAACAGCGCGCCGTACCTCAGCGTGTGCGTGTTCGCGCGGGGGCTGCTGGTGCATCTGTTCACCCGGATCTATCTGCCGGGCGACGACGCGGCGCTGGCCGCCGACCCGCTGCTCGGCCGGCTGGACGAGGCGCGACGCGACACGCTGATCGCGAAGGACCAGGGCCGGGGCACATACCGTTTCGACATCCGCCTTCAGGGCGAAGGCGAGACGGTCTTCCTGGAGTTCCAGTGACTTCTGCCGGTTCCGACGACACCGGCCTGCTCTCCCCGGGGTGGGCAGGCTCCCCCGCCGCCGCCGCGACCGGCGACACGGCCTTCCTGCAGGCTCTGCTCGACGCCGAGGCCGCCCTCACCCGGGCCCAGGCCGCCCTCGGCCTCGCCCCGGCCGGGGCGGCGTCGGCGGTGACCGAGGCGGCGGACGCGGGCCGCTTCGACGCGCACTCCCTCGCCGGGCGGGCCAGGGCCGGCGGCAACCCGGTCATCCCCCTGGTCGCGGACCTGACGAAGGCGGTCGGCGAGGAGTACGGCCCGTACGTCCACCGGGGCGCGACCAGCCAGGACATCATGGACACGGCGACGATGCTGGTCGCCGCCCGCACCCTCGACCTGGTCGTCGGCGACCTCGACCGCACCGCGCGGGCAATGGCCCGGCTGGCCGCCGAGCACCGGGACACCGCGATGCCGGGGCGGACGCTCACCCAGCACGCCGTACCGACCACGTTCGGCCTGAAGGCGGCCGGCTGGCGGGCGCTGGTGCTCGACGCGCGGGACCGCACGACGGCCGTACGGGACTCGCTGCCCGTCCAACTCGGCGGCGCGGCGGGCACGTTGGCGGCCTTCGGGACGTACGGGGCCGGCGACCCGACCGAGTTGCCGGCGGCGTACGCGCGCGAACTCGGCCTGCGGGCGCCCGACCTGCCCTGGCACACCCTGCGCACGCCGGTCGCCGACCTCGCCGGCTGCCTCGCCTTCACGGCGGGCGCGCTCGGCAAGGCCGCTGTGGACGTCCTCACGCTCTCCCGCACCGAGATCGGCGAGCTCGCGGAGGGCAGCGGCGGGGGTTCGTCCGCCATGCCGCACAAGTCGAATCCCGTACGGTCCACACTCATCGCCGCCGCGGCACGCCGGGCGCCTCAGCTCGCGGCCACGCTGTACGGGTCGATGGCGGCGCAGGACGAGCGGCCGGCCGGTGCCTGGCACGCCGAGTGGGAACCGCTCAGGGACCTGCTGCGACTCGTCGGCGGGGCCGCCCGGGACGCCGTGGAGCTCTCCGAGGGTCTGGTCGTCAGGGCCGATGCCATGCGTGAACACCTCGATCTCACCCACGGGTTGATCGTCTCCGAGCGGCTGTCCGCCGAGCTGGCCCCGGTGCTGGGCCGGGCCCGCGCCAAGGAGCTGCTCACCCGGCTGGCGTCCGAGGGGCGCCCGCTCGCCGAGGCTCCCGAGCTGGCGGACGTCGACCTCGACCCCACCCACTACACCGGCTCCGCCGGAGCCCTCACCGACCGTGCCCTGGAGCGACGTTGACACTCCTCGACCACCGTGCCGAAGGGCCCGCCTCGGCACCGCCGCTGCTGCTCGGCCCGTCCCTCGGGACCTCGTCCGCCCTGTGGGACAAGGTCGCGCTCGAGCTGTCGATCACCCATCGGGTGGTGCGCTGGGAGCTGCCCGGACACGGCGGATCCGACCCCGGTCTCATCGGGCCCGGTGCGACGGTCGGTGATCTCGCCGACCTGGTGCTCGCGCTCGCCGACTCGCTCGGCATCGAGCGGTTCGCCTACGCGGGGGTCTCGCTGGGCGGCGCGGTGGGGCTGCATCTCGCCGTGCACCACCCGCAGCGGGTCGGCTCCCTGGCCGTGATCTGTTCGTCGGCGCACTTCAACGGCTCGAAGCCGTGGGAGGAGCGGGCCGCGCTGGTGCGGCGCGAAGGGCTGGCGGGGCTGGCCGAGAGCGCGGACGCCCGCTGGTTCACGCCCGGGTTCACCGTGCCGGAGCTGGTGCGGGACCACCGCGACGCCGATCCGGCCGCCTATGCCGCCTGCTGTGACGCGCTGGCCGCCTTCGACCTGCGCGAGAGGCTGGCCGAGATCTCCGCGCCGACCCTGCTGGTCGCCGGGCGCGAGGACCCGGCGACGCCGCCCGCGCATCTGCGGGAGATCGCGGACGCCGTTCCCGGCGCCGCGCTCGTGGAGCTCCCCGGGGCCTCGCACCTGGCGCCGGCACAGTGTCCACAAGCCGTGCTGACGGCTCTGCGGGCGCACCTCGGCGGGGGCGCCACGCGGGGCATGGAGGTACGGCGGGAGGTGCTCGGCGACGATCACGTGGACCGGGCCCAGGCTCGGCAGACCGCGTTCACCGCGCGCTTCCAGGACTTCATCTCGCGCTACGCCTGGGGCGAGATCTGGACCGACCCGACCCTGACCCGCCGCGAACGCAGCATGATCACTCTGACGGCGCTGGTCGCGCACGGCCACTACGAGGAGCTGGCCATGCACGTCCGGGCGGCGCGGCGCAACGGGCTGACGCCGGACGAGATCGGTGCCGTGCTGCTCCAGACGGCCGTGTACTGCGGGGTTCCGGCGGCGAACTCGGCGTTCGCCACGGCCCAGCGGGTGCTCGCGGAAGAGGAAGGGTGACCCTGCTGGTCGTAGCCCCAGCAGCACCTCGCACCCGCGTGCCCGGTATGCCTACGGTGGAGGCATGTCCACCATTCTGATCACCGGCGCCACCTCCGGACTCGGCCGCTACGTCGCCTTCGAGCTGGTCCGGTCCGGACACCGCGTCCTCGCGCACGGGCGGGACCCGGGTCGTACGGAGGGGCTCGTCGAGGAGTTGCGGGGCGAGGGCGAGGCCGAGGGGTTCGTGGCGGATCTGGCCTCGCTCGGACAGGTGCGGGAGCTGGCGGCGCATGTCGCCGGCGCGCATCCCGAGCTGGACGTGCTGATCAACAACGCGGGAGTGGGCTTCGGCCCGCCCGGCACGGGCCGCGAGCTCAGCGCCGACGGGCACGAACTGCGGCTGGCGGTGAACTACTTGGCGCCGGTCGCGCTGACCCGTGCCCTGCTTCCCGTGCTCCGCGCGAACGCGCCCGCGCGGATCGTCAACGTCGGCTCGGCCGGCCAGGAGCCGCTCGACCCCGACGACCCCGAGCTGACCCGTGGCTACACCGGCGCCGCGGCGTACTGGCGGAGCAAGTTCGCTCTCGCGGCCCATACCTTCGCCCTCGCCGAGGAGCTGGAGAGCACCGGCGTCTCGGTCAACGTGCTGCACCCGGCTACCTACATGGACACCGGGATGGTCCGCGAGGGCGGCATCACCCCCTGGAACACGGTCGGCGACGGCGCTCCGGGAGTGCTGGCCCTCGCCACCCGCGACCTGGGGACGGGCGGCTACTTCGACGGGACGTCCCGGGCGCGGGCCCACGAGGGGACGTACGACCCCGAGACACGCAAGCGGCTGGCCGCGGTCACCGATCAGCTGCTGAGCCTCTGAGCCGCCGCGGAACGTTCGGACGGGCTCACACCAGCCCGGCGAGCGCCGCCTCCGCCTGGCGGACCAGTCCGTCCGCGCCGCACGACCGCGCCAGTGTCAGGCCTCGTCGGAGTTCGGCCGCCGAGCGGGCGGCGATGCCGTACTCGACGCGGGCGGCGGCGTGTTCGTACCGGCTGGGCGAGGCCTCCAGACAGGTGACGGCCCGCTCGGCGAGGACCACCGCGCGCCGGCCGGTCTCCAGGGCGGCGGCGCAGCGCAGGGCCTCGCCGATGGCGGTGTCGGTGCCCAGCCGCTCGGCACGCCGGCGGACCTCGCCGGCCAGGCGCACGGCGCGTTCGGGGTCCTCGCTCGCGAGCGCACGGGTCAGGTCGAGGGCCCAGGGCACGGCCACCGGGTTGTGGTGGCCGCGTACGGCCGCCGCCTTGCCGGCCGCCTCCAGTTCGTTGATGCCGTCCTTGGTGCGGCCGACGGCGAGGAGCAGCCGGCCACGGACCGAGCGCGGGTCCGGCAGGAGGATGGTGGACGGGTAGGGCGGGGCGAAGCCGTACCGCTCGGCGATCTCCCAGGCCTGCGCGACATGGCCGCGGGCCAGCAGTGTGTCGACGAGGTTGCAGGTCGTGGACCAGTACAGGGGCAGCCCGCGGCCGACCCGCTCGGCGAGCGCCAGGGATCCGCGCAGGGACGCCTCGGCCTCGCGCAGCCGTCCGCGCCTGCGGTGGCCGAGGCCGACGTAGGCGTGGGCCAGCGCGAGGTGGCCGCCGCTCCAGCCGGCGGACTCGTAGGCGCGCAGGGCGTCGTTGTAGAGGGCCTCGGCCCGGTCGAGCCGGTCGGTGTAGGCGTAGGCGCTGGCCAGCATCATCAGCAGCTCGATGCCCCACTCCGGATCGGTCCAGCCGAGTCCGGGGGCGAGCCGGCCGTCGACGAGGGCGCGGTCGCACAGCTCGGCGACCTCCTCGGCGCTCTCGCCGCGGGTCATGGCGTCGAAGCCGCGCAGGATGAGCACGGCGCGCTCGGAGTTGTCGCGGCCGGTGCAGGTCCGGGCGAGTCCGGCGAGGCGCGCGGAGCGTCCCGGGGAGGTGGCCTGGCCCGCGTGGACGCCCTCCCACATGAACTGCACCGCCTGGAGCCGCAGTTTGGCGGGCCCGTCCCGGTGCCGGGCGGCCTCCGCCTCCACAGTGCGGACGGCCTCCTCCATCTGGTCGTTGTGGACCAGGGCCTGGGAGAGACGGAAGACGGCGTCGACGCGTTCGGCGCCGTCGAGGCCGGGCATGGCGAGGGCGGTCCGGAGGTGGCCGACCGTGGTGGCGGGCGCCGTGAGGAGGGTGGCGCAGCCCAGTTCGTGGAGCACGCGCGCGTGGACGGCGGGCAGGGGCGGCTCCAGCAGGGCGCGCTCCAGACAGCGGCGGGCCGCGTCCGGGGCGCCGACGGCGAGATGCTCGCGGGCGGCCTCGCGCAGCTGCTCGACGAGCTCGTTGTCGTGGTCCGGGTGGACTTCCAGCAGGTGGCGGGCGGCGACCGCGGCGCCGTGGCCGTGGTCGGTGACGACCCGCGCGGCGATGCCGTGCATCGCGGTGCGCAGCGCCTCGGGGATGGAGTCGTAGACGGCGGTGGCGATCAGCGGGTGGACGAACTGCAGCTCGCCGTCGCCGGGTTGGACGCCCGCCGGGTCGGGTTCCGTGAGGATGCGGGCGGTGCGCAGGAGTTCGGCGCAGCGCACCGCCTCGTCGAGGCTCATGGTGGCGAGCTCGGCGACCAGGTCGACGGAGATGCCGGTGCCGAGGATCGCGGCCGCCCAGGCGAACCTGGTCGCGTCGAGGCCGAGTGCCTCCAGCCGGGCGACGAGTCCGCCGCCGCGTGCCGAGCGGTTCAGGGCGCGCAGCTCGCCTGCCGCCGACTCGGTCGGCCCGAGCTCGCCGGCGCGCACCTTGGCGAGGAGTTCGACGGTCTCGTAGGGGTTGCCGCCGGTGACGGCCCAGACCTCGCGGCAGAACGGGGCGTCGGCGTGCGGTCCCAGGGTGGCGCGGGTGAGGCCGGCGGTGGCGTCGGGGGTGAGGGCGCTCAGGGTGGCGACGGAGGAACCGGCGGCGGCGATCGCGTCGAGGTGGCGGGCGCTGTCGCCGTCGGCCTCGCCGGGGCGGTGGGCGACCACGAGCAGGACGCTCTCCTCGTCGAGGCATGCGGCCAGGGCGGCGAGCCAGCGCAGGGTCTCCTGGTCGGCCCAGTGGGCGTCGTCGACCAGCAGGACCAGCGGCCATTCCCGCCGGGCCAGCCCGCGCACGGCGGCGACCAGTCCGTCGCACACGCCCTGGGGGTCGGCCTGGCGTTCCCCGGGGTCCGCTATGCCGAGGGCGGGGCCGGCGATGTCGTACCAGTCGCCGAGGTACTCGCGTGCCTCCTCGGGCATCAGCGAGAGCAGCGCGGGCTGGAGCAGCTGCCGTACGACGTTGAAGGGGACGGCGCTGAGGGTCTCGCCGCCGCGGGCGGACCACACCGTGCAGCCGCGGGCCTCGGCGATGCGCCGGGTCTCGGCCAGCAGGGCCGTCTTGCCGAGTCCCGCCTCGCCGCGGACCACCAGGAGGCTGCCGGAGGAGGACTTCTCTGCGCACACCGTGTCCAGGGCCCGCTCGACCGCCGCGAGTTCGTGGTCGCGTTCCCACAGGGAGGCCGAGGCGGCCGACGTGGGCCGTACCTCCGTCATCCCGTTCCTCCCCCGGTCGCCCGAACGGCGTACGAACGTCGAGCCTAGCCATCCGGCCGACTGGGCGGAGGGCGGTCCGGGCACCTGTTGCCGTGACGGGTGACAGGGAGGCGCCGCAGGGCGACACGAAGGCCCCGCGACCTGCCCCGCACAACTGACTGGCGGTCAAAATCTGGTCGTCAGACCGGCGTTGGGAAGGCAGGGGCATGACACGGCTGCATCAGGACCACCGCGCGGTGCGGTCCCGCAAGGCCCTGGTGGCGGGGTCGGTGGGCAACCTCATCGAGTGGTACGAGTTCGGTGTCTACGGCTACTTCGCGACGGTCATCGCGGCGCGCTTCTTCACGCCCGAGGGCGGCAGCGAGGCCGAGGCGCTGGTGAAGACCTACGCGTCGTTCGCGCTGGCGTTCTTCTTCCGGCCCGTCGGAGCCGCCCTGTTCGGCCGGCTCGGCGACCGGATCGGCCGGCGTCCGGTGCTGATCCTGGTGATCGCGCTGATGACCGTGGCGACGACCCTGATCGGCGCGCTGCCGACCTACGACAGGGTCGGCGCCCTCGCGCCGTGGCTGCTGACGTTTCTGCGGGTCCTCCAAGGGCTTTCGGCGGGCGGGGAGTTCGGCGGCGCGGTGTCGGTGATGACCGAGTTCGCGCCACCGGGGCGGCGCGGGCTGTACGGGTCCTGGCAGTCGTTCACCGTGGCGCTGGGGCTGCTGTGCGGGGCGGGGGCGGCGGCGCTGCTGGCCACCGTGCTGAATGCGGAGCAACTGGCCGACTGGGGCTGGCGGTTGCCGTTCCTGCTGACCCTGCCGCTGGGGCTGGGCGCGCTGTGGCTTCGGCTGCGGCTGGACGAGACGCCCGCGTTCCGCGCGGAGAGGGAGGCCGAGCGCCCGCCGGTGCGGGAGGTCGCTGGGGCGATCGTGCTGGGTGCCGGGCGGATCATGGGGTGGGCCGCGGCCGGATACACCTTCCTGGTGGTGCTGCCGTCGTATCTGCAGTCCACGCTGGACGCGACCTTCCAGCAGGCGCTGATCGCGACCGTGCTGGCCAACTTCGGGTTCGCGGTGACGATCGTGCCGGCCGGATGGCTGAGCGACCGGCTGGGGCGGCGGGCGGTGATGCTGACGGGGGCGCTGCTCGTGGTGGTGCTCGCGGTGCCGCTGCTCAACCTTCTTCAGGACCCGGGCGTTTCCCTCACCGTGAAGGGTGCGGCAGTGTGGGGCGCGGGTGCCGTCGTGGGGCTGATGGCGGGACCGGGACCGGCGATGCTCGCGGAGCTGTTCCCGACGAACGTGCGCTACACCGGGCTGGGACTCGCCTACGCCCTGTCGAACGCGGTGTTCTCGGGCTGCGCCGGGCTCATCATCGCGGAGACGATCGAACGGACGGGAAGCGTGGACATCCCCGCGTACTACGCGGCGGCGACGTGCGCGGTGAGCGTCCTCGCGCTGGCCACGGTCCCGAAGGCCCGGGTCGGCGGGCCGGGGGCCGCGGCCGCCCCGGTCGGCGATGCCGAGGGAAAGGCGAGGTGAGCGCATGCGGGTGATCGGCCTGATGTCGGGCACGTCCTACGACGCCATCGACGCCGGCGCCGCCGATCTGAGCCTCGTCGGCGACAGCCTGGTCCTCGAACCGCTGGGGCTGGTGAGCGAGGCGTACGACGAGGTGCTGCGGGAGTCCCTCACGGCCGCGCTGCCGCCGGCGACGACCTCGCTGGCCGTGGTGTGCAGGCTCGACACCGGGATCGGGCGGGCGTTCGCGGCGGCCGCCGTCCGGGCGAACCGGGAACTGTGCGACGGGCGGGCGGAGCTGATCGCCTCGCACGGGCAGACGGTGTACCACTGGGCCGAGGACGGGCGGGTCCACGGCACGCTGCAACTCGGGCAGCCGGCGTGGATCGCCGAGGCCACCGGGCTGCCGGTGGTCGCCGACTTCCGGCCGCGCGACATCGCCGCCGGAGGCCAGGGCGCGCCGCTGGTCAGCCTGGTCGACCTGCTGTGGCTGCGCGGCCGGCCGGGCGCTCCGGTCGCCCTCAACCTCGGCGGCATCGCCAACCTGACCTCGCCCGACGGCACCGCCTTCGACACCGGTCCGGGCTGCGCGCTGATCGACGCCGCGGCACGGGGGTTCAGCGGCGGACGGCTGGCGTACGACGTGGACGGGGCGCTGGCCGGTCGCGGCACCGTCCACGAGCCGCTGCTGCGCCGGCTGCTGGAGGAGCCGTACTACGCGCTGCCGGCGCCGAAGACGACCGGCAAGGAGCTGTTCCATCTGGGGCATCTGCGGGACGCGCTGGCCGGCGTCGGAACGCTGCCCGCCGAGGACGTAGTGGCCACGCTGACCATGCTCACGGCACAGACGGTCGCCGACGCCGTGCGCACGGTGGGCGCGACCGAGGTGATCGCCTCGGGCGGCGGGACCCGCAATCCCGTGCTGATGAGGATGCTCGGGCAGCGGCTGCCCGGGGTGACGCTGCGCACCTCCGACGCCCTCGGACTCCCGTCGGCCGCCAAGGAGGCGTACGCCTTCGCCGTACTGGGCTTCCTGACCGCGCACGGACTGCCCGGCACCGAGCCGTCGGCCACCGGGGCCCGCGAGGCCCGCATGCTCGGTTCCATCACGCCGGGCCGGGACGGTCTGCGGCTCCCGCCGCCCGTCGCGCGGCGGCCCGTGCGGCTCGTCGTCGAGTGACACGTGCGGACACCCGCCGTGACACTGCGCACCTCCGACACCCTCGGACTCCCGTCGGCCGCCAAGGAGGCGTACGCCTTCGCCGTACTGGGCTTCCTGACCGCGCACGGACTGCCCGGCACCGAGCCGTCGGCCACCGGGGCCCGCGAGGCACGCGTGCTCGGTTCCATCACGCCGGGCCGGGACGGTCTGCGGCCACCGCCGCCCGTCGCGCGGCGGCCGGTTCGGCTCGTCGTGCAGTGAGGCGTGGGGGCACCCGGGGTGGCGGAATGCCGGATCCTCTCATCCCGCTTTCACCGACGCCTCATACGGTGTTCCCATGACGCAGGTGACTCCTCCCGGCTGGTACCCCGATCCCGGCCGGCAAAGTGACGGTCCGCCCACCGAGCGCTGGTGGGACGGCAAGGCATGGACGGACCAGGTCCGGCCCGCGGCGGCGGCCGACGCGTGGAGTCCGCCGGAGCAGCAGGTGGCCGGCGGGGGCTCCTCGGCGCTGCCGGCGTATCCCGGGTATCCGGTGCACCCCGGCTATCCCGGCCAGGTGCGGCCGAGCGGGCGGCGCGGGCTGCGCACGGGCATAGCCGTGGGGGTGGCCGCGGTCGTCCTCGCGAGCATCGGCGTCGGCGTGTACGCGCTGAGCGCCGACGGGGGCTCGAGCGGCGGCGCCAACTCGCAGCAGCGGGGCCCCGGCGGGCAGGACGGCCAGGGGGGTCCCGGGGGCGGTCAGGGCGGGCCGTTCGGGGACTCCGGCGGCGGCAACGGGGGCTCCGGTGGGCAGTCGCCCGCACCCGAGGGTTCCGAGGCGCCGCGGATCGAGAGCGGCTCGGTGACCGACCCCGTGAACGGGATCAGCCTGCCCGTGCCCGACGGCTGGTACGGGCAGCAGCTCACCGTGGGCGCGCAGGTGGCGTCGGACGAGACGTACAAGTGCCCCTCGGACACCTCCCAGAGCTGTATGAAGGGCGGCGCCTACTCGGCCCCCGCGCTCACGCACGGCAGCAAGGGCGAGACCGCCGAGGAGGTCGCCAAGGCGGACATCGCGGCGAACGCCAAGGAGTCGTACGGCAAGGGGTACGGCGAGATCACCTCGCACGAGGTGCTGGCGTCCAGGGCGGTGACCGTCGCCGGGCAGAAGGGCTACATGGTCCGCTGGAAGGCGGTGACGAGCAAGGGCTCCGACGGTTACGTCGAGTCGCTCGCCTTCCCCTCGCCCGTCGGCGGGCGGCAGATGGTCGTGGTCCGCCTCGGCGTCGACGTCGGGGAGGGGCAGTCGGTCCTGGACGAGATCGCCGAGGGCATCAAGGTGTCCACCGGCGGCGGCAACGGCCAGGACGTCTGACGCCCGACCTGGAAAGGTGCGGCCGGGCGAGGCTCCCCTCCGCTCAAGAGGAGCCCCACCCGGCCGGGGGGGTGCGCGCCGCCCCCGTCCCCACGGGTCGGCGCGGAACAGGTCACCGTCCAGTCATCCCGTGGACGGCGGCCTGAGTCTCAGGCGAGGCCGAGCGTCGGCAGCACGGCGGCCTCCACGAATCGGACGATGTACTCGGGATCGGCGTCCTCGCCCTCCAGCACGGGACGGGCCCGCAGCACGCCGAAGATCTGGGCGGGGATGTACTCCAGCGCCGGATGGCCCTCGGCGACCTCGCCCCGCTCCACACCGCGCCGCAGGATCTGCTGCAGCGCCTGGATCTCGGGGTCGATAAGCGCCTCGCGCAGCGCCTTCTTGAGCTCCGGGTCCTCCATGACGGCGTGACCGAGCGCCTGCAGCAGCCGGGTGTCCCTGGCCGACCACGCCCCCGCGGCCCGCGCGGCCTCCTTCAGGTCTCCCGCGAGCGTGCCGGTGTCGATGCCGTCGAAGCGGCTCTGCCGGCTGGCGCGCAGGGCGGCCGCCACGAACTGCGGTTTCGTCCTCCACTGCCGGTACAACGTGGCCTTGCTGCAGCGCGTGGACGCGGCGACGCCCTCCATGGTGACGGCGTCGTAGCCGCAGGACCGGATCTGTTCGAGCACGGCGTCGAAGAACTCCTGCTCACGCTCGGGCGTGATCTTGGAGCGGCGCGAGGCGGCGACCGTCTCCGGTCCGTCCGCGGCCTGCGACGTCATCTGCTCGTCTCCTCGCTCGGTGCGATGCCCCGGCGTCCCCTGGGGCCCGCTTACCAGTGTGGCGTATGTCTATCGAAACGCCACTGTACCGGAACGCCGACGTATCGGTACAGTGGCGTATCGGTACAGGCACGTTTCGGTACGTCGCCGTATCGATGAGTTCGCCGGGCCCGAGGAGTCATCAGCTCGACAGCTCCACCCAGCACCACCCACGTCAGCGAAAGGGCCGGGGGATGAATGGCCGCACCGAGCCTGCGCGAGCCGAGACCGACGCGATAGCGCGGCCTCCGCTCGTCCGTGAGCTCCTGCTCGTCGCAGGGCTCTTCCTTGTCTACAAGTTCGGCCGGCAGCTGGCCACGGGCCACACCGGCGAGGCCTTCCGCAACGCGGACCGTGTGTGGGACCTCGAACGGGCGGTCCGTCTGCCCGGCGAGGGCTCGGTGCAGCACCTGCTGCTGCACGGCGACACGCTCGTCCACGTCGCGAACACCTACTACGCGACCGTCCACTTCCCGGCCACCGCCGCGTTCCTCATCTGGCTGTACCTGCGGCGCCCCACGCACTACGTCTGGGCCCGCCGCGTCCTCGCCGCGGTCACCGCCGCCGCCCTGGTGGTCCACCTGGCCTTCCCGCTCGCCCCGCCGCGCATGCTCGCCGCGACCGGGCTGATCGACACCGGGCGGGTGTACGGCCCGACGGTGTACGGCGCGCCCGCCACCGACCATCTGTCGAACCAGTTCGCGGCGATGCCCTCGCTGCACTTCGGCTGGGCGCTGATGGTGGCGGTCGGCCTGATCGTGGCAACCGGCTCCCGGTCGCGCTGGCTATGGCTGCTGCATCCGCTGCTGACCCTGCTGGTCATCGTGGGCACGGCCAACCACTACTGGCTCGACGCGATCGTCGCCACGGCCATGCTCGGCCTCGCGCTCGCCGTCGTCCACCTGCCCAGGCGCACGGCCACCACGGCCGGACAGGGTGCCGAAAAGCTCGTACCGGCGGCCCGCGACGAGGAAGCCGTCCTGGTGGGAGCGGGCCGATGAACGCCACCGCGCTCGCCGTCGCCCTGTCGCTCTTCTCCGCCGTCGCCTACGCCACCGCGGCCGTCGCCCAGGAGCGGCTGGCCGCCCGTGCCGCAGGCTCGGGCCTGCTGCGCCTGCTGGGCTCGGGCGCCTGGTGGGGGGCGGTCCTGCTGAACGGCTCCGGTGCGCTGCTGCACGTCGTGGCCCTGAAGTACGGTCCGCTGACCCTGGTCCAGCCGCTCGGCGCGCTCACCCTCGTGGCCGCCGTGCCGCTGGGCGCGCGCATCGCGGGGCGGCGGGTCAGCCCGGTGGAGTGGCGCGGTACGGCGCTGACGCTGGTGGGCCTCGCCGCGATCCTCGTCACGGCGACCGGGCCCGCCCCCGACGACGTGCTGAGCACGTCCGAGGCGCTGGCGGTCGCCGCGGTGACGGTGGCCCTGATCGGCACGCTGTCGTGGCCGGGCGCGCGGCCGGGACTGCGGCACGCGACCGCGTCCGGCTTCGCCTCCGGGGTCGCCTCCGCGCTCACCCAGACGGTCACCGTGGCCGCGACGGACCACTCCGCCCCGCTGCTCGGCCTTCAGGTGGTCGGTGTGGCGGTGCTGGTCGCGGCGTTCGCGGTGAGCGGGCTGCTGCTGTCGCAGACCGCCTACCGGGGCGGCCTCGGCGCACCGCTCGCGGTGGTGACGCTGGCGAACCCGCTGGCGGCCGCGGCGATCGGGCTCGTCCTGCTCGGCGAGCGGCTGCGGGGCGGCCCGGCGGGGGTGTTGCTGGCGCTGGCCGGTGCGGGTCTGGCGTCCTGGGGCGTGGTGCTGCTCAGCCGGGCGACGCCCGAGCCCGCCGGCACGCACTCCCCCGAGGCCGACGAAGAGCACCCCGTGGCCGCCGTACTGGCGCTGCCGCCCGAGTCGGCGGCACCGGAACGGCCGTTGGTGCCCCGGCAACCTGAACCGGGGCACCTCACCGCACTGTGAGCCGGACTACTCGGTGATGATCGCCGGGTCGCTCACACCCGGCCGCCCGTTCTCCACACGTCCGGCGAACCGCCGCAGGAACGCCGGGTCGGCGTCGGAGGTGACGGACAGGTCGTACCAGCGCCGGCTGGCCAGGAGGTCGACGCAGCGGCGCACCGTGGCGCCGGGCGCGACCGTCACGGTCGTGGCTCGACCGCCGTACCCGTTGGCGATCTTCAGGCGGACGCTCGCCCTTCCCTTGTTGGTGAAGGTCAGCTCGATGTCGTCGCCCTTGGGGCGGGCGGTGACCTCGGGACCGGCCGTCTTGTTCGAGCCCTTGAAGTAGCGCACGAAACCGGCCGGGCCGTGCACCGTCAGGTCGTACGAGCCGCCCGAGTACACCGAGTTCCAGGTGTCGGCGAGGGACTTGCCGGCCTCGGTGGTGTACATCCACGGGCCGTCGGTGCGGTTGCCGGAGGTGACGTGGAAGGCGGCACCGGCCTTGGCGCCGGAGGCGAAGGACAGCGTGAACTTTCCGGCCGCCGCGTCCACCGAACCGTCCACATACGGGGCGTATTTCAGCGCACGGGAGGGACGCAGACCGCGCTCCTGCTTGGGCATGTCGACATCGGCCGGCGGCGTCGGCTTGTAGTCGGGGTGACGCTCGCGGTCCTGCGGCTCGTACTCGTCCGTCTCCGGCAGGGCGGCCGGGCGGCTGTCCTTGCGGGAGAAGTCGAAGGCCGAGGTCAGGTCGCCGCAGACGGTCCGGCGCCAGGGCGAGATGTTGGTCTCCTTGACGCCGAAGCGGCGCTCCATGAACTGCAGGATGGAGGTGTGGTCCAGGGTCTCGGAGCAGACGTAGCCGCCCTTGCTCCACGGCGAGACGACGAGCATCGGCACCCGCGGGCCGAGCCCGTAGGGGCCGGCCGGGCGCTTGCTGTCGCCCTTGTAGAGGTCGAGCGAGACGTCGACCGTGGACTTGCCCTTGGAGGCGTCCTTCGGCGGCAGCGGCGGCACGACGTGGTCGAAGAAGCCATCGTTCTCGTCGAACGTGATGAACAGGGCCGTCTTCGACCAGACCTCCGGGTTGGAGGTGAGGGCGTCCAGGACCTGGGCTATGTACCAGGCGCCGTAGTTCGAGGGCCAGTTGGAGTGCTCGGAGAAGGCCTCGGGCGCGGCGATCCAGGAGATCTTCGGCAGCTTGCCGGCCTTGACGTCGACCCTGAGCCGGTCGAAGTAGCCGTCGCCGTTCTTGACGTCGGTGCCGGTGCGGGCCTTGTCGTACCAGGGGTCGCCGGGCTGGGCGTTCCGGTACTTGTTGAAGTACAGCAGCGAGTTGTCGCCGTAGTTGCCCCGGTAGGCGTCCTCGATCCAGCCCCAGGAGCCGGCCGCGTCCAGGCCGTCGCCGATGTCCTGGTAGATCTTCCAGGAGATACCGGCCTGCTCCAGGCGCTCGGGGTAGGTGGTCCAGCCGTAGCCGAGCTCGTCGTTGCCGAGGACCGGGCCGCCGCCGGTACCGTCGTTGCCCGTGTAGCCCGTCCACATGTAGTAGCGGTTCGGGTCGGTGGAGCCGATGAAGGAGCAGTGGTAGGCGTCGCAGACGGTGAAGGCGTCGGCGAGGGCGTAGTGGAAGGGGATGTCCTCACGGGTCAGGTACGCCATCGTCGTGGTGCCCTTGGCGGGGATCCACTTGTCGTACTTGCCGCCGTTGTAGGCCTGCTGGCCGTCGGTCCAGCCGTGCGGGAGGCCTTCCAGGAACTGCATGCCGAGGTCGTCGGCGTCCGGGTGGAACGGCAGGATGTCCTTGGTGCCGTTCGACTGGTGCCAGATCGACTTGCCGTTGTCGTGCGCCACCGGACGCGGGTCGCCGAAGCCGCGCACACCGCGCAGCGCGCCGAAGTAGTGGTCGAAGGAACGGTTCTCCTGCATCAGGACGACGATGTGCTCGACATCCTCGATCGACCCGGTGCGGTGGTTCGCCGGGATCGCGGCGGCCCGCTGGATGCTGCTCGAGAGAGCCGTGAACGCCGTGGTCGCGCCCGCGAGTTGGAGGAATCTGCGGCGATTGACTTCGGGCATGAGTGAGGGACCTCTTCCCATAGGGGGTGATTTGACCGGACGGCACGTGACGGAATGCGCGCGGAAGGAGTGTTCCAGGAGCACCAAACGTCAGGGAAGGGTCCGGTGGCGCTCGTGTGAAAGTCGCGGGTACGTGAGGTGTGCCGGGCGCGGGGTGCGGGGATGGTCGCGATCATGACAGAGACGACGCGCACGGTTTCCCCGCCGACGAAACGGCCCGTACGCCAGCTCCTGGCCGCCTCGGTCGGCAATGCCGTGGAGTGGTACGACTGGTACGCCTACACGTTCCTCGCCACCTACATCGCGGCCGAGGTCTTCCCGAAGAGCGCGGACAACTCCCTGGTACCGCTTCTCTCGACGTTCGCGGTCTTCGCGGTGGGCTTCTTCATGCGACCGGTGGGCGGACTGCTGATGGGCGCCATCGCCGACCGCCGCGGCCGGCGCGCCGCGCTGACGGTCACCATCCTGCTGATGGGCGGCAGCAGCCTGCTGGTCGGCCTGACCCCGGCGTACGAGTCGGCCGGCGTCCTCGCTCCGGTGATCCTGGTCCTGGCGCGGCTGCTCCAAGGCCTCTCGGTGGGCGGCGAGTTCGCGGCATCGACGACGTTCCTGGTGGAGTCGGCGGGGCCCGGGCGACGCGGGCTGTTCTCCAGCTTCCAGTACGTCTCGACGACCGCCGGGCAGCTGGTGGCCTCCGGCATCGCGACACTGCTGGTGGACACCCTGACCGACGGGCAGATGAACGGCTGGGGCTGGCGGATTCCGTTCGTGCTCGGTGCCGTGCTGAGCCTGGTCGGCTTCTGGATCCGGCAGGGCGCGCAGGAGACACGGAGCGCCGAGCAGCGACAGGCCCCGCGGCCCGGCCTGCTGGAGGCACTGCGCCGGCATCCCCGCCAGTCCCTGCTGATCTGCGGAATCACCGCGGGCGGCACCATCGCCTACTACACCTGGACGTCGTATTTGCCGACGTACGCCGAACTCAACGCGGGCGTCGAGAAGTCGGACGCGCTGCTCGCGGGCACCATCTCGCTGGCCTTCTTCGGTCTGCTCCAGCCCCTCGGCGGCCTCCTCTCCGACCGCTTCGGCCGCCGCCCCCTCCTCCTCTTCTTCGGCCTGGGCTTCACCCTGCTCACCGTCCCGCTGCTGCACGCGCTGCACGACTCGTTCGCGGTGCTGCTGCTCGTGCAGTGCGCGGGCATGGTGCTGCTGACCGGGTTCACCTCGATCAGCGCGGCGGTGAACGCCGAGCTGTTCCCGCCCCGGGTGCGGGCGGCGGGCATCGGGTTCCCGTACTCGCTGACGGTCGCGCTGTTCGGCGGTACGGCGCCGTACGTCGGCACGCTGTTCAAGGAACTGGGTCACGCGGACCTCTTCCCCTGGTACGTCGCCGCCCTCTGCCTCGGTTCGTCGCTGGTGTATCTGCGCCTGCCCGAGACGGCGCACAAGGCGCTCGAACGGTGACCGCGCTCGGCTGCGGGTCGGCGCGGCTCGGGGTGTGGTGAGGTGGGCACCATGACGACGAGTGACACGATCGTGGTGCCGGAGCTGTACATCGGCTATCCCAAGGTGGCCTTCGGCGGCTATGTCGCCGGTGTGCTGGCGGCGAGGTCCGGGGCGCCGGCGGTACGGGTGGACTTCCGTGGGCCGGTGCCGGTCGAGGCACCCGTCCGGATCGCCGAAACCGCGGACGGGGGCGTGGAGTTGGGCGAGTCCGAGCGGCCCCTCGCCCTGGCGCGTCCCGGCGAGTTGCCGCTCGACGCGCCGGCCGCGCCGTCCTGGGACGAGGCCGCCGCCGCGGCCGAGCGGTTCCGGGCGGCGCCCCCGTCGGGCGTGGTCGACTGCTTCGGCTGCGGCCTGCGGTCCGCGGACCGCGGTCTGCGCGTGTACTGCGCGCCGGTGCCGGAGCGCGGTCTGGTGGCCTCCGCCTGGACCCCGTCGCCCGTTTTCGCCGACCCGGACGGCCTGCTCCCGACCGAACTGGTCTGGGGCGCTCTGGACTGCCCGGGACACTGGGCGGGCCGCTTCCTCGGCACTCTGCGACCGGGCGCGGTCACCGCGGCCCTCACGGGCACGATCATGCGGCCCGTCGCCGTGGGTGAGCCGTACGTCTCGTACGCGTGGCTGCTGTCGGAGACCGGCCGCAAGCACACGATGGGCGTGGCACTCGCCACGGTGGAGGGCGAACTGTGCGCCGTCTCCGAGGCGTTGTGGATCGATCCGAAGCCCGCCCCCTGAACAGGCAGGGTCTCCTGTGACGGGCACGCGTGGCGGGGGAAGCGGAGGTGCCGCACCCTGAGAGGGAAGGGAGGGATGGCCATGGTGCGTGTCACGGGCCCCCTGCTCTACGGGGCCGCCGCCGGGGCCGCGGGAGCGACGGCACTCGACGTGGTCTCCTACGGCGACATGGTGCTGCGGGGCCGGCCGGCCAGTTCCACACCCGAGACGACCGTACGCAAGCTGGCGCAGACGCTGCACCTGCGCATTCCCGGCGAGGGCCGGGCCCAGGAGAGTCGCGTCGAGGCGCTCGGCGCGCTGACCGGCCTGGCGGCCGGGATCGGTATGGGCGCGGTCCTGGGGCTGGGGCACGTGGCCGGCTGGCGTCCGACCCGAAGCACCCAGTACGCGGCAGCCGTGGCGGGGGCACTGGTGGCCACCAACGGGCCCATGACCGTGCTGGGGGTGACCGATCCCCGGACCTGGGCCGCGTCCGACTGGGTCGCCGACATCGTTCCCCACGTCGCCTACGCGGTGGTGACGGTGAGCGTGTTCAATCGCCTGCTCGGTCGGGTCCCGCCACCCTGACGCCGGGCAGCGGGTGCGGCCGCCTCCGGGCCGGGTCATCCTGAGGGCAGGAGGACAGGAACTCCGCAGCCCCGGTCAGGAGGACGCCCCGCCATGGCCGACACGGTCGCCGACCTCATCGTCTCCACGCTCAAGGCATCCGGGGTGCGACGGGTGTACGGACTGCCCGGCGACTCCCTCAACGGCTTCACCGACGCGCTGCGCCGGGACGGCACCATCGCGTGGGGCCATGTCCGGCACGAGGAGGCCGCGGCCTTCGCCGCCGCCGCGGAGGCCGCGACGACGGGTCGCCTGGCGGTCGCGGCCGGCAGTTGCGGGCCGGGAAACCTGCACCTGATCAACGGACTGTTCGACGCCCAGCGCATCCGGGTGCCGGTGCTCGCGGTGGCCGCGCACATCCCGCAGGAGCAGATCGGCAGCGAGTACTTCCAGGAGACCCATCCGGAGCTGCTGTTCCGTGAGTGCAGCGTGTACTGCGAGCTGGCGAGCATGCCCGAACAGGTGCCCTGGCTGCTGGCGACGGCGATGCGCGCCGCGCTCGAACGCGGCGGGGTGTCGGTCCTGGTCGTCCCCGGCGAGCTGTTCCTGGCTCCGGCGCCCGACAGACCGGCTCAGCACCCGGTGCTCAAGACGTCGTCCCACGTCCGGCCGGACGACGCCTCGCTGGCCCGTGCCGCGCAGGTCCTCAACGCGGCCGAACGGGTGACGATCCTGGCCGGCGCAGGCTGTGAAGGGGCGCACGACGAGGCCGTGGCACTGGCCGAGGCGTTGCGGGCACCCATGGTGCACTCGCTGCGGGGCAAGGAGTTCCTGGAGCACGACAACCCCTACGACGTCGGACTGACCGGGCTGATCGGCTACAGCTCCGGCTACCGGGCGATGGAGCACTGCGACGCGCTGCTGATGCTGGGCACCGACTTCCCGTACCGCTCCTTCTATCCGCCGAAGGCGTCCGTCGTGCAGGTCGACGTGCGCGGCGAGCACATCGGCCGCCGTACACCGGTGGAAGTCCCGCTGGTCGGGACCGTCAAGGACACCG
This sequence comes from Streptomyces sp. NPDC093568, assembly GCF_044764945.1. Taxonomy (NCBI): domain Bacteria; kingdom Bacillati; phylum Actinomycetota; class Actinomycetes; order Kitasatosporales; family Streptomycetaceae; genus Streptomyces; species Streptomyces sp. NPDC093568. Next base: position 1,062,321 of record NZ_JBIWJD010000001.1, on the reverse strand, counting down.
CGCGGGCGCTTCTTCCGCTGTTGGAGCGCCGGGACGACGACGGCTTCCTCGGGACGATGCGCCGCCACTACGAGCGGGTGCGGTCCCGCCTGGACCGGCTCGCCGAGGCCAGGCCCACCGAATCCCCGCTGCACCCGCAGTACGTCGCCGCCACCATCGACCGGCTCGCGGCCCGCGACGCTGCCTTCACCGCCGACGTCGGCACGCCGACCGTGTGGGCGGCGCGCTATCTGCGCATGAACGGGGAGCGGCGGCTCATCGGTTCCTTCAACCACGGCTCGATGGCGAACGCCCTGCCGCACGCGATCGGCATCCAGGCCAGTCATCCCGGCCGGCAGGTGATCGCGCTGTCGGGCGACGGCGGCCTGGCGATGCTGCTCGGTGAACTGATCACGCTGCGGCAGCTGGACCTCCCGGTGAAGGTCGTCGTCTTCAACAACTCGGCGCTGGCGTTCGTCGAGTTGGAGATGAAGGCGGCGGGTGTCGTCACCTACGGCACCGGGCTGGAGAATCCCGACTTCAGCGCCCAGGCCCGCGCCGCCGGCCTGCACGCGTCCAGCGTCCGGCGCGCCGACGAACTGGAGGACGCGCTGCGGGAGGCCTTCGCCCACGACGGGCCCGCCGTGGTCGACGTCCACACCGAGCGCCAGGAACTCTCGCTGCCTCCCAAGCTCACCCTCGAGCAGATCAAGGGTTTCACCCTGTTCGCCACCCGCACGATCCTCTCCGGACGCGGTGACGAGATCGTCGAGCTCACCAGGACCAACATGCGTCAGCTCAGCCTTGAGTAGGCCATCGATCTTGCGGGCTGGCAGCCTGGAGTTGCGCGTCGCCGTCGCGAGCTTGTGACGTATTCAGATTTCCGGTGAGATATCTCCATCCCGCTGGGGATGGGTGCCCGGATGTGAGGGGGCTCGCGACCGGGCGGTCGTCGCGACGAGCCGAGGATCTCAAGTGACCGTGCATCAGCATCAGGGGGGCACCACTCCGGGCCGGGATTCGCTGTACGACGTGTTCATTTGCTACACGTGGGCGGACGGCAAGGACTGGGCGGACGACATGGGCCAGGCCCTGCGCGCCAAGGGACTGGACGTCTTCCAGGACGACCAGTCCGTGCCCGAGTGGGCCGAGGAGGAAATGCTGCCGTCGGTGAAGGCGGCGCTACTTGGCTCACGGCTCCTCCTTCCCCTGCTCACTCCGTGTTTCGACGAGAGCGACCACTGCTGGTCCGAGCTGCACCTCGCGCTGTCCTGCGCGAAGGCCCTGGGTGGAACGGCGATGCGCCGGGTCATGCCGCTGACTTGGAGGGTGCCGCCCAAGCAGGTCCGGCCGAAGGCGCTCAAGAAGCGCAAGCTGACCCGAGAGGGCCATTCCGTCGAGGAACTGGCAGACCATGTCGCAGCGGTGGTTGCCGAGGTACGGGAAGCCGACGATCGGCGCTTCGGTGACGTGATGCCGCAGAGGCCGAGCTGGCTTGCCGACGAACTGACCGGCGACTCCGGTTTCGTCGGACGGCGCAAGGAGCTCTGGGCCCTGCACGACGCGTTCCAGGAGCCGGGCGGAACACTGGACGGCGGTGCGCCCATCGTCTCTGTACGAGGGCTCGGAGGCTCGGGCAAGAGCACTCTCGCCAAGCAGTACGCCCGTTGGGCAGCTGACGATCACCCGGGTGGCGTCTTCGTCGTCGAGCTGTCCGGTAGTGACCCCTTCGGTCGGCATGATGCCAGTGCCGTCGAAGCCGCCTTCCACCGTGCGATGCGGCGCATCGCCGTGCGCCTCTCCTTACCGGAAGGCGAAGGCACCCCCGAAGAGTTGCGGCGTGCTGTGGGCAGCCGCCTGAGTGGTCTGCCGCCCTATCTCTGGATCGTCGACGACCTCCCCGCCTCGGTGAGCCTGCGCGAGCACCCTTACCTGCTGTCCCCCAGCCCCAATGGCAGGTCTCTGATCACCACCCGCGGCAGTGTCCGCGGCATGGGCCGCACCGAGATCGTTCTGTCCGGCTTGGGCCCGAGGCCGGGACTCCGGCTGTTGACCGCGTGCCGCAGGCCGGCCCAGGAAGATGTCGACGAACGCAATGCGGCTCGTTCCGTCGTGGCGGATCTGCGGGAGCACCCGCTGGCCCTGCAGATCACCGCCGGGTTGACGGCGGCGGAGGGATTCCCCGGCTACCGGTCCCTGCTCACGGATCTACGCGAGGACGCCAGGCCCGCGCTGGAACTCGCGGAACATCTGGGCCACGTGCTGCCGGCGGAGAACGCCCGTCCGCTCAGTGGAGTCCTGCTGCGCGCCTTCGACGCCCTGCCGGCCCCGGCCGTCCGCGTGCTCGCCGCCACGAGCGTGCTCGCCGCAGCGCCCATCCCGCACGACCTCCTGACGGCGCTGTTTCGCGCCACAGCCGAGGACTCGAACGCCGTCGCCTCAGCCGTGACGGAGGGCATGCGCGCTCTTGAGCGCCGAGGCCTCGCCGAGGAAGTCCGCGAAGACGGCGGCACCACCTACTCCGTCCATGCGCTGGTCGGTCACGCGGCGCGCATCCTGTCGCGCGAGGGAACACGAGCCGAGTTCTCCCGTCGGGCCGTGCGCGTGCTGGCCGAGATACTCCACGAGGCAGGCGCCGACGCCGAGTCGAGACACCGTACCCTCGGCCTGCTGGCCCACGTGCGGGCCGTGGCAAACCCGGCGGCACCCGAAGGCTGGGGTGTGGACGCCGCCCGCTGGTCGCTGCTTGCGGACTCCGGTCGTCTTCGCTCGGAACTGGGGGACAGCCCGGGTGCCGTCGAGGACTTCCGGTCCCTGTACGCCTCGTGCTGTGCGTCGTCGCTCTGCGACCCGTACACCACACTGCGCGCGCTGGTCGGGCTCGGTGCCGCACTGCAGGAGAACGGCGCACTCACGGAAGCGCGTGGACTTCAGGAGCGGGCGGTCGAGGAACTCGACGCGCTGTACGGCCGTGACCCGTTCGACAATCCTCATCCCGCCACGCTTTGGGCGATGAACAATCTCGCCAATACCCATCAAGCCCTCGGGGACCATCGGAAAGCCCGCTCGCTGTTGTGGGAGACCTACCGTGGCTGGCGTGGACGGGGCGGCCCGTCCGCTCAGCCGGCCTTGACGACTCTCAACAACCTGGTGATCGCGATCGGTCGAGGCCCCGGCCGTTATGCCGCGGCGACCGCACTGCGCATCGCCACCTGCGCCCACGAACAATGGGTGAGCACGGCCGGACGGGACGCCCGGGGCACGGTGGACAGTCTGTTCAGCATCGGCGCCAACCACCTCCGCCTGGGTGAAACCGCGGCGGCGCGCACGGCGTTCGAGGAAGTCTGGCAGCGCCGCCGATCCCACTGGGGCGACGACCACCCCGACACCATGGATGCCCGCGAGAACATCATCACCGCACGCAGGAGGGCCACCTCGTGACCACTGAACCCGACGACTGGAGCCACTACGGTCTTTATGCGGACCGTTTGCGCGTCCAAGGCCCCGGCCATCTGGCCACCGTGACGACGTTGATGGCTCTGCTGCAGGGAGGCCTCGCGGACCTGCCCGCGCCGCAGGCCGCCGACAGGTCCGTGGGTGAGCCGAGCGATCTGCCGGAGGGGGTCGGCCCCGACGACGTGTACCTGGAAGGCGATCACGACGAACTGCTCGCCGAACTCCTGGTGGCCGCCGTCGAATTCCAGGAGCGGCAGGTCGAACGGCACGGCCCGGACGCTCCCGAGACACTGCGCGCGACCCTGGGCCTTGCCCATGCGATGGCCGCCGCCAACCAGTACGAAGGGCAGCGCGGCGATGCCTTGGTACTGGCGCAGGACGCCCGGGACGGCATCGACGACTGGGCGGTACGGTCACCCGATGCCGTCGATGCCAGGGACCAGGAGGTCGCCCGGACCCTGCACCACTGGATCCTCGACGGCCTGGGCGAGGATCCGGCCTACTGATCCGGGAGCCCGGCGCCGAGGCCTGCCAACTGCGCGGCCACGGCGTCGGCATCCGACGCTCCGAGAGACGTGAACAGAGCCAGCGACCGCTGCCACCGGTCGCGGGCCGCGTCCACCTGGCCCGCGGAGGCGTACAGGGAGCCGAGGCGCCGAAGGCTCCTCGCCTCCTCGTACCGGCTGCCGGCCCTGCGCCCGAACTCCACGGCCTGTTCGTAAGCCTGGACGGCGGATGCGTCACCACCACGTTCCCGGGCCAGACCCAGCGTGTACGCGGACTGAGCGACGTCCAGGTCAAGGTCCAGCGCGGAGAAAAGAGTCATCGCTTCGGTGGCATGCCCCGCCGCGTCGGCGGTGTGACCCAACTCGATCTCGACCTTGGCCATACTGCGCAGCGTGATGCCGATCTTCCGCACTGCCTTGGTCCTGCGATAGGCGTCCAGAGCACGTTGCTGCAGGTCCAGCGCCTCGGCGTATGCGCCCTGACGCCTGAGTACCGAGGCGAGGTTGGCGAGGGAGTCGCTGAGGCCGAACTCGTCGTCGAGTTCGGCGAATCGGTCGTGCGCCAGCTGATACTGACGGGCCGCCTCGTCCATGCGGCCCGCTTCCAGCAGAGCACGTCCGAGATTGTTGCGGGTGATGGCCTCGGCCCTGCGGTCGCCGAGGCGTTCGCATCCAGCCAGCGCCAGGTAGTGGCTTTCCGACCACCCGTCCAGGTGCTTGGTCAGGTAGAAGTAGTCACGCAGGGTATAGGCCAGCTGCCAACGGCGAACATCGAACACGGGCTCGTCCAGGCGGCAGAGTGCCACCAGCGTGCGCCACTCGGCATCCAACCAGCACAGTGCGTCGGCCCTGCCGGCCATGGACGGCTCGACCGTGATCGAACACCCTGCGGTCTCCAGGACGAACCGGTGGCGATACGGCATGATGATGCGCCCCGCCCGGTCCGCCATGGACAGGTAGTAGTCGTACAGGCAGGTGAGCGGGTGACGTTCGGGGGCCGGTGTTCCGCCGGCCGAGTGCAGTTCGCGCCCGTAGGAGCGCAGCAGGTCGTGCATCGCGAACCGGTTGTCGGCCGTCTCGTCCACGAGGTGCGAGTCGGACAGTCGCCGCAGCACGCGGACCGTTTCATCACCCGGAGTTCCGAGCAGCGCCGCGGCCGAGGGGAGGTCGAACGTGTCGCCCGGATGCAGCGCGAGGGTTGCGAAGGCGTCGCGCACGGTCCTCGGCAGTCCTCGGTAGGACCACGAGAACACGCTGCGCAGCGTGGAACCGGTGTCGTCGTCCGCGTCGAAGAGGTCGAGCCCGGTGCCGATGTCGTTCAACTCGCCGACGAGCGAGGCGATGCTCCGAGCGGGCCGGGCAGCCACCTTCTGCGCTGCGATACGCAGGGCCAGGGGAAGACCCGCGCAATGGGAGGCGAGCCGGCCCACGCTCTCCTCCTCCGCGGCGGCTCGCTCCCCGATCGCGGCGTTGAGCAGTGCCCGGCTCTCGGCGCCGCCGAGGACGCCGAGCGCCACGGGCCGTACCGCGTGGTGCACGCCCAACCCGCTCAGCCTGCGTCGGCTGGTGACCACCACGGCGCACGAGTCCGAGCCGGGGATGAGAGGACGAACCTGCTCGGTGGTCGAGGCGTTGTCGAGGATGACGAGCACCCGGCGACCGCTCAGTGCCGTACGGAAGGTGGCCGCACGTTCCTGCAGCGGCCCGCTCTCCGCGGCGTGCGACCGGCCGAGAGCCCTGAGAAAGCCGCTGAGAACGGTGAGCGGGGAAAGGGGTTCCTCCGGACCGAACCCCCTCAGGTCGACGTAGAGCTGGCCGTCCGGGAAAGCAGAAGCGGCCCGGTGTCCCCAGTACGCGGCCAGCGCTGTCTTCCCCGTGGCAGCGGCACCGGTGATCAGCACGATTCTCGGCTGCCCGGCCTCAGGGGGCCGGAGCAGGCATCCCAGTGCTTCGAGTTCGGCGGTCCGCCCCACGAACAGGCCTGCGCTCACCGGAAGCTGGTGCGGTGTCTCGGTCACCGGCGCGCTGCCGGTCACCCGGATCCCGCCGTCGATCCGGCCTGCCTGGACCACCACGCCGGCAGAGGCGTTGACCGAGTTGCGGACGTCGAGTCCTGTTGGGCCAGGGGGTCGGTCCGACCGATCAGCCATGTGACTCCCCCTCGGCGCACGCGCGAGTATCACCGTCCTTCCGAGAGTAGCCACCGGTCGGTTCCACGGACACGGTGCCTCAACTGGGGCCGTGTTACTCCTGCGTCCTTTGGGCAGGTGACGGTCCGATGGTGAGTGAGCCCACCGTGCCCGCCTGAATCACCGGGCCGTGCTGCACCCCGCCGCTGATCGCGTTGTGGACCTCCACACCTTGCTGATCGGTCCGGTGGGGTTCCAATTCGTCCAGCACCGCCCGCAGTTCGGACGCGGCGTGGGGATCAGCCAGCAACGTGCGCCGCAGGCGGGTGCGCCATTCGGCGCGGACGTCCGCCACGGTCTGCTCGTCCCCGGAGTCCGTGGCCGCCGTCAGCTCCTCGCGCGAGGTCTCCAGCTGTCCTTCGATCACTTCCTCCTCGGTGCCCTCATGGCGGGAGAAGAACGCGATGACGCGATCACGAACCTGTCCCCAGGAGTCCGTCGCCATCTGCTGGACGACCGCCGTAGCGCCCGCGGCGGCCAGTGCCATCAGCTCCGCTTCCATCGAACCCCCTACGCAGCGACTGAGGCGGCAACCGTACTCCGGCACCTCACCTCTTCCCTTCCGCGAGACGGAAGAAGCATTGCGGCCCCGTGCCGGTCTTCCGGACGATGCACCCACAGCAGACAGACGGGAGCCGCAACGATGCCGCACACCACCGCCTTCGCCAGGAACCAGTGGTACGTCGCCGCCTACAGCCACGAGGTCGGGCGCGAGTTGCTCGGACGGAGCATTCTCGGGGAGACGCTCGTCCTCTACCGGACCGAGGAGGACGGGACGCCCGTCGTGCTGCACGACCGGTGCGTGCACCGCCGGTACCCGCTGTCCGAGGCCCCGACCCGGCTCGACGGTGACCGGATCGTGTGCGGGTATCACGGGTTCACGTACGACACGACCGGTACGTGCGTGTACGTGCCGGGGCAAAAGCGCGTCCCGCGCACCGCGCGCGTGGCCTCGTACCCGGTCGTCGAGCAGGACTCCCTGATCTGGGTGTGGATCGGTGACCCGGCGCTCGCCGACCCGCAGGTCATCCCGCGGGCCAGGCACCTCGACTCCCCCGGCTGGGTCACCGTGCGCGGCATGGAGCCGATCGACTGCGACTACGGCCTCCTCGTCGACAACCTCCTCGACCTCTCGCACGAGACCTACCTCCACGGCGGCTACATCGGCACCCCCGAGGTCGCCGAGACGCCGATCACCACGGAGGTCGACGAAGGAGCCGGGATCGTGCGGGTGAGCCGGCACATGGACGACGCCGAGTGCCCGCCGTTCTACGCCAGGTCGACCGGGATCGAGGGGCGGATCACGCGCTGGCAGGACATCGAGTACCACGCGCCCTGTCTTTACCTGCTGCACAGCCGTATCGCCCCGGCCGGTGTGCTGCCGGAGGCCGACGGCAGTGATCCCAACGGCTTCCACACCGAGATCACGTACGCCATCACCCCGTCCGGCGACGGCAAGGTCTACGACTTCTGGGCGGTCTCCCGGGACTGGGCGACGGACGACGACGAGGTCACCGAGTTCCTGCGCGGCAACAACCACACCGTCGTCATGCAGGACGTCACCGCCCTGAACCTGCTCCAGCGGACCCTCGGCACCGAGCGCCACGGCTACCAGGAGCTGAGCATCAACATCGACACCGGCGGCCTGGCCGCGCGCCGTATCCTCGCCCGGCTGGTCGAGGAGGGCGCCAAGCCCGTGGAGAAGGTCCAGTGAGCACGCGTCCGACCGGCGAGATCTACCGCATCGACTGGCTGCCGGGCACCGACGTCCTGCACGGCACCTGTCACTGCGGCCGCGAGCACACCGCGCAGGACCCGGTGGAGATGTGGGAGTGGATGCTCGCCCACCCGCAAGGACACGAACCGCGAGGAACCGTTCATGAGTGACGTGTACGAGGCCGAACTCGTCGTCGACCGCCTGGAGCCGGCGGCCGACGGCGTCCTCGCCCTCACCCTGTGCCACCCGCTGGGCGAGCGCCTCCCGGCCTGGGAGCCCGGCGCCCACATCGACGTCGTGCTCGGGCCGGGGCTGGAGCGGCAGTACTCGCTGTGCGGCGATCCGGCGGACCGGACGCGGTGGCGCCTCGCCGTGCTGCGGGAGCCGGACGGACGCGGCGGATCCGCCCATGTGCACGAGCAGTTGGGGCAGGGCGACAAGGTCCGGGTGCGCGGTCCGCGCAACCACTTCCGGCTGGAGTCCGCCCCCCGCTACCGCTTCGTCGCCGGCGGCATCGGCATCACCCCGATCATGCCGATGCTGGCCGCGGCCGAGGCGGCGGGCGCGGAGTGGACGCTGCTGTACGGCGGGCGGACGCGTCAGTCCATGGCGTTCACCGAGGAGTTGGGCCGGTACGGCGACCGAGTCACCGTCGCCCCGCAGGAGGAGGTCGGGCTGCTGGACCTCGCCTCGGTGCTCGACGGCGTTCCCGACGGCACCCTCGTCTACTGCTGCGGCCCCGGTCCGCTGCTCGACGCGGTGGAGGAGCGGTGCCCGGCCGGCGTGCTGCGCGTCGAGCGGTTCCAGGCGAAGGAGAAACCCGTCGGTGAGGACGGGGAGTTCGAGGTCGAGCTGGCGCGGAGCGGGCTGACGCTCACCGTCGCGCCGGGTGTGTCCGTGCTGGACACGGTGCGGTCGGCCGGCATCGAGGTGCTCTACTCCTGCACCGAGGGCACCTGCGGGACCTGCGAGACCGACGTCCTGGACGGCACCCCGGACCACAGGGACTCCGTCCTCACGTCGGAGGAGCAGGAGAGCGGCGAGACGATGATGATCTGCGTGTCGCGGTGCCGGGGGCCGCGGCTGGTCCTGGATCTGTGATCCGTCCCGTACCGGTGATCCGCAGGTCGGCCTCGATCCCGGCGACGGTCGCCAGCAGCGGTGGCAGCAGGTCCCGGCGCACCGAGTCGACGGTGTTGCGGCCCGCGTGCACGGCGATGTTGACGGCCGCGACCACCTCGCCGTCCCGGTCCCGCACCGGGGCGGCGACCGACCTGAGCCCCTCCTCCAGCTCCTGGTCGACGACGGCGTAACCCTGCCGGCGGACCCTGCGCAGCTCCGCCCGCAGGGCGTCCGGCGAGGTGAGGGTGCGGGCGGTCAGCGACTTCAACTCCGAGCGTGCGAGCCGCACTTCGGTCTCCTCCTCCGGCAGATGCGCGAGGATCACCCGGCCCACCGACGTCACGTGCGCCGGGAAGCGCGTGCCGACCGTGATGGACGCGGTCATGATCCGGCGGGTCGGGACCCGGGCGACGTACACGATGTCGTCGCCGTCGAGGACGCACAGGGACGACGACTCCCGTACCCGGGCGACGAGTTGCTCCAGATGCGGCTCGGCGATCTGGGGCAGGGTGTAGCTGGAGAGGTAGGAGTAGCCGAGTTCCAGCACGCGTGGGGTGAGGCGGAAGAGCCGGCCGTCCTGGTGGACGTAGCCGAGGTCGGCGAGGGTCAGGAGCAGACGGCGGGCGGCGGCGCGGGTCAGGTCGCAGGTGTGGGCGACGTCGCTGAGCGTGCGGGCGGGGTGCTCGGCGTCGAAGCAGCGGATGACGGCGAGGCCACGCTCGAAGGACCTCACGAAGTGCGGTGCGCGGGCTTCGGCGGACATCGCCACCTCCAGAAGTGTCAACAATGTTGTCGGCGAACCTTGGTGAACCCATTGACCGGATGCGATTGAGGCTTCTACCTTCCCGCTGAGCAACCCCGCGCACTACTGTGCGCCTTGCGCACAACCTGTCGGAACACCGTTGCCGTTGTCTGTACAGGAGGAGCCATGCGTCGTCTGTCCGCCGGTCTCACCGTCGGCGCCCTGTTGCTCGTCGCGACGGCCTGCGGCTCGTCCGACGACGGATCGCCGAACGCGGGCGAGTCGTCCGGTGGTGTCACCACCGTCAAGATCGGACTCATCCCCATCGTCGATGTCGCGCCGTTATATCTCGGCCAGAAGAAGGGGTTCTTCGAAAAGCGGGGCCTGAAGCTGGAGTTCACCCCCGCGCAGGGCGGCGCGGCGATCGTGCCGGGTGTGACGAGTGGTCAGTTCCAGTTCGGCTTCAGCAATGTGACGTCCCTGATGGTGGCTCAGTCCAACGGCGTCCCGGTGAAGGCCGTCGCCAACGGCATCGCCTCGACCGGTGAGCGGGGCAAGGACTTCAACGGCCTGATGGTCAAGAAGGACAGCCCCGTCAAGTCGGCGAAGGACCTTGAGGGCAAGAAGGTCGCCATCAACACCCTGAAGAACATCAACGAGACCGCGGTCCGCCAGGCGGTGCGCGAGGCGGGCGGCGACCCCGACAAGGTGGACCTGGTCGAGATGCCCTTCGACCAGATGCCCGCCGCCCTGGACCAGGGCCAGATCGACGCCGCGTGCGTGGTCGAGCCGGCGACCGCAACCATCCGCAGCCAGGGCGGACGCGAGATCGCCTCACCGTTGGTCGACATAGCGCCGCAGCTCACCGTCGCGATGTACTTCACCTCGACGCAGTACGCGCAGCAGAACCCGGACGTCGTGAAGAAGTTCCAGGACGCCACCGCCGAGTCCCTCGCGTACGCCGAGGCTCACCCGGACGAGGCCCGGCAGATCGTCACGACGTACACCAAGATCCCGGCGTCGGCGTTGGAGCAGGTCATCCTCCCGAAGTGGCCGACCGAGCCGAACCGCCCCTCGATAGAGGCCCTCATGAAGCTCGGCGAGGAGGACGGCCTCTTCAAGAAGACGCCCGACCTGGACGCGCTGCTCCCGTGAGGGGGACGAGCCTCGCACTCGGTGCGGCCGGGCTCGCGGGCTTCCTCGCCCTGGGCGAGGCGGTGCCGCGGCTCGGCCTGGTCAAGGAGGCCTACTTCCCGCCGACCAGCCGCATCGCCGAGGCGCTCGTGGACGAGGCCGGCGACCCCGCCTTCTGGACAGCGCTCGGCGACACCCTCACCGGCTGGGCACTGGGCCTGGCCATCGCCTCCTGCGCGGGCGTCGTCGCCGGAGTGGCCGTCTCGGTCGTGCCCTACCTGCGCGAGGCGACGGCCTCGACGATCGAGTTCCTGCGCCCGATCCCGTCGGTGGCGCTGATCCCGCTCGCGGTGCTGCTGTACGGCACCGAGCTGAGGTCGGTCCTCCTTCTCGTCGTCTACGCCTCCTTCTGGCAGGTCCTGATCCAGACCCTGTACGGCGCCCAGGACGTCGACCCGGTCGCCGAGGAGACGGCGCGCTCGTACGGCCTCGGCACCTGGGCGCGGGTCCGCCATGTGCTGTGGCCGACGGCACTGCCGTACGTCATGACCGGGGTGCGGCTGGCCGCCGCCGTCGCGCTGATCCTCGCCGTCACGGCCGAACTCGTCATCGGGGCCCCGGGGCTGGGCCGGCAGATCGCGGTGGCGCAGACCTCGCAGGCGGTGCCGGAGATGTACGCGCTGGTCGTGGTCGCGGGGCTGCTGGGACTGCTCATCAACGTCGGCGCGCGCATGGTGGAGCGGTGGGCGCTGGCCTGGCACCAGTCGGTGCGCGGGGAGGTGGCGGTGTGATCGGGCGCCTGCTGCGGAGGCTGATGTTCGTGGTCACGCTGCCGGTGGCGCTGGTCACCGGGTGGTGGGCGGCGTCGGCCGGCAGCACGGACCCCTTCTGGCCGCCGCTGCGCACGATCCTCGAGACCTTCCCGGACGTCTGGACGACCGACCGGCTGCGTTCGGACGTCGTGCCGAGCCTCCTGCGGCTGCTCGCGGGCTACGCGACGGCGGTGGTGGCCGGTGTCGCGCTCGGCACGGTCATCGGCTCCTACCGCTGGGTCCGCGCGCTGTGCGAGCCGGTCCTGGAGTTCCTGCGGGCCGTGCCGCCGCCCGTGCTGGTCCCCGTCATCATGCTGTTCGCGGGCATCGGCGACAGCATGAAGATCGTCGTGATCGCGAGCGGCTGTGTCTGGCCGATCCTGCTCAACACCGTGGAGGGCGTGCGCGCGGTCGACTCGGTGATGCTGGAGACGGCCCGCTCGTACGGCATCACGGGGATCGCCCGGCTGCGCCGTCTGGTGCTGCCCTCGGCGAGCCCGCAGATCTTCGCCGGGCTGCGTCAGGCGCTGTCCATCGGCATCATCCTGATGGTCATCAGCGAGATGTTCGCCGCCGACAACGGCATCGGCTTCACCGTCGTCCAGTTCCAGCGCGGCTTCGCGATCCCGGACATGTGGACCGGGATCCTCGTCCTCGGCCTGCTCGGCTTCCTGCTCTCCGTCGTGTTCCAGCTGGTCGAGCGCCGGGTGCTCGGCTGGTACCACGGTCTGCGCGCGACCACCCGGCGGTCCTGAGTGAACATCGTGAAGGGGCGGGTCATGCTCGACGTACGGGGCCTGAGGAAGGTCTACGAGGGGTCGGGGCGGCGGGTGGAGGCGGTCCGCGACCTCACCTTCACCGTCGACGCGGGCGAACTGGTCTGTCTCGTCGGCCCTTCGGGCTGCGGCAAGACGACCCTGCTCAAGTGCATGGGCGGCCTGCTCGCGCCGACCGGCGGTGAAGTGCTGCTGGAGGGGCGCAGGGTCACCGGTCCGCCGCCGGGCATGGCCTTCGTGTTCCAGGAGTACGGCCGCAGTCTCTTCCCGTGGATGCGGGTCGGCGAGAACGTCGAACTCCCGCTGAAGCAGAAGGACTTGAGCAAGGCTCGGCGCCGGGAGCTGGTGCGGGACGCGCTGGAGTCGGTCGGGCTCTCGGACGCCGTGGGGGCGTATCCGTGGCAACTGTCCGGCGGAATGCAGCAGCGCGTCGCCATCGCCCGCGCGCTGGCCTACGAGCCTCGTGTGCTGCTGATGGACGAGCCGTTCGCGGCGGTGGACGCGCAGACCCGGGCCGATCTGGAGGACCTGGTCCGCGGGCTGTGGCGGGAGCGCGGCATCACCGTCCTGTTCGTCACCCACGACATCGACGAGGCCGTCTATCTGGGCGAGCGGGTGATCGTGCTGTCGGCCTCCCCCACGGTCGTCCAGGAGCAGCTCAAAGTCGAACTGCCCGCCGAACGCGACCAGTTGCACACCCGCGTGGACCCGCGCTTCGCCGAGCTGCGCACCCATGTGTATGAGCAGATCCAGGCGGCGAAGCGCGGGGTCGTGCGGGACGCGGTCACGAAGTCAGATACGCCTCCACCTCACTGAACTGCCCGGCCGGCCATCCGGTGTTGGCGCTGACCGACAGCCGCAGGTAGCGCAGGCCGGTGCCACCGGGCAGGGACACGGTGGCCGTGTTGCCGGTGGCCGGGTCGAAGCGGTAGCCGGTGGCGCCGACGACCGTGGAGTAGTTCGAGCCGTCGGTGCTGCCCAGCACCGTGACGGTCTGCGTCCGCGCGCCCCACGCCGGGGACGGCGGCAGCTTCAGCACCAGCCGGCGGACGGCCTCCGTCGAGCCGAGGTCGACCGTCAGGGACTGCGGGAAGGCGTTGTTGACGGACTCCCAGTAGCTGTTCGCGTCGCCGTCGACCGCCTTGCCCGGCGTGTAGACGTCCTCCGAGCCGGTGGCGGTGGCCGGGCGGCCCTTGGCGAGGTTGCGCGCCGGGTCGGGGTCGGGGTTGCCCTGGCCGGGCTGCGGCCAGGTCGAGCAGTCGGACCAGGTGCTGCTCCAGCCGGAGTTGCCGCCGCCGTCGGTGAGGGTGAAGGCTCCGGAATTGGCCGGGTAGGGGCAGTTGTAGACACCGGCCGCGCCGACGCCGGTGGCGGTGACGTTACGGAAGGTGGCGGCACCCTGGGCCTCGGCCTGGACGACGACCGTGCCGGTGTTGCGGACGCTGGCGCCGTCGACGGTGATGTTCTTCGCCGCGTAGCCGCGCCCGCCGCCCGAGACGAACTCGAAGGCGCTGTAAGGGCTGTCGGTGATCGTCGTGTTGGTGATCTTGACCTGGGCCTCGATGGCGCTGTCGTAGGAGTCGACGCGCAGGGCGCCCATCGGGTGGTTCCAGTTGGGGTTCATCGCGCCCGTGCGGACCAGCGTGTTGCCGTCGACCGTGATCGTGCCGGACAGCGGGTGGAACGGGTCCAGGAACTTCTGGTTGGAGATCGCGATACCGCTGCCGAGCGCGTTGGTGTCGGAGATCAGGTTGTTCTTCACGGTGATGTCGGTGCCACCGTAGATCGCGATGCCGTTGGCCAGGTTCGGCTGGGTGATGGTGTTGTTCTCGAAGCTGCTGTTGGTGTCCGGCGCGTACAGCGACCACATGGCGAGCGCGTCGTCGCCCTGGTTGCGCAGGAAGTTGCCCCGGACCCGTACCCCGCGCGCGTTGCCGTTGAGGTTGAGTCCGTCGGCGGTCATGTCGAGGAAGCGGTTGTTCTCGACGACCAGGTTGTCGTTGTTGCCCATCAGCCAGAGGCCGACCTTGAGGTGCTGGAGCCACATTCGGGACACGGAACTGTTCGGCCCCAGCGACCCGTTGACGAAGTTGTCGGGGTTGGAGTCCACCCGCTCGGTGACCTCGCCGATGACCGCGAAGTCCTTGATGTGGACGCCGCCGGACGAGCTGGACTGGTCGATGAAGCGCGAGGTCCGCACGACCGAGTGCCAGCTGCCCGCGCCCTGGAGGGTGACGTTCTGGACCCCGCTGAGGGAGGACGTCAGCCGGTAGTCACCCGGTGGGATCCACACGACACCGCCCTGGGCGGAGGCGATGGCGTCGCGGAAGGCCTGTGTGGAGTCGCCCTGGCCGGTGGGGTCGGCGCCCTTGGACGTCACCGACACCGACCCCGCGGGCTGGCTCGCCGCGCCCGCGACCTGCTCGAAGTCGGCGACGTCGACGGTGACCTGCGTGTTCGCCGCCTCGAGGGAGACCTTGTCGCCGGCTTGGATGTTCTGCCCGAGCAACAGCCGGGCGTTGTCGTAGAAGTGGTGCGTCTTGGCGCCCGGGATCCAGCCGGTGTCGACGTAGGAGTACTTGGAGGTGACGGCGATCGTCTTCGCGAGCCTGGTGCCGTTCACGTAGACGTTCAGTGAGCCGCTCTGGCCGTCCGGGACGCTGTAGGCGATGTTGAGCGCGTTGGCCGCGCGCGGCGCGGTGAACTCGACGCGCTGCCCTGCGGTGAGGCGTACGGCCTGACGTCCCGACGCCTCCGAGGCGAGGGTGCCCTGGGTGTGGTCGGGGCCGATCTTCGTTCCGGTGGTGGTGGCGGACTCCGCCTCGACGGAGGTGAACGGGAGGGTGGCGCCCGCCGCGGCCCGGGCGGTGGGGGCCGTGGCGGTGAGGAGGCCGGCCGCGAGGGCGACGGCCACTGCGGTTGGCATGATCCTGACAGATCTGCGCGTGTACTGCATGTGCTGATCCCTTCGTGGTGGGGGTACGGGGATAGCGGGCCGCGGTCTCAGGCGCGCAGCCAGACCGCGGTGTCCTTCGGCAGCCGCTGGTCCGTGTCCAAGGGGCCGCTGGCAAGCAGGAGTTCGGAGTGTGCGGGGAGGTCGGCGGGGACGTCGGCCAGGTTCACGACGCAGGTCACGCCGGGCGCGCGGGTGAAGGCGAGGACGCCGTCCGGCGCGGGCAGCCAGCTCAGCGGGCCGTCGCCGAACCCGGGACGGAGCGCGATCGCCCGGCGGTAGAGGGCGAGCATGGAGCCGGGGTCCGCGGCCTGGTGGTCGGCGGCGTACGCGGCCCAGCCGGCCGGCTGCGGCAGCCACGGTTCCCGCCGGGCGCCGAAACCGGCGTACGGCTCGTCGGCCGACCAGGGCAGCGGCACCCGGCAGCCGTCCCGGCCCGGGTCGCTGCCGCCGGAGCGGGCGTGCATCGGGTCCTGGATGCGGTCGAGCGGGATGTCCGCCTCGGGCAGGCCGAGTTCCTCGCCCTGGTAGACGTAGACGGCCCCCGGCAGGGCGAGCGAGAGCAAGGCGGCCGCCCGCGCGCGCCGGGTGCCGAGCGCGAGGTCGGTCGGGGTGCCGAAGGTCTTGGCCGCGAAGTCGAAGCCGGTGTCGGCGCGGCCGTAGCGGGTGACCGTGCGGGTGACGTCGTGGTTGCACAGCACCCAGGTGGCGGGGGCGCCGACCGGCGCGTGCTCGGCGAGGGTCGTGTCGATGGATTCCCGCAGCCGCTCGGCGTCCCAGGGGCAGGACAGGAACGCGAAGTTGAAGGCGGTGTGCAGCTCGTCCGGGCGCAGGTAGCGCGCGAAGCGCTCGGGGTCGGGGAGCCAGACCTCGCCGACGAAGACACCGTCGTAGTCGTCGGCGACGCTCCGCCAGGAGCGGTAGATGTCGTGGAGTTCGTCGCGGTCGATGAAGGGGTGCGGTTCGGGTGCGTCGGCGAGGTCGGTGAGCGCGGGGTCCTTGGCGAGCAGCGCGGCCGAGTCGATGCGTACGCCGGCCACGCCCCGCTCGAACCAGAAGCGCAGGATGTCCTCGTGCTCCTGGCGGACCGCCGGGTGGGCCCAGTTGAGGTCGGGCTGCTCCGGGGTGAACAGGTGGAGATACCAGTCCCCGTCGGGGAGCCGGGTCCACACGGGCTCGGTCGAGCCGACGAACTGCGACGGCCAGTCGTTGGGCGGGAGGCCGCCGTCGGGGCCGCGTCCGGGCCGGAAGTGGAACAGCTCGCGCTCCGGACTGCCGGGTCCGGCGGCGAGGGCGGCCCGGAACCACGGGTGCTGGTCGGAGACGTGGTTGGGCACGATGTCGACGATCGTGCGGATCCCCAGCTCACGTGCCTCGGCGATGAGCTTCTCCGCCTCGGCGAGGGTGCCGAAGGCCGGGTCGATCGCGCGGTAGTCGGCGACGTCGTAGCCGCCGTCCTTCAGCGGTGAGACGTACCAGGGCGTGAACCACAGGGCGTCCACGCCGAGTTCGGCGAGATACGGCAGCCGGGCGCGGACGCCCGCGAGGTCGCCGGTGCCGTCGCCGTCGCCGTCGGCGAAGCTGCGGACGTAGACCTGGTAGATGACGGCGGAGCGCCACCACTGTGCGGCGGCATGACGGGGCTGTGCCACGGTGTGGCCCTTTCTGTGGATGCGAGTAGGACGTCAGCCCTTCGTGCTGCCCGCGCCGATCCCGGCGATGATGTGCCGCTGGAAGACCAGGAACAGCGCGACCATGGGGATGCTCGCGATCACCATGGCGGCGATGAGCACGGTCAGCGGGATGTTCTGCGACAACTGGACGAGCGCCACGCTGATCGGCTGCTTCTCGGTGTCGGAGAAGACCATCAGCGGCCAGAGGAAGTCCTGCCAGACGGCCACCAGGGCGAAGATCGACACCACGCCGAGGACCGGCCGGGACATCGGCAGCACGATCGACCACAGGGTGCGCAGCTTCCCGGCGCCGTCGATCTCGGCGGCCTCCAGGACGTCGCGCGGCAGCTGGTCGAAGAACCGCTTGAGCAGATAGAGGTTGAAGGCGCTTGCGACGGCCGGCAGCCAGATGGCGAGCGGGTCGTTGAGCAGGCCGAGGTCCGCCGCGGTCAGGTACTTCGGCACGATCAGGGCCTGGGCCGGGACCATCAGGGTGGCGAGGATGCCGCCAAGGATCACCTTGCCGAGGACCGGCCGCAGCTTGGACAGCGCGTAGGCGGCGGCCGTGCAGAACACGAGCTGGAACAGCCAGGCGCCGGTGGCCTGGACGACCGTGTTCCACAGGTGGGTGGGCAGCTGCATCAGGTCCCAGGCGCCGGTGTATCCGCCGAGGTGCCACTGCTCGGGGACGACCGTGGGCGGGGTGCGCGCCACCTCGTCAGGTGACTTCATCGCGCCCGTCGCCATCCAGTAGACGGGGAAGAGGAACGCGAGGGTGAAGAGCAGGACGGTGCCGGTGAAGACGGACCAGTACACGGCCCTGCCGCGCGGGCGGGCCAGGGCAGCCGGGGAGACCAGGGTCCGGGTCGTCATGCGTCCTCCCCTTCGGTGCGGGTCAGACGCAGATATACGGCGGAGAAGGCGCCCAGGAGCATGAGCAGCATGACGCTGAGGGCGCAGGCGCCGCCGAAGTCGTTGTAGAGGAAGGCGTACTTGTAGATCAGGTACAGGACGGTGACCGTCGCGTTCTCGGGGCCGCCGCCCGTGATGACGAACGGCTCGGTGAAGACCTGCATGGTGGCGATGATCTGAAGGAGCATCAGCATCAGGATCACGAAGCGGGTCTGCGGGATCGTGACGTGGCGGATGCGTTGCAGCAGGTTCGCGCCGTCCAGTTCGGCGGCCTCGTACAGCTCGCCGGGGATGGACTGCAGCGCCGCGAGGTAGATCAGCACGGTGCCGCCCATGTTGGCCCAGGTGGCCACGATCACCAGGGAGAGGAGCGCGGTGTCGGCCCCGTTGGACCAGTTCGACGTGGGCAGGTGCAGGAAGCGCAGCGCCTCGTTGGCGAGGCCGGTGCCGGGGTCGTAGAACCACTTCCACAGCAGGGCGCTGACCACCGGCGGGATCATCACGGGCAGATAGACGACGACCCGGAAGAACGTTTTGGCGTGCCGCAACTCGTTGAGGACCAGGGCGAGTACGAAGGGGATCGCGAAGCCGATCAGCAGGGCGAGCAGCGTGAAGGTGAGGGTGTTGCGCCAGGCGGCGGCGAACTCCGGGTCGGCGAAGACGCGGGTGAAGTTGGCCGTGCCGACCCATTCGGGGTCACTGCCGGGCGTGTACTTCTGGAAGGCGATCACGACCGCGCGGAGCGCCGGGTACCAGGAGAACAGCGCGAAGCAGACGAGGCCGCCGACAAGGAAGCCGTACGCGCGCAGCTGGTCGGCGAGGCGGCGCCGCCTCCGGTCCCCTGCCGGGGGCGGCGCCTGCATCGGGCGGACCGCGACCTTCTCGGCGGTCCGGAGCTGAGCCGTTCTGGTCATGGCTCGTCAGCCTCGGGCCAGGATGCCGTCGATCTTCCCGGAGGCGTCCTTCAGGAGCTGGTCGATGTCGGCGTCCTTCTTGGTGAGGACGGCGGAGACGACACCGTCGAGGACGGAGTAGATCTGCTGGGCGCTCGGCGGCTCGATCTTCATCTCCAGGCTCTGGTTGCCGTCGAGGAAGGCCTGGTAGTTCTCCACCGGGACGTTGGCGTTGGCCTCTTTGACCTGCTGGTCCTTGGTGTCGGCGGCGCCGGTGAACAGCCGGGGCTCGGGCAGTCCGACGGGGGCGTCGTTCTTCTTGGCGCGGGCGTAGTCGCCGAGGAAGCCGTCCCCGGGCGTGAGGAACATGTGGTCCAGCCACTTCAGGCCGGCGCGGATCTGCTCGGGGCTGGCCTTCTTGTTGAACATGTAGCCGTCGCCGCCGATGAGTGTGCCCTCACCGCCGGGCATGGGGGCGAGCGCGAGGTCCTTGTAGTCGCCGCCCTTCTCCTTGACCAGGATCGGGATGTTGTCCGGGGCGGAGAGGTACATGCCGAGCTTGCCGGAGCCCATCATCTGCTGGACGTCGTTGATGACCAGGAGCTGCTTGCTGCCCATGGAGTTGTCGGTCCAGCGCATGTCGTGCAGGTTCTGGAGCACGGCACGGCCCTCGGGGGTGTCGACGGTGGCCTTCTTGCCGTCGGCGCTGACGACGTCGCCGCCCTGGGAGTAGAGCTCGGCGGTGAAGTGCCAGCCGCCTTGGTTCTGGGCGCTGTAGTCGGCGTAGCCGACGGTGCCGCCTCCGAGACCGGCGATCTTCTTGGCGGCGGCCCGCAGTTCCTCCCAGGTGGCAGGGGGCTTCTCCGGGTCGAGGCCGGCCTTCTCGAAGAGCGCCTTGTTGTAGATCAGGCCCATCGAGTAGCCGGTGCGCGGGATGCCGTAGACCTTGCCGTCGACGGTGTAGATGTCGCGCAGCTGCTGCTGGATGGTCCCGTAGCTCTTCAACTCCTTGACGTACGGGGTGAGATCGGCGGCCTGGTTGATGTCGACGACGTGCCGGGCGTCGGTGAAGTACGTGTAGAAGACGTCCTCCATCTGCCCGCCGGCGAGCTTGGCGTCGAAGGTCTTCGGGTCCTGGCAGGGGAACGCGTCGTGGGCGACGACGTCGATGTCCGGGTTGGCCTTCTCGAACGAGGCGATGTCCTGCTCGAAGAACTGGCGGTCGACCTTGGCGCTCTTGGGCGGCATGCAGTTGACCGTGATGCGGGTCTTGCCGCTCGCCGAGTCGTCGCCGCCCGACCCGCAGGCGGAGACGGCGAGGGCGAGGGAGCAGACGCTGAGCGCGGCAAAGGTACGGCGGAACCCGGTGCTTCTCATCGGTGGACCCCTTTGGGCAGGAGCGGTGGGCGCCGCACACTCAAGCACCGCCGACATCCGTCCGCAAGATGTCGCGCGAAATTTGCAATTTTTGAACAGCAGGACGGATCCCCGGCAGGAGCCGTCGGATCTCAGGGACGAGGCGCCTGGGCAGTGGAACCCCGCACCACGAGTTCCGGCTCGAAGAGCAACTCCTCAGCCGGCACGGCGGTCCCCGCGATCTGCGCGTTCAACAGCTCCACGGCGGCGCGGCCCACGCCTTCGACGGGCTGCCGTTCGTGAGCGGAGGCTCGGTTCTTGAACAGCAGGACGGATCTACGACAGGAGCCGTCGGATCTCAGGGACGAGGCGCCTGGGCGGTGGAACCCCGCACCACGAGCTCCGGCTCGAAGAGCAACTCCTCGGCCGGCACGGCGGTCCCCGCGATCTGCGCGTTCAACAGCTCCACGGCGGCGCGGCCCATGGCCTCGATGGGCTGCCGGACCGTGGTGAGCGGGGGCTCGGTGCAGTTCATGAACGCCGAGTCGTCGTAGCCGACCACGGAGATCTGCGACGGGACGACGAGCCCCTTGCGGCGAGCGGCCCTGATCGCGCCAAGCGCCAGCGGGTCGCTCGCGCAGATGATGCCGGTCACGCCCCGGTCGATCAGCCGGGAGGCCGCGGCGTGCCCGCCCTCGATGGAGAAGATGGCCCGCGCCACCCGCTCTTCGGGCAGCTCGCCGGCGATGCCCCGGGCGGCGGCCAGCTTGCGCGCCGACGGCATGTGGTCGCCCGGCCCGAGCACCAGCCCGATGCGCTCGTGCCCGAGCGAGGCCAGATGCCGCCAGGCCTGCTCCACGGCCACTGCGTCGTCGCAGGACACGGCCGGGAAGCCGAGGTGCTCGATGGCCGCGTTGACCAGGACGACCGGGATGTTGCGGTCGGCGAGCTCCTTGTAGTGCTCGTGCGGCGCGTCGGCCTGCGCGTACAGACCGCCCGCGAACACGACCCCGGAGACCTGCTGCTGCAGCAGCAGCGCGACGTAGTCGGCCTCGGACACCCCGCCCTTGGTCTGTGTGCAGAGCACCGGCGTCAGCCCGAGCTGGGCGAGCGCCCCCCCGATGACCTCGGCGAACGCCGGGAAGATCGGGTTCTGCAGCTCGGGCAGCACGAGGCCGACCAGCCGGGCGCGTTCGCCGCGCAGCTGCGTGGGCCGCTCGTAGCCGAGGACGTCCAGGGCGGAGAGCACCGCCTGCCGGGTGGCCTCGGAGACGCCGGGCTTGTCGTTGAGCACCCGGCTGACCGTGGCCTCGCTGACCCCGACTTTCTTCGCCACTTCAGCAAGTCGTCGCGTCATGCGCGCAAGAATAGCGCAAGAAACGCAAGCCGCTTGCGTTGGGCGCCGCCGAAGACCCGCCTACTGCTTCTTCGCCGCCCAGAGCCCGCGCACATGCCCCAGGTGACGGGTCATGACCTCGCGTACGGCTTCCTCGTCGCGGGCGAGCAGCGCGTCGAGGAGTTCGAGGTGCTCCTCCGCCGAGGCCAGCAGGCGGCCGGCCTCGACCAGCGCGGTGAGCCCGTAGAGCCGGGAGCGCTTGCGGAGGTCACCGACGACCTCGACGAGATGGGCGTTGCCGGCCAGGGCGAGCAGGCCGAGATGGAAGCGGGTGTCGGCCTCGACATACGCGATGAGGTCCCCGGCGACAGCGGCCTGGACGATCTCCCGGGCGGCCGGACGCAGCGCCTCCAGGGAGACCTCGTCGGCGGTCCCGGCCAGCTCGACGACCGTCGGGATCTCGATGAGCGCCCGGATGTGCTTGTACTCGTCGAGCTGCCGCTCGGAGACCGCGGTGACCCGGAAGCCCTTGTTGGGGACCGTGTCCATCAGTCCCTCCTTGACCAGGTCCAGCATGGCCTCGCGGACCGGCGTCGCCGAGACGCCGAACCGGGAGGCGAGCGTGGGCGCCGAGTACACCTCCCCCGGGCGCAGTTCCCCGGCGATCAGCGCGGCCCGCAGGGCGTCGGCGACCCGCTCCCGGTAGCTGCTCTTCCTGCCGCCCAGGGTGGGCAGCGCGGGAGCGGCTGCGCTGGACGGGGCGCCGGTGCGCGGGGCGGCCATGGGTCTCCTAGCTGTGCAATGTCACGTGTTACGGGCTGTTTCGCGCCTCATTATCGTCGACGGTTCACAGCACGAACCCGGCCGGGAAGGGATCCGACGGATCGAGCAGGTACTGCGCGGTGCCGGTGATCCACGCCCGGCCGGTGAAGCTCGGCAGGACGGCCGGCCGGCCCGCGACCTGCGTGGTGCCCAGCAGCCGGCCGGTGAAGCGCGTGCCGATGAAGGACTCGTTCACGAACTCCGTGTGCAGCGGCAGTTCACCCCGCGCGTGCAGCTGCGCCATCCGCGCGCTCGTGCCGGTGCCGCAGGGCGAGCGGTCGAACCAGCCGGGGTGGATGGCCATCGCGTGCCGGGAGTGGCGGGCGGTGGCTCCGGGGGCGATCAGGTGGACGTGGTGGCAGCCGCGGATGGACGGGTCCTCGGGGTGGACGGGCTCCTCCTCGGCGTTGATCGCGGCCATGAGGGAGAGACCCGCTTGGAGGATGTCGTCCTTGCGGGAGCGGTCGAAGGGCAGCCCGAACTGCTCCAGCGGCAGGATGGCGTAGAAGTTGCCGCCGTACGCCAGGTCGTAGGTCACCGTGCGCCCGTCGGCCAGGGTGATCTTGCGGTCGAGGGCGACGGAGAAGGACGGCACGTTCTGGAGGGTGACCGCCTTGGCGGCGCCGTCCTCCACGGCCACCTCGGCGACGACGAGGCCCGCCGGGGTGTCGAGCCGGATGGTGGTGACCGGCTCGACGACCTCGACCATCCCGGTCTCGACGAGCACGGTCGCCACGCCGATCGTGCCGTGTCCGCACATCGGCAGATAGCCGGAGACCTCGATGTAGACGACCCCCCAGTCGCAGTCCGGCCGGGTGGGCGGCTGGAGGATCGCACCGCTCATCGCGGAGTGGCCGCGCGGCTCGTTCATCAGCAGCTGCTTGATGTCGTCGCGGTGCTCACGGAAGTACAGCCGCCGCTCGTTCATGGTCGCGCCGGGCACGGTCCCGATCCCGCCGGTGATCACGCGGGTGGGCATGCCCTCGGTGTGGGAGTCGACGGCGTGCAGGACGAGTTTGCTGCGCATGGGTCCAGCCTCCCTGGTGATTACGCGAGCCCGGCGGCGACGGCCTTCTCGGTGGCGGCGCGGATCGCGGCCTCCTGCTCCGGCAGCAGGGGCACCCGCGGCGGACGGCAGCGTCCCCCGTGCCGGCCGACGATGTCCATGCTGAGCTTGATCGCCTGCACGAACTCCACCTTGGAGTCCCAGCGCAGCAGCGGGTGGAGCTGCTCGTACAGCTTCCTGGCGGTGCCCAGGTCGCCGGCGACGGCGGCGCGGTACAGCTCGACGGTGGACCTGGGCAGCGCGTTCGGGTAGCCGGCCACCCAGCCCTTGGCGCCGGCGACAGCCAGCTCCAGCAGGACGTCGTCGGCGCCGATCAACAGGTCGAGTTCCGGGGCGAGTTCGGCGAGCTGGTAGGCACGGCGGACGTCGCCCGAGAACTCCTTCACCGCCTGGATGTACCCCTCGCCGTGCAGCTTCGCGAGCAGTTCGGGGACGAGGTCGACCTTGGTGTCGATCGGGTTGTTGTACGCCACGACCGGCAGGCCCGCCTTCGCGACCTCCGCGTAGTGGGCGAGGACGGAGCGCTCGTCGGCGCGGTACGCGTTCGGCGGCAGCAGCATCACGGACGTACAGCCCGCGTCCCGCGCCTGCTCTGCCCAGCGCCGCGACTCGGCGGAGCCGTAGGCGGCGACCCCGGGCATCACCCGCGCCCCGCCGATCGCGGCGACGGCCGTCTCCACGACCTTCGCCCGCTCCTGCGGGGTGAGCACCTGGTACTCCCCGAGGCTGCCGTTCGGTACGACGCCGTCACAGCCGTTCTCGACGAGCCAGGCGCAGTGCTCGGCGTACCGGCCGTGGTCGACGCGGAGGTCGTCGTCGAGCGGGAGGGCGGTGGCGACGAGGACGCCGCGCCAGGGGCGGTGGTCGGTCATGAGGTTCCTCTCCGAGTGGCGTTGTCGTGTTGCCGGGCGAGTACGCCGAGCGGTACGGGCCTCGCGAACGGCCGTCGGGACGGCGTGAGTTCGCAGCCGGCGAGCCCGGCGACCGCGGGCCCGCACACGCGGCCCTGGCACCAGCCCATTCCGGCCCGGGTGAGCAGCTTCACGGTGCGGACGTCCCCGGCGCCGAGTTCCTCCACCGCCTCGCGGACGGCACCGGCGGTGACCTCCTCGCAGCGGCAGACGACGGTGTCGTCCGTGACCTGGTCGCTCCAGCGCGCGGGCGGCGGGTACGCGGCGTCGAGGGCGGCGGCGAGCTTGCGGAGTCTCGTGCGGGACCTGGCGGCCGCGGCCCAGCGCGCCGGGTCGGGGTCGGCGCCGCTGAGCCGTGCGGCGACGGAGAGTCCGGCGAGGTGTCCCTCGGCCAGGGCGAGGGCCGAGCCGCCGATGGACTCCCCCGCCGCCCATACGCCGGGTACGTCGGTGCGCTGCTCGTCGTCGACGGCGACCGTCGGCCCGTCCAGCCGGCAGCCCAGGGTCTCGGCGAGGTCGGTGTGCGGGAGCATGCCGTGTCCGACCGCGAGGGTGTCGCACGGCAGATGGCGTTCGGTGCCCGGCCGGACACGCCCGTCGGCGTCGAGGGCGGCGACGGTGACTCCGGTGAGCCGGTCCTCGCCGTGGGCCCGGACGACCGCGTGGCGGGCGAGGAGGCGGACCCGGTGGCGCAGCAGGCGGGCCGCGTATCCGGCGCCCTCGGGCAGCTTGGCGGCCAGGGCCCGGCCGTGCCGTACGAGGTCCGCGGCGCCGGCCGCTTCGACGAGCGCCGCGACCTCGACGCCCGCCGCCGCGAGCCCGGTCGCCACGGGCAGCAGCAGCGGCCCGGTCCCGGCGACGACGGCCCTGCGTCCGGGCACCGCCAGCCCGCCCTTGAGCATCGCCTGCGCGCCGCCGGCGGTGACGACACCGGGGAGGGTCCAGCCGGGGAAGGGGAACACGCGCTCGTAGCCGCCGGTGGCGAGGAGTACGGCGGCGCCGCGCACCACGGCCGGCTCCCGCTGCTCGGGGCCGACCAGGGCGTGCACCGCGAAGCCGTCCGAGTCCCGCTCCACGGCCCAGACATGGTGGCCGGGCAGGAACCGGGCGCTGCTGCCGGCCAGCGCGTCCCTGAGCCGCTCCCAGGTCCGCCACTGGTGGTGCAGGGCCTGCGGCCGGCGGGCGTGAAGGGCGGACGCCGGCTGACGGTAGAACTGCCCGCCCGCTTCGGCCGCCGAGTCGACGATCGCCACGTCCAGGCCCTGGGCGGCGGCCGCCACCGCCGCGGCGAGTCCCGCCGGTCCCGCCCCGATCACCGCGAGGTCAGTCATCGTGCCCCGTCCCCTCCTGTGTCCGGATCACGTCACCGGGGTGCAGTCGCACCAGGCACGCCCTCAGGTTGGGGCGGTCGTTGACCATGACCAGGCAGTCGAAGCAGACCCCGATGCCACAGAAGACACCACGCGGCCGGCCCTCGCCCCGGGTGGCCCTCCAGGAGGTGATGCCGGCCGCCCAGAGCGCGGCGGCGACCGTCTGTCCGGGCAGCGCCTCGATCTCGCGCCCGTCCAGGGTGACCGTGAAGGCGGGGCCAGGATGGGCGTCGGCGAGCTCCAGAGGGGTTCTCATACGGCCTCCTCGGCGAAGCGGTCGGGGCGGAACGGCGTCAGGTCCAGGTCGGGGGTCTTCGCGGTCAGGGCCTGCGTGATCAAGTGGCCGGTGCCGGTGGCGAGTCCGATGCCGGCGCCCTCGTGGCCGCAGGCGTGGTGCAGGCCGGGCACCCGGGGGTCGGGGCCGATGGCGGGCAGGTGGTCGGGCAGGTACGGGCGGAAGCCCACGTAGGCGCGCATCGCGTGGACGTCGGCCAGGAACGGGAACAGCCGTGTCGCGCCCGCCGCCAGCGCCCGTACGACGGGCAGGGAGAAGGTCCGGTCGAAGCCGACGCGTTCGCGGCTCGCGCCGATCAGGACCGGGCCCGCCGCGGTGCCCTCGACGACCGGGGAGGTCTGGAGCGCGGCCGAGTCGCTGGCCACGTCGGCCACGTAGTCGGCGGCGTACACCTTGTGCCGGACCTTGCGCGGGAGGGGCTCGGTGACCAGGACGAAGCCTCGCCGCGGGAGGACGGGGAGGTGGGCGCCGGCGAGTGCGGCGAGTTCGCCGCCCCAGGTGCCGGCGGCGTTGACGACCGCCGGGGCGTGGATGTCGCCCCGGTCCGTGCGCACGCCGCGCACCGCGCCCCCGGGTGTGCGCAGGACGCGGGTCACCGTCGCGCCGGTGATCAGACGGGCGCCGGAGGCGCGGACGAGGTGGGCGGCGGCCAGGGCGGGCATGACCTGGGAGTCCTGCGGGTAGTGGACGCCGCCGGGCAGGCCGGGTGCCAGGTGGGGTTCCAGGTCGTACAGCCCGTCGCCCGCGACGGGTTCGGCGACGACCCCGGCGGCACGCTGCCCGTCGGCGAACCGCTCCAGCGCCGCGAGCCCGGCCGGGGACGAGGCCACGACGACGCCACCCTTCGCCTCGTACTCGACGGCCGTGCCGAACTCCCGCGCCAGTTCGCCCCACAGACGGCCGGACAGCAGCGCGAGGTCCAGCTCCGGGCCCGGTTCCTTGTCCGAGACGAGGATGTTGCCCTCACCGGCGCCGGTCGTGCCGCCGGCCACCGGGCCGCGGTCGACGAGGATCACGTCGAGCCCCGCCCGGGCCGCGTACAGCGCGCAGGCGGCGCCCACCATCCCGGCACCGACGACCACGACGTCGCAGGTCAGTCGCTCGCTCACGCCAGTACTATGTCACACACCACCCTCTGACGGAACAGTGCGGAACAGTGGGGAACAGTGCGGAACAGCTGGAACGGCAGAGCACGGCGGAACACGGACACGGCGGAACACGGGGGCTCTCCGCTTCCCGGGGACGCGCGACGCACTGACGGGGCGCCGCCGGCGACCTGAACGCCGACGGTGCCCCGGTCAGTCTTCGGTGGCGGGCACCACGCGCAGATGGGCCGCGCCCCGGCGCACCGTGCGCGCCCGGGGCCGGTCGCGGCGCACCTCACGCAGCACCAGCGTCAGCCGGGTGTATCCCATCTCCTGAAGGGTCCTGGGCGTCTCGTCGACGACCCGGCACTCGGTGGCGCCCCAGCGCGGGTCGGGGTGCAGCAGCGGGCGCACGGCGCCGTCCTGGGCGACGGCCCGCTCGCCGACCGCGCGGAT
The DNA here is from genome assembly GCF_044764945.1 of Streptomyces sp. NPDC093568. Taxonomy (NCBI): domain Bacteria; kingdom Bacillati; phylum Actinomycetota; class Actinomycetes; order Kitasatosporales; family Streptomycetaceae; genus Streptomyces; species Streptomyces sp. NPDC093568. The sequence goes on along the minus strand of NZ_JBIWJD010000001.1, from coordinate 1,034,760 downwards.
CCAGTGCGGCAGGCCCTGCCGGTAGGCGGCCTCCATGATCGGGTCCTGGGCGATCTCGCGGCGGATGGCCTGCAGGCCGTGGTCGTGGCCGTGCCGCTCCACGGCGGCGGCGAACTGGGCCAGCATGGGCAGGCACCAGCTGGACTCGTGCTCACCGAGGACCGTGGCGGCGTCCGGGTGGAAGAGCACGAACCGCAGGAGGTTGTCGCCGGGCATGGCCGTCGGATGCGGGCCCACACCGCGGAAAAGTGACGCGAAAGCGGTGTTCGCCAGGACGACGTCCCAGCAGCGGTCGAGAACGACGGACGGGAAGGGCACGGCCTCCACGAGGCCGGCGAAGTCCCGCAGATACGCCTGGGCCTCCGAGCTCTCGGGGACGGGTCGCGGTGCGGACCGCTGCCCACCTGCCTGATATGCCATCGGGAGGTCACCCCTCTTGCCTATGCGGCCTTCACGCGGCGCCCCGATCCTGCTGCCCATGCCAGAGCCGTGTCAACTATCGTGGCATTTCATGTCGGTTGACGGCTGAAATTGGCCACAGTTGTGGCGAGACCTGGATGTGAGTTCGAACTACCCGGTAATCTCCGTCGAGTTCACGGGAAGGGCTTGTGAGGAGCCTGTGAGAGACGTAGGAGATCTGTCGGTGACGGATGGCTTCGAGGTCCCGGGCGCCACGCCGACGGCAGCGCTGCCGGCCGTCGTCGCCCGCGTCACCGCGCTCGCCGACCGGCTCGGCGTGCCGCACGCGGAGGTCTTCGACACCGGACGCCTGTCCGTAGCCTGCGGTGTCCCCGAGCCCGTGGTCAAGGCGCTGCTGAGCGGACGCCCCGCGGGTGAGCCCGATGTGCAGGCACGCTTCCTCCAGCGGCTCGACCTCCTGCGCCGCACCCGGCTCAAGCCGAACGGCCGCAAGTACACCCAGCAGGAGATCGCCGACGGCGCGGCCATGTCACGGCAGCAGGCGGGCGCCCTGATCAACGGCGACCGGCGCCCCACCATGGAGCACTGCGACGCCATCCAGCGCTTCTTCCGGGTGCACGCCGGATTCCTCACGGCCGAGGACCCCGAGGCGCTCGCGGGCGTCCTCCAGCGCACCGAGCAGGACCTGCTCCAGAAGCTCGCGGAGCGCGAGGCCGCCCAGGCCGCCGAGGACCCGCTGGAGAAGCTCCTCCAGGACCACGGCGTGCGCGGCATCGCCTGGCGGGCCGCGCAACTGCCCACCGACCAGCACCGCGACAAGGTCGCCGAGTGGCTGGACATGCTCCTGGAAAGCGTCAAGCGACCCGAGTCGTGATCCGGGGAGAACGGAGATCTGTGGGCATCGGCAGGGAAATGCGCCGCCTGTGCGGCGAGTTGGTCGCGGAGCTCACGCTCCCCGCGCCCGCGGCACCCGGGCAGCTCTACGGCGCGCTGTGCGACGCCATGAGCAGACGCCGGGGCCGTCCCGTCCACTTCCGTACGGCCGCCTTCCCGGTCGGCACCGCCAGCGGCCTGTGGCTCGACATGGCCGACCAGGACCTCGTCGTGATCGAGGAACGCACCGCGCCGGACCACCAGTTGGTGATCCTCGGCCATGAGCTGTGGCACATGAAGGCCGGTCACTGCAGTCACAGCGTCGAGGGCGCCAGCGTGGCGGCCCGGCTCCTGTGCGACGACGCCGACCTGCGCTCGACGGTGCTGAAAGTCGCCGCCCGCAGCCGTTTCGACGAGGCCGAGGAGCAGGAGGCCGAGAGTTTCGGCCTGCTGCTGGCCAGCAAGTGCCGTACCTGGCTGGCCGACTCGTCGGCGCGCGGGCAGCGGGACCATCTGGCGGGGCGCATCGAGGCGTCACTGGGGTACCTCGGGCCACAGGGCTGACCCGCCGTCACGCGGAAGCGGCCGTCCCGCGCCTGCGGTACCCCCGCTCGGGCGACGCCCGGAGCGGCGGTGGGACCCGATTGTCAGTGGTGGACGGCAAGCTGGTGGTGCGCCCTCATATGCGGGGCGTGACGCGACGACGCCGACTTGGGGAGAGCCGACCGATGCCCACCGCCGTACTGACCGATCGCGAGCGCACCGCCGTCCAGGCCTATCTGCGGCTGTTGCACACCGTACGAGCCGCGTTCGACGGTCCGCCCGGAAAGGGCCGACCACCCGTCGTGCCGCCCGCCGTCCTCGCCGAGGCGGAGCAGGCACTGGCGGACGCGGGCCTGACGGGCAACGAGGAGGCGTTCTTCCGGCTGCTGACGAGCTGGTGCCCGGCGGAGCCGTAGCGCGTCCCGTGTCCGGCCGCGGGGGTCTCAGGTGTGCGGCACGCTCACCGCTGTCGCCACCAGCCCCCGCCGGACCGTCCAGCGGCCGTCGAAGTGGTCGAGCCGGTGCTCGCCCACCCGCGGGCCCGGCACCAGCAGCCGGGCGCGGAAGCCGCCGCTGTGCCGCTCGCCGGGGTCGACGAAGACGTCGATGTCGGCCTCGGTGAAGTCCAGCCACTTCCCGGTGAGCGGGAACCACGCCTTGTAGACGGACTCCTTGGCGCTGAACAGCAGCCGGTCCCAGTGGATGTCCGGGTGGTCGCCGGCCAGGCGGCGCAGCCGGTCCGCCTCGGCGGGCAGCGCGACGGCGGGCAGCACGCCCTCCGGGAGGGTCTGGTGGGGCTCGGCGTCGATGCCGAGGGAGGCCAGGTCGGCGGCGCGGACCAGTGCGGCTGCGTGGTAGCCGTCGCAGTGGGTCATGCTGCCGACGAGGCCGGCCGGCCAGCCGGGGGCGCCGCGTTCGCCGGGCAGGATCGGCCGCGGGGGCACGCCGAGCTTCTCCATGGCGCTGCGCGCGCAGACGCGGACGACGGCGAACTCCCGGCGGCGCTTGGCGACCGCCTGGGCGACGATCGCCTCCTCCTCCGGGTACAGCGCCCCGGCGGCGGGCTCCTCGTTGCCGTACGCCTCGACGGTGACCACCGGGTCCGGCAGCAGTTCCTCGATCAACGCGCCCCGTCCTCCTTGGGCAGAATCCGGCGCAGCTGTCCCGGCGGGCCCGGTCGCTTGCGCCACTCGCGGGGATATCCCACCGAGACCTCCTCGAACCGGACGCCCTCGTGCCAAGTGGTCCGGGGGATGTGGAGGTGGCCGTAGACCATGGTCGCGACGCGGAACCTGCGGTGCCAGTCCGCGGTCCGCCGGGTGCCGCACCACATGGCGAACTCGGGATACCAGAGTACGTCCGTCGGGTGCCGGTCCAGCGGGTAGTGGTTGACGAGGACGGTGGGCAGGTCCTCGGGGAGCGCGGCCAGCCGGCGCTCGGTCTCGGCGACGCGGGCCTCGCACCAGGCCTCGCGGGACGGGTAGGGGTCGGGGTGCAGCAGGTACTCGTCGTTGCAGACGATCCCGGTCCCGTGCGCGTACCTCAGCCCCTCCTCCTTGGTGGCGCAGCCGGAGGGCAGGAAGGAGTAGTCGTACAGCAGGAACAGCGGGGCCACGGCGACCGGGCCGCCGGGGCCGTCCCAGACGGGGTAGGGGTCCTCGGGGGTCGTCACGCCGAGGTCCCGGCACATCTCGACCAGGTGCTCGTAGCGCTCGACGCCGCGCAGGGTGACGGAGTCCTTCGGGTGGGTCCACAGCTCGTGGTTGCCGGGCGCCCAGACCACCTTGCGGAAGCGGCCGGCGAGCGTCTTCAGCGCCCAGCCGATGTCGGCGACGGTCTCGGCCACATCACCGGCGACCAGCAGCCAGTCCTCGTCGGAGCCGGGCCGCATCCGCTCGACCAGCGCGCGGTTCTCCTCGTAGCCGATATGCAGGTCGCTGATGGCCAGCAGCTGTCCGGCACCGCCGACCGTCGACGTCACCCTTCGCCCCTTCCGCTCACACGGACTCGTCCACGGACTCTCACCCGGACGATCACACGAATGAGACCACGAGAACACACAGTGTTCCACCGGTACAAGGCCGGATCACGTCGGCGCGGCCGGGAGCGCGGAGGGGCCCGGGACGGTCAGGAAGCATCCGCAATTCCGTAACACGTACGTTGCACGCGGCACCCCTTTAAACCCGTATGATCGCCCCAACACCACCGCTTTGAACGTCCCTTCGCAAGGGGCGATTTGGTGTCCCTCCATTCATCCTGCCCGGGCAAGGGCCTGCTTCGCCCTGCCCGCGAACCCGAAAGGACGGCCCTGCATGGTCTCTCGCGTACGCGTCTGGCTCAACCGCACGTACGCGGAGAACGTGTTCTTCGTGGATCAGCTGCGACGAAATCCCAGCGATCGGGCCGTGGAGATCCATGCGACGCACGGGGACGCCGACTCCCCCGTGCTGGCCGCCGCCGACACCGCCGAGCTGGAGCCGGAGGGCCTGTCCCCGGCCGGGTACGTGGAGTACGCCCTGGCCCAGTGCCGGCGCCGCGGGATCGACGTCTTCGTGCCCCGGCTGCACCAGTCGGCGATCGTGGCGCACCGGGCGGACTTCGAGGCGATCGGCACGGCGCTGCTGGCGCCGCCGCCCGAGGCCGTGGCCGTCTTCCACGACAAGGTGATCGCCTACGAGGCCGTGCAGGCGGTCGGGGTGCCGGTGCCGCCGTGGTGGCGGGTGCGCAACGCCGACGAACTCCTCGCCGCCGTCGAGGAGTTGGAGGCGGCCGGTCACAAGGCCTGCTTCAAGCCGGCGTCCGGTGCGGGCGGGGTGGGCTTCCGGGTCATCACGCGCGCCCCCTTCTCGCTGCTGCACCTCAGCGGGTTCCCGACGCCGTACGTGCAGCTGGATCTGGTGCTGGACGCACTGCGGCGGGCGGACGAGCCGGTGGACTGGCTGGTGATGCCGCGCCTCGAGCAGCCGGAGGTGTCGGTGGACTGCCTCACCGGTCCGGACAACCGGGTGCGGCTGGCGATCGGCCGGATCAAGAACGGCCGGCGTCGCGGGTTCACGCTGCAGGAGCAGTGGCTGGAGCCGGCGCGGCTGATCGCGGAGGGGTTCGGGCTGCACTACCTGTCCAACATCCAGTTCCGGATGTTCGGCGACACTCCGGTCCTGATGGACGTGAACACCCGGCCGGCCGGCGGGCTGCACCAGCTTTCGCTGTGCGGCGTCAACGTGCCCTGGCTGGCAGTGCAGTTGGCGCTCGGTGAGGACCCGGGCGAGGTGGTTCCGCCGTTCCTGGGACAGGACTACACGGTGGTCTCGGGGCCGCGCCCGCTGCGCCCGGTGTCCATTCCGCAGCAGCGGTCCGAGGACACGGAGCCGTTGCTGCCGGCGGTTCCGGCGCCCGCGCCGGTGGAGTCGGTCGAGAGCGGGGCGGCCCAGGCCCTGCCGCTCTAGCACTTACCGGTATGGACCAATCCCTACGTCAGAGCTTGACAGCGGGATTGGTCCATACCAACTTGGTCTACGTATCGCGTATCCCTCCGCACTTCCCTGCACCTGTGGCACTCCCGAACACCCCACTTTTCCCAGGGAGATCACGTGCGCAACCAACCTCTCGGGCGTCTCAGACGCCGACTCCTCGCCCTGCTCGGCTCCGCCGCTCTCGCGTTCACCGGAGCCGTCGCCCTTCCCACCACCGCCCACGCGGCCAACGTCCTGTCCAACGCCGGCTTCGAGTCGGGCGGGCTCTCCCCGTGGTCCTGCACCGGCAATCTCGGGTCGGTCGTCTCCTCCCCCGTGCACGGTGGGTCCAGGGCCCTCGCGGGGGCGGTGAGTTCGAGTGACATCGCCCAGTGCGGCCAGACCGTCGCCGTCCAGCCGAACACGACCTACACGCTCAGCGGCTGGGTGCGCGGCTCCTACGTCTACCTCGGGGTGAACGGCGGAGCCTCCACCTGGACCTCGTCGCCGTCGGCGTACAGCCGGCTGTCCCTGTCGTTCACGACCGGGGCCTCCCAGACCAGCGCCACCGTCCATGTCCACGGCTGGTACGCCCAGGGCACCTACTACGCCGACGACATCAGCCTCGACGGACCCGGCGGCGGTTCGGACACCCAGGCGCCGAGCGTGCCGGGCAGCCTGCGGTCCACCGGCAAGACGTCGTCGAGCGTGTCGCTGGCCTGGAACGCCTCGTCGGACAACGTCGGGGTGACGGCGTACGACATCTACCGCGGCGCCACCCAGGTGCTCAGTGTGTCCGGCACCAGCGCCACGGTCAGCGGGCTGTCGGCGAGCACGGGCTACACCTTCACCGTGAAGGCGCGGGACGCGGCCGGGAACACCTCCGCGGCCTCCAACGCCGTCACCGTCACCACGGACCCGGGCGGCGGCGGTGGCGGCTTCAAGCAGGCCGCGCCGTATCTGTACCTCGGCTGGGGCGATCCGCCGAGCGCGCCCTCGGTGATGAACGCGACCGGCGTCAAGTGGTTCACCATGGCGTTCATCCTGTCCTCCGGCGGCTGCAACCCTGCCTGGGACGGACAGCGCCCGCTGACCGGCGGGAACGACCAGAGCGTCATCAACTCGATCCGCTCGGCGGGCGGTGACATCGTCCCGTCGATCGGCGGCTGGAGCGGCAACAAGCTCGGGCCGAACTGCTCCAGCGCCGAGGCACTGGCGGGGGCGTACCAGAAGGTCATCGACGCCTACGGACTGAAGGCGATCGACGTCGACATCGAGAACACCGACGAATTCGAGAACGCGACCGTGCAGGACCGGATCCTGAACGCCCTGAAGATCGTCAAGGCGAACAACCCGGGGCTGCGGACCGTCCTCACCTTCGGCACCTCGACGACCGGGCCGACGTACTGGGGCAACCGGCTCGTCGAGCAGGCCAAGGCGCTGAACGCGGACATCGACGTCTTCACGATCATGCCGTTCGACTTCGGCGGCGGCGCCGACATGTACGGCAACACCGTGAACGCGACGGAGGGGCTGAAGAACAAGCTGAAGTCCACCTTCGGGTGGGACGACGCCACCGCCTACGCCCACATCGGCATCTCCGGCATGAACGGCCTGTCCGACCAGCAGGAGCTCACCTCACCCGCGACCTGGACGCAGATCCGCGACTGGGCGAACTCCCGTCACATCGCCCGTCTCGCCTTCTGGTCGGTCAACCGCGACCGGCCCTGCCCGGGCGGCGGCGTGACGAGCAACTGCTCCGGGATCAGCCAGAGCAACTGGCAGTTCACGTCCATCACGGCCGGCTTCACCGGCTGAGGAAACCCGTCACCCGCGCCGGGAGAATTTTTTCCGGCGCGGGTGTATCAGGGCGCCGCCCGCGCGCTCATAAGAGTGAAAGGCAACGGGGAAACCCACGGGGGAACGACGGGGGACCGAGGGAACACGGGGGAAGCACGGGGGATTCGGGCCGGTGGGCCACCGCCACGGGGGCGGCGGCCCACCGGCCCGAAGTCGGTCCCGGGGTGTGTCAGAAGCGGCCCGAGCCCCGGTACAGCTCCAGTTCCCCGTCCAGCTCGACGGCGAGCACGGTGGCGTGCGGGTCGAGGTCCGCCGCGGTGGGCGGTTCGATCCAGAGCACCCCGGGTGTCTCGTGCAGTCCGCCGGTCACCCGGTGGGCCAGCTCCCGCCCGCTGCCGAGCACCGTGACCCGGCACACCCCGCCGAGCAGCCCGCGTACGTTGATCTCGGCGCGCGGGGCGTCGAAGAGGACCAGGTACAGGGTGCGGCGGTCCTTGGACAGGGTGCTCGGGCCGTAGTGGTGCCCGGCCGGGAGGCCGCGCTCGGTGCCGTACACCGCTTCCGCGTGCTTGGCGATCCAGTCGCCGAGCCCTTCCAGGCGCTCGACGTGCTCCCGCGGGATCGTGCCGTCCTCCCGGGGACCGACGCTGAGCAGCAGGTTGCCGCCCCCGCCGATGGTCTCCGTGAAGTACCGGATCAGCTGGTCGACCGACTTGTGGTTGTGGTCGTGGTGCTGGTGGCCCCAGGAGTCGTTGAGCGTCAGGCACAGCTCCCAGGGGCCCTCGGGCGGGACCACGGGTGCGCCCTGCTCGGGCGTTGCGTAGTCGCCCTCGCTGAGCATGCGGGCGTTGAAGACGACGTCCGGCACCTCGGAGCGGATCAGCGCGGCCAGCTCGGGGATGCGCCACTGCTCCTCACTGCGGTCCCACTCGCCGTCGAACCACATCAGGTCCGGCCGGTAGCGGGACGTCAACTCCCGTATCTGGCCGTCCCGGTAGGCGAGGAAGCGTTCCCACGCGTCCAGGTCCTCGTCCTCGGCGGCGACCTCGGAGTACCGGTTGTCCTCCAGCTCCGGCGGGCGGCCGGGCTTGCGGGTGGAGGCGTAGTCGGGGTGGCTCCAGTCCGAGTGGGAGTAGTACAGGCCGACCTTCAGGCCCTCCTCGCGCAGGGCGTCGGCGTAGCCGCCGATCAGGTCGCGGCCCACGTTCAGATCGCCGTACGCGGTGTCCCACAGGGCCACGCCGTCGTGGTGGCGGCTGGTCAGCACGGCGTACCGGGCGCCGGCCCGCGCGAAGAGCTTCGCCCAGTCACGTGGCTCGTAGCGGGACGCCGTGAAGCGGTCGAACTGGGACATGTACCGGTCGTACGGGACGATGTCGTCGTAGAACGACCAGGACTCCTGAACTCCGTCCACGGCGTAGATGCCCCAGTGGACGAAGATCCCCAACTTGGCGTCGGTGAACCAGGGTTGTATCGCCATCAGCCCACCTCGGCGCGCTGGAGACGAAGGGTCAGCACCTGGAAGGGGCGCAGTGAGACCGGCACCCCGCCGTCGACCTCGGCGGCCTCCAGCGGGCGCTCCAGGAGGTCGGTGATCTGGGCGCCGGCCAGCGGGAAGCCGGTGCGCACGACGCCCTGGGCCCGGCCGCCCCGCGACTCGTAGAGCCGCACCACGACGTCGCCGGACTGGTCGTCGGCCAGCTTGACCGCCTCGACGGTCACGCCGTCGCCGTCGACCGAGACGACCGGCTCGGGCGCGCCGGCCGCGTCCGCCACGCGCAGCGGGAGGTTGAGGGAGTACCCCTCGGCGACGGCGTCCTCGATGCTCGCGCCGGGCAGCAGGGAGTAGGTGAAGCGGTGCATGCCCTGGTCGGCATCCGGGTCCGGGACACGCGGGGCGCGTACCAGGCTGAGGCTGACCCGGGTCGTCGTACCGCCGTCCGCGCGGACCGTGCGGGTCACGTCGTGGCCGTACGTCGAGTCGTTGATGACGGCGACGCCGTAGCCGGGCTCGGCGATGTGCACCCAGCGGTGGCCGGAGACCTCGAAGCGGGCCGCCTCCCAGCTGGTGTTGGTGTGGGTGGGCCGCTGGATGTGGCCGAACTGGATCTCCGCGGAGGAGTGCGGGGCGCGGATGTCGACCGGGAAGCCCGCCTTGAGGATCTTCTCGGCCTCGTGCCAGTCGATCTCGGTCTCGAAGTCGATCCGGGGGCTGCCGGCGCGGACGGTGATCGTCTGGGTGAGCCTCGAGCCCTTGCCGAAGGCGCGGGTGACCCGGATCGCGCCGATCAGCGGGTCCTCCTCGACGACGGTCAGCGACTCGGTCTCCAGCAGGTCCTGGTAGCGGTTGCGGTAGTGCTTGTCGATGTCCCAGGCGTCCCAGTAGTTGGGCAGGTCCGTGTGCAGGCGGAGCAGGTTGCCCTGGTCGGCGAGGACTTCGCGGTTGGCCCGGAGGTCGAACACCGAGGCAAGGGTGCCGTCCTCGGCGACCTCGACCCGGATCAGTCCGTTGTCGAGGACACGGCCGGAGACGGTCACCGGCCGCGCGGGCTCCTCCGATGCGAGGGGCGCGCTGCCGCTCGCGGGCACCGTGACGTACGCCGGTGCGCCCTCGGCCGTGCGGACCACCTCGGCGCGCTCGAACGGGCTCGTGTTGAAGACCCGGGCCTGGCCTTCGCCCAACGCGGCTACCGCGTCGGCCGTCAGCGCCTCCAACTCCTCGGCCACGCGGGCGTATTCGGCCTCGGCCTCACGGTGCACCCAGGCGATCGAGGAGCCCGGCAGGATGTCGTGGAACTGGTGCAGCAGGACCGTCTTCCAGAGCCGGTCCAGCTTCTCGTACGGGTAGGTGTAGCCCGGCGCGTGCAGCGCGGCGGTCGTCGCCCACAGCTCGGCCTCGCGGAGCTTGTGCTCGCTGCGCCGGTTGCCCTGCTTGGTGCGGGCCTGGGAGGTGTAGGTGGCGCGGTGCAGCTCCAGGTAGAGCTCGCCGTTCCAGACGGGGGCGTCCTCGTACTCGGCGCGGGCCTTGGCGAAGAACTCGTCGGGGTGCTCGATGACGACCTTGGGTGAGCCCTCCAGGTCGGCGAGGCGGCGCGCCCGCTCCATGATCTCGCGGGTGGGGCCGCCACCGCCGTCGCCCCAGCCGAAGGGCGCGAGCGAGCGCGTACCGCCGCCCTTCTCCGAGTAGTTGCGGACCGCGCGGTCCATCTCCTCGCCGCTGAAGCGGGCGTTGTAGGTGTCGACGGGCGGGAAGTGGGTGAAGATGCGCGTGCCGTCGATGCCCTCCCACCAGAAGGTGTGGTGGGGAAACTTGTTGGTCTGGTTCCAGGAGATCTTCTGGGTCAGGAACCAGTCGTTGCCGGCGAGCTTGGCGAGCTGCGGGTAGGCGGCGGTGTAGCCGAAGGAGTCCGGCAGCCAGACGCCCTTGGTCTCGACGCCGAAGTGCTCGATGAAGAACCGCTTGCCGTGGATCAGCTGGCGGGCGATGGCCTCGCCGCCGGGCAGGTTGCCGTCGGCCTCGACCCACATGCCGCCGACCGGCGCCCACTGGCCCTTCTTCACGGACTCCTGGATCCGGGCCCACACGTGCGGGTAGTTGTCGCGCACCCACTCGTACTGCTGGGCCTGCGAGCAGGCGAAGATGAAGTCCTCGTACTCGTCCGCGAGGGACGTGACGTTGGAGAAGGTGCGGGACGTCTTGCGCTTGGTCTCGCGGATCGGCCACAGCCACGCGGAGTCGATGTGCGCGTGGCCGACGCCGGAGATCGTGTGCGCGCTGGCGTGGGCGGGCCTGGCGAGGACGGGGGCCAGTACCTCCCGTACGGCCGCCGCGCTGCCGGAGATGTCGTCCAGGTCGAGGACGTCCATGGCCCGGTCGAGGGCGTGCATGATCTCGTGCCGGCGGGGCTCGTGCTCGGCGAGGTGGACCATGAGCTCGCGCAGCACCTGGAGGTCGAGGTCGAGGTGCCAGACCTCCTCGTCCAGGACGGCGATGTCGGCGCGCCGGAAGGTGTACAGCGGCTTGTCGCCCGCGGTCAGGACGTCGCCGAGCGGGGTCGGGGCCGCGAAGTCGTTGGCCAGGATGTCGGGGTTGGAGGCCGCCTCGACCAGGTAGTCGATCTCCTCGCCGCCCGCGACCGGGTTGCCGATCGGCACGTACTGGTTGAGCGGGTTGACCGCCTTCAGGGGGCGGCCGTCGGCGAGGTGGACCAGGGCCTCGGCCTGGTTGCCGGGCCAGTCCCCCACGAAGCCGAGGTCGATGACCGCCTCGACGCGTCGTCCGGCCCACTCGGCGGGCACCTGTCCGCGCATCCGGAACCAGGTGGTGCCCCAGGGCGGTCCCCAGGGGGTGTCCATCGCGAAGGGCTCGTACCGGGCTGCCGCCGCCTCCTCGAAGGAGACCGGCTCACCCGGCGCCTGCCAGGCCTCGACCTCGAAGGGGACGGTGGCCGAGTAGATCGCGGGCTTGATGCGCTGGTTGTGGACGCGCTCGACGCGTTCCTCGATCCGGCGGCGTTCGTCGTGCATCAGGGTCTCCAGGGAGGGAGAGAACGGAGGGGAGGCGAGGGAGGGGTGAAAGCGCTTTCCCAGGTGAGCGCTACTTAAGGTACGCCAGCCCGGGGTGGACCGAGGAGTACCCCTCGACCAGCCTGCGGGCGACGTTGACCGAGTCGACCAGCGGGTGCAGCGCGAACGCCTTCACGGCCGTGGCGCGGGAGCCGGACTCGGCGGCGGCGAGCACCTCCCGCTCGACCGCCTTCACCGAGCAGACCAGCCCGGTGGCGTGGTCCGGCAGCGGGGCCACGGCGACCGGGTGGGCACCGTTGGCGTCGACCAGGCAGGGCACCTCGATGACGGCCTCGGAGTCGAGCACCGACAGCGTGTTCTGGTTGCGGACGTTGAGGATCAGGGTCGTGCGCTCGTCGCGGGCGATGGCCCGCATCAGCGCGAGCGCCACCTTCTCGTAGCCGCCGGAGAGGTCGTCGGCGTCGCGCTCGCCGGCGCCGGCGGTCTCCCGGTTCTCCGACATGTAGGTGGCCTCGCGCTCGGCGCGGGTGCGGTCCCAGACCGCCAGGGCGGAGGCACCGGGGTCGCGCATCCGCTCGTAGAAGCCGGCCTGCTGGTCGCGCAGGAAGGCGCCGCGGGTCTTGTCGGCCTCCTGGTAGGCGCGGACGGCCTCGCGGTTGAAGTAGTAGTAGTGCAGGTATTCGTTCGGGATCGCGCCCAGCGAGCGGAGCCAGTCGACGCCGAAGAGCTTGCCCTCCTCGAAGGAGCCGAGCAGGTCGGGGTCGGCGAGCAGGCGCGGGAGTTCGTCGCGGCCGGCGACGCGCAGGCCGCGCACCCAGCCGAGGTGGTTGAGGCCGACGTAGTCGATCCAGGCCTCGCCGGGGTTCTTCACGCCGAGCACACGGGCGATACGGCGGCCGAGGCCGACCGGTGAGTCGCAGATGCCGATGACGCGGTCGCCGAGGTGGCGGGACATGGCCTCGGTGACCAGGCCCGCGGGGTTGGTGAAGTTGATGACCCAGGCGTCCGGCGCGAGGCGGGCGACCCGCTGGGCGATGTCGACGGCGACCGGGACCGTGCGCAGGCCGTAGGCGATGCCACCGGCGCCGACCGTCTCCTGGCCGAGGACGCCCTCGGCGAGCGCGACCCGCTCGTCGTTCGCCCGGCCCTCGAGGCCGCCGACGCGGATCGCGGAGAAGACGAAGTCGGCGCCGCGCAGGGCCTCGTCCAGGTCGGTGGTGGCGGTGACCCGGGGTGCGTCGGGCACGCCGGCCGCCTGCTCGGCGAGCACCCGTGTCACGGCGGACAGTCTTTGCGCGTCCAGATCGTGCAGCACGACGTGGGTGACCCGGCCCTCGGCCCGGTCCGTCAGGAGCGCCCCGTACACGAGCGGCACACGGAATCCTCCGCCGCCGAGAATCGTCAGCCTCACGTCTGCACCTTTCCCGCCACGACGACCTCGACGCCCGCCTCCTGCAAAGAGGCCCGCGTCACCGGGTCGACCGGCGCGTTCGTCACCACCACGTCCAGGTCCCCGGGACCGCACACCTTCGCCATCCCGTGCCCGGGGAACTTCGCCGCGTCGGCGAGCAGGACGACCTTGTCGCTCGACTTGATCATGGCCCGCTTGACCGGCACCTCGACGACCGTGGTGTCCATGACGTGCCCGCCCGGCCGCACCCCGCTGGTCCCGAGGAACAGCCAGTCCGCGTGCAGCTGGCGCAGGTTGTCCTCGGTGAGGAAGCCGACCAGGGAGCGGTACTCGCGGCGGACCATGCCGCCGAGCAGCACCAGCTCGATGCCCTCGTCGTCGGCGAGCTCCTCGTAGACCACCAGGTTGCTGGTGATCACGGTGAGCCGGCGGCCGTGCAGCTGCCGGGCCAGCCGGAAGGCGGTGGTTCCGATGTCGAGCAGCACGGACTGGCCGTCCTCGATCATCGCCGCCGCGTGTGCGGCTATGGCGTCCTTCTCGGCCACGCGCACCTCGGCGACCTCGGCGAAGGGCTGGTCGCCCTCCTCCACGACCGCGCCGCCGTGCACACGTGTCAGCAGGCCGTCCTCCTCGAGTTTCAGCAGGTCACGCCTGACCGTGGCGGGGCTCACACCCAGCTGCTCGGAGAGATCGGTCACGGCCGCGGGGCCGCCTGAGCGCAGGGCCCGCAGGATGAGTTGGTGTCGTCGTTCTGCCAGCACGGCGTGAACACTACTCGTCATCTTCAATCATCGCCATGCTTATTTCTGCTCGGGTATTGACCAATCTCCCGGAGCGGCGCACGATTCCGGTCACCGAAATGAAGAGTTTTGACGAGCTCTCCGAGCGGGTCCTGAACGAGAGGACGTTCCCGTGGACGACGACCGGCCCGATGTGCTGCTGACCGGGCTGCTCTTCTACGACCTCGTTCTCACGGGGCTCGGGAAGCCGCCCACACCGGGCGAGGAGATCTGGACGGGCGGCATGGGCTGCGGACCGGGCGGCATCGCCAACCTGGCGGTGGCCGCCGCCCGCTTCGGCCTGCGGACCTCGCTGGCCACGGTGTTCGGCGACGACCTGTACGGCGAGTACTGCCGGGACGTCCTGCAAGACCAGGAGGCCGTCGACCTCTCGCTGTCCCGCTCGGCCGCCGGCTGGCCCACCCCGGTCACCGTCTCCCTCGCCTACGGCCAGGACCGGGCGCTCGTCACCCACGGCCAGGAGCCCCCGTACTCGCAGGACGCGCTGATGGGCGACCCGCCCGAGGCGCGCACGGCCCTCGTGCACATCGAGGCAGAACCCCGCGAGTGGCTGGCCAAGGCCGCCGCGAACGGCACGCAGATCTACGCCGACGTCGGCTGGGACCCCACGCAGCAGTGGTCGACCGACCTCCTCGACCAGCTCCGCCTGTGCCACGCCTTCCTCCCCAACGACACCGAGGCCATGGCCTACACCCGCACCGACAGCGCGGTCGCGGCACTCGGCACGCTCAGCGAGCTGGTGCCGGTGGCGGTGGTGACGCGCGGCGGTGACGGTGCGGTGGCCGTCGACCAGACGACCGGCGAATACGCGGACGTACCCGCCCTCGCCGTCGACGTCCTCGACGCGACGGGCGCCGGCGACGTGTTCGGGGCGAGCTTCGTCGCGGCCTCGCTCGGCGGCTGGCCCCTGGAGGAACGGCTCAGGTTCGCCGTCCTCGCCGCCGGCCTGTCGGTCCGGCGGCACGGCGGAGCCCTCGCGGCCCCCGGCTGGTACGGCGTGGACCGCTGGTGGCGCTCCCTGACCGATCCCGAACTGAAGCGGGCGTACGGCTTCCTGGCGGACCGCGTCCCCGCCGACGTCGGCCCTCCCGTGCGCCACGCCCCCATCACCCCGCCGGCCGGCCCCACCCCGATGGGTCCAGGCGCCCGCGCACGGCGGCACTGACCCCCGAATCCCTCAGCACGTCGAACAGGAACAACAGGAGTGACCCGTGGACCTTTCTCGTAGAGGCTTCCTCCAGGCCGCCGTGTTCACCGCGGCCGCGTCCGGTCTGACCGTCGCCTGCGGCAGCGGCTCGGAATCGGGCGGCACCAAGAACGGCAAGGACCTCACCATGTGGTACTGGGGTGGCGCACTCAGCGACAAGGTGGTGGCGGAGGCGAAGACGCACTTCAAGAGCCAGGTCAAGCTGACCACCGCCTCCATCGGCGGCGACTTCAAGCAGAAGCTCACCACCACCCTCGCCGCAGGCGGCTCCTCCGTGCCCGACATCACCGGCATCAAAGGCGAGGACATCGCCTCCTTCCTGCCCAACGCCGACCGATTCCTCGACCTGAACGACCTGGGCTTCAAGAAGATCTCGTCGCAGTACCTGGACTGGAAGACCAAGCTCGCCCAGACCGAGGACGGCAAGCAGATCGGGTTCCCCATCGACATCGGTCCCACCGCGCTGTTCTACCGCGCGGACCTGTTCGACAAGGCCGGGCTGCCCACCGACCCCGACAAGGTCGCCGCCGAGGCCAAGACCTGGGACGGCTACTTCGCCCTCGGCTCCGAGCTGAAGAAGGCGCAGCCCGGGGTCTTCCTGGTCAACAACATCGGCTCCGTGTTCAACATCGCGGTCGGCCAGGGCACCAAGCGGTTCATCGACGAGGACAACCACTTCATCGGCGACCAGGACCACATCCGAGCCGCGTGGACCACCGCGGTCCGCCCCTACACGCTCGGCATCGACGCCAAGATCAACGACCAGACCTGGAACGCCGCCATAGGCAAGAATCTGGCCACCGAACTCGGCGCCGCCTGGCACGCGTTGGACATCGAGTCGGCGGCCCCGGACACCAAGGGGAAGTGGCGGGTCTGCGCAACGCCGAACGGGCCGGCCAACCAGGGCGGCTCCTACCTGGCGCTGCCCTCGCAGTGCCGCAACCCCGAAGAGGCGTTCAAGATCATCAGCTGGATCCTCAGCCCCGGCAACAACGCCAAGAGCTACACCGACGCCACCATCTTCCCGGCCTCTCCGGCGACGTACGCGATGGAGGCCATGACGGGCCCCGACGCCTTCTTCGGAGGACAGAAGATCATCGAGGTCTTCGGCCCGGCCGCCGAGGCCATCCCGGTCAGCTACGAGGCACCCGCCGACGCCGCGGTCATGGCCCCCTACTTCACCGAGCTGACCAACATCGAGGCCAAGGGCAAGAAGCCCGACGACGCCTGGAACGACGCGGTCAGCCAGGCCAAGCAGATCGCCCGGCGACAGGGGGTGAACTGAGGTGTCGTCCCCTCCGGTCACGGGCTCCGCCACGGTGCACGAGCACCGTGGCGGGCCCGGCCCGGCCCGTTTCCGCCCCCGGCGCACGCCGCCCCCCGGCGCCGCTCGGCCCGCGCGTCGCGGCGTGCTGTCGTACTGGCGGCAGTACCTGGCGATCTCACCCTTCTACCTGATCTTCGCCGCCTTCTCCTTCGTTCCCGTCTTCTATTCGCTGTACCTGGCCTTCCAGCGCTATGACGGCCTCGGTACCAAGCAGTTCGTGGGCCTGCAGCAGTTCGAGTTCCTCTGGAGCGACCCGGTCTTCTGGCTGTCGATCCGCAACACCCTGGTGATCTGGGTGCTGTCCACCGTGCCCACGCTGTTCGGCGCCCTGGTACTGGCGACGCTGCTGCACTCGGTGCGCCGCTTCAAGGGCTTCTACCGCATCGCCCTCTACGTGCCGAACGTCACGTCGATCGTCGCCGTGGCGATCTTCTTCGGCGCGGTGTTCAGCAACAACTTCGGCCTGGTCAACGCGATTCTGGGCACGGTCGGCATCTCGCCCGTCCCGTGGCTGAGCAATCCATGGCTGATCAAAGTCGTGATCGCGGCGCTGATGACCTGGATGTGGACCGGCTACAACATGATCATCTACCTGGCCGGCCTCCAGGCCATCCCGCAGTCCGTCTACGAGGCGGCCAAGATCGACGGCGCCGGGCCCGTGCGGACCTTCTTCCAGATCACCATTCCGATCATGCGGCCGATCATCCTGTTCACCGTCGTCATCTCGACCATCAACGGCCTGCAGAGCTTCAGCGAACCCCAGGTCCTGTTCGCCAGCAACGCCGCCAACCAGAACCTCGGCGGCCCCGGCCAGGCGGGCCTGACCACGCTGCTGTACTTCTACCAGTCGGCCTTCCTCAACAACGACTACGGCTACGGCGCGGCCATCGTGTGGGCCTTCTTCGTACTGATCATCGTGCTCGTCGTCATCAACTGGCGCATCGTGCAACGAGGGAGGAAGTCATGACGACGGCCGCTACCCCATCGCCGGCCACGGGCGCGAGGCGGCGGCTGCGGCGCCCCACGGGCCTGACCGCGCACATCCTGCTCCTCCTGGCCGTCCTGGTCTCGGTCTTCCCGTTCGCGTGGACGATCGTGATGGCGACCAACACCACCAAGGACATCTACAAGAGCCCACCGAAGCTGACCTTCGGCTCCCATCTGCTGGAGAACATCCGCCATGTGCTCGACACCATCGACTTCTTCGGGTCGATGCTCAACACGGTCGTCGTCGCGTGCGTCACCACGGTCCTGGTGCTGTTCATCGACTCCCTGGCGGCCTTCGCCTTCGCCAAGTTCGACTTCCCGGGGCGCAAAGTGCTCTTCGGCACGCTGCTGGTGTTCATGATGCTGCCACTCCAGCTGGCCGTCCTGCCGCAGTTCATCCTGATGTCCGAGATCGGCTGGGTCGGCATGCTCAAGGCGCTGGTCTGGCCCGCCCTCTCCAACGCCTTCGGCATCTTCTGGCTGCGCCAGTACATCGAGAACGGAGTACCCGACGAACTGCTCGACGCCGCGCGCATCGACGGCGCCGGCTTCTTCCGCCAGTACCGGAACATCGTCCTGCCGATGATCAAGCCCGCGCTGTCCTTCCTCGCCATCTACGCCTTCGTCAACGCCTGGAACGACTACGTCTGGCCGCTCATCGTGCTCACCAACCCCGACCGCGTCACGCTCCAGGTGGAACTCGCCCAGCTCCACGTCGGTCACACCACCGACTACAGCATGGTCATGGCCGGTGTGCTGA
Source organism: Streptomyces sp. NPDC093568 (assembly GCF_044764945.1). Lineage (NCBI taxonomy): Bacteria > Bacillati > Actinomycetota > Actinomycetes > Kitasatosporales > Streptomycetaceae > Streptomyces > Streptomyces sp. NPDC093568. The sequence continues at coordinate 1,016,653 of NZ_JBIWJD010000001.1, read as the reverse complement.
TGGCGTCCCTGCCCCTGGTCATCGTCTTCACCGTCTTCGCGCGCGGGTTCGTAGCGGGCGCCACCGAAGGCGCGGTTCAGGGCACCTGAGCCCACGTCGAGAGAGAGGTCCGCAGTGGTGGAAGCCATCGGCGCAGGACGGCCGGAACGCGGCCATGTGCTCGTGGTGGGCATGGACGGGCTGCGCTACGACCGGCTGGTCCGCTCGCCCTCCGTGGCACCCGTGCTGCACGGCCTGATGGCCGCGGGCGCCCACGGCACCAGTCTGCTGCCCTACGGCATGGCGAACGGCCGGGCCCACGACGGGCGGTCCACCGACATGGCCTACACCGACTCCGGCCCCGGCTGGTCGAGCGTGCTGACCGGAGTGTGGCCCGACCGGCACGGGGTGACCGGCAACGACTTCGTCGGCGCCGACTACGCCCGCTACCCGGACTTCCTGACGCGTGCCGTCGCCGCCCGGCCCGGACTGCGCACCGCGGCCGCGGTGTCCTGGCCGCAACTGGTCCGCCGCGGCGTCCTGGGCGCCGCCATCGGCCGGCGTGTGCGCTACAACGGCGAATTCCGCGGCTACCGCACCGCGGACCGCCGAGTCGCCCGCACGGCCACCCGCTGGCTCACCCGGCACGACCCGGATGCCGTGTTCGTGTACTTCGGTGCCACCGACGAGGCCGGCCACTCAGCAGGCCCTCTCTCCCCCGCCTACGACCGCGCCCTCCTCGCCCAGGACGCCCACCTCGGGCGGCTGCTGGCGGCGATCGAAGCCCGGCGCTGCGACCCCGGGCGGGCGAACGAGCACTGGACCGTGCTCGTCACCACGGACCACGGCCACCTCGACAGCGGGGGCCACGGTGGCGACACGCATGCCGAGCGGGAGGTCTTCGTCATCCTCGCCGAGCCCGGCCTGCCCGGCGGCACCCGGCTCCAGTCACCCCGTCTCATCGACATCGCCCCCACCGTCCTGGACCGACTTGGCATCCCCGTCGACCCCGCCTGGGGTCTGCTGGGCCGCGCTCTGCCCCGGCCCACCACACCGATTGCGGAAGGGTCATGACCGACGTACCCCTCGATCCCCTGGTCGCCCTGCGCCCCTGGGAGGCACCCGAGGTGACCTCCTGGGGGCGACTCCCCATGAACGCCGTCGACCGGCGCCGCGGAGCACTCCCCCTGGACGGCGACTGGCGCTTTGAGTTGCTGTCCGCTCCGCACGCGCCGGTCGGCGGTGCCTGGTCGTCGGCGTACGTCCCCGGCGTCTGGACCCTGCAGGACACGGACGACCTGCCGCAGTACACCAACGTGCGGATGCCGTTCCCCGACATCCCGCCGCACTCCCCCGCCGCCAACCCGACGGGGGTGTACGAGCGTGAGGTGGACGTGCCCGCCGAGTGGGCCGGACGCCGGATCGTGCTCCAGGTCGGGGCGGCCGAGAGCGTGCTGCTGGTGCATGTGGACGGCCGGCCGGTCGGCGTCTCCAAGGACTCACACCTGGCGGCCGAGTTCGACCTGACGGGGCTGGTGCGCCCCGGCTCGTCCGCGACCGTGCGGCTCACGGTCGTCAAGTGGTCCGACGCCTCCCACGTCGAGGACCAGGACCAGTGGTGGCACGGCGGCATCACCCGCTCGGTACTGCTGTACGCCACCGACCCGCTGCATCTCGCGGACGTGACCGTGCGGGCCCGCCGCAGCGGTGAGCTGCGGGTCGACTGCCGGGTGCGGGACGCGGGCGGGGCCCTGCCCGCGGGCTGGTATCTGACCGGTGAGCTGGACGGCGAGCCGCTGGCGCAGGACGCGGAGTTCGACCGCGCCAACGCCGAGGACGAGCGGGTCTCCGACTTCCTCGGCGAGGCCCGGCTGGGGACCACCGTGCCCGAGGTGCGCACCTGGAACGCGGAGACGCCCGAGCTCTACGACCTGACCGTCCGCCTGCACCGCGCGGACGGCACGGTCGCCGACACCTCCCGCCACCGGATCGGCTTCCGGGACGTCGAGATCGTCGGTCGGGACCTGCTCGTCAACGGGGAGCGGGTGTTCATCCGGGGCGTCAACCGGCACGACTTCCACCCGCTGACCGGGCGGACGGTGTCGTACGACGACATGCGCGCCGATCTGGTCCTGCTCAAGCGGTTCGGCTTCAACGCGGTCCGCACCTCCCACTACCCGGGCGACCCGGCGCTGTACGACCTGGCCGACGAGCTCGGCCTCTACGTCGTCGACGAGGCGGACATCGAGTCCCACGACCACGCCCACGAGATCGCCGACGACCCGCGCTACCTGAACGCCTTCGTGGACCGGGTCTCGCGCATGGTGCTGCGCGACAAGAACCATCCGTCGGTCATCATCTGGTCGCTGGGCAACGAGTCCGACTACGGCGCGAACCACGACGCGGCGGCCGGCTGGGTGCGCCGGCACGATACGACGCGGCCGGTCCAGTACGAGGGGGCGGCCAAGCTCGACTGGGCGGCCACGGACGACGCCTCCGACATCGCCTGCCCCATGTACGCGCCCCTCGAGGACTGCGTCGCCCACGCGCTCTCCGGCGAGCAGACCAGGCCGCTCATCCAGTGCGAGTACTCGCACGCGATGGGCAACAGCAACGGCACGCTGGCCGACCACTGGGCCGCCATCGAGGCCACCCCGGGTCTTCAGGGCGGGTTCATCTGGGAGTTCTGGGACCACGGGATTCTGCAACGCGTGAGCGACGGAAGACCGGTCGGGCGTGGGGGCGCCGGCCTCTACGACAACGGTGTCGCCGCGCCCGGCCACCGCTGGGCGTACGGCGGCGACTTCGGGGAGACCATCCACGACGGCGCCTTCATCGCCGACGGCGTGGTCTTCCCCGACCGCACCCCCAAGCCCGCGATGTACGAGCACCGGGAGATCGCGGCGCCCGTGCGCATCGAGTGCTACCGGCACGAGGGCATCGTGCTCGGCAACCACCAGCACTTCCGCGGCCTGGACTGGCTGGCCGGCGAGTGGCGTCTTGACCTCGCCGACGGCACGACGCTGTCCGGGCCGGCCGAGCTGCCGCGCCTGTGCCCCGGCGAGACGGCCGCCGTACCGCTGCCCTTCGCGGTGCCGCAGGACGGTGGCGAGGCCTGGCTGACGCTGCGGGTGACCGTGGCCGAGGACCAGCCGTGGGCGCCGCGCGGCACCGAGGTGTGTGTGCCGCAGATCAGACTGCGCGGTCCCGACCCCGTGGAGGTGGAGGCTCCGGTGGCCCGGCGGGCCGAGGTGGACGGCGAGGGTCTGCTCGTCCATCCGCTGCTGACGGCCGCCCCGACGCTCTCGCTGTGGCGGGCGCCCACCGACAACGACGAACTCGGCGGCATGGCGCAGCGCTGGCGGGCCTGGGGGCTCGACGCGCTGGTGCGCAAGGTCGTGTCGGTGCGCGAGGAAGCCGGCCGCGTGACGGTGGAGGCCGAGTACGCGGGCACGACCGGTGTCGTACGGCACCGGCAGGTGCTGACGCCCGTCGAGGGCGGTGTGCGGGTCGACGAGGAGGCCGAACTGCCGGCGGCGTTCGACGACGTGGCGCGGGTCGGCACGGTCTGGGAGACGGTCGCGGGGCTCGATCTGCTGGAGTGGTTCGGCCAGGGGCCCTGGGAGTCGTATCCCGACCGCAGCACCGGCGCGCCGGTCGGCCATCACGCCGTACCGGTCGACGAGTTGTTCACCCCGTATCTGCGGCCGCAGGAGAGCGGCGGCCGCCACGGCGTACGGCGGTTCACGCTGTCGGCGCCGGACGCCACCGGGCTGTCCGTCACCCTGGACGAGCCCCGTCAGGTCTCCGTGACCCGCTATCGCGCCGGGGACCTCGCCCTGGCCGGCCACCACGACGAGCTGGTCCCGCGGCCCGGCTGCGTGGTGCACATCGACGCCGCGCACCGCGGCCTGGGCACCGCCTCCTGCGGGCCCGACACCTCACCGTCGTACCTCGTCGCACCGGGCATCCACCACTGGAGCTGGACCCTGCGCGTTCTCTGAACTCCCCCCACGCCCTCCACCATCACCTTTCTCACGGATCTTCTTTACGGAGCACACGTGTGTACTTCGCATGACCAGGAACAGGGCGAGGCCCCGCAGGCCGGTGCGGGAAGACGTGGTTTCCTGCGCGCCACCGCGCTGATCGGCGCCGCGGCCACGGCGGGGGTCGCCCTGCCGGCCGCTGCCGCCGAGGCCTCCACGGCGGCCGGCCGGCGCCCCGACCCGGAGAGCCGTCGCTTCACGCTGGCCGTGATGCCCGACACCCAGTACCTCTTCGACGGGCCGAGCATCAACCCCGCGCCCGTCGAGGCGTCCCTGCGCTATCTGCTGGAGCACGGCCGGGACGAGAACATCGTCTTCCTCTCCCACCTCGGCGACCTCACCGAGAACGGCGCGAAGGAGGAATGCGCCGCGATCGGCCGGGCGTTCGAGCTGCTCGACCGGCGGGGCGTCGGCTACAGCGTCCTGGCCGGCAACCACGACGTGAAGTCGTCCACCGACGACCAGCGTGGCCCTACGCCGTACCTGGACACGTTCGGACCGCGGCGCTTCCAGGGCAGCCCCACGTTCGGCGGGGCCTCCTCGGACGGCTACAACACCTACCACCTGTTCCGGGCGGCCGGCCGCGAGTGGATGGTGCTCGCGCTGGACTGGCGGCTGTCGGCGAAGGGCTACGCCTGGGCGAAGGACGTCCTCGCCCGGCACCCGAAGACGCCGGTCATCCTCACCACGCACGAACTGGTCGTCGATGACGACACGTTGTCGTCCTACGGTCAGCAGCTGTGGGACCAGCTGATCAAGGACCACGACCAGATCTTCCTCACCCTCAACGGCCACTACTGGCCGGCGGGCCGGGCGGTCCGCAAGAACGCGGCGGGCAACGACGTCCACCTGCACCTGACGAACTACCAGAACCGCTACTTCGGCGGTGCGGCGATGATCCGCCTCTACCACTTCGACCTGGACCGCGATGTCATCGACGTCGAGACGGTCTCCCCGTGGATCCTCGGCCGGGCCGCGAAGGGCCTGAACGAGCTGGAGCGCCAGGAGATCGAGCTCAGCGGCGACGCCGACCGGTTCTCGGTCGACATCGACTTCGCGGACCGCTTCGCCGGCTTCGCCCCGGTGCCCGCCCGCCCGGCGCGCCCCGCCTCGAAGATGCTGATCCGGGGCACGGCCGCCTACTGGCGCTTCGACTCCCCCGTCTCCGGCACTGTCCGTGACCTGTCCGGCCGCGGCAACGACCTCACCGTGGTCTCCGTGGGCGGCGGCAAGCTCGGCTGGTCGGACGACCACCACCCGGACCAGCCCGGACACGGCAGCCTGGAGTTCCAGGGCTTCAAGTCCCCGCTGCGGGGCGCGTATCTGCGCACGGTCGACGGCGCCCCGCTCAACTCGGCGACGTTCCGGGACGGCTACACCATCGAGGCCTTCTACTGGCTCCCCGCCGACTGGGACGCCTCGCACAACGCCTGGGCCGGTCTGGTCAGCCGTACCGGCACCGGGGGCGCCGCCGGCAAGACGGAGGACGACCCCGACGAGCCGCTCGCCACGCTCTCGCTGTCCGACGGCCCCGGCCCGCAGTGGGCCGTGCGGCCGCTCAACCAGCAGGGCATCGCGACCAACTGGGGCGACGAGACCGCGCGCGAGACGTGGTGGCACGTCGCCGTCGTCAACGACGGCCGGCACACCACGATGTACGTCCAGGGCTGCCCGGTGGCCCGCAACCCGCACTCCACCGCGATCGGCCTCACCACGGTCGGCCTGCCCTGGCTGCTCGGCGGCTACGAGTACGGCGGCCGCATCGACCAGATCCTGTACGGCCGCCTCGGCGACGTCCGGATCGTCGAACGGGCGCTGCCCGTCACCTCCTTCATGACCCACTGACGCCCCTTCGAGGAACACCATGACCGAGCAGCAGCTGCCCACCTGGGCCGACCCGTCCGTCTCCCCCGCCGACCTCGACCCGCAGGGCGTCTCCCGACGCGGACTCCTGCGCCGCGCGGGCCTGTTCGGCGCCGCGTTCGCCCTGGGCGGCGCGGCCGTCCCCACGGCGGCCTCCGCCGCCGACCGGCGCCTGGGCGGAGAGGACCCCCGCCTCGCCTACCTCGTCGGCGACCACCACATCCACACCGTCTACAGCCACGACGCCAAGTACACGTTCTCCCAGCTGGCCGCCGCGGGTGCCGAGTACGGCCTGGACTGGATGGTGTTCACCGAGCACTCCAACTTCGGGCACGCCAAGTACGGCGCCCCGCTGGAGCACCAGGAGATCCTCAAGGCCCGCGCGGAGAACCCGCGCCAGCTCATCTTCCAGGGCCTGGAGTGGTACATCCCGGCCGCCGAGCACTGCACGGTCTTCGCCGCGCCCGGCCGTAACGAGGTCGACCTGCTCACCCGGTTCGAGAGCGCCTACGACGGCAAGCTGCTCGGCTACACCGAGGGCGCCCCGGGCGCGGCGGACACCGCCCGCAACGAGGCCCACGCGGTCAAGGCCATCAAGTGGCTCGCCGAGCAGCGCCGCACGGGCTACGTCGACGACGTCCTCGTCCTCGCCAACCACCCGCTGCGCCTCGGCATCGACTCCCCGCACGAGATGCGCGGCTGGCGCGACGCGGCCCCCGAGATCATGATCGGCATGGAGGGCGCGCCCGGCGCCCAGGGCGCGGCGATCCCCGGCTGGCGCGGGGCGACCTCGATGCGCGGCGAGTACGAGAACAAGCCGTCGGCGCAGTCCTGGCCGGGCTACCCGGCGGAGGCGTACCTCACCTACGGCGGCTTCGACTGGGCGACCGCGACGGTCGGCGGTCTGTGGGACTCGATGCTGGCGGAGGGCCGCCTGTTCTCGGTCACCACGAACTCCGACGCCCACCGCATCGTCTTCGACACCTGGAAGAACGGCGACTGGCCGGCGGGGCAGAACTTCGACAACACCGGCAAGCTGCCCGACCCGGTCGACACCGACACCCCGCAGCCCGGCAGCGACTTCTGGCCGGGCCAGTTCAGCCGCACCCATGTCGGTGTGACCCGCTACGGCTACCGCTCGGTGATGGCGGGCCTGCGCGCGGGTCGGGTCTGGCTGGACCACGGCCATCTGCTGGACGGCCTCGACGTGCGCCTGAAGCGGGACTGCGACCACGGCAGGGGCGTCACGCTGGGCGGCCGGCTGCGCGTCCGCAAGGGCGAGCGGCTCACCCTGCACGTGACGGTGACGTCCGCCTCCCGCCCCAACCCGCAGGGAATCGTCCCGGAGTTGGCGCACGTGGACGTCATCCGCGGCGCGGTGCGCGGCCCGGTGAGCGACCGCGACACCTGGCAGGCGCCCGACACCAGGGTGGTGACGACGAAGGACGTCTCCGGCCGCAAGGGCACCTACACCCTGCGGATCCCGCTGACCGCCGGGAACGAGTCCTTCTACGTCCGTCTGCGCGGCAGCGACGGCAACCGCAACGGCACCGGCTACCTCGGCGCCTCGATCGACCCGCACGGGCCCATCCCGCACGCGCCCGGAAACGGTGACCCGTGGGCCGATACGTGGTTCTATTCCAACCCCATCTTCGTCGACGTGGCAGGAGCCTGAACCTGATGAGACGTCAACTCACCGTCGTGGGCGCGTTATTAGGCGCCCTCACCCTGGGTGCGGGCACGGCGTCGGCCGCCGGCGACCCGCACTGGGTGGAGACCGGCACGGCGTACACCGACACTCTGGGCGGCGGTCAGGGGCTCGCCGCGCGGGCGGACGGCTCGCTGCTGTACCGGGGTCTGGCGGACATCCCGCTGGACCTGCGGTTCAAGGGCTGGAACCACGTCGGGGACCCCGACATCGCCCGCGGCCACACCTTCGACGCCTACCAGGGCCCGGACACGGCCACGTCGAAGATGTTCGCGGTGACGACTCCGGCCGGGAAGCGCTACGAGTACGTCCACCAGCTCAACCCGGGTGAGAAGCTCAACAACTCCTTCGCCACGGTCTCGCCCGACGGCCAGTGGATGGTGTCGGGCGAGTGGGGCGAGCAGCGAAGGCTCCAGGTCTTCCCGGCTCCCCTGCTGAACCCCGCCACGTCCCCGACGGGCGGAGACCTCAAGGAGGCCTGGCAGATCACCCTGGACAAGCCGGTGCGCGACATCCAGGGCTGCGACTTCGTCACGGACACCCGCCTGCTGTGCGCCTCGAACGACGCCACGGGCGCCTTCTTCCCGGAGCCGCGCCCCCTCCTCCAGGTCGACCTCCCCCGCAAGGTGGACGGCCTGCCGATCACCGGTTCGGTGAAGGCCCTGTTCGCCCTGCCGCAACGCAGCGTGTGCACGGGCACGTTCGAGACGGAGGGCGTCGACTACGACGTGAACAGCGGCACCTTGCGGGCGGAGGTCATTGCGCCGGGGGTGTGCGCGGTGGCCACGGCTGTGTACTCGTACAAGCAGGCCACCGGCTGATCGAGTCGAGGAGGGGGCGAGGGCGAGGGCGGGGGCGGGGGCGGGGGCGGGGGCGGGTCAGGCGTAGAACCGCGACAGGCTCTGCAAGACCGCCGCCGGCTTCGCCCCGCCCTCGATCTCGATGGTGCCGTCCACGGCGATCTGCACCCCGCCCGGCACCTCCTCGACCTCGGCCAGCTTCCCGACGAGCCGAATGCGGGAGCCGACCTTCACCGGCGACGGGAAACGCACCTTGTTCAGCCCGTAGTTGACCTTCGTCGTCACCCCCTGGACGTCCAGCAGCTCGGTGAACAGCGGGATGAAGAGCGACAGGGTCAGGTAGCCGTGGGCGATGGGTGCGCCGAACGGGCCCTCGGCCGCCCGCTCCGGGTCGACGTGGATCCACTGGTGGTCCCCCGTGGCGTCGGCGAAGGTGTTGATCCGGTCCTGGGTGACCTCGATCCACTCGCTGGTGCCGAGGTCGCTGCCGGCCAGCTTCTTCAGTTCGTCGAGGCCGTTCACGGTGATGCTCATGCGGTTCCTTCACTGTTTCCGTACCGGGTGCGGACCCGGGACTTGAGGAGTTTTCCGGAGGCGGTGCGCGGGAGTTCGTCCGCGAGGACCACCGACTTGGGGATCTTGTACTTGGCCAGGCGGCCGGAGAGGGCGGCGAGCACCTCGTCGGGGTCGAGTGCGACGCCCTCGCGCGGGACGACCACCGCGCGCGGCACCTCGCCCCACTTCTCGTCGGGCACGCCGATCACCGCGCACTCGACGATGTCGGGGTGGGCGAGGAGGAGGTCCTCGATCTCGGCGGGGTAGATGTTCTCCCCGCCGGAGATGATCATGTCCTTGATGCGGTCGACGATGAAGACGTAGCCGTCCTCGTCGACCCGGGCGGCGTCCCCGCTGCGGAACCAGCCGTCCGCGAAGCAGGCGGCCGTCTCCTCGGGCAACCCCCAGTAGCCGGGCATGACATGGGGGCCGTGGACCACGACCTCGCCGTTCTCGCCGACATCGACCGGGGTCAGGTCCGGCCGTACGACGCGTACGTCGCTGAAGAAGTGCGGTACGCCCGCCGAGCCCGCCTTGCTCACCGCGTGTTCGGCGTCCAGGAACAGGGTCCCGGGGGCGGCCTCGGTCATGCCGTAGCCCTGAAGGAACGTCAGGCCCCGTGCCTGGTACGCGGTGATGAGCGGTGTCGGCACCGGGGAGCCCCCGCACGTCAGGATGCGCAGGGACGACAGGTCGGCGTCGGGCCAGCGGGGGTGACGGGCCACCTGGTCGAACATGGTCGGTACGCCGAACATGAAGGTGATGCGGTGACGCGCGATCAGGTCGAAGGTGGCGTCCGTGTCGAACGCCTCGACCAGGACGCAGGTGCCGCCCTTGAGCAGGACCGGGAGCGTGAGCATGTTCAGGCCCGCGGTGTGGAACAACGGGGCCGACACCAGGGCGCGTTCGTCGGCGATCAGGTCGGTGTCGACCAGGACGTTGAGCGCGTTCCAGGTGAGGTTGCCGTGGGTGAGCATCGCGCCCTTGGGGCGGCCGGTCGTCCCCGAGGTGTACATGATGATGCAGGTGTCGTCGGGGGTGACCGGGGTGTCCACGGGCTCGTCGGAGGCCGACGCCAGCGCGTCCTCGTACTCCGCGCCGCCCACCTCGACGTACGTGCGCACGTCGGTGCTGCCCGGGAGTCCCGCGACCAGTCCGGCGTGTGACGGGCCGTAGAGCAGGGCCTTCGCGCCGGAGTCGGCGAGCTGGTAGGCGATCTCGGGGCCGGCCAGGCGGGTGTTGAGCGGGACGAAGACCGCGCCGAGCGTGCCGGCCGCGAACAGGGTCTCCAGGTAGGAGGGGTGGTTCGGGCCGAGGTAGGCGATGCGGTCGCCGCGCCGCAGGCCCCGGTCGCGCAGGGCGTGGGCGAGGCGGGTGGTGCGGTCGTACAGCCCCGCGTAGGTGTACGTGGTGTCGCCGTGGATCAGGGCCGTGCGGTGCGGGGTCTTGCGGGCCCGGCGTGCGGGCCACGACCCCAGTCCCTCGTTGCGCATGTCACGCCCCCTACGGTTTCGTCAGCCCGAGCAGCCGGGCGGCGTTCTCCTTGAGGATCTTCGGCCGGACCTCGTCCTTGATCGACAGCTTGGCGAAGTCGGCGAGCCAGCGGTCGGGGGTGAGGACGGGGAAGTCGGAGCCGAAGAGGACCTTCTCCTTGAGCAGGGTGTTCGCGTACTGCACCAGTTGGGGCGGGAAGTACTTCGGCGACCAGCCGGAGAGGTCGATGTGCACGCCCGGTTTGTGGGTCGCCACCGCGAGGGCCTCGTCCTGCCACGGGAAGGACGGGTGCGCCAGGATGATCTTCAGATGCGGGAAGTCCGCCGCCACGTCGTCGACGTGGAGGGGGTTGGAGTACTTCAGGCGGATTCCGCCACCGCCCGGCACGCCCGCGCCGATGCCCGTCTGGCCGGTGTGGAACAGGGCGATCGTGCCCGTCTCCTCGATCACCTCGTACAGGTCGTACGCCACCGAGCGGTCGTTGGGGAAGAAGCCCTGGATGCTGGGGTGGAACTTGAAGCCCTTCACCCCGTACTCCTCGACCAGGCGGCGTGCCTGCCGCACGCCCGCCTTCCCCCGGAAGGGGTCGATGGACGCGAAGGGGATGAGGACGTCGGCGTTGGCGGCGGCCGCCTCGGCGACCTCCTCGTTCGGGACCGGCGGTGTGCCCGTCGCGGACTCGGCGTCGACCGTGAAGATCACGGCGGCCATCTTCCGCTCGCGGTAGTAGGCGGCGGTCTCTTCCAGGGTCGGCTTCCGCTTGCCCTCGACCTTGAAGTAGGCCGAAGAGGCGTCGTGCAGGTCGTCGTCCAGGGAGGAGTGCCCCTTGGAGGAGACCTCCGCATGGGTGTGGACGTCGATCGCGACCAGCTCGTCGGGATTCAGGGAGGGGGCCATCACGCCTCCGGGAACTTGGGCGCCGGGATGCCGACCGACTGGAGCTCGGCGCCGACGGAGGTGGGCCAGACGTCGGCCAGGGTGTCGGGGGTCCAGCCGCCGTCCGCGAACGCCGCCGCGATCTCCTGCGGATGCGACCAGAGTGCCACCTTGTCGCCGCCGATGCCGATGGCCTGCCCGGTGATGCCGCGGGCCGCCTCGGAGGCGAGGAAGGGGACGAGGGCCGCGCAGTCCTCGGGGGTGCCGAAGCCCTCGCCCTTGCGCAGGAAGTCCGGCAGCGGCTCGCCGTTCTTCATCGCCTCGACGTACGGGGCGAAGGCGGGGATGGTCTCGGTCATCGCGGTCGCGGCGACCGGCACGATCGCGTTGACGGTGATGCCGGCGCGGCCCAGCTCCATGGACCACGTACGGGCGAAGGCGGCGATGCCGGCCTTGGCGGCGGCGTAGTTCGTCTGCCCGAAGTTGCCGCGCTGTCCGGCCGGGGAGCCGACCAGGATCAGGGTGCCGCCCTCGCCCTGCTCGCGCATGCGGACGGCGGCGGCGCGGGCGCAGGTGAAGGTGCCCTTGAGGTGAGTGGTGATCACCGCGTCGAAGTCGTCGTCGGTCATCTTCCACAGGACCTTGTCGCGCAGGATGCCCGCGTTGGTCACCAGGACGTCGAGCCGGCCGAACTCCTCGACCGCGCGGCCGACCAGCCGGTCCGCGGCCTCGGTCGTGCCGACCGGGACGACCTCGGCGACGGCGGTGCCGCCTGCCTCGGTGATGGACTTCACGGCCGCCTCGGCCACGGCCTCGTCGACGTCGTTGACGACCACGGAGGCGCCGTGGGCGGCCAGGGCGTGGGCGTAGGCGAGGCCGAGGCCCCGGCCGCTGCCGGTGACGACGGCGGCCTTGCCGGTGAGATCGATGCTGGGCACGGGCGGGTCCCTTCGAGTGGCGGTGCGACTTCGAGATCGAAGGTAAGAACAATAGTTGTCGCCGTCAATAGTTGTTGGCTTCCTGTCTTTGCGTCATGCTGGGGGCAGCACATCGCACGCCACGCCCCGCCCGGGGCCTCGACCAGGGAGCCCGCCATCGCCAGCCGGCAGACCACCCACCACACCGCAGGCCCCGTGCCGATCGACGCCGACGAGCCGTGGATGCGCACACTGCACGCGGACACGGGCTATCTGCTGTACCGCCTCGGGCTGCGCTCCGGTCAGCTGTTCAACACGTTCCTGCAGGAGTCGGGGCTGCGGCTGCGCCACTACGCGCTGCTGCGCTTCCTCGCCACCACCCCGGGCGCGCTCCAGCGCGAGCTGAGCGCCTCGCTCGGCTACGACCCGAGCGCGATCGTCGGCCTGGTCGACGACCTGGAGAAGCTGGGCTTCGCCGAGCGGCGCCCCTCCCCCGACGACCGCCGCAGCCGGATCGTCGTCCTGACCGAGGGCGGCCGGGCGTTCCTGCGGGACACCGACGAGGCCGGGCAGCGCGTCACCAACGAGCTGGTCCAGCCCCTCGACGCCACCGAGCGCGAGCAGCTGCACGCGCTGCTCCACAGGGTCGCCGAGTCCGGGCTGGGGTGACGGGACCCGATGACCGCGGACGCCGTACCGTCCCTGCCGGCCGGCGGGGCGCGGTCCGCACCGGGCCGGCTGCTGTCGGTGCTCGGTGCCTTCGACCTCGAACATCCGGCCCTGAGCCTGACGGACATCAGCCGGCGTGCCGGGCTGAGCCTGAGCACCGCGCACCGGCTGGTGGCCGCGCTCACCGAGTGGGGCGCGCTGGAGCGGGACGAGTCCGGGCTGTACCACGTCGGACTGCGGCTGTGGGAGCTCGCCGCCCTCGCGCCGCGCGGGCCGGCGCTGCGGCAGATCGCGCTGCCGTACCTGGAGGACCTGTACGAGGCGACGCACGAGAACGTGCAGCTGGCGGTCCAGGACGGGACCGAGGTCGTCTACATCGAGTGGCTGTCGGGGCGCTCGGCGGTCGGGGTGCACATCCGCGTCGGGGCGCGCTGGCCGCTGCACGCCACGGGCGTCGGGCTCGCGCTGCTCGCCCACACCGAGCCGGACTTCCAGGAGCGGTACTGCGCGGGGCCGCTCGCCTCCTTCACCCCGTACACCGTGACCGATTCAGCCCGCCTGCGCCGCATGCTGGCCGACGTGCGCCGCACCGGAGTGGCGGTGAGCAGCCGCCAGGTCACCGACGACGCCCTGTCGGTCGCCGCGCCGGTACGGGGTCCGGGCGGGGCGGTCGTCGCAGCCGTGTCCGTAGTGGTACCGCAGGCCGACGCACAGGTGCCGGTGCTGGCGCCGGCGGTGCGGCTGGCGGCGCGGGGGATCTCGCGGGGGCTGGGCTGGCGGCCCGCGGAGGGGACGCAAGGGAACGTCCCGGAGGCAGGCGGCCGCCGATATCCCTCTCACCGGTGAGGACGGGGCGTGACATCCCTCGCGATACTGAAAGGGCCCTTGCCCCGAGGAGCCGCCCGTGTCCGCTCGTTCCTGGATCGCCCCCGTGGCCGCACGCCTGCGCACGGCGAATCCCTACGCCGTCGACTCGGCGCTCGCCGCGCTGGTGCTGTTCGCCGTCTCGCTCCAGTGGATCTTCCCTGACGAAGGCGACGACCGGCTGACCTGGCAGGGCTGGCTGATCGGCGCCGCGACCGCGGTGCCGCTGGTGTGGCGGCGCAGGGCGCCGTTCGCGACGGCGTGGGCGGTCTCGGTCGCCACCCCGGTCCAGGCCGTCTATCACGCGCCGCCGCCGGACGTGATGTACGGCGGCATGGTCGTCCTGTACACGATGGCCACCCTGGGCAAGCCGTGGCAGCGGCGGGTGATGCTCTTCGGCTGGCTGGTCGGGGTCTCCCTCACGATGCTGCACAAGGAGGACCCCCAGCCGTTCGAGTACGCCTTCCACCTGCTCAGCGTGGTCTGCGCGTACGGCTTGGGCGTGCTCGCCCGTGTGCAGCGGGCCTACACGGCCGAACTGGAGGACCGGGCCCGGCGCCTGGAGCGCGAGCGGGCCGCCGACACCGCGCGGGCCATCGCGCAGGAGCGCTCCCGGATCGCCCGGGACATGCACGACGTCCTCGCCCACGCGGTGAGCCTGATGGTGGTGCAGGCCGAGGCGGGGCCGGTGGTGGTGCGCAGCGATCCGGCACGTGCGGAGGCCGCGTTCGACGCGATCGCGGCGGCGGGGCGGGACGCGATGGCACAGCTGCGCCGGATCCTCGGGGTACTCAAGGACCAGCGGAACAACGGCGGTTCGTGGCGGCTGCCGCAACCGGGCGTGGCCGACCTGCCCGGCCTGGTCCGCCAGGTCGGCGAGTCCGCCGACCTGCGCGTGGAACTGCGCACCTCGGGCACGCCCCGCCCGCTGCCCCCGGACACCGAGGTCGCCGCCTTCCGGGTGGTCCAGGAGGCCCTGACCAACACCGTCAAGCACGCGCAGGCCGGCTCCGCTACCGTCGAACTCGACTGGACGGAGAACGAGTTGACGCTGACGGTCACGGACGACGGAAGCGGACCGGTGGGCGGCCCCGGCGGGCACGGCCTGATCGGCATCCGGGAGCGGGCCGCCGCCTGCGGGGGCAGCGCACGGGCCGGGCGCGGGCCCGGGGGCGGCTTCCAGGTGCTCGTAAGGCTGCCCGCGACCGTCGACCGGCAGGCGGCCCTGGGATGAGCATCCGGGTGGTCGTCGCCGACGACCAGGAACTGGTCCGCGCCGGGTTCGGCATGATCCTCCAGGCGCAGCCGGACATCGAGGTGGTCGCCGAGGCCGGGGACGGCGCCGAGGCGGTCGCCGCGGTCGAGCGGCACACGCCGGACGTGCTGCTGCTCGACATCCGTATGCCGGTCATGGACGGACTGGACGCGGCCCGGCGGGTGTGCGGGCAGTCGAGCTGCAAGGTCGTCATGCTGACCACGTTCGACCTGGACGAGTACGTGTACGAGGCGCTGTGCGCGGGCGCCAGCGGCTTCCTGCTGAAGGACGTGCGGCGGGACGACCTCGTGCACGCCGTGCGGGTCGTCGCGGCGGGTGACTCGCTGCTGGCGCCGGCGGTGACACGGCGGCTGGTCGCGGACATCGTGCGGCGCAAACGTGCCGAGACGGCCGTGGAGGCCACGCCGCGGCGGCTTGACGTCCTGACGGCACGCGAGGTGGAGACCTTGCGGATGCTGGCCCGGGGGCTGTCCAACGCGGAGATCGCCACCGCCCTGTTCGTCAGCGAGCACACGGTGAAGACCCATGTGAGCAACGTGCTGGGCAAGCTCGCTCTGAGGGACCGGGTGCAGGCGGTGATCTGCGCGTACGAGACGGGGCTCGTCACACCGGGATCCCCCTAGCGAGGGAGTTCCCGGCGTCTCTCCCCCGTGCGACGGAGGCCCGTAAACCGCTCCCTCCGGCGATCCGGTGACCACCCCCGCGGCGCGAGTCTGAGGGCGATGGCAACCGACCGTCCTGCCGGGAGGGACCGTGCTCTCCACGCTCGCCCGGGCGGCGACCCGCCGCCCGCTCACCGTCATCGTTCTCTGGGCGCTCTTCCTGCTGCTCGGCTTCGGGCTCGGGACAGGCGTCTTCAGCCGGCTCTCCGACAACGTGGCCGACATCCCGGGCACCGAGTCGGAGACGGCCGGCCAGTATCTCGACCGGGCCGATCCGTCCGGCGAGTCCCTCACCGGTGTCGTCGAGGGCACCGCCGTCTCCGATCCGGCCCTGCGCGCCCAGGTCGAGCGGGCCGTCACCGAGGTGCGGTCGCTCGCCGGGGTGGCCGCCGTACCGGATCCGTACGCCACCCGTGGCCTGACCGCCGAGGACGGCCGGGCGCTGATCATCCCCGTCACCCTCGAGGGCGGCCTCGACGACGCCGCCGAGGAGGCGGCCGTCGACGCGGCGGCCGAGCGGATCCGGCAGATCGACGCGCCCGAAGTGCACGTCAGTGGCGGCCCGCTGCTCGGTACGCAGATCGGTGAGCGGGCCCAGGAGGACGTCCGCAACGCGGAGTTGATCTCCCTGCCGGTGGTGCTCGCCCTGCTGCTGGTGGTGTTCGGCGGGCTGCGCGCGGCGGCGCTGCCGCTGGTGATCGCGGTCAGCGGGATCGCGGGGGCCTTCCTCGCGCTGTTCCTGTTCAGCGAGGTCACCGACATCTCGGTGTACGCGATCCAGGTGACCACGATGCTGGGGCTCGGACTCGCCGTGGACTACGCCCTGTTGATGGTGGTCCGCTTCCGGGAGGAGCGCCGCAACACGGGGGACGTGGCGGAGGCGGTGCACCGCACGGTCGCGGCGGCCGGCCGCACCGTGCTCTTCTCCGGGCTGACCGTCGCGGTCAGTCTGACCGGGCTGCTGGTGTTCCCGAGCGTGTTCCTGCGCAGCATGGGCCTGGCCGTCGCCGCCGTGGTCGTCGTCGACATGCTGGCCGCACTCACCCTGCTGCCCGCGCTGCTCGCCCGGTTCGGCGGGCGGATCCCACCCGCGAAGGTCCGGCCGGACGGCGAGGAGGGCCGTGTCTTCGCGCGCCTGGCCCGTTTCGCGGCCCGCCGCCGGGTCGCCGTCGTGGCGACCGTCGTCCCGGTCCTGCTGGTCCTCGCGCTGCCCGTCACCGGCATGACGATCAACCTCGGCGACGCCAAGCAGCTGCCCGCGAGCACCGAGGCACGGCAGTTGTACGACACCGTCGACGCGCACTTCCCGCCCGGCACCGGAGTCTCCCCGATCACCGTGGTGATGAAGCCGGGCACGGACGCCGCGACCGCCGACCGGATCCGGGCCCTGTCCCCGGCGGCCGTCTCCCGCGAACTGCCCGGCGGCGCGACGGTCGTCAGCGTCCAGCCGCCGGGCAGCGTGGACGGCGAGCGGGCCACCGACCTCGTGCAGCGGATCCGCGACGTCCGCGGCGACGAGCCCGTCGAGGTCACCGGACCGGCCGCCCGGCTGGTGGACTTCCGGGAGATGCTCGCCGAGCGGGCGCCCTGGGCCGCGGTGACGGTACTGGCCGGAATCTTCGCCCTGCTCTTCGCCTTCACGGGTTCGCTGCTGATCCCGCTGCGCACGATCCTGACCACCCTGCTCAGCCTGGGCGCCGCGCTCGGCGTGGTGGTGTGGGTCTTCCAGGACGGCCATCTGGCCGGGCTGTTCGGCGGCGAGGGCCTGGGCGCGCTGAGCCTGACCGCGCCGCCGCTGATCGTGGCCATCGCCTTCGGGCTCGCGATGGACTACGAGCTGTTCATCCTGGCCCGGATGCGCGAGGCGCGGCAGCTCACCGGGGACGACCGGGAGGCCGTCGTCACCGGACTGCGTCGCTCCGGCCGCGTCGTCACCTGTGCGGCGCTGCTCCTCGCGGTGGTCTTCGGCGCCTTCATGACGGGCGGCTTCGCACCGATCCTGCAGATCGGTCTGGGGCTCACCCTGGCGGTGCTGATCGACGCGACGGTCGTACGGATGCTGCTGGTCCCGGCGACGATGGCGCTGCTCGGCCGCCGCGCCTGGTGGGCTCCGGGGCCGCTGCGCCGGGCGCACGACCGGTTCGGGCTGCACGAGCAGGCCCCCGCGCCCGTGCCACCCGTGACGACGAAGGCCTGACGGCCTGGGGAGCGTCGCTCTAGAGGCGGACGGTCATCTTCACGGCCACCTCGTCACCGGCCCCGAGCCCCTGCGGCCTGCGCACCGCGATCTTGAGCGGCAGCAGATAGCCGCCGTCCTTGGGAAAGAGCGACGTCTCGAAGGCGACCTCCCCTATCCGGGCCTCGACGGGGATCACGCCCCATCCGTAGGTGGCCATCGTGGCCACCTCGCGGATGTCGGCGGACTCCTCGTCCGGGATCCGGACGAAGTAGTAGGGCGCGGGACCGCGCCATTCGATCACCGAGCCGGTGAAGGCGAGTTCCATCTGGTCCGGGCCCCTTCTGTCCGCCGAGTCGTCCTCAGAAAGATCTCAGACCGCCGCGCCTCGTTCCAAGGACACCGCCGACACCGCCCGCGATCCCGCCCCTTCACAGGGTGAACTCGACCGTGACGCAAGGGATTTCTCTGCTTCACCTCTTGACGACCGGAGTGCCGGGGAGCACATTGGCGGCACTTTGAGAGCGCTCTCAAACAGTCTCCGAGCGCCCTCGAGGGCACGCGCACCCCACTCCCCGCTCCGTACACCGAGAGGCAGCACCCCCATGACTGACCCCTCCGGCACCCACCGCAGACGCCGGTCCCCCAGGCGCGCGCTGGTCGCCGTCCTCGGCACGCTCGGCCTGGTGGCGGCCGCCGCCGCGGTCGCCGTCCCGTCGGCGAACGCCTCCGCGCCCGCACCCCCGTCCGGGTGGACGCAGGTCTTCCTGGACGACTTCGACGGCGCCGCCGGCTCCGGCGTGAACACCTCCAACTGGCAGTACGCGACCGGCAAGGGCTATCCCGGCGGCCCCGCCAACTGGGGCACCGGCGAGATCGAGACGATGACGAACAGCACCGACAACGTCTCGCTCGACGGCAACGGCAACCTCCGTATCACCCCGCGCCGGGACGCCTCCGGCAACTGGACGTCGGGGCGCATCGAGACCAACCGCACCGACTTCCAGCCCCCGGCGGGCGGCAAGCTCCGCGTGGAGTCACGGATCCAGGTGCCGAACGTGACCGGGGCCGCCGCCAAGGGGTACTGGCCGGCGTTCTGGATGCTGGGCGGGCCCTACCGCGGCAACTACTGGAACTGGCCCGCCGTCGGCGAGCTGGACATCATGGAAAACACGCAGGGCATGAACACGGTGTTCGCCACGATGCACTGCGGCACCTCGCCGGGCGGTCCCTGCAACGAGACCAGCGGCATCGGCGGCAACACCACCTGCTCCGGCACGACCTGCCAGGCGGGCTTCCACACCTACCGGATGGAGTGGGACCGCTCGACCAGCGTCGAGGAGATCCGCTTCTATCTCGACGGCGTCAACTACCACACCGTACGAGCCAACCAGGTCGACGCTACGACCTGGGCCAACGCCACGAACCACGGCTTCTTCGTCATCCTCAACGTGGCCATGGGCGGCGGTTTCCCCGACGCCTTCGGCGGCGGCCCGGACAGCGGAACGCAGCCCGGCCACTCCATGGTCGTCGACTATGTGCAGGTGCTGTCCAGCGGGGGCGGCACCACTCCCCCGCCGACGGGCAACCGCGACGCCTACAGCGCCATCCAGGCCGAGTCCTACGACGGCCAGGGCGGCGTGATCACCGAGTCCACCGCCGACTCGGGCGGGGGCCAGAACATCGGGGCGCTCGCGGGCGGTGACTGGGCGCTGTACCGGGGCGTCAACTTCGGCTCCACGGCCGCCACCCAGTTCGTCGGCCGGGTGGCGAGCGGTGCGGCGAGCGGCGTCAGCGGCCTGGTCGAGGTGCGCCTGGACAGCCGCGGCAACGCGCCGGTCGGCAGTTTCGCGGTGGGCAACACTGGCGGCTGGCAGTCGTGGCGGACGATCCCGGCGAACATCAGCGGGGTGACCGGCACCCACGACGTCTATCTCACCTTCACGAGCGGCCAGCCCTCGGACTTCGTGAACGTGAACTGGTTCAACTTCGGCCGCTGACAGTGGAGTTCGACCGATGCCCCGCGAGGTGAGAGCCGCGGGGCATCGGCCGCGCTCAGCGCCGGCGCCGCAGCGCGCGGACGGCCTTCGGGAGGGCGGTGCCGAGGAGGAGGGCGGCCAGGGGGAGCACGATGTCGCCCCAGGGGTCCCGGATCGGCTTGTACGTCGCCGCGCCGTCCCGGATCTCGATGTAGCCGAGGGGCCTGGCCTCCACCCCTCCCCCGCCGCCTCCGCCGTCACCGGCCCTGGCGCCCTCGACCATGCGTCCCGCGCCACCGCCGAAGCCGAAGCCGACCTTGGCGACCGGGATGACGGTGACGCCGTCGACGGTGACGGGCTCGCCGTACACGGCCGTGACGGAGGCGCGGCCGCCGAGCTTCTCGGCGAGGCGTTCCAGGAGGGCGGCCGTCGCCCCGGCCGCCGGGGCGTCCTGATCCGGCACGGACACGGAGGAAGAAGCGGCGGCGGGGTCCGCATTGTCTTGATTGCTGGGTGTCATGACGGTTTCGTAGGTGCGCGGGGATCCCCCTGTCAAGGGCCCTCGCCGCGCCACTGGCGGAGCGTCAGCTCAACTCGGCGCGGAAGGCCGCCGGGGTCATCTCCGTGTGCTGGTGGAAGAACTTGGAGAAGTTCGCGGCGTCCGGGAACCCGACCGCCGCTCCGATGCGGCCGATCGGCATGTCCGTGTGGGCCAGGAGCCGTTTCGCCTCCAGGATCACGCGCTTGTCGATGAAGCCCTTGGGGGTCTCCCCGGTGGCGGCGCGGACCGCGCGGACGAGGGTGCGCCGGGAGTAGCCGAGCCGGTCGGCGTAGGCGCTGACGCTGTGGTTGGTGGCGAAGCCCTGCTCCACCGCGTCCCGGAAGAGGGTGAACGTCGTGCCGCCCTGCCGGCGCGCGGCCTCCGCCGAGCTCGCGGCGAGATGGGCGAGGCGCAGCAGGAACGCCGTCAGCGAATGGCGCAGGACCGCGGTGTGCAGGCTCAGCGGAAGGGTCGTCGTGTCCTCGTACTCGCGCCGGAGCTGGGCGAGGGACGAGCGCAGGGCGGCGAGCTGGGTGTCGTCCGGGTGCAGCAGCGGCGGGAGGTCGTAGCGGTACAGGCCGGTGGCCTCGACCGTGGCGCGGGGCAGGAAGCCGGGCTGCATGGTCAGGACGGTGCCCCGGTAGTCGCCGGTCCCGGAGAAGCGGTGGACCTGGCCGGGGCGGATCCACAGCAGGTCGCCGGCCCCCGCCTCGTACTCGGCGAAGTCGATCATGTGCCGCACGGGGCCCTCGTCGAAGAGCATCACGACGTGGAAGTCGATGCGGTGCACCCGCTCCAGCGGCGCGTCGGCGGCGTGCCAGGTGCGGCCGGCGCCCATCGGCCCCACCTGCATCCCGACGCCGAGGACGCTCAGATCGACGGGGAACGGAAACGTCCGTATAGCGTCGCCGCCTTGAGGCTCCGCGTCCGCCATGCCCGCCATATCCGCCATGTCCATCTCGTGCCGTCTCAGCCGTGCGCGGTCCTCGCTCAGCCGTGCGCCGGATCCGCCGCCGTGTCCCACTTTCACCACAGCCTGGCACACGCCGACCTTCCCTCCAAAAAGTCAGACTTTTACTTTTGAACGCGTTGGACCAGCCACTTCGCTCCGATCGAGGACTTTTTGAAGATGAGCACGCAGACACCGGACACATTCGAATGGACCGAACTGGACCGGCGTGCCGTCGACACCGCGCGCCTGTTGGCGGCGGATGCCGTGCAGAAGGTCGGCAACGGCCACCCGGGCACCGCGATGAGTCTGGCCCCGGCCGCGTACACGATCTTTCAGAAGGTGATGCGTCACGATCCCGCCGATCCCGAGTGGACCGGACGGGATCGTTTCGTTCTGTCGCCCGGCCACACGTCGCTGACCCTCTACACCCAGCTCTTCCTGGCCGGGTACGAGCTGGAGCTCGACGACCTCAAGGCCTTCCGCACCCATGGTTCGAAGACGCCGGGTCACCCCGAGTACGGCCACACGGCGGGCGTCGAGACGACGACGGGCCCGCTGGGCCAGGGTGTCGCCAACGCCGTCGGCATGGCGATGGCCGCCCGCTACGAGCGAGGCCTGTTCGACCCGGAGGCGCCCGAGGGCGAGTCCCCGTTCGACCACACCATCTGGGCGATCGTCTCCGACGGCGACCTGGAGGAGGGCGTCTCCGCCGAGGCCTCCTCGCTCGCCGGCCACCAGAGGCTCGGCAACCTGGTCTTCCTCTACGACGACAACCACATCTCCATCGAGGGCGACACCGCGACCGCGTTCTCCGAGGACGTGCTGAAGCGGTACGAGGCGTACGGCTGGCACGTGCAGCGGATCGAGCCGGAGCTCGGCGGCGACATCGACGTGCACGCGCTGTACGCGGCGCTCAAGGCGGCGCAGGCCGAGACCGAGCGCCCCTCGATCATCGCGATGCGCACGATCATCGCCTGGCCCGCCCCGAACGCGCAGAACACCGAGGCCTCCCACGGCTCCGCGCTCGGCGCCGACGAGATCGCCGCCACGAAGCGCGTCCTCGGCTTCGACCCGGAGCGGTCCTTCGAGGTCGCGGGCGAAGTCCTCGCCCACTCCCGCCGCGCCCTCGACCGGGGCGCCGAGGCGCACGCGGCCTGGGACAAGCAGCTCGGCACCTGGCGCGCCGCCAACCCCGAGCGCGCCCGACTGTTCGACCGGATCGTCGCCGGTCAGCTGCCCGAGGGCTGGGAGGCTTCCGTCCCGGTCTTCGAGGAGGGCAAGTCGGTCGCCACCCGTGCCGCCTCCGGCAAGGTGCTCCAGTCCCTGGGCGCGATCCTCCCCGAACTGTGGGGCGGCTCCGCCGACCTCGCCGGCTCGAACAACACGACCATCGACAAGGCGAGTTCGTTCCTGCCGAAGGGCAACCCGCTGCCCGAGGCCGACCCGTACGGCCGTACCGTCCACTTCGGCATCCGTGAGTTCTCCATGGCCGCGGAGATGAACGGCATCGCCCTGCACGGCAACACCCGTATCTACGGCGGCACGTTCCTCGTGTTCTCCGACTACATGCGCAACGCGGTACGCATGTCGGCCCTGATGCAGCTGCCGGTGACGTATGTGTGGACGCACGACTCCATCGGCCTGGGCGAGGACGGCCCGACCCACCAGCCGGTCGAGCACCTGGCCGCGCTGCGAGCCATCCCGGGCCTGAACATCGTCCGCCCCGCCGACGCCAACGAGACGGCGCTCGTCTGGGCCGAGATCCTCAGGCGCCACTCCACCGACCCGGCTCCGCACGGCCTCGCGCTCACCCGCCAGGGCGTGCCGACGTACGCGCCCAACCCCGAGGCGGTGAAGGGCGGTTACGTCCTGAAGGACTCGTCCACCCAGACCCCCGACGTGGTCCTCATCGCCACCGGCTCCGAGGTGCAGCTCGCCGTCGCCGCGCGTGAGGCCCTGGAGGCCGAGGGGATCGGCACGCGGGTGGTGTCGATGCCGTCCGTGGAGTGGTTCGAGCAGCAGTCGCGCGAGTACCGCGAGAGCGTGCTGCCCCCGGCCGTGAAGGCGCGGGTCGCCGTCGAGGCCGGCATCGGGCTGACCTGGTACCGGTTCGTGGGCGACGCCGGACGCATCGTCTCGCTGGAGCACTTCGGCGCCTCCGCCGACGCGAAGACCCTGTTCGCCGAGTACGGCTTCACCCCCGAGAACGTGGCCGCCGCCGCGCGGGAATCCCTTGCCGCCGCCCGCGGTTGACCTGAACGCAGAAAGAAGATGATCACTGTGACCACCCAAGCGACCGCGTCCGCGGGCACGCTGAAGCGCCTGGCCGACGAGGGCGTCTCGATCTGGCTGGACGACCTGTCGCGCAAGCGGATCGAGTCCGGCAACCTCGCCGAGCTCATCGCCGGCAAGAACGTCGTCGGCGTCACCACCAACCCGTCCATCTTCCAGGCCGCCATCGGCTCCGGAGAGGGCTACGAGGAGCAGCTCGCCGACCTCGCGGAGCGGGGCGTCACGGTCGACGAGGCCGTGCGCATGATGACCACCGCCGACGTCCGCGCCGCCGCCGACATCCTGCGTCCCGTGTACGACGCCACCGAAGGCCGGGACGGCCGGGTCTCCATCGAGGTCGACCCGCGCCTGGCCCACGACACGACGGCCACCGTCGCCGAGGCCAAGCAGCTCGCCTGGCTCGTCGACCGCCCCAACGTGATGATCAAGATCCCGGCGACGCGGGCGGGCCTGCCTGCGATCACCGAGGTCGTCGGCCTCGGCATCAGCGTCAACGTCACGCTGATCTTCTCGCTGGAGCGCTACCGCGAGGTCGTGGACGCCTACCTGGCCGGCCTGGAGAAGGCGGCCGCGAGCGGCCTGGACCTGTCCGGCATCCACTCCGTGGCCTCCTTCTTCGTCTCCCGCGTCGACGCGGAGATCGACAAGCGGCTGACGGCGATCGGCACGGACGAGGCCCTCGCGCTCAAGGGCAGGGCGGCGCTCGCCAACGCCCGGCTCGCCTACGAGGCGTACGAGGAGAGGTTCGGCGCTGCCGACAATTCGACACGCGCGGGAGACCGCTGGACCGCCCTCGCCGGCACCCGCGCGAACAAGCAGCGCCCGCTGTGGGCGCCCACGGGGGTTAAGGACCCTGCCTACAAGGACACCCTGTACGTCGATGAACTGGTCGCGCCCGGCACCGTCAACACGATGCCGGAGCCCACGCTGAACGCCACCGCCGACCACGGCGAGATCACCGGTGACACCGTGACCGGCGGCTATGCGCAGGCCCGTGCCGACCTGGCCGCCGTGGAGGCGCTCGGGATCTCGTACGACGACGTCGTCACCCGGTTGGAGGACGAGGGCGTCGCCAAGTTCGAGGCGGCGTGGCAGGACCTGTTGGACGCCGTCAAGAAGTCGCTCGGCAGCAAGGGAGCTGACGCAGAATGACCTTCGACTGGGACAACCCGCTCCGCGACCCACGGGACCGCCGGCTCCCCCGTATCGCCGGCCCGTCCGGCCTCGTCATCTTCGGGGTCACCGGCGACCTGTCCCGCAAGAAGCTGATGCCGGCCGTGTACGACCTCGCCAACCGCGGGATGCTGCCGCCGGGTTTCTCGCTCGTCGGGTTCGCCCGCCGGGACTGGGAGGACGAGGACTTCGCGCAGATCGTGCACGACTCGGTGCGCGAGCACGCCCGGACCGAGTTCCGCGAGGAGGTCTGGCAGCAGCTCTCCGAAGGCATGCGGTTCATCCCGGGTGACTTCGACGACGACTCGGCGTTCGACCAGCTGCGCCGGACCGTCGAGGAGCTGGACAAGGCGCGCGGGACCAGCGGCAATTACGCCTTCTACCTCTCCGTACCGCCGAAGTTCTTCCCGAAGGTCGTGCAGCAGCTGAAGAAGCACGGCCTGGCGGACGCCCCCGAGGGGTCCTGGCGGCGGGCGGTCATCGAGAAGCCGTTCGGCCGGGACCTGGCGAGCGCGCGGGAGCTGAACGCGATCGTGCACGATGTGTTCGACCCGGAGCAGGTCTTCCGGATCGACCACTACCTGGGCAAGGAGACCGTCCAGAACATTCTGGCGCTGCGGTTCGCGAACCAGATGTTCGAG
Organism: Streptomyces sp. NPDC093568; assembly: GCF_044764945.1. NCBI lineage: Bacteria > Bacillati > Actinomycetota > Actinomycetes > Kitasatosporales > Streptomycetaceae > Streptomyces > Streptomyces sp. NPDC093568. Next base: position 991,190 of record NZ_JBIWJD010000001.1, on the reverse strand, counting down.
CCGATCTGGAACCGGTCGTACGTCGACCACGTACAGATCACGATGGCCGAGGACATCGGCATCGGCGGCCGTGCGGGCTACTACGACGGCATCGGCTCGGCCCGTGACGTCATCCAGAACCATCTGCTCCAGCTGATGGCGCTGACCGCCATGGAGGAGCCGGCCGCCTTCGACGCCGGTTCGCTGCTCACCGAGAAGCTGAAGGTGCTCAGGGCGGTGAAGCTGCCGGAGGACCTCGGCAACCACACCGTGCGCGGGCAGTACGCGGCCGCCTGGCAGGGCGGCGAGAAGGTCCTCGGCTACCTCGACGAGGACGGCATCGACCCCGGGTCGAAGACCGACACGTACGCGGCCGTCCGGCTGAACGTGGACAACCGGCGCTGGGCGGGCGTCCCCTTCTACCTCCGCACCGGCAAGCGGCTGGGCCGCCGGGTCACCGAGATCGCGGTCGTCTTCCAGCGGGCACCGCACTCCCCCTTCGACTCCACCGCCACCGAGGAGCTCGGCCAGAACGCCATCGTCATCCGCGTCCAGCCGGACGAGGGCATGACGGTCCGGTTCGGTTCCAAGGTCCCGGGCACGTCGATGGAGATCCGGGACGTGACGATGGACTTCGCCTACGGCGAGTCGTTCACGGAGTCCAGTCCGGAGGCGTACGAGCGGCTCATCCTGGATGTCCTCCTTGGGGACGCCAATTTGTTCCCCCGTCACCAGGAAGTGGAAGAGTCCTGGAAGATCCTCGACCCGATCGAGGAGTACTGGGACACGCACGGCAGGCCGGCGCGGTACGCGTCCGGGAGCTGGGGACCCGAGGAAGCCGACGAGATGCTCGCACGAGACGGACGGAGCTGGCGCAGGCCATGAAGATCGACCTGAGCGACACCACGGCAAGCAAGATCAACAAGGCGCTGGTGCAGGGCCGCCGCGCGATCGGCACGCCGGCCGTGGGCATGGTCCTGACGATGGTCATCGTCACGGACGAGGAGAACGCCTACGACTCGATCAAGGCGGCCGAGGAGGCCTCGCACGAGCACCCCGCGCGCACCCTGGTCGTGATCAGGCGGCACGCCCGCACCCCGCGCGACCGCACCCGCTCCCACCTCGACGCCGAGGTCCGGGTGGGCGCCGACGCGGGCACCGGCGAGACGGTGATCCTGCGGCTGTACGGCGAGGTGTCCGAGCACGCCGACTCGGTGGTGCTGCCGCTGCTGCTGCCGGACGCGCCGGTCGTCGTGTGGTGGCCGGTGGACGCGCCGGAGAACCCCTCCAAGGACCCGCTGGGCGCACTCGCGCAGCGCCGGATCACCGATCTGTACACCTCCGAGAACCCGATGGCGGAACTGGAGCTGCGAGCCCGCTCCTACGCGCCCGGCGACACCGACCTCGCCTGGACCCGGCTCACGCCCTGGCGCTCCATGCTCGCCGCGGCCCTGGACCAGGCCCGGGTGCCGATCGTCTCGGCGGCCGTGGAGGCCGAGGCCGACAACCCGGCCGCCGAGCTGCTGGCCCGCTGGCTGGAGGCCCGCCTCCACGTCACCGTCGACCGGGTCGTCACCGCCGGCCCGCTCGTCACGGGCGTACGCCTGGGCACCGAGAACGGCGAGATCGTCATCGACCGTCCCGAGGGCCCGCTGGCCACGCTGTCCCTGCCGGGCCAGCCGCCCCGCACCCTCGCACTGAAGGTCCGCACCACCTCCGAACTCATCGCCGAGGAGCTCAGGCGCCTCGACGCGGACGAGATGTACGCCATCGCCCTGCGGGGCGAGGCGACCAAGGAGACGCCCTCTCATGTCTGAGACCCCCAGGCTCACCCGGCGGCCCGAGTGGACGGCCCTGGAGGACCACCACGCCGACGTGCTCCGGCGTCCGCGGCTGCGGGACCTGTTCGCGGACGACCCCTCCCGCGCGCAGCGGTACGTCGTACGCGTCGGCGATCTGCGCATCGACTACTCCAAGCACCTCGTCAACGACGAGACCCTCGCCCTGCTGCGCGAACTGGCCGCCGCCACCGACGTGTTCGGTCTGCGGGACGCCATGTTCCGCGGCGAGAAGATCAACGTCACCGAGGACCGGGCGGTGCTGCACACCGCGCTGCGGGCGCCGCGGGACGCGGTGATCGAGGTGGACGGCGAGAACGTCGTGCCCAAGGTGCACGCGGTGCTCGACAAGATGGCCGCCTTCGCGGACCGCGTCCGCGCCGGTGAGTGGACCGGCCACACCGGCCGCCGTATCCGCAACGTCGTCAACATCGGCATCGGCGGCTCCGACCTCGGTCCGGCGATGGCGTACGAGGCCCTGCGCCCGTTCACGGCGCGGGAGTTGACGTTCCGGTTCGTCTCCAACGTCGACGGCGCCGACCTGCACGAGGCGGTCCGTGACCTGGATCCGGCGGAGACACTGTTCATCGTCGCGTCCAAGACGTTCACCACGATCGAGACGATCACCAACGCCACGTCCGCCCGCTCCTGGCTGCTGGCCGGGCTCGGGAGCGACGAGAAGGCGGTCGCGAAGCACTTCGTGGCGCTGTCGACCAACTCCGGCAAGGTCACGGAGTTCGGCATCGACCCGGACAACATGTTCGAGTTCTGGGACTGGGTCGGCGGGCGGTACTCCTTCGACTCGGCGATCGGCCTGTCCCTGATGATCGCCATCGGCCCGGAGCGCTTCCGGGAGATGCTCGACGGCTTCCACGTCGTCGACGAGCACTTCAGGACCGCGCCCGCCGAGGCCAACGCCCCGCTGACGCTGGGTCTGCTGGGCATCTGGTACGGCAACCTCTTCGGCGCCGAGTCCCACGCGGTGCTGCCGTACTCGCACTACCTGTCGAAGTTCACCGCGTATCTGCAGCAGCTGGACATGGAGTCCAACGGCAAGTCGGTGGACCGCGACGGCCACACCGTGGGCTGGGAGACCGGACCGGTGGTCTGGGGCACGCCCGGCACCAACGGACAGCACGCCTACTACCAGCTGATCCACCAGGGCACCCGGCTGATCCCGGCCGACCTGATCGGCTTCGCCCGTCCGGTCGCCGAGCTGCGCGACGAACTCAAGGCGCAGCACGACCTGTTGATGGCGAACCTGTTCGCCCAGGGCCAGGCGCTCGCCTTCGGCAAGACGGCGGACGAGGTGCGCGCCGAGGGCGTGCCCGAGGAGCAGGTCGCGCACCGCACCTTCCACGGCAACCACCCCACCACGACGATCCTCGCCCCCGAGCTGACCCCGTCGGTCCTCGGCCAGCTGGTCGCCCTCTACGAGCACAAGGTGTTCGTGCAGGGCGCGATCTGGAACATCGACTCCTTCGACCAGTGGGGCGTGGAGCTCGGCAAGGTCCTCGCCAAGCGGGTCGAGCCCGCGCTGACCGAGGGCGCGGACGTCCCCGGTCTCGATGCCTCCACCGCCGCCCTCGTGGCCGCCTACCGTGAACTCAAGGAAGTGAACTGACATGCAGCTCGGTTTGATCGGTCTCGGCAAGATGGGCGGCAACATGCGCGAGCGGATCCGCCGCGCCGGCCACACCGTCGTCGGCTACGACCGCAACCCCGACGTCTCCGACGTCAAGAGCCTCGAAGAGCTGGTCCAGCGGCTCGACGCGCCGCGCACGGTGTGGGTGATGGTCCCGGCCGGCACCGCCACCCAGGGCGTCGTCGACGAGCTCAAGGACCTGCTGGAGCCGGGGGACACGGTCGTCGACGGCGGCAACTCCCGCTGGACGGACGACGAGAAGCACGCCGCCGAACTCGGCATCAAGGGCATCGGCTTCGTCGACGCGGGCGTCTCCGGCGGCGTGTGGGGCCTGGAGAACGGCTACGCGCTGATGGTCGGCGGCGACAAGGAGCACGTGGAGCGCCTGGAGCCGATCTTCGAGGCGCTCAAGCCGGAGGGTCCGTACGGCTATGTCCACGCCGGCCGGGTCGGTGCCGGGCACTTCTCCAAGATGGTCCACAACGGCATCGAGTACGCCATGATGCAGGCCTACGCCGAGGGCTGGGAGCTGCTGGAGAAGGTCAACTCGGTGGACAACGTCCGCGAGGTGTTCCGTTCCTGGCAGGAGGGCACGGTCATCCGGTCCTGGCTGCTGGACCTCGCGGTGAACGCCCTCGACGAGGACGAGCACCTGCAGAAGCTGAAGGGCTTCGCGCAGGACTCCGGCGAGGGCCGGTGGACCGTCGAGGCGGCCATCGACCACGCGGTGCCGCTGCCCGCGATCACCGCCTCGCTGTTCGCCCGGTTCGCCTCCCGCCAGGACGACTCCCCGCAGATGAAGATGATCGCGGCGCTGCGCAACCAGTTCGGCGGCCACGCCGTCGAGTCGAAGGAGTAGCCGGCCGTGGGGGATCTCCTTCTGGTCCTCCCCCACTGCCTTGAGGGCGTGGGAGGTGCCCCCACCGGTGAGACGGAGTGGAGCAGGTCGGGACAGCACACGAGCTTCACCGACCTGCCCCTCACCCAGGAGGGCGAGGAGCAGGCCAAGTCCCTCGCCCCGCTCCTGTCCGGCCGGACCTTCGCCCTGGCGCTCACCAGCCCGCTGAGCCGCGCGGTCCGCACCGCCGAACTGGCCGGTGTGGCCGGGGCCGTACCCGACCCCGAGCTCCACTGGGGGTCCCCCCTGCTCGAAGAGCTTGGGGGAGGGATTACGGCGGCTACGAGGGCGTCACCACCGTCGACATCCACCGCACCCGCCCCGACTGGTACCTGTGGACCGACGGCGTGGCACCCGGCCCGGCCGACCACCCCGGGGAGTCACCGGCCGAGGTCGGGGCGCGTGCCGACCGGGTGCTGTCCCGCGTCGAGCCGGCGCTCGCCGACGGCGATGTCGTCCTGGTCGCCCACGGCCACTTCCTGCGCGTCGTCACGGCCCGCCGGCTGGGGCTGGCCCCGGCGGACGGCCGGCTGTTCCAGCTGGCGACGGGGACGGTGAGCCGGTTGTCCACGGAGCACGGGCGAGCGGTGATCGCCGAATGGAACGTACGGGCACAGCCGGTTGACACTGCGTGAGCGGGCCCGCCAGAGTCGGGGCCGATGGAGATCAACGATCTGACACCGGCCGAACAGCGAGTCTGGAGGGCCTTCGCCACGGGCGCGGAGGTGAACTTCCGTGAGGGAAGCGAGCCGGAAGGGGCGCCCGAACGCACCCTGCGGGCCGCCGTGTTGCGCACCCTGCTGCTCGACGGCCCGCGTGAATCAGGGGAGATCGCTGCGCTCAAGGTTCGCGGGGCGCTGGTCACCGGTCAGCTGGATCTGCGGTACGCGACCGTCGACAGCGTCCTTCATCTCACGCACTGCCGCTTCGAGAACGTCCCGGACTTCGTCGGCGCCCAGCTGCGCTATGTCAGCCTGCGGGACTCGGAGATGCCCGGCCTGTCGGTGACCCGTGCCCGGATCGACGGCAGCCTGCGGCTGACGCGCTGCCGGTTCGACGGGGCCGTGCGGATCGACGGCGCGCAGATCGCGGGCGCCCTCTTCATCGACCACGCGGAGATCACCGTCGCCGACGCCGCGCAGCCCGCCCTTCAGCTCAACCAGGTGTCCGTCGACGACGACCTGTGCGCCCATCACCTGCGTGCGCGGGGGCGGATCCGGCTGGACGGCGCCACCGTGGCGGGCTCGCTCGACCTGGAGGACGCCGAGCTGAGCAACCCCGACGGCAATGTCATCGACGCGGAAGCCCTCGAAGTGGGCGCCAACGTGCTCTGGCGACGGCTGAGCGCCCGCGGCCGCATCGACATGCGCGGCGCCCGCATACCCGGTCGGCTCGACCTGCTGTACAGCCGGCTCTCCCACCCCGGCGGCACCGCGATGCGGGCGAGCAGCTGTGTCATCGGCGAGCTGTGGCTGCGCCGGGGCCCGCGCATCGAGGGCATGCTCAATCTGCGCCGTTCGCAGATCGAACACCTCAACCTGGACCCGGAGATGCTCCCGGACCAGGTCCGCCTCCTCGATCTCAGCTACACCTCGCTGACCCCGCATGTGCCGCCGGAGCGGCGGCTGCCCATGCTGGAGCGGGACGAGGACACCTTCGACCCGCACGGGTACGAGCAGTTGACCGCCGCCTACCGCCGGACCGGCGACGACCCCGCCGCCCGTCGCGTCCAGCTCGCCAAGCAGCGCCACCACCGCACGACCCTGCCCTGGTACGGCCGGCTGTGGGGCCATGTCCAGGACGCGACCGTCGGCTACGGCTTCCGGCCGATGCGGGCGCTCGGCTGGCTGCTGTCGCTGCTCGCGGCCGGGTCGGTCGCGTTCGCGCTGCACACCCCGCCGGCGCTGAAGGCGGACGAGGCACCGCAGTTCAACCCGGTCTTCTACACCCTCGACCTGCTGTTGCCGGTGATCTCCTTCGGACAGGAGCCGGCCTTCGCCCCGACCGGCGGGCAGCAGGCCCTGGCGTACTCCCTCGTCCTGATCGGCTGGATCCTGGCCACCACGGTCGTCGCCGGTGTGACCCGCACCGTCAGCCGCCAGTGACCGCCCGCGCGGTGTGCTGCGCGGCCAGCCGCACGGGCGCGTTCGGGGCGCCGTAGCCCCGGTAGCCGTCCCGCTGCACCAGCTCGAAGAAGACCCGGCCGACGGTCATGGTGTAGCAGTGCCGGAACTCGCCGTGCGCGTCGCGGTCGTAGAGGATGCCGAGTTCGCGGTACGTCTCCAGCTCGCCGTCCGCGAACTCGTGCCGTGCGGCCAGGTCGTCGTAGTAGTTGGCGGGGATGGGCAGCAGGCGTCCGCCCGCCTCCCGGAACCGGCGGGCGGCGGCGACCACGTCGTCCGTGGCCAGCGCGATGTGCTGGGCGTGCGCGGTGTCGTCGGTGGGCGCCGCGCCGACGCTCAGGGCGATCCGGACGCTGCCGTCGGCGTTGGTGACGGCGCGGCTGCGCATCAGGCCGTAGGGGTCGGCGACGTCGACGCTCTCCTGGGCGTGCAGGCCGAGGACGCTGCGGTGGAAGAGGGTGGCCTCGTCGTAGTGGTGCCAGGGCTGGGGGAGGGCGAGGTGGTCGATGCGGTGCGGGCCCGCGGTCGTCTCCTCGTGTGCGAGGTCCGCGAAGTCGGCGCGCCAGTTGGGCAGTTCGGGGCGGTCCGTCGCGCAGAAGAACAGTTCCGTGCCGTCGGGTGCGGCGACCGCGTCGAGCGGGGCGTCCGCGACGGCGCGGCGGCGGGGCAGGACCGGGGCCAGCAGGGCCTCGGCGCGGCGGGCGGCGGCCGTCGGGTCCGGTGACTCCAGGCCGATCGCGGCTAGAGCGGTGCCGTTTCGGCGGGCGGTGCCCGAGGTGTTGACCAGGAGGCGGGCCTCGCCCTGCTGCCAGAGGTCGACCGGCTTGCTGCGATGGCGCGCGGTGCGGGTGAAGCCCAGGGCGCCGAGTACGGCGGAAACCGGTTCGGCGTCGGGTGTCACCAGTTCGGCGAAGGCGACGCCGGTGGGGACGACGGGCGGGGGCGGGGTGGTGACGCCGACCGTCTCCTGCAGGACGAGCAGGGAGCGGTGGGCGTCCACGGCCGTCGGGCCGGCGTCGGCCTGGCGGAAGACGTCGTTGAAGACCTCCAGGGAGAGCGGGCCGTCGTATCCGGTGTGCAGGACGTGCCGGACGAGTCCGGCGACGTCGAAGCCGCCCTGGCCGGGGAAGCAGCGGTAGTGGCGGCTCCACTGCAGGACGTCCATCGCGAGCAGCGGGGCGTCGGCGAGCTGGAGGAAGAAGATCTTCTCGCCCGGGATGTCGTCGATGCCCTTGGGGTCGGAGCCCCGGGAGAGGATGTGGAAGCTGTCCAGGCAGGTGCCGAGCGCCGGGTGGTCGGCGGCCTCGACGATGCGCCAGGCGTGGGTGTACGTGTTGACGTGCCGTCCCCAGGTGAGCGCCTCGTAGGCCACCTTGATGCCGAACTCCTGGGCCAGGTCGGCCAGTTGGCGCAGGTGGTACGCGGCGAGCGCGTCGTCGTCCGCGGCGAGCGGATGGACGCTGGAGCAGACGAGGACGGTGTCCGCGCCGAGCCTGTGCATCAGCTCGAACTTGTGCCGGGCGCGGCGCAGATTGCGGGCGAACTCGACGGCGGGTACCGCCTCGATGTCCCGCATCGGCTGGTAGAGGTCAATGCTCAGCCCCAGGTCCGCGCAGCGCGCACGGATCTCCTCCGGGGTCAGCGGGCTGGCCAGCAGGTCGTTCTCGAAGATCTCCACGCCGTCGAAGCCGGCCCGTGAGGCGGCCGTGAGCTTCTCGGTGAGGGATCCGCTCAGGGAGACGGTGGCGATGGACGTGCGCATGCCGGTACCTCTTCCTACCTCGGGGTTCCCAGTGCGTCGGCCATCTCCGCGATGTCCGCGAGCATGCGCGCGCTGTCCGGCTCGCGGCCCGTGAACAGGCGGAACGCGTCCGCCGCCTGGAAGACGGCCATGCCGCCGCCGTCGAGGGTGGCGCAGCCGAGGCCGCGGGCGGTGCGCAGCAGCTCGGTCTCCAGGGGGCGGTAGACGACCTCGGCGACCCAGAGCCCGGGATGGAGCAGCTCGGCGGGCAGGGGCAGGCCGGGGTGGGCCGCCATGCCGGTGGGGGTGGCGTGCACGAGACCGTCGGCCGGGCCGAGCAGCGCGGGCAGCGCGTCGGGGCCGGCGGCGGCCGCGCGGCCGGCGCCGAAGTGCCGGTTCAGCGCGGCGGCGAGATCGGCGGCCCGGTCGCCGAGGGCGTCGACGACGGTGACCCGCTCGGCGCCCAGGGTCAGCATGGCGTGCGCGACGGCCGCGCCCGCGCCCCCGGCACCCAGCTGCACGACCCGCTCCAGCGGGACGTCGGGCAGCCCGCGCGCGAAGGACGCGGCGAAGCCGGTGACGTCGGTGTTGTGCCCGACCGCCCGGCCGTCCTCGAGGACGACGGTGTTGACCGCGCCCAGCGCCTCGGCCTGCGGGGCGAGCGCGTCCAGGTGCGCGATGACGAGCTGCTTGCAGGGGTGGGTGATGTTGAGCCCGTCGAAACCCAGGTCGCGGGCGGCCCGCACCAGGTCGCCCACCGCCTCGGGCGGCACGGCGAGGGTGTCGATGTCGATGAGCCGGTACAGATAGCGCAGGCCCTGCCGGTCGGCCTCCCGCTGGTGCAGCGCCGGGCTGAGCGAGGGACCGATGCCGGAGCCGATCAGCCCGACGAGATACGAGTCCTTGGCGTCCTTGCCCACCGGGGGACCTCCTGAGCGGCTCACTAATGTACGAACTGGTGAGTTAGTCATAGCAGCCGGCCCCCGAGCTTGGGAAGACCTGTCCCGCCCCCGCGGGCCGGAGGGCTTCTACAATCACCGGCACGGGCGGGCCAGCAGGGGCGCGCCCGTCCCTGGCCGAAGGAAGCCGATGACCAGCGTCGAAGAGCCGGCACGCGCGAACGGGCGGATCCGTGACGCCGCCCGCACCCAGGCCGAGATCCTCGACGTCGCGACGCAGGAGTTCGCCCGCGCCGGGTACGACGGCGCCCGCGTGGACGAGATCGCCGCCCGCACCCGCACCACGAAGCGGATGATCTACTACTACTTCGGCGGCAAGGAGCAGCTGTTCACGACCGTGCTGGAGCGGGCGTACGGCGTGATCCGGGAGGCGGAGCAGCGGCTCGACGTCGAGCATCTGGACCCGGTGGCGGCCATCCGCCGGCTGGCCGAGCTGACCTTCGACCATCACGAGCAGCACCCCGACTTCATCCGCCTGGTCTCGATCGAGAACATCCACGGGGCCGAGCACATCGCCGCCTCCGAGAAGCTCGGCAGGATCGGCTCGCCCGCGCTGGACGTGATCCGCCGGATCCTGGAGCAGGGGCAGCGGTCGGGCCTGTTCACGGCCGACGTCGACGCCGTCGACCTGCACGCGATGATCAGCTCCTACTGCTTCTTCCGGGTCTCCAACCGGCACACCTTCGGCGCCCTGTTCGGCCGCGACCTGGTGGACCCGGCCCGGCGCGAGCACTACCGCTCGATGCTCGGCGACATGGTGATCGCGTACCTGACGGCGGAGCGCACGGCGGACTGAGGTCGTACGGCACGACCTCTTGACACCCGGGAAACGTGGGCGCAACATCCGTAGCCACCGCTACTAACTACCCAGTGGGTTAATTAGCCGGGATCCGGCACCTCTCCCTTCTGGCTTTCCTCGTTCCCCGCTCACTCCGCCTACGTTGGAGTCCCCTCGAAGGAGCACGCCGTGTCCGTCCCCGTCCCCGACACCCCCGCCGGCCAGCCGAGAAAAGCGGCCATGGCCGCCTGGATCGGCAGCGCCCTGGAGTACTACGACTTCTTCATCTACGGCAGCGCGGCCGCGCTGATCTTCCCCGAGGTCTTCTTCGACGAGTCCGACCCGGCGACGGCCACCCTGCTGTCGCTGGCGACGTTCGGCGTGGCCTACGCCGCCCGCCCGGTCGGCGCGCTGTTCCTCGGCCACTTCGGGGACCGGGCGGGCCGCAAGAAGATCATGGTCTTCACGCTGATCCTGATGGGCGTCTCGACGTTCCTCATCGGCTGTCTGCCCACCCGCGACCAGGTCGGCACCCTCGCGCCCGTCCTGCTGGTGCTGTGCCGGGTGCTCCAGGGCATCTCGGCGGCCGGCGAGCAGGCCAGCGCCAACTCGATGACGCTGGAACACGCGCCACCCCACCGGCGCGGCTTCTTCACCAGCTTCACCCTCAGCGGCACCCAGGGCGGGCAGCTGCTCGCCACCCTGGTCTTCATCCCCGTCGCCGCGCTGCCCGAGGAGCAGCTGATGTCGTGGGGCTGGCGGGTGCCGTTCTGGATGAGCGTCGCGGTCGCCGTCGTCGGCTATGTCATCCGCCGCAAACTGGACGAGACGCCCGCCTTCGAGCAGCAGGCCGCCACCGAGGGCGTCGTCAAGCTGCCGCTCGCGGTGCTGATGCGGGAGCACTGGGCGGACGTGCTGCGGGTGATCGCAGGCGCGCTGGTCGCCTCGGTCAGCACGATCTTCACGGTGTGGGCGCTGTCCTACGCCACGAGCGACTCGGTCGGCATGGACAGGTCCGCCATGCTGTGGGTGGGCGCCCTCGCCAACCTCGTCGCGCTCGGCGCGATCCCGCTGTGGGCGACGCTGTCGGACCGGATCGGCCGCCGGCCGGTGTACCTGATCGGCGCGGCCGGCAGCGCGGTGACGATGTTCCTGTACCTGTGGGCGATCTCCACCGGCTCCTACCCGCTGATCCTGCTGCTGGGCATCGTCGCCTTCGGTGTGGTCTACAGCGCCGCGAACGGCGTGTGGCCGTCCTTCTACGGCGAGATGTTCTCCACCCGTGTCCGGCTGTCCGGTATGGCGATCGGCACCCAGATCGGCTTCGCGGTCGCCGGTTTCGCGGTGACCTTCGCCGCGCAGATCGCGGGCCCCGACGGCGACGACTGGTTCTCGGTGGCCCTGTTCACGGCGGCGCTGTGCGTGCCGCCGGTGGTGGCCGCGCTGTCCGCCCGCGAGACCGCCAAGGTGCCGACCGAGCTGCTGGGCGAGCGGACGGACGGGCGGGCCCCGCAGCCGGCGAAGGTCGCGGCCTGACTCGCGCGACCGCGACCCACGTGGCCCCCGGACGCCGTGACGGCTCCGGGGGTTCGGCACAGCGCCGGCACCGCGCGGTCCGCCGCGGTGGGGCGCCCCGCCAGGGACGCGGAAACGGTGCGATCAACCCCCACCGACCCTCGGACGGGTCACGGCGCCCCCGCCGGAGCGCACAGCAGCTCCGTCCAGGTGTCGGCGACCCGGTCCAGGGAGAAGCCCTCCCGTACCTGGGTGCGGGCCACTTCGGCGGCGGAGCGCCAGCCCTCCTCACCCAGTGTGGCGATCGCCTCCGCCATCGCCTCTGGGTGCTCGTGGATCCACCGGCTGTCGTAGATCTCGTCGGCGCCGGGCCACGGCAGCAGCGACGGTACGGCGCCGGAGGCCATCCCCTCGGCGGGCGCGAGGTGGAAGCTCTCGTCGTCGCTGGTGGACAGCACATGCCCGACCCGGCGCAGCCAGCCCGCCACATCCGGCCCGAAGGTGTCGAAGACGACGGCCCCTTCGAGCAGCGGCGAGGTCTGCATGCGGCGCAGCACGGCGTCGTAGTGCGCACGCTCCTCGGGCTTGTTCCAGATCCACCAGTACTCCCAGGGCGGCTTCGACTTGACCGACAGGTGCCAGCGCCGGTCGCGGGCGCGCAGCGCCTCCAGGACGTCGAGGCCGAGGTCGAGGCGCTTGCGGCTGGGCGCGATGCCGATCATGCCGAGCCGGTGGTGGGCGCCGGGTGCCTTGGGGCGGTCGAGCTGGTCGGTGTCCACCCAGTTGGGCACGACCACGACCTTCGACTCGGGCCAGCCGGTGTGTTCGCGGGTGCGGCGGGCGTAGTACGGGCTGACGCACACCACCCGGTCGACGGCGTCGATGTCGACCTGCCGGGGCCAGGGCGCGTCCAGCTCGAAGCGGTGCAGGCGGACGATCAGCCGGCTGCCGCGCCGCTTGTGCCGGCTGAACCAGACCGCGGCCGGGCCGCACCACTCGACGACCACCACGTCCGCCCAGTCGGCGAGTTCACGGCTGGCGTCCGGGTCGTGCCGGGACAGCGCAGGCCAGGCGTCGACCCGCACCTCGAGGCCGGGCAGGGAGCGGAAGTGGTCGAGCAGCCGGGTGAGGAACTTCAGGTCGTGCCCGGCGACACCCACCCGCAACGGCCGCTGACGTCCCGTCACCCCGAGCGGGGCCGCCGGGAAGGCCCGGTCGAGATGCGCGCGCCAGCGGGTGGCGGCTCCGTCCAGCGTGTACTGCCGGGCGGCCGCGCGGCAGCGGTCGGCGGCCAGGCGCCTGGCGGCCGGCTCGCGCGCCGCCCGGACGACGGCCTCGACGGCGTCGTCGAGCGCGGCGCGGCCGGGCACGAACAGCGGGTAGTCGGTGCCGAGCAGCGTCTCGTGCGCCGGGGTGCGGTTGAGGACCACGGGCAGGCCCAGGGCGCCGAACTCCAGCACCTTGGTGGACAGTTCGAGGCTGGAGTCGAGCACCGGGTCCCGCCAGCCCAGGCCCAGGTCACAGTCCGCGGCGATCCGCATGGCCTCCTCGCGGGGCTGTCCGCCGCGGTGGTGGACGCCGGGGGTGGCGGCCAGGGCCCGCGCCATGTCGGCCTGGAAGTCCGGGTGGCCCGGGTCGTCGTGGATCTTGTCGCCGACGGTGTGCAGTTCGGCGCGGACGCCCCGTTCGGCCAGAAGCTGGGGCAGCCGGGTCATCGGCAGTGTGTTCCAGCGGGGTGCGAACTTGCCGGTGTAGACGAGCCGCAGCGGATCGTGCGGCCCGTCGCGCTCCGGCAGCGGGAAGCCCGGCTCGGGCACGGCGGGCGGGCTGAGCACGCACTTGCCGCACGCCTCGGGCACCCAGGTCTCCAGGAAGCAGCGCAACTCCTCGGTCTGGCACAGCAGCCGCTGCGCGGCCTCGGTGATCCGGACGAGGTCCGCGCGGGCCGCCTCGGTCATCTCGGCGGCGGACTGCGGGATGTCGGTGAGGTAGGCCCAGATCCGCCCGTCGAAGGCGCCGTCGGCCACGATCCGGGTGACCAGCCGCCGGCCCCGCAGCACCAGCAGATCGCAGGGCTCGTCCTCGTCGAGCCGGGCGAGCACCTCCGAGGCCTGCACCGGCGACATGGGCCGGTCGGCGAGCCCCGGCAGCAGCCGCTCGTCGTGCGGCCGCACCAGGGTGACCCCGGGCAGCTCGGCCAGCGGATCGGTCAACCGACCTGTCTGGACCGGGGACTTGAGGACCAGCCGGACGTCGCAGCCCGCCCGGGACAGCGCCTGCACGGTCGACTGCGCCCACACGGCGGAGCCGTCGATGAGGTTGAGGTCGACGTCGCCGTAGACGAGCGCCCGCAGCGTACGGCTCATGACGGCTCCTTCCCGCGCACGGCGAACAACCGGTGCCCTTGCCCCGTCCAGCCGCCGGGATCCGTACCGGACAGATGCAGCGACCGGCGCACGAGCAGCGGCCGCAGCGCCGGTACGAAGACGTAGTCGTCGGCGGCCGGCGTGTGGCCGACCGCGTCGGCGCCGGAGTACTCCTGGGCGCACATCAGATCCAGCAGCAAGGTGTCCGGTCGTTCCTCGGTGAGGTCCGTCCAGTCGGCGACCCAGGGCGCCAGGGGCTGCCCGCGGCGTACGGTCACTCCGGCCGCGGTGAGTTCGTCGAGGCCCTCCGGATCGGGCACGACCACCTCGACCGGGCGGTGCAGCTGGCCGAGCACCTGGCCTGCCAGCCGGGCCACGTCGGTACGGTCCCGGGGCGCGGCCAGCACGGCGACGCGCCGCTCGTCCAGCGGATCCGGGGCGCCGGTCAGCAGCGCGAGCCGGGACAGCCGTACCCGGGTGCTGTCCGCCCGGAACACCTCGCGCAGCCGCTCCCTGCCCTCGGCCGCCGGGTCGAGCCGGGCGAGCCGTACTCCGGTGTCGGTGTCGAGGACGGCGTCCCAGGCGAGGCGGGCGAGCCCGGGTGCGGCGGTGGCGGGACCGTCCCGCCACAGCACCGCCTTACGGCCCAGCACCCGGGCTTCCGCGAGCAGTTCGGCGAGCGTGCGGTCGAGGTCGGGGGCGAGTCCGGTGCCGGTCTGCCACCAGGGTCCCTCGCCGGCGCAGGCGCTGAGCTGCACCACGAGCACGTCGGGGTCGGTGCGCTGGACGAGCAGCCGTCCGTCGTGCGGCAGCAGGCGGTTGACCACCACGTCCGCCCCGAAGTCCTCGGCCGTCGCGCGGGTGAGCACTCCGGCAATGACGAGGCGGTCGCGGGGCGCCGAGCTCAGGGCGCGATGGGCGAGGTGGAACCGGTCGTCGAGCGGCGCCTCGGGCTCGGCCTGCGCCGTCGGCGCACCGGCGGTCGCCCGTACGGCCGAGCGACGCCGGCCGCGCCACAGTCCGTACAGCTCCCCGGGCAGCCGCGCCGCGCCCCGCTTCGGCGAGCGCGCGGCCGTCACCAGTGCCTTTCCTACCCGCAGCGAGGTCGAGCCCTCCAGCATGGCCACCCGCGCCTGAAGCACGTCGACCCGGTCCCGGGCCCCCCGCAGCGCGGCGGCGAGCTGCTCCTTCTCCCGTACGGCGGCGGCGAGCCGGTCGGCGAGACCGTCCTGTCCGGACGCCTCCCGGACGCGTTCCGCCTCCTCGGCGGCCGTCTCGAGGTCCAGCACCCGGGCCCGCAGGGAGCGGGAGGCGAGGTCGGCGAAGACGTACTCGTCGGCGATCCGCAGGGCCGTGGCGTGGCCGTCGGACGGGACGGGCCGGCCGAAGAAGTCGTGCGGCGGCAGGAGTTCGTCGGTGCGGGCGATCACCGCGCCCGCGTGCAGATGGACGTAGTCGAGGGGCGCCGCGCGCAGCACCTGGCAGCGCTGGGCCACCAGGTGGTCGAGGAGCCGGTGGTAGGGCAGCTCGCAGCCGCCGTGCCCGAACACGATCAGGGCGCGGGCACCGGTCCGCATCCGTGCCAGTACGGCACGGCAGGCGTCCTCGCTGCCGTGCAGTTCGGCGTCGGGCCCGTAGGAGAGCAGGACCAGCTCGCCCTCCTCGACGGGACGTTCGTCGTCGTCGCGCAGCGCGACGCCCGGCGGCAGATGCAGGTACGGCTCCAGGCGCAGGCCGCCGCCGGTCGCGTCCACCACCGTCGTGACGGCGTCGAGGTGCGGATGGAGCAGATCGGTCAGGCGCATCAGCGGGTCCTCGTGAAGACGTGGAAGCCGACCCGGTTCTCCCGGAAGCCGTACGGCCTGGAAACGGTGTGCCGCAGGCCGAGCGGCTCGATTTCGGCGCGGTAGGCGGTGAGCGGGCGGTGCACGATGTAGTCGCCGCGGGGCGTGCGCCGGTCGGTGTCCTCGTCGGTGACGACCAGCCGGCCGGCGACCCGGACGAGGGAGGCGAGGTTGCGCAGACCGTCCGCCCACTCCTCGTCGTCGAGCACGTGGAACAGGACGTCCACGCAGACAACGATGTCGTACGGCCAGGGACTGCGCCACTCGTCGAGCGCGGCGACCGTGTAGCGCGGGCCGCCGGCCTCGGCGCGGGCGTGCTGCACGGCGGTCGGGCTGGCGTCGAAGGCGTCGACCCGGTGGCCGCAGCGGGCCAGGGCACGGGCGAAGTACCCCTTGCCGCAGCCGGCGTCGAGGACGAACAGCGGGGCGGCGGTGCTGGACAGGTCGCCGACCAGGTCGAGCAGTGTGCCGAGCCGCTGGGCGTAGAAGAGCTCGTTGCCGGGGCGGTCGAGGCCGATGTGCCCGCCCGAGGCGAGTTCGTCGTGGTCGGCGTGCCGGGCGTCCCAGTACCGCCGCGCGGCGAGGCTGGGGCCGGTGAGGGTGCCGTCGTGGGTGAGCGTGTCGTCAGCCATGGCGCTCCAGCCATCCGGTGATCACCCGGGCGATCCGGGCACCGGCCCGGCCGTCCCACAAGGGCGGCCCCTCCGCCGGCGCCGCTCCCCCGCCGTCCAGCAGCTTGCGCAGCGCGGGCACCAGTTCGCCGTGCCGGACGAGCCGGTTGGTGCCGTGGGTGACGGTGACCGGGCGTTCGGTCGTGGTGCGCAGGGTCAGGCAGGGGACGCCCAGGACGGTCGTCTCCTCCTGCACTCCTCCCGAGTCGGTGATCACCGCGGCGGCGCCCCGCACCAGGCTCATGAACTCGACGTAGCCGAGCGGATCGAGGAGACGGACGCCCGGCGCGTCCGCGAGGCCGGCCGCGCGCAGCGCTTCCCGGCCGCGCGGGTGCAGCGGTATGACGAGGTCGAGATGGCGGGCGGCCTCTGCCAGGACGCGGGCGGCCGCCTTGGCGGCCTCGGGGTCGTCGACGTTGGCGGGCCGGTGCAGGGTGACGACGCCGTAGCGCTCGGGCAGCCCGTGCGTCGCGCGGACGCCCGCCGCGTCGAACTGGTCCATATGGGTGAGCAGGGTGTCGATCATCGGGTTCCCGACGAGATGCACCCGCTCGGCGGCGACGCCCTCGCGGGCGAGATGGCCGACGGCCTCGGGGCTCGTGGCGAACAACAGCTCCGCCAGCTGGTCGACCAGACGCCGGTTCACCTCCTCCGGCATCGACATGTCGAAGCTGCGCAGGCCCGCTTCCACGTGCGCGACCGGCACGCCGAGCTTGGCGGCGACCAGCGCCGCGGCCAGCGTCGAGTTCACGTCGCCGTACACCGTGACCAGGGCCGGTGCGCGGGCGGTCAGTTCACCCTCAAGGGCCACCAGGAGGTCGGCGGTCTGCCGGGCGTGGCTGCCGGAGCCGACGCCCAGGTCGGTGTCGGGCTCGGGCAGGCCGAGCTGCCGGAAGAAGATGTCCGACATCCGCTCGTCGTAGTGCTGCCCGGTGTGGACGAGCACCTGGTCGCAGCCGGCGGCGCCGAGGGCGGCGACGACGGGCGCGGCCTTGACGAAGTTCGGCCGGGTGCCGACGACATGAAGTACGCAGCCGTTCATCTGGCCTCCGTGTTGGATGGCTCGGTCGCCTACGGGCGCCTTCAGCCGCCCGTCGGCTCCCTCGCGGCCGGTGTCCTGGGGACTGTGACCGTTGGTGGGCCGTTGCCCGGCATCGGCTCTACCTTGGCGTTATGTCACGTAATGTCCCTCTTGCCCTCAGTCTGGCTGTCTCCGTCGCAGTTGGCGAGCTGCGTCAGGATCCTTGGCGGGCGGCTCTGCTCGCCTTACGGCTGCTGCCGGGGCGTGCCCGGCGCTGGTTGCGGCCGGTGGAACGGCGGCTGACCCGGCGTGCCGACGCAGCCGGGCCCGTCGCGAAGCCCTCCGCCGCACGGGTGCCCGCGCCCTCCGGCTTCCCGTTCCGCCCCGTGCCGGGCCGGGTGCTCCATCTGGTCACCAACGGGCTGCCGTTCCGGCACGCCGGCTACACCGTGCGCACCCAGAAGCTCGCCGAGGCCCAGCTGGCGGCCGGACTGGACCCGCAGGTCATGACGCGGATCGGCTTCCCCGTGACGGCCGGCGTGCTGGACGCCCGCCCGCGACAGCACGTGGGCCGGGTGCCGCAGCACCGGCTGCTGCCGTCGTGGCTGCCGTACGGGCAGGCCGCGGCACTGGCACGCAACGCCGAACTGGCCGCCAGCCTGGTGGAACGGCTGCGGCCCGCCGTTCTGCACGCGGCGAGCGACCACGGCAACGGGCGCGTGGCACTCGCCCTGCGCGAGACGTTCGGGCTGCCGGTGGTCTACGAGGTGCGGGGCTTTCTGGAGGAGACGTGGCTGACGCAGGCGCCGGGGCGCGGGCGGGGCGACGAGACGTACCGGGCACGGCGCGCCCTGGAGACGTACTGCATGCGCGAGGCCGATCTGGTGCTGACGCTGGGCGAGGCGATGAAGGCCGAAATCGTGGGCCGGGGCGTGCCCGAGGAGCGGGTGCTGATCGTGCCCAACGCGGTGGACGACGCGTTCCTGGGTCCGGCGCCGGACGGGGCACCCCTGCGGGCCCGGCTCGGTATCGCTCCGGATGAGTTCGTGGTCGGCACGGTCGGCTCGCTCACCCCGCTCGAGGGCATTGACACATTGCTCCATGCGGGTGACGAGCTGCGGCGGCGTGGAATGCCGCTGCGGTTGCTGATCGTCGGGGACGGCCCGGAGCGTCCCGCGCTGGAGCGGCTGGCGGCGCGGCTGGGTCTCGACGACGGGACCGTTCTGTTCACCGGTCGGGTGCCGCACTCTCAAGTCCGTGATTTTCACGCCGTGTTGGACGTGTTCGCGGTACCGCGCACCGACGAACGGGTCTGCCATCTGGTGACCCCGCTCAAGCCCGTGGAGGCGATGGCGAGCGGTGTTCCCGTCGTCGCGAGCGATGTCGCGGCGCTCAGGGAACTGGTCGAACCTGAGGTGAACGGACGGCTGGTCAAGCCCGAATCACCACATTCCTGGGCTGATGAGCTGGAAATAGTCCTTTACAGTCGAAACCGGCGCTCCGAATGGGGAGCAGCCGCCCGCGCGATGGTCGCGCGTGACCGCACCTGGAAGCGGGTCGCCGCCACAACCCGTGAGGCGTACCGCACCCTCGGCAGCCTTGATGCGGGGTGAGCCCAATGCAGGTCGAACAGACTGGACCGCTCGGGGAAGAGAGCGAATCGCCCGGCGAAGCGGAAGCGCCCGATCGCGTGGAACTGGCGGTGATCGGGCTCGGCTACGTCGGACTGCCCCTCGCCCGTGAGGCGGCCTCGATCGGACTGAGAGTGGTCGGCCTCGACCGTGACCCCCGGGTCGTCGAGGCGCTGAACACCGGACACTCCCATGTCGACGACGTCTCCGACGACGACGTCCGGCGCATGCTCGCCGCCGGTTTCGCGGCCTACACGGACGACGCCTGTCTGGCCCGCGCGCAGACCGTGGTGATCTGTGTGCCGACTCCGCTGAGCGACGACGGCGGGCCCGATCTGAGCGCCGTGAAGTCCGCGGTGCGCACGGTCGCGGGCCGGCTGCGGCCGGGACAACTGGTCGTGCTGGAGTCGACCACCTATCCGGGCACGACGGAGGAGGTCGTACGGCCGCTGCTGGAGGAGTCCGGACTCAGGGTCGGCTCGGACGTCGCGCTCGCGTTCTCACCGGAGCGCATCGACCCCGGCAACAGCACGCACGGGCTGCGCACCACACCGAAGGTGGTCGGCGGCTGCACCCCGTCGTGCGCGGCGCGCGCGGTCGCCTTCTACGGCAAGCTGGTCGACACCGTCGTCCAGGCGAAGGGCACGCGCGAGGCCGAGATGGCCAAGCTGCTGGAGAACACCTACCGGCACGTGAACATCGCGCTGGTCAACGAACTGGCCGTGATCAGCCACGAGTTGCACGTCGACCTGTGGGACGCCATCCGCTGCGCGGGCACCAAGCCGTTCGGCTTCCAGGCGTTCCGGCCCAGCCCCGGCGTCGGCGGACACTGCATCCCGATCGACCCCAACTACCTGTCGTACAAGGTGCGTTCGTCGCTCGGGTACGAGTTCCGTTTCGTGGAGCTGGCCCAGGAGATCAACCGGCGGATGCCGGAGTACGTGGTGCGCCGCGCCCAGGACCTCCTCAACACCGCGGGCCGGCCGCTGCACGGCTCGAAGGTGCTGCTGCTCGGGGTCACCTACAAGCCGGACGTGGCCGACCAGCGCGAGTCGCCGGCGGTGCCGGTGGCGCGGCTGCTGCGGGAGCGGGAGGCGGAGATCTCCTTCCACGATCCGCATGTGCGGCTGTGGTCGGTGGACGGCGAGAGCGTCCCGCGGGTCGCCGACGTCGTGGCGGCGGTGCGCGAGCACGACCTCACGATCCTGCTCCAGGACCACTCGGCCTACGACCTGCCGGCCCTCGGCGACGCGGCCCGGCTGCTCTTCGACACCCGGGGGCGGGTGTTCCGGCCCGGGGTCGAGGTGCTGTGACCGTCCGGCCCGCCGGGCCGTGCTTCTCGGGGCAGTCGAAAGGTGCGTGCTGTGATGCGGATACTCGTCGTGACCGTCGTCCACCACCCCGAGGACGCCCGGATCCTGCACCGGGAGATCGCCGCCCTGCGTGAGCACGGCCACCGGATCGTGTACGCCGCGCCCTTCGCGGCACGGGAGACGCCGCCGCGGCCGTACGTCGAGGGTGTGGACCTGCCCCGGGCCGCGGGCCGGGACCGCCGGGCGGCGCTGCGCGCGGCGCGCGCCCTGCTCGCCGAGCGCGGCCCGCAGGCGGACGTCGTCCTGCTGCACGACCCCGAGCTGCTGCTCACCCTGCCCGGCACCCTGCGCCGCTGGCGGCGGGCGGGACATGTGCCGGTCACGGTGTGGGACGTGCACGAGGACACGGCGGCGGCGCTGGTGATGAAGCGCTGGCTGCCCCGGCCGCTGCGGCCGCCCCTGCGGCTGGCGGTACGGGCGGCGGAGCGCGTGGCGGAACGTCACCTGCGGCTGCTCCTGGCCGAGGACGCCTACCAGCGGCGGTTCCGCCGGGCGCATCCCGTGGTCGGCAACTTCGCTACGGTGCCCTCCGAGCCGCCCGAGCCGCCGGGTGACGACCGGGCCGTCTACCTCGGGCATCTGTCGCGGGCCCGGGGCGCGCTGGAGCTCATCGAGACGGCGCGGCTGCTGGCTCCGGACATCCGGGTCGAGGTGATCGGCGCGGCGGACCCCGACATGCGGGGGCCGCTCACCGAGGCCGACCGGGAGGGCGTACTGCGCTGGTACGGGTACCTGCCCAACGACCGCGCCCTCGACCTGCTCTCCGGCAGCCTGGCCGGCCTCTCCCTGCTGAGGGACCAGCCCAACTACCGCCATTCGCGGCCCACCAAGGCCGTGGAGTACATGGCCCACGGCGTCCCGGTGGTCACCACGCCCACCCCGCTCGCGGCCGAACTGGTCGAGCGCTACGGCTGCGGACTCGTCGTCCCCTACGAGGATCCGGTCACCGCGGCACGGGCCGTACGGCATCTGCGGGCCGACCGGCAGATGCGCCGCCGCGCGGCCGCCCGCGGCTGGGAAGCGGCGCTCGCCGACCTCAACTGGGCCGACCGGGCCACGGAGTTCGTGATGTGCCTGGAGTCCTGGGTGAAGGAGGCGTCCGCCCCCTGACCTGGGCGACGGGCGCGTAGACAGTGTCTACCTCGCCATGGTAGACACTGTCTGTGCAGACTTCGCGGGGACAGGAATCCGACCAGGGGCTACGAGCCCGGCTGGTCGACGTCGGTGTCGAGCTCGTGGCGCGGGAGGGCGTTCAGGCGCTCACCCTGCGGGAGATCGCCCGCCGGGCCGGCGTCTCGCACGGCGCCCCGCGCCGTTACTTCCCCACCCACCTGGAGCTTCTCTCGGCCATCGCCCGCCGCGGCTTCGAGGAGCTGGCCGCGCGGGCGACGGCGGCGGCCGGTGAGGGCGCGGGTCAGCCACGGGCACAGGTGGCCGCCTTGGCGCGGGTCTATCTGGAGTTCGCGCTCGGCAATCGCGGGATGTACGAGCTGATGTTCCGTCACGATCTGCTGGAGAGCGGCCACTTGGGGCTGCGGGACACGAGCCTTCCGCTCTTCGGCCGGCTGGTCGACCTGGTCGGCCGGGCACGGCCCGACGCCGACGCCCGTCTCGCCGCGGGCGCGCTGTGGGCGGGCCTGCACGGCGTCGCCCAGCTGTGGGGCTGGGGCAGCCTCCAACTGGCCACCGGAGCGGACGACTTCACACCCGTGCTGCGGTCGGTCCTCGACGCGCACCTCGGGCCGGAGGGCGAGTGAACAGGCGCCTCGTACTCGTGAACAGCGTCGTCGGAGCCGTGGTCGTCGCCTTCGACGGCACCGTGCTTACGGTCGCCCAGCCCACCCTGCAACGCGATCTGGGCGCCTCCTTCGCCCAGGTGCAGTGGACCAGCACCGGCTATCTCATCGCGGTGGCGAGCCTGCTGGTGTTCGCGGGGCGGCTCGGCGACCGGTACGGCCACCAGCGCCTGTTCGGCGTCGGGATGCTCGGCTTCGGGGCCGCGTCGGCGGGCATCGCCCTGGCGCCGGGCGTCGGCTGGGTGATCGGACTGCGGGTCGTGCAGGGCGTGTTCGGGGCGCTGCTGCAACCGGCCACGCTCGGGATGCTGCGGGCCGCGTTCCCGCCCGACCGGCTGCGCACGCCCATCGCCGTACGGACCGCCGCGATCGGGGTGGCGGCCGCCGCGGGCCCGGTGCTGGGCGGTGCGCTGGTGGCGGGGGCGGGCTGGCGGGCCGTGTTCCTGCTGAACGTCGTCCCCGCTCTCGTCCTCGGCGTGCTCGCCCTCGCCGTACGGCCCGCGCGCACGGTCTCCGGCGTCCGGCTCGACCTGCCCGGCGCCCTCCTGCTCGCGATCACCCTGGCCTGTCTGGTGCACGCGCTCGTCGCACTGCCGGGCCGGTTCTGGACCGCCGCGGCGGCCGCCGTCGCCGCCGTCGCCTTCGTCCGGCACGAACGCGGCACCGCGAGCCCGCTCCTGCCCCGCGACGTGATCGGCTCCTCGGCGGTCGGCTCGGCGCTCGGCATGCTGGTGGCCGCCTCGGCGGCGCTGTCCGGCGCGCTCTTCGCCGGCACCTTCCTGCTGCAGGACGTCCTCGGCCTGGACCCGTTCCGCAGCGCCCTGGTCAGCCTTCCGCTGGCCGTGTCGATGGTGCTCGCGGCGCCCTTGTGCGCGGTGCTGCTGCGCCGGGTCGGGGCCCGGCGGACGACCATGGTGGCGATGGCGGTCCTCGCGCTCGGGATCCTCGTGCTGTCCCGCGCCTCGGCCGTCCCGGTCCTGTGCGCGGCGTTCGCCCTGGTGGGGGCCGGGTTCGGCACGGTGCTGCCGGCGGCGACCCATGTCGTCGTACGGCATGCCGCCGTGAAGTCGGCCGGGGTGGCCGGCGGGCTCCAGCAGACCGCGATGAACGTCGGACCGGTCCTGGGCGTGGCCGCCGCGACCGCCCTGATGGGAGCCGGCGGTGACCCCGCGCCGCCGCTCGGCGTCCTCGCCGCGCTCGCCCTGGCCGGAGCGGTCGCGAGCCGTGGGCTTCCGGGGCGGCCGACGCCCACGTCAAACGATCATGGCCATTCCTCGGACCGTATTCGTGTTCCTGCGCAACGATGAGATCAGAGGACGTTGCGGCGGGGTATGCCGGAGCGCACCCTCGTCGTACGTATTCGGAGGAGAGCGATGGCACTGCTGACACAAGAGGTCGACCCGGGTGAGGTCGGGCTGGACGCGAAGGCGCTGGACCGCCTCGACCAGTACTTCGCCCACTATGTCGACGAGGGGCGGCTGCCCGGCTACCTGGTGGCCCTCGCCCGCGGTGGACGCGTCGCCCACCTCACCGCGTACGGCCACCGGGACGTCGCCGCCGGGCTGCCCGTGGAGGCCGACACGCTGTGGCGGATCTACTCCATGACCAAGCCGGTCACCTCGGTCGCCGCGCTGCTGCTGGTCGAGGAGGGCAAGCTGGCGCTCGGCGACCCGGTCGGCCGCCACCTGCCCGCCTTCGCCGAGCCGCGGGTGTACGTGAGCGGATCCGGCGCCGACATGGTGACCCGCCCCGCCGACGGGCCGATAACCGTCCGGCATCTGATGACCCACACCGCCGGGCTGACCTTCGCCTTCTACCGCACGCATCCCGTCGACGCCCTCTACCGCGACGCCAACCTGGAGTCGGCGGTGCTGCCGGGCTCCGGCCTGGCCGAGACGGTCGACGTGTACGCGAGCCTGCCGCTCCAGTTCGAGCCGGGCACGCAGTGGAACTACTCGGTCGCCACCAACGTCCTCGGCCGGGTCGTCGAGGTCGTGTCCGGGCAGCGGCTCGACGAGTTCGTCGCGGAGCGGATCTGCGGGCCGCTCGGGATGACCGACGCCGGGTTCTGGGTGAGCGACGAACACGCGGACCGGCTCGCCGAGTTGTACGGCGAGACGGAGGACGGCGGTATAGAGCCGATCCCCGGCCTTCCGCTGCGCGGCGGACGCCCCCGCTTCCTGTCCGGCAGCGGCGGTCTCGCGGCCTCCGCATACGACGTCCATCGCTTCATGGAGCTGCTGCGCCGCCGCGGCGAACTCGACGGAACCCGGCTGCTGGCCCCCGAGACCGTGGACCTGATGACGTCCAACCAGCTCCCGGGCGGCGCCGACCTGCGCGCCTTCGGCAGCCGCCCCGCCCATGACGAACCCGGCAACGACGGCGTCGGCTTCGGTCTCGGTGTCTCCGTCGTGATCGACCCGGCCCGCACGAAGGCCCCGACGGTCCTCGGCTCCTACGGCTGGAGCGGGGTCGCGACGACCACGTTCTGGGTGGACCCGCGTCACGACCTGACGGTGCAGTTCATGACGCAGGTGCGGCCGCGGACCTCGCACACGATGTTCCAGGACCTCAAACGGCTCGTGCACGAGGCCCTCGTCGGCGAGTGAGTGCCCGCCGCTCAGACGCGGTTGGCCTCCGGGCGCGGGGCGTGTGCGGCGAACCGGCCCGCGCTCAGCGGGCCGACGTCGACGAAGGGGGCCCGGCCGAGGTACAGGTCGCGGACGACCTCGCCGACGGCCGGTCCCTGGAGGAAGCCGTGGCCTGAGAAGCCGGTCGCGTACAGGAACCGGGACACCGAAGTCGCCTCGCCGATGAGCGCGTTGTGGTCCGGGGTGACCTCGTACAGGCCCGCCCAGCCGCCGGTGCGACGCAGGTCGAGCAGGGCGGGGGCCCGCTGTTCCATGGCCGCGGTCAGCCGGGGGATCCAGCGCTCGTGGGTGTCGGTGGCGAAGCCGGGACGCTCGTCCGGGTCGGACATGCCGAGGAGCAGGCCGGGGCCCTCGGAGTGGAAGTACAGGCTGGTCGTGAAGTCGATCGTCATCGGCAGCCGCCGCGGCAGTCCGGTGACCGGTTCGGTGACCGCGATCTGCCGGCGCAGCGGCACCAGGGGCAGGTCCACGCCCACCATCGCCCCGATCGCCCGGGACCAGGGGCCGGCCGCGCAGATCACGGTGTCGGTGGTGATCCGGGCGAGGGTCGTCGTCACCGCGGTGACGCGGTCGCCGCGCACTTCGATGCCGGTGACGTCGTTGTGCCGTAAGATCCGCGCCCCGTACGCGCGGGCCGCGGACGCGTAGCCGTGGACGACGGCCTCCGGGGTGCAGTGGCCGTCGTCCGGGGAGAACGCGGCCGCCAGCAGCCCGTCGGTGGAGATCAGCGGGGAGAGCCGCCGGGCCTCCGCGGGGTCGATCATCCGGCTCGGCACGCCGAGCGTGTTCTGCAGCCGGACGCCCGCCTCGAAGCCGGCGACGTCCTCCGGGGTGGAGAGCAGGAACAGATAGCCGACCCGGTGCAGCCCGATGTCGTACCCGGTGTCCTGCTCGAACCGCTCGAACGCCTCCAGACTGCGCGCCCCGAGCTGGATGTTCAGCGCGTCGGAGAACTGGGCGCGCACCCCGCCGGCCGCCTTCGAGGTGGAGCCGGAGGCCAGTTCGTCCCGCTCGACGAGGACGACGTCCCGTACGCCCGCGCGGGCGAGGTGGTAGGCGATGCTGGTGCCCATCACACCGCCCCCGATGACGACGACGCTCGCGTGCAAGTTCACGGGCGGACCTCCTCGACCGATTCGACCTGAACCCCTGCGAGGCCATCGATACCAGGACGTGAGCCTGGAGAACCCTCGAAGACGCCGTTGTCGGCCGACCGCGCACCGCCCGCCCTGCGCACCGGATTCAGGACAGGTGCGCCACCGCGTCCAGGTGCGGCAGGTGGTGATCGAGCCGCTCCCGCTTGGTCCGCAGATAGGTGATGTTGTTCTCGCACGGCGGGATCAGCAGCGGAACCGTCTCGGCCACCTGGATGCCATGCCGCACCAGCGCCTCCCGTTTGCGCGGGTTGTTGGACATCAGGCGGACGGAGTTGACGCCCAGGTCGTGCAGGATCTCTGCGGCGACGCCGTAGTCACGGGCGTCCACCGGCAGACCGAGCGCGAGGTTCGCCTCGACGGTGTCCAGGCCCTCCGCCTGGAGGGCCATCGCGCGCAGCTTGCCGAGCAGTCCGATGCCCCGCCCCTCGTGGCCCCGCAGATAGACGACGATGCCGCGGCCCTCGGCGACGACCGCGCGCAGCGCGGAGGCCAGCTGGTCGCCGCACTCGCAGTGCTGGGAGCCGAAGGCGTCGCCGGTGAGGCACTCGGAGTGCAGCCGGGTGAGCACGTCGTCCGTGCCTATCTCGCCGTAGACGAGGGCGACTTGCTCGTCCCCGCGGTCGTGGTCGAGGTAACCGATGGCACGGAATTCCCCGTACACGGTGGGCAACGGTGCATTCACCACGCGCTCCACACCGGAACGCTGCGTCCGCTGCGCGGACTTCTTGCCGAGGACGCCAATTTTATCTGTCATGATTCTTCAGTTCCTAAGCAGAGACGAAAGGCCGTGAAAAGATGAGTGGTTCGCAAACGCGGCCGGCGGCACACTCGCTGGTACCGGCGGACACCACCGAGGACGTACGGACGCGGGGAGCGGGCGTCTCACGACAGGTGGCGGTCCTTCCCGTCGGAAGCTTCGAGCAGCACGGCCCGTTCCTTCCGCTGGCGACCGACACGCTGGTGGCCTGTGCCATCGCGCGCGAGATCGCCGCGGCGCACCCGGTGCACCTCCTTCCGCCGGTGACGATCTCCTGCTCGCACGAGCACGCGGCGTGGCCGGGGACCGTCAGCATCTCTTCCATGACCCTTCATGCGGTGATACGGGACATTGCGGCTTCGCTCCGCCGGTCGGGCGTCGACGCCCTGGTGCTGGTCAACGGGCACGGCGGAAACTACGTACTGGGCAACGTCGTTCAGGAATCCTCCGCGCGCGGTGAGCGGATGGCGCTGTTCCCGGCCCCGGAGGACTGGGAGGCGGCGCGGGAGCGGGCGGGGGTGGTGACCTCGCTGCTCACCGACATGCACGCGGGGGAAATCGAGACCTCCATCCTTCTGCACGCTCATCCCGAATTGATCCGACCCGGTTATGAGACTTCTGATTTCGTGGCTGACGACCGACGTCATCTGTTGACCCTCGGTATGTCCGGCTATACCGATTCCGGTGTCATCGGCCGTCCTTCGCTGGGTTCCGCGGAAAAGGGGAAGCGGCTGCTGGCGAGCCTCGCTGATTCCTTCGGCGCGTATGTGTCACTGCTGACCTCCGCGGACGATTCCGTAGCGGACACGGGAGACGCACGAAAATAGCCGCTGGGTTCCGGGTCCGCCACGGTCGCGGCGGATCCGGATCCCGCGCGCACCCCGGCGTACCAGCGGACGACCAGGACCAGCAGCCCCGGCACGGCGGCCACGAAGCTGAGCACGCCGTACACGACGGCGACCGCCAGTCCGGTGGTCGCGCCGAGCCCCGCGGCGCCGAACGCCCAGGCGGTGACGCCCTCCCGGGGGCCGAACCCGCCGATGTTCAGGGGCAGTCCCATGGCGAGCAGGGCCAGGACGGCGAGCGGCAGCAGGGCGGCGACCGAGGCGCCGGAGCCTGCGATCCGGGCCGCGAGCACGAACATGCCGAGGTGTCCGGCGAGCACGACGACGGAGGAGACGGCGACTCCGGGGCCGTTGCGGCGGGAGACCAGGGCTTCGCGTGCCTCGTCGAGGGTGGAGCGCAGCGCCGTCGGGTGGGTGCGCTCGCGGCGGGAGGGCGCGCGGTTCATGCGCACGGCGGCGACCACGGCGAACGCGCCGACGCCGGCGAACAGGACGAGCGGGGTGATGTCCCGGGCCTGGTTCAGCACCGGTGACGGCATCGTCAGCAGGACGCCCGCGCCGACGACGGCGAGGGCGAGCTGGCCGGCGGTGCGCTCCAGCACGACCGCGCGGACCCCGCGTCCCAGGTCACCGGCGCTCTGTCGGTGCCGCACCGCGCGGTGGACATCGCCGAGGACGCCGCCCGGGAGGGCCGCGTTGAGGAACAGGGCCCGGTAGTAGTCGGCGACGGCCGGCCACAGCGGCAGCCGGATCCGCAGCCCACGCGCCACCAACTGCCAGCGCCAGGCGCTGAACACGGTGGTGACGGCCCCGATGCCGAGCGCCCCGGCGAGCGCCGGCGCGTCGATCCGCCGCAGTCCGTCGAGGAAGACGCCGGTACCCAGCCGCCAGAACAGCACGACGAGGATGGCGACGCCGACGGCCGTGCCCAGGTGGGTGCGGACGGCAGGGGTGTTGAGGCGGGACAGGACGGTGCGCAGGCGGCCGCGCGCAGGCGTGGCGGGCGCCGCCTGCGGGCGGGGCTCGGTGACGACGACGCCTGTGCGGGCGGGCGAGGTGGCCGGGGAGACGGGGGCGTCGGCGCGTACCGTCAGGAACGGGGCGACCGGCGCGGATTCCCGCGAAGCCGGAACGGCGTCGGCGTCCGGACGTACCACCGAGGCCTCGCCGCGGCTCGCGCGCCGGCGTCGCGCCTTCGCGGCCCTGCGGGCCGCGGGCGCCGTCGCCACCGTCTCCACGCTCATGCCGCCCCGCCCTTCGGCCGGCACAGCGCGAGCAGGTCACTGTGGTGGACCACGACGCTCAACTCGCCCGCCGCGCAGGCGGCGAGGCGTTCGGTCAGGTAGCGGTCGGCGCGCTCGCGCAGTTCGGGGCGCTGCTCGACCGCCGCGCCGACCCAGCCGCGCAGCCACTGGGCGGTGAGCGCCTTCTCACCGGGTCCGAGCCGCCAGGGGCTCGGGTGCACCTGCACGGTCGCGCCGTGCTCGGAGAAGGCCTCGGCCGCCGCCGTGATCGCGTCCGGGCCCAGCAGGCCGGAGCGCCGCTGGTGGGCGTTGAACGCCTCGGCGATCTCCTGGTCCAGCGGGTCGGACGGGGTGAGTTCGACGCGTCCGGCGACGGAGAGGGTCAGCAGCGCCGGGCAGCCCGCGCCCGCGCAGGCGGCGGCGAGGGTGTCGATCTCGTCGCGGGTGAGGACGTCGAGCAGTGCGGACGCCGTCACCAGCGAGGCGCCCTTGAGGGCGTCCGGGGTGAGGCGGCCGACGTCGCCGCGGCGCGTCTCGACCGTGACACGGCTGCCGTCGGCCGCGGAGCGCGGGGAGGCGACGGCGGCGAAGTGCAGCAGGTAGGGGTCGCGGTCGTGCAGGACCCAGTGCTGGGCGCCGTCCAGGTGGGGCGCGAGCCAGCGGCCCATGGAGCCGGTGCCGCAGCCGATGTCGTGGATGACCACCCCCCCTGCCCGGCCGGGCAGGTTGGCGAGCCGGATGCGCAGCGGGTCGAGCAGGTCGTGGGCGCGCGCGGTGGCGTCGGCGCTCTCCCGCAGCTCCAGCCACTCGGGCGCGTAGCGGGGCGGATCCTCTGGCCCGGCGTCCCGCAGTCGTACGGTGGCCCGCTCGCCGGGGCGGAAGCTGGGACCGGCGCCGAGGATCACGGCGTCGTCGTCGGACGCCGGTATGGACACGCCACTCATGTCACCCTCCGCTGAAACGATCCCGCGCTGCGGTCCGGCCGCCGCGTCCGTCACGTCCCTGGGGCCCGGCTGGGCCGGGACCACGCCGCCGGTCTGTGTCGTCGCCGGATTCCTCATGCCGCCCTCCGCGGTTCGTTCGGCAGTCGGCCCAGGACCGAGGCCAGGCTGCGGGCCGTGCCGGCCCAGCCGTTCAGTGCGGCCCGGCGACCGCGGGCGGCCGCCTTCAGCCGGCGTCGCACGTCCGCCTCGCCGAACCAGCCGCGCAGTTCGACGGCGATCGCGGCGGGGTTCTCCGGCGGGACGAGGATGCCGGGGACACCGCCGTCGGGGGCGCGGCCGACTGCCTCGGGGAGACCGCCGACGTCGGTCGCGAGCACCGGGATGCCGCGCGCCAGGGCCTCCGTCACCGCCATGCCGTACGTCTCGGCGTAGGAGGTGAGCACCATGAGGTCGGCGCTGTTGTAGCTGGCGTCGAGTTCGGCGCCGGACTGCGGACCCGCCAGGACGAGCCGGTCCTCGAGGCCGTGCTTCGCGATCAGGGACCGCAGGTCGGCCACGTACTCGGGGTCCTGGTTCAGCCCGCCCACGCACACACAGCTCCACGGCAGATCGGTGATCGCCGCCAGGGCCTCGACCAGCCGGTGCTGGCCCTTGCGCGGGGTCACCGCGGCCACGCACAGCAGGCGGGAGACTCCGTCGGTGCCGGCCGCGAGGGGGGCGATGTCGGCGCCGGGGGCGGCGACATGGACGCGCTCGGGGGCGAGGCCGTGGTGGGAGACGAGCCGGCGCACGGCCCAGTCGCTGGTGGCGATCACGGCGGGGACGGCCCGCAGCACCGTGCGTTCCCGGGCGTCCAGGTCCGCGGCCACGGCGGGGTCCAGGCCCGTCTCGTCGCCGAGCGGGAGGTGGACGAGGACCGCGAGACGCAGCCGTTCGGCCTCCGGGACGATGATCTCGGGTACTCCGCAGGCGACGAGGCCGTCCAGCAGGACGACGGTGCCGTCGGGGAACTCGCGCAGCGTCCGTGAGAGTTCCGCGCGGGCGGCGGCGCCGGGCCGGGGCCAGCTGCCGTCCACGGCGTGCTTGTGCACCTGCCACCCGAAGCCGGGCAGGTCCAGACAGACCCGCCGGTCATAGGCGTTGCCGCCGCTGGGCGCGGCCGGGTCGTCGACGCCGCCCGGCAGGACGAAGTGCACGGAGCGCAGGGACATGGGGATGATCTCGGCGTTCTTCAGGACGGAGTGCTGCACGGGCACGAAGCCGAGTGTGACGTTCTCCGGGTTCCGCGCGGTCGTGTCTTTCTCCAGCGTCACGTCGGTCACAGCGCACGCTCGTAACTCGCCCAGGCGATGTGCGACTCGTGCAGCGTGACGGTGAGCCCGGCCAGCCCCCTGGCGCCCTCGCCCAGCGCGCCCTTCTCGATCCGCTCGGCGAGCCGGTCGGCGATCACCTTGGCCAGGAACTCGGTCGAGGTGTTGATCCCGTCGAACTCGGGTTCGTTGTCGAGGTTTCTGTAGT
Organism: Streptomyces sp. NPDC093568; assembly: GCF_044764945.1. Classification (NCBI taxonomy): domain Bacteria; kingdom Bacillati; phylum Actinomycetota; class Actinomycetes; order Kitasatosporales; family Streptomycetaceae; genus Streptomyces; species Streptomyces sp. NPDC093568. Next base: position 959,896 of record NZ_JBIWJD010000001.1, on the reverse strand, counting down.
TCAGCTCGGCGACGACCGCGCCCAGCTCCCGTGTGGCCAGTCCGATGTCGACGACGATGTTGTCGTCGTCCAGCTGCTCGCGCCGGAACGTTGCGTCCACCAGGAACGTCGCTCCATGCAGTCGCTGCGCGGGTCCGAAGACCTCGCCGCGGAAGCTGTGGGCGATCATGATGTGATCGCGGACGGTGATGCTGAACAACGGACGACCCTCCAGGTGCGGTGCGCTCCTCATCCCCGCTGATGGCTGCCGGGGATGTCGTGTAGTACGGCTCTTCGCTTCCCGTTGTTCAGCGCTCTCTCACTCTTTTCTCAGGTCAGGCGCTCTTGTCGTCCGGGAATGAACGAGTCCGTCAGGGCGTGTCCGCGTACCTGACACGGTGGCAGAGCGCCGGGATCTCCCCGGAGGCGAGTTTCGGCAGCACCGCGGGCAGTTCCTCGAACGGGCTCTCCCCCGTGACCAGGGCGTCCAGGGCGGGGTCGGCGAGCAGGTCGAGGGCGAGGGCGAGCCGGTCGCCGTAGCCGCGAGTGGCGCCGCGGGCCGGGGAGACGGTGCCGACCTGGCTGCTGCGGATGACCAGCCGGCGGGAGTGGAAGGCCTCGCCGAGCGGCAGGCCGACCTGCCGGTCGCCGTACCAGCTGAGTTCCACGACCGTTCCCTCCGCCCTGAGCAGTTCCAGGGACCGGGCGAGGCCCTGCTCGGTGGCGCTGGCGTGCACGACCAGGTCGCACTCGCCGAGGGCGTCCTCGGGCGCGGCGAAGTCGCAGCCGAGGGCCTCGGCGACCTGGGCCCGGCCGGGGTCGGCGTCGACCAACTGAAGCCGCACGCCCGGGAAGCGGGCCAGCAGGGCGGCCACCGAGCAGCCGACCATGCCGCCGCCGACCACGGCGATCCGGTCGCCGATCAGGGGCGCGGCGTCCCACAGGGCGTTGACGGCCGTCTCGACGGTGCCGGCGAGGACGGCGCGGGCGGCGGGCACGGTGTCGGGTACGACGGTGACGGCGCTCGCGGGGACGACGTAGCGCGTCTGATGCGGATACAGGCAGAAGACCGTACGGCCGACGAGTTCGGACGGCCCCTCTTCCACCGTCCCGACGTTGAGATACCCGTACTTCACCGGGGCGGGGAACTCGCCCTCCTGGAAGGGGGCGCGCATGGCGGCGTGCTGGCTGTGCGGGACCCCGCCGCGGAACACGAGTGTCTCGGTGCCCCGGCTGACTCCGGAGTACAGCGACCGCACCAGGACTTCGCCCTCGCCGGGCTCCGGCAGGGTGACGTCCCGGAGTTCTCCCGCGCCCGGGGAGCTGAGCCAGAACGCACGTGCGGCGCGGTTCATCGGGATCCTCCTGAACGATCGTGAAGCCGTGCACGTACGGAGGTGTGCACAGGTCGCGCACAGTACGCGGCCTTGATCGTCTCTGTCATCTGGCCGGAGGAATGTGCGGTGGCCCTGAACAACACTTACGACGCGAGGCTGGTCCAGCAGGAGACCGCGGTGGGAGCGGGCGTGCAGATCCTGTTGCTGGCCATGCTCGGCTCGGCGATAGGTATGGGGCCGGCGGGCTGGCTGACCGGACTGGTGTTCGCCGTCGCGACGTGGGCGCTGCTGTCCCTGGCCCTGCACCGCTCCGGGCTGCGCTCCTTCGGCCCGGCGAACCGGGTCACGCTGGGCCGCGCGACCCTGGTGGGCGGGGTCACCGCCCTGGTCGCGGACTCCTTCCAGAGCTCGCCGCCCGTCACGCTCTTCGTCGGTCTTACGGCGGTGGCGCTGATCCTGGACGGCGTGGACGGCAAGGTGGCCCGCCGCACCGGCACCTCCACGGCGCTCGGCGCGCGCTTCGACATGGAGGTGGACGCGTTCCTGATCCTGGTGCTGAGCGTGTACGTCTCGATGTCGCTCGGGCCGTGGGTCCTGCTCATCGGCGCCATGCGCTACGCCTTCGTCGCCGCGGCCCGTGTGTGGCCCTGGCTCAACGCCGCACTCCCCCCGAGCACGGCCCGCAAGACGGTGGCCGCGATGCAGGGCGTGTTCCTGCTCCTGGCCGCGTCCGACTACCTCCCGTACGCGGCGACCTTCGCGATCGCCGCGACGGCACTGGCGGCGCTGGTCTGGTCGTTCGGCCGCGACATCCTTTGGCTGTACCGGACGTCTCGGACGCTGAAGGTCTCGGTGCCGAAGGTGCGGGAGCTGGTGGCTTCCTGAAGGGGGCTGCCCCGGTATGCCGTCCCTTGTCTGCGGGTCCGCTGTGGCTGGTGGCGCCCGCGCGGCGGAGCCGCACATCGATCCCGGCAATGGCCGACTCGGAACCCAGCCGCTGCGCTGCCCAACCCCCTGGACTCCGCCTACCTTCGCGGCAACACCCCGACCGCCAACACCGGCACCGCCGCGAGTACCAGCCACGGCACCGCCGTTGGCAAGGTGGTGTCCAGGAGGGTTCCCGTCGCTGAGCTGCCGATGAGGACTATCAGGCCGGAGATCGAGGACAGCGCGCCGGTGTAGAGGCCGAGGCGGCCCTCCTCGGCGAGGTCGGGGACCCAGGCGCGGGCGACCGGGGCGACGAGCATCTGGCCGAGGGTGAGCAGGACGACGAAGCCGGCGGCCGGCAGCAGGCCCGCGGTGCCGGTCCGGTCGGCGGGCCGGGCGGCGGCCACGACCGCGAAGCCCGCCGCGATCAGCAGCAGTCCGGCCACCATGGACCGGCGCAGGGTGAGCCGCTCCCCCACCCAGCGGGTGACGGGCAGCTGGGCCACCACCACCAGCAGTGAGGACAGGGCGAACAGCCAGGCCAGCGCCGCCTGGGAGCCCGTGGCGCGCTCCACCTCGTCGGGCAGGGCCAGGTACAGCTGGTTGTAGGCGAGGAGATAGGCGCCGTACGCACAGCACAGGGCGAGGAAGCGGCGGTTGCGCAGCAGCTTGCCCAGGCCGCCCCGGAACTCGACTCCGCCGCGCCCGGGTATGTGCTGCGGCAGCAGCCACGCGTGTCCGGCGAGGACGAGTACGAAGATCCCGGCGCCGGCGAGGCACACCGTACGGAAGTCCACCGACAGCAGCAGCGCGCCCAGCAGCGGTCCCACGAACGCGCCCGCCTGCCCGGCCACCGTCAGCAGTGCGAGGACGCGGGTACGGGAGCCCGCGCCCGACTCCTCCCACAGCACGGCCTGCCGGGCCACCTCGGACTCCACGGCCGGCGAGAACAGCGCGGCGGCGAACCCGATCAGCAGCACCGCCCCGATGACCGCCCAGGTCTCGCTCGCGTACCCCAGCCACACGAACCCGGCGATCCGCAGCACGCACCCCGTGAGCACCACCGGCCGGATCCCGTACCGGTCGGCCAGCGCCCCGCCCACCACGAACAGCCCCTGCTGGCTGAAGGTCCGCAGCCCCAGCACGAACCCGACCAGCCAGCCGGCCATCCCGACGGCCTGCCCGAGATGCTCGGCGAGGAAGGGGAGGACGGCGAAGAAGCCGACGTTGAAGGCGAGTTGGGTGAGGATGAGGAGGCGGAGGAGGGGAGAGAGGCGGGGCCGGTCCGAAGTCGCCTTGCGGAGGCCGGGTACGGAGGACGCACCGATCATCGGGTGGCCACCAACTCCCTTGTCTCCGGCTTGGGTTCGGGCGCGGTGGCGATCGGCTCCGTCCCGCGGGTTCGACGCCTGACTCCCCCGGCCGCCGTCACCGCCAGCGCGCCCAGCAGGGCGAGTACGGCGGCGGGCGCGAGGACCGCCCACGGGGCGCGCTCGGCGTAGGGCTGGTTCTCGGCGAGGAGCAGGCCCCACTCCGGGGACGGCGGCTGGGCGCCCAGGCCGAGGAAGGCCAGCGAGGCGAGCGCGAGGGCGATGCCGGGCAGGCGGAGCAGGGCGTGGCGCGTGACGGGCGGGACGACGGCGGGGAGCAGCTCGTGGCGCAGGAGGTACCAGGGGCCGGCGCCCAGTGCGCGGGTCACCGTCAGGTGGAGGGACGCGCGTTCCTGCCGCAGCAGGGCCGAGGTGTGCGCGGCGAGCGGTGTCCAGGCGACGGCGGCCACGGCGAGCGCGGGCGTCGCGGAGCCGCTGCCGACGACCGCCGTGACGAGCAGGGCGACGAGGACGGGTGGCAGCGCGGTGACCGTGTCGACGAGTGGCCCCGACAGCCGGGGCAGCAGGCCGAGCGCGACCCCGGTGAGCAGGGTGACGGCGGTGATGGCGAGGGCGAGGAGCAGGGTGTCGAGGGCGCCGTGCGCGACCCGGGCGAGGAGGTCCCGGCCGAGCGCGTCGGTGCCGAACGGGTGGGCCGGGGAAGGCGCCGCGAGCCGCTCGGCGGTGTCCAGGGCCAGCGGGTCGCGGGGCAGGCCGAGGGCGATGACGGCGAGGAGCAGGCCGCCGTGGACCAGGGGCAGGATGCCGCGGGCGGGCGGTGCCGGCCGGTGCAGGGACGGCAGCGCGCCGTCGCGCAGGGCCGGGCCGATCAGCAGACGGGTGAGGAGGTGGGCGGCTGCGGCGGCCACCGCCGCGAGCAGGACGAGGGCGAGCGTGCCGGCCTGGAGGACGGGCAGGTCCTGGGCGAGGGCGGCCTGGAGGGTGGTGCGGCCGAGACCGGGGATGTCGAAGATCTGCTCGACGGTGACCGCGCCGCCGGTGAGCCCCACGACGAACAGGCCGGTGTTGGGCAGCAGTCCGGGCAGGCAGCGGCGCACGGCCTGCCGGGCGACCGTACGGCCGGGCAGTCCGCGCGCGCTCGCGGCGAGCGCCCAGGGCTCGGTGAAGGCGCCGGGCAGCAGGTCGTCGAGGAGCCGTCCGAGGACGGCGCCGGCCGGCAGGCCGAGGGCGAGGGCGGGCAGGATCGTCCACTGGAAGCCGTACCAGCCGAGCGCGGGCAGCCAGCCGAGCTGCACGCCGACGACGGTGGCGAGGACGGACGCGATGAGGAACTCGGGCAGCGCGGCGAGCACGGCGGACCCGCTGCCTCCCGCGCGCCGCCCGTCCAGTCGCCGGTGCGCCCCGAGCCACAGCGTGCGGGCGCAGATCAGCGCGGCGGTGAGGGCGGCGGCCACGAAGGCCACCGCCATCAGCAGCAGGGACACGCCCAACGCCTGGAGCACGTCGGGCGTGACCTCGCTGCCGGAGATCCACGACCGTCCGGCGTCCCCGCGCCACAGCCCGCCCAGCCAGTCACCGAGCAGCCGGAACGGGCCGTCGTCCAGGCCGAGCTGGGCGCGGATGTCCGCCAGCACCTCGGGGGTGGGGTCGCGGTCCGCCGAGCGGGCCTTGAGGACGGTGAGCGCGGGGTCGGTGTGCGAGAGCCAGGGCAGCACACCGATGACCGTGACGAGGGCGGCCGCGATCCCGGCCCGCCACAGCAGGGTGGCCATGCGGTGCGGCACGGGTCAGCGCCGGGTGCCGATGCCGACGAGGGTGCGCTCGTACGGGTCGAGGATCTCGCCCCGCACGGACGTCCCGACGCCGGTGATGATGCGCTGGTGGACCAGCGGTACGACGGCGTCGGTACCCAGGATGCGGGCCTCGGCGGCCATCGCGGCGTCCTGCCGCTCAGCGGTTTCGGTGGCCGCCTCGGCGTCGGCCACGGCCCGGTCCACGTCCTTGTCGCACAGCCGGGCGATGTTGTAGCCGCCGTCGCAGGTGTAGTCGCTGGCGAGGACGGAGACGGGGTCGCCGGTGTCGACGAGGGTGTTGCGGGCGAGGACGAACGCGTCGAACTTCCCGGCCAGCGCGTCGCTCTCCATCCGCGAGTACTCACGCACCTCCAGCGTGACCGCGAACCCGGCCTTCTCCAGCTGCTGCTTCAGCACCTGGGCGACTTCCGGCAGTTCGGGCCGGTTGTCGTACGTGGCGAGCGTGATGCGCGTCCCCTCGGGCTTCCCGGGCTTCGCGCGCCCGACCGGCGCGGTGCGCTTGCCCTCGGCCCAGGTGACGGCGGGCCCGTAGATGCCGGCGCCGGCGTCGGCGTACCCCTCGTAGACGCCCTTGGCCAGGACGGAGGTGTCGACGGCGCGGCGGGCGGCGGCCCGCAGGGCGGCGTCCTTGAAGGGGCCCTTCTCGCTGTTGAGGAGCAGGCTGGTGGTGCGGGTGGTGGCGGTCGCCTTGCGGCCGGCCTTGTCGAGGGTGGCGGCCTGGGCGACGGGGACCGACTCGGCGAGGTCGACCTGGTCGGTACGCAGGGCGCTGGCGCGGGCGGTGCCGTCGGCGACGAACTTCACGTCGATGCCGGGGGCCTGGGCGCGGCCGCCCCAGTAGTCGTCGTAGCGGTCGAGGGTGGCCGCGGTGGCGCCCATCACCTTGGTGAGTGCGTAGGGCCCGGTGGCGGTGCCGACCGGATCGACGTCGTCCTTGTTCTTGTACGCCTTCGCGGAGAGGACGGCGAGGGAGGGGCTGGACAGCCGCAGCGGCAGGATCGGGTCCGGGTTCCCGGTCGTGATCCGGACGCCGGTGGCGCCCTCCGCCTTCGCGGTGAGGGTGACGCCGGCGAGGGCGGCCGGGGCGGGCTTGGCCTCGGTGGCGCGGGTGAGGGAGGCGGCGACGGCGGCCGGGGTGACCTCCGAGCCGTCCTGGAAGGTGGCCTCGCGCAGGGTGAACAGCCAGGTGCGGTCGTCCTCCTGGCGCCAGGAGGCGGCGAGGGCGGGAGTGGCGGCGCCGTTCGCGTCCAGCGCGGTCAGCCCCTCGGTGACACCGAGGCGGCTCAGGATCGTGGCGTCGGCGCCGTACGGCGAGAGGTTCTCGGCGGGCGGGAAGGCGAGGGCGACGCGCAGCCGGGAGGCGGCGTCGGCGGGGTTGCCTGTTTCACCGGCGCCGTTGGAAGCGAAGCAGCCGGCGAGCGCCGGGGCCAGCATGAGGGCGGCGAGGATCGGGGGTATGCGGCGTCGCACGGTCTAGCGCTCCATCGGTATCTCGAAGTGGACGACGTCGTTGCCGCCGTGGGTGTCCTGCCGTTCGTCGTGCACGACCTTGCCGAGTGAGCGCCAGAAGCTCTCGGCGCCGGGCACCTGGGGGTCGGTGTGCAGATAGACGGCGCGGTAGCCGCCGTCGGCGGCGGCGAAGGCGAGCAGTTCGCGCACGAGCCGCCGGGCGAGGCCGCGCCTGCGGTGCCCGGGACGGACGTAGACGCGGCGCAGCTGGGCGGTCGTGCCGCAGGGGTAGCGCTCGGCGAGGTCGCGCGGGTTCGGCGGGTGGGCCGGGCCGCGCGAGTCGAGGGCGGCGGTGGCGACGACACCGTTGTCGCGCGGGTCGAGCGCGACGAGGAGGGTGTGCCGGGGCGGGGCCAGATAGGCGGCGGCCGGATCGATGATGTCCGCGTGCCAGCGGGGCACGTAGCCGGTGCCGAAGTCGCGGTAGACGGTGTCGAGCATCAGGGCCCGCGCGCCGTCGAGGTCGTCCGGGCTCGCCGCCCTAATGCTGTAATCACGCACTTGCACATCATATGCATTAAGCACCGAACGGGTGATCACAGCACCCGCACAGCGATGGGACACGCCAACAACCCCCGTACGGCCCAAGCGATTTGACACCGCTCGCCAGCCATCGACAATCTACTCACATGACATCCATTTTCAACAAGCGTACCCTAGCACCGACGGCAGGCGGTTCCTGATGCGCATCGCGTTCGTCGGCAAGGGCGGCAGCGGCAAGACGACCCTGTCGGCACTCTTCGCCCGCCATCTGGCCCGCTCCGGGGCCCCCGTGCTGGCCATTGACGGCGACATCAACCAGCACCTCGCGGCGGCCCTGGGCCATGAAGGCGACGCCCTGGACGCCCCGCCCCTCGGCGCCCACGTCCGGGACATCAAGGACTACCTGCGCGGCACCAACCCGCGCATCCCCTCGGCCGACGCCATGGTCAAGACCACCCCACCGGGCCGGGGCTCCCGCCTCCTGACCCTCCTCGGGGACGACGAACTGCACACACGGCACGTACGTCGCGTGGGAGACGTCCCGCTGATGGTGACGGGCGAGTTCGACGAGAGCGACCTGGGGGTGGCCTGCTACCACTCCAAGCTCGCCGGCGTCGAGCTCTACCTGAACCACCTGGTCGACGGCCCCGGCGAATACGTGGTCGTCGACATGACAGCAGGCGCGGACGCCTTCGCGTCGGGCCTGTTCACCCGCTTCGACCTGACGTTCCTGGTGGCGGAGCCCACACGCAAGGGCGTCTCGGTGTACCGCCAGTACCGCGACCACGCGGAGGAGTTCGGCGTCCGTGTGGCGGTGGTCGGCAACAAGGTGACGGGCGAGGACGACCTCATGTTCCTCAAGGAGGAGGTGGGCGACGACCTTCTCACGCATCTCGTCCAGTCGTCGTGGGTGCGGGCGGGAGAACAGGGGCGGGAGCGGGGGGATCTGGAGGCGGAGAACGTGCATGCGCTGAACGTGCTGCGCGAGGCGGTCGACGCTCAGCCCAAGGACTGGCCCGCCACCCACCGCCACGCGGTCGAGTTCCACCTGCGCAATGCCCGCGCCTGGGCGAACGACAGGATGGGCCACGACCTCGCGGCCCAAGTGGACCCGGAGTTCGAACCAGGCCCGGGGCGCTGACTCAGCTCCCCGGGGCCCCTCGCCCCGCTTCTGCCATGATTCGGCCCAATGATCGCCGAGTCACCAGGGGGGCCCGCAGCATGACCGGCACCACGGAGGCCGCCCACGGGTCGGCTGCGGTCGACGATGCGGCACGAGGCGTCACGCGCCCGTTCTACGTATACGCCGTGCTCGCCAACTCGCTGTTCCAGCGCGGCGTATTCGTCCTCTTCCTCTATCAGCGGGGCTTCTCCGCCGCGCAAGTGGCCCTGTTGCAGACACTGCTCTACCTGGTCAGCGGAATTGCGGAGTTGCCGACGGGAGTCATCGCCGACCGAATCGGCAGGCGTGCGAGCATCGTGATCGGCCAGGTGCTGATCGCCGGATGTCTGCTCGGTCAGGTGGCGTTCTCCGACTACTGGGTGTTCCTGGCGCTGTTCATCGGGCAGGGCGTGGGCATGGCATGTGTGTCCGGTTCGGACACCGCCCTGCTGTACGACCTGCTCGTGCGCCGTGGTGCGACGGCCGGCTACGTCAGGATCAAGTCCCGGTTCACCATGCTCGGGACGGTCACCTCGGGAGCCGCCATCGTCCTCGGCGGCCAACTGCAGCAGTTCTCCTGGGGAGTCGTCTACGTAGGTTCGGCCGCGTGTCTCGTCCTGGCCGTGGTGGTGCTGATGTCACGAGTGCCCGAGATCCGCGGCGCGGACGCGGTGGACGAGCGGGGCGGAGCTCAGGAGCGGCACGGCGACGCCACAGCATGGCGGGCGATGCTTCGGGTCGCCACACCGGCGCTGGTGACGCTCGTCGTGGTGTCCGGACTGATGCATGCGACCTTGACGCCGTACATCATTTTCACGCAGAAGACCCTCTCCGATCAGGGAGCGGGCACCGCATTGGTCAGCGCGGTCATATCGGCGGGATTCTTCGCCGGCGGGCTCACTCCCCTGCTGTCGGACCGCGCGGACCGGCGCATCGGATATCGGGCCATCGTCCCGGTGTCCCTCCTGACACTCGCCGTGGCGCTCGGCCTGAGCGGCCTCGGCCTTGTCCGGGTCACCATCGCCGCGTTCCTGCTCCTGGTCGGAATTCCCGAGATCACAGCCGTGATCGTGGACAACGTGTTCAACGAGGCAGTGCCGTCGCGCCACCGGGCGAGCCTGCTGTCGATGATCGCGTTCGTGGAGTCGGCGCTCATCGGCATCGGCTATCTCGTCCTCGGCGCGCTCATGGACGGGTTGGGCTCCAGTGCGGGCATGGCCACGTACGCCGCGGTCCCCCTGCTGGCATGTCTGCTGTGGCTCCCGGTGCTCTTGCGAGGGGCACGGGTGACCACCGAGAGCGGGAAGCCCGCTGACCAACAGGGTCGCGCGGCCTGCAATTGAGTCGAGTTCGGTCCGGCGGCCGCCTACCCTGGCGGCATGGCCCACGCGAAGACCTCGTACGTCTGCCTGCCCTGCCGGGTCTCCTACAAGCAGCCGTACGGCAGGGACAGGCGGCGGATCTGCCCCCGTTGTGCGGAGCCGTTGATTCACGTCGGCTCCGCCTTCGCCGCGCCACGACGCCGGGACCTCGCGGCCTGGCGGACCCTGTCCGTGCTGCTGCACGCAGGCGTCCGGTTCCACAAAAGTTGCTGCGGCGGGCCGGGTTACCGCCCGCGCACCCTGCGGGAGGTGCGTGAGCGGATGGCCTACGCGCGCCGCACCGGTGAACCCTTCACACGGGCACTCGCCCGTCCCGAGTTGCGCTGACCCACACCCCGGGCACCGGCGTTCATCGCGGCAGTCTCACAGCCCCGAACGTGCCAGCAGCACCGGCAACGCCTCCGGCTTGACCTTCTGTACCGACCGCACCTGGCCCAGTCCGAGTTCCTCGCGGCTCACCGGCTCGCGGTACAGCGCCTTTGTCGCCTCGGTGATCATGGTCACCGCGACCAGGTAGGGAACGCCGGGGTCCTCGTCGTCCGCCCAGGGTTCCTCGTCGACCTCGGCCACCGCGGCGACCGCCGATTCCGGCTGGGCGAAGAAGAACCAGAGGCGGTCGCCCGGCCGCATCCGGTAGCGACGGCTGAGCCAGAGCTCCAGTTCCGGCTCCTCCTCCGCCAGTTGCCGCATCGTCTCCTTGTCGGACGGCTCCCCGTCCAAGGTGTCCTTGCGCGGATTGAGGATGTAGATCCAGTCCGCCATGGAATCCCCTTCGGTCAGGGCGCTCGGCCCGCGGCAAGACGCATCGGTGCGGCGCCTCATGGTGCCAGGCCACGGTCCCCAGGCATACACATTTTCGAGAGCCCGTCAGTCAGTGCGTACGTCACAACGCTTCGGCATGACCGCCCACCGCGCCGTCTCCCGAGGCTCACGGGCGCGGCCGTCGCCCGGTGTCGGTGGCGTTGTCAGTGGGTGCCGATAGTTTGATCTCGTTGCGCCGCTCTGGCGTTGACATCCCCTTTCGCATGCATGGGAGATGGTGCGTTGTCGGTCTGGGAGAAGTCGAGCACGGCGCGGGTCGTGCCGTCCGCACGGCCGCGGAAGCTCGCGAAGGTGCCCTTCGTGGAGTTGGCCGACGGGCGGTTGCAGGGTGTGGTGTCCAGCGGGTCGGACATCGGGCGGGTGTATGTGTCGTCGGTCGAGGCGGGGACGTACGCGTTCGCGTGCAGCACCAACAACAACCGTCCCTGTGGCGGGGCGCACGGGTGGTTCTGCAATCACATACGTGCGCTGATCAGTGAGGCGGTGCTTCAGTACGGCGCCGAGCGGGTGGGCCGGTATCTGAAGGTCGAGGTCGACGGTGGCGCGGCCGCCGATGCGGGCTCCCTTACCGACGCGATGACCGCCACCCGGCCGGGGCAGGGGGACGGTTCGGCCGCGGCCCAGGTGTTCAGCCGGTTCCTGCGGCATCTGGCGTATCTCGAACTCGGCCCGACCACCGCTCCGTTGCCCGAGATGCAGTGGTTCCCGACGACGAGGGCGGTGGCCTGATGCGTGCCGATGTGCTGACCGACGCCGTCGACGGGCTCGACGAAGCGCTGGCCGCTGTGGACGGTTTCGACGCAGTACTGGTCGCCGGTCTGCTGCGTCCGCAGCCCGCCCAGGCCCATGGGCTCGCCGCTCTCGCCGAGGCCGTCGTCGGCTCGCCGCTGGCGGCGCGGGTCGCCGAGGCTGCCGAGAAGACCGCCGCCGGGGCCGCCGGCGAGGATCACTTCGTAGCGCTCGCCGCCGCTCGCACCGCCCTGCTCGGTTCCGTGCACGACGCGCTGGTCCTGCGCATCGAGGAGGCGGTCGGGCGGCCTCGGGACGAACAGGGCGCCGCTACGGCCGGCGATGCGGTGCACGCGGTCAATCTGCTGACCGCCGCGCGCAGTTGGCTGTGCGACGTCGCGCGGGCCGGATGGCAGGGCATCGACCATGAACTCGTCGGCGGGGCGGCGCCCGTCGTGTCCGCGATGCTGCCCGACGCCGGGTTGCGCCGCCTGGCCACGCTGCTGGACGGTTTCGCGGCCGAGCTGGCCGCCTCCTGCCCGGGGGCGACCCTGGAGCGGGTTCCGGTGCGGCGCTGGGCCGACCTGTGGTCGCGCGCCATGCTGCTGACGGTGCCCGGAGCGGCGGCCTCCGCTCCCGGCGTCACCGAAGCGACCGGCCGGTTGCTGCCGCTCGGTGTCGACGTGCAGGAGCATGCCACCGCCGTGCAGGCGCAGGTTCATGCCGTGTTCGAACCGGCGGACGGCGGCACACCGCGGCTGGTGCTGGCCTCGGTGTCCGCACCGAAGCCCGACACCGTCGTCGGCGCGGGGCTGTGGCAGCTGTTGCGGCCGCACATGTCCCTGCTGGCCGCGGTCAGTGACGGGCGGGCGATGGAGCTCGACGCGATGCCCGTCACCGGTGAGGGCGATCTGATCTGGGACGACGCCCGGGCCCGGCCGGGTGAGCCCGCCGAGGCGTTCGCCACCGCGCGAGTGGCGCTGCCCACCGCCGCCGCCTTCCCGACGGCGCCGCTCGACCGGCATCCGGCGCGTATCGCCGTGCCCGTCCTGCTGGAGGGGTATGCCGTGGAGGAGGGGGAGGACGGGGTGGAGTTCGAAGTCGCGGGGCAGCGTCTCGCCGTCGACACCGACCGGGTTCCGGCCGCCGGTCCGCTCACCCCCGAGGTCGTCGCCTCGTCCGGGGCGTGTCTCGGACTGCTGCGCTGGGACGCCGGGGAGTTTCGGGTGCAGCCGCTCGCCGTCGAGCGGACCGTGCGGAAGAAGTCCGTCGCCGTGCACGCCGGGGCGTGGGCCGGAGGTACGACCGACAAGGCCGGCGTACGGGCCGAAAAGGCCGCCACCGACGCCGTCACCGTGCTGCGCGAACGGGCAGGGAGGCTGCTGCGGAAATGAGCGAGCAGACCATCGAAGGCGCCCCCGCGCCCGTTCCGGACGAGAACCGGCGGCAGGTGCTGTACTGGCGGCTGCTGGCCCGGCTGTTCGACCCCGAGGAGCAGGCGAACCTGGAGTCGGCGAGTCTCGCCGTGGTCGAGGACATCGGCCTGCCGTCCGCGCTGCTCGACCCGGGGACGTCCGTCGACTCCGTCGCGCAGCGTCATCCGGAGCTGGCCGCCGAGTTCGACGGGCTGATGACGCCCGAGCCGGACGAGGACGGCGGACGTGACCGGGCCGCCGAGGTGCGGCGCGCGGCACTCGTGTCGAAGGTGCTGCTGAACGTCTTCGCGACCGGCTCCGGCACCGTCACCGCCGAGCAGCTGGCGCGCTGGCAGTCCGACGCGGGCTGGCTGGAACGGGCGCTGGGCTGCCGGCCCGGCGAGCTGCGCGGCGGAGGTGGCGGTGCCGGCCGTGCGGGAGGCGGGCAGGGCGTCAGCCCGACCGGTACCGGTTTCGGCGGACCCACGCCCGACCTGAGCCGTCTGATCCCGGAGATCGGGCCGGAACTCGGTTCCATCGAAGCCGGTCTCGTCAAACGCATGCACCTGCGCGAGGTGCTGGCCGATCCCGCGCTGGCCTCGCGGCTGACACCGAGCATGTCCCTCATCGAGCAGTTGCTGCGCGACAAGGACAACCTCTCCGGTGTCGCCCTGGCCAACGCCAAGTCGCTGATCCGGCGTTATGTCGACGAGGTCGCCCAGGTGCTGCGCACCCAGGTGGAGAAGGCCACGGTCGGTGACATCGACCGGTCGGTCCCGCCCAAGCGGGTCTTCCGCAACCTCGACCTCGACCGCACGATCTGGAAGAACCTCACCAACTGGGATCCGGAGGGAGAGCGGCTCTACGTCGACCGCCTCTACTACCGGCACACCAGCCGCAAGACGACACCCCAGCGGCTCATCGTGGTCGTGGACCAGTCGGGTTCGATGGTCGACTCGATGGTCAACTGCACCATCCTGGCGTCCATCTTCGCCGGGCTGCCGAAGGTCGACGTCCACCTGATCGCGTACGACACACAGGCGCTGGACCTCACGCCCTGGGCGCACGACCCGTTCGAGACGCTGCTGCGGACCAAGCTCGGCGGCGGCACCGACGGCACCGTCGCCATGGCGCTGGCCCAGCCGAAGATCGCCGAGCCGCGCAACACCGTCGTGGTGTGGATCTCCGACTTCTACGAATGGCGCACGGACGAGCTGTTCGAGAGCATGGCCGCCGTCCACCGCTCGGGGGCGAAGTTCATCCCGGTGGGTTCGGTGACCAGCTCCGGGCGCGGCAGCGTCAACCCTTGGTTCCGGGAGAAGTTCAAGGACCTCGGTACGCCGGTGATCTCCGGCCACATCAAGAAGCTCGTGCACGAGCTCAAGACGTTCCTCACCTGATCGACCGGTGTACGTCCACGTCCCGTTGTGATCACCGTACGGAAAGGCTTTCCCCTCATGTCAGACCTGCTGCGCGCCCCTGCCGAGATCAAGTACGCCGAGGAACTCGACTGGCTGGAGTCGATCGACGACAACCCCAAGCCGTTCTCGTGGCGTCTGTCCCCGAAGATGGTCCGCCTGTTCATCCTCGGCTCCGAGCGTGCCGACGGACTGGACCGGGAGGTGTCGCAGAAGTGGTTCGGCGACCGCAGCTTCGTCGAGCGGTCCATCGTCACCCTCGCCTCCGACCGCGGTCTGCTGCTCATCGGTGACCCCGGCACGGGCAAGAGCTGGCTGGCCGAACTGCTGTCCGCCGCGATCAGCCGCAACTCCACGCTGGTGGTGCAGGGCACGGCCGGGACCACCGAGGACCACATCAAGTACTCCTGGAACGTGTCGATGGTCATCGCCAAGGGCCAGTCACGGGAGTCGATGATCCCCTCGCCGATCATGACCGCGATGGAGGGCGGCTCGATCGGCCGCTTCGAGGAGCTGACCCGTTCGACGAGCGATGTCCAGGACGCGCTGATCTCGATCCTGTCCGAGAAGTACATCTCCGTCCCCGAGTTGGAGAGCGGCGGCGGTGACGACAACATCGTCTTCGCCAAGCCCGGCTTCTCGATCATCGCCACGGCCAACAGCCGCGACCGGGGTGTCAACGACCTGTCGTCCGCGCTGAAGCGCCGGTTCAACTTCGTCCGCATCCCTGTCGTGACGAACAAGAAGAGCGAGGCGGAGATCGTCCGCTTCCGCACCGAGGAACTGCTGCGCCGGCACTCGATCGACCTCGACGTGCCGCCGACCCTCCTCGACGTGCTGCTCCAGAGCTTCGCCGACCTGCGGGCGTCCGCCGCCGCGGCCGGCAGCGACGACGAGAAGCTGGAGTCCGCGCTGTCGACGGCCGAGCAGATCGGTGTGCTGGAGGACGCCGTCCTGCACAGCAACTTCTTCGGTGAGCGGGCCCTGACCGCCCGCACCCTGGCGTCCTCCCTCGTCGGCTCCCTCACCCGGCGGGAGCCCGAGGACCTGGCCATTCTCAACAAGTACCTGCACGGTGTCGTCGAGCCGCGCAGCAAGGAGGAGGGCGGCTCCTGGGCCGAGTTCCTGGAGGGCGGCCGCGACGCGATCGCCACGCTGTCATGAGCGGGCCCCAGGAGAGCACGTCGTTCGCCGCGCTCCGCGGCCAACTACAGGAGGCCGCGGCCACGTTCGCGGGCGGGGCCGACGCCCTGGAGGGGATCCTTCTCGGCATGGTCGACGACGTCGACCGCGCGGTGCGCGAGCCGCTGGAGATCTTCCCCGTCTGTCACCACTCCCCCGCCTCGGCTCTCGCCATGGCCCGCCGGCTGCGCGAGAAGCAGCCCAAGGTGGTGTACCTGGAGCTGTGCGAGGACATGGCGCCGCTCCTGACCGAGCTGCGCAACTGCCGGCTGCCGGTGGCGGTGCAGGCGTTCGCCGGCGACGTCGACGGCTTCCCCGCCGACTGGGCCCCGCTGTCGGTCGTGGCGCCGGTCACCGAGGCGTCCGCCGAGTACCAGGCGATCGCGTACGCCCTGGACACCCCGGGCGTCGAGCTGGTGCTCGTCGACCGGTCCTCGGACCACGTCTTCCAGTGGGACAGGAGAGACGAGCACGCCCAGGAGGGGGCCACGGCTCCGGAAGAGGCCGAGGCCGCGCTGCACGGCGAGGCCGTCGGCGTCGAGATCGGCGACCTGCGGCCGCGCTTCGCCGAGTTGGAGGAGCATCTGCTCCGCCACGGGAAGGTGCGGCACTGGTCGGAGTGGTGGCACCAGTACGTCGAAGTCCCGCTCGGGGACAGCGATCACGACACCTACCGCCAGGTCATGTTCCTCATCGGCAGCCTGTTCCGGCGGCTCGCCCCCGGCGACGGGTCGCGCGTCCGGGTGGACGAGGACCGCGAGCGGTACATGTGGACCCGGATGCGCGAGCATCTGACGGCCACGGGCACGGCCCCGGAGGACTGCCTCTACGTGTGCGGCGCGTTCCACGCGGCCAGCCGTGTCGAGGAGTTCGGTGTGCACGGCAGCTCGGACACCTTCACGATCTCGCCTCGCACGGCCACCACCTGGCAGTACGGGCTGATCCCCTCCAGTCACGCGGCGATCGAGGCGCAGTTCGGACTCGCCTCGGGCTCGGTGTCGATCGCGGCGACCGAGTGGGCGAAGAGCCTGAAGCGGACCCGGGTGAAGCCGTTCCGGCTGGAGGGCCAGGCAGGGACGAAGAAGTCGGGCAAGAAGACGGCGGTCGCGGCAGTCGCCCCGGCGCCGCAGTCCCCGGTCGCCGCGGACAAGCTGACCGGCTTCCTGCGCAGACCGCCCGTGCTCGACGGTCTGGACGAGGCCGAACTGCTCGGCTGGTCGGTCGACATCGTGCGCGCGGCCCGGCGCAACGGCTATCTGGCCTCCACCGCCGACGCCATCGCCGTCTTCGAGACGTCGATCCTGCTCGCCGGCATGCGGGACCGGGCCAAGCCGACGCCGTACGACTTCCAGGACGCGGCCGTCACCTGCATCGAGAAGGACAGCGTGCCGGGGCGGCGGGACGTGCGGCGTCTCGTCGAGATCATGATGGGCGGCGACCGGATCGGCCAGGTCGGCTACGACTCGCTGCCGCCACTCGCACGCGATGTGTACGACCGGCTCGCACCGCTGGAGCTGAAACTCGAACAGCGCGGGGTGCGCCGGGCGCTGCTGGACATGGCGTCCCGGCCGGAGCTACGGGCGTGTTCCGACGTGCTGTGGATGCTGCGGCGCCTGATGCCGCAGGGTGCGGCACGGCCGATCATGGGTGAGCGCAGGCTCGGTGAGCGGTCGATCCAGGAGTCGTGGGACCTGGCGCTCGGCACGCATCAGCGGGCTCTGATCGAGCTGGGCTACGAGGGTGTCAGCCTCGAGCAGGTCCTGGAGCAGCGGCTACGGCGCGAAGCGTACGGGGCGCAGGCGACGACGGGGACGGTGCTGGCCGCGGTCGAGGACGCGACCCTGTACCTGGGCAGCCGCCGCCTCGCCGACGAGCTGGGCACTCACGCGTTGAAACTGCTCGCCACCGAGCGAAGCGTCGACGGCGCGCCCGAGGTGCTGCGCCGGGTGCGTGCGCTGCTGGCCTACTACCGCACCAGCGAGCCGTCGCTGCCGTCGTGGATCGAGTCCTTCGTCAAGACGGGTTACGCCCACTACTGCACGCTGCTGCCGACGGCGTTCCGGGACGAGGACGCGACGGTCGGGCAGGTCGCGGCGATGCTCGGCTTCCTGTTCAGCATGGAGGGCCTGGCCCTCTCGCTGGGCTGCGACCGGACCCAGCTGGAGCTGGCGGTCGCCCAGTCGCACCCCGACGAGCCGTCGAAGACGGCACTTCTGTGGGCCGCACAGGTGCAGCTCGGCACGCTGTCCCGGGCCGAGCTGCGGGCGCGCTGCGACGAGCTGCTCGACAATCCACTGGTCGTGCCCGCCTATCCGCGCTACCTGAGCGGCTTCGTACATGCGCTGGAGCCCGTGCCGGGGCTGGCGGACGTGGTCGTCGAGGCGGTGTCGAACGCGTTCGGGCGGCTGCCGGACACGGTGCTGCTGCCGTGGTTGCCGCTCCTGATCACCACCCTGCGCTCCGGCGCGTCCGACCTCGCCCCCCTGCTGATCCGCGAGGCCGGTCGCATCTTCCCGGGCCGGCTGGCGGCACTGGACGCATGGGTACCGCCGTGGCGGATGCCGCAGACCGACCCCTTCGCCACGGCTCGGTCGAAGCCCGCACCCGACGTCCGCCATGGCGCCGCGCTCCTCACGGCGCATCCGTCGACCTGCGACGCGGTGGCGGAACTGCTCGGCTACGACGGCGTCTGGGCGCAGCCTGAGTCCGAGGTCCCGTTCCCGTCGGGCGTGGGCTTGCTGGCCACGCACCCGGCGACCTGCGACGCCGTGGCGGAACTGCTCGGCTACGACGGCGTGTGGGCAGGGCCGGCGGCCGGTCCGTCCCCGTCGGGCGGTGCGATCCTCACGACCCGCCATCCGGCGACGGCGGACGCCCTGGAGTCCCTGCTCGTCGGCGGATGAGGCAGGCGGTGGCCTGGCCCGGAGTACCCGGGCCAGGCCACCGGCCGGGGGTGGGTCACCCTTTCTGCTCCACCCGAACCCAATCCACCTCAGCCTGCACTCCCCCACCCGCGACCCGATCCACGCTCGACTGCGGCAGCCCCCAGTAGGGCGTGGTCACCTGGTTCCAGCCGGCCGGGTAGGCGCCGCCCAGAGCCAGGTTCAGAATCACGTACTGGTTGTGGTCGAAGACCCACTGCCCCCGCGTCGACTCCAGCTTGTTGCGGGTCGTCTCCTGGACCAGGCGGTCGTCGACGTAGAAGCGCATGCCTGTCGGGGTCCACTCGACGGCGTAGGTGTGCCACTGGTCGGCCGTGCCGCCCCCGGGGAAGGTCTGGCGGGCGCCGATGTTGCCGTCGGCCGAGTAGCCGGGGCCGTGCAGGGCGGTGCTGGTCCAGTCGCGGTAGCCGACGTTTTCCATGATGTCGGTCTCGCCCGAGGCGGGCCAGGAGACCGTCGGGTCGTCGACGTTGCTGCCGAGGAGCCAGAAGGCGGGCCAGAAGCCGTCACCGACGGGGAGTTTCATACGGGCGCTGACGCGACCGTACGTGAAGTCGAACTTCGTGTTGGTGTCGATGCGGCCCGATGTGAAGTCGTACGTGCCCCCGCCCGCCTGGGTGCAGCCCTTGCAGTACTTCGCCCGCAGGACCAGCGCGCCGTTCTCCGTGCGGATGTTGTCGGCGGAGTCGACGTACGCCTGCGCCTCGCCGTTGACCGGGCCCATCTCGGTGCCGGTGCGCACGACGCGCCACTTGCCGCGGTCGAGCGCCCCGCCGGTGAAGTCGTCGAAGAACGTGGTCCGGTACGTCCCCGGCTGTTCGGCCGGGAGCGCGGGGTAGGCCGCCGTGGCGCTGCCGCCCGTACCCCATACTTCGAACTCGTAGAGGGAGTAGCCGAACTGGGCAGTGGCGGGGGCCGGGTTGTAGAAGCTGCGGCGTTCCTTGCCGAGCACGCGGACGTAGCGGCCGGTCGTGGGCGAAGGGAGGGTGATCGTGTCGTGCACGCCCACCGCCTCCGCCGGGGACTTCACGTTCGCCCGCCGCGCGGCCACGTCGGCGGCCGAGGGCCGGTACACCGTGCGCCAGGTGCGGTTGTCGTCCGAGACCTGGAGTTCGTAGTCGACCGCGTAGGCCGCCTCCCAGTACAGGTCCACGGAGGAGACCGTGGACGTGGCGCCCAGGTCCACCGCGACCCAGCGGTCCGCGTTCCAGTCACTGGACCAGCGGGTCGCGTCGGCCTTGAGGTCCGCCGGCCGGCCGCCGTCGGTGACGAACGCCGGTGAGTTGCCCGCGTGTTGGTAGTAGTTGGCGTACGCCGGGTGGTTCAGGGCCAGGTTCGTGCGGGTGGTCGACGCCGGGGCCGGTTCGCCGCCGTAGACCTTGAAGGAGTACAGCGAGTATCCCCAGGGCGTGGCGCGTTCGATGCCGCGCATGCGGACGTAGCGGCCTGTGACCTCCTGCGGGTAGGTGTGCGCGGTGACCGTGCCGCCGGTGCCGGCGGTCTCCGTGTAGAAGGGGGTCCAGTCCGTGCCGTTCTTCGAGACCTCCAGGACGTATCTCTTGCCGTAGGCGGCCTCCCAGTCGAGGACCACGCGGTCGACGCGGATCGTGGAGCCCAGGTCGACGCGGATCCAGGCGTCCTCGGCGAAGTTGCTGGACCAGCGGGTCGCGCCGTCGCCGTCGAAGGCGAGGCCCGCCGCGAGGCCGGCGTTCTCCGCGCCGGACGCGGTGACCGCGGCCGGGTTCGCCGCGTGGGCGGCGGCCGCGCGATCGGTGTCCCACGCGGCCGCCACGGCGGTCGGCGCGGCGGCCGGCGCGGCGACCGCCGAGCCCGCGCAGAGGAGGGTGAGTGCGGTGAGTGCTGTCAGGAGGGTGCGGGGAGTACGGGATGGCATGCGGCTCTCCTTGGGGCGGTGGGGTGGTCCTCGGGATGCGCATTCCGTGCTGTGATGCCTTGGCTTGCGTGCTCTGCTGCCTCCGTGCGGTTCTCGTCAGGCGGCCCGCTTCGCCCCCGCCGCGTGCGCCCGGATCACCTCGCCGTACAGCCGGCCGGCCCCCTTGATCGTCCGCACCTGTGTCGCGTAGTCCACGTGCACCAGCCCGAACCGCTTCGCGTACCCGTACGCCCACTCGAAGTTGTCGAGCAGCGACCACGCGAAGTACCCGGCCAGCGGCGCCCCCTTGCGGACGGCGGAGGCGCAGGCGGCGAGGTGCTGCAGCAGGTAGTCCTGGCGTTCGGGGTCGTCGACCGTGCCGTCGGGGCGTACGACGTCCGGGAAGGCGGAGCCGTTCTCGGTGACGTAGATCTTCCGCGGCCCGTACTCGTCCGTCAGGCGCAGCAGCAGCGTCTCGATGCCGCTCGCGTCGATCTCCCAGTCCATGCCGGTGCGCGGCACGTCGGGGCGGCGGACCGCGCGGGCGTAGGGGGCCGGGCCCTCGGGGTCGTCGACGACGTGGGCCGGGAAGTAGTAGTTCAGGCCGAGCCAGTCCAGCGGGGCCGCGATCGTCTCCAGGTCACCGGCCCGCTCGGGGAGGTCGACGCCGTACGTCTCGACCATGTCGGCCGGGAAGCCGCGGCCGTGCACGGGGTCGAGCCACCAGCGGTTGACGTGGCCGTCCTGGCGGCGGGCGGCGGCCTCGTCCTCGGGGCGCTCGCCGGCCGCGTACACCGTGGAGAGGTTGTTGACGATGCCGACCTCGGCGGTGGGTGCGGCCGCGCGGATCGCCTGGGTGGCGAGGCCGTGGCCGAGGAGGAGGTGGTAGGAGGCGCGGACGGCGGCCGTCAGATCGGTCAGGCCCGGCGCCATCTTCCCTTCCAGGTGGCCGATCCAGGCCGAGCAGGAGGGCTCGTTGAGGGTGGCGAAGTGGGTGACACGGTCGCCGAGGCGGGCGGCGACCACGGAGGCGTACTCGGCGAAGTGCTCGGCGGTCGCCCGCTCGGGCCAGCCGCCACGGTCCTGGAGGGCCTGCGGCAGATCCCAGTGGTAGAGGGTGACGGAGGGGGCGATGCCCGCCTCGAGCAGTCCGTCGACCAACTCGTCGTAGAAGGCGAGGCCCTTGGGGTTCACCGGGCCGTCCCCGCCCGGCATCACGCGCGGCCACGCGATCGACAACCGGTAGGCGTTCGCGCCGAGTCGGCGCATCAGGCCGATGTCCTCGCGCCAGCGGTGGTAGTGGTCGCAGGCGACGTCACCGTTGTCACCGTTCTCGATCTTTCCGGGGGTGTGCGAGAAGGTGTCCCAGATCGACGGGGCGCGGCCGTCCTCCGCCACGGCTCCCTCGATCTGGTACGCCGCTGTGGCGGTGCCCCACAGGAAGTCGTTCGGGAGTGCGGCGAGGTCGATGCGGTCGGACACAGAAATCCTCTCGGAACGGGGGGTGTCGGTCACTTGACGGCGCCCGCGGTCAGGCCGGCGACCAGATAGCGCTGGAGCAGAAGGAAGCCAGCCACCACGGGCACGCTGACGACCAGTGAGGCGGCCATGATCTGGTTCCAGTACACGTCGTTGAGCGTGGAGTAGCCCTGGAGGCCGACGGCGAGGGTGCGGGTGGTGTCGTTGGTCATGACGGAGGCGAAGAGCACCTCGCCCCAGGCCGTCATGAAGGCGTAGACGGCCACCGCGACGATCCCGGGGACCGCGGCCGGGACGACGACCCTGAACAGCGCGCCGAGCGGGCCGCAGCCGTCGACCAGGGCCGCCTCGTCCAGGTCGCGGGGCACCGAGTCGAAGTACCCGATGAGCATCCAGATCGAGAACGGCAGGGAGAAGGTCAGGTACGTCAGGATCAGGCCGCCGCGCGAGCCGAACAGGGCGATGCCGGTGGCGTTGCCGATGTTGACGTAGATGAGGAAGAGCGGGAGGAGGAAGAGGATGCCGGGGAACATCTGGGTGGACAGGACCGTGACGGTGAAGACCCGCTTGCCGCGGAAGGAGTACCTGCTGACCGCGTACGCCGCGAACACCGCGATCACCACCGAGCAGACCGTCGCCGCGCCCGCCACGATCAGCGAGTTCACGAAGTACCTCGCGAGTGGCACCGTCGACCAGATGTCGATGTACGGGCGGATGGTCAGCGTGCTGGGCAGCCAGCGGAACTTCCCCGTGACGTCCGCGAGGGGCTTCAGCGAGCTGGAGACCATGACGTAGACGGGCAGCAGGACGAAGCCGGTGAGCAGGGTGAGGAAGATCCGCCGGGACCACAGGAACGAACGCGGCGGTGCCATCGGGGAGTCAGACATCGGCGGTCCTCCGTCCGCGTGAGGTGAGCCAGAGGTACGCGCCGGTCACCAGGAGCAGGAACAGCAGCAGGAGTACGGACATCGCCGAACCCGTGCCGAAGTTCCAGGTGACGAAGCTCGCCTGGTAGATGTGCACGGAGATGAGGTCCGCGGCCTCGGGCGCCGTCTTGCCGAACAGGACGTACGGCGTGTTGAAGTCGTTGAAGGTCCACAGGAACAGGACCAGGACGAGGACCTGGTTGACGGGGCGCAGGGACGGCAGGGTGATGCGGCGGATCTGCTGCCACATGCCGGCGCCGTCCAGTGCCGCCGCCTCGTACAGCTCCTTGGGGATGTTCTGCAGGCCCGCCATGACGATGAGGAAGGCGAACGGCCAGCCCTTCCAGACCGACACCGTCAGCAGCGCGATGAAGCTGTTGTCGCCGATGAGCCAGAAGGAGGGCTTGTCGGTGAGGCCGAGCTGGTCGTGCAGGACGTGGTTCACCAGGCCGTTGTCGTGCTGGAACATGAAGACCCAGGTGATGACGGCCGTGTAGACGGGCAGGGCGTACGGCACCAGGAACAGGGCGCGCAGCAGGCCCCGCCCGCGGAAGGTGTCCTGCATGTAGATCGCCGCCGCGGTGCCGATCAGCCAGCACAGGCCGACCGAGAGCAGGGTGAAGGCGATCGTGACCAGGAACGAGTGGAGCAGCGCCTCGCCGACGGGGGCGTTGAGGTCCACCGACATCTCGTAGTTGTCGAGGGCGTTCCAGGGCGCTGTGGTCCAGTCGCGGATGTAGAACTGCGTGAGCTCCTTGAAGCTCATCACGATGCCGATCACCATCGGCACCAGGTGGACCAGGAGTTCGAGCAGCAGGGCGGGCAGGAGGAGGAGGTAGGGCAGTCCGATGCGGCGGATCCGCCCGGGACGGCGGCGAGGACCGCTCGCCGCCCCGGGGGAGCTCTTTCGCACGGCGGCCTCCGGAGGGACCGTGGTCGTCATCGTGCTCACTTCGTCGGCATCTGCTGCTGGGCCTTCTCCAGGGCCGCCTTCACCGACGCCTCGGTCACCGGGCGGCCGGCGGCGGCGTCGGCCCACAGTTCCTTGACGGCCGTACCGACCGCCGTCTCGAACTGGGACTCGTCGGCGACCTGCGGTGCCGCGATTGCGCTTTTCGCGAGGGTGTCCTTGAGGACCGCGTTCGCCGGGGTGTTGAAGGCGGCGTCCGACTGCGCGCCCTTGACCGGCGGGATCGAGCTGTAGGCCTCGTTGAGGACCTTCTGCTCGGCGTCGCTCGTCATGAACTTCACGAACTTCGTGGCGCCGTCGATGTTGTCGGTGTTCTTGAAGACGGCCAGGTTGATGCCCATGACCATGGAGTTGACGCCGGTGCCGGTGCCGGGGGTGCCGGACCGCACGGGCACGGGCGCGATCCCGTAGGCGTCCTCGCTCATGCCCTGCGACTTGAGGTTGGCGGACGCGGACTGCCACAGCAGCATCGCCGTCTTGCCCTTGGCGAAGTCGCTGACGGACTGGTTCTGGGCGTACTCCGCGTTGCCCGGCGCGATGATCTTGTCCTTGGCCATCAGGTCGACGAACTGCTTGACGCCCGCGACCGCCTTGTCGGAGGTGAAGTCGGGCTTGCCGTCGGCGGTGAAGAAGTCGGCGCCGTGCTGCTTGGCGAAGACCACGGCGTGGTGGATGTTCTCCGACGGGTTCGAACCCTCCACGCCCAGCGCCCACTTGCCGTCCTTCGACAGCTTCTTGCCGTCGGCGACGAACTCGTCCCAGGTGGCCGGCGGCTTCGAGATGCCCGCGTCGGCGAACATCTTCTTGTTGTAGTAGAGCGCGTACGACATCGAGTACAGCGGCACCGCCGCCGGGTCCTGGCCCTCCGCGCCGGTCGAGCCGAGCGCGGAGTCCACGAACCGGTCCCGGCCGCCGATCTTGCCGAAGTTCTCGGCGTTCCAGGGCAGCAGCGCCCCGGTGGCCTGCAGGGAGGCGCTCCAGGTGTTGCCGATGTTGAGGACGTCCGGGCCCTGTCCGGAGGTGGTCGCGGTGAGGATCCGGTTGAGCAGGTCGGACCAGGGCACGACCTCCAGCTCCACCTTGATCCCCGTCTCCTTCTCGAACTTGTCGAGTTCGGGCTGGAGGACCTTCTTGTCGACCTCGATGCTGGCGCCCTGGTTGGAGGCCCAGTACGTGAGCGTCTTGGGCGAGTCGTTCGACCCGCCCCCGTCGGTCGACGAACCGCCTCCGCAGGCCGAGGCGGCCAGGACGAGAGACATGGTGACGGCAGCTACGGCCGCGGCTCGCGTTGTGCGCATGGCTCCAGGTGTCCCTTCCGGGAGTACTGCTGGGTGGTTGCTTAATTTAGAGCGTGAGTTAAGCCCCAAGGTGAGCGCGCGTCAAGGCTTTTGACACAGTCGCCGGACTCTCGTCCAAAGTCTTGACTCCCTCGTTTTACAGCTGAACCATTCACCGGCGAGAGAGCGCTCCCAAACCCCACCATGTTCACTTCCTGAACAAGGAGAGCCGCCCCATGCCTGCTTCCTCCCCGGATTCCCGGCCGCCTTCGATCGGCCGCCGTACCCTCCTGGGCGCCGCCGCGGCGGCCACACCGGCCGTCCTCGGCGCGGCCCCGCCGTCCGCCGCGGCCCCGTCGGCCCGCAAGAAGCCGCATGCCCTGCCCGGCGGCGGCGATCTCGGCCCGAACGTCATCGTGTTCGACCCGTCGACCCCCGGCATCCAGGCCCGGCTCGACGAGGTGTTCCGCCGGCAGGAGTCCGCGCAGTTCGGGACCGGCCGCTACGCGCTGCTGTTCAAGCCCGGCACCTACCACGGCCTCAACGCCCAGCTCGGCTTCTACACCTCGATCGCGGGCCTGGGCCTGTCCCCCGACGACACCACCATCAACGGCGACGTCACGGTCGACGCCGGCTGGTTCAACGGCAACGCGACGCAGAACTTCTGGCGGTCGGCGGAGAACCTGGCCCTGGTCCCGGTCAACGGCACCAACCGGTGGGCCGTCGCGCAGGCGGCCCCGTTCCGCCGGATGCACGTCCGCGGCGGCCTCAACCTCTCCCCCACCGGCTACGGCTGGGCGAGCGGCGGCTACATCGCGGACAGCCGGATCGACGGGCAGGTCGGACCGTACTCGCAGCAGCAGTGGTACACCCGCGACAGCGCGATCGGCAGCTGGCTCAACGGCGTGTGGAACATGGTGTTCTCCGGCGTCGAGGGCGCCCCCACGCAGAGCTTCCCCAATCCGCCGTACACCACGCTCGACACCACCCCGATCTCGCGCGAGAAGCCGTTCCTGTACCTCCAGGGCAACGACTACCGGGTCTTCCTCCCGGAGAAGCGCACCAACGCGCGCGGGGTCACCTGGGGCAACGGCACACCGAGAGGCACCTCGCTGCCGCTGTCGCAGTTCTACGTCGCCCGGCCCGGCGTCTCCGCGGCCACCCTCAACGAGGCGCTCACGCAGGGACTGCACCTGCTGCTCACCCCGGGGATCTACCACCTCGACCGGCCGATCCAGGTCAACCGCGCGGGCACCGTGGTCCTCGGCCTCGGCTACGCCACCCTCATCCCGGACGGCGGGGTCACGGCCGTGAAGGTCGCCGACGTCGACGGGGTGCGCCTGGCCGGATTCCTGGTCGACGCGGGACCGGTCAACTCCGCCACGCTGCTGGAGATCGGGCCGCGGGGCGCATCCAGGGACCACTCCGCCAACCCGACCACCGTCCAGGACGTGTTCGTCCGCATCGGCGGCGCGGGCCCCGGCAAGGCCACCACCAGCATGGTGATCAACAGCCGGCACACCGTCATCGACCACACCTGGGTGTGGCGCGCCGACCACGGCGAGGGCGTCGGCTGGGAGACCAACCGCGCCGACTACGGCGTGGTCGTCAACGGCGACGACGTCCTGGCGACGGGCCTGTTCGTGGAGCACTTCAACAAGTACGACGTGCAGTGGAACGGCCAGCGCGGACGCACGGTCTTCTTCCAGAACGAGAAGGCCTACGACGCCCCGAACCAGGCCGCCATCCAGAACGGCTCCCTCAAGGGCTACGCCGCCTACAAGGTCGGCGACGGCGTGACGGCCCACGAGGGCTGGGGTCTGGGCAGCTACTGCTACTACAACGTCGACCCCACGATCGTGCAGCACCACGGCTTCGCCGCCCCCGTCCGGCCCGGCGTGCGCTTCCACAACCTTCTGGTGGTGTCGCTGGGCGGCAACGGACAGTACGAGTGCGTCATCAACGACACCGGGGCGCCGACGTCGGGGACCTCGACCGTGCCGTCGACGGTCGTCTCGTACCCCTGACGGGTCCGCCCGGCCCGAGCCGGTCGTGGCCGGGCGGCCCCGCCCGTCTGTGGGAGGGGCCGCCCGGCGGGGGCCGTTCGCCGTGCTACCGCGTCGCCGTCACGGCCGGCACGCGGTCGGCCGGTGCCGGGGCGTACCCGGTCGGGCGGGCCGTGAACGTGCCGCGGCCCTGGGTGCGGCTGCGCAACCGCGTCGCGTAGCCGAAGAGTTCGGCCAGCGGCACGGTCGCGGTGACGACCGCCTCGCCCGCCCGGGTGACCGAGCCGCAGACCCGGCCGCGCCGGGCCGCGAGGTCCCCGAGGACCCCGCCCACCGCGTCCTGCGGCACGGTGACCGTGACCTCGACGACCGGCTCCAGGAGGACCATCGCGCAGGTGCGCAGGGCATCACGCAGGCCCAGCCGGCCGGCGGTGCGGAACGCCGTGTCGGAGGAGTCCTTCACATGCGTCGCCCCGTCGGTGAGGGTGACCCGCAGCCCGGTCACCGGGTGACCGGCCAGCGGTCCCTCGGCGAGGGCGTCCCGGCAGCCGGCCTCCACGGCGCGGACGTACTCCTGCGGCACGCGACCGCCGACGACCGCCGAGCGGAACTCGAAGCCGGACTCCGTGCCCAGCGGCTCCACGTCGAGGACGACATGCGCGAACTGCCCCGCCCCGCCGTCCTGTTTGACGTGCCGGAAGACGAAGCCGGACACACCTCGGCCGACCGTCTCGCGGCACGACACCCTGGGGCGGCCGACGTTGACGTCCCGTCCGGTGTCGCGCCGGATCTTCTCCACCGCGACCTCCAGATGCAGTTCGCCCATGCCGGACAGCACCGTCTGCCCGGTCTCGGCGTCGGTCCGGACGACCAGCGACGGGTCCTCCTCCGCCAGCCGTGCCAGCGCCGAGGCCAGCTTGTCGGTGTCGGTGGACCTGCGGGCCTCGACCGCCACGGACACCACCGGTTCGGCCACACCGGGCGGTTCGAGGACGAGCGGGGCGTCCGGTGCGCAGAGGGTGGAGCCCGCGCGGGCCGACCTCAGCCCGACGACGGCCACGATGTCCCCGGCGACCGCCCGGTCCACATGGGCGTGCCGATCGGCCTGAACCCGCAGGATCCGCCCGATCCGCTCGGTGCGCCGCGCGCCCGCGTCGTACACCGCGTCTCCCTTCTCGATCGTTCCCGAGTACACGCGCAGGTAGGTGAGCCGTCCCGTCGGCGTGGCGCTCACCTTGAACGCCAGTGCCGCCAGCGGCGCCGACGGGTCGGCCGGCCGCTCCTCCGTGACGCCGTCGCGCAGGCCGCGTACGGCCGGCACGTCGAGCGGCGACGGCAGATACGCCACGACCGCGTCGAGCAACGGCTCGATGCCGCGGTTGCGGTGGGCCGAGCCGCACAGCACGACCACACCCTCACCGCTGCGGGTCAGCTCGCGCAGGGCGAGGACCAGGGTCCCCGCGGAGAGGGCCGACCGTGCGCAGAACTCCTCCAGCGCGCCGGTGTGCAGCTCGGCCACCGCCTCCTCCAGCAGCCGACGACGCCGCTGGGCCTCCTCCCGCAGCTCCGGCGGCACCGGCTCCGCCACGGCCGTGCCGGCGCCGTCCGCCCAGACCAGCGCCCGCATCCGTACGAGGTCCACGACACCGCGGAATCCGTCCTCCGTGCCGATGGGCATCTGCACGACCAGGGGGGCCGGGTGCAGCCGTTCGCGGATCGACGCGACAGCGGTGTCGAGGTCGGCCCCGGCCCGGTCCAGCTTGTTGACGAAGGCGATCCTCGGTACGCCGTGCCGGTCGGCCTGCCGCCACACCGACTCGCTCTGCGGCTCGACCCCGGCGACGGCGTCGAACACCGCGACCGCACCGTCGAGGACGCGCAGCGCACGCTCCACCTCGTCGGCGAAGTCGACGTGTCCGGGGGTGTCGATGAGGTTGATCCGGTGACCGTCCCAGGCACAGCTCACCGCCGCCGCGAAGATGGTGATCCCGCGGTCGCGCTCCTGCGGGTCGAAGTCGGTGACGGTGGTGCCGTCGTGGACCTCGCCGCGCTTGTGCGTGGTTCCGGTGGCGTACAGGATCCGCTCGGTGACGGTGGTCTTGCCGGCGTCGACGTGGGCGAGGATGCCGAGGTTGCGGACGACGGCGAGGGTGTTGAGGTTGGTGCGCACGGCCCATGGCCTTTCGGATGATCCGGAAAAGGGCAGCGCGATTCCCGTGACGGAGAGCGGACACGGACACAGCTGACGTGTCGTCAAAACGGCGCGTGGCTCAGGGGTTCGTCACGGACATCCGGTGCCGGCCGCGCAGCGGGCACCGGGCGCACGAGGACACGAGGATCACGTCGTACTGGGACCGGGGAACGACGACAGCGGTGCGGTTGCGCACGGCCGGTCTCCCCTCGCTCGTCTGTCCTGGTGTTGGTGCACGGCGAGTTTAGGGAGACGGGCAGGGGCAGGTCACGCGATTTTCTGCCCGCTGGACAGCCCCGACTCCGCGGTGGCCAGGGCCGCGGTGACGACGGCCAGCCGGCGGCCCTGGTAGCGGGCGGCCTCGGCGGCGCTGTGCCCGGAGGGACCGTTGCCGGCGTGGTGGAGCGTGCCGTACGGGTTGCCGCCTGCGGCGTTCACGACGGGGTCGGTGTAGCCGGGGGCCACGACGGTCGCGTCCCACTGGTGCATCGCCGTGTAGGCGGACAGCAGGGTGGACTCCCCTCCGGCGTGCGTGTTCAGGGTCGTGCCGAAGGCCGTGACAGCCTTGCCCCGGTAGGCGGGGCCGGGCAGCTCGTGCTGGGTCCGCTCGACGAAGGCGGACAGCGCGGCGGGGAGCACTCCGGTGCGGGCCCGCATGCCCCAGGCGATCCCGTCCGCCCAGGCGACGTCGGAAGGCGTGATCTCGTCGCCGTCCACGTGCCGGATTCTGGTCTCGGCCCCCTCCTCGGCGGCACCGGACGCCAACTGCTCGGCCAGGACACGGAGTTGGTCGTCGCCCGGCTGGAGGGCGACGAGCAGGCGCCGGCCTCCCGCGGGGAGCGGGCCGGGCCGGGCGGGCCTGGTGGGGCGCAGGTGGTGGACGCGGGCGGCCAGGTCGGCCATCCGCGCGCCGAGGGCCCGTGCCGCGGCTTCCGCCGCCGCGCCGATCTTGCCCTGCGGGTCGGCGCACACCGAGAGGCCGTACGGGTTGCCGCCGGTGTCGAACCAGTCGTCGGCGGGGCCGTCCGGGGCGCCGGCGGACGTGACCAGCGCGCCCCAGTGGTACATGGCCCGGTGCAGGCTCAGCAGGGTCCCCTCCTGGCCGCCGTTGAGACTGGTGGAACTGGTCAGTGCGGAGACCGCGAGGTTCGCCAGACTGCCCGACGACCACAGCCCGGCCGGGCCGGTGGAGTCGATGAACTCCTTCAGCGCGGCGGACACGTTGCCGTAGTGCGTCGGCGTGCCCCAGACGACGGCGTCCGCCCACAACAGGTCGTCCAGGTCCGCCGGTTGGGCGCCGGAACCGTCGGTCCCGATGCCGCGCAGTCTGACGTGCGCGCCCGCGGCCTCGGCGCCGGACGCCACCTCGGTGGCGAGGGAGCGGACCGTGCCCCTGCGGGAGTGATAGATGACCGCGACGTTGGCCGCGACGGGGAGGCGACCGCTCATGAGGCGACGACGATCTCGACGTCCTCGGCGGCGCGCCGGGCCACCGCCTCGATGTCCGCGTCGAGGGGCGCGTCCACGATCACCGACACCGACCGCTCACCCGAGTCGACGATGGGGCCGAGCCGGTCGCCCCGCAGCCTGGGTGTCAGTACGGCGCAGCAGCGCGGTGCGGCGGCGGAGTCGGTGGGGACGAGGTCGGGCCAGCGTTCGTCGGTGGTCGTCCAGCTGACCTCGGGGCCCTTGCCGCGGACGTCGACCAGGGTGCCGTAGGCGTGGTCGAGGAAGAGGTGGCGGACGCGGCGGGCGGGCGCGGGGTAGCTGGTGGGCCGGCCGAGGGCGAGGTCGACGAGCCGTTCCTCCATCGAGCTTCCGGTGGCCAGGCTCCACAGTGCGGCGAGGCCGTCGCCCGGAATGCGGAACGCCACCTCCATCAGCACCACCCGGTCGTCGGTGATGCGGTACTCGGCGTGTGCGATGCCGTCGCCGAAGCCCAGGCGCCGCAGCACCTCGGCGTGCGCCCGGGACAGTTCGGCGAACCGGCCGGGTGACGGCTCGGGGGCGGGCACGGTGTGCCCCATCTCGGTGAAGGTCGACCCGCCCGCCTCGTTGGTGAGCTTCTCGGTGATGCCCGTCCACAGCGGCTCACCGCCCTGGACCAGGCTCTCCATCGAGTACTCGGGGCCCACCACCCGCTCCTCGACCAGGAGCGTCTCGTGCTCGGGGTAGTCGGCGAGGGCCTCGGCGACCTCGTCGACACAGCCGAGTCCGCGGACGCCGGAACTGCTCATGCGGCTGACCGGCTTCAGGACGACGGGGCCCTGCCAGCCTTCGGCGGACAAATCCAGGCCGGCGCGCTGCCCGGGGTGGATCGCCCGGTACCTCGGCGAGAGGTCGGGCAGGGCGGTGCGCTGGTACATCTTGTTGCGGCTGATCGCGGCGGCCGGCCAGCCGGAGCCGGGCAGGCCGAGCAGATGGGTGAGCGCCCCGGCCGCCTCCACGTAGTACTCGCCGCAGGAGAGGGCGCCACGGACGTCGTAGCGCTCCAGCAGTGGCTGCACCCCGGCGATGGTGCCGGCCGGCGACGGGTCCGCGACCGGGCAGAGGTCGCCCAGCGCGGACAGCGGGTGGCCGGGGTCCGCCATCAGCTCGCGCAGCCGCTCCTCGTCCCCGCCCCGGGTGAACACCAGGACGGGTGTCACCCCCAACTCCCTTGTGTACTCCACGAGTCGGAGGTTGCGGATGATCATCTTGAGCGAGGTCATGATGATGAGGGCAGGCTGCCGCACGCCGGTCACTTCTCCTTCTCCGGCTCTCCGAGCGAGGCGGCGAGCCGGCCACCGTTCTGATGTGCGCCGTCCGGGCCGGCGCCGTTCAGGCCGCCCGGGGTGATGACGTCGCTGCGTTTGGCGACGACCACCGCGCCGGCCGGAATGTCGTCCATGACGAACGCCTTCGCGCCGATCCGGGCGTCGTCGCCGACCCGCAGCGGACCCAGCAGCACCGAGTTCGCACCGATCACTACCCGCGACCCGATCACGGGATGCCGTCGCTGCCCCTTCGGCCGCAGGTTGTCCCGCCGGAACCCCAGCGCGCCGAGCGTCACCTGGTGGTACAGCGTGACGTCGTCGCCGATCACCGCCGTCTCACCGATCACCGTGCCGCAGCCGTGGTCGATGAACAGCCGCCGGCCGATCCGCGCCCCGGGGTGGATCTCGATGCCGCCGGACAGCCACCGGCCGGTCAGGAAGATCAGCCGGGCGACCAGCCGGTGGTCGGTGCGATACGCCACGTGCGAGATCCGGTGCGCCCACAGCGCGATGAGGTGCGGTGAGAGGATCGCCTCCGCCGTGGTGTTGACGGCGGGGTCGCGCTCGACGACCACCGCGATGTCCTCACGGATTCGCGCGAGGCTCTTCATGGCTCACCGCCCCAGTTCCGACCACTGTTCGGGGTTCCCGGCGCAGGCGAACACCGTCAGGACGACCGCGTCGGGGGGCAGTTCGGCGGCGACCTCCTTGGCCGCGAGCCAGTTCGCCGCCGCCGAGCTGCCGATCTTCACACCGGTCTGGTCGAAGAACTCGCCCATGCCGCGCAGGGCCCGGGGCAGCGTCACGTGGCGGTGCCCCTCGACCAGTTCGTCGTGGGCCTTCACGAACGGCTGCCGGATGCCGTAGCCATGGCCGCCGGAGCCCTCGTACGTCGGCTTTCCGAGCGGCGGGCCCGGGTTGCCGTACGGCGCCTCCTCGGGCGTCACCCCGATCGCGCGGACGTCCGGGAACCTGCTCCGCAGCGCCCGCAGGACACCGACGAAGGTGCCGCCGCTGCCGATGGAGGCGAGCCAGGCGGCCGGCCGGGCGTCGCCCAGGGCGGCGAGGATCTCACCGCCGGTGGTCCGCTCGTGGATCGCCACGTTGACCGGGTTGCTGTGCTGGAAGACCAGCGTCCAGTCCGGTTCGGTCTCGGCCATCCGCTGGGAGGCCCTGATGGTCCGCAGGAAGCCGCCCTCGGCGGGCACCAGTTCCACCTCGGCGCCCCGCTCCTTCAGCAGCGCGAGCAGGCTGGGCGGGCTGCTGGACATCAGCACGAACCGGGTGCGTACGCCGGTCTGCTGACCGAGCAGGGACATGGCCGAGGCCAGCTTTCCGCCCGAGTACACCAGCAGGCGCAGCTCCTCGGGCGGCCGGTCGCCGTGGCGGCGCAGGGCGTCGGCCATGAGGGCGTAGGCGGTGCGGTCCTTCACCGAGCCGTTGGGGTTCTCCCACTCGCACTTGGCGAGGATCCGGGCACCGCCCGGCTCGGCGGGCACCTCACGCAGCGAGGTGCCGCCGAGCCGTGCGTGGAAGTCGGCCATCGCCGGATACCGCTTGTGGACCTCGGCGAAGTCCAGCACGTCCTCGGGGTCCAACGGGGTGAACGGCCGCTGGAGTTGGTCGTCGGGTGGTGCGCTGGGGTCGGTGGTGCTCGACGGAAGGGTCATGGGCGCTCCACCAATCGGAAGCCGATCGCGTAGATCGAGCGGTCGAACCAGCCATGTCTGCGGGCGCACCGGGCGAGGTCGCCGTAGCGGGTGAAGCTGCCTCCGCGGGCGACACGATAGGTGCCCTGGCGGACGACCAGGTCGTCGTCGACCGGGTGTCCGCCTTCGTAGGGCCGGTAGTCGTCGGCGACGAACTCCTCGACGTTGCCGGCCATGTCCTCGGCGCCGAACGGGGTCCGGCCGGCCGGGTAGACGCCCACCGGGGTGGTGTCCAGCGGGCCTTCCTCGACGGTGTTGGCGTGGTCGTCGAGGAAGTCGCCCGGCCAGGGGAACTCGCGGCCGTCGCCACCGCCGGCCGCGTACTCCCACTCCGCCTCCGTCGGCAGCTCGAACCGGCGCCCGGTGCGCGCCGACAGCCACGTGGCGTACGCGTCGGCGTCCTCGGGCCGGACCGTCCACACCGGATGGTTGGCCCGGGCCAGCGGGTATCCGCCGAACTGCCAGGACGTGGGCAGCGTGGTGTGGCCGGTGTCGGCGAGGAAGCGCCGGTACTCCAGGTTGGTCACCGGGTAGCGCATGATCCGGAAGGCGGCGATGTCCACCTGGTGGCGCGGACACTCCTTGCGGATCCACGAGTCCACCACCCCGTAGCGCGCCCATCGCTCCACGACGGACGCCACCTGGTCCTCCGGCAGGCCGAGTTCGACCGTCGCGGCCGGTACGTCGACCAGTTCCGGGTCGTCGGGCCGGATCCGTGGATCGCCGCGCAGGCCGAGCACGCTGCCGGCCGCGTAACGGCGTTCGAAGGGTTCCGCGGGGTCCGCGCAGAGCGCGGCGAGCTGCTCGACGGGACGGGTGAAGAGGTCGGGGTGCGCGGCGAACAGGTCGTGCGGCAGGCGCTCCACGAGCCGGCCGGGCAGGCCCATGGCCTCCCGGTCGGAGAGCTCGTTGGGGTTGCGCACCGCGGGCAGTACGTCAGCGCTCATCCGGCGTCCCCGCGATCTCGTAGACCCTGCCGTCGTAGGAGCTCGCCAGGAACAGGCCGCGCCCGGAGTCGTACGACAGCGAGGAGATCCCGGAGGTCGTGGGCCGCAGGGCCGGTCCCCAGGCGCCGCGCTCACGGTCGTACACGGCGACGTGGCCGTGGTAGGAGCCGGTGGCGATCAGCCGGCCGGAGTCGTCCGCGGCGATGGACTTGATGGAGTGGGTGTGCGGGGTGTCGACCACCGTGGAGCTGAAGTCCGGTGCCCACAGCCGGAGTTTGAGGTCGCGGCCGATGCTGGCGAAGTGGTCGTCGGCCAGGGAGACGCAGCCGTTGGCGATCCGGTCGTGGGCGCCGTCGATGCGGTGGACGAGTTCGAGGGTGCGGATGTCGTGCCAGGCCACGCTGGTGTCCGCGCACACCGAGAAGATGTACCGGTCGGAGGCGGCGACGCCCTTGACGGCGTTGTCGTGCAGCTTGACGTCCTGGATGTGCCGCAGGCCGCCGTCCTCGGTCAGCCGGAAGACCAGGCCCTCGCCGGTGTAGGCGCCGACGACGATGTGCGGGGCGCCGTCCCTGACGAAGGTGGCTCCGCAGTTGAGCGGGGACTTGTGCTGGTGCAGCAGGCGTCCGCCGATCGCGTCCATCACCTTGCCGAGCTGGCCGCCGGTGACGACCAGGGGGCTCAGCGGTGTCAGGAAGTTGCAGAGGCTGCCCAGTTCGGTGCCGGGTGTGCCGTCGCGCATGACGATGCCGGCGTCGCCGATGCTGAGGACCCCGCCGTCGTGGGCGCAGGCGGCGTTCACCCCGAAGGTGGGCGGGACGTGGGTGGACAGCCACTGCCGGGTGCCGTAGTCGTAGGTGCGGTAGGTGCTGCCGAAGGTGCCGAACACCAGGGTGCGGCGGGCGCCGAAGGCGCACGAGCGCGGCCAGACGTCGTCGGGGATGTCGGCCTTGTCGACCTCGGTGAGCTCACCGCCGGAGGTGTCCCACAGCCGCATGTTGCGGTCGTAGCTCAGGCTCACCATCAGGTTGCGGGAGCTGTCCAGGACCAGTCGCTTGATGCCGGCGGCGTGGGCGGGCACGGCGCGTGTGTCGGTGCCGCGGATCACCACGATCTCGCCGTCGTCGTTGCCCGCGTACAGGGTGCCGTCGGTGCCGATCGAGATGGTGTCGGTCTCGACGCCGCCGAGGTCGATGGTGCCGACGAGGCCGCCGGTGGCCAGCGACCAGCGCCGTACCGTGCCGTCGTCGCTGGAGCTGATCAGCTCGTCGCCGTCCTTGGCCCATTCGACGGAGATGACGTCCATGGTGTGCCCCTCGAAGCGGCGCACCAGGTTCCCGTCGAAGTCGTACACCCTGACCCGGTGGTCGCGGGAGGCCGTGGCGACGAGCTCCCGGGTCGGGTGGAAGGTGGACATCTCGACGTCGTCGTCGTGGTCGTTGAGCACGGCCCGCAGGCGCAGGTCGGGAATCGACCACAGGCGGGCGGTGTAGTCGCTGGACGAGGTCACGAGCAGCGTGCCGTCGGGGCTGAAGCTGCACTGGTTGGCCAGGTGGTCGTGGACGACGCGGGTCAGCGCGCTGGCCGCGCCCTGGTCCCAGAGGATGACCTGGTTGTCGTAGCCGGCGGTCGCCACATAGCGGTCACCGTAGGTGGCGATGCCGCTGATGGGACTCCTGTGTTCGATCACTGCGCACTCCTGACGTCCTCGACATTGATCTCGTGGCCGGCGTGGTCGATCTTCGCCATCAGATAGCGGCGGTTGGCATGGGTCACGTACACCCCGGTGGGCAGCCTGCGCCGCACGACGATGCCGCGCTCGCTCAACGCGGTCTCCTTGTCGGGGTTGTTGGTCAGCACGTCGACCTGCCGGATGCCCAGTGCCGTCAGCATCTGGGCGGCGACGCGGTAGTCGCGCAGGTCGTCGCCGAAGTTCAGCGCGCGGTTCGCGGCGAAGGTGTCCATGCCGACGTCCTGCAGCAGATACGCCTCCAGCTTGTTGTAGAGGCCTATCCCGCGGCCTTCCTGACGCAGGTACAGCAGGACGCCGCCGGCGGTGTTCAACAGGTCCATGGACTCCCGCAGTTGGGGTCCGCAGTCGCAGCGGGCGGAGCCCAGCACGTCACCGGTGAGGCACTCCGAGTGCACCCGCACGAGCGGGCACTCCTGCTTCAGCGCGTCGCCGAAGACCACCGCGACGTGTTCGCCCTGGTCGGCCAGTCCGTGGAAGGAGATGACCTCGGCCGGCTCGAAGCGCTCCGGCCCGAGTTGGAGCGGAATCGTCACGGTGGTGCGGATTCTGGCCGGTGGCAGTGGCTCGTTCCGGGTGTCGACCGATCGGGTCGCCGTGTCCTGCGCCTCGTCGCGTTCGCGCACATCTGCCCCCATCTTCCTTGCTGGTCGAAAGGCATCAGTGAGACCTGTGTGCGCTTACAGCCTTGCGCCCCCGTCACTGTGCCCGAACGGGCATGAACCACTCTTTCGGGGCCCTGTGTGTAAGGGCCCCGCCCTCCTGGGATCCTGACACCCGGGCCGCCGGACCTGCCACTACGCGATCGTGTAGGGGAACTACACGAGTGGTCCGACCTCCTGTGCGCCCTTGCCCGGTCCGGTCCCGCCGTGGAGAGTGAGGCCCGTCCGGCGACGGACCCGGGGGACGCCGTGACTCGAGGGAGAACACGTGCAGGTGGTACGGGCGCAGAGCTGGCACGAGGCGCTGGCCGTCCGCTCCGAGCTGCCGGGCGCGACACCCGTCGCCGGCGGCACCGATGTGATGGTGGCGATGAAGCTGCGTCACTTCCGGCCCGAGGTGCTGCTCGACCTGAGCCGGATCCCCGACTCGGACGGCTACCGGGTCGAGCCGGACGTGGTCCGGTTCGGGCCGCGCGTGTGCCATACGACCATCGAGGAGCGGCTGGGCGGCCGACTGCCCGGGGTCGCCCTGGCCGCGCGCTCGGTCGGCTCGCGCCAGGTACGCAACCGGGGCACGATCGGCGGCAGCCTCGGCACTGCCGCCGCGACGGGTGATCTGCATCCGGCGCTGCTGGCCGCGGGCGCCGACATCGAGCTGAGCTCGGTGCACGGCAGCCGGTGGGTGCCCGCCGACGGCTTCTACCGGGAGCGGGGCGGGACCGTCCTCGGGGCGGACGAGCTGATCACCGGCGTGCGGGTGCCGCGGCCGGCCGGACCGCAGCTGTTCCAGAAGATCGGTCTGCGGCGCGGGCAGGTGAAGTCGCTGTGCTCCTTCGCCATCGTCCTCGACCGGCACGAGCGACGGGTCCGTGCGGCGGTGGGTGCCTATGGGGCGGCTCCGGTACGGGCCCTGGTCGCCGAGCGGCTGCTGGAGGAGTCGGGTGTGCTGAACGACGCCCGGCCGCTGCCGGCGGCTGTCGTCGCCGAGTTCGGCAGGCTGGCCGCCGTCGCCACCACGCCCGTCGAGCACGGCGGGGTCGGCGCGGACTACCGGCGGCGGGCGGTCTCCGTGCTCGCCGCCCGCAACCTCGTCCAGGTCTGGGACATGTTCCTCGCGGAAGGACACGATGGACATCACCGTGACGGTCAACGGCAAGAGCCATGACTGCGAGGACGGGCCCGGTGAGAGCCTGCTCTTCCTGCTGCGCGAACGGCTCGGTCTGATCGGCCCGAAGAACGCCTGCGAGCAGGGCGAGTGCGGCTCCTGCGCGGTCTGGCTCGACGGAGTCCTGGTCAACTCCTGCCTGGTGCTGTCGGCCCAGGCCGACGGCTGCTCGGTGCGGACGGTGGAGGACCTGACCGCGGAGGCCGCTGACGGCGCCCCCGCGACCGGGGCTCTGCACCCCGTGCAGCAGGCCTTCCTCGACGCGGGCGCGGTCCAGTGCGGTTTCTGCACTCCCGGCATGGTGGTGACGGCCACGGATCTGCTGAGCCGCTCGCCCCGCCCGTCGGAGGCGGACGTGCGCCGGGAGATGTCCGGGAACCTCTGCCGGTGCACGGGCTACCAGCGGATCGTCGAGGCGGTCCTGCTGGCGGCCGAGCGCATGGCGGACCCGGCGGCGGAGCGGTCCGAGGGGACGAACACCCCGGAGGTGGCGCAGCCGTGACCGCGCAGGGCATCGGCTCGAGTCCCGGGCAGCCGGACGGGCCGGCCAAGGCGACCGGGAGCTTCGTCTACTCCTCCGATCTGTCGGCCGAGGGCATGGTGTGGGCCGCGACGCTGCGCAGCCCGTACGCGAGCGCGCTGATCCGCTCCCTCGACACGACGGACGCGCTGAAGGTCCCCGGTGTGCTCGACGTCATCACCCACGCCGACATCCCGGGACGCGCCCTGTTCGGCCAGATGAAGGTCGACCAGCCGGTGTTCGCCTCGGACCGGGTGCGCTACCACGGTGAGGCGGTGGCGGTGGTCGCGGCCGTCGACCTGGAGACGGCCCGCGCGGCGGCCGAGCTGATCCGGGTCGAGTACGACGTCCGCACGCCGGTCACCGATGCCGCGACGGCACTCGACGCGGGCCGCGAGTTCGTCCATCCGGACGGCAACCTGGTCGCGCACACCCGGATCCGGCGCGGCGCCGCGCAGCACGGCGAGCTGCCCGCCGCCGATGTGGTGGTGCGCGGCAGCTACTCCCTCGGCATGCAGGACCAGGCGTTCCTGGGCACGGAGTCCGGCCTCGCGGTCCCGGACGGTGACGGCGGCGTCGAACTCCACATCGCCACCCAGTGGCTGCACGTCGACCAGGAGCAGGTGGCGGCCTGCCTCGGGCTGCCCGCCGACAAGGTGGTGCTGAAGCACGCGGGTGTGGGCGGTGCCTTCGGCGCGCGCGAGGACCTGTCCCTGCATGTGCACGCCTGTCTGCTCGCGCTGCGCCTGAACCGGCCGGTCAAGATGGTCTACACGCGCACGGAGTCCTTCTTCGGCCACGTCCACCGCCATCCCGCGGTGCTGCACTACGAGCACGGCGCGAGCCTCGACGGCCGCCTGGTGTACGTCAAGGCGGACATCGTCCTGGACGGCGGGGCGTACGCGTCCAGTTCGCCGGCGATCGCGGGCAACGCGGCGACCCACGCGGTCGGCCCCTACGCCGTGCCCCATGTCCAGGTGGACGCGCGCGCCATGTACACCAACAACCCGCCCTGCGGCGCGATGCGCGGATTCGGCACCGTACAGCCGTGTTTCGCGTACGAGAGCCAGATGGACCGGCTGGCCACGGCACTCGGCATGGACCCGGTGGAGCTGCGGCTGCGCAACGCGCTGGCGGAGGGCGGCACCCTCCCGACCGGCCAGGTGCTGGACAGTCCCGCGCCGGTCGCCGAACTGCTGGAGAGGCTGCGCGATCTGCCGTTGCCGCCCGCCGACCCCGGGCCGCCCGCCGGGGTCGTGCGGGGTGTCGGCTACGCGGCCTGTCTGAAGAACATCGGCTTCTCGGAGGGGTTCGACGACTACTCCACGGCCCGGGTGCGGCTGGAGGCGTCCGCCGACGGCGGCGTGCTCGCCACGGTCTCGTCGGCCGCGGCCGAGGTCGGGCAGGGGGTGCTCGGCGTCCTGCGGCAGATCGTCGCCACCGAGCTCGGTGTCCGCCGGGTCGAGGTCCGTCAGGAGGACTCCCGGTTCGGCACGGCCGGCCCCACGTCGGCGTCCCGGCAGACGTACGTCACCGGGGGTGCGGCTCGGGAGGCCTGCCGCCAGGTTCGTGACGAGGTCTTCGCGCTGCTCGGGACCGCCTCCGGCCTGCGGTTGGCCGACGACGCCGTGGTCGACGAGGCGGGCC
Organism: Streptomyces sp. NPDC093568; assembly: GCF_044764945.1. Lineage (NCBI taxonomy): Bacteria > Bacillati > Actinomycetota > Actinomycetes > Kitasatosporales > Streptomycetaceae > Streptomyces > Streptomyces sp. NPDC093568. Next base: position 919,586 of record NZ_JBIWJD010000001.1, on the reverse strand, counting down.
GGCGGCTGGTCGGGCTGGCCGAACTGCTCGGTACCCGGGTGGTCGAGAAGACGGCGGAATTCCATCACCGCACGACCTACCCGCTGGACCGCGGGACCGGACAGGGTGACTCCGCGATGCAGTTCGGCTTCGCCGCTCACCGGGCCGTCGTGGAGGTCGACGTCGAGCTGGGCCTGGTGAAGGTGATCGACCTCGCCATCGCCCAGGACGTCGGCAGGGCGATCAATCCGTCCGCCGTCGTGGGGCAGCTCCAGGGCGGGACGGTCCAGGGGGTCGGCCTGGCGCTGCTGGAGGAGATCGAGCTGTCCCGGGGGCAGGTGCTCAACCCGTCCTTCTCCGGTTATCTGCTGCCCACCATGGCGGATGTGCCGCCGGTGCGGGTGGAGATCCTGGAGCGGGCCGATCCGCATGCGCCGTACGGTCTGCGCGGCATCGGCGAGCTGCCGTCGATCTCGGCTACGCCCGCGGTGACCGCGGCGGTCAGAGCGGCCACCGGGATCGACATCGACCGGGTCCCGATCCGCCCCGACCACCTCGTGGCCGGGACGCACGAGGCGTCCCGGCCCTGAAGCCCGCTCAGCAGTAGGGCTCCCAGAGGTCCTTGTCTAGGGCCCCGGCGATCGCCGGTGAGGAGTCCCGCAACCGGTTCAGCAAAGCCCGGTTGTGCTGCCGGATCTCCTCGTCGCAGCCGGTCAGCGGACTGCCCTCGGACAGGTCGAGCAGCCACAGCGGCCGCAGTGCCGCGCCGCGCAGTGCCTTCCCTTCCGCCGTCTCGGTGCCCGCGTGCAGCCAGCGCACGCCCGGGATCCGGGCCGGCAGGTAGTAGGTGAGGTTGAAGTACTCGGCGGCCGAGGCCAGTCGGTCGTAGTCGAAGCCGATCGCCCGCAAGTACACGGTGTCGCCCCAGCGGTAGTACAGACAGAACCCCACGGGTGCCTCCCCGGGGCGCGAGCACAGCACCACCTCGGCGCGCGATCCGGCCAGTTCGCCCTGCTTGCGGAACGACTCGGCCATCGGCGCGACGTCGACGGTCCTGCCGTAGCGCAACTCGGTGCGGGCCAGCAGCCGGGCGACGTCCTGCCAGCACTCGGCGAGCGTCCGGTGCTCCAGCTGGTATCCGACCTTCTCGAACTTGCGGACCTCGCTGCGGATCCGGCGCGCCCGGTGCGCGGACAGGGACTCGAGCCAGGCGTCCCAGCCGCCGGGCGGGATCTCGATCCAGGCGTCGGTCTTCAGCGCGACGGGAACCGTCCGCACCCCCGCCGCGCGCAGGGCCATGACGTCCGGGGTGGTCAGGTACATCGCGACGCGCGGGATCTTCGCTTCCTCGTGCAGGGGTGAGCGCAGGGTGCGCAGCGCGTCGAGCAGCGCGGTGGCGGCTTCTGTCCGGTCGGTGCCCTCGTCGGTCAGCAGGTGCGCCAGGTAGCCGCGGCGCTGGCCGACGAGAATGCCCCCGGGTTCGGGAGCGGGCAGGCCGCGTGCGGTCAGCATCTCGTGCCAGCGCAGGTGCGGGTTGGGCTCCTCGCGGACCGCCGCGACGGGGACCGCCGCCCGGCCGCCCCCGGGGGTGTGCACGTACAGGCCGCCGGAGACCGATCCGGGGGCGAGGCCGCACAGCCGCAGCCACAGCGCCGACGAGTAGAACCGGCCGTCGGCGAGCCGGTCCCACTCCGTGTCGCCGACTCCGCCGATCGCGTCGGCGAAGCAGTCCGTCGTGGCGGTCATGGCGCCTCCCGTAGTCTCTGCCGGACCGTGCCCGCGAGCTCGCTGCGCGACCGGACGCCGAGTGTGCCGAACATCTTCCGCAGGTGGTAACTGACGGTGTGCGGGGACCGGTTGATGCGGGTGGCGATCTGACTGTTGGTCAGTCCGTGGCTGACCAGGTTGGCGATCAGCAGATCCATCTCCCCGAGGCTGGCGGGCCAGACCGGGTCGTCCCGGAGTCCGTCGCCGGGGCCGGCGGACACGCGGCGCGCTCCCGCTCGCATCGGCTCGGGCAGCGATTCCAGCACCGCCTGCCAGAAGAGGGGCTGGGTGAAGGCCAGTCGGTCGCCGACGCCGGTGATGACCCCGACGTCGGTGGCCTCCTCCACCAGCGGCAGTAGCATCCCCGGGGGCTGCTCGAAGGGCTCGGCCACCGCGCCGAGTTCGAACTCCCTGCCGCTCAGCGCGGCGAGCTGGATGAACAGCCGGCAGCGCGGGGACACTTCGGCCAGCAGCAGCCGTACCGCCCGGTGCACCCGCTGGGGCAGGGCGGTGGAGGTCAGTTGGGCCATGCCGTCGGTGACGGCGAGCGCGTTCTCCTCGCGCAGTCCCTGGAGCAGTTCCAGGACCAGTCGGGCGTTGCCCTCCGCGGTGGCGACGAGTGCGGCGAGCGCGGGTGAGGCGGGTGCGCCGAGCAGGTCGAAGACCAGCGCGCGCACCGCGGTTTCGGGCAGCGGGCCGAGGCCCACTCTGGTGTGGGGCAGCGACGGCTCGCCGGGCGGCAGCGAGAAGACCCGCTCCACGTCGGGACCACCGCGGCCGGTGCGCCGGGTCAGCGCCCACACGACGGACGACGACAGGTACTCGGCGATCAACCGGGGCAGCGCCGAGGGCAGTTGCTGGTCGTGCTTGTGCAGATCGTCGACCGCGACCAGGACGGGTGTTTCGCGCTCCTCCTGTCCCAGCCACGCCCGCAGCAGGGAGGGGACCGCGACGACCTGGGCGGGCGGTATTCGGAAACCCCTTTCTCGCGCTTCGGCCACTACGGCCGTCAATAGATAGCTTTTACCTGTTCCTGAAGGACCTTCTACCAAAAGCAGGCAACCCGTGCCTTGTTCCCCCGTCGACAGGAAGCGTTCCACCGGCGTTCGCCGCTCGTGCGGCATGGCTGAACATAACCGTTCCCGCATGGTGCAGAACCATTCCTTTCGCATCTTCAAGTAATCTAGTCGTAACACACAAGTCCCGTGTCGACGGCGGATGTCGACCGGCATTTTGAGCCACGACGACCCGCACCGGGAACAGAAGTGGAGACTTCATGTCGTCCGAACAGGTAACGGCCCAGTACAATCAGGAGTTCCGCAAACCGGGCAGCGACTTACCTTCAATAGCCAAGCATGTCAAGGGCTTTCACACACTCTCCCCGTGGCAGGGGGAGTATTTGGCCAGACCTCTGTTCGTCGCCGAGCGGGAACTACGCGAGTTCGCCGACGACCTGCATCATCTCGTGGAAACGCTCATATCGTTGCCGGACCGGCTGTTCAAAGGTGACCTGAACGCATTCCGGTCGGTGCTGGGCATCGGCGACGGCCGATGGGAGGCGATCCAGCGCCTGGGTGACGCACTGCCACCCCATAATGGGCGGGCCGATATGTACCACGACGGAACGTCATTCAGACTCCTGGAGTTCGGCCTCGGGAGCGAGGTGGGCGGCTGGGACCTCGCCGGTGAAATCCCCCGGGCCATGCTGGAAATCGACGCCTTCGCCGACTTCGCCCGCAGGCACCGGCTCGACTACACGCATCCGGCCCGCGCCGCGGCCGAGGCGCTGCGCCGGGCGGGCGCGCGGATCGCGCCGGACCGCGAGCCGGTGGTCGCGCTCCTGGAGTGGCGGGGCGGCCTCGCGGAGTACGGCGAGACGTGGCGCTCGTTCCAGTCCGCGCTGAGCTGGGCCGGCCTCGACATCCTGGTGGCCGAGGTCGGCGACGTGCACGAGCGGGACGGGGCGCTCTATCTCGGAAACCAGCGGATCGACGTGGTCTACCGCTGCTTCGTGGCAGCTCAGATCGCCGAGGAGCCGGGCGGCTGGGAGTTGGTCGAGCCGTTGCTGCGGGCGCACCGGGCCGGCGGGACCCTGATCTGGACGCCACTGTCCAGCAGCGTGTTCAGCAACAAGAGCTGTATGGGGCTGCTTTCGGACCCGCGGCGTCGCGGCGGTCTGAGCGAGGACGAGTGCCGGCTCATCGACCGGGTGCTGCCCTGGACCCGGATGCTCAGCGAGGACGCGGTCAGGGCCGACACCGACCTCATCGACCAGTGCGTCGAGCGGCGCGAGCAGCTGATCCTGAAGGTCAACGCCCGCGGTGGCGGAGTGGGCGCGGTGGTTGGCTGGGAAACGGACGACGCCGAATGGCGGCGCGCCCTGGAGAAGAGCGCGGCGGAGGGCTGCGTGGTGCAGCAGCGGGTCGTCCCGCGGCCGGAACTCGTCGTCGACCCGGTATCCGGAGAAACCGAGGAATGGCATGCGGCGTATGGAATGTTCTATACCCCGCATGGTTATGCAGGAGCGTATGCCAAGGCGGTACCGGCCGGATCGGGCAGCGTCATCACGATCAAGTCACATGCCCAGGCGCGCAGCGCGGGCGTCTTCCATCAGCGTGATCTGCCCGCGACGAGCCAATAGCCTGTCGATACCGCGTCGTCGGACTGAAGAGAGGTCATGATGCCCCAGCATTCCCCCGCACCTTCGAAGTGGCGGCGGATTCAGACTGCCTGGGGTCTGCCAGACCTCGCGGGAAAAGGTCGATTCGTCACGGCCAATCTGATCGACAGTCTCGGTAACGGGCTGGTGATGGCGTTCACCGTCGTCTTCTTCGTGAAGACGACGTCGCTGTCACTGGTCGCCGTCGGCGCCGCGCTGACCGCCGGCCGGCTGCTCGCCCTCCCTGTTCCGCCCTTTATCGGGCCGCTCCTGGACAAATACGGTCCACGTGTCGTGGTCGCGGCGGGCAACTGGATTTCGGTCGCGGGATTCATCGGGTTTCTCTTCGCCCATTCGGCCTGGCAGATCGTGCTGTGGCAGTTCGTGGTGCAGCTGGGCGCCAACTGCTTCTGGATGGGCAACAGTCCGCTCACCGTGCTGGTCGCCGACGGCGCCGAACGGGCGCGGTGGTTCGGCTTCGTCCGCGCGCTGCGCAACGTCGGCGTCGGGTTCGGCGGCGCCGCCTCGGCGGTGGCCCTGAGCGTCGGGACCGTCACGGGGCTGCGGACGGTCATGGTGATCAACGCGGTCACGTTCGCCATCGCCGGGTGGCTCTTCCTCACCTGGCGGCCCTCGGCGCACGCCGAGGAGGCGGGCGAGGCGGGCACGGCGGCGAACGCCGCGAAGGAGAAGGCGAAGGACGAGACCGCGAAGCAGGCGCGCGGCGGCTATCGCACCGTCCTGAAGGACATCCGGTATCTGCGACTGGTCGCGGTGAACGTCTCCTTCGTCTTCGCCTCCACGGTGATCACGGTGCTGCTCGCCGTCTACGCGGCGGACAACCTCGACGTCGGCGCCTGGATAGTGGGTGTGCTCGTCGTGTTGAACACGGCGATGGTCGCGCTGCTCCAGACCCTCGCCAGCCGCTGGATCGAGACGCGCCGGCCGGAACGGGTGCTGGCGCTGGCCCTGCTGGTCAACGCGGCGTCGTTCGTCCTCTTCGGCGCGCTGCTCGCGCTGCCCGGCTGGGCCGTCATCGTCGGGCTGCTGATCGCCATGATCCTCTACACCGTGGCCGAGATCCTCAGCTCCCCGCCGGTCAGCGAACTGAGCGTCGTAATGGCGCCCGAGCACCTGCGGGGCCGGTACCTGGGCGTCTACCAGATGTCCTGGTCGATCGGCGGTGCGGTGGCCCCGGCACTGCTCACCGCGCTGCTCGACGGGGGTGCGCTGCTGCCCTGGGCGTTCCTCGTCGTGATCAGCCTGCTGGCCGTGCCGCTCGTCCTCACCCTCGGCCGGGGGCCCGCCACGGAGAGCGCCCCCGCACCGGCCGAGGACTCCGAGCCGGTGGAGCGGCTCGACAGCCGGATTGCCGACTGACCCTGCCCCGGGGCCTGTTGGCAGGCGCCCGGTCGTAGGACACATGACGGCCGCCGCCCGGTGTCACACCCGGGCGGCGGCGGTCGTACGGCGCTGTCGGTCGCAATCGGCTCGGAGTCACCGTGCGGCCGCCGCCATCTGTGCCGCGGCGGCCTTGCGCAGCGGCGGCACGAACACCGTGGCCAGCAGCGCCAGTACGAGGTTGAGCACCAGCGTGACCGTGAACGCGTGGGTGTAGCCGTGCCGGGAGACCGAGTCGCCGAGGGTGCTGAAGTACAGCAGCCCGACCAGGGCGATGCCGACCGACATGCCCAGTTGCCCCACGGTCTCCAGTACGCCGGCCGCGCTGCCGGCCTCCTGCGGCGGCACTTCGGCCAGCGCCGTGCCGAGCAGCGGGCTGACGCCCAGGCCCTGGCCCACTCCGACCACGACGAGGGCGGGGATCAGCATCGGTCCGCTCAGGTTGTCGCCAGCGGCCAGGGCGATGAGCAACAGCAGGAGATAGCCGAGGGCGTTGAGGGCGTAGCCGGCGGTCAGGATGTGCAGGCCCAGCTTGTTCATGATCTTCGGTACGACCAGCGAGACCGCGGTGAAGGCGATGCCGAGCGGCGCGAACAGCAGGCCCGCGCCGAGCGCCGAGTAGCCGAGGCCGCTCTGCAACTGCACGGCCAGCACGAAGAACAGCCCGGCGTTGCAGGCGAAGAACGCGAGGAACACCAGGTTGCCCGACCGATAGCCGCGCAGGCGCAGCAGGGCGGGGCTGACCAGGGGCTGTCCGCCGCTTTCGGCCAGCCGCACCTCCCAGCGTCCGAACGCGACGAAGAACGGAACCGACAGCGCCATCATCACGAAGCACCAGGCGGGCCAGCCGGCCGTGCGTCCTTCGGCCAGGGGGAAGGACAGCAGCAGCAGCGCGACCGTGAGCAGGCCGACGCCGGGCAGGTCGAGGCGAGGCCGCTGCACGCCCTTGACTCCCGGCATGGTCCACGCGGCACCGGCGATGGTGGCGAGCCCCAGGGGCAGGTTGACCAGGAAGATCGGGCGCCAGCCCCAGCCGAACAGATCGAGGTGGACCAGTACGCCGCCGATCAACTGGCCGGTGATCGCGGCCAGTCCGATGGTCACGCCGAACAGGGCGAGGGCGCGGTCGCGCCGTGCCCCCTCGAACGAGGTCTGGATGATGGAGAGGATCTGCGGGAAGAACAGCGCCGCGGAGAAGCCCTGGACGCAGCGGAACACGATCAGCGCCTCCGGGTTCGGCGCGACACCACAGGCCAGCGAGGCGGCGGTGAACAGCCCGAGGCCGATCAGGAACATCCGCTTGTAGCCGACGATGTCGCCCAGCCGGCCGCCGGTCACCAGGAAGAGCCCGTACAGCAGGATGTAGCCGCCCACCGTCATCTCCACCGCGGAGACGGAGGCACCGAGGTCGGCGCGGATGGACGGGACGGCGACGTTGACGATGTAGGAGTCCATCATCGCCATGAAGGTGGCGGCCATGGCCACCAGGACCATCGCGCGCACCCTTCGTGGGCCGGAGCCGGGCGGTCCGCCCGCGGCTCCCTCCCCGGTGATGGGGTCAGGGTCGTTCGCCTGCCGTTCGGGGACGGAAACGGCCTGCTCATCCTGCATGTGCGGTCCTGCTCTCCGGTGTGGGGGGCATCGTCGGGGCGTCGTCCGGGTGCGGTTGGTGGAGGTGGGCCCCCACGAGTTCGACCCGGGAGGAGACGCCCAGCTTTCGGAAGATCTTGCGGAGGTGGAAGTTGACGGTGTGGTGCGACAGGTTGACGCGGGAAGCTATTTGACGGTTCGTCAGGCCGTCGGCGACCAGCCGGACGATGTTGTGCTCGGTGGGGCTGAGCGGGCTGGGTTCCCCGTCCTCGCCCACCGGGCGGCCGGGGACCACGGCGGGGACGATCTCGGGGACGGACTCCCGCACCCGCCCCGCGGCGACCGGTCGCGCGACGGCGACCCGGTGCTCGGCCGAGCGTGCCGACAGCAGCGCGACCGCCTCGCGCACCAGCGCATGGCGGAACCTGATCCGGTCGCCCTCCACCACGAGCACCCCGGCGTCGGCCGCCTCGCGCACCGCGCCCAGCAGGGGGACCGCCCGCTCGTCGGGCAGCTGTATCAGCTCGCTCATCCGGACCGGGCGCGGCTGGGCCGCCACCTCGGCCATCAGGGCCCGGGCCCGCCCGGACAGGCGCGGGTCGTCGTGCAGCGCGGTCAGCACCCTGCGCGGCAGCGGTCCGGCGGCCGGCCGCGCGACACCGCCACCGCGCACGCTGTAACCGGCGGAGGCGACAAGTCCGTCCAGGACGGCGGTGAGCACCCCGGGGTGCCCGCCGCAGGCCTCGATCAGCCGGGCGAGCGAGGCGTCCGGCGCCCCGCCGAGGCGGTCGGTGGCCATCCGCAGGGCGTCGCGCCGGGACAGCGGGGCGAGCGCGAGGCGGAGGGTGTCCGGGCTCTGGAGCAGGCCGGACAGGCCAGGCACGCTGGTGCCCGAGAGCAGCCACAGCACCCGGCGTGCCGAGCTCACCGAGGGCAGCCTCGGAAGCGCGGCCCGGACGTCCGGATCGTCCCAGGCGACATCGTCGAGGGCGATCAGCGCGGGCCGGGACGTTCCACCGGCCGCGCCGGCGAGTTCGGCGGCCACCGTCTCGTCGAGCAGGTCCGGACCCCAGGACACCCCGCGGGCCGGGTCCGGCGGAAAGGGCCGAAGCGCTCCCGTACCGCCCGTGAGGGAGGCGGCGAGTAAGAGCTTGCGATACCGGGCCACCGGGCCGCTAATGACATCGAACCCACCCGCTTCCGCGGTGGCTGAAATTCGATTGACCAATGCGGTCTTACCGGAACCCCTGGGACCGTCCAGCAGAATCACGCAGTTCCGGCCCTGGGCCACCGCGCGCAACCGCCGACTTATTACACTTTGTTCGTGGGCACGGCCATACAGATTCACGTACTCCCCCGTGTGCATCCGTTGTCCATCTTGCACGCCTACGCGCCTGAGCAGGCACAACAGGCGTTGATCACGTATCAGCGGCCGGCGACCGACCTCCCTTCGGCACGTTGTATTACGACGCTAGCCGATTGAGGTAAAGAGATTCTCATGAACGATCACGCGTTTTTCCTTGTCGGCGCCGGAAGTTGAATCCCGCGCGCGCCTTCTACCCGACGGCTTATACCCCGTCAACTACTCGAACAAGTAGTGGCTGATTTCCGGAGACTTTGACAGGTTTGATGCCTACGGAGCGTGCCCGACGGGGCCTTGAAGCGACGTCACGGGGGAGAGCCGAACCACATGCCACACAGCAACGGGGGGACCCGTCTGCCTTTGTCCGCCGCGCAGTCGGGTGTGTGGGCTGCCCAGCAACTGGATCCCGGGAACCCGCGCTACAACTGCGCGAGTTACCTGGAGATCCACGGGGCCGTCGACACCGGCCTGCTGCGCCGGGCGCTGCGCACGGCCCTGGCGGAGGCCGAGGCCCTCCGGGTGCGCCTGGACGACACCGACGGACCGGGGCAGACGGTGACGCCGGTGGCCGAAAGCCCGCTGGAGGTGCTCGACCTCTCGGCCGCCGACCGGCCTCGGGCGGCCGCCGAGGACTGGATGCGCGCGGATCTGTCCCGCCCAGTCGAACTGGTGTCGGATCGACTGGTCCGCCACGTCCTCATCGAGGACTCCCCCGCCACCCGGCTGCTGTACGTACGCCACCACCACCTCGTGATGGACGGCCTCGGCCAGAGCGCCCACATCCGGCGCATCGCCGAGGTGTACACGGCACTCGCCGCCGGCGTCGAACCGCCGCCCACTCGCGCGCTGCCGCTGCGGGACCTGGTCGCCGAGGACGCCGCCTACGCCGCCTCCCCCGCGTACGGACGGGATCGCGCCTACTGGCTCGACCGGTTCGCGCAGCGGCCCGACCCGGTGAGCCTCGGCGACCGGGAGGCGGGGTCCGCGCGCGGGCTGCTGCGCCGCACCACCGATCTGTCCGAGGCCGACGTCGCGCTGCTGCGGGACGCCGCCCGGCGGCTCGGGGCCCGGCCCTCCGCGCTGCTCGTCGCGGCCGTGGCCGCCTATCAGGGCCGGCTGAGCGGCAGCGAGGAGACCCTGCTGAGGCTGCCGCTGCCCGCCCGGCCGTCGGCGGCGGCCATCGCGACCCCTGCCATGTTCGCCAACGAACTGCCCTTGCGCCTCGCGGTGCCCCGCAGCGCCTCCTTCTCCGAGCTGGTCGCCGGCGTCACGGCGGAGCTCGGGCGGGCCCTGCGCCACCAGCGCTTCCGGGGCGAGGAGTTGCACCGGGAGCTGTTCCCCGACGGGCGGCGCGGGGCCCTCGCGGGGACCACCGTCAATGTGGTGACCTTCGACGCCGCCGTCACCTTCGGGGACCTGCCGAGCACCGCCCACCACCTCTCCTCCGGCCCCGTCGACGATCTGCGGTTCGACTTCTTCTCAGACGCCCGGGGCAGCCGGGTGCGGCTGAACACGGACGCCAATCCGCAGCGCCACACCGCGGGCGCCCCCGCCGCACACAGCCGGCGCCTGCTCGCACTGCTGCGGCACGCACTCGCGGAGCCCGAAGGACCCGTCGGCCGGCTGCCGTCGATGGACGGCGACGAGCGCCGGCGCGTGCTCGCCACCGGCGCTCCGGTCGTCCGCGACTACGGCCCGCCCGCACGCCTGCACGAGCTGATCGAGGCCCAAGCGGCCCGTACCCCGGACGCGGTCGCCGCCCAGATCGCCGGACCGGCACTGACGTACCGTCAACTCGTCGACAGCGGCCGTCGGCTCGCCGCCCATCTGACGGAGCGCGGGGTGACGCCGGGCGAGGTCGTCGGTGTGCACCAGGAACGCTCGCTGGATCTGGTGGTGTCGCTGCTCGGTGTGCTGATGTCCGGGGCGGCCTATCTGCCGCTGGACCCCGAACTGCCCACGGCGCGCCTCGCGTTCCAGATCGAGGACGCCGCGGTCACCACGGTGTTGAGCACCTCGAACCTGGCCGCACGGCTGACCGGCACCGGCGTCATCGCGGTGGACCAGGTCCTGCCGCAACTGCCCGCCGTGGACCGCGCGTTGCCCGTCGGCGACCCGTCCGACACCGCGTACGTCATCTACACGTCCGGCTCCACCGGCACGCCGAAGGGCGTCGCCGTGCCGCACCGCGGAGTGGTGAACCGGCTGCTGTGGATGCAGGAGGAGTACGGGCTGGCACCGCGCGAGTGCGTGTTGCAGAAGACGCCGTTCACCTTCGACGTGTCGGTGTGGGAGTTCTTCTGGCCCCTGCTCGTGGGCGCCCGGCTGCATCTGGCCGAGCCCGGCGCGCACCGCGACCCGCGCGCACTGGCCGACGTCGTCCGCGAACACGGCGTCACCACGGCGCATTTCGTGCCGCCGATGCTGGACCTGTTCCTCGCCGAGCCGTCGGCCGCCGACGTGCCGAGCCTGCGCCGGGTGGTGTGCAGCGGCGAGGCGCTGCGGCCGGAGACGGTCGCCCGGTTCCGGTCCGTGTACGGGACCGGCGCGGACGCGCCGGAGCTGTTCAACCTGTACGGGCCGACCGAGGCGTCCATCGACGTCACCCACTGGCGGTGCACCGAGGCGGACACCAGGGGTCCGGTGCCGATCGGCCGGGCGGTCGCCAACACCGGGCTGTACGTGCTGGATCCGGGCGGTGAGCCGCTGCCGTTCGGCGTCCCCGGCGAACTGCACATCGGCGGCGTCCAGGTCGCGAACGGCTACCTCAACCGGCCCGAGCAGTCCGCCGAGCGCTTTGTCACCGACCCGTTCGGGGAGCCCGGCGGCATGCTGTACCGCACCGGCGACCTCGCCGCGCTGCGCGAGGACGGCGTCGTCGAGTACCGCGGCCGCATGGACGACCAGGTGAAGGTGCGGGGCTTTAGGATCGAGCCCGGCGAGATCGAGTCCGCGCTGCTGGCGCTGCCCGGAGTCGAGAGCGCGGTCGTCACCGCTCCCCGACAGGCGGACGGACAACGGCAGTTGATCGCCCACGTCGTCGCCCCCGCCACCACGGACACGGACCTGACCGCGGCGCTGCGCGAGCGGCTGCCCGCCTACATGGTGCCGTCGCGCATCGTGCCGCTCGACGCGCTGCCCCTGCTGCCCAACGGCAAGGTGGACCGGCGCTCACTCCCCGTCCCCACGGACACCGCGCCCGCCCGGGAACCGGCGGACGCCGAGCCGCAGGACGACGCCGAACGGCTGGTGCACGACGCCTTCGCCGAGGTTCTCGGCGCCGGACGCGTCGATCTCACCGCGTCCTTCTTCGCGCTGGGCGGCGACTCGATCCTCAGCATCCGGATGCGCGCCGCCCTGGAGCGCGCGGGGCTCACCTTCGCCCTGCCCGACCTGTACGCGAACCCGACCGTCCGCGGGCTGGCGCGGCGCACCCGGCCATACCTCCCCAACGGCCCCCGCACCGAGCCGTTCTCGCTGCTGAGCGCCTCGGACCGGGAGCTGTTGCCCGAGGGTGTCGAGGACGCGCATCCGCTCAGCAGCATGCAGTCGGGCATGGTCTTCCACGCGGAGTACGAGGAGAGCTCGTCCGTCTACCGGGTGGTCACCAGCATCCGCGTGCGACTCCCGCTGGACGAGGGGAGGTTGAGCGCGTCCCTGGACGGCACCGTGCGCCGCCACCCGGCGCTGCGCAGTTCCTTCCACCTGACCGGGTACAGCGAACCGCTCCAGCTCGTGCACCGCGAGGTGCGCGTCCCGCTCACCGTGGACGAACGTCTCCTGGGCGTAGCGGCCGGCGCACGGGACGCCCACCTCGCCGAGTGGGCGGAGGCGGCCAAGCACCACGACTTCGACCTGACCGCCGCCCCGCTGCTGGCCTTCACCGCCCATCCGCTGGACGCGGACTCCTTCCAGCTGAGTGTGGTGGAGCACCATGTCGTGCTCGACGGGTGGAGCGACGGGGCGATGCTCGACGAGATCGTGGAGCGCTACCGCGCCGCGCTCTCCGGCGAGGACCTGTGGCTGCCCGAACTGCCCTTCACCTACCGCGACTTCGTCGCCGCCGAACGGGCCGCGGCCGGGTCGCCTGAGCATCGCGCCTTCTGGGTCGAGGAGTTGGCGGGGGCCGAGCCCGCGCCGCTCCCGCTGCGCACCGCCGGGCGGCCCGCCGGGGCCCGCCACCGCCGTTTCGACGTCCCGTTGGACGCGCCGACCGGGACCCGGGTCATGGCGGCGGCCCGCGCCGCCGGTCTGCCGCCGAAGTCGTTGCTGGTCGCCGCCCATGCGGCCGTGCTGCACTCCGTGACGCCCGGCGCCGAGGTGCTGACCGGCGTGGTCACCCACGGCCGCCTGGAGGAGGACGGCGGTGACCAGGTGATCGGCGTGTTCCTGAACACCCTGCCCCTGCGGCTCACCGTGGACGACGCGTCCTGGCTGGAGCTGGCCCGTCGGGTGCACGCGCACGAGCGGCGCACGGTGGCGCACCGCCGTTACCCGTACGCCCGCATCCTGCGCGATCACGGGGACCTCTCCGTAGACTCGTACGTCAACTTCATGGACTTCCATCAGGAGTGGGGCTCCGAGGCCTCGGTGGAGGGCGGGTTCGGCATCGCCGAGACCAACTTCCCGCTCGCGGTGAACTTCCTCGTCGACCCGTCGGGCGGCAGGCTCGGCCTGTGGCTGGACTGCGACACCTCGCTGCTGGACCCCGAGTTCTGCGCGCGGCTGACCGGCTACTACGCCCGCGCCCTCGCCGCACTCGCCGCCGACCCGGAGGCCATGCCGCCGGCCGAGCTGCGGGACGCGGACGAGCGCTGCCGGCTGCGGGCGTGGAACGACACGGCGGCGCCCTTCGACACCACCGCGACCGTTTCTGAGCTGATCTCTCGTCAGATCGCGGCCACACCCGAGGCGATCGCCCTCGTCGACGGCCACGCGCGGCTCACCTACGCCGAGTTGGACGAGCGCGCAGCCCGGCTGGCACACCATCTGCGGGGACGGGGCGCGAGGCGCGGCAGCCGGGTCGGGGTGAGCGTCCGCCGCTCGGCCGACCTGGTGGTCACGCTCCTCGCGGTCGCCCGCAGCGGGGCCGCGTACGTCCCGATGGACCCGGACTTTCCCGCCGACCGGCTGCGCCACATCGCCACGGACGCGTCCCTCGACTGCCTGGTAACCGGCCCCGGCGGCCCCGAAGAACCGCTGCCCGCAGGCGCGCTCGTACGGCTGGACCGGGACGCGGCGGACATCGCCGCGTGTCCCGCGGAACCGCTCGACGGGCCGGCCGGCCCGGACGACCCGGTGTACGTCATCTACACCTCCGGCTCCACCGGACGCCCCAAGGGCACGGTGCTGCTGCACCGCAACGTCGTGAACTTCTTCACCGGCATGGATCTGCGCATCGGTGTCACCGCCGACGATGTCGTCCTTGCGCTCACCAGCGTCTCCTTCGACATCTCCGTGCTGGAGCTGCTGTGGCCGCTGACGCGCGGGGCGACGGTCGCGGTGGCCGGCGAGCGGATGATCGAGCGGCTCGTACCGGCCGACGGCGAGGACTCCTTCCGTGAGCTTGTCGTCCGGCACGGCGCCACCCTGGCGCAGGCCACGCCCTCGTTCCTGGCGGCCGTGGCCGCGCAGCCGGAGGCACTGGACGCGCTCCGGCCGCTCCGGGCGCTGCTGGTGGGCGGCGAGGCCTTCCCGTCCGGGCTCGCCCGGCGGCTGCTCGGCACGCTGGAGTCGGTGCGGGTGTTCAACATGTACGGGCCGACCGAGACGACCATCTGGTCGACGGTCCACGAACTGGACCGCGCCCGTGACGTCCACGCGGCGGCGCTGCCGATCGGCCGTCCCATCGCCAACACCCTGGTACGGATCACGGCGGCCGACGGCCGGGAGACACCGGTGGGGGTGGCCGGCGAGCTGTGGATCGGCGGCCACGGGGTGGCGGCCGGCTATCTGGACCGGCCCGAGCTGACCGCGCAGCGGTTCGTCGAGGCGGGCGGCGACCGCTGGTACCGCACCGGCGACCGGGTGCGGTGGCGGTCCGACGGCGCCCTGGAGTTCCTTGGCCGGATCGACCGGCAGGTGAAGATCCTCGGCCATCGCGTCGAGCCCGACGAGGTCGAGAGCGTGCTCTCCCGGCACCCCGAGGTCGCCTCGGTCGCAGTGGTCGCGGCCCAGCGGCCGGGCGGCGGCGCCGAACTCGTCGCGTACGTCTCCCCGGTCGCCCACGGCGAGGACTCCGACGGCGAGCACGCACACGTCGACCGGTGGCGCGAGGTGTGGGAGGGGGCGTACACCCCGGGGGGCGCCGACGGCGGCACCGAGGAGCCCTCCCGTCCGGCCGGACCCACCGACGACGAACGGGACTTCGCGGGCTGGCTCAGCAGCTACACCAAACGGCCGATCCCCGCGCACGAGATGCGCGAGTGGCTCGGGCACACCGTGGAGCGGATCCGGGCGACCGGTGCCCGCCGGGTGGTGGACGTCGGCGTCGGCGTCGGCCTGTACCTGCGGGAACTGGCCCCGAGCGCCGACTCCTACCTGGGCATCGACCTCTCCCCCGCGGCGCTGGCCACCGCCGCCGCGTCGGTCTCGGTGCGCGGCCGGCTGCCCGAGCACATCAGCCTGCGCCAGGGCGAGGCCCTCGCGTTGACCGGACTGCCCGACGCCAGCGCCGACCTGGTGCTGTTCAACTCCGTGGTGCAGTACTTCCCGGGGGCGGACTATCTGCGCCGGGTCCTGGTCGAGGCGGTCCGGGTGGCCGGTCCCACGGGTGCCGTCTTCGTCGGGGACGTGCGGGATCTGTCCCTGCTGCCCGCCTTCCACGCGGACACCCAGCTGCGCCGGGCGCCCGCCTTCGGCCCGGCGCGCGAGGTGTCCGCGGCGGCGTCCCGCGCGCTGGCGGAGGAGCGGGAACTCTGCCTGACCACCGGCTTCTTCGAGGAGTTCGCCGCCTCGGTGGGGGCGGGCCTGCGCATCGAGCTCAAGCGTGGCCACAGCGCCAACGAACTCACCCGGTTCCGCTGGGACGTGACCCTGTTCGGCCACGCTCGCGTGCCCGGCCCGCCGGCCGACGGCAAGCGGCTGGCGTGGGACGACGTGGCCGGGGCCGAAGCCCTGGAGGAACTGCTCGGCGGCACGGCACCGGAGCGGACCCTGACCGTCACCGGGATGCCGGACCGCCGGCTGGTCCGCCCGCTCGCCGCCCTGGCCCTGCTCCACGGCGAACCGGACGCCGGGACGACGGCCTGGGACCTGGAACGGGCCCTGTGGGAGGCGAACGACCGCGACGCGCTCGCCCCCGAGGACATCGCCGCTCTGGCGGCCCGCCACGGCCGTGCCGTCCGCCTGAACCCGCCCGACACGGGCCGGACGGGTGAGTTCGACGCCCTGTTCGAGCCCGCCGACCACGTGGGCGACGCCTTTCAGCCGAGGGAGCGGTGAGCACCGTGAACGCATCCGTCACACCGACGGCCAACGACCCGCTGGCGCAGGCCGCGTGGGCGTCCTTCCGGACCGGGCTGCGGGGCTTCGCCGCCGAGCAGCTGCCCGACGCGATGGTCCCGTCCCGCTTCGTGGTCCTGCCCGAGCTGCCCAAGCTGCCCAACGGAAAGGTCGACCGGGGCAGACTGCCCGCCGTGGCGGAGGACGACTCGCCGGCCGCCGCCACCTATGTGGCCCCCCAGACGCCCCAGGAGGTCCAGGTCACCGCGATCTGGGCCGACGTCCTCGGCGTCGGCCGGGTGGGCCTGAAGGACAACTTCTTCGAGCTGGGCGGGGACTCCCTCGCGGCAGCGCAGATGGCGGCCCGGCTGCAGGCGGCGACCGGCGCCCGGATCAGCCTGCGCAAACTGTTCGACAACCCCACCGTGGAACGTCTCGTACGGCATCTCGGCGCCGCGGACACCACGGCCGCCGCCGGGGGCCCGGCCGGCCATCCGCGGTCCATCGCCGCCGAGGATCTGGCCGCCGAGGCCCTGCTGCCCGCCGACATCGTCCCGGCGCCGGACGCGCTCCCGCCCGGGTCCGCGCCGTACGGCAGTGTGCTGCTGACCGGCGGCACGGGCTACACCGGCGCCTTCCTGATGCGCGAGCTGCTCGACCGCTCCACCGCCCGGCTGTACGTCCTGGTTCGCGCCGACAGCCCCGGGCAGGCGGCGGCCCGGGTCAGGGCCGCCATGGAGGGGTACGGCGTGTGGCGGGACGGCGACGAGCAGCGGTTCACCGGGGTGCCCGGCGACCTGGCCCGCCCGTACTTCGGGCTGGACCGGGAGACTTATCTGCGGCTGGCCCGGGACGTCGAAATGATCGTCCACAACGGGGCCTGGTCCAGCTACGCGCTGCCGTACCGCCGGCTGAAGCCGGTCAACGTCCTCGGCACCCAGGAGGTGCTGCGGCTGGCCGCCCGGCACCGGGTCAAACCCGTGCACTACATCTCCTCGCTCGCCGTCTACCCCGGCCGGCCCGGCGAGCACCGGTGGGCGGAGGACGCGGCGACCGACCCCGAGGGCGTGGTGGGCGGATACCGGCAGACCAAGTGGGTCGGCGACCGCATGATGGCGCAGGCCCACGCGCGGGGACTGCCCACGTGCGTCTACCGTCCCGGCCAGATCACCGGCGCGCAGAGCACCGGCGCCTGTGCCACGGACACCTTCCTCAACGCGACCGTGAAGGGGTGCGTCCAACTCGGCGCCGCCCTTGAGTTCGATGTCTTCCTGGAGCTGACACCGGTCGACTTCTGCGCCGCGACGGTCGCCCATGTGGCGCTGGGCGGGCAGTGGCACGGCACCTCATTCAACCTGCCCGGCGGGCATCCGCTCGCCTGGGACCGGCTGGTCGAGCTGCTCGCCGAGTGCGGCTATCCGCTGCGCAGGCTGTCGTACGGCGACTGGTACGCCGAGCTGACGGCGGCGACGGAACGCGGCGAGGAGAACGAACTCGCCCGGTTCCTGCCGCTGTTCGGGCCGGAGCTGCCCGCGGAGGACCTCGGCTACCGGGGCAGCAGGCCGGTCTTCGAGACCGCCAACCTGCGGGCGGCGCTGGCCGGTTCGGGCATCGCGTGCCTGCCGCCCGAGCGGGAACTGATCGGCCGCTACCTCGACTACTTCGAATCCACCCGCTATCTGCCCGCGCGTGCGCGGAGGGCCGAGAGGACCGCACCGTGACCGACTCCCCGCTGACCGAGCGCAGCGCCCTGCACCTGTTGCGCCGCCACGCCGTGGAGCGGGCGGGGCGCGCCGCCGTCACCTTCGTCCACGACCACGACGCGGCCGCCGGCGCCCGTACCCTCGACTACGCAGCGCTGGACGCCGAGGCCCGCCGGGTCGCCTCCTGGCTGCAGCAGCGGTGCGCCCCCGGCGACCGGGTGATGCTGCTGCACCCGCCGGGCCTGCCCTTCGTCACCGCCTTCCTCGGCTGCCTGTACGCCGGTGTCGTCGCCGTGCCCTCGCCGATGCCGGGGCAGTTCCGGTACCAGCAGCGCCGGGTCACCGGGATCGCCCTGGACGCGGGGGTGCGCGTCGCCCTCACCGACACGGGGCAGCTGGACGAGGCCCGCCGGTGGAGCGAGAGCGAGGGCCTCGGCCTCACCGTCGCGGCCAGCGACACCGACGGCTTCGGCGACGCCGACGGGTGGCGCGACCCCGAGGCCCGCTCCGGCGATCTGGTGCTGCTGCAGTACACGTCCGGATCGACCGGCGACCCCAAGGGCGTGATGGTCGACCACGCCAACCTGCTGCACAACGCGGACAGCCTGCGGCGCGCGCTGGGGCTGACCGAGGACACCAACTTCGGCGGCTGGATCCCCCTGTACCACGACATGGGGCTGATGGGTCAGCTGCTGCCCAGCCTGTTCCTCGGCAGCAGCTGCGCGCTGATGTCTCCCATGGCGTTCCTGAAGCGCCCGCACCAGTGGCTGGCCCTCATCGACAAATACGACCTCGGGTATTCGGCGGCGCCCAACTTCGCCTACGAGCTGTGCGTACGCCGGGTCACGGACGCCCAGCTGGAGCGGCTCGACCTGTCGCGCTGGCGGTTCGCGGCCAACGGCTCCGAGCCGATCCAGGCCTCCACCCTGCGCGACTTCGCCGACCGCTTCGCCGCGGCGGGCTTCCGCGCCGAGTCCCTCGCGCCGTGCTACGGCATGGCGGAGGCCACGGTGTTCGTGTCGGGGCGGGCGAGCCGGCCGCCGCGGATCGAGGCCGTGGATCCCGAGGCCCTGGAGAAGCACACGCTGGAGCCCCCGCGGCCCGGCGAGGCGGCGCGGGAGCTGGTCGGCTGCGGCGATGTGCCGGACTTCGACGTACGGATCGTCGACCCGGCCGACCACCGGGTGCTGCCCGACGGCAGCACCGGGGAGATCTGGCTGCGCGGGCCCAGTGTGGCGGCCGGCTACTGGGGGCGGCCCGAGGCGACCGAGGCGACGTTCGGTGCCCGCACGGCAGACGGCGAGGGCCCGTTCCTGCGCAGCGGTGACCTGGGCGCCGTCCTCGACGGCGAGATCTATGTGACCGGGCGCATCAAGGACCTGCTGATCGTGCACGGCCGCAACCTCTACCCGCACGACATCGAGCACGAGCTGCGGCTGCAGCACGCTCCGCTGGCGACCTTGGCGGGCACCGTCTTCACCGTGCCGGTGCCGCACGAGGAGGTCGTGGTGCTGCACGAGATCCGCGGCCGGTTCGGACCGGAGGAACTGGCGGAGCTGGCCGTGGCTCTGCGGGCCACCGTCCAGCGCGAGTTCGGGGTCCGCACGGCCGGTCTCGTCCTGCTCAGGCCGGGTGCCGTGCGCAAGACCACCAGCGGCAAGGTGCAGCGGTCCGAGATGCGCCGGCTCTTCCTGGAGGGTGCGCTCACCCCGGTGTACGCGCAGATCGACCCGGCAGTGCGTGCCGTGATGGCGGAGGGGACCATATGACCGTGGCTCCGCCGGGCGGGCCCTTCGCCCTGCCCGCCGTCCTGGAGGCGGCGCTCAGGGACGCCGCCGTCGCGGACGGCCCGTTCGACCCGCGTCGCAGCGCGCGCCTGGACGCCCGGGAGGAGTTCCCCGCCGAGGCCTGCGCGCTCCTGGACCGCTGCGGGATCGCCCGCGCCTACGTTCCGGCCGAGCTGGGCGGCGCGCCCGGGGGCCTGCCCGAACTGCTCGCGTCGCTGCGGGTGGTGGCGTCTCGCGACGTGACCGTGGCGGTCGCGCACGGCAAGACGTTCCTCGGCGCGGTGTCCACCTGGGTCGCGGGTTCCGACGAGCAGCGGCGCGCGCTCGCCGGGCGTGTCCTCGACGAGAAGGCCGTGGTGTCCTGGGGGCTGACCGAGCTGGGCCGGGGCAGCGACCTGCTGGCGGGCCAGCTCACGGCGGTGCCGACGGAGGCGGGCGGCTGGCGCCTCGAGGGGACGAAGTGGCCGATCAACAACGCCACGCGCGGAGGGCTCATCGCCGTACTGGCCCGGACCGCGCCCGAGGGCGGGGCGCGCGGATTCAGTCTGTTCCTCGTCGACAAGGACCAGCTGTCGGCGGGCGGTTGGCGGCCGCTGCCCAAGGAGCCGACGCACGGCATCCGCGGGGCCGACATCAGCGGCATCCGCTTCGACGGCGCCGAGGTTCCCGCCGACGCGCTGACCGGCCGGGTCGGGGACGGCCTGGAGACCGTCCTGCGCGCCCTCCAACTGACCCGGACCGTGTGCTGCTCGCTCTCCCTCGGCGCGGGCGAGCACGCACTGCGGCTGGCGTACGAGTTCGCCGAGCACCGCGCGATGCACGGTACGACCCTGCTCCACCTGCCCCTCGCCCGCCGGACCTTGGGCCGGGCAGCGGCGTCCCTGGCGCTCGCCGAGGCCGCCTCGACGATGGCGGCGCGCTCGGCGCACTGTCTGACCGGTGAGATGAGCGTGGTGTCGGCCGTCGCGAAGGCCGGGGTGCCGGAAATCGTCCAGCAGACCATCGACGATCTCGCCGAACTCCTCGGCGCGCGAGGGTTCCTGGCGGATCATTTCGCACACGGCATGTTCCAGAAGCTGGAGCGCGACCACCGTATCGTCGCCGTCTTCGACGGCAGTACGGCCGTGAACCGCTCCTCGTTGATCGCCCAGTTCCCGGTCCTCGGCCGCCTGGCACGGACCGGCGCGCACGACGCAGCCGGGCTCGCCGCCGCGGCCGGGACGCGGGCGCTGCCGCCGCTGCGCTTCGACGGGCTGCGCCTGCTGAGCCGTACCGGGTGCAGCGTCGTGCAGGGCCTGGCCGCAGCGGCCGATCGAGCGGACATGGTCGTACCGCCACGGGTGCGCGAGCTGGTCACCGAGCTCTCGTCGGAGGTCGCCGCCCTCGCGCAGGACATGGCCGCTCTGCGTCCGGCCACCCGTGACACTCCCCCGGAGGCCTTCGCCGCGGCGCGCCGCTACGAGCTGTGCTTCGCGGGCGCGTCCGCCGCCCACCTGCTGCTCGCGGCCCCCTCCGACGCGGGGCGGGCGCTTCGGCTGACGGCCGCCCTGGAACGCGCGCTCGAACTGCTCAGGCCGGGCCACGAGGCGCCGGACGACGCGTACGAACCGGTGCTGACGGCTGTCCCGGACGCGTACCGGACGGCCATGGAGAAGGAGCTGGTCCCGTGACGTCGCAGGTTGCGCACGACAAGTCGACGGTGATACACGGCAAGTCGGAGATGGCGCACGACAAGTCGCGGGTGGCTTACGACAAGGAGGCCGGCGCGCTGGAGGAGCTGTTCGGTGACGCGGAGGCCCCGGGGAACCCGGTGGGCCGCGCCGAGGTCGTCGCCGCCGACGAGCGTGCCGAGATGCTCGCGGCGGGCGAGGAACTCCTCACGGGCTTCGGGCTGAACGCGCACTTCGTGCCGGAGGCGCTGGGCGGCCGCTTCACCGGCCTCGAACAGCTGATCTGCGTCATGCGGACCGTCTACCGCCGCGACCCCAGCCTGGGGCTCGGCTACGGCGCGGGGTCCTTCATGGCGGCGGTGAACGTCTGGACGGCGGGCAGCGTCGCACAGCAGGCCTGGCTGGCCGAGCGGCTGCTCGCCGGTGACCGGGTGGCCTGCGCCTACCACGAGCTGGCGCACGGCAACGACTTCTCCCGCGCGGGCCTCACCGCCCTGCCCGACCCCGACGGCCGCCTGCGGCTCAACGGCCGCAAGGAGGTCGTGGCCAATCTGCGCCGGGCCCGGGCCGTGGTGCTGTTCGCTCGTACGGATCCCGCGCACGGCAGCCGCAGTCACTCCCAACTTCTTCTCGACGCCGAGTACTTGACGCCGAGGGCGGTCCGGCACCTGGAGCGGTACGACACCGTCGGCATGCGCGGAGTGCAGCTCGGCGGCATCGAGTTCACGGACTGCCCCGCCCCGCCCGAGAGTGTGCTCGGGCGTCCCGGACTGGGCGTCGAAACCGCCCTGCGGTCCTTCCAGTTGACGCGGATCGCGGTGCCCGGGATGACCGTCGGGTTGCTCGACACCGCCCTGCGGACCGCGCTGCGCGGGGCACGGGCGCGCCGACTCTACGGCGGCGCGGTCACCGACCTGCCGCTGTCCCGGTCGATCCTCGCCGAGACCTTCGCCGACCTCCTCCTGGCGGACACCTTCACCGCGGTCGCCGCCCGCACTGTCCGAACGGCATCCGCCCAGGCCGGCGTATACGCGGCAGCGGTCAAGTCCTTCGTGCCCCGCGTGCTGATGCGGGCGGTCTACCGGCTCTCGGAGCTGCTCGGCTCGCAGTTCTACCTGCGCGCCGCCGAACAGCCCCTGTTCCAGAAGCTGCTGCGCGACGTCCAGCCGTCGGCCTTCGGGCACGCCTCCCGGGTCTCCTGCCTGTCGGCGCTGCTGCCTCAGCTGGCGCCGACCGCGCGCCGCAGCTGGCTCAGGGCGGACGCGGCCGAGCTGCCCGAGGAGACGTTCCGCCCCGGGCAGCCGCCGGCGCCGGTGCGGTTCGGGGACCTGGCCGTGACCGGCGGTGGGCGCGACCCGCTGGCCCGCTCGCTGACAGCGGGCGCGGCGGCCGAGCCGGCGGACGGCGAGGTCGCGGCCGAGGCCCGTGCCTGGTGCGCCGAACTGGACGCACTGGCCACGGCTGCCGCCGACCTCGGCCCGCACCAACTGGGGGCCGCCGCCTCGCCGTACGCGTTCGGGCTGGCCACGCGCTGGTCCGGGGTGCTGGCCGCCTCCGCCTGTCTCAACACCTGGTGGCACCGGCCGCAGGGCGCCACCGGCCTCGCCGCCGAGCCGGCGGGCGTGCTCGCCGCCCTGCACCGCCTCGGCGCGCACCTGGACCGCCACCGCGACCCGCTGCCCCGCGCGCTCGCGGAACCCCTCTACGCCGAGCTCGTCCGACGCTTCGACGCGGGCCTGACCTTCGACCTCGACTGCCGCCCCACCGGGGCCTGACCACTCACCCGGAGGACCCCATGTCCGAACTCACCACCCGGCCCGCCGCGGTCTCCGCGGACGAGGTGCGCGAATGGCTGCGCGGCCGCGTCGCCGCCCACACCGGACTCCCCGTCGACGAGATCCGGCCAGACCTTCCACTGGGCGAGTACGGCCTCGACTCCGTGTACGCGCTCGGCCTGTGCGCCGAGATAGAGGACCACTACGGCATAGAGGTCGAGCCGACGGTGATGTGGGACCACCCCGCGCTCACTCCGCTCGCCGAGGCCCTGGTCCCGCTGATCGCCGCCCCCTGACCGCCACACCCTCACCACCGGAGTCGACGCGATGACCGCCACCCTGCCCGAGTTCCCGATGCCCCGCGCCCACCCGCTGGACCCGCCGCCCCAGTACCGGGCGCTGGGCTCCGAGCGCCCCGTGTTCCAGGTGCGCACGCCGCGCGGCGACGCCGCCTGGGTCGTCACCCGGCACGAGGACGTGCGGGCCGTACTGACCCACCGCGCGTTCAGCTCGGATCCGCGCACCCCCGGCTTCCCCACCTATGTCACCGGAGACGTGCCGCCGCCGGCCGGCTTCTTCATGCAGGCGGACCCCCCGGACCACGGGCGGCTGCGCCGCTCGGTGACCCGGGAGTTCCTGATCAACCAGATGGAGGCGCTGCGGCCCACGATGCGCCGGATCCTCGACGGGCTGATCGACGACATGACCGCCGATGGCCGTGAATCGGCCGATCTGGTACGGCAGTTCGCGCTGCCCATGGCCGCCATGACCATCTGCGAGATCCTCGGCGTCCCATTCGAGGACCATGTGCTGTTCGTGTCCCTCACCGACACCGTCCTGGACCGCACCACCCCGCCCGAGGAGGCCGTACGGGCGGCGGGCGAGCTGATGGGGTACTTCGACCGGCTGGTGACCGCGAAGGAGGCGAAGCCGTCGGAGGACCTGTTCGGTCGGATGGTCACGCGGTCCGCGGAGGGCGGCCTCAATCACGAGGAACTCGTCGGGATGGCGGCCCTGCTGCTCCTGGCCGGATACGACACGATGGCCCAGATGATCGGCATCGGCACGGTCGCCCTGTTCGAACACCCCGACCAGCTCGCCGAGTTGAAGGGCGAAGCCGCTCTGCTGCCCGGCGCCGTCGAGGAGATGCTGCGCTACCTGTCGATCAACCACGCGGGTCTCCCCCGGGCCGCCACCGAGGACGTCGTGGTCGGCGGACAGCAGATCAGCGCCGGTGACGGCGTCCTGGTGATGCTGAACGCCGCCAACCGCGACGAGAGCGTCTTCGAGGACGCCGACCGCTTCGACATCCACCGCGAGAACACCGGCCGGCACCTCGCCTTCGGCCACGGCTTCCACAAGTGCGTCGGGGCCACCCTGGCGCGGGTGGAGCTGACCGAGGTCTTCGGCGGCCTCCTTCAACGGCTGCCGGGGCTGCGCCCGCTCCGGCCGATCGAGGAACTGCCGTTCCGGCACGACATGGTGCTCTACGGAGTGCGAGAACTGCCCGTCACCTGGTGACCCCCACACCCCCCACGCCCCCTCCCCCCGCCGATTGGACCAGCAGTGACCGCCTGCCCGCACGCCGCCTCCGCACCAGCCCTGTTCACCCCCGAGTTCGTTGCCGATCCCTACCCGGCGTACGCGGCCCTGCGCCAGGACGGCCGGGCGCACCGGGTCACCCTGCCCGGCGGCGTCGAGGCCTGGTTGCTCACCCGCTACGAGGACTGCCGCCGTGCCTTCCTCGACAACGACTCCTACTCCAAGGACATGGCCGGGACCTGGACGGCGTTCCAGGAGCAGCGCGTCCCGATCACGGGCGACGTGGTGATCGGGATGGGCGACTCCATGCTGGTCTCGGACCCGCCTCGGCACACCCGGCTGCGCTCGCTGGTGTCGAAGGGCTTCACTCCGCGCCGTATCGAAGCCCTGGCCCCCAGCATCGAGGAGACCGCGACCCGGCTCCTCGACGGGCTGCTGGCCCGGGGCGGCGACCGGGCCGGGCGGGCCGACCTGACCACCGAGTTCGCGGCGCTGCTGCCCATGGAGGTAATCCGGCACATGCTGGACGTGCCCGCCGAGGACGGTGAGCGGCTGCGGCGCGCGGTCGAGGCCGTGATGAGCAACGACGAGGACAGCCGGGACGCGGCGATGGCCGCGTTCCAGGAAGTGCACGGCTACCTCGGCGAGTTGGTCCGGCGCAAGCGGGAGAGCGGCGGTGACGACCTGACCTCGGCGCTCATCGAGGCCCGCGACCAGTCCGACCGGCTCAGCGAGGACGAGTTGGTCTCGATGCTGGCGCTGCTGCTCTCCGCCGGCCACGAGACGACCGTGAACCTGCTGGGCAGCACCGTGCTGGCGCTGCTGCGCCACCCCGGCCAGCTGGCGCTGCTGACCCGGGAGCCGGAGCGCTGGCCGGACGCCGTGGAGGAGGTGCTGCGCTGGGACGGCCCGATCCAGAACGCCATCTGGCGTTTCACCCGCAAGCCGGTCACCGTCGGGGACGTCACCATCCCGGCGGGCGAGGCCGTCGCGCTGAGTGTGGCCGCCGCCGACCGCGACCCTGCCCGCTTCCTGCGCGGCGAGGAGTTCGACATCTCCCGTGGCGAGCGGGGGCACCTGGCCTTCGGCCACGGCATCCACCACTGCCTCGGCGCTCCGCTGGCGCGCCTGGAGGCCCGTATCGCGGTCCCGCTGATCTTCGCGAAACTGCCGGACCTGGCACTCGCCGGCGAGCCCTCCTATCGCCCGTCGACCGTGTCACGCGCCCTGTCCTGCCTGCCGGTGACCTTCGGGCCGGCGACTGACGAGAACGTAGGCTGATCACCATGAAAATCCTTGCGCTGTGCGGAAGTCTGCGGTCGGGGTCGCTCAACGCGGCTGTGCTGCGGTCGGCTGCCGACCTGTTCGTACCGCCGTGGGAGATCACCGTCGAGCCGGACCTGGGCCGGCTGCCCTTCTTCAACGCCGACGTGGAGGAGAACGACCTCCCCGAGATCGTGGCCGAGCTGCGCGCCCGGCTCGGCGCGTCCGACGGCCTGCTGATCGCCACGCCCGAGTACGCGCACGGGACCTCGGGGGTGCTGAAGAACGCGCTGGAGTGGCTCGTGGGCGGCGGTGAGATCGCCGCGAAGCCGGTGGCCCTGATGAGCGCGTCGCCGGCCATCACCGGAGGGGACCATGCCCGGGCCTGGCTGACCCAGACGCTCACCGTGATGGGCGCGAGCGTCCTCCCGCAGAGCCTGCGCATCCCCCAGGCCACCCGCAAGGTGAGGGACGGCCGCCTGACCGACGAGCCGACGCTGGCCGAGCTGCGCGCACTGCTCGACGACCTCTCCCGGGCGGTGGCCGAGGCACGCACGGAGGATCACGTTCCCGCTTCGTGAGCGGGGGGGCGGCGGGCTGCGGGCTTTAGGCGGCGATCCGGGGCTTGCCGCTCGTGCCCGGAAACGACTCGTGCGGGTCGAGGCTGAGCCTCGACCCGCACGAGTGATGCGTGGTGCCGCGTTCTGTGTGTCCGAGGGGGGACTTGAACCCCCACGCCCGATAAAGGGCACTAGCACCTCAAGCTAGCGCGTCTGCCATTCCGCCACCCGGACTAGGTGTCTGCCGCCTTGCCGGGGGTGTTCCCCTCGGCGACGTGGACAACAATACCAAGGTTTCGGAGTGCCCTTCACCTGCATATCCGTCCGCCTGACGGCCCTCGGGACGCACGTGGCGAGGAGGCCCGTGCCCCTTCACGGCAGGTGACCGCGGGGTCACGGACGGGGGAGGCCCGCCCCGCGTCCGGTCACGGCATGAGGTGGTAGTCCGGGAAGTTCCCGGGCAGCCGCTCCCCCGCCGGTCCCTGCGTGACCGCGCGCACCAGAAGCTCGCCGCCGACGAACGCCCCGCGCCAGGACGCGCCGAACCCACCGAACAGCTCGTCGCGGTCGCCGCGGGAACGCGGCTTGCCGTGGCCGACCTTGAACGCGCGGATCTGGGGGGCCAGGCGGTCGTACGTCGCCCGGTCGTCCGTGGACAGCGTGGCGACCAGCGCGCCGTTGGACGCGTTCATCGCCGCCAGCAGCTCCGCCTCCGTGTCGACCAGGACGATCGTGTCGACCGGGCCGAACGGCTCCGCGTGGTGCAGCGGGGAGGAAGGCGGTGGGTTGAGCAGGGTGACCGGCTGGACGTACGCCGAGATGTCCTGGCCGGGGAGGAAGTGGGCGTCGGACTGCTTGCCGCGGTGCAGCGGGACGGCGCCGCGGTCGATCGCCTCGGCGACCTGGTCGCTCAGCTCCTTGGCCTTGGCCGCGTTGATCACCGGCCCGAAGTCGAGCTGCGGGTAGGGGTCGTCCCGGTTCTCGACCGCCAAGGGGTGGCCGACCTTCAGCGTGCGCACCGCCGGGAGGTACGCCGCGAGGAACTCGTCGAACAGCTCACGCTGGACGACGAAGCGCGGGTACGCCGTGCAGCGCTGTTTGCCGTAGTCGAAGAGCTTGGGGATGACGGCCGTGAGTGCGTCCCAGTCCGTGTGGTTCCAGATACCCCAGGTGTTCAGTCCCTCCTGTTCGAGTACGTGCCGCTTGCCGAGGTCGGCGACGGCCGTGGCCACCGCGGCGCCGGTGTCGCGGCCGCCGACGAAGGAGACACAGCCGATCTCCGGCGCCCGCACCAGCGCCTGGGACAGCTCGCCTCCGCTGCCGCTGACGAGGGTGACGGGAATTCCCTCGCGGGCGGCGAGCGCACAGGCCAGGGTCAGACAGGCGACACCGCCGTCGGTCGGGGTCTTGGCGATGACCGCGTTGCCTGCCAGTGCCTGTACCAGCATTGCGTGAACGAGCACGCTCATCGGGTAGTTCCAGCTCGCGATGTTGGACACCGGACCGGTCAGCGGGGCCCGGCCGGCGACCATCGGTTCGATGCCGTCGACGTACCAGCGCACGCCGTCGATGGCCCGGTCGACGTCGGCCCGGGCGAGCCGCCAGGGCTTGCCGATCTCCCAGACGAGCAGCAGGGCGAGCAGGTCCCGGTGCTGGGTCAGGGCGTCGAGGGTCGCTGCGACACGCGCCCGGCGTTCGTCCAGCGGGATGTGCCGCCATGCGCGGTGCTGGTCGAGCGAGGCGCGTACGGCCTGGTGGGCGGTGGCCCGGTCCAGGCGTGGCGGGCCGGCGATGCGGCTGCCGTCGACGGGGCTGGTGGCGGGCAGCGCACTGCCGTCCGCCTGCCAGGTGGAGTTCCAGAGGTTGAGGACGCGGTCGTCCCGGAAGGCCTCCGGGGCGACGGTGAGGCAGCGCTCCCAGGCGTCGGTCCAGGAGGTGCCGGATTTGAGGGTGAGGGTGGTTGCCATGGATCTCCGCTCTCGGTGCACAGTCGGGGGCGGTTGTGATGGGTATGGCGGAAGGTAGCGAGGTGCGGGCACACCCGAAAGTGACGTCGTATGGACTTTGAGTGACGTCACGCCTTCGCCTCGAGGCGATCCAGCACCAGGCGCGCGGTCTCGGTGGGCGTGCCGCCGACCCGTACTCCCACGGCCTCCAGCGCCTCCTTCTTCGCCGTCGCCGTGCCGGACGAGCCGGACACGATCGCGCCCGCGTGCCCCATCGTCTTGCCCTCGGGCGCGGTGAAGCCGGCGATGTAGCCGACGACCGGCTTGGTGACGTGGTCGCGGATGAACGCGGCGGCGCGCTCCTCCGCGTCGCCGCCGATCTCCCCGATGAGGACGATCAGTTCGGTGTCGGGGTCGTCCTGGAAGGCGGCGAGGCAGTCGATGTGGGTGGTGCCGACGACCGGGTCGCCGCCGATGCCCACACAGGTGGAGAAGCCGATGTCGCGGAGCTCGTACATCAGTTGGTAGGTGAGCGTGCCGGACTTGGAGACCAGGCCGATGCGGCCGGGCTTGGTGATGTCGGACGGGATGATGCCCGCGTTGGACTGGCCGGGGGTGATCAGGCCCGGGCAGTTGGGGCCGACGATGCGGGTGCCGCGCCCCTTGGCGTACGTGGTGAACGCCACCGAGTCATGGACGGGGATGCCCTCCGTGATCACGACGGCGAGTCCGATGCCGGCGTCCGCCGCCTCGACGACGGCCGCCTTGGCGAAGGCGGGCGGCACGAAGACGACGGTCACGTCGGCGCCGGTCGCGCGCATGCCGTCGGCGACCGAGCCGAAGACGGGCACGGCACGGTCGTCGAAGTCGACGCTCTGGCCCGCCTTGCGCGGGTTGACGCCGCCGACGACGTTCGTGCCGGCGGCGAGCATGCGCCGGGTGTGCTTCATGCCCTCGCCGCCGGTCATGCCCTGGACGAGGATCTTGCTCTCCTTGGTGAGGTAGATGGCCATGTCGTCATGTCTCCTCAGGCTGTGGCGGCGGCGAGTCGGGCGGCGCGCAGCGCGGCGCCGTCCATGGTGGTGGCCTGCTGGACCAGGGGGTGGGCGCGGTCGTCGAGGATGGCGCGGCCCCGGGCGGCGTTGTTGCCGTCGAGGCGGACGACGAGCGGCTTGGTCAACTGGACGCTGTCCAGGGCCTGCACGATGCCGTCGGCGACCGCGTCGCACGCGGTGATCCCTCCGAAGACGTTGACGAAGACGGACTTCACGGCCGGGTCGGAGAGGATGACGGACAGGCCGTCGGCCATGATCTGAGCCGATGCGCCGCCGCCGATGTCGAGGAAGTTGGCGGGGCGGGCGCCGCAGCCCGCGACGACGTCGAGTGTCGACATGACGAGGCCCGCGCCGTTGCCGATGATGCCGACCTCGCCGTCGAGCTTGACGTAGTTGAGACCCTTGGCGGCGGCCGCCGCCTCCAGCGCGTCGTCGTGCTCCACGCCGTCGGCGCCCCAGCGTGCCTGCCGGAAGCGGGCGTTGTCGTCGAGGGTGACCTTGCCGTCGAGGGCGAGGATCTGTCCCTGTGCGGTCCGCACGAGCGGGTTCACCTCGACGAGCAGGGCGTCCTCGCGGACCAGCACCTCCCACAGCCGTACGAGGACGTCGACCGTCTGCGGCGGCAGTCCGGCCGCCGCGGCGATCTCGCCGGCCTTCGCGGAGGTGACGCCCTCGGCCGGGTCGACGGGGATGCGGGCCACGGCTTGCGGACGAGTGGCCGCGACCTCCTCGATCTCCATCCCTCCCTCGGCCGAGGCGATGGCGAGGAAGCCGCCCGCCGCTCGGTCGAGCACGTAGGACACGTAGAACTCGGCCTCGATGTCCACGGGTTGGGCCAGCATCACCTTGCCGACCGTGTGGCCCTTGATGTCCATGCCGAGGATCTGGCGTGCCGTGATCTCGGCGGCGGCCGGGTCGGCGGCGAGCTTCACACCGCCCGCCTTGCCTCGACCACCGGTCTTCACCTGCGCCTTGACCACGACCCGGCCACCGAGTCGGCGGGCAATCTCGCGGGCTTCCTTGGGTGAGTCCGTCACCTCCGCCCGCGGCACCAAGATGCCGTGTTCCTCGAAGAGTTCCCTTGCCTGGTGTTCGTACAGGTCCATTCCGGCTCCTGACTCAAAAGTGCCGCACGCCCCCTGGACACCACCCACTGGATGCGGGATAACAAGGTTCATACAGTATTCGTCGACTGTATGCAATGTACCGCGAGAGCCGTTCCACCCCCCTACGAAGGGACAGGACTTCGCCATGCCCGACGACACCCAGGACGTCATTTCCGGTGGTCATCTCGTTGCCAAGGCTCTGAAGGCCGAGGGGGTCGACCGCATCTACACCTTGTGCGGCGGCCACATCATCGACATCTACGACGGCTGCGTCGACGAGGGCATCGAGGTCGTCGACGTCCGCCACGAGCAGGTCGCCGCCCACGCCGCCGACGGGTACGCCCGCATCACCGGCAAGCCCGGCTGCGCGGTGGTCACCGCCGGCCCCGGCACCACCGACGCCGTCACCGGTGTCGCCAACGCCTTCCGCGCCGAGTCACCGATGCTGCTCATCGGCGGCCAGGGCGCGCTCACCCAGCACAAGATGGGGTCCCTGCAGGACCTGCCGCACGTCGACATGATGACGCCGATCACCAAGTTCGCGGCGGCCGTGCCGGACACGGCGCGCGCGGCGGACATGGTGTCGATGGCGTTCCGTGAGTGCTACCACGGCGCGCCCGGCCCCTCCTTCCTGGAGATCCCGCGCGACGTCCTCGACGCCAAGGTGCCGGTGAGCAAGGCGCGTGTGCCGAAGGAGGGCGCCTACCGTGCCTCCACCCGCTCGGCCGGCGACCCCGAGGCCATCGAGAAGCTCGCCGACCTGCTGGTCCACGCCGAGAAGCCGGCCATCCTGCTCGGCAGCCAGGTGTGGACGACCCGCGGCACCGAGGCGGCCATCGAGCTCGTCCGCACCCTCAACATCCCCGCCTACATGAATGGGGCGGGCCGCGGCACGCTGCCGCCCGGCGACCCGCACCACTTCCAGCTGTCCCGCCGGTACGCCTTCTCCAACGCCGACGTCATCGTCATCGTCGGCACGCCCTTCGACTTCCGCATGGGCTATGGCAAGCGGTTGTCGCCGGACGCGACCGTCGTGCAGATCGACCTCGACTACCGCACGGTCGGGAAGAACCGCGACATCGACCTCGGGGTCGTGGGCGACGCCGGGCTGGTGCTGAAGTCGGTGACCGAAGCCGCCTCCGGGCGCGTGAACGGGGGCGCGTCCAAGCGCAAGGAATGGCTCGACGAGCTGCGCGCGGCCGAGCAGACCGCTCTGGAGAAGCGGCTGCCCAGCCTGAAGTCGGACGCCTCGCCGATCCACCCGTACCGGCTCGTCAGCGAGATCAACGACTTCCTCACCGAGGACTCGATCTACATCGGCGACGGCGGCGACATCGTCACCTTCTCCGGTCAGGTCGTGCAGCCCAAGTCTCCCGGGCACTGGATGGACCCGGGCCCGCTGGGCACGCTCGGCGTCGGGGTGCCGTTCGTGCTCGCGGCCAAGCAGGCGCGACCGGACAAGGAGGTCGTCGCGCTGTTCGGCGACGGCGCGTTCTCCCTCACCGGCTGGGACTTCGAGACGCTCGTCCGCTACGACCTCCCCTTCGTCGGCATCGTCGGCAACAACTCCTCGATGAACCAGATCCGCTACGGCCAGGCCCAGAAGTACGGCCTGGAGCGCGAGCGGGTCGGCAACACCCTCGGCGACGTCCACTACGACAAGTTCGCGCAGATGCTGGGCGGTTACGGCGAGGAGGTCCGCGATCCCGCCGACATCGGCCCCGCGCTCAGGCGCGCCCGCGAGTCCGGCAAGCCGTCGCTGATCAACGTCTGGGTCGACCCGGACGCGTATGCCCCCGGAACCATGAACCAGACCATGTACAAGTGAGGTGGCCGCCATGACCGGCACGACGGACACTCCGTCCAAGGCTCTCGAAGGCATCCGCGTCCTGGACATGACCCACGTCCAGTCCGGGCCCTCCGCGACCCAGCTGCTCGCCTGGCTCGGCGCTGACGTCGTCAAGCTGGAGGCGCCGACCGGTGACATCACGCGCAAGCAGTTGCGCGACCTCCCGGACGTCGACTCGCTCTACTTCACGATGCTCAACTGCAACAAGCGGAGCATCACTCTCAACACCAAGACCGAGCGCGGCAAGGAGATCCTCACCGAGCTGATCCGGCGCTCCGACGTCATGGTCGAGAACTTCGGACCGGGCGCGGTCGACCGCATGGGCTTCACCTGGGACCGCATCCAGGAGATCAATCCGCGTATCGTCTATGCCTCCATCAAGGGGTTCGGCGAGGGCCCGTACACCAATTTCAAGGCGTACGAGGTCGTCGCGCAGGCCATGGGCGGGTCGATGTCGACCACCGGTTTCGAGGACGGGCCGCCGCTGGCGACCGGAGCCCAGATCGGGGACTCGGGGACGGGTGTGCACGCCGTCGCGGGGATTCTCGCGGCGCTGTACCAGCGCGAGCACACCGGGCGTGGGCAGCGGGTCAACGTGGCCATGCAGCACGCTGTACTCAACCTGTGCCGGGTGAAGCTGAGGGATCAGCAGCGCCTGACACATGGGCCGCTCGCTGAATATCCCAACGAGGACTTCGGCACCGAAGTTCCCCGCTCGGGAAACGCGTCCGGCGGCGGTCAGCCCGGCTGGGCGGTCAAGTGCGCGCCGGGCGGCCCGAACGACTACGTGTACGTCATCGTCCAGCCCGTCGGCTGGCAGCCGATCAGTGAGCTCATCGGCCGGCCCGAACTCGCGGACGATCCCGAGTGGGCGACGCCGGAGGCCCGGCTGCCCAAGCTGAACAAGATGTTCCAGCTGATCGAGGAGTGGTCCTCGACCCTGCCCAAGTGGGAGGTGCTGGAGCGGCTCAACGCCCACAACATCCCGTGCGGGCCGATCCTGTCCACCAAGGAGATCATCGAGGACTCCTCGCTGGTCGACAACGAGATGGTCGTCACCGTGCCGCACCCCGAGCGGGGGGAGTTCGTGACCGTCGGCAGCCCGCTGAAGCTCTCCGACTCCCCCGTCGAGGTGGGCAGTTCGCCGCTGCTCGGTGAGCACAACGAAGAGGTCTACATCGGCGAGCTCGGCCTCGGTGACGAGGAGCTGCGCCTGCTCAAGTCGAACGGAGTGATCTGACGTGATGGCCGAAGACCGCGTCCTGAGGGTGCGGGCACTCCTCGACTCCGTGCGGGCCGAGGGACGCACGGCGCTCACCGCGCCCGAGGGCAAGGTGATCGCCGACGCGTACGGGATCGCCGTACCGGGCGAGGAGCTCGCGACGGACGTCGACGAGGCCGTCGCGTACGCGGCGCGCTTCGGCGGGCCCGTCGTGATGAAGATCGTCTCGCCCGACATCCTGCACAAGACCGACGCGGGCGGCGTGATCGTGGGCGTCGAGGGCGCGACCGACGTACGGGCCGCGTTCCACAAGATCGTCGACAACGCCCGCGCGTACAACGCGGACGCCCGCATCGAGGGCGTGCAGGTGCAGGAACTGCTGCCCAAGGGGCAGGAGGTGATCGTCGGCGCGGTCACCGACCCGACCTTCGGGAAGGTCGTCGCGTTCGGGCTGGGCGGGGTGCTCGTCGAGGTCCTCAAGGACGTCACCTTCCGGCTCGCGCCCGTGACCGCCGACGAGGCGCTGTCCATGCTGGACTCGATCCGGTCGGCGGAGATCCTGCGCGGGGTGCGCGGCCAGGCGGCCGTCGACCGGTGGGCGATCGCGGAGCAGATCCGCCGGGTCGCACAACTGGTCTCGGACTTCCCGGAGATCGCCGAGGTGGATCTCAACCCGGTGATCGCGACCGCGGAGGGGGCGGTCGCCGCCGACATCCGCGTGATCCTGTCGGAGGCGCCGGCGAAGCCCCGCCGCCGCTACACGCGCGACGAGATCCTCACCTCCATGCGCCGTCTGATGCAGCCCGCGTCGGTCGCCGTCATCGGCGCCTCCAACGAGCAGGGCAAGATCGGCAATTCGGTCATGCGCAACCTCATCGACGGGGGTTTTGCCGGGGACATCCACCCGGTGAACCCCAAGGCCGATGACATTCTGGGCCGCAAGGCGTACAAGAGTGTCACGGACGTTCCCGGTGAGGTGGATGTGGCGGTCTTCGCTATTCCCGCCAAGTTCGTGGCCTCGGCCCTGGAGGAGGTGGGACGCAAGAAGATCCCGAACGCCGTGCTGATCCCCTCCGGGTTCGCGGAGACCGGCGAGCACGAACTCCAGGAGGAGATCGTCGCGATCGCCGAGCGGCACGGCATCCGGCTGCTGGGACCGAACATCTACGGCTACTACTCGACATGGCAGGACCTGTGCGCCACGTTCTGCACGCCGTACGACGTCAAGGGCGGGGTGGCGCTGACCTCGCAGTCCGGCGGCATCGGCATGGCGATCCTGGGCTTCGCGCGGACCACGAAGACGGGCGTGTCGGCGATCGTCGGCCTCGGCAACAAGTCCGACCTGGACGAGGACGACCTGCTGACCTGGTTCGGCGAGGATCCGCACACCGAGTGCATCGCGATGCACCTGGAGGACCTCAAGGACGGCCGCGCCTTCGTCGAGGCCGCGCGGGCGACCGTGCCGAAGAAGCCGGTCGTGGTCCTCAAGGCGGGCCGTACGGCCGCGGGTGCCAAGGCCGCCGGCTCCCATACCGGAGCCCTCGCCGGCGACGACGCCGTGTACGACGACATCCTCCGGCAGGCCGGTGTCATCCGGGCGCCCGGGCTGAACGACATGCTGGAGTACGCGCGCGGGCTGCCGGTCCTGCCCGCCCCCAAGGGCGACAACGTCGTGATCATCACCGGGGCCGGCGGCAGCGGCGTACTGCTGTCGGACGCGGTGACCGACAACGGCCTGACCCTGATGGAGATCCCGCCGGACCTGGACGAGGCCTTCCGGAAGTTCATCCCGCCCTTCGGGGCGGCGGGCAACCCGGTCGACATCACCGGTGGCGAGCCGCCGTCGACGTACGAGGCGACGATCCGGCTCGGCCTGGAGGACCCGCGCATCCACGCGCTGGTCCTCGGCTACTGGCACACGATCGTCACTCCCCCGATGGTCTTCGCCGAGCTCACCGCGCGCGTGGTGGCCGAATTCCGGGAGCGCGGGATAGAGAAGCCCGTCGTCGCGTCGCTCGCGGGCGACGTCGAGGTCGAGGAGGCCTGCCAGTACCTGTACGAGCGGGGGGTCGTGGCCTACCCGTACACGACCGAGAAGCCGGTGGCCGTGCTCGGCGCCAAGTACCGGTGGGCGCGGGCGGCGGGGATGTTGGGGGGCGGTTCATGACGTAACCGGAGACGGGGTCGGCCGACAGTGCGGTCGGCCGACCCGGGACCCGTGCGCACACGAAAGGCATTGGACAGGGGGCGCTGGCCAGAACTTTCGACGCAAGGGGTGCAACCAACGTGACAACCACCGACGTTCCACGGGTCGCCGCCTATCGCGAGGTGACCGACAAGAACGGACGCGTCTATCGCGTCGGCGAGTCCGACATCGACATCATGGGCCGCAAACGCAAGTGGATGGTGATCCTGCCGTGGATCGGCATGATGGGCATCTCCTCCGCCGAGTACGCGTTCGCGTCCGCCGAGGACACCCTCCACACCGCGCACCACTGGGCCAGTGCGCACATCTTCTGGATGATGACGGTCTGGGTCTTCTTCCAGGCCGCGGTGGCCTTCCCCGCCGGCAAGCTGCGTGAGTCGGGCAGGCTGCCGGCCCGTTTCGCCATGATGCTGGGTGCGGCGGGCACACTGCTGGGCTATCTCTCGCTGGCCTACGCACCACATGTCGTCGTCGCCTATATCGGCTTCAGTATGTTCAGCGGCATGGGCGCGGGCATGGTGTACGCCACCTGCGTCAACATGGTCGGCAAGTGGTATCCGGAGCGCAAGGGCGGCAAGACCGGATTCGTCAACGGCGGCTTCGCCTACGGCTCGGTGCCGTTCGTCTTCCTCTTCACCGGCTACATGGACCTGACCAACTTCCGCTGGGTGCTGGTCTCGGTCGGCCTCTTCCTCGCCCTGATGGTGGGAG
Source organism: Streptomyces sp. NPDC093568 (assembly GCF_044764945.1). Lineage (NCBI taxonomy): Bacteria > Bacillati > Actinomycetota > Actinomycetes > Kitasatosporales > Streptomycetaceae > Streptomyces > Streptomyces sp. NPDC093568. The sequence goes on along the minus strand of NZ_JBIWJD010000001.1, from coordinate 882,989 downwards.
TGGCCGGGTTCTTCTTCAAGGACCCGCCGAAGAACTGGTGGCCCGCGGACGTCGACCCGCTCAACCCGCCCAAGGACCCGCGCGCCGCCCGCTCGCTACGGATGAACCCGCCCGCCGTGCGCCAGTACACCCCTCGGGAGGCCTGGAAGACCGGCCGGGTGGCCCTGATGTGGTTCTGTCTGGCGTGCACGTCCGGCGTGAACATCTTCGGTATCGCCTTCCAGGTGGACATCGGCGAGGAGGCCGGATTCGCGGGTGGCATCGTGGCTACGGCCATGTCGCTGAAGGCGGTCGTCAACGGTACCGGCCGCGGCGTGATCGGCTGGCTTTCCGACCTCTACGGCCGTAAGCGGTGCCTGCTCGCGGTCTGCGTCATCCTGGGCCTCGCCCAGTACGGCATCCTCTGGTCGGCCGAGAGCAAGAACCTCACCCTGTTCCTGATCTTCTCCGCGATCTCCGGCTTCGGCGGCGGCGCCATCTTCCCGATGTTCGCGGCGCTCACCGCCGACTACTTCGGCGAGAACAACAACGCGTCCAACTACGGCATGGTCTACAGCGCCAAGCTCGTCTCGGGTCTGGGCGCCGGCATGGGTGCCGTGGTCGTCAGCGCCTGGGGTCACTCCGGCGCCTTCATCCTGGCCGGTTCCATCTCGCTCTTCGCCGGCTGCGTGGCGCTGTTCCTCAGCCCACCGGGACGCGACAAGGAACAGAGCCGCATCGCCCCCAACCCGCAACCTCTCGGCGAGGACATGGCCTGACATGACGGCAGATCCGTACGCAGCCAACAGTTCGTCCGCACCATCCGACGCCGCACACCGTCCCTACCGTGAGGTGACCGACGCGCGCGGGCGCGTCTACCGCGTCGGCGAGACCGACCGGGACATCCTGGGCCACTCACGCAAGATCATGGTGTATCTCCCGTGGATCGCCATGATGGCCATCAGCGTCTTCGAATACGCGTACGGCTCCGCGGAGGACACCCTGTCCCACGCGCACGGCTGGACGCAGAGCAACACCTTCTGGATCCTCAGCGTCTGGGTGTTCTTCCAGGCCGGAGTCGCCTTCCCCGCGGGCTGGCTGCGGGAGAAGGGCATCCTGACGGCACGCCGGGCCATGTACCTGGGCTCGGGGATGTGCCTGCTGGGGTTCCTCGCTCTCTCGCACCTGAACAACGTCCTGCTGGCGATCCTCGGCTTCGGTGTCATCGGCGGCATCGGGGCCGGCCTGGTCTACGCGACCTGCATCAACATGGTCGGCAAGTGGTTCCCGGAACGCCGCGGGGCCCGGACCGGGTTCGTCAACGGCGGGTTCGCGTACGGATCGCTGCCGTTCATCTTCATCTTCAACTACGGGTTCGACACCGCGAACTACCACCGGGTGCTGGACCTCATCGGCTGCTACATCATGATCGTCGTCTTCGGATGCGCGTTCTTCTTCAAGGACCCCCCGAAGAACTGGTGGCCCGCGGACGTCGATCCCCTGTCGTTCTCGGGCGACCAGAAGAACGCGGTCAGCCTGGCGAAGAACCCTCCCGCGGTGAAGCAGTACACGCCCCGGGAGGCGATCAGGACGGGCATGCTGCCCCTGATGTGGCTGTCCGTCGTCCTGACCGCGGGAGTGTCGATCTTCGGCATCTCCTTCCAGGTCGACTATGCAAAGGAGGTCGGGTTCGGCCCGCTCGTCGCCGCGTCGTCCATGGGTGTGATGGCGGTCGTCAACGGCGTCGGCCGCGGCGTCGTGGGCTGGCTGTCCGACCGCTGGGGCCGTAAGCCGACCCTGGTGTTCGTGATCCTCGTCCTGGGTCTCGCGCAGTTCGGCGTGATCTGGGCCGGAGACCTCCGGAGCGAATCGCTGTTCCTCTTCTTCGCCTTCCTCTCCGGCTTCGGCGGCGGCGCGTTCTACCCGCTGTTCGCGGCGCTCACCCCGGACTACTTCGGGGAGAACTACAACGCGACCAACTACGGCCTCGTCTACAGCGGCAAGCTGATCAGCGGCCTCTTCGGCGGCGGTCTGGGCTCCATGGTCGTCGCGGCCTGGGGCTACGACGGCGCGTACGCGCTGGCCGGCGGCGTGTCCATCGTGGCGGCCGCGATCGCGCTGCTGCTGCGGCAGCCCGGCCGGACGGCAACACCGCAGCCCGCGAGCTGAGTTGTCGCGACGACCGGTCGCGTACGTGAGGAGGCCCTCCCCGCTCCGGGGAGGGCCTCCTCATGTCCGTACGGTCCTCAGCAGCCCTTCTCGCGCAGCGAGTGCAGATGCTGGCTCGAGCGGCGTGCGAACGTGAAGGACTCGGCCGGGTTGTCGTGCTCCGCCTGCCAGTGGTGGGCGAACCGCTGCCCGCGCAGTTTCGTCACGGCGGAGATGAACCGCTTGTAGTCGATGTCGCCGTCGCCGACGTCGACCATGCGGTAGCCGTAGGTGTTTGCCGGGTCGTTCACCCCGTCCTTGACGTGGAAGAGCGGGTAGCGGTGCGGCTGCTTCAGCACGTAGTCCAGCGGCTCGAAGGGGGCGGCCGAGCCGTCGGGCCGCTTGGAGAAGCGGAACTGGCCCGAGTACGCCCAGAAGATGTCCATCTCCAGGAAGACGAGATCGGGGTCGGTCTCAGCGAGCAGCACGTCGTAGAGGCGGACCTTGGGGTTGTCGGTGGCGAAGGAGAACTCCTCGGAGTGGTTGTGCTGGTAGAACTTCATGCCGCGCGCCTTCGCGGCCGCTCCGTAGGTGTTGAACTCCTCGGCGGCGCGCTTCCAGGCGTCGACGGTGGAGCCGTAGCGGAACGGCCCGGAGGCGGTGCCGATGTGCTTCAGGCCGAGTGCCTGGGCGTCGTCGAGGACCTTGGTGAGGTTCTGGGCGAAGGTGTAGGCGTTCGGGTCGTCGGAGTAGTAGCCGACGTGGCTGCCGATCGGGTTCAGTCCGTGGTTCCGCGCCAGCCGCTTGAGCTGGGCGAGGGTGATCGGGCCTGCCGAGCCCTGGGTGTATCCGGCGAACTCCACCTCGTCGTAGCCGTACTTCTCCAACTCGGCGAAGACGGGGGCGAAGCCGAGCGTGGAGACCTTGTCGCGGAGGCTGTAGAGCTGGATGCCGAGCCGGCCGGGCGGCAGGACGGGACGGCCGCGGCCGCCGCCGTGGGAGGCCGCGGCGGGTGCGGGTGCGGCGGTCGCGGGGGCGGTGGCCGCGCCCACCAGAGCGGCGGCCGTGGCGCCCGCCGCCACGCCGAGCATGCCTCGTCTGCTGAGGCGGTGGGTGAGTTCGGGGTCCGTCTGGGAAAAGCGGCTCATGCCTGGAACTCCTTGTGATCGAAGGCCGTTGTCAGTGGTGAGTGCTTCACTGGGGACCAGTCGGGAGAGACGGGCCGGTGAGGCCCCTCAGCCGAGACCGGCGAGTTGGAGCAGGAGTGACTTCACATCGGTGACCGCGACGCGGTCGCCGACAGCGCGGGGGGTGGAGCAGATGAGGAGCGGACCTTCGTCGTCGCTCGCGGGAAGGCGGCCGTGGCTGCCGCGAATAGGTGACGGATCCAGGGGCACGACCGCCATGCGGTAGCGCATGCCGAGCTTCTTGCGCGCGAGCGCGGTCGCGGCCTTCACCTTGACGTAGGGGTCGAGGGGATCCATGAAGAGTTCGACCGGGTCGTAGCCGGGTTTGCGATGGATCTCGACGAGCCGCGCGAAGTCGGGCGCGTGGGCGTCGTCGAGCCAGTAGTAGTACGTGAACCAGGCGTCGGGCTCGGCCACGGCGACGAGTTCGCCGGAGCGCGGGTGGTCGAGATGGTGGGCCTTCTTGCCCTCGTCGTCGAGGAGTTGCTCGATGCCGGGCAGTCCGGCGAGCGCGGCTCGGGTCGCGTCGAGGTCCTCCGGGCGCCGCACATACACGTGGGCGATCTGGTGGTCGGCGACGGCGAAGGCGCGTGACGCCATCGGGTCGAGGTACTCCATGCCGTCCTGGGTGTGCACCTCCAGCAGCCCAGCTCGGCGCAGCGCCCGGTTGATGTCGACGGGCCGGTCCGCGCGGGTGATGCCGTACTCGGAGAGCGCCACCACGGTCCGGCCCTGCGCTCGGGCGTCGTCCAGGAGCGGGGCCATGGCCGCGTCCAGATCGGCGGCCGCCTTCAGTGAGCGCGGGTCGTCGGGGCCGAAGCGCTGCAGGTCGTAGTCGAGATGAGGGAGGTAGCAGAGCGCCAGGTCGGGGTGGCGGGTGCGGAGGATGTGACGGGTGGCGTCGATGATCCAGCGGCTGGACACGAGGTCCGCGCCGGGGCCCCAGAAGTGGAAGAGCGGGAAGGTGCCCAGTTTCTCGGTGAGTTCGTCGTGCAGTGCGGGCGGGCGCGTGTAGCAGTCGGGTTCCTTGCGGCCGTCGGAGTAGTAGATGGGACGGGGGGTGACGGTGATGTCGGTGTCCGCGCCCATGGCGTACCACCAGCAGATATTGGCGACGGTGTAGCCGGGGTGGGCACGGCGGGCTGCGTCCCAGAGCTTGTCGCCGGCGACCAGTCCGTTGTGCTGGCGCCACAGGAGTACGTCGCCGAGGTCGCGGAAGTACCAGCCGTTGCCGACGATGCCGTGCTCCGACGGGTGGGTGCCGGTGAGGAAGGTGGACTGGGCGGCGCAGGTGACGGCGGGCAGGACGGTACCGAGCGACGCCTGTGAACCGGACTGGGCGAGCCTCTTGAGGTGGGGCATGTGGACGAGGAGACGGGGGGTGAGGCCGACGACGTCCAGGACGAGGAGGGGGGTGGGCCGGCCATCGGCGGTGGCGTCCGCTCCGGATGCGGTGCGGGTGGCCGGGTCTTGCGGGGCTGCCGGGACCGCCGGTCCTGGTCGCGCGTTCATGGCAGCTCCTTCAGGCCGAGGTCGGTCAACAGGTCGCGGGCGAGGGTGAGTTCGGCGGCGATGCCCTCGGCGAGCTGGCTGCGGGCGCGCGGGCGCAGTTCGGCCGGGAGGGCCTGCCAGGTGTAGGTCTCGACCTCCAGGTGCCGGGTGAGCGGACGCGGGCCGCCCACGAGCCGGGTCAGTGCGGACTTCAGGACGTCGAGCGTGGAGGTGAGCGGTGCGGTGGGGGCCGCGTGGAGCGGGACATGGAAGTGGGCGCGCCATGGAGAGGCGTCGGGGAGGGCCTCATCGCCCAGGGCCTGGCCGAGGTCGTCGGTGCCGCGCAGAGCGGCGGCGGTGGCAGTGCGGGTCTGGTGCAGGAAGCGGGGCTCGTCGAAGGCGGCGAGGGCCTCGCGGACCTCGGGGAGGTGCGGGTTCTCGGCGTGCAGGGCGGCCGACAGCTGGGACTTGATGACGGGGACGCGCGCTTCTGTGAGCGCGTCCAGTGCGGTGATTGGATCTTCGAAGGAGGTGGCGAGGTGGCAGGTGTCGACGCAGATGCCGATGCGGTCGTGCCCGATCTCGGTGAGCGGGGCGATGGCGTCGGCGGTGGTCTCGACGATGCAGCCGGGTTCGGGTTCGAGGCCGAGCCGGATGTCGCGGCCGGTCAGCTCCGCCAGCGCGTCGAGGCGTTCGGCGAGAGTGAGCAGGGCGGTGCGGGCGGTCTCGGCGCTGTGCTCGTCGTAGGCGGTCCGCCAGGCGAGGGGCAGGGTGGAGATGCTGCCGTCGGTGACGTCGTCGGGGAGGAGGCCGGCGAGGACGCGTGCCAGTGCGGTGGTGTGTTCGAGGCGTTCGGGGTCGGACCAGTCCGGCTTGTAGACGCGGTACTTGACCTCTTCGGCGCCGAAGTCCTCATAGGGGAAGCCGTTGAGGGTGACGACCTCAAGTCCGCGCCGGTCCAGCTCGGTGCGCAGCCCGCGCAGGGCGGACGGGTCGGTGACGAGGGCGTGGGCGGCGTCCTTGGCGAGCCACAGGCCGATGCCGAGCCGGTCGCGGCCGAGCCGTCGGCGGACGGGTTCGCAGTGGTCGCGGAGTTGGGCGAGGACACCGTCGAGGGTCTCGGCCGGGTGGACGTTGGTGCAGTAGGCGAGGTGGACGGTGGAGCCGTCGGGGTGGCGGAAGCGCATGCCTCACGCCCCCGTGGTGGGGACGCCGGCCGGGGTCTCCGACTCGCCTCTTGCGCCGGCCGTTCCGTCCGGGTCCTTGGGTGCGCCGCGGAGGATGGAGTTGCCCTCGTGGGTCGCCTCCGGGGTGGCCACGTCGAGGGTGAGGCGGCCGCTGAGCCCGTAGAAGGCGACGGGATTGCGCCACAGCACCCGGTCTACGTCGTCCTCGTCGAAGCCCTCGGCGAGCATCAGGTCGGCGACCTTGCGGGTCTTCAGGGGGTCGCTCCTGCCCCAGTCGGCGGCGGAGTTCACCAGCACCTGGTCGGGCCCGTACTCGCGGAGGATCGCGACCATCCGCTCCTCGTCCATCTTGGTGTCGGGATAGACGGAGAAGCCGAGCCAGCAGCCGCTGTCCTTGGCCTCCTTGACCGTCGTCTCGTTGAGGTGGTCGATGAGGACGCGCTCCGGGGGCAGCGCGGACTCCCGGACGACGTCGAGGGTGCGGCGCAGGCCCGCCAGCTTGTCGCGGTGCGGGGTGTGGACGAGCGCCGGCAGCTCGTGGGCGGCGGCGAGCTGGAGCTGGGCGGCGAGGGCGGTGTCCTCGGCGGGGGTCATCGAGTCGTAGCCGATCTCGCCGACGGCGACGACCTGGTCCTTGACGAGATAGCGGGGCAGTTCGTCGAGGACGGGGACACAGCGCGGGTCGTTCGCCTCCTTGGGGTTGAGGGCGAGCGTGCAGTGGTGGGCGATGCCGTACTGGGCGGCGCGGAAGGGCTCCCAGCCGAGGAGGGAGTCGAAGTAGTCGAGGAAGGAGGCGGGAGAGGTGCGGGGCTGACCGAGCCAGAAGGAAGGCTCGACGACGGCACGAACGCCGGCGGCGTGCATGGCCTCGTAGTCGTCGGTGGTGCGCGACGTCATGTGGATGTGGGGGTCGAAGAGGCGCATCAGGACTCCTTGCCGTCGGTGCCGCGGCCGCCGCGCTGGGCGGTGGACGCGGGTGGGGTGGCCATGGGGTCGGTCAGGGTCAGGACGCGGTGCAGATCTACGGGTACGGGACGGCCGGCGGCGGTGCGTTCGGCGGCGTAGTCGCCGAGCATGCGGGCGAGTTCGGCGTCGCCGTGGGCGCGGCGGTCCAGGTCGGCCACGGTGGCGACGGGGACCCCGGTGAACAGGCACTTCAGGACGGCGTGCCGCCACTGGTGAGGGTCGAGGTGCCGGGCGGCGTAGGGGCCGACGGCGGCGGCGACGAGCCGGGTGTCGTTGGTGCGCAGGGCGTCCTCGACGAGCGGGAGGGCATCCGGGCCGGGCACTAGGTGGGCCAGCGCGTACAGGACGGCCCGGCGTTCGGCGGCGGTGCCCTGGGAGTAGACCCGCGCGAGGGCGTCCGGGTCGGCGTCGGCCGCGTGCAGGATGAGGACGCGGACGGCGTCGGCGTACTCCTGGCCGCAGCGGCGTCCGGCCTCGGCGATGCGCAACTCCCAGACGGAGATGGGCCCGTGGGTGCCGGGGTTGGCGGCGGCCTCGTCCAGGGCCCGGTGCAGCCAGGCGCGGGGCGCCGAGTCCAGGCGTGCGGCTAGGTGGGTGCGGAGGGCGGTGGGCGGGGTGAGGGCGAGAGGGGTGTCCGGGGTGTCCGACGAAGGTGGGGTAGCGGTCCGGCTCTCGGTGATCGTTCTGTCGACGCCGGACCTGTCGCCACCGGACCTGTCGCCACCGGACCCGTCGCCACCGGACCTGTCGCCACCGGATCTGTCGTCGCCGGATCTGTCCCCGGCGCCCGCTCGGCTCTCCGTGCCCATTCGGTCCTCCATGTCCGCGCCCGGGGTCGCCGGGCTGGTGCGGGGGTGGCTCATGAGGTGCTCCCTTCGGGGGTGGCGGAGGGATCGCCATGGGGTGGCACAGGTACGAGAGATCGGGTGGCAGTGGCCTCGGCGCCGCGGAGGAACGGGAGGGAGAGTTCGGCGAAGTGCGGGCCCGCGTGCGAGTGGCGAGGCAGTTCGACGACGGTCAGGCCCTGGTAGCCGGTGGCGGCGAGGGCTTCCAGGACGGGCGGGAAGTCGATCTCCCCCTCGCCGAACGGGAGGTGTTCGTGTACTCCGCGGCGCATGTCCTCGATCTGGACGTGGCGCAGCCAGGGCGCGGCGGCACGTACGCAGTCGGCGGGAGGGAGGGGTTCGAGGCACTGGCAGTGGCCGATGTCGAGGGTGAGGCCGAGGGCGTCCGGGTCGCCGAGGAGGCGGCGCAGGCGGTGGAAGTCGTCGAGGCGGGCGAGGAGGTGACCGGGCTCCGGTTCGACGGCGAGCGGCACACCGGCGGCCGCCGCGGCGTTCAGGGCGGGGGTGAGGCTGTCGGCCAGCCGTTTCCACGCCGTGTCCTCGTCCGTGCCAGGCGGGAGGGTGCCGCTGAAGCAGTGCACGGCGTGGGCGCCGAGGTCGGCGGCGACCCGTACGGCGCGCAGCAGCAGGTCGACGCGGCGGGCCCGGTCTTCGGGCTCCGGGTCCAGCAGGGAGGGGCCGTGCTTGCGGCGCGCGTCGAGCACGTAGCGGGCGCCCGTCTCCACCGTGACGCCCAGACCGAGTTCAGCGAGCCGGCCGGCGACCCGGCGGGTGCGGGCGGGCAGGTCCGGGGCGAAGGGGTCGAGGTGCATGTGGTCGAGGGTCAGGCCGACGCCGTCGTAGCCGAGGTCGGCCAGCAGGGCGAGGGCGTCGTCGAGCCGGAGGTCGGCCAGACCGTTGGTGCCGTAGCCGAAGCGGAGGGGGGTGCGGCGGGAGGGCGCGGCGGCGGTGTCCTGTGCCGGGTGGGTCCGCGGGCTCATGTGATGCTCACCTTCTTCGCGTACTTCCGTCCGATCGGGGCGAGCGCGGCGATGGCCACGGCGGTGAGCCCGGATCCGGCGCGGGCGGCGAGCGCCGCCTGGAGCGGGATGGTGGCGCGGATACCGCCGCCGACGGCTCGCTGGGTCAGGGGAGGTGAGGGGTTGAGCGCGGCGTGGGTGTAGGGCCGGCCGGCGGTGGCGGCGTAGGCGGCGGCCAGGGCGGTGCGCAGGGCCCCGTCGAGCGTGAGGGCGAGCCGGTCGTGTGCGGGCGTCGGGCGCGTCGTGCCGATGCCGGGGCAAAGGGCGGCGGCGGGGGTGGTGGTGCTTCTGGGACTGGCCCCCATCTCAACCCCTATCCCCATCCCCGCTCGGCCACCGGGAGCCGACCCGGAGGCGGTCCCCATCGAGGCGGCTGCCCTCGTGCCGCGTGCGCCGCGCGCGAGGAGCCGTGTGAGGACGGCCGTCGCGGCAAGGGCGGCCAGGGGCGGAAGGGACGTGCCGCCCTGTGTCTCCCGGCGGGACACGGTCGTCACGGCGAGGGTGTGGGTGCCGAGGAGGACGGCGGAGGGCAGTGCCTGGAGTGGACGGCCGGTGGTGGCGGCGCCGAGCAGGTGGTCGAGGCCGCGCGCGGCGGCCATGGCCACGGGGCCCGCGGGCGTGTGCTTCAAGGCCAGGTCGTAGGCCCAGACCGTGGCGGCCAGAGGGGTGGCCACCGCCAGCGCCGGGCGGCCCGCGCCGGCGGCCAGGCCGAGCCCGGCGGCGGTCAGGGCGCAGGCCGCGGTGAAGGCGGAGGACGGCCGGATGCGGCCGGACGGCAGGGGGCGGTGGGGACGCTCGGTGGCGTCTTCCGCGCGGTCCGCCCAGTCGTTGAGGGCCATGCCGGCCTCGTAGAGACAGAGGGAGGAGCCGATGGCGAGCAGAGTGCGGGGGTTGGCCCTGCCCCCGGCGGCGACGGCACCGCTGAGGGCGTCGCCGGGGACGGTGAACAGGGCGGGGAGCCGCAGCAGTTCGGCCCAGGCGCGGCTACGGCTCACGGCCACTCCCGGGGGCGGGCTCGGCCGGATCGACGGCGCGTGCGGCAGCCTCCTCGGCGGACCGGCGGATGCCGGAGTCTCCGACAGCGGTTCGGCAGTGACCGGCGCCCGCCCCGCGGAGCCGCTCGCCCAGCCCCATCAGCGCCGCGTACTGCTCGGCCAGGCTCGCCGGTCCGTCCCCCACCGGATCCTTGAAGTAGAAGCCCAGTTCGCCGAGCGGGCCGGACAGGCCGGCCTCGTGGGCGCGGGCGGTCAGCCGTGCCAGGTCCAGCACCAGCGGGGCCGCGAGTGCCGAGTCGCAGCCCTGCCAGATGGTCTGGAGGATCATGCGGGTGCCGAGGAAGCCGTCGAAGGCGATGTGGTCCCAGGCGGTCTTCCAGTCGCCGAGGGCCGGGACGTCGTCGATGTGCACCTCGCCCTCGGGGACGGTGCCGAGGGTGTCGGCGAGGACGCGTTCCTTGCCGGCGTTCTTCGCCGCGGCGGCGGCCGGGTCGGCGAGGGCGGCGCCGTCGCCGCCGCCGAGGAGGTTGGTGCCGGACCAGGCCCGTACGTTCAGCGCCCGCTGCGCGAACATGGGGCCGAGCACGGCCCGCAGCAGGGTCTGTCCGGTCTTGCCGTCCCGGCCGGCGTACGGCAGTCCGTTGCGCTCGGCCTCGCGGGCGGCGACGGGGTGGTGCATGCCCTCGGACGGTGTGAAGTTGACGTAGGGGCAGCCCGCGCGCAGGGCCGCCAGTGCGTACAAGGTGCTGGCGGGGAGCGCAGAGCCGGGCCCCGCGGACGCGGGTTCGGTGGATGCGACGTTCACCACCACGGCCCGCTCCAGCTCGTGGCGGCGTACGAAGTCGCGCATGTCGTCGGCGAAGGCCGTGATCAGTTCGGCCTCGCTCCTGGTGTCGCCCGGGACCGGGCCGCCGGGCCTGATCTCCCCGTCCGCAGCGGCGAGTTCGGCGGCTACGGCGGTGGCGACGCCCGGCGGCAGGACGCCGCCGGCGGTCAGTGTCTCGGCGCGTTTGGGCAGGGGGCAGTCGAGGGTGTCGTGGCCGCCGAAGACGAGGTCGGAGAGCGCGGGCAGGCCGCTGTCGGTGAACGCCGGTGTCTCGGTCACCATGCCGGTGGGCGGGTGCAGCCCCGCGGTGACGGCGGCGCACCCCGTGACGACGGTGGTGGCGACGGAACCTCGGGCTCCGATCAGCCACACCCCCACACGCGGTCGGGAGAGGGACGCGGACATGTGCAGCCTCCTGGTCGTGCGCGAACGCGGCGGGGGGAGGAGACGGCGAGCGGGGGTCCGGCGTCCCCCGCCCGCCGCCGTTCGGTTACCCGGTGACGGGCAGTTCCTTCAACTGGATGTTGCGGAAGGCGACCTGGTCGTCGGCGCCGTGGTTCTGCAGGCCGATGTAGCCGTCGGTCAGGCTCCGCTCGGGGTCCTTGTTGGTGAAGTCGTTGATCCTGACTCCGTTGAGGAACACCTGGAGGCGTTCGCCCTGGACCTTGATCTCGTAGGAGTTCCACTGGCCGGGCGGCCGCAGAACCTGGTCACGGGCCTGGATGTTCGCCGACTTGAACGAGTAGACGGAGCCCGTGGTGCGGTCGGGCGCGTCGGTCGCGTCGATCTGGATCTCGTAGCCCTTGTTCACGGCGGACCAGGGGTCGTCGGAGGCCGGGAAGCCCACGAAGATCCCGGAGTTGTCGTCGCCCTGCATCTTCCAGTCGAGCTTGAGCGAGTACGACTTCAGCTCCTTGGCCTGGTACCAGAGCAGGCCCATGCCGCCCTCGGTCTCCAGGGTGCCGTCCTTGACGTTGAACTTGCCGGGGCCGGCCTGCTTCCAGCCGTCCAGCGTCTGCCCGTTGAAGATCTTCCGGTAGCCCTTGCCCGGCTTGCAGTCCGCCTTGATCTGGCCGGTGGCGTACTGGAGGCCGCCGAGCAGGTGGGAGCGGAAGGCCGCGTCCGCGTAGGACTCCTTGGTGTGGCCGCCGCCGGTGTAGAAGGACCGGCCGCCGCCGTAGGCCTGGCACCAGGCGATCGGGTGGTCGCCCTTCATGTTCCCGCCCTGGTAGGTGGTCTCGTCCAGGGTGGCGAGGACCTTGGCCTGCCCGCGCGGGTTGGTGCGGTAGTTGTACCACTCGTCGGTGCGTTCCCAGGCTTCGCCGAGGTGCGCGGTGGACGGGTGGTCGTGGTCCTCGACGCGGACCGTGGCCTTCTGGATGGCCGGGTGCGAGTCGAAGTAGGCGCCGACGAGACCGCCGTAGAAGGCCCAGTCGTACTCGGTGTCGGCCGCGGCGTGGATACCCATGTAACCGCCGCCGCCGGCCACGTAGTTCTCGAACGCCTTCTGCTGCTCGGCGTTCAACACATCACCCGTGGTGGACAGGAAGGCCACGGCGTCGTACTTCGCGAGGTTGGTGGTGGTGAACTGCCGGGCCTCCTCGGTCGCGTCGACCGTGATGCCGGCCGGGCCGCCGAGTTCCTTCAGCGCCGCGATGCCGGCCGGGATGGAGTCGTGCCGGAAGCCGGCGGTCTTGGAGAAGACCAGGACCTTCTTGCCGCCCTTGAACGGCTCCTTGGAGAACTCGAAGTCGTCCACGTCGTACAGCGCGCCCTCGCCGCCCTTGAAGACCAGGTAGATCTGCGTGGTCCCCCTGGGCAGCGCCCGCAGGGGCACGTCGACGTTCTGGAAGGTCTCCCAGCCGCCGGTCGGCGGGATGTACGCCGAGCCGTGCAGCGGTCCGTCGGGCGAGCCGGTGCGCAGTTCGATGAAGCCGCCCGCGCCGCCGGAGGAGGCCCGCACGGTCATCTTCTTCTGGCCGTCGAACCGGTAGGGGGTGAAGGCGATCCAGTCGCCGTCGTCGATGTTGCCGACGGTCTTGCCGCCGTTGGCGCCGGTCTTGTCGATGACCGACACGCCCGACTGGGTGGTGAAGTGCTCGCCCTGGCGGTGCAGCGGCTGGAGCACGGCGCGAGCGGTGCCGGTCAGGGCCTCCTGGCCGTTCGCCCCGCCGTCGGTGTAACTCGCGCCGACGACACCGTAGATGTTGGCGTTGGGGTCGTGGCCGCCGTCACCGGCGGGCGGTGTCAGGGTACCCTCGCAGCCCATCTCGCTGGTCAGCTCGTGGGCGTGGGAGTCGTGGCCGAGGCTGTAGGTGACCTTGACCTTGGAGCAGTCGATCGTCTCCTCGGGGTCGGTGACGGTCACCTTGAACGGGACGGGCTTGCCGAACTCGGCCAGGGCGCCGTTGCCCGGGATGTCGATCCGCACCTTGGGCTCGGTGTTGCCGACCACGATCCGGGCGCTGGCGTTGCCGGTGTTGCCCTCGGGGTCCTTGGCGGTGAAGGTCGCGGTGTAGGTGCCGACCTTCTTGTACTGGTGGGTGGGGGTGAGACCCTCGCCCTTCGTGCCGTCACCGAAGTCCCAGCTGTAGGTGAGGTTCGGTGAGTCGGCGTCCTTGGCGGAGGCGGTGAACTTGACCTTCAGGCCGGCCGCGCCGGACGTCTTGTCGGCGCTCACCTCGGCGATCGGGGAGAAGCCGTCCTCGGCGTTCTCGATCCGGTACAGCGCGGAGTGCTCGTCGCCCTGGAACCAGGAGATGCCGTAGTCGAGGACGTAGAGCGCGCCGTCGGGGCCGAACTCCATGTCCATGATCTGGGTGCCGGTCCACGGGAAGTCGTTGATCTTCGCGACGGAGCCGTCGTCGTTCTGCTCGATCCGCTTGATCCAGCGGCGGCCGAACTCACCGGCGAAGAAGTCGCCGTCGTAGGCCTCGGGGAACTTCACGCTGGACTCGAGGTCGGGGTCGTAGCGGTAGACCGGGCCGCCCATCGGGGACTCGGAGCCGGTGCCGAACTCGGGTACGGAACCGCCGTCGTACGGGATCCAGGCGGCCTGCGCGGGCGGCAGGTCGGTGAGGCCGGTGTTGTACGGCGAGGTGTTCTTGGGGGCGGCGCAGTCGAACTTCGCGCCGGAGGTACCGGTGGCGAAGTCGTAGTCGACGTAGGCGTCGTTGTTGCCGGTGCAGAAGGGCCAGCCGAAGTTGGCGGCCTTCGTGACCTTGGCGAACTCGACCTGGCCCGCCGGGCCGCGCGTCGGCGAAGCGGCACCCGCGTCGGGGCCGTAGTCACCGACGTAGACGATGCCGGTCTTGTCGTCGACGCTCATCCGGAACGGGTTGCGGAAGCCCATCGCGTAGATCTCGGGGCGGGTCTTCTCGGTGCCCGGGGCGAAGAGGTTGCCCTCCGGGACCGTGTACGAGCCGTCCTCGGCGACCTTGATACGGAGGATCTTGCCGCGCAGGTCGTTGGTGTTGCCGGCGCTGCGGCGGGCGTCGAAGGCGGGGTTGCGTCCCTCGCGGACGTCGATCGGCGTGTAGCCGTCGGAGGCGAAGGGGTTGGTGTCGTCGCCGGTCGACAGGTAGAGGTTGCCGGCCGCGTCGAAGTCGATGTCTCCGCCGACGTGGCAGCAGGTGCCGCGGGAGGCGGCGACGTCGATGACCTTCTTCTCGCTGGCCAGGTTCAGCGTGCCGTTGGCGTTCAGGGTGAAGCGGGAGAGGCGGTTGACGCCGTCGAACTTCGCGAACTCCGCGGCGGTACCGGTCTCCGGGGCGTCGCCCTCGGGCGTGTCCAGCGGCGGGGCGTAGTACAGGTAGATCGCCCGGTTGTTCTTGAAGTCCGGGTCGATGCCGACGCCCTGGAGGCCTTCCTCGTCGTGGCTGTACACGTCGAGCCGGCCGGCGATCTTGGTGACGCCGCCCTGGTCGGTGAGGCGCAGGGTGCCGTCGCGCGAGGTGTGCAGGACGCTGCGGTCCGGGAGCACGGCGAGCGACATCGGCTCGCCCGTCTCGGGTTCGCCCTTGGCGAGCGGAACCTGCTGGAACTGCCCTTCGGCGGCGGCCGGTTCGTCGTGCTCGGGGTGGCCGGGGTGGGCGCCGGCGACGGTGGCCGGGGCGCCCACGGCCAGGAGCAGGCCGGTGAACAGGGCGAGGGGGGTGCGAAGCCTTGGACGCCTCGCGGTGCGGGTGCTTCTGAGTCTCGTTCTGTGCACGAAGTCCCTCCGGGAACGGGTGGGCCGTACAGGGTGGGTGCGAAGACGTGCGGTGCGGGCGCCGGGGTGCGCCGTCACCCCGGAGGTGGCTGTGCCATAAACGCTTGCCTGTGTTCTGAACGCTTGCCTGTGTTCTGAACGCTTGCCTGTGTTCTGAACGCTTGCCTGTGTCCTGAACGCTTGCCTGTGTCCTGGACACCAACGTGTGCCGTGAACACTTCCGTGTGTCCTGAACGCCGCTGTGTGTGTCCTGAACACTTCAGGGACGGTAACCGCGTACGTCCGGGCCGAACACCCCTTGCGTCAGGATCCGTTGAACTTTTTCCCATCGCAGGACAAAGCGGGATCCGCGCAGGTCGGAGAGGGGACCGGCGGTGCTTCCGGTCCCCGTCCCCGACCTGCGCCGGGCGCCTGGTTCAGCTGTTGAACGCGGCGTCGAAGGACGCGCTGGGCGGCTCGAAGTCGAAGGCTTTCAGCCGTGTCAGCGCCTCGGGGGCGCCCTGGAGCCGGTCCATGCCGGCGTCCTCCCACTCCACGGAGATGGGCCCCTGGTAGTCGATGGAGCGCAGCATCCGGAAGACGTCCTCCCAGGGCACGTCCCCGTGCCCGGCCGACACGAAGTCCCAGCCGCGGCGCGGGTCGCCCCACGGCAGATGCGAGCCGAGGCGGCCGTTGCGGCCGTCCAGGCGCTTGCGGGCCTCCTTGCAGTCGACGTGGTAGATCCGGTCGCGGAAGTCCCACAGGAACCCGACCGGGTCCAGGTCCTGCCACACGAAGTGCGAGGGATCGAAGTTGAGGCCGAAGGCCGGCCGGTGGCCGACAGCCTCCAGCGCGCGCTGAGTGGTCCAGTAGTCGTACGCGATCTCGCTCGGGTGCACCTCGTGCGCGAACCGCACGCCCTCCGCGTCGAAGACGTCCAGGATCGGGTTCCAGCGCTCGGCGAAGTCCTCGTAGCCGCGCTCGATCATCGACTCGGGCGCGGGCGGGAACATGGCCACCAGATGCCAGATGGCGGAGCCGGTGAAGCCGATCACCGTGTCGACGCCGTAGGCGGCGGCCGCTCGCGCGGTGTCCTTCATCCGGTCCGCGGCCCGCCTGCGCACCCCCTCCGGATCCCCGTCGCCCCACACCTCGCCGGGCAGGATGGCCTGGTGGCGTTCGTCGATGATGGCGTCACAGACCGCCTGGCCGACGAGGTGGTTGGAGATCGCCCAGCACTTGAGGCCGTACTTGTCGAGCAGGGCCTTGCGGGAGTCGATGTACGAGGGGTCGGCGAGGGCCTTGTCGACCTCGAAGTGGTCGCCCCAGCAGGCGAGTTCGAGCCCGTCGTAGCCGAAGTCGCGGGCGAGCCGGCAGACCTCCTCCAGCGGCAGGTCGGCCCACTGGCCGGTGAACAGCGTGAACGTACGCGGCATTGCGCGTCAGCCTCCTCAGGCCGCTATCGGGGTGATTTCAGACGGCGATCGGGGTGAAGACGGAGTTCTTCTCGGCGCTCTCCTCGACCGCCGCGAGCACGCGCTGCACCTGGAGCCCGTCGGCGAAGGACGGTTGCGGCCGGCGGCCCTCGGCGACGGCGTGCACCAGGTCGCGGGCCTGGTGGACGAAGGTGTGCTCGTAGCCGAGGCCGTGGCCCGGCGGCCACCAGGCGTCCAGGTAGGGGTGGTCGGGTTCGGTGACGAGGATGCGGCGGAAGCCGGCGTGCGCGCCCGGTTCCCTGCCGTCGTGGTAGGAGAGCTCGTTGAGCCGCTCCAGGTCGAACGCGAGCGAGCCGAGCTCGCCGTTGAGCTCGATGCGCAGGGCGTTCTTGCGGCCGGTGGCGTAGCGGGTGGCCTCGAAGGAGGCGAGGGCGCCGGACGGGAAGCGGCCGGTGAACACGGCGGCGTCGTCGACGGTGACCTGGCCCGAGCCGTTCGCGGAGACGGCGGACAGACCGCTCGTGGGTCCGCCGGGCAGCGGCCGTTCCTTGACGAAGGTCTCCGTCAGCGCGGACACCCCGCCCAGGTGCTCCCCCGCCAGGTACTGCGCCAGGTCGATGATGTGCGCGCCCAGGTCGCCGAGCGCGCCCGAACCGGCCAGCTCCTTGCGCAGCCGCCAGGTCAGCGGGAACCCGGGGTCCACCAGCCAGTCCTGGAGGTACGTCACCCGCACATGGCGCAGGGTGCCCAGGCGGCCCTCGGCGACCATGCTGCGGGCCAGCGCGGTGGCGGGCACGCGGCGGTAGTTGAAACCGACCATCGCCAACTGACCGCGCCCGTACGCCTCCTCGGCCGCCGCGGTCATGGCCTCGGCCTCCTCGACGGTGTTCGCCAGGGGCTTCTCGCACAGAACGTGCTTGCCCGCGGCGAGCGCGGCGAGCGCGATCTCGGCATGGCTGTCGCCCGGGGTGCAGATGTCGACGAGGTCGATGTCGTCGCGCGCGATCATCGCACGCCAGTCGGTCTCCGCCGACTCCCAGCCGTGGCGCTCCGCGGCCGCGCGCACGGCCGTCGCGTCCCGCCCGCAGATCGCGGTCAGCACCGGGGTGCGAGGGAGGTCGAAGACACGGCCCGCGGTGCGCCAGCCCTGCGAGTGGGCGGCGCCCATGAAGGCGTAGCCGACCATGCCGACGCGCAGTGGTGGCTTGCGGGTCCCCGTGACCGGCACTCCCGCCTCGCCGGCCGTGGCCCGTGCCTCCGCCTCGGCCTCTTCGGGCTGCTGCGGCTGTCCCATGCGATGGTCCTCCTCGTCGTCGTGCCGCGGTGGGGGGTTGCGGGGCGTCCCGCAGAATCGCACCGGCCGCTCGGCCCGCACCCCGGCTTCGCCGCGCGGGCCGGCCCGTTCCGCCGGACGCTCCCGGCCTGCCCGACGGACCCCTGCTCCCCGCCGGGCAGGGTGCGCCTCACTTGAAGCCGGTGGACATGTACTGGTCGACGTTCTCCTTGTCGACAACCGCCGAGTACAGCGTGATGGAGGCGGGAATCTCGAACTCGGCCATGCCGCCGACACCCTTGCCCTGACCGAGCGCACGGGCCAGGTCGATGGCGGACGCGGCCATGGTCGGCGGGTACAGCACCGTGGCCTTGAGGACACCGTTGTCCTGCTTGATCGCCTGGAAGGCGGAGAGCGCGCCCGCGCCGCCGACCATCAGGAAGTCGTCACGCCCCGCCTGCTCGATGGCCCGCAGGGCACCCACGCCCTGGTCGTCGTCGTGGTTCCACAGGGCGTCGAACTTCGACTGGGCCTGGAGCAGTTGCGCCATCTTGGCCTGGCCGGACTCGACCGTGAACTCGGCGGCCTGGCGGGCCACCTTCTTGATGTTGGGGTAGTTCTTCAGCGCGTCGTCGAAGCCCTGGGTGCGCTGCTTGGTCAGCTCCAGGTTGTCCAGGCCGGCGAGCTCGATGACCTTGGCGTCGGCCTTGTCCTTGAGCTTCTCGCCGATGTAGTGCCCGGCGTTGAGGCCCATGCCGTAGTTGTCGCCGCCGATCCAGCAGCGGTACGCCTGCGGGGTGTTGAAGATCCGGTCGAGGTTGATGACCGGGATGCCCGCCCGCATCGCCTTGAGCCCGACCTGGGTGAGCGCCTTGCCGTCGGCCGGCAGCACCACCAGCACGTCGACCTTCTTGTTGATCAGCGTCTCGATCTGACCGATCTGCGCGGCGGTGTCGTTGGAGCCCTCGGTGATCTCCAGGGTGACGTCGGAGTACTTCTTCGCCCGGCTCTTGGCGTTGTCGTTGATCGCGTTGAGCCAGCCGTGGTCGGCCTGCGGACCGGCGAAGCCGATCGTGACCTCCTTGCCGGGCTTGTCGTCGGCGGCCGGCTGGTCGTTCGCGGCCGGCTCGTCGCCGGACTCGTTGCTCGTGCAACCCACGAGGAGGGCGCCGGCGCCTATGGCGGCGGTCCCGAACAGCAGCCCTCTGCGACTGGTGAGCTCTGGCATGGCGGTGAACCCTTTCCTCAGGTCGTGCTCGGGGTGGCGGTACGACCCTCAGGTCGTGCTCGCGGTACGGCGCTGGACCAGCACGGCGGCGACGATGATCGCGCCCTTGGCGATCTGCTGGACGTCGCTCTGCAGGTTGTTCAGGGCGAAGATGTTGGTGATCGTGGTGAAGATCAGGACGCCGAGCACGGAGCCGACGATGGTGCCGCGCCCCCCGGTCAGCAGGGTGCCGCCGATGATCGCGGCCGCGATGGCGTCGAGTTCGTAGAGGTTGCCGTTGGTGTTCTGGCCGGAGCCGGCCAGGACGATCAGCAGGAAGGCCGCGATGCCGCAGCACAGTCCGGACAGCAGGTAGAGGTAGAGCCGCTGGCGGCGGACGTCGATGCCGGCGAGCCGGGCCGCCTCCGCGTTGCCGCCGACGGCGACCGTGCGCCGCCCGAAGGTCGTGCGGTTCAGCACCAGCCAGCCGATGATCGTCACGACCGCGAACACCATGACCAACGGCGGGATGCCGAGGACGTAGGCGTCACGCTCGCCGAGGTCGAGCACCGAGGGAATGGTGACGATCTGTGTCTTGCCGTCGGTGATCTGGAGGGCCAGGCCGCGCGCGGACGCCAGCATGGCGAGCGTCGCGATGAACGGCACCATCGCGCCGTACGCGATCAGCACCCCGTTGACCAGCCCGCATCCCACACCGACGATCACCGCGGTGAAGAGGATGCCGGCGAAGCCGTACTCCTGGGTGGCCACCGTCGTCGCCCACACCGAGGCCAGCGCGACGATCGCGCCGACGGACAGGTCGATGCCGCCGGAGATGATGACGAAGGTCATGCCGACGGTGACGACGCCGATCACGGACGCCTGGGTGAGGACCAGCTGGAGGTTGCGGGTGTCGAGGAACTCGTCCGGCTTGGTGATGCCGCCGATGACGATGAGCGCGGCGAGGACGCCGAACAGGGAGAGGGTGCGCACGTCGGCGCGGGCCATCAGGCCCCGCCAGGCGGGCGGTCCGTCGGCCGACGGCACCTTGCCGGTGCTGTCCCGCGGCGGAGAGGCGTGCTGCGTCATGACGCCGGGCTTCCTTCCATGACGAGGTCGAGTACGCGGTGTTCGTCGAGTTCGCGTGCGGGAGCCGTGTGCACGACACGGCCCTCGCGCAGCACCAGGACGCGGTCGGCGAGGCCCAGTACCTCGGGCACCTCGCTGGAGACCAGCAGCACGGCGAGGCCTTCGTCGGCCAGCCGCCGCACGACCGCGTACAGCTCGGCGCGGGCGCCGACGTCGACGCCGCGCGTGGGTTCGTCGAGCAGCAGGACGCGGCAGCCGCGCAGCAGCCAGCGGGCCAGGACGGCCTTCTGCTGGTTGCCGCCGGAGAGGGTGCGCACCGGCACCGACGGGTTGTCGGGCCGCAGCGACAGCTCCCGGGTGGCGGCGCGCGCCGCGCCGAGTTCGGCGGCGCGGTCGATCCAACCGCCGCGCGAGAAACGGGACATGGAGGACACCGACACATTGCGGGTGACGGACTCCAGCATCAGCAGCGCCTGCGCCTTGCGCTCCTCGGGAGCGAGCCCGAGTCCCGCGCGTACGGCGGCCCGGACGCTGCCGGGCTTCAACGCCCGCCCGTCCACGAGGACCTGGCCGGCGCTGGGCTTGCGGGCGCCGTAGATCGTCTCCAGGATCTCGGAGCGTCCCGAGCCCACGAGTCCGGCGAGCCCGACGATCTCCCCGGGCCGCACGCTCAGGTCCAGCGGCTCGAACTCACCGTCCCGGGCGAGCCCGCGGACCTCCAGCAGCGGCTCGCCGCCGGTCGCGTCCTCGGCGGGCCGCTCGGGGAAGACGTACTCGACGTTGCGTCCCGTCATCATCGCCACGACGTCCCGCGTCGGCGTCGACTTCGCGGGGAGTCCGCCGGCCACGGCCCGTCCGTCCTTCAGCACGGTCACCCGGTCGCCGATCCGGCGGATCTCCTCCAGCCGGTGCGAGATGTAGACGACGGCGACACCCTCGGCGGTGAGGTCGCCGACGATGCGGAAGAGGTTGTCGACCTCGTCCGGGTCGAGGGCGGCGGACGGCTCGTCCATCACGATCAGCCGTACGTCGTGGGAGAGCGCGCGCGCCATGGAGACGATCTGCTGCTGCGCCGCCGACAACTCCCCCACGAGTCGGCCCGGGTCGATCTCGGGATGCCCAAGTCGCTTGAGGAGCTGGGCAGTTGACGCTCGCGCCGCCTTTCCGCGTACGACGAATCCGGCGGCCGTGGGTTCATGGCCGAGGTGGACGTTCTCGGCGACCGACAGGTGCTCCACCAGGTCGAGTTCCTGGTAGATGGTGGCGATGCCGAGGCGCATCGCGGCGATCGGCGAGCGGAGGGTGACCTCCTCGCCGCGCCAGCGGATGGTGCCGGTGTCGGGCTGGTGGGCGCCGGCGAGGACCTTGATGAGCGTGGACTTGCCGGCGCCGTTCTGGCCGAGCAGGCAGTGCACTTCACCGGCCTGGACGTCGAGGTCGACGCCGTCGAGGGCGCGGACTCCGGGGAACGACTTGGTGATGCCGTTCATGCTGAGCAGCGGTGGTTCTGGTGCCATGAGGTCCCCTTGGCGGGCATGCGGGCCGGTTTCAGGGCAGGACGAGGCAGGGCAGGGCGAAGCCGAGCGCTGTGCGGGGTGCGGTGCTGGTGAGCCGTACTCGAGTGGTGGCTTACGCGGGTGAGAACAGGTGGTCGCTGATGAGCCGGGCCGCGCCGATCACTCCGGCGGTGGGGCCCAACTCCCCCAGCACGATGGGGAGGTTGCCGGTCGCGAGCGGCAGCGACTGGCGGTAGACCTGGGTGCGGATCGCGGCGAGCAGGTTGTGGCCGAGGCCGGTCACCCCGCCGCCGATCACCACCAGGCCCGGGTTGAAGAAGCTGACGAGTCCGGCGATGACCTGCCCGACCCGGTTGCCGCCCTCACGGATCAGGTCGAGGGCGGTGGCGTCACCGGCGGCGGCCGCGGCGGCGACGTCGACGGCGGTCAGCGTGCCGTTCGCCTCCAGCCGCGCGGCGAGTTCGTCCGACCGCCCCTGCTGGGCCGCCTCGACGGCGTCCCGGGCGAGGGCCGCCCCGCTGAAGTGCGCTTCCAGGCAGCCCCGGTTGCCGCAGGCGCAGGGGCGGCCGTCGGGCACGGCCTGGATGTGCCCGATGTCGCCCGCGCTGCCGGTGACACCGCGGTGGACGTCACCGCCCGCGACGATGCCGCAGCCGATGCCGGTGCCGATCTTGACGCAGAGGAAGTCGCCCACGGAGCGTGCGACGCCCGCGTGCTGCTCCCCCATCGCCATGAGGTTCACGTCGTTGTCGACCATGACCGGGCAGCCGAGTTCCTGGCTGAGCGCCTCCCGCACGGGGAAGCCGTCCCAGCCCGGCATGATCGGCGGAGCGACCGGGACGCCCTCGGGGAAGCGGACCGGTCCGGGGACGCCGATGCCGGCGCCGTCGAACCCCTCCGCGAGTCCCGAGGCCCTCAACTTCGCGGCCATGGAAAGGACTTGCTCGAAGACCGCGACCGGTCCCTCGCGGACGTCCAGGGGCTGGTTGAGGTGGCCGAGGATCTCCAGCTCGGCGTTGGTGACGGCGACGTCGACCGAGGTCGCGCCGATGTCGACGCCGAGGAAGCGCAGTCCCGGGTTGAGCCGTACGTTGTGGGAGCGGCGGCCACCGCGCGAGGCGGCGAGTCCGTCGGCCACGACCAGGCCCGTCTCCAGCAGCCGGTCCACCTCCACGGCCAGCTTGGACCGCGAGAGGTCGATCTGATCGCCCAGCTGGGCCCGGGAGTTGGGACCTCCGTCGCGCAGCAGCTTCAGCAGCCTGGCCTGATGCGCGTTCGCGGGTCGTGCCGTCATGCGCCTCACGAGCCCCTCCCCGCCTCAATCGGCCTGAGCGCGCCGGGTTTCGGCCACCTTCGCGGCCTGCTTTCGAGGGGAACGTAGCAGTGGCCGCCGGGACTGGGAAGAACTTGAGCAGAGATTGCAGTCAACTTTCTCCACTCACAGGACAAAGAAGCGCGGACGAGTCCCCGGGGTGTCCTGTCGTGCGACAACCGCCCTGTGGGCGGTTCACTGGGATCACCGGTCCGTCGACCCCGCGACCCGAGTCCGGATACTCACTACCGGCGTCGCGAAACAGGCGCCTGGACGCCGCTCACCCCTCCGCGCACGGACGCCTCGACGAACAACGCGCCGCCATGACCGGGAACCGGCCCGGCCACGGCCCTCACCTCAGGAGTCGGACCGCGCGTGATACGAACGCCGCGTGTGCTCCGTGTGCTCCCGCATCAGTGCGGTGGCACTCGCCTCGTCCCGGGCCGTGATCGCGGCGATCATCCCCCGGTGCTCGATCCAGGACTGGTGCCCGCGCTGACGGGCGACCGGCGTGTAGTACCAGCGCACGCGCCGGTCGACCTGGGCCGCCAGCTCGGCGAGGACCGCGTTGCCCGCCAGCTCCATGATCTTGGCGTGGAAGCGGGCGTTGAGGGCGACGGCGGCGTCCACGTCGTCGGCGGCGACGGCCTTCTCGCCCTCGGCGCACAGCTCTTCCAGGGCCTTGATGCCGGCGCTGTCCGCATGGGCGGCGGCGAGCCGGGCGGCCTCGGCCTCCAGGAGGGTGCGCACGGTGAGGAGCTGGTCGGCCTCCTCCTCCGTCGGCTCGTGCACGAACGCGCCCTGCGCGGGCCGCAGATCGACCCAGCCCTCGGTGTTCAGCCGCTGCAGCGCCTCACGCACCGGCTGGCGCGACACGCCGAGGTGGCCTGCCAGTTCGCTCTCGACGAGGTGCTGGCCGGGCCGGAGGGCGCGGGTGGTGATGAGTTCGAGCAGCGCCTCGTAGACGCGGTCGCGCAGCGGGCCGGGCCGTTCGAGCTTGGGCACCGCACCCTGCGGCAGTCCTGTCGACAACATCGGTTCCCCTCCTGGGCGAACGCCGGGCGACTGCGTCCCGTAGCCGACCGTCACGGAAAGCCAGTATCAATTGTCTTTCGTCTACAGTCTACGGCGCACAAGTGCCAGAGGGCTGAGGAGTCGGCCACATCACACAGGCGATTGGCCACATCACACGGGCGTTTGTCCGCATCACACGGGCGTCAGGGGCACCGGACGACCTGTCCGGCGTAGGAGAGGTTCCCGCCGAACCCGAAGAGCAGCACCGGGTCCCCGGTGGAGATCCGCCCCTGCTCCACCAGCTTGGACAGCGCCAGCGGAATGCTGGCCGCCGAGGTGTTCCCCGACTCGGAGACGTCCCGCGCCACCACGGCGTTGACCGCGCCGAGCTTCTCGGCGAGGGGCTCGATGATGCGCAGGTTGGCCTGGTGCAGCACGACCCCGGCGAGGTCCTCGGGCGCGAGACCTGCCTTCTCGCAGGCCTTGCGGGCGATCCCCGGCAGCTGCGTCGTCGCCCAGCGGTAGACGCTCTGCCCCTCCTGCGCGAACCGCGCGGGCTGCCCCTCGATCCGCACCGCGTGCCCCATCTCGGGCACCGAACCCCACAGCACCGGCCCGATGCGGGCCTCCTCGGACGCCTCCACGACGGCCGCGCCGGCCCCGTCCCCGACCAGCACACAGGTCGTACGGTCGCTCCAGTCGGTCACGTCGGACATCTTGTCGGCGCCGATCACCAGAGCCCGGGTCGCGGCCCCGGCCCGCACGGCGTGGTCGGCGGTGGCCAGGGCGTGCGTGAACCCGGCGCAGACGACGTTGACGTCCATCGCCGCGGGCGAGGGGACGCCCAGCCGGTTCGCGACCCGGGCGGCCATGTTCGGGGAGCGGTCGATGGCGGTGGAGGTGGCGACCAGGACCAGGTCGATGTCGCCGGGCGCGAGGCCCGCCGCCGCGAGCGCCTTGGCGGCGGCGTGGGCGGCTAGCTCGTCGACCGGCTCGTCGGGCCCGGCGATGTGCCGCGTGCGGATGCCCACCCGGCTCGTGATCCACTCGTCACTGGTGTCGACCATGCCCGCCAGCTCCTCGTTGGTGAGCACTCTGGCGGGCTGGTAGTGGCCGACTGCGGCGATGCGCGAGCCGTTCATCGCTGGTGATCCCCCTCGGACCTCGGGTAGCGGGATTCACCAGTCTGATCAGTGACTCACGGGTACGGCGGCACGTGATGCCACAGGAATCGGGCGTCCGCGTTGTCAGCTTCCGTCAGGCCCTCGGACGCCCGGACAACTCCCGAACGCCTACCCGGTGAACAGCTGCGTCGCTTTCTGCACGAGTTCGTAGAGCCCGTACGCGAGCGGCACCCCCACCCATGCCCAGGCGAAGGCGATCAGCCCCCGGCGGCTAGGCGGACTGCTGTCGCTGGACATCGGCTGCCTCCTTCTCCTTGGACGCCGGGACGGGAACGTGATGACGCGGGTGGACGGGCCGGACGAGTTCGTTGGCGACGAAACCCACCGCGAGGAGCCCGATCATGATGAACAGGGACAGGGTGTACAGGGACGAGCCGCTCTTGCCCGCCTCCTCCTGCCGGTCGGCGATCCAGTTCACAATAAGTGGCCCGAGGACACCGGCCGTGGACCAGGCGGTGAGCAGCCGCCCGTGGATGGCGCCCACCTGGTAGGTCCCGAACAGGTCCTTCAGATACGCCGGGATCGTCGCGAAACCGCCGCCGTAGAAGGACAGGATCACCAGGGCGCAGAGGATGAACAGCGGCTTGGAGGAGTCGCCGGCCAGCGCGATCAGGCCGTACATCAGCGCACCGGCGCCCAGGTACACACGGTAGATGTTCTTGCGCCCGATCAGGTCGGAGGTCGACGACCAGCCGATCCGGCCGGCCATGTTGGCGGCGGACAGCAGGGCGACGAAGCCGGCCGCGGCCGAGGCCGACACCGTTGTCGAGGTGTTCGCGAAGAAGTCCGTGATCATCGGCGCGGCCTTCTCCAGGATGCCGATGCCCGCGGTCACGTTCATGCAGAGCACGACCCACAGGCACCAGAACTGCGGCGTGCGGATCGCCTGCTTCGCGCTCACCTGCGGGCCGGTGGGGGCTTGTCGCGCCCCCGCGGCGGTAGCCGCAGATTCAACACCGCCCCGCGCCCCTTGGTCGGCTCGCGGCACCCTGACCAAGAGGACGCCCAGCGTCATGAACACCGCGTACGACAGTCCGTGCACGAGGAACGCCAGCGCGATCCCGGAGCTGTCGCTGCCGAACGACTCCAGCATCTGCGCCGACCAGGGCGAGGCGATGAGCGCACCGCCGCCGAAGCCCATGATCGCGATTCCGGTGGCCATGCCTGGCCGGTCGGGGAACCACTTGATCAGTGTGGAGACCGGTGAGATGTAGCCGATGCCGAGGCCGATGCCGCCCACGAAGCCGTAGCCGAGGACGATCAGCCAGTACTGCTCGGTCGCCGCACCGAGGGCGGAGAGCAGGAAGCCGGACGAGAAGCAGATCAGGGCGACGGTCATGGCCCAGCGCGGGCCGTTGCGCTCCACCAGCGTGCCGCCGAACGCGGCCGACAGGCCGAGCATGACGATGCCGAGCTGGAAGGGCAGCGCGCTCTGCGTGCCGCTGAGGCCGAGCGCGGATTCAAGCGGGGGCTTGAAGACGCTCCATGCATAGGCCTGGCCGATGGACAGATGGACCGACAGAGCGGCGGGCGGAACCAGCCAGCGGCTCCATCCCGGGGGTGCGAGCGGTGGACTCATGATCCCGAACGGTAGGGATCACGCGGGGAGTTGAGAAGGCGGCACGTCGACCGTATGCGGTGAGCGGTATGCGGGAAGCGACGAACGGTCGAACAGCGTCCGGAACCCCTTCCCGAACGCCGTGCGCGAACCCTTGCTGCACCCCCATCCATACTGTAGACAATATTCAGTCGACGAGATTCGGCTCATCGCCTGAGACGGATCGGACGCTACTTCCCAGCCACCTCCGCGGTACTCCCTCGACCGAACGGAGCGTTCCGAAGTGAAAGTTGCAGTCCTCGGTGCCGGTGCCATCGGCGCCTATGTCGGAGCCGCGCTGCACCGCGCCGGCGCCGACGTGCACCTGATCGCCCGTGGACCGCATCTCGCGGCCATGAGGCAGCACGGAGTACGGGTGCTCAGTCCGCGCGGCGACTTCACCGCCCGCGCCCACGCCACCGACGACCCGGCCGCGATCGGGCCGGTCGACTTCGTCTTCCTGGGCCTGAAGGCCAACTCGTACGCGGCGTGCGGGCCGCTCATCGAGCCCCTTCTGCACGACGGCACGGCGGTCGTGGCCGCCCAGAACGGCATCCCCTGGTGGTACTTCCACCGGCACGGCGGCCCGCACGACGGCCACCGCGTCGAGAGCGTGGACCCCGGCGGCGCGGTCAGTGCGGTGCTCGCGCCCGAACGGGCCGTCGGCTGCGTGGTCTACGCCGCCACCGAACTCGAGGGCCCGGGTGTCGTACGGCACTTGGAAGGCACCCGGTTCTCCATCGGCGAGCCCGACCGCAGCGTCTCCAGGCGCTGTCAGGACCTCAGCGAGGCCATGGTCGCCGGCGGTCTGAAGTGCCCGGTCGAACCCGACCTGCGCAACGACATCTGGCTCAAGCTGCTCGGCAACATCTCCTTCAACCCGATCAGCGCGCTGGCCCGCGCCACCATGCGGCAGATGTGCCTGCACGGCGGCACCCGCAAGGTCATCGAGATCATGATGACCGAGACGCTCGCCGTCGCCGAGGCCCTCGGCTGCGAGGTCGGCGTCTCCATCGAGCGCCGGCTCGCGGGCGCCGAGAAGGTCGGCGACCACCGCACCTCCACGCTCCAGGACCTGGAGCGCGGCAAGCCGCTCGAACTCGACGTACTCCTCGCGGCCGTCGTCGAGTTGGCGGAGATCACCGGCGTGGACGTGCCCACCCTGCGCACCGTGCACGCCATCTCGGACCTGCTCGCGCTGAGGAGCGCCGCATGAGGAAACGGCAACCGAAGAACTACACCCGGCTGACGCACCCGCTCGTACGGGACTCCCGCGACGAGCCGTTCCGCCGGGCGACCTGGGAGGAGGCCCTGACCCGCGCGGCCGAGGGCCTGGCCCGCAACCGCGGCGCCTTCGGCATGTTCTCCTGCGCCCGGGCCACGAACGAGATGAACTACGTGGCGCAGAAGTTCGCCCGGGTCGTCATGGGCACCAACAACGTCGACTCCTGCAACCGCACCTGCCACGCGCCGAGCGTCGCGGGTCTCTCGGCGGCCTTCGGCTCGGGCGGCGGGACCTCGTCGTACGAGGAGATCGAGCACACCGACGTCATCGTGATGTGGGGCTCCAACGCCCGCTTCGCGCACCCGATCTTCTTCCAGCACGTGCTGAAGGGGATCAGGAACGGCGCCCGGATGTACGCCGTCGACCCGCGCCGCACCTCCACCGCCGAGTGGGCGGAGAGCTGGATGGGTCTGAACGTCGGCACCGACATCCCGATGGCACACGCCATCGGCCGCGAGATCATCCACGCGGGCCTCGCCAACGAGGCGTTCATCGAGCGGGCGACCAGCGGGTTCGAGGAGTACAGGGCACTGGTCGAGCCGTGGACCCTGTCGCTGGCCGAGAAGGTGACGGGCGTACCGGCCGCCGCGATACGGGAGCTGGCGCACGCCTACGCCCGCGCCGAGCGCGCCCAGCTGTGCTGGACCCTCGGCATCACCGAGCACCACAACGGCACCGACAACGTCCGCGCGCTGATCAACCTGTCGCTGCTGACCGGCCACGTCGGCCGCTACGGCTCCGGCCTGCAACCCCTGCGCGGCCAGAACAACGTGCAGGGCGGCGGCGACATGGGCGCGATCCCCAACCGCCTGCCCGGCTTCCAGGACATCCTCGACACGAGCGTTCGCCTGAAGTTCGAGTCGGCCTGGGACACGGTCATCCAGCCCCACTACGGCCTCAACCTCACCGAGATGTTCGAGGCGATGGAGGAGGGCGAGCTCAAGGCCGTCTACTGCATCGGCGAGAACCCGGCGCAGTCGGAGGCGGACAGCGAGCAGGCCGTACGGCGGATGCGGCAGCTGGACTTCCTCGTCGTGCAGGACATCTTCCTGACCCGGACGGCGGAGCTCGCGGACGTCGTCCTCCCCGCGACCGCCGGGTGGGCGGAGACCGACGGCACCACCACCAACAGCGAGCGGCGGGTTCAGCGGGTGCGGCGGGCGGTCACTCCGCCCGGCGAGGCCCGTGAGGACATCGACATCATCTGCGACCTGGCGGTGCGGCTCGGCCACGACTGGAAGTACGCCGACGCCGAGGCCGTCTGGAACGAGCTGCGCTCGATCTCCCCGGACCACTACGGGATGACCTACGACCGGCTGGAGCACCACCAGGGCATCCAGTGGCCGTGCCCGAGCACCGACCGGCTCGAACCGACCTATCTGCACGGCCGGTTGTGGCAGAAGGACCCGGCCGAGCGGGGCAGGCCCGCCCCCTTCGGGATCGTCCAGCACGATCCGCCGGTCGACCTCACCGACGAGGAGTACCCGATCCGGCTCACCACCGGGCGGCGGCTCGACTCGTACAACACCGGTGTGCAGAGCGGGAGTTTCGCCTCCCCGCTGCGGCGCGGCGAGTTCGTCGAGCTGTGCCCGGAGGACGCCGAGCGGTACGGGGTGGTCGTCGGCGAGGAGGTCCAGGTGACCTCGCGGCGCGGCTCCGTCGTCGCGCCGGTGTGGGTCGACACCGCGCTGCGCCCCGGCCTCGCCTTCATGACCATGCACTTTCCCGACGAGGTGGACACCAACCAGCTGACGATCGAGGCGAACTGCCCGATCGCGGGGACGGCGGAGTTCAAGGCGTCGGCGATCCGGATCGAGAAGCTCCCCGTCGCGACCATCGTGAGGTGACGCAAGTGGACCTGCACTTCGGCGACAGCAAACCGACGGACGACGAACGGGCGGCCGTCGACGCCCTGTTGGGCCCCCCGGAGTCCTCCTGGGAGGGCGCCGACCGCACCGACGCCGATCTGCGGTGGGCGCGCGGCGGCCGGGAGGCCCGGGACCGCCGCGACCTGCTGTTGCCGGGGCTGCACGCGATCAACGACCGGGTCGGCTGGATCAGCGAGGGCGCCCTCGACTATCTGTGCCGGCGGCTGACGGTGCCGCCGTCGGAGGCGTACGGCGTGGCCACCTTCTACGCCATGTTCTCCGTCAAGCCGCGTCCCGCGACCGTGCTCCACGTGTGCACGGACCTCGCGTGCGCCGCCGCCGGCGCGAGCGAGCTGTGCGCCGGTGTCGAGGCGGGGCTCGGTCCAGGTGTCCAGGTGGAGCGCAGCCCCTGCCTCGGCCTGTGCGAACGGGCTCCGGCGGCGCTCGCGATCAGGGCCGGGGATCCGGTGCGTACGGCGGTCTCGGCGCCGGCGACCGTGCACGGGGCGGTCCTCGCCGCGAGCGCACCGGACTCGGCGCCCGAGGAGCCGTCGGCCGCGACGGCCGTACCGCAGGCGGGCAGCGACGATCTGGTCCTGCTGCGGCGCGTGGGAGTGGTGGACCCGGCCTCGCTGGACGACTACCGCGCCCACGGCGGTTACACCGCACTGCGCCGGGCCTTCGCGCTCGGCCCCGCCGGAGTCATCCGCGAGGTCACCGACTCCGGCCTGGTCGGCCGTGGCGGCGCCGCCTTCCCCACCGGCCGCAAATGGCAGGCCACGGCGTCGCAGCCCGACCATCCGCACTACCTCGTCTGCAACGCCGACGAGTCCGAGCCGGGCACCTTCAAGGACCGAGTGATCATGGAGGGCGACCCGTTCGCGCTGGTCGAGGCGATGACGATCGCGGCGTACGCGACGGGCGCGCACCAGGGGTACCTGTATCTGCGCGGCGAGTACCCGCGCGCCCTCGCCCGTCTGGAACACGCCGTCGCCCAGGCACGCGCGCGTGGGCTGCTCGGGGACGACATCCTCGGCCAGGGGTACGCCTTCGACATCGAGATCCGGCGCGGCGCCGGGGCGTACATCTGCGGCGAGGAGACGGCACTCTTCAATTCCATCGAGGGCTACCGGGGCGAACCCCGCTCGAAGCCGCCGTTCCCGGTGGAGAAGGGCCTGTTCGGCAAGCCGACCGTCGAGAACAACGTGGAGACGCTGGTCAACGTACTGCCGATCCTGACCATGGGGGCACCGGCGTACGCGGCGATCGGCACGGCGAGGTCGACCGGGCCGAAGCTGTTCTGCGTGTCGGGAAGCGTGGCGCGGCCGGGGATCTACGAGCTGCCGTTCGGCGCGACGCTCGGCGAGCTGCTGGAGCTGGCCGGGGTGCGGGAGGGACTGCGGGCGGTGCTGCTGGGCGGCGCGGCGGGCGGCTTCGTACGGCCCGACGAGCTGGACATCCCGCTCACCTTCGAGGGCACCCGGGAGGCCGGCACGACACTCGGCTCCGGTGTGGTCATGGCCTTCGACGACACCGTCCCGCTGCCGCGGCTGCTGCTGCGCATCGCCGAGTTCTTCCGTGACGAGTCGTGCGGGCAGTGCGTGCCGTGCCGGGTCGGGACCGTCCGGCAGGAGGAGGCGCTGCACCGGATCGCCGAGCGCACGGGTGCGGCGGCCGCCGATGACATCGCCCTGCTCAGGGAGGTCGGCCGCGCCATGCGGGACGCCTCGATCTGCGGTCTGGGGCAGACCGCGTGGAACGCCGTGGAATCCGCCATCGACCGACTGGGGGCGTACGAATGACCGTGACACCGCTGGGGATTCCGCGCCGGCTGCTGGAGTTCACCCTCGACGGGGAGCCGGTGCGCGCCCCCGAGGGGTCGACGATCCTCGACGCCTGCCGGGCGGCGGGCAAGGACGTCCCCACTCTCTGCGAGGGCGACACGCTCACCCCGAAGAACGCCTGCCGGGTCTGTGTCGTCGAGGTCGAGGGCGCGCGCACCCTCGTCCCGGCCTGCTCCCGCAAGGCCGAGCCCGGCATGGAGGTCAAAACCGACACGGAGCGCGCCCGGCACAGCCGCAAGATCGTCCTGGAGCTCCTCGCCTCCTCGGTGGACCTGTCGACGACCCCGCGGGTCGCCGAGTGGCTCAAGGAGTACGAGGCCAAGCCGGACCGCTTCGGCCCGGACGCGGCCCGGCTGAACGAGGAGCCGAGGGTCGACAACGATCTGTACGTGCGCGACTACGACAAGTGCATCCTCTGTTACAAGTGCGTGGACGCGTGCGGGGGCCAGTGGCAGAACAGCTTCGCGATCTCGGTCGCGGGGCGCGGGTTCGACGCGCGCATCGCCGTGGAGCACGACGCGCCGCTGACCGATTCGGCGTGCGTGTACTGCGGGAACTGCATCGAGGTGTGCCCGACGGGGGCGCTGTCCTTCAAGTCCGAGTTCGACATGCGGGCGGCGGGTACCTGGGACGAGTCCCAGCAGACCGAGACGACCACCGTGTGCGCGTACTGCGGTGTGGGCTGCAACCTCACCCTCCACGTGCAGGACAATGAGATCGTGAAGGTCACCTCGCCGCACGACAACCCGGTGACCCACGGCAACCTCTGCATCAAGGGCCGTTTCGGCTACCAGCACGTACAGAACCGGGACTGAGACACATATGGGACGAGTCACGGAACGACGCAAGGTCATCCGGATCCGGGACGGGGCGGTCTCCAGCCGCCCGGACACGCTCGTGGCCGAGGAACCGCTGGAGATCCGCCTCAACGGCAAATCGCTCGCGATCACCATGCGCACCCCCGGCGACGACTTCGCGCTCGCGGCCGGGTTCCTGGTGAGCGAAGGGGTGCTCGCCGAGGAGAGCGACCTGCAGAACATCGTGTACTGCGCGGGCGCCACGGCGGACGGGTCGAACACGTACAACGTGGTGGACGTGCGCACCGCCCCTGGGGTGACCCTCCCCGACTTCACCCTCGAACGGAACGTGTACACGACGTCGTCCTGCGGGCTGTGCGGCAAGGCGTCGCTGGACGCCGTCCGTACCACGGCCCGCTGGCCGATCGCCGACACTCCCCCGGTCCGGGTCGACCCCGAGCTGCTCGCCGGCTTCCCCGACCGGCTGCGCGAGTCCCAGCGGGTGTTCGACCGGACCGGGGGCCTGCACGCGGCGGCCCTGTTCTCCGAGGAGGGCGAGCTGCTGGACATACGGGAGGACGTGGGCCGGCACAACGCGGTCGACAAGCTGGTCGGACGTGCCCTGCAGAGCGGGGACCTGCCGCTGTCCCGGACGATCCTGCTGGTGTCGGGGCGGGCCAGCTTCGAGCTGGCGCAGAAGGCCGTGATGGCCGGGATCCCGGTGCTCGCGGCGGTCTCGGCGCCCTCGTCGCTCGCGGTGGACCTGGCGGCGGAGACGGGGCTGACACTGGTGGGCTTCCTGCGGGGCAGCTCCATGAACGTGTACGCGGGCGAACACCGGCTGGCCCTGCGGACCGCGGCCGCCCAGGCCTGACAGGCTCCCCGCGACACGGCGGCGGGGCCCCGATCGGCGGGGAGCGCCCCCTGCGCCGTGGTGGGCCCCGCTGTTTCCTCCGGATGGCTCAGCCGCCGGTGAGGTGCACCTGGTGCGCCTTCACCACCGTGCCCAGCCTCGGGAAGTCGAGCCGCACCGACGCGTCGTGTTCCGCCGCCGTGAACGCCGTCATCGCGTCCTCGACGAAGACCAGCTCGTAGCCGAGGTCGGCGGCGGCACGGGCGGTGGACTCCACGCCGAGGTTGGTGGCGATGCCGCCGAACACCAGGGTGGTGACGCCCCTTTCGCGGAGGCGGTCGTGCAGGCCCGTGTCCTGGAAGCCGCCGATGGTGCGCTTCACGATCTCGATGTCGCCGTCCCTCAGCAGGCCTTGCACGAGGCCGCTGCCGGGCGGCTGCTCGGCGACGCCGGGACGTTCGACGCGGACGACGGCGACGGTCGCGCCCGAGGAGCGGAAGGCCGTCGCCAACTCCTCGCAGGTGACGAGGACTTCGGTGCCCTTGCGGGGCTCGAGGGACAGGGCGACGATGCGATCCATCAGGTCGACCAGCACGAGGGCGGTGTGTGCGGACGGGAGCGCGAGAGGTGCGGTCATGACGGAACGTTATCCGCCATCAGCGCCGCGTACCGGGAATCCGGATCAACGGGTCCCCGCGCGGCGACACGCCGAAGCGTCCTCCCGTGTCGCTCACGGCCGGCGGGCGGCCCGTGGCGTACAGTTCCGACCGCACGACAATTCCGGCATACAACCTTCTTACGGACGCCAGTGCGCCGTCGCCCGATGGCGTGAGTTCGCACCGGAGGTGGCTGCCGAGGCGCACGCGACTGCCGTGTCGCGGGCCAACCGAGGGAAAGCGGTACTCCATCCGTGACGTGACACGTGCACGGTTCTTGTGATGTATGCGATAGCCCAACTAACGTCTGTGATGCGCACTTTGGACGTGGGATGTCCGAATGTTCAGATGCCTGGACGCATGACCAGACGATGAAGGGCGGGCCGCACCATGCCAGCAAGAGTTCGCGCACGACTCAGAGCTGCCCTCGTCGCGGCCGTCGCCACCTCGGCGACGGCCGCGACGTTAAGTCCCGCGGAGTCCCAACCGGC
Source organism: Streptomyces sp. NPDC093568 (assembly GCF_044764945.1). NCBI lineage: Bacteria > Bacillati > Actinomycetota > Actinomycetes > Kitasatosporales > Streptomycetaceae > Streptomyces > Streptomyces sp. NPDC093568. Next base: position 848,734 of record NZ_JBIWJD010000001.1, on the reverse strand, counting down.
GAAGACCGTCCCGTCGTTCGAGCAGCAGGTGCTGTTCAAGGCCTCCCAGGACCCCGGGTACGCCTGCTTCCGCATCCCCGCGATCGTGAAGAGCAAGGACGGCACCCTGCTGGCGTTCGCCGAGGGGCGGGTGCTCAACTGCGGCGACGCCGCCGACATCGACATCGTGCTCAAGCGGTCGACCGACGGCGGGCGCACCTGGGGTCCGCTCCAGGTCGTCAACGAGGGCAACGGCGACACGCACGGGAACCCCGCTCCGATCGTGGACCGCGAGACCGGCCGCATCCTGCTGGCCGAGACGTACAACACGGGGCGTACGGACAGCGGCAGTTGCTCGGTCCCGTGCAACCGCACCCCCTATCTGCAGTACAGCGACGACGACGGGCGGACGTGGTCGAAGCCGCGCGATCTGAGCGACCGGATACTGCCGGCGAACTGGAACTCCTGGTACGCCACCGGCCCCGTGCACGGCATCCAGCTCACCAAGGGCAAGCACGCCGGGCGGCTGGTCTTCGGCGTCAACACCGAGACCTGGGACGGCAGTCGGGTCACCGCCAACCACGCGGCGCTCATCGTCAGCGACGACGGCGGCGACAACTGGAGGATCGGCGCCACCGACTCCTGGCCCATCTCCGCGACCGACGGCACCTTCCGGCAGAAGCCGTCCGAGGTGACCCTCACCGAGCGCGCCGACGGCAAGATCATCATCAGCGGCCGGGAGCAGGACGGGACCGACCTCGGGCACCGCAGCCAGACGTACAGCAGCGACGGCGGCGACAGCTTCACCGGGCCGTTCCACGACATGCCGGACCTCTACACGCCCCAAGTCCAGGGAGCCACACTGCGGTTGGGCAACCGCATACTGCTGTCGGCCCCGGGCGACCCGGACCGCCGCCGGACCATGATGATCCGCAGCTCCTACGACGGCGGCGACACCTGGGAGAGCGTGGACCGCGGCAAGGTCGTCACCACGGACTGGTCGGGCTACTCCGACATGGTGGACATCGACGCGTCCACGGTGGGCCTGATGTACGAGGGCGGCACCGTCGACGCGCGGGACGAGATCCGCTTCGCGCGGTTCAACGACGACTGGCTCGGGCCCCGGCGCGCCCCCGACCCGACCACCCCGGACCTCGCCATCGGGGCACCCCGTGCGACCGTCCTGGGCGGCCCCGAGACGACCGACGGAGTGCTGGGCAACGCCCTGGAGTTCGACGGCCGCGACGACGCCGTACGGCTGCCGTACCGGTCCCAGCTCCCGCTCGGATCCGGTGAGTTCACGGTGTCGCTGTTCTTCCGCTACTCCGCCACGACCGGCGAGCAGCCGTTCCTGTGGATGGGCGGGATCGGCAGCACCCAGCCCCAGGTCTGGCTGCGCGGCGAGCCCGCCAACGACCGGGTGCGCGCCCTGATCACCACGCGCGAGGGGTACGGGACCGTGCACACCTCGTCCGTGTGGGCGGGCGGCGCTTCCAACGACGGCGAGTGGCACCATCTCGCGCTGCGGCGCGGCGGCGGCCGGCTGACGCTGTTCCTCGACGGCAGGGCGATCAGCACCACGGACGTGCCCGGCTCGGTCAGCCGCAACTCGCCGTTCGGTGTGCACGTCGGCCAGCGCATGGACAGCCGGGCCTTCCTCACCGGCACGATCGACGACGTCCGGGTGTGGAACCGGGCGCTCGGCGAGGAGGAGCTGACCACCGCGGCGGCCCAGGCGGCCTCCCGCAAGAAGGTGAACACCCGCGACACCGTTCTGTGGCTGCCCATGGACCAAGTGGGCTGAGGCCACTAACGTCCCGGGCGTGCCCGACGACACACGAGCACGGCAGCGCACGGGAACCGGCCTCGGACTCCTGCTGGCCCTGGTTCTTGCGGCCGTGCTGCTCACCGCCCTCCCGGACGACGGCGAACGGGAGGGCGGTGGCGCGTGCGTGGCGCACTCGGTGGCGTCCTGGGCGCCCGAGAAGGACCTGAACGCCGAGTTCACCCGCTACGGCGACGACCCCTCCCGTACCGACGACTGGACCGGCGGCGACGGGACGCACTCGGTGCGGCTGCCGGACGGGCGGGTGCTGTGGCTGTTCTCGGACACCTATCTCGGGCAGGTGCACGCCCCGCCCAACCCCTTCGGGGAGTCCTCCACCTGGCGGGAACCGAGCGCCCCGCTGGTGCGCAACTCGGCGGTCGTCATGCGCGAGGGACGCCTGGAGCGCACGCTGCCCGCCCCGCTCTTCCCGGATCCCGCCCCGAACCAGTGGCGGTGGCCGGTCGCGGCCCGCGTCGAGCCCCGCTCCCCCGGCTCGTCGGAACAGGTGCTGCGGGTGCTGCTGTGGGTGCGCACCGCCGGGCAGGCCCCGTGGATCTACGGGGTGCCCACCGCCACCGAGGTGGCCACGCTCTCGCTGCCCGACCTGCGGGTGGAGTCGGTCACCGCGGTCCTCGACCAGCGACTGGTGCCGGACGCCTCGCGACGGGTCCTGTTCGGCACGACGCTCGTGGAGGAGGACGGCTGGACGTACGTCTTCGGCGGCGACGACGGTCAGGCCGCGTCCCGGCCGGTCTCGCACGCCTATGTCGCCCGCGTCCCGGAGGGCCGGCTCGCCGAGCCGGGGGCCTGGCGGTACTGGAACGGCTCCGCGTGGGGGAAGGCGGGAGCCCGGCCGCGCGCGGTGCTCGGGGACGGGCAGCGCGCGGGGGTGGGCAGCGCGTTCTCGGTGACGCGGGTGCGCGGGACGTACGTGCTGTTCACGATGGCCGCCGGCACGCGGGGGCTGACGACCGTGACGTCGTACTGGGCCTGCTCGCCGGCCGGGCCGTGGCACGGGCCGACGAGGCACTTCGCCCCCTCGCTGCCGCCGGGCGGCCAGGTCGCCGCCTACAACCCGCAGGTGCATCCCGAGCTGAGCGGCGAGGGGCGTCTGGTGCTGAGCTACGACGTCAACTGGCTGGACACCGGGGGCGCGGCGGCGCAGCTCAGCCGGAACGTGTCCCTGTACCGACCGCGGTTCGTGACGCTGCGGGCGGCGCCGACACGGTGATCGTCTCCTCGGCATCGCGCGAGCGCCGCTTGGCGATGACCGCGCAGACCATCAGCTGCATCTGGTGGAACAGCATCAGCGGGAGCACGGCGAGCGAGGCGTGCGCGCCGAACAGGACGCTCGCCATGGGCAGCCCGGAGGCGAGGGACTTCTTCGAGCCGGCGAACTGGATGGCGATGCGGTCCTCCCGGTTGAAGCGCAGCGCCTTGGCGCCGTACCAGGTCAGGGCGAGCATCACGGCGAGCAGGACGGCCTCCACGGCGAGCAGGCCGCCGAGCCGGACCGGGCTCACCTGATGCCAGATGCCCTGGACCATGCCCTCGCTGAACGCGGTGTAGACGACGAGCAGGATCGAGCCGCGGTCGACGAGCCCGAGGACCTTCTTGTGCCGGGCGACGAAGCTTCCGATCCAGCGGCGCAGCGCCTGCCCGGCGACGAACGGCACCAGCAGCTGCAGGACGATCTTCACCACCGAGTCGGCGGAGAAGCCGCCGGCGCTGCCGCCGAGCACGGCCGCCGCGAGCAGCGGGGTGAGGACGATGCCGACGAGCGAGGAGAAGGAGCCCGCGCAGATCGCGGCGGGCACGTTGCCGCGGGCCATCGAGGTGAAGGCGATCGACGACTGGATGGTCGACGGGACCAGGGTGAGGAACAGCAGGCCCTGGTAGAGGCGGTCGCTCAGGATCACCGGGACGAGGCCGCGGGCGGCCAGGCCGAGCAGCGGGAAGACGACGAAGGTGCAGGCGAGGACGGTGACGTGGAGCCGCCAGTGCTTCACGCCGTCCAGCGCCTCACGGGTGGACAGCCGGGCGCCGTAGAGGAAGAACAGGAAGGCGATGGCGGCCGTGGAGGCGCCGGAGGCGACATCGGAGGCCGTCCCGCGCGCCGGGAACAGGGCGGCCAGCCCCACGGTCCCGAGCAGCAGCAGGATGTAGGGGTCGATCGGCATCCAACGTGGCCATCGCAGGCGTTTCACTGTGCTCCACTACTTCGCTGTCGCTTCGCTGAACTTCCGGTTCCGGGCACGGACGTGCCCTCTCCATCGTCCTCCGGCCGTCAGCGATCGGGAATCCGGCATACCACTCTGACTGTCATCACGTTTCGCGATAGCGGCGGCTAGCCTTGGCGGTATGTACGACCCGTCCCATCTGCGCACGTTCCTCGCGGTGGCCCAGACGCTGAGCTTCACGCAGGCCGCCCGGCGGCTCGGCCTGCGCCAGTCGACCGTCAGCCAGCACGTACGGCGGCTGGAGGACGCCACCGGGCGGCCGCTGTTCACCCGGGACACGCACTCGGTGGAGCTGACCGAGGACGGCGAGGCGATGCTCGGCTTCGCCCGGCGGATCCTGGAGGTGCACGAACAGGCCACGTCGTTCTTCACCGGCACCCGGCTGCGCGGCCGGCTGCGCTTCGGCGCGTCGGAGGACTTCGTCCTGACCCGGCTGCCGGAGATCCTGGAGGGCTTCCGCTACGAGCACCCCGAGGTCGACCTGGAGCTGACGGTCGAGCTGTCGGGCACCCTGCACGAGCAGCTGGCCGCCGGGAAGCTCGACCTGGTGCTGGCCAAGCGGCGCCCCGAGGATCCGCGCGGTGAGCCGGTCTGGCACGACCGGCTGGTGTGGATCGGCGCGGAGCGGCTGCGCCTGGAGGCGGACCGGCCGGTGCCGTTGATCGTCTATCCGCCACCCGGGATCACGCGGACGCTCGCGCTGGAAGCACTGGAACGGCAGGGGCGCGACTGGCGGATCGTGTGCACGAGCGGCAGCCTCAACGGGCTGATCGCGGCGGCGCGCGCGGGCCTCGGGGTGATGGCGCACTCGCGAGGCCTGATCCCGCCCGGTCTGGTACGCGTCCCGGACCGGTTCGGACTGCCGGCGCTCGGCCGCGTCGACTTCGTGCTGGTGCACGGGCGGCGCCGTACGGCGGCCCAGGAGGCGGCGGACGCGCTGGCGGCGGCCATCCTGTCGGGGGGCCACCGGCTGCACCGGCGCTGAGCGCGCCCTTCGAGGCGGCGCACGTCGGGACGGCGGGCGCGGTGGTACGTGACCGGAGTGACAGGTTCGGGCCCTCGCACGCTGACAGAGGAGACGCCTGTGCAGCGGGGATGCCATGATCAACAGGGCCCGTACCCGGTAATCGGGTCGTACAGATTCGGTGGAGATTACGGGCCCGAAACTTACTCGACCGTCAGTTTTCTGTCCGACCCTTCCCCATGTGAGCGCATTTTCCGCCGCTGACCTGTGCATACCTGAGCACCAGTCGATTTTCGGCCCCCTCCCGTCCGAAAGGCGGGTGGGGTAGCTTTCACGGCGCTGTGCGGAGCGTCAGCCGAGGTATTCGGAGCGGGGAGCGGGTTTGCGCGAGTTCACCAATCCTCCGTTGGCGTTGGCACCGCCGGTGGGCGGCCTGGCCGACGTCGTCTTCCAGCATGCCCAGGAGGATCCGCTGTATGTCGTCCTGGGCCGCAAGGACGAGGACGACCAGTGGCGGGACGTCACCGCAGCCGAGTTCCGGGACGAGGTGCTGGCCCTCGCCAAGGGCCTGCTCGCCCGGGGGATCCGGTTCGGCGACCGGGTCGCGATCATGTCCCGCACACGCTACGAGTGGACGCTCTTCGACTTCGCCCTGTGGACGATCGGCGCGCAGGTCGTGCCGATCTACCCGACCTCCTCGGCCGAGCAGTGCTTCTGGATGCTGTACGACGCCGAGTGCTCGGCGGCGATCGTCGAGCACGAGGACCACGCGATGACCATCGCGACCGTCATCGACCGGCTGCCCCGCCTGCACCAGCTGTGGCAGCTGGACTCGGGCGCCGTGCAGGAGCTGTACGACGCCGGTGCGCACCTCGACGACGACGTCGTCCACCGCCACCGGCAGGCGGTCACGCCGGACTCGATCGCGACGATCATCTACACGTCGGGGACGACGGGCCGCCCCAAGGGCTGTGTCATCTCCCACGGCAACTTCATGTACGAGGCGGACACCGTCATCGAGCGCTGGGAGCCGGTGTTCCACTCCCGGAAGGGCGACGAGGCGGCGACCCTGCTGTTCCTGCCGCTCGCGCACGTCTTCGGACGGATGGTGCAGGTCGCCGCGATCCGCGGCCGGGTCCGCTTCGGCCACCAGCCGCAGATGAACGCCGCCGCCCTGCTGCCCGACCTCGCCGCGTTCAAGCCGACGTTCTTCCTCGCCGTGCCGTACATCTTCGAGAAGGTCTTCAACGCCGCCCGCCGCAAGGCCGAGAAGGAGGGCCGGTCGGGGCCGTTCGAGAAGGCCGTCGACGTCGCCGTGAAGTACGCGGACGCCATGGAGGCCAAGGCGTGGGGCATCGGGCCCGGCCCGTCGGCGGGGCTGCGCATGCAGCACCAGCTCTTCGACAAGCTCGTCTACTCCAAGATGCGGGCCGCGATGGGCGGCCGTATCCGGCACGCGATGTCGGGCGGTTCGGCGATGGACCGGCGGCTCGGGCTGTTCTTCGCGGGCGCCGGCGTGCACATCTACGAGGGCTACGGCCTCACCGAGTCGACGGCCGCCGCGACCGCGAACCCGCCCGAGCGCACCCGCTACGGCACCGTCGGCCAACCCATTCCCGGCATGACCGTGCACATCGCGGACGACGGCGAGATCTGGCTGCACGGCGACAACGTCTTCCAGGGCTACCTCAACAACCCGAAGGCCACCGACCAGTCCCTGCACGACGGCTGGCTGGCCACCGGTGACCTGGGCTCCCTCGACGAGGACGGCTATCTCACCATCACCGGCCGCAAGAAGGAGATCCTCGTCACCTCCGGCGGCAAGAGCGTCTCACCGGGTGTGCTGGAGGAGCGGGTCCGGGACCATCCGCTGGTCTCGCAGTGCATCGTCGTCGGCAACGACCGCCCCTACATCGCGGCCCTGGTCACCCTCGACCAGGAGGCCGTCGAGCACTGGCTGATGATGCGGGACAAGCCGCAGATGACCCCGGCCCAGCTGGTGCGCGACGCCGACCTGGAGACCGAGGTGCGGCGCGCGGTGGTCGCCGCCAACACCCTGGTCTCGCAGGCCGAGTCGATCCGCACGTTCCGCATCCTCGCCCAGCCGTTCACCGAGGAGCACGGGCTGCTCACGCCGTCGCTGAAGCTGAAGCGCAAGGCGATCGAGAACGCGTACGTGAACGAGGTCGAGGCGCTGTACCAGGCCTGAGCCCGGGCCGGGTCAGGTGATGCCGACGCGGAGGATCCTGTCCGCCCCGGCCGGCTCGCCGCCGTTCCTGTCGCAGTTGGTGGTCGTCAGCCACAGCTGGTCCGCGCCCGGCACCTTGGTGAGCGTGCGCAGCCTGCCGTAGGTGCCGACGTAGTACGCGGTCGCCGAACCGACGTTCTCGGTGTCGCCGTCGATGGGGATGCGCCACAGGCGTTCGCCGCGCAGGGCGGCCATGTAGATGACGTTGCGGACGATGGCGATGCCGCTCGGGGACGCCTGGGAGACGGGCCACGTCTTCTTCGGATCGGTCATGCCGGCGACCGAGCAGGTGCCCTCGCAGGTGGGCCAGCCGTAGTTGGCGCCGGGCTTGATCAGGTTGAGCTCGTCGTAGGCGCTGTTGCCGAACTCCGCCGCCCACAGCCGGCCGCTGCGGTCGAAGGCGAGGCCCTGCGGGTTGCGGTGGCCGAGGGAGTAGACGTGGGTGCCGAAGGGGTTGCCCGGGGCCGGCTTGCCGTCCGTCGTCAGACGCAGGATCTTGCCGTTCAGGGAGTTCCTGTCCTGGGCCAGTGAGGAGTTCTGGGCGTCGCCGGTGGAGGCGTACAGATAGCCGTCCGGGCCGAAGGCGAGCCGTCCGCCGTTGTGGTAGCGGTTCTTCTTGATGCCCTGGAGCAGGACCGTGTAGCCGCTCAGGGAGTTGCCGTCGTAGGTCATGCGCGCGATGCGGTTGCCCTCGGCGGCCGTGTGCATGAAGTACACGCGGTGGTTGGTGGCCCAGCCGGGGTCCGTGGCCACACCGAGCAGCCCGCCCTCGCCGTCCGTGGTGACCACGCCGGGGACGCTGCCCAGCTGCTTTCTGGTGCCGTCCTTGGCCTGCCTGAACACCTTGAAGCTGTCCCGTTCGGTGACCAGGGCGCTGGAGCCGTCCGGCATCCAGTCCGTGCCCCAGGGGATGGTCCAGCCGGACGACAGCGTGCCGATGGACGAAGGGACCCCGCCGTCCGCCCGGGCGGGGCGGGTCGGGGGCCGGGTGTCGGGCGCCGCGGCGGCCGCGCCGGGTGGGGAGGCGCTGAGGAGGGACAGCAGCAGGGCGCCGAGGGCGACGAGGCGGACGCCGGGGCGGGGCCGGTGTCCGGCGGCGATGTGGTGGTGCACGGGGCCACCTCCAGGTGGGGGGAAACGGGCCGGGGGTGCGTGATCAGACGAGTTGGTAGCCGCGGAGGCCGGTGAGCAGCAGGTGGCAGTCCTGGAGGGAGCCCGAGGTGTCGCCGAGGCTGCGGTAGATGCCCCACTTGGGGCGCACCCGGTCGGCCAGGAACGTGTCGACGCCGCTGCGTGACCTGTCGATCAGCGTGGTGCCGCCGCTCTTGAGGATCCAGCGCACCGAGCCGGACGAGCCGTCGCCGACCTTGATCTGGAAGTCGACGTCGGTCCACCGGTCGTGCAGCGGGTCGAGAGAGGTACGGCCGATGAGGGTGCCCGAGACGGGCAGTTGGAGCTCAATGGTCTGGGCCCCGTTCACCCGGCGCAGGGACTGCACCACGATCGGCGAGGAGCCGGCGCCAGGCTGCTTCATCTGCATGATGTGCGTGAAGGTGGTCGTGGCCTTCAGCGAGCTCGGGATGTACATCGAGTACGTCACCCGCCAGGTCTGGCCGGGCAGCCACTTCAGGTAGCCCGAGGAGGTACGCAGGCCGGTGACCTCGTGCCGCTGGCGGTCGGTGGAGGTGTCCCGGTCGGCCCTGTGCATGGTGAAGCGCCAGTTGTCGCCGTCCGGGCGGATGTGGGGAGCGCCCGCCGGGTGCGAGTCGGCGCGGTCGTCCTCGATGGTCTCGAAGGCCCGCAGCCCGTCGGAGCGCGCGGACGGGGACCACTTCAGCTGCCAGGAGGCGGCGCTCGCGGGCGCGGCGGACAGGCCGACGGCGACGCCCGCCGCGCCGCCCAGGGCCGCGCCCAGCAGGGTCCTTCGGCTGGTGTTCATGGCTGCTCCCTCGGGGTGGTGGGTGGGCGAGGCCGGGTGCGCAGCTGCTCGTTCATGATCAGCAAGGCGTCCAGGCCGTGCAGGTCGTTCGTGGCGCCCCGGGACGGGGCGCAGGGTGAACATGCTGGAGAACGTGCCCGCTGTGAGCAGCGTCTGCAGGCGACGTCTCATGGGGCTCCTTCGCGGTAGGCGGGGGCGAAGCCGGGCGTGCCGGGCAGGGGGCGGGGGGCGTCGACCAGGTCCCGGACCAGGGCGTGGTCGGGCGAGAGCCGGCAGGCGGGGTCCGTGCGGGTGGCGTCGCCGGTGAGCGCGTACGCCTGGCAGCGGCAGCCGCCGTGGTCGGTGGAGCGCAGGTCGCAGGTTCTGCACGGCTCCCGCATCCAGCTCTCGCCGCGGTAGGCGTTGAACGCCTTCGACTCGTGCCAGATCCAACTGAGCCGGCGGTCCTTGACGTTGGGCGGGTCGAGGCCGGGCAGGGCGCCCGCGGCGGGGCACGGCAGGACCGTTCCGTCCGGGGCGACGGTGAGCGAGATCGCGCCCCAGCCGCCCATGCAGGGTTTCGCGGTGCCGTCGACGTGGTCGGGGGCGACCCAGATCAACTCCGGTACGGCGTCCTGGTGTTGGCGCCAGTGGGCGAGCCTGGCGCGGGCCCGGTCCACCTGTGCGCGGGTGGGCAGCAGGGCGGCGCGGTGGCGCAGGGCCCAGCCGTGGAACTGGGTGTGGGCGAGCTCGATCCGGTCGGCGCCCCAGTCCGTGCCGAGGGCGATCAGGTCGTCCAGGGCGTCGATGTTGCCGCGGTGCAGAACGACGTTGAGACCGAACGGCAGCCCGGCGGCACGGATCAGCCGGGCCGCGCGTTCCTTGGCGGCGAACGAGCGGGCGCCCGCGATGCGTTCGGCGGCGGCCTGATCGGTGTGCTGCACGGACAGCTGGACGCTGTGCAGCCCGGCGGCGACGAGCCCGGTGAGCCGCCGCTCGTCCAGTCCGACACCGCTGGTGACCAGCTGGGTGTGCAGGCTCGCGGCCGCGGCGGCGGCGACGACCTCCGGCAGATCTCGCCTCAGCAGCGGTTCGCCGCCGGACAGATGGGTCTGTACGACGCCCAGGTCGGCGGCCTGCTGGAACACTCCGGCCCACTGTCCGGCCGTCAGTTCTACTGACCGACCGACCAGTTCGACGGGGTTGGAGCAGTACCCGCAGCGCAGCGGGCAGCGGTGGGTGAGTTCCGCGAGCAGGGCCCACGGGGGATCGGCGGTCACCGCAGCCAGCCCTCCTTTCGCAACGTGTCCAGGAATTGGGGCACTTCGTCGGCGACCGGGGCGCCGGGGAAGCGGGTGGCGAGCTCGGCGACGATGTCGGCCACCGGCCTGCTGCCGTCGCACAGCAGCAGGACGCGGCCCGCGTGCCCGTGCAGCACGACGACCCGCTCGGGCAGGAGCAGGAGGTCCTTGCCGCGCACCCGGTCGTGGCGCAGCAGCACGGCGCGGGCGAGGGCGGGGCGCCAGGTCATGGGCCGCCGCCGTCCACCGCGTCCAGCAGGGCCCACAGCACCTCGCACTTGAAGGCCAGCGCCGCCACCGCCCGCTCCTGCAGCTCTCGGGTGCGGGCCCGGTCCAGGACCAGGGCGAGGGCCTCCTCGCCGTCGCGGGCGCCCTGGTCGACCCGGGTGCGGAAATAGGCGAGGCCCTGCGGCTCGATCCACGGGTAGTGGCGTTCGAAGGCGTCGATGCGGGTGCGCATCAGGTCCGGTGCGGACAGTTCGGTCAGGGAGGCGGCCACGGCGTCCAGCGCGGGGCTCAGCCGGCAGAAGTTGACGTAGCCGTCGACCGCGAGGCGCACCCCGGGCAGCACCCGGGAGGCGTCCCACAGCTCGTCCCGGCCGAGGCCGGCCGCCTCGCCGAGCCGCAGCCAGCGCTCGATGCCGCCCTCCCCCTCGGCCGCGCCGTCGTGGTCGCGGATGCGGCGCAGCCAGGCCCGGCGCAGCGCGGGCCGCTCCAGCTTGGCGAGGATCAGGGCGTCCTTGACGGGGATGTGGCGCTGGTAGTGGAAGCGGTTGGCGATCCACCGGCGCAGCTCGCCGGGCGTCAACTCGCCCTTGTGCATACGGAGGTTGAAGGGGTGACGGTCGTGGTAGCGCGCCGCGGTGACGGCCCGCAGCCGCCCGGTGAACTCGGTGGTCCCCCAGGGGGCCGCGGTGCCGTCGGCGGGCCCGCGTGTCGCGGTCACGGTGCTCTCGCGGTGCGGCCGGCTAGCGGTCGGCGAGGGCGTAGGCGGTCACTTCGAGGGCGGTCTCCACGAGGGAGTAGCCGGGGCTTTGCCAGACCACCTCATCCGATGTTTCCTGAATGACCTGTTCCGTCTGTCGTGCCGGGTGGGTGTCGAGCAGCCTCTCGTCCATGTGCGCATACCTGCTTTCCTGAGGAAGTGGGGGGTCTCAGAGCCCAGACAGGCACTTGCTGTTCACATGCGTGCACCGAGTTCATCAACACGTTCGGTGGCGCGATACAGAGTCGCGGCATGACGGTCCACGGTCAATGGTCCGGACCGATAACGTCGGATGCGTTTCCGGCCAATCTGACTCCCCCAGCGCTGACCCATGACTGACCCGCCGGTCAGTTGCACGGGTTCCGCAACGGATTCCGCAGCGGATCGCGGCGGATTCGGCCGTCAGGAATGCACGGCACCCCGTGATCGTTGACGATATGAGTACCACCTGACGACAACCGTAAGGATCAAGAGCTCGTGAGCAGCAAGGTCCCCCCGATCATCCTCAACAACGGCGTGGAGATGCCCCAGCTGGGCTTCGGCGTCTGGCAGGTGCCGGACGACGAGGCGGAGAAGGCGGTCGGCACCGCGCTGGAGGCCGGGTACCGCAGCATCGACACAGCGGCGATCTACGGCAACGAAGAGGGCACCGGCAAGGCCATCGCCGCCTCCGGCGTCCCCCGCGAGGACATCTTCGTCACCACCAAGCTCTGGAACAGCGACCAGGGGTACGACTCCACGCTCCGCGCCTTCGACACCTCGCTGGCGAAGCTGGGCCTGGAGTACCTCGACCTGTACCTCATCCACTGGCCGCAGCCGGCCCGTGACAGCTACGTCGACACCTACAAGGCGTTCGAGAAGCTGCACGCCGACGGCCGGATCCGCGCGATCGGCGTCTCCAACTTCCTTCCGGAGCACCTCCGGCGGCTGATCGACGAGACGTCGGTGATCCCGGCGGTCAACCAGATCGAGCTGCACCCGCACCTTCAGCAGCACGCCTCCCGCGAGTTCCACGCCGAGCAGGGCATCGCCACCGAGGCCTGGTCGCCGCTCGGCCAGGGCAAGGGTCTGCTGGAGGTCCCGGCGATCGTCGCCATCGCGCAGAAGCACGGCCGCAGCCCGGCCCAGATCGTGCTGCGCTGGCACCTCCAGCTCGGCAACGTCGTGATCCCGAAGTCCGTGACGCCGTCGCGGATCAAGGAGAACATCGAGGTCTTCGACTTCAGTCTGGACGACGAGGACCTGGCCGCGATCAGCGCCCTGAACGAGGACCGGCGCATCGGCCCCGACCCGGCGGCCTTCGGCGGCTGACCCCCGCTCCCGCAGATCCGCCCGCCGCTCAGCGCAGACGAGCGGCGGGCGGACGCGTACGCGGGACCGGATGCGGCGGGCCGGCGCCCTCAGCGTCCGGCGCCCTCACCGTCCGGCGCCCTCACCGTCCGGGGCCCTCACCGTCCGGCTCCTCACCGTCCGGCTCCGTCACCGTCCCGCCGCGTCACCGTCCAGCGCCTTCAGCGTCCGGCTCACTCGCCCCGCACGTCCGTGAACACGACCTCGAACTCCTCCAGCCCGGTCACGGACACATGCGCCTTGGCGGCGCCCTCGTGCCGGGCACCCGCCTGGCCCGAGCGGGACGCGGCCAGGGAGGTCTGGTCGACGAAGATCACCCCGACCATCCCGCGGCCGCGCTCCCGGTCGACCAACAGGGACGCCCTGGCCAGCCCGGGAAGGGTTTCGAGCCTGGGGACCACCGTCGCCCGGAACGTGTCGGCGAGCAGGTCCGTGTCCATCGGGTCGAAGTCCAGCCGGCTGAGCCGCAGCCCGCCGCCCGCCTGCGGCGGCCGTACCTGGTGGAAGACCAGCGCCTCGTAGTTGTCGACCGCCAGCGTGCCGGCAAACGGCTCCAGCATCGCCGCCCGCCGCTCGCGCAGCACCTCGTCACTGTTGCGCCGGGCCTCTTCCGTCTCCCACCAGCTGGCCGCGAGGAGTTTCCCGAGCGTCCGGTCCACGAAGACGCTCGCTCCGCGGTACCCCGGGCGGTCCTCCAGGAGATCGCGCCCCTCGGTGTTCATGGCCCTGATGGCCGTGTCGATCTTCTTCGGATCGCCGGTCGTGTAGATGGCGCGTACGAACATGACACCTCCCGGAAAGCCGGGCACACCACCGAAATCTTCGGTATGTCCAGTGTAAGAAGATCCCTTTCAGTTGGGCTGTCCGAGCGGGCGCACGACGACGGTATTGACGTCCACGCCGTCGGGCTGCCGGATCGCCCACACCACCGAGTCGGCGATCTGGTCGGCGGTCAGCAGATGCCCCGGCGGCAGGCTGCCGTAGCTGTCCCAGAAGGGCGTCTCCACCCGGCCCGGCGCGATGTGGGTCACGCCGATGCCCCAGTCGGTCACCTGCCGCCGCGTGTTCTCGGCGAGCCCGGTCACGGCCCACTTGGTGGCCCCGTAGATGTTGCCCGGCCCCGGCACGAACCCGGCGACACTGCCGACCAGCACGATCCGGCCGCGGGTCTCCTTCAGGGCGTCGACGGAGGCGCGGATCAGCAGGGCGGGGCCGAGGACGTTGGTCAGCACCATCTCGGTCCAGCCGGCGGGGTCGCCCTCGGCGACGGTGTCGTGGGTGGCGAACCCGGCGTTGGCGACGACCGTGTCGAGCCGGCCGAACGTCTTGAGCGTCGCGTCGACCGCGGCCTGGACGTCGGCGTACTCGGCGGCGTTCCCGACCACCGTCAACAGGCCGTCGGGCTCCCCGAGTTCCTCGGCGAAACCGCGCAGCCGCGCCTCGCCGCGACCGGTGACGGTGACCCGGTGCCCGGCGTCCAGCAGTTGCCGCGCGACCGCGGCGCCGATGCCGCTGCCGCCGCCGGTGATGAGTGCGACCGGAGAGTCGGTCATGGTGTTCCCCCTGGGTCTCGGTTCGGACGACGAGGAGTCCATCACTTGGAGAGCTCTCGAAGTCAAGTCCCGCCGGCCGGCCGCGGGCCCGGAGTCACCTCGTGCGCACCGCCGTGTACACCGTCTGCGCCGCCAGCACGAACACGTCGGGGCGGTGGTGCACGCTCGCCCTGTCGTCCGGGTCGAGCAGCCGGTCTAGGGTCGCGCGGTCCTCGGCGTCGAGGTGCTCGCCGAAGCCCTCGCGGGAGCGGGTGAGGGAGGCGACGACGTAGGCGCGGGCGCGGTCCGTGGTCGGGGCGGGCAGGTCGAGGAGGAAGGTGCGGGTGCCGGTGGGCCTCAGGCCGGCCGCGGCCAGCAGCGCCGGCCAGTCCTCGGTCTCGTCGACGGAGCCGGGGAGATCCGCCCGCATCTGCGCGAACCACTCCGCCTCCAGCACGTCGAGCCGCGCCTGCAGCCCGGGTCGCCCGAAACCGAGGTCGCGCGGCAGGAACCGCGTGGGCAGGCCACCCTCCTGGAGGGCCAGGGTGCCGCCGGAGGCGAGCCGGCCGGCGAAGGCGGCGAGGGCGGCGCGCTGGTCGCCCAGGTGGTGCAGGCTGCGGCCGGCCCACAGGAGATCGACCGGGTAGTCCAACTCGTCGAGTACATCGGGGAGTTCACCGGTCAGGGTGCCGAAGCGGTCGGCGACGCCGAGCCGCTCCGACCGCGCCCGGGCCCGGTCGAGCAGCGGCCCGGCACTGTCGACGGCCACGATCCGGGCGCCGGGGAAGGTGTCGGCGAGCAGACAGGACAGGACTCCCGGACCGCTGCCCGCGTCCACGATCAGCCCTGGTTCGGTCTGCCGTTTGGCCAGCCAGGCCATGGCGTGTTCGTACAGGGGCGTGAACAGCTCCGCCTGCGCCTCGAGCATCGGAGCCATCTCGCTCCAGTCGATGTCGGTGTGGTCGTGGCGGCGGTGCGGCTGGTGCGAGTGATGCGCGTGGTCGGCGTGCGCCATGGTGGTCGGCCTCTCGTCCGGATGCCGCCAGGGTGCTCCGGAGCACCGCCCCCGGGCCACTGTCCTTGCCGTGGCGGCAAAAACGGGCAGGGAAAAATGAGGTGCGACGGTGGGCGGCGGTCGCTCAGGATGGCCCGATGGATGACGAGATGGTGGAGCGGTTCCTCGAGGACGGGTTCGTGAAGATCGAGGGCGCCTTTCCGCCACGCGTCGCCGAGCACTGCGCCCGGCTGCTGTGGCGGGAGACCGGGTGCGACCCGGAGGACCCGGGCACCTGGGAGAAGCCCGTGCACTGGGTGTACGACATGGCGCAGGGCCCCTTCGCGGCCGCCGTGAACACGCACGTCCTGCACGAGGCCTTCGACGTGCTGGTGGGCGAGGGCCGCTGGCTGTCCCGCTACTCGCTGGGCAGCTTCCCGTTGCGGTTCCCGCACGAGGAGGAGCCGGACGACGCGGGCTGGCACATCGAGGGAAGCTATGTACCCGAGGGTGCCGAGCACCCCCATACGAACGTGCACTCGAAGGACCGCTCGCTGCTCATGCTGTTCCTGTTCAGCGAGGTCACCGAGGACGACGCCCCGACCCGCATCCGGGTCGGCTCACATCTGGACGTCCCGCGCGTCCTGGCACCGTACGGCGAGGCCGGCGCCTCCTTCCTGGAGCTGGGCCCGAAGGTCGACGCGGCCTCCGCGCACCGCCCGCTCGCGCACGCCACCGGCGTCCCCGGCGACGTCTACCTCTGCCACCCCTTCCTGGTCCACGCCGCCCAGCCCCACCACGGCACCCGCCCCCGCTTCATGGCCCAGCCACCCCTGCACCCGGCGGAGCCGTACGACCTGGAGCGGCCCGACGGCAACTACTCGGCGGTGGAGTTCGCGATCCGCCGGGGCCTGGCCCAGGAGAGCTGACCAGCCCCCGGCGTCCTGCCGCGCTACTTCGCCGAAGTCACCGGATCACGACAGCGGCGGGTACGCGTTCCGCATCAACTGCTGGAACTGCGCCGAGAACCAGTGCCCCGACAGCGGAGCGCCCGGCAGCGCACCGGACATGTTGTTGCCGTTGCGCGGGTTGCCCGTGTACGTCGGGTCGCACATGCGGTCGAAGCCCTTGCCCTCGTCGTTCGGGATCGCGCTGCTGGAGCCGTCGGACTCACCCGGCGGCTTCATCCAGACGTACGCGTCGATCCCGGTCGCCGGGTTGGCCTGCGGGCGCTCGCCGAGGCCGGCGCCGGACTGGTTGCACCAGTTGCCGACGTGGATGCGGCGGTCGTAGCGGCCGCCGTTGACGTAGGTGTCGACGTCGGTCGTCGCACCCGGACCGGCAGGCCGTGCCGAGCCACCCCAGCCGTTCCGGGAGGTGTCGATCAGCATGCCGATGCCGGAGTTGAAGCCGGTCGTGACCAACTGGTCGCGGAAGCCCTGCGCGTAGGACAGCTCGTCGACGTAGCGGTTCCAGTCGACCCACTTCGACTCCCGGACGGACTTGCCGCCGACCGAGTCGTTGATGGTGAAGTTGTTCTCCTTCAGGGCGCTGTAGTTGGCCGTGTTGGCGATGAAGCCGTGCACGTCGTTGACGGTGGCGCCCTCGGAGGTGGCGGCCTCCTTCATCACGGCGGCGCTGGGGGCGAAGTTGTCGTCCCAGCCGATCCAGCCGTGGTGGCCGGCGTCGATGTAGTTGTAGACGTTGGGTGCGTCGCCGAGCTTGTTGAGGGCGTAGCCGACGCCCTTCTGGTAGTTGCCGTTGGCCTTCATCACGTCGCACTGCGGGGTGGCCGTCGGACGGCTGCCGGTGTTGGTGACCAGGTTCGGCAGCGAGTCGATCTCGATCGCGGTGACGATCCGCAGCGAGGCGTACTTCGGGTCGGCGAGGATCGCGGCGATCGGGTCGATGTACTCGGTCTTGTACCGGCCGAGCTCCGTCGGGCCGAGTTCGCCGTTGGAGGCGAGGGCGGAGCAGTCGCGGCCCGGCAGGTTGTAGATGACCAGCTGGACGACCAGCTCGCCGGAGCCCTTCTGGGTCAGGGCCTCGTCGAGGTGGTCGCGCAGGCCCATGCGGCCGTTCACACCGTTGATGGCGGCGATCCGGTCCAGCCACACCCCGGTCGGCTGGTTCGCGATCCGGCTGCCGCCCGGCTCGGCGGCGGCGTTCGCGGACCACTCCGGGTTCACGTACACCTTCGCGCCGGAGTACGGGTTGTCGGCCTTGGGACCGGTGGGGTCGGGATCCGTGGGGCCGCCACCGCCGTCGTCGACGTTGCAGGCCACGCCGTCGAGGGTGAAGGTGGCCGGGACGGCGTTCGTGCCGCTGTAGGAGCCCTGGAAGCCGAAGCTGACCGAACCTCCGGTCGTGAGCGTCCCGTTGTAGTTCTCGTTGGCTGCGGTGACATCGGCGCCGCTCTGGCTGATCCGCGCGTTCCAGCCGCTGGTGACCTTCTGGTTGCCGGCGTAGGACCACTTCACCGACCAGTTGGACTTTGCGGCCCCCTGGTTGGTGACGGTCACGGCCGCGGTGAAGCCGGTGTCCCACTGGTTCTGCACCTTGTAGTCGACGGTGCAGGGCACGGCGGCCGTGCCGACTGCGCCGGGGGCCGCGGCGAGCGCGGTCCCCGAGGCCCCGGCGACCAGTGCCAGGGCGGCGAGCATCGCTGTTCTGGTACGAGTCATGAGTGCGGGTTCCTTCTTGGTCGCGGGTGCTGACGGTCCGTCCGTGCAGAGCGCGCAAGAGACAAGGAGGAGGTGCCGACGACGGCTGAACGTACTGAACGCGGGGGGTGTCGCATGAGCGACTCCTCACAGCTCAGGCACGTCGTGACGGACGCGTCGAGTGATGGAATCGCTCCCACTGTGTCCACGAAGCTAGCGCCAAGTGCCGGTTAAGGACAGGGGAGTTGCTGACTTTTGCTCAACTGAGCGCGTCGAATCTTTTCGACTCTTCAAGCACCTTGACCCCTCGCACCCCCGTCTCCACTATGGGAGCGCTCCCACTGGTTCAGGCCTTGACTTCTCCGAGCCGCAAGGAGGAACCAGCACGTGCATCCCCCACGCAGACGCAGAGCCACAGGACGGTTGTGGACGACCGTCGTCGCGGCCCTGGCGCTTCCCCTGACGATGCTCAGCACCGGGTCGACTCCGGCCCGAGCGGCGGCAGTCCAGTGCGGTGTCGACTACCGGACCAATGACTGGGGCTCCGGCTTCACCGCGGAACTGACCCTCACCAACCGGGGCACGGACGTCATCGACGGCTGGACGCTGACGTACGCCTACGCGGGCAACCAGAAGCTCGGCAACGGCTGGAACGGCACCTGGTCCCAGTCCGGCCAGTCGGTCACCGTGAAGGACGCCGGCTACAACGGGCGCATCGCCGCCGGTGCCGCCGTCACGACCGGCGCGCAGTTCACGTACAGCGGCAGCAACGCGGCGCCCGCCGACTTCGCGATCAACGGCACGAGTTGCACCGGCGCCCACCAGCCCCCGATCACCGTGCTGACCAGCCCGGCCGCGGGTGCCGTCTACACGCAGGGCGACGCCGTCCCGCTCGCGGCCACGGCCGCCGCCGCGGACGGCGCGACCATCGGCAAGGTCGAGTTCTACGACGACACGACCCTGCTGGGCACGGACACGACGGCGCCGTACTCGCTCTCGGTCTCAAGCTTGACCGTGGGCAGTCATTCCCTGCTCGCCAAGGCGTACGACAGCCTGGGCGCGTCCGGGGAGTCCACGCCGGTCGGCATCACGGTCGCCTCCGGTCCCGCCGTGGTGGCCACACCGGCCCAACTTCCCGTCCAGCAGGGCAAGTCGGCGACGTACGACGTGAAGCTGTCGACCCGGCCGACGGCCACCGTCACCGTCACGACTGCCCGCACCAGCGGCAACTCGGGGCTGTCGGTGACCGGCGGGGCCTCGCTCACCTTCACGCCCTCGAACTGGAACACCGCGCAGAAGGTGACCATCGGCGCCGCCGCCTCCGGCACCGGTTCGGCGACCTTCGAGTCGACGGCCACCGGGCACGCCAAGGCGTCGGTGACGGCGACCCAGATCGCGGCGACGAAGGCGTACGACGCCCGCTTCCTGGAGCTCTACGGCAAGATCACCAACCCGGCCAACGGCTATTTCTCACCCGAGGGCATCCCCTACCACTCGGTCGAGACGCTGATCGTCGAGGCGCCGGACCACGGTCATGAGACCACGTCGGAGGCCTACAGCTACCTTCTCTGGCTGCAGGCGATGTACGGCAAGGTGACCGGCGACTGGTCCAAGTTCAACGGGGCCTGGGAGATCATGGAGAAGTACATGATCCCGACCCGCGCCGACCAGCCGACCAACTCCTTCTACAACGCCTCCAAGCCGGCGACGTACGCACCCGAGCTGGACACCCCGAACGAGTACCCGGCGAAGCTCGACGGGTCGGTCCCGGTCGGCTCGGACCCGATCGCGGGCGAGCTGAAGAGCGCGTACGGCACGGACGACATCTACGGCATGCACTGGCTGCAGGACGTCGACAACGTCTACGGATACGGCAACTCGCCGGGCAAGTGCGAGGCGGGGCCGGGCGACACCGGGCCGTCGTACATCAACACCTTCCAGCGCGGCGCGCAGGAGTCGGTGTGGGAGACGGTGCCGCAGCCGACCTGCGACCAGTTCAAGTACGGCGGCAGGAACGGGTACCTGGACCTGTTCACCGGTGACGCCTCCTATGCCAAGCAGTGGAAGTTCACCAACGCCCCGGACGCCGACGCGCGTGCGGTGCAGGCCGCGTACTGGGCCGACAAGTGGGCCGACGCGCAGGGCAAGGGCGGCGACGTCTCCGCGACCGTGGCGAAGGCCGCGAAGATGGGCGACTACCTGCGCTACGCGATGTACGACAAGTACTTCAAGAAGATCGGCAACTGTGTCGGGCCCTCGTCCTGCCCGGCGGGCACCGGCAAGGACGCCTCGTTCTACCTGCTGTCCTGGTACTACGCGTGGGGCGGTGCCACCGACACCTCCGCGGGCTGGTCCTGGCGCATCGGCTCCAGCCACGCGCACGGCGGCTACCAGAACCCGATGGCCGCGTATGCGCTCAGCGCGTATGCCGACCTCAAGCCCAAGTCGGCGACAGGGCAGGCGGACTGGGCCAAGTCCCTTGAGCGGCAGGTCGAGTTCTACCGCTGGCTGCAGTCCAGCGAGGGCGCGATCGCGGGCGGGGCGACGAACAGCTGGGCGGGCCGGTACGCGACGCCGCCCACCGGCAAGTCGACCTTCTACGGCATGTACTACGACCAGCAGCCCGTCTACCACGACCCGCCGTCCAACCAGTGGTTCGGCTTCCAGGCGTGGTCGATGGAGCGGGTCGCCGAGTACTACCAGCAGACGGGGAACGCGGCCGCGAAGGCCGTGCTCGACAAGTGGGTCGACTGGGCGCTGTCCGAGACGACCGTCAATCCGGACGGCACGTACCGGATCCCCTCGACGCTCCAGTGGTCGGGGCAGCCCGACACCTGGAACCCGTCAAGTCCGGGCGCGAACAACGGACTTCACGTCACCGTCGCCGACTACACCAACGACGTCGGGGTGGCGGCCGCGTACGCCAAGACCCTGACGTACTACGGCGACCGCTCCGGTGACACACAGGCGGCGACCACGGCCAAGGCGCTTCTCGACGGCATGTGGGACAACCACCAGGACGCCCTGGGCATCGCCGTCCCGGAGAGCCGGGCCGACTACAACCGCTTCGACGACGCGGTCCACGTACCGAGCGGCTGGACCGGCACCATGCCGAACGGCGACGCGATCAACGCGTCGTCGACCTTCGACTCGATCCGTTCGTTCTACGAGGACGACCCGGCCTGGTCGAAGATCGAGGCGTATCTCGCGGGCGGTGCGGTGCCGTCGTTCACGTATCACCGGTTCTGGGCCCAGGCGGACATCGCCCTGGCCATGGGTTCGTACGCGGAGCTTCTCGAATAGCCCCGCGCCCCTGACCGGGCGCCTCCGGGCACGGCGTTTCCACCCGCCGGGCGACCCCCTCCCGCACAGGGGGTCGCCCGGCAACTCTCGGACCACACAGAAAGCGCTTATCTCCCCCACCTCTCTGTGGCGGCCCGCGCGGTGCCGGAGCCGTTCAGGGCGGTGAGCGAGGCGGCCGTCAGGGCCGCCGTGACGAGGGCCGCGGAAAGGGCGGCCCGGTGTCCGCGGTGCTCGCGCGGGTGCCGCACGGGGCGTACCTCCTCGGGAGGGCGGACGGGTTCCGCTCCCTCAGTCGCCGCCGTCCGCGCCCGAGTTGCCGTATCTCCCGGCCAGTTCGGCCACGGTCCGGGCGATCTTCGCGCGCAGCTCCGGCGGCTCGAGGACCTCGACGCCGGTGCCCATGCGGAGGAACTCGGCGTGGGCGTGGTCGACGGACTCGATGGGGACGGTGACCCTGGTCCAGCCGTCCTGTTCCCCGCGGTGGCCGGTCCCGCGGTCGAGGGTCACTCCGGGAGCCAGCCGGACCACGGCCCGGCCGCTGCGCAGGCGGTCGCCGAAGTCGCTCTGGTACGCCGCCCAGTACGCGGCCAGGTCGAAGTCGTCGGGCCGGTCGAACTCCTCCTCGGTGGCGGCGAGTCGGAGGATCTGGTCGACCCGGTAGGTGCGGGGCCCCGGTCCGGCGACGACGTACCAGCGGCCCGCCTTGAGGACGAGTCCGTACGGCTCCAGGCGGCGCTCCACGTCGGTGGGCTCGCGCCAGCGGCGGTACAGGACGTGCAGGACACGGCAGTTCCAGACGGCGTCGGCCACCGCCGGGAGGTACGGCGTCTCGTCGGCGGCGGCGTACCAGCGGGGCGCGTCGAGATGGAAGCGGCCGCTGATCCGGTCGGCGTGGCCGCGCAGCTCCGCCGGCAGGGCGGCGCGGACCTTGAGCTGGGCGGCGGCCAGGACGGAGCCGAGGCCCAGCTGGGCGGCGGGGCCGGGGGCGCCGGCGAGGAAGAGGGCCTCGGCCTCGTCCGGGGTGAGGCCGGTGAGCCGGGTGCGGTAGCCGTCGAGCAGGCGGTAGCCGCCGGCGTGGCCCGCGTCGCCGTACACCGGGACGCCCGCCGCGCTCAGCGCCTCGATGTCCCGGTACACCGTGCGGACCGACACCTCCAGCTCCTCGGCGAGCTGGGCGGCCGTCATCCGGCCGCGGGTCTGCAGCAGCAGGAGGACGGAGACGAGACGGCTGGACTTCACTGACACAGGATGTCAGTGAAGCGGTCATAGCGTCGCGTCATGGCCCTCACGGAGAAACCGGCCTTCGCCGAGAAACTGCTGACCGTACCCCCGCCGATCGAGGTGGCAGGGCGGTGGATCAAGCGCTACCACGTCACGACCGACCCCGCGGGCATCGCCCCCGAGGTGGAAAAGGCGGCGTACGAGATCCTGCCGGAGCTGCTGCCGGAGCCGGACGGCACGCCCCCGGCCACGTTCGTCGTGCTGCACCGGGGCGGGGACGACGGCGCCTATCTGAACGCCTACAGCTGGGTGTGGGACAACGTCCTGCACTACAGGTTCGCGTCGGCGGGCCAGCCGGCGCTGGGCTGCCCGGACCGCGACCCCACGCACTTCATCACCCCCGACCTGCCGTGGATCGGCTGCGTCTGGGAACTCCCGCCGATCCTGCACGAACGGGACGCCTGGGTGCGGCACCTGCTCGCACCGGGCGTCCCGGACCTGTCGGCCTATTTGGCCGATTCCCTGCCCGAAGGAACCACCGGAGACCGCACATGAGCAGCGCGCACGACTTCGACTTCTTCCACGGCGAGTGGGACGTCCGCAACCGCCGTCGCACCGACGCCCTCGACCCCGACAGTGCCTGGGAGGAGTTCCCGGGGACCAGCCGCTGCCTGCCGCTGTTCGACGGGGCCGCGAACCTCGACGAGATCGACATGCCGCGGCTGTCGGCGAAGGGGGCGACGCTGCGGCTCTTCGACCGGGCGACCGAGCGGTGGTCGCTGTACTGGGCCTCCAGCGTCACCGGGACGCTGTTCCCGCCGGTCACCGGCCGGTTCGAGGGCGGACGCGGGGAGTTCCACGGCGACGACACCTACGACGGGAAGGACGTCCGGGTGCGGTTCGTGTGGTCGGGCGTCTCGCGGACGTCGGCCCGCTGGGAGCAGGCGTTCTCCGTCGACGACGGTGAGACCTGGCTGACCAACTGGACGATGGACTTCACTCGGCCTTCCGGAACGCACGGAGAGTGAACACCGGGTCGGCCCGGGGACGGTCCTGGTCCGGCAGCTGTGCGAGGCGGGCGGCGAATCCGTCGGCGAGCGCCCCGCCGGGCGGCAGGGTGACGAACCAGCCCCGGCGCAGGTCGGCGATCGTGCGGCGGGGGCTGCGGCCCTGGCCGTGCCCGGTGAAGCCGGCGCCGCCCGCGGGGAGCAGGCCGTGGTCGCGGGCGTAGGTCTCGACCACGGCCGCCGCGTCCCGGGCCGAGCGGCGTGGGCGGGAGGCCATCACGGCATCGATGTCACTGCCCACGTTGTGGGCGGCGGCCTTGTCGACCGTGGTGACGTAGACCCCGCCGGGCCGCAGCACCCGGGCGCACTCGCCGACGATGGTCCGCACGTCCTCGGCGGTCGGTGCGAGGTGCAGCAGCCACACGCTGGTGACGGCGTCGAACCGGCCGGCCCGGAACGGCAGCCGCCGGCAGTCGGCGAGCACGACGGTGCCGGGCATCCGGGCGGCGGCCTGGCGGGCCATCGCGGGCGCGAGATCGACGCCGGTCACGGACAGTCCCGGGCGGCCGGCGGCCAGGCGCCGTGTGACGATGCCGGTGCCGCAGGCGACGTCGAGCAGGCGCCGTGTCCCCTCGGGCAGGAGTCCCAGCACGGCCTGGGCCGCGGCCGCCGCCCGGGGTTCGCCGCCACGCGAGGCGTCGTATCGCTCGGCTTCCTTGTCGTAGTCCAGCACTCGCGTCACTGTGCCCCGTGGCCGGGGGCGAGGTCCTCGATCCGGCGGGCGAGGGCGAAGTCGCGTTTCGTCACGGCGCCCACGGTGTGCGTGTTCACGGTGAGTGACACCGTGTTGTAGCCCAGGGTGAGGTCGGAGTGGTGGTCGAGCTCCTCCTGGACCTGCGCGATGTGCACGACCATCGCCGTGGCCGCGAAGTGCGAGGGGAGCCGGTAGGAGCGGGCGATCCGGTCGCCGTCCAGCGACCAGCCGGGCAGCTCCGCGAGCCGGTCCTCGATCTCCTTCTGCGACAGCGGTTCGAGGGGCATGGCATCGCTCCTTCCTGAACGGTCGGGTTCGTCTTCAGCGTGCCACAGCCGGGGCAGGGCGGCCCTGGTCAGAAGGGTTCCCGGGGACCGGCGCCGGACACTTCAGGCTGCCGTACCGTCCACGAGCCGGCAGCCGGGCAGCGCTCCGCGGCGATGGGGGCCGTCGCTGACCACCCGCTCCCCGGCAACGGCGTCGTCGCTGACCACCCGCTCCCCGGCGACGATGTCGTCGCTGACCACCCGCCCCCCCGGCGACGATGTCGTCGCTGACCACCCGCCCCCCGGCGACGATGTCGTCGCTAACCACCCGCCCCCCCGGCGACGATGTCGTCGCTAACCACCCGCCCCCCGGCGACGATGTCGTCGCTAACCACCCGCCCCCCGGCGACGATGTCGTCGCTGACCACCCGCCCCCCGGCGACGATGTCGTCGCTAACCACCCGCCCCCCGGCGACGATGTCGTCGCTGACCACCCGCTCCTCGACTACGGTCGTACACATGAGCATCGTCCCGTCCGGCAGCGCCGCCACCGCCACCGCACCCTCCGGCCAGGGCGTCGGCCCGCTGCTGCGGGCCTGGCGGGAGCAACGGCGGGTCAGCCAGCTGGAGTTGGCGCTGCGGGCCGACTCCTCGGCGCGGCACATCAGCTTCATCGAGACGGGCCGCTCCCGGCCGAGCGAGGAGATGGTGCTGCGGCTGGCGGAGCACCTGGAGGTGCCGGTGCGCGAGCGCAACGCGCTGCTGCTGGCCGCCGGCTACGCCCCGCACTATCCGGAGACCCCGCTGGACGACCCGGCGCTGGACGCGCTGCGCGCCGGCATGGAGCAGCTGATCCAGGGCTACGAGCCGTACCCGGCGCTCGTGGTGGACGCCATGTACAACGTGCAGGCGGCCAACCGGGGCATCCTGATGATCCTCGACGGCGTCCCCGAGCACCTCCTCGAACCCCCGCTGAACGCGATGCGCCTGACCCTGCACCCGGAGGGCCTCGCGCCGCGCATCCGCAACCTGCGCGAGTGGCGCGGCCATCTCCTCGCGCAGATGCGGCGACAGATCGCCCTGCACCGCTCCGAGCCGCTGCGCGCACTGTACGAGGAGGTCGCCGCCTACCCGGTGCCGGAGGAGACGCCCGGCGCCGAACCGGCCGAGCCTGTCCCGTACTTCGCGCTGCCGATGCAGATCGAGTACGAGGGACGGGTGCTGTCCTTCATCTCCTCCATCTCCACCTTCAACACGCCCATGGACGTGACCGTCGCCGAGCTGGCCATCGAGACGCTGCTCCCGGCCGACCCGGCGACGGTCAAGTACCTTCAGTCGCTGCTGCCCTGACGGGCTTTCAGGGCAAGGTGCTGGAGGATCGCGAACCCCCCGACCACGAGCGCCTGCAGGACCGTCCACACGGCACCCGCGGCGGTCGGCGACAGCCACACCGCGAGGGCGAGAAGGCTCAGCGCGGCCCAGGCGAGGTTGGTCTCGATCACGGCACGCACCGGGAACCCGGCCGGGCGGGCGCGTGAGGCGAGCAGGCCGACGGCGGCGGCGTACGCCGTGAGGATCCCGCCGAGGGCGAGGAGCAGCGTGGAGTCGACGCCGAGGAGCCGCCCGAGCGGTCCGGACGCCACGAGATAGGCGAGCCCGTTCGCCCCGGTCACGACCGAGTCCAGGGCCAGGAAACGGCGCAGTACGGCCTGCGGGTCGGAGGTCCGGGCGAGCGCGGCGATCGAGGTGGCGGACATGGTGAATCACCCTCCGTCGGGGTCGGGTTGGCAGACGAGGAGACCCGGATTCCGGACCGGAGTGCGCCGCCCCGGAATCCGGTGACTCAAAGGTCTCGCGGAGCAGCGGACGGGTCGATTACCCGCGGGGTAATGACAACCCCTCGGGGGCGCGGGGAACCGCGCGACCGGCCCCACCGTGCCGCGGACCGCACACCGCCCCAGGCCCCATGGGAAACCGGAACATGGCACACCGCCCCAGGCCCCATGGGAAACCGGAACATGGCACACTGCACGACGTACTTTCGGCGCGTAGGGGAGGCGTGGCGTGAGTGAGCGGCGACCCGCCCCCACCGTCGGCCAGGTGGTGCTCGGCAAACGCTTGCAGGAGCTGCGGGAGAGGGCCGGCCTGAGCCGGGACGAGGCCGCGCGGGTGCTGCGCGTGGCCCCGGCGACGATACGCCGGATGGAGACGGCCGAGGTTGCGCTGAAGATCCCGTACGTGCAGGTGCTCCTGGAGACGTACGGCGTCCCGGAGGCGGAGGCGGCCGCGTTCGTCTCGCTGACCGAGGAGGCCAACCGGCCGGGCTGGTGGCAGCGGTTCCACGACGTGCTGCCGGAGTGGTTCAGCCTGTACGTGAGCCTGGAGGGCGCCGCCCGGATCGTCCGGTCCTACGAGCCGCACTTCGTGCCGGGCCTGCTGCAGACCGAGGAGTACGCCCGTGCCGTCATGCGGGCCGGGACGATCGGGCAGACCGGGCCGGAGACGATCGAGCGGCATGTGTCCCTGCGCATGGAGCGGCAGCGGCTGCTGGAGCGCCCGGATCCACCCCATCTGTGGGTGATCATGGACGAGACGGTGCTGCGGCGCCCGGTCGGCGGTGGCGGCGAGGTGATGCGCGACCAGGTGGACAAGCTGCTGGAACTCGCCGAGCGCGACCGTGTCACGCTCCAGATCGCGGAGTTCGCCACCGGCCCGCACCCGGGAACGTACGCGCCCTTCACCCTGTTCCGCTTCGCCGAGCAGGAGCTGCCCGACCTGGTCTACACCGAGTACCTCAGCGGCGCCCTGTATCTCGACTCCCGCAAGGAGGTCGCCGCACACCTGGAGGTCCTGGACCACATGTCGACGGCCGCCGCGTCGGCGGAGCGCACGAAGACGATCCTGCGGGAGTACCGCGAGACCTGTTGAGGCACCACCGGCAGAGCACCACGAAGGCGACCCAGCCCGCGAGGAGACGACACCCCATGACCGGATCCGAGTCCGTGCCCGCCCGCGTCGACACCAGCCGGCCGCATCCGGCCCGCGTCTACGACTGGTGGCTGGGCGGCAAGGACAACTACCCGGTGGACGAGGAACTGGCCCGCAGGATCCTCGCCGTGGACGGCACGGTGCTGCGCGGGGCGCGCGCCAACCGCCGGTTCATGCAGCGGGCCGTGCGCACGGTCGCCGAGGCCGGGATCCGCCAGTTCCTGGACATCGGCACGGGCATCCCCACCGAGCCCAATCTGCACCAGGTCGCGCAGGGGGTCGCCCCGGAGTCCCGGGTGGTGTACGCGGACAACGACCCGATCGTGCTGCGGCACGCGGAGGCGCTGCTGCAGGGTTCCGCCGCGGGCAGCACCGACTACGTGCACGCCGACGTCCGGGACGTCGAAGCGCTGCTGGGCCGGGCCGGCGAGTCCCTGGACTTCGCCGAGCCGGTCGCGCTGTCGCTGGTGGCACTGACCCACTACCTGGGTGACGACCCCGCCGGCGACGACGTGTACGGGCTGCTGAAGAGGTACGTCGACGCGCTCGCCCCGGGCAGTCACCTGATCCTGTCCCAGGTCACCCCGGACCTCAGCCCGGAGGCCGTCGAGAAGGCGGCGGACCACTTCCGGCGCAGCGGCACGCCCTTCCACCCCCGCTCGCTGGCCCGGTTCTCCCGCTTCTTCGACGGCCTGGAGCTGCTCGGCCCCGGCGTCATCCCGGTCTCCGGCTGGCGCCCGGATCCGCAGGACGTGGCGCTGCAGGCGGAGGGCATCGTGCCGGTGTACGCGGGGGTGGCCCGCAAGGTCTGACCCGTACGGGTGCCGGGGAGGCCCGGCCCGACCCGTACGGGTGCGGTGAACAGGTGCGCTCGCGGGCCCCGCCCTAGGTTCGTGGTCAGGGCAAGCAAGGGAGCGCCTGTGACCGACACCCGGATACCGCCCACCACGCCCGCCGAGCCGGGCGCGGCGCTGCTGCGGGCCGGCAGGTACTTCCGGCCCGGCACGCCCGCGTCCGATCTGCACAGCATCGCGCTGACCGGCGGGCGGGAGGCGGACGCCTTCTACCGGGACCGGTGGAGCCACGACAAGGTCGTGAACTCCCCCCACGGCGTGAACTGCACCGGCTCCTGCCGCTGGAAGGTGTACGTCAAGGACGGCATCATCACCTGGGAGACCCAGCAGACCGACTATCCGAGCGTCGGCCCCGACCGCCCCGAGTACGAGCCCCGCGGCTGTCCCCGGGGCGCCGCCTTCTCCTGGTACACCTACTCCCCCACCCGGGTGCGCTACCCGTACGTCAGGGGCGTCCTGCTGGAGATGTACCGGGAGGCGAAAGGGCGCCTGCGCGATCCGGTGCTGGCCTGGGCCGACGTCCAGAACGACCCCGGGCGCCGCCGCCGCTACCAGCGGGCGCGCGGCAAGGGCGGCCTGGTGCGGGCGAGTTGGGACGAGGCGATCGAGATCGTCGCCGCCGCCCACGTCCACACCATCAAGACCTACGGCCCCGACCGCATCGCCGGCTTCTCCCCCATCCCCGCGATGTCGATGGTGTCGCACGCGGCGGGCGCCCGCTTCCACTCCCTGATCGGCGCCCCGATGCTGTCGTTCTACGACTGGTACGCCGATCTGCCGGTCGCCTCCCCGCAGGTCTTCGGCGACCAGAGCGACGTACCGGAGTCGGGCGACTGGTGGGACGCCGCGTATCTGATCATGTGGGGCTCGAACGTGCCGGTGACCCGCACGCCGGACGCGCACTGGATGGCGGAGGCCCGCTACCGGGGCCAGAAGGTCGTGGTCGTCGCCCCCGACTACGCCGACAACGCCGACCACGCCAGGTTCGCCGACGAGTGGCTGCACCCGCACCCCGGTACGGACGGCGCGCTGGCCCTCGCGATGGGGCACGTCGTGCTCAAGGAGTTCTTCGTCGACCGCGAGACGCCGTTCTTCGCGGACTACGTACGGCAGTTCACCGACCTGCCCTTCCTGGTCACCCTTGAGGAGCGGGGCGGCAGCCACGTGCCCGGGAAGTTCCTGCGCGCCTCGGACCTCGGGCAGGAGGGCGAGGACGCCCGGTGGAAGACGGTCGTGCTGGACGACGTGTCCGGTCGCGCGGTCGCCCCGAACGGCTCGCTGGGCTTTCGCTGGACCGAGTCGGGCAAGGGGCGCTGGAACCTGGAACTGGACGGCATACGCCCGACGTTGAGCCTGTACGGCAGCAAGGTCGCCGCCGGCGTCGAGGTGCTCCTGCCCCGCTTCGACACCGAGGGCGGCGCGCACGGACAGGGGCGCGGGGACGTCGTACGGCGGGGTGTCCCGGCAACGCGGCTCGGCGGCGCGCACGGGCCGCTGGTGACGACGGTCTTCGACCTGCTGCTCGCGCAGTACGGGGTCGGGCGGCGCGGGCTGCCCGGCCGCTGGCCCGCGTCGTACGACGACGCCGACGCGCCCGGCACCCCGGCCTGGCAGGAGGCGCACACCTCCGTACCCGCGGCCAAGTGCGTACGGATCGCGCGGGAGTTCGCGCGGACCGCGGAGCGGTCGAAGGGCCGCTGCATGATCCTCATGGGCGCCGGCACCAACCACTGGTTCCACTCCGAGACGATCTACCGCTCCTTCCTCGCCCTGCTCCAGCTCACCGGCTGCCAGGGCCGCAACGGCGGCGGCTGGGCGCACTACGTTGGCCAGGAGAAATGCCGTCCGGTCACGGGCTGGGCGACGCTCGCGTCCGCGTCGGACTGGTCACGGCCGCCGCGCCAGATGATCGGCACGGCGTACTGGTTCCTGAACACCGACCAGTGGCGCTACGACCGGTTCACGGCCGACGTGCTCGCCTCGCCGCTGGGTACCGGGCGGTTCCGGGGGATGACGGGCGCGGACTGCCTGGCGCTGTCGGCGCGTGCGGGGTGGATGCCGTCATATCCCACCTTCGACCGCAATCCGCTGGACCTGGGCGACACGTTCGGCGATCCGGTCTCGCGGGTGGTGGCCGAACTGCGCGCGGGCACCCTCAAGTTCGCCTGCGAGGACCCGGACGCGCCGGAGAACTGGCCGCGGATCCTGACGCTGTGGCGGGCCAACCTGCTCGGCTCGTCGGCGAAGGGCGCCGAGTACTTCACCCGGCATTTGCTCGGCACGGACTCGTCTTTGCAGGCCGAGGAGGCCCCGGCGGACGCACGCCCGCGCGAGGTGACCTGGCGCGACGAGGCGCCCGAGGGCAAGCTCGACCTGCTGCTGTCGCTGGACTTCCGGCAGACGTCGTCCACGCTCCTCTCGGACGTCGTGCTGCCCGCCGCGACCTCGTACGAGAAGCACGACCTGTCCAGCACGGACATGCACCCCTTCGTGCACTCCCTCACCCCGGCCGTGGATCCGCCGTGGCAGGCGCGCACCGACTTCGACGCGTTCAAGGCGCTGGCCGAGCGGCTCAGCGAGCTCGCCGTGAACCATCTCGGCGTGCGCAAGGACCTGGTGGCCTCCCCGCTCCAGCACGACACCCCGGGCGAGATGGCCCAGCCGGGCGGCGTCGTCCTGGACTGGCGGCGCGGGGAGTGCGATCCCGTGCCCGGGAGGACCATGCCGAACCTGACCGTCGTGGAGCGGGACTACACGGCGATCGGCGCCAGGTTCGCCTCGCTCGGCCCGCTGGTGGAGCAACTCGGGCTGCCCGCCAAGGGCATCACGCTCCGGCCGGACGAGGAGGTCGAGGACCTGCGGCAGCTGAACGGCGTGACGCCCGACGGGCGCCCGTTGCTCGATACGGCCGTGAAGGCGGCGAACACCGTCCTCGCCCTGTCCGGCACGACCAACGGCCGTCTCGCCACCCAGGGCTTTCGCACCCTCGAGGCGCGGACCGGGCAGGAGATGGCGCACCTCGCGGCCGAGCACGAGGGCAGGCGGACCACGTACGCGGACACCCAGGCCGCGCCCGTGCCGGTGATCACCTCGCCGGAGTGGTCGGGCAGCGAGTCGGGCGGGCGCCG
Organism: Streptomyces sp. NPDC093568; assembly: GCF_044764945.1. NCBI lineage: Bacteria > Bacillati > Actinomycetota > Actinomycetes > Kitasatosporales > Streptomycetaceae > Streptomyces > Streptomyces sp. NPDC093568. The sequence goes on along the minus strand of NZ_JBIWJD010000001.1, from coordinate 817,211 downwards.
CTACACCGCCTTCACGCTCAACACCGAGCACCTCAAGCCCTGGCACACCCTCACCGGCCGCCAGCATTTCTTCCTCGACCACGACTGGATCCACGAACTCGGCGAGGCGCTCCCGGTGTACCGGCCGCCGCTGGACATGAACAAGCTGTTCGGCGAACCGCGGCTCGGCCCGGACGGGCAGCGGGAGGTGACGGTCCGTTACCTCACCCCGCACGACAAGTGGTCGATCCACTCCGAGTACCCGGACAACCTGTTCATGCTGGCCCTCTCCCGGGGCGGGCAGAACATCTGGATGTCCCCGCAGGACGCGGACGCCATCGGCGTCGTCGACAACGACTGGATCGAGGCGGCCAACCGCAACGGCGTGGTCGTCGCGCGGGCCGTGGTCTCGCACCGAATACCGCACGGCACGGTCTACATGCACCACGCGCAGGAGCGCACGGTCGCCGTCCCGAAGACGCAGGCCACCGGCAGGCGCGGTGGCATCCACAACTCGCTGACCCGGCTGCTCCTCAAACCGTCCCATCTCGTCGGCGGCTACGCCCAGCTCTCCTGGGCGTTCAACTACCTGGGCCCGACGGGCAACCAGCGTGACGAGGTGACGGTGATCCGCCGCCGCAGCCAGGAGGTCGAGTACTGATGCGTCCGATGGCCCAGATCGCCATGGTGATGAACCTCGACAAGTGCATCGGCTGTCACACCTGCTCGGTCACCTGCAAGCAGGCGTGGACCAACCGCCGCGGCATGGAGTACGTCTGGTTCAACAACGTCGAGACCCGCCCCGGCCAGGGCTATCCGCGCCGCTACGAGGACCAGGAGCGCTGGCGCGGCGGCTGGGAGCTGAACCGGCGCGGCGCGCTGAAGCTGAAGGCGGGCGGCCGTTTCCGCAAGCTCGCCGGGATCTTCTCCAACCCCGAACTCCCGGAGCTCAAGGACTACTACGAGCCCTGGACGTACGACTACAAGAACCTCACCGACGCCCCGCTGGGCGACGACTACCCGGTGGCCCGGCCGATCTCCCAGCTCGACGGCAAGCCGATGAAGATCGAGTGGTCGGCGAACTGGGACGACAGCCTCGCGGGCGCCCCCGCTTACGGCGACTTCGACCCGATGGTCGAGCAGGCGCGCACGCAGGCCTCGGACAAGGTGCGGTTCGAGTTCGAGCAGAGCTTCATGTTCTATCTGCCGCGGATCTGCGAGCACTGCCTGAATCCGTCCTGCGTGGCGTCGTGCCCGTCGGGGGCGATGTACAAGCGGGCGGAGGACGGCATCGTCCTCGTCGACCAGGACCGGTGCCGGGGCTGGCGGATGTGCGTGACGGGATGCCCGTACAAGAAGGTGTACTTCAACCACGCCACCGGCAAGGCCGAGAAGTGCACGATGTGCTATCCGCGCGTGGAAGTCGGTCTGCCGACGGTCTGCTCGGAGACCTGTGTGGGCCGGCTGCGCTACCTCGGGGTGGTGCTGTACGACGCCGACCGGGTGACGGCCGCGGCTTCCGTACCGCGCGAACGGGACCTGTACGAGGCCCAGTTGGGCATCTTCCTCGATCCCGAGGACCGCGCGGTGCGGCAGGCCTGCGAGCGGGCGGGGATCCCGTACGACTGGCTGGAGGCGGCCCGGCGTTCCCCCGTGCACGCGCTGATCAGCAAGTACCGCGTCGCCCTGCCGCTGCATCCGGAGTACCGGACGATGCCCATGGTCTGGTACATCCCGCCGCTCTCCCCTGTGGTGGACGTGCTCGCGGAGACCGGGCACGACGGCGAGGACGCGGGGAACCTGTTCGGCGCGATCGACAGCCTGCGCATCCCGCTGGAGTACCTGGCGCAGATGTTCACCGCCGGGGCGATCGGTCCGGTACGCGCCTCGCTGGAGAAGCTCGCCGCGATGCGCTCCCACATGCGGGCGATCAACCTCGGCGACGAGCCGGACCCCTCGGTGCCGGCCGCGGTGGGCATGGCGGCCGGGGAGATCGAGGAGATGTACCGGCTGCTGGCGATCGCCAAGTACGAGGACCGGTACGTCATTCCGACGGCGGCCGTCGCCGACGCCCGCCGCCTGGAGGAGTCGGCGCTCCCGCAGGGGTGCAGCCTGGACTACGAGGGCGGGCCCGGGATGGGCGGGGACGGGCCCGTCGGCCAGGACTCCGGCCGCAAGCTGCTGCCGCTGGTGACGGTGGAGAACTTCCATGCCCTGCGCCGGCGGCAGACTTCCGACAACACCGCCGAGGAGACCTGATGCCGTCCTTCGAGGTGCTCTACCAGGCGGCCGCGCTCTGCCTGACCTACCCCGACGACGACTTCCGCGCCCGGCTCCCGCTGCTGCGCGAAGCCGCCCCGCAGCTGCGGGAGTTCACCGACCACGCGGCGGTGACACCGGCGGAGGAACTGGCCGCGCACTACGTCGAGGTCTTCGACTTCAAGAACCGCCACAGCCTGTATCTGACCTGGTGGCTCGACGGGGACACCCGGCGGCGCGGGATGTCGCTGGTCCGCCTCAAGGAGCTCTACCGCTCCCACGGGCTGGAGTTCACCGGCGAGGAGCTGCCCGACTTCCTGCCCGCGGTCCTGGAGTTCGCGGCCCGCACCGGCGACACCGAGCTCCTGCTGGAACACCGGGACTGCCTGGAGCAGCTCCGCGCCCGCCTCACCGACTACGGCACACCGTACGCGTCCGTCCTGGACGCCGTGTGCGCCACCTTGCCGACCGAACAACCGGGGGTGCGCTCATGACCACACTGCTGTGGGGTGTCCTGCCCTACGTCACCTTCGCCCTGCTCGTCGCGGGCCTGGTCTGGCGCCAACGCTACGACCGCTTCGGCTGGACCACCCGCTCCTCCCAGGTCTACGAGTCGAGGCTGCTGAACATCGCCTCGCCCGCGTTCCACTACGGCATCCTGTTCGTGCTGGCCGGCCATCTGGTGGGGCTGTTCGTCCCCGAGTCGTGGACGAGGTCGCTCGGCGTCAGCGAGCACACGTACCACCTGTTCTCCCTCTACGGCGGTACGGCGGCCGGAGTGGTGACGGTCGCCGGGATCGTGCTGCTGCTGTACCGCCGGCGCACCGACGCACCGGTGTTCCGGGCGACCACGGCCAACGACAAGGTCATGTACGTCGTGCTGCTCGGAGCGATCGTGCTGGGTGTGGCCGCCAAGCTCACGCACGCCTCCGGTGACGGCTACGACTACCGCCGGTCGATCGCCTCTTGGGCCCGCAGCCTGTTCACCCTGGAGCCGGACGTCGACCGGATGGCCGGTGTGCCGGTGCTGTACGAGATCCACATGGTGATCGGCATGGCGCTGATCGCGCTGGTGCCGTACTCCCGGCTGGTGCACATGTTCAGCGCGCCGGTGCAGTACCTGTTCCGGCCGTACCTGGTGTACCGCAGCCGCGACCCCGAACAGCCGGGGCCGCGGCCGGAGCGGCGGGGCTGGGAGAAGACCGGGTCCTAGAGGACGGCCGTCACGCGGCCCCGCCCTTCTGGTCCCTCTCGTCGTCGACGATCTCCGCGTCCACCACGCCGTCGTCGTCCTGCGGTGAGCTCTGCTCGGCGCCCGTCCCGGCGGAGCCGTCCGACGGTGCCTGCTGGGACTGGGCGTACATGGCCTGGCCCATCTGCTGGCTGACGGTGGCGAGTTTCTCGATGCCGCCGCGCAGGACGTTCGTCTCGGCGTTCTGCTCCAGCTGCTGCTTCAGCTCGGTGATCGCCGACTCGACCTCCGATTTGGTGTCCGCCGGGACCCTGTCCTCGTTGTCGCGGATGAACTTCTCCGTCTGGTAGACGAGCTGCTCGGCCTGGTTGCGCGCCTCCGCGGCCTCGCGGCGCTTGTGGTCCTCCTCGGCGTACTGCTCGGCCTCGCGCATCATGCGGTCGATGTCGTCCTTCGGCAGGGCCGAGCCACCGGTCACGGTCATCTTCTGCTCGCGGCCCGTCGCCAGGTCCTTCGCGGAGACGTGCATGATCCCGTTGGCGTCGATGTCGAAGGCGACCTCGATCTGCGGGACACCGCGCGGGGCCGGCGGCAGACCGGTCAGGTCGAAGACGCCGAGCTTCTTGTTGTACGCCGCGATCTCGCGTTCGCCCTGGTAGACCTGGATGCCGACCGAGGGCTGGTTGTCGGCGGCGGTGGTGAAGATCTCGGAACGCCGGGTCGGGATCGTCGTGTTGCGTTCGATGAGCTTCGTCATGATGCCGCCCTTGGTCTCGATGCCGAGGGACAGCGGGGTGACGTCGAGCAGGAGGACGTCCTTGACGTCGCCGCGGATGACACCGGCCTGCAGGGCCGCGCCGACGGCCACGACCTCGTCGGGGTTGACGCCCTTGTGCGGGTCCTTGCCGGTGAGTTCCTTGACCAGGTCGGTGACGGCGGGCATCCGGGTGGAGCCGCCGACGAGGATGACGTGGTCGACCGCGGAGAGCTTGACGCCGGCGTCCTTGACGGCCTGGTGGAAGGGGGTCTTGCAGCGGTCGAGGAGGTCGGCGGTGAGCTCCTGGAACTGGGCGCGGGTCATCTTCTCGTCGAGGTGCAGGGGGCCCTCGGCGGACGCGGTGATGTAGGGCAGGTTGATCGTCGTCTCGGAGGAGCTGGACAGCTCGATCTTGGCCTTCTCGGCGCCCTCGCGCAGCCGCTGGAGCGCCATCTTGTCGGTGCCGAGGTCGATGCCGTACTGCCCCTTGAACTTCTTCACGAGGTACTCGACGATCCGCTGGTCCCAGTCGTCGCCGCCCAGGTGTGTGTCGCCGTTGGTGGCCTTGACCTCGATGACGCCGTCGCCGATCTCCAGCAGCGAGACGTCGAAGGTGCCGCCGCCGAGGTCGAAGACCAGCACGGTCTGCTCCTCGCCGCGGTCGAGGCCGTAGGCGAGGGCGGCGGCCGTGGGCTCGTTGATGATCCTGAGCACCTTCAGGCCGGCGATCTCGCCGGCCTCCTTGGTGGCCTGCCGCTGGGTGTCGTCGAAGTAGGCGGGGACGGTGATCACCGCGTCGGTGACGTCCTCGCCGAGATAGGACTCGGCGTCCCGCTTCAGCTTCTGCAGCACCCTGGCGGACAGCTCCTGCGCCCGGTAGCGGGTGCCGTCGATGTCGCCCTGGTCGGGGAAGCGCCAGCTCGCGTCGCCCATGTGACGCTTCACGGAGCGGGCGGTGCGGTCGACGTTCGTCACCGCCTGGCGTTTGGCCACCTCCCCCACGAGTACCTCGCCGTTCTTGGCGAAGGCCACGACCGAGGGTGTGGTCCGGGCCCCCTCCGCGTTGGCGACGACCGTGGGTTCGCCGCCCTCCAGAACGGCGACCACCGAGTTCGTGGTTCCGAGATCGATCCCGACCGCGCGTGCCATCGTTGTCCCCTTCCGCCAGGGCACCCCTTGAACTCCAGCACAAAACTTGAGCGGGTTCTTGTCAATGGGGCGAGTGACCCGGGGCGGGCGTACCAAACGGCAGCTGAGCGTCCGCTCAGGGATCGAGGGGGCCGGCCCGAAGGGCCGCCCCCTCGAGGGGCGCGGGGAACTGCGCGACCAGCCACGACGGCGCAGCGGACGCAGAACGACCGACCGCGGCTCCCCGTTGGCGCTACGCCAACTTCGCGGACAGCGTGATCGTCGTCCCCGTCAGCGCCTGGCTGACCGGGCAGTTCTTCTTGGCGTCCTCCGCCGCGGCGACGAACGCGTCGTCGTCGATGCCCGGCACGGTCCCCTCGACGGTGAGGTGGATGCCGGTGATGCCCTCACCCGGCTGGAAGTTCACGTCGGCCGAGGTGACGAGCTTGGTGGGCGGGGTGCCTGCGCCGTTCAGCGCGTGCGACAGCGCCATGGAGAAGCAGCTGGAGTGCGCGGCGGCGATCAGCTCCTCCGGGCTGGTCTTGCCGTTCGCGTCCTGCGAGCGCGAGGCCCAGGTGACCGGCTGCGCCGCGATGGCACCGGAAGAGTCGAAGTTGACGACTCCGTTGCCCTCGAGCAGGTTGCCTTCCCAGACGGTGTGTGCGGAGCGCGTGGTTGCCACGATTCTTCCTTTCGCGTGGGGGCCCGGTTCCCGGGGTCCGTGCCCCCATCCGATCACACTCGCGCTCAGCTCACCCGGAAGACCGGCCCACGCGGGGTGAACGGCAGTCGACGGCCCGGGGGAATCAGGTACGCGTGCTCGCGCCGCACCCGCAGCACATCGCACCAGCCGTCGGTGATGACGAGGACGGGCGCGCCCGGCGGGAAGTCGTCCGCGCGCTGCAGCAGGTCGATCCCGGGCTGCAGGACCGTGCCGCCGCGCCCGCGCACCCGCACCCGGCCCGCGATCTCCGTCACCGGCAGATAACCGGCGTCGTAGGGTCCCGCGTCGCAGAACACGACCCGGGCGGCCGGTACGTCCCGGGCCTCGGCGTACGAGGCGATCGCGCCGAGCGCCTTGCCGAGCAGGCCGGCGCTCATGGAGCCGGAGGTGTCCAGGACCACGCCGAACGTGCAGCGGGCGATCTCCTCGGGCGGGAAGTAGCGCCCGGCGCGCGGGATGTCGGGCGTCGACGCCTGACGGCGCGCGGGCCGGGAGTACGTCCGCACCGGCTCCGGACGCGGCACGAACTCGTCGAACCAGCGGGCCAGTCGGGCGTCCCACGGCAGCGGCGGATGGCTGAGCGCTCGGATCTCCTGGACCAGGTCCCCGGGCAGGAAGCCGCGCTCCTGCTGCTGGTGCAGGTCGAGGCCCTGGCCAAGGCCCCGCCGGTAGAACTCGTCGAGGTCGACATAGTCACCGGGCGGGCCGAGGGGGGCACCCAGGACGTCACCGACGCCCTTGCCGCGCAGGGTGGCCAGCCGGCGCATCCGGCGCAGGTCGCCGGCGATCCGGTCGTACACCTCCTCGGCGGACAGGCCGGTGAACCGCGCGTCGTACAGCAGGCCTTGGGGCATCTCCCCGACCTGCATCTCGCGCAGCCAGCCGTTGATGACGTAGTCGCAGGCCACGTTGAACAGGTAGGGGTCGCGGGAGCCGCAGCGGTCGCCGTGCCGCAGGGCGGCGTGCAGCATCTCGTGGCCGAGGATGAACCGCCACTCCTCGTCCTCGAACTGGCGCAGCGGGTTGATGTAGATCTCGCCGGCCTCGGCGTTGACGGCGGCGACGGCGATGCCGTGCGCACGGGCGAGTTCGGCGTCGGCGACCAGCTTGATGCCGGCCGCGATGCCGCCGAGCAGCGGGTAGGAGGTGATGAACCACTCCAGCGCCCACTGCCAGGGCCGCTTCTTGACGGGTTCGCCGAGCATGGAGTCGCGGCGGCCGCCGGCCATGTCCATCGCGGTGGACACGGTCCGGGTCAGCGCGGTCGCGAAGGCCAGCTGGTGGTCCGGGGGCGAGCCGAACCAGCCCATCCACTCCACGAGGAGCTGGTCGGGCTCCGGGCCCGCGGTGCCGCAGCGCTCGTAGGCGGCCGGGACGCCGTCGCGCCGCCAGGGCGCGGCGAGCTGCTCCTCGTCACCGTCCGGGTAGGCCGGCGGCAGGTGGTCCGGGGCCTTGCCGACCGGGAAGGTGAGCAGGAAGCGGTTGACGGCGACACAGCGTGCGGCGAGATCGGCCCGGTCGGGCTGCACGGCCGTCCCCTTCTTGGACGGGACGTGGCCGAAGCCGAGGTGCAGGACGGCGTGCGCGATCGCCCAGGCCCAGGTGGCGGGCTCGGCGAGCCGGGCGGGGTGGACGTGCAGCACGCCGTCGGAGTCGACGCGGACGAGGCCGTCGCGCGGCGCCTGCTCGCACTTCTCGTGCCGGCAGACGGTGAACTCGACGGCGGCGAGGGCCGGGTTGGCGCGTACCAGCCGCAGCCCCTCGGCGAAGGCCTCCGCCGCGAGGTCCCGCTTCTTCTGCCCCTTGCCGCCCTTGTGGTCGGCGCCGCGGCTCATCGCCGCGCCTCCACCAGCCGGGGCATGTCACGCGCGGCCTCCACCAGGAACCAGGACGGCAGTACGGGATTGCCGTCGGCGTCGGAGGCGATGACACTCTGCGCGACCTCGACGGAGATCTCCGCGAGCTGCACCAGCAGCGACTTGGCGCGGTACGCGGTCTGCCGGCCGGTCGCCGACATGTGGTCCTTGCCGGCGGGCAGTTCCTTGATCAGCCGGCCGCGGAACGACTCGGCGAGGTAGTACAGCAGGTCGCGGTCCTGCATCCGCGACGGCCAGCCGGCGTCGCCCTTGATGATGGCCTCGATGCCGTACTGGCTGCGCACGATCTTGACGTAGCCGCAGAACGCGGTGGCGTGCGTGGGCGTCAGCGTGCCGTGCGCCACCACCTTCAGCGTCTCCTCGTCGAGGCCCTGACCGAACGAGTGCAGCGCGTCGGAGAGCATGTGCCAGGAGCGGAGGGTGGAGAACGGCTCCTCGGTCTTCGGCGGCTTGGACCACAGGTGGTCGGGGCGGTCGGTGAGGTGGTCCAGGATCCACGGGTGGATGCCGTTGTTCGCGGCCCAGGTCAGCCAGTCCTTGGCGGAGGCCTCCAGGTGGACGTGGGTGAGGCGGTTGACCAGGGCGGAGGCGATGGGCCGGGCGAGGGCGTTGTCGGTGGCGCGGTTTCCGGCGCCGATGACGATGGAGCCCTTCGGCAGCTCGTAGTTGCCGATGCGGCGGTCCAGGATCAGCGAGTAGAACGCCTTCTGCACATCCGGCGTCGCCGCGTTCAGCTCGTCCAGGAACAGGCAGTACGGCTCGTCGCGGGCGATGGCCTCCGGCGGGCAGAACACCGAGCGCCCGTCGCGGATCTGCGGGACGCCGATCAGGTCCTCCGGCGCGAGCTGCGTGCCGAGCAGACTCACGCACTCCAGTCCCAGCGACGCGGCGAAGTCCCGGACGAGGGAGGACTTTCCGATGCCGGGGGCGCCCCAGATGAAGACCGGCCGCACGGTGGCGAGACCGAGCAGCAGTTCGGGGATACGGGTGGGCGTGACGGTGACGGCTGCCTGCAAGGCAGAAACTCCTCGGGGGGGTGTGCGACTGGTTCGCGACTCCCGAACAGTGTGTGCCCGCGGGCCCCCGGGCGCAGCCGATTTTCAGGCGGCCCGCTCGCGCGGCTCCGTCCGCACGGGCACCTGGGGACCGTCCGTCTCCAGCAGCCACCGGCGCAGCACGTGGTGCACCTGCTCGGCGCCCACGAGGTCCTCCCCGTCGCCGACCGGCGTGGAGAAGGCGACCGGCGACAGCAGGAACGGTCTGCCCTGGGCGCCCCCGAGCCCGCCGTGCGAGCCGATCTGCTCCTCGAAGGCGAGGACCTCGCCGTCCGCCGGGTCGTAGGCGGAGTTGACCATGATGTCGGCGGTGTTCGGGAAGGAGTGCGTCCGGCGCACGGCGTCGGCGGCGCCCGGCCCGAAGGCCTCCAACGGCCCCGGCTCGTCGTCCAGTCGGTCCAGCGGGATCTCCGCGCCGTACGCGCCGAGCACGAGTCCGCCGTGCTCCTCGCTGCGCACGAGCAGGAAGCCGACGCCCGGGTGGTTGGCGAGGGTGGTGAGCAGCGCCGGGTGGCGGGCGTCGATCTCCTCCTTCGTCATCCGGTGCGGCACGTCCGGGAAGGAGACGAGGCCGAGGTTGCCGGAGGCCAGCACGATCGGTTCGGAGCGGCGTGCGGGGCGGTGCTGCTCGGCGCCCTCCTCGACGGGCCGGCGCAGCGCCGCGCGCACGGCCGCGCGGGCCTCGGCGCCGCTGTGCGTGCGCCGCGCCCGGCGTGGCACGGGCAGCCCGCAGCCGGCCCGCACCAGGTCGCCGAGGCCCAGGCCGTAGCGGGACCGGAAGGTCTCGCCGGGGCTCTGCCCGTGGTCCGAGAGCACGATGATCCGGTACGGCCGCGGCGCGTGCTCGGCGACGTTCTCGATCAACGCCAGTGCCCGGTCGAGGCGTTCGAGGACCTTCTCGGCGTCCCGGCCGCACGGCCCGGAGTGGTGCGCGACCTCGTCGTAGGCCACGAGGTCGGCGTAGACGGCGGTGCGGCCGGCGAGCATGTCGCCCATCACCGCGGCGACCACGACGTCCCGTTCGACGACGGTCGCGAAGGCGCGGATCAGCGGGTAGAGGCCGCCGCGGGAGACCCTCGGCCGGACCTTGCGGGCGCGGGCCCGGGTGGACTGGCCGATCTCGCGGCCGACCTCGGCGACGAAGGACAGGGCGGTGCGCACGGCGTTGGCCGGGTCGGAGAAGTAGGCGAAGTAGCCCGCGCGGGAGCGGTTGCGGCGTCCTCGGCGTCTGGTCGCGATGGACAGCACCAGGGCCTGCTCGGCGGCGCCGCCGCTGAAGAGGTTGCCGCGGCTGGCGCCGTCGGCGGTGAGCAGTCCGCCGTCGCCGGTGCGGTCGACGGCTCGGCGCTCGAGCTCGGCGGCGCTGGTGGGGCGGTTGCAGACCATGACCTCCTGGCCGGCCTTCTCGTACCAGCGGAAGGCGGGGACGTCGTGGTTGCTGCCGTGCAGGATGCCGAGCTGGCTGGCTCCGGTCTGGCTGGACCAGTCGGTGCGCCAGGCGGTGAGCCGGTGGGTGGGGCGCGCACCGGCTCCGGTGCCCTCTCCCAGCCAGCGGGCGACGGTGGGCATCAGGCCCTTGCAGACAGCCGCGCGCAGGACGTCGTGGCCGACGCCGTCGAGCTGCATGAAGACGGTGCCCGGACTGGACGGGCCCGGAGGCAGGGCTCGGCGGCGGCGGTCGGCGAGGCGGTACAGCCGGCGCCGGTAGGCGTCGTCGTCCCGTACGGCGAGTGCGCCGCCGGTGGCGGAGGCGACGGCGGACATCACGGCGGCGACGATGACGGCGGTCTCGGGGGCGGCCTCGCTGTCGCCGGAGGGGACCAGGCGCAGGGCGACGATGAGCAGCGAGCCATTCAGGAAGAAGACAAGCAGGCCGAGCACCAGGGCGGGGACGAGCAGCAGCAGCCGGACGAGGAGCGGCCAGACGAGCGCGGAGAGCAGACCGAAGGCGCCGGCGCCGAGCGCCGCGGTCATGGCGAGCCGGGTGGCGCTGTCGTCGTCGGCCGACTGCAGCTGGAAGTCCGGCAGGATCCCGGCGAGCACGAGCATGGTGACGGTACAGACGGCCCACACGGCAATGCTCCGCCCGACCTGACTCGCAACCCGCCGCCAACGCCCACGCACGCCCAGCCCACCTCACGTCCCGAAACGGGCCTTTACGCCCCAGCCTTGCACAACGTGCGGGCGCGGCCCGCAGTGGTCAGCGTCCGTCGTACCCAGCCGTGGGCATCGACAGCCGCCGGTGCACCCGCGCCTTCATCTGCGCGTCGTACAACGGCTCCGCCCGCCCCACCGTCTCCACCCGCACCCCGCGCCGGGCGCACTCCGCCGTGAACTCCTCCACCGACGACAGCGCGCTCTCCAGCACCCTGCGGCTGGGCGCCACGAACAGGTCGAGGCCGGGGCGTACGCCCTCCCAGAGCACGGCGTGGTCGGTACGCAACCGGCGTACGAGAAGTTCGCGGGCGACGACGTACCCGTGCTCGGCGGCCCAGCGCGCGCACATCGCGTGCTGGCTGCGGGAGTCCACCAGGAAGGGGTCGGCGTCCAGCTCTTCGAGCGGCGTCAGACTGGCGATCGCCGTGACGCGCACAATGGATGACCCCATGGCGTCCCCCTCACCTCCGGGTTTCGCCGCCGACCCTACTCCAGCCCGTACGCTTCGGGGAGTCGCACGAAGGAGGCAAAGAGGTGCCGGTGGAGATCACCTGGTGGGGTCACGCCACCTGCACGGTCGAGGATTCGAACGTGCGCGTTCTCACCGACCCTCTGTTCGCACGCCGGCTCGCGCATCTGCGGCGCCGCCGGGGCGCGCTCCCCGCGGCCGACGCCCGCCGGGCCGACATCGCCGCGGTCTCCCACCTCCACGCCGACCACCTGCACGTTCCCTCCCTGGCGACGCTGCCGGACGGCACGCACCTGCTCGTGCCCCGGGGCGCGCCGCGGGCTGTGCCCGGTCTGCGCCGGCTCACGCGGCTGCGGGTCACGGAGATGGGACCGGGGGACGTGACGGAGGTGGGCGCGGTGACCGTACGTGCCGTGCCGGCGCGGCACGACGGACGGCGGCTGCCCGTCGGCCGGCACCGCTCCCCCGCCCTCGGCTATGTCATCGAGGGGGAGGCGCGCACGTACTTCGCCGGGGACACCGGCCTGTTCGACGCCATGGCGAAGGAGGTCGGCCCGGTGGACGTGGCGCTGCTGCCCGTGGGCGGCTGGGGGCCGTATCTCGGGGAGGGCCACCTCGACGCGGGGCGGGCCGCCGAGGCGCTGGCCCGGCTCGCGCCGCACAACGCCGTACCGGTGCACTACGGCACGTACTGGCCGATCGGCATGGACGCCGTGCGCCCCCACGAATTCCACGCGCCCGGCGAGGAGTTCGCGCGCCTCGCGGCACAGCGCGCACCCGGCGTATCGGTGCACCGGCTCGCGCACGGGGAGCGTGTGCGGCTGGCGGTGGGCCGGTGACGATGCTGGCCGCCGTGACGACGGTGGTGCCGACGGAGTCGACGCAGCAGGCGATCGGCTATCCGACGCTGTTCCTGCTGGTGCTGACGGGCGCGCTGGTGCCGATCGTGCCGACGGGGGCGCTGGTGAGTTCGGCCGCGGTGGTGGCGTTCCACCAGACGGCGCCGTTCTCGCTGGCACTGGTGTTCGTGACGGCGTCCACGGCCGCGTTCCTGGGTGACGCGACGCTGTACTGGCTGGGGCGGCGCGGCATGGGCTCGAAGAACGGCTCGCGCTGGCTGGAGGCGATCCGCTCGCGCGCGCCCGAGGAGAGGCTCACGCAGGCGCAGGAGAAGCTCGCGGAGCACGGGGTGGCGGTGCTGGTGCTGTCGCGGCTGGTGCCGGCGGGGCGGCTGCCGGTGATGCTGGCGTGCCTGCTGGCGAAGTGGCCGATGCGGCGGTTCGCGCGGGGGAACCTGCCGGCCTGCCTGGCCTGGGCCGTCACCTATCAGCTGATCGGGATTCTGGGCGGGACGCTGTTCGCCGAACCCTGGGAGGGGATCGTCGCGGCGATCGCGCTGACCGTGCTGATCAGCGCGGCGCCGAGTGTCTGGAAGCGGATTCGGCCGGCCAAGTGAGGCCTCGTCGCGCGCTGCGTCCCTGGGCCGTCCCTCCGGCCGCCCGCTAGTTCAGTACCCGCGATCCTCCCACCGGCAGGTCCCACAGGTCCTCCCGGTCCAGTCCCGCCTTCTCCCAGGCCGCCCGCACGCGGGTGAGGGGCTCCAGGACCGGCTCCGCCGACAGCACGAACGTCGCCCAGTGCATCGGGGCCATCCGGCGGGCGCCGAGGTCCTGGGCGGCGCGGACGGCCTCCTCCGGGTCGCAGTGGACGTCGCTGAGCCACCAGCGGGGGTCGTAGGCGCCGATGGGGAGCAGGGCTAGGTCGATGCCGGGGTAGCGCTCGCCGATGCGGGAGAACCAGTGGCCGTAGCCGGTGTCGCCCGCGAAGTACACGCGCTGTCCGTCGGCGGCCGTGAGCACCCAGCCGCCCCACAGGCTGCGGCAGGTGTCGGTGAGGGTGCGCTTGGACCAGTGGTGGGCGGGGACGAAGTCGAAGCGGACACCGGACAGTTCAGCCCCCTCCCACCAGTCCAGCTCGGTGACCTGGGTGAACCTGCGGCGGCGGAACCAGGGGGCGAGGCCGGCCGGCACGAACACCGGGGTGTCGCGCGGGAGTCGGCGCAGGGTGGGGGCGTCCAGGTGGTCGTAGTGGTTGTGGCTGATGACGACCGCGTCGACGCGCGGCAGGGCGCTCCAGGCGACACCGACGGGGGTGATGCGGGCCGGGGTGCCGAGGATGCGGCGCGACCAGACCGGGTCGGTGAGCACGGTCAGGCCGCCGATCCGGACCACCCAACTGGCGTGCCCCGCCCAGGAGACGGCGGTCGTGCGGGCGTCCACGGCGGGCAGCGGGCCCGGCTCGAACGGCAGCCGCGCGATGTCGGCGAGGCCGTCGCGGCCGGGGCGTACGGCGCCCTCGCGGGCGAAGCGGGCGAGGGCCTTGATGCCGGGCAGCGGGGCGGTGAGACGGTCCTGGAAGCTGCGCGGCCACACCCGGCGTTCGCCCAGCGGGCGGGGTGCGGCGAGGGGCGGCAACGGGGACGCGAGAGGGGATGGGCCCGGCGGGGCGTCGGCTTCCTGGGCGGGTGTACGCGGAGTTGTCGACGTGGATGACTCGGACTGCTGCGTCATCGAGGAGACTCCCATCGCTGAGCTTCGTCACGGAGATCGTCGAATACCGACTTCAAGTGGATCAACGCGCGTTGCACATGTGGCAGTTCCAACGGCGTGGGTGAACCGATGCATTCCGCGCGCTCCTCGTCGGTGCCCGCGAGCAGGGGCCCGGTGGACAGGCGCACGCGCAACGCCTGGAGGTCGTCGCCGAACCGGTGTCCGCCCGGCGCGGGCATGCCGAGCCGGGCGGCGAGGAAGTCCTCCAGGTCCTGTGCGTCTCCCACGCCGTGCGCGGACAGCCCGGGGCGCAGCGGGCCGAGGTCGACGTAGAGGTGCCGCCCGGCCCGCGGGGGCCGTGCGAGGGCGCCCGCTCCGACGGCGGCGGCGTGCGCGGCGGCGGCCACGCGCGCGTGCAGCCGTACGGCGGCGGCGACCCGCGTGGTGACCGGCTCGGGCTCCGCGAGGGCGTATCCGGCCGCGAGGGCGACCGGCCCGGCGACGCGGGCGCCGAGCGCGGTCAGCACGTCGAGCACGCGCGCGTGCAGGCCGTTGCCGGCGTCGTGGGCGGGGAACCGGGCGACGGCGGCCGGCCATCCCGGCGGGAGGTGGGCGCCGGCCAGGTCGGTGACCACGGTGACCCGCTCGGGGAGCATCTCGGCGGGACTGACCAGCACGGTGTCGTGCGGGGCGTGCACGGTGTCGCGCCAGGTCTCGTCGCTGACCAGGTGCAGCCCTTCGCCGGCGGCGGCCTCCACGGTCTCGTGCAGCACCTCGGGCGGGGCCACCGTGGCGGTGGGGTCGTCGGCGACGGACAGCACGAGCAGCCGCGGGTCACCGCCCTCGGCACGGACCCGGCGGACGGTCTCCAGAAGGGCGTACGGATCCGGGACACCGCCGCACTCGGCCGGGGTCGCCACATGGAAGACGGGCCGGCCCAGCAGGCGTGCGTACGGCGCCCACCAGGCCGCGCAGGGCCGCGGTACCAGGACGTCGCCGCCGAGCGCGAAGGTCAGCGCGAGCAGCAGGGCGGGCGCGCCCGGTCCGGCCACCGCATGCCCGGGGTCGGTGTGCAGTCCGCGCCGGCCCCAGTAGCCGCACGCCGCCTCCAGCAGGGCGGTGCCGCCGCCGACCGGCTCGCTCTCGGCGCGCCCCGCGGCCGCCGCGAGCACGGCGGCCAGCTCGGGCAGCACGGGCAGTCCGTCCTCCGGCACGGGCGGCCCGAAACGCACCGGGCCGTGGCCTTCGCCGGCGCCGTGGCCTTCGGGGTCCGTCCCGCGCATCCGTGCCTCCGCTGTGCCTGGTGCCGTGCCGGTTCGTCACGGTGTGTCGCGTGCCTCCGCGCTCTGCGTACCCATCGTGGCGCACCTCCATGGGCGACCACCGGGGTTACGCCCGTCACAGCGGCGGCCGTACGGCTCAGTCGTCCGCGCCGGGTGCCCTGCGACGCAGCCGGTATGCCGCGCCCCCGAACGCGCCCGCGATCAGCAGGCCGCCGGCGACCAGTGCGGGGACGGAGTCGGTGAAGACACCGCCCGTGCCGGCCTGGACGCCGTGCTGGTCCACGTCACCGCCGCAGTCCTCCCACTGGGATCCGCCCTGCCCCGACGCCTGCCCGCCGGCGTCCCAGTAGGGACCGGTGGGCTCGGTGGGCTCGGTGGCGTCCGCGGGGGGTTCGGCCTGCTCGGTGCCGGTGGTGTCCGCGTAGGGGTCGGCCTGGTCGGATCCGGTGCCGGTCTTGCGGTCCGACTCCTCCTTGCCGCCTTCCGACCTGCCCGCGTGAGGCTCCGGGCAGGTGCGGCCGCCGCCCTCGGCGGTCCAGCCCGCGGCGCCCCCGTCGCCGCTCTCGCCGCCCGCCTCGCCGTCCTTGCCGCTCTCGGTGCCGCCGCCACCGCCGCTTCCCGCGCCGCCGCTCTCGTGGGCCACCGTGAACTTCGCGCTCCACTCCTTGCCCTCCCCTTCGCCGGCCGCCGGGCAGGTGCCGTCGACCGTCCACGCGGACTCGGGGCCGGCCGCGTCCGGGGCGCCCTCGGAGTTCTCGGCCGGGGGCACCCGGGTGGTGCCGTGGTAGGCGGGTCCGGCGGCCTTCTCGTCGTTGCCGGAGACCCGCTTCAGCTCGACGGTGCCGTCCTCGAAGGCCTGTGAGACGGCGTCGATGGTGGCGGGCGCGGATCCGTCGAGGGGGTCGCAGGAGACCGAGACGGTGACACTGCCGCCCGGGGCGACGGTGCCGGGGCTGACCTCCGCGGCCGGGTCCGCCGAGGCGGCCGAGGCCGCGGTGCCCAGGGCGGCACCGGCCAGAGCGGCGAGGGACAGGGCGCGGACGGTGCGGCGCATGGGGTGAGCTCCTTCGGCCGACGGCTGCGGGGGAACGGCGGTCGTGCCCCCGCAGCCATGACAGCCCGCCCGCCGCCCGGGCGCGCGCGGCCGGGCCCCATTCGCGCGACGGGTGACCGCCGAGTGGGTGACATCGCGGCGGTCGGCAGGGCTTGTCCGACGCGGCGCGGCCGGCCGGCCCCCGGTCAGTTCATCAGCGCCGCCAGATCGCCCTCCAGCCCCCGCCCCCGCCTCCTGACGACGCCGGCGGCGACGTCCGCCAGCTTGCGGTTCGTGCCCTGCGAGATACGGCGCAGTACGGCGAAGGCGGCGTCGGCGTCGCAGCCGAGGACGTGCATGACGATGCCGCACGCCTGGTCGACGACGGGCCGGGAGCGCAGGGCGGTGCCGAGGTGGTCCAGCTCGGTGAGCGCGGCGCGGTAGGAGCGGTCGCGGACGAGGCAGCTCGCGGCGAATTCGCCGAGGGCGTGCACGGGCCCGTGCCGGGCGTCCTCCAAGGCGCCGGGCCGGAAGCTGTAGAGACTGAGCGTCACCGTCAGGCCGGACCGGCGGAAGGGGAACGTGACGCTGGACCGCACGCCCGAGTCGAGCGCCATGGCGCGGTACTCGGGCCAGCGCTCGTCGTGCAGCAGGTCGGCGGAGTCGACGGGCTCACCGCGTTCCAGGGCGGCCGGGATCGGCCCGTCCCCGGAGCGCAGTTGTACGGCGACGAGGGAGGCGAGGTCGGGATGGGTGACGGCGGCGGGCCGCTCGGCACCCGGCCCCGCGACCATGCTGCTCGCTCCACAGCAGTCGGTGGTGCAGCGCACGGCCTGCTCGGCCAGCACGGACAGTCTGCGCCCCGGCAGGGCCGCCTCCGCGGACTCGTCTCCCCAGTGACCCACACGGTCGTCAGCGGGCATCCTCAACTCCTCCCTCCTTCCTGCGCGTTCCCGGTCCTGTGCGGGGAAAACAGCTGGAGAACAAGGGGAACCGGTTGGACCCCGGCGCCCCGCAACCCCTCGCGGCCAGCTAGGTTCATCACCATGGAGAAGACGGACGGGTTTGGTGAAGAGCTCGCGGATTTCGTGCGCCGCGTCGCGGAACTCAAGGCGGCGCGGTCCGTGTCCGAGGGGGACCTTCCGACGGTCCTGGACGCGGCGATCTTCGAACTCGACCATGTCGCGGGCCAGTTGTGGCCATGGTTCGAGCGGCTGTCCTCCAGCGGACTGCCGCGTTCGGCGTCCGCCGACCGTCAGGAACAGCATCTGCTGCGGGCGGTGTTCCAGCACTTCCCGCTGCCAGTGGCCCTGGTGGACCGTGAGGCGGTGGTGCGCCGGCTGAACTTCGCGGCGACGTCCTTCACCGGCGTCCGGGCCGGCTATGCGACGGGCCGCCCGCTGACGGGTCTCCTCGCGCACGCCGACCGGGCGGCGTTCCGTTCGCAGGCCGCAGCGGTGGCCCGCGGCGAGGGCGACCGCAGCCTCACCGTGCGTCTCCAGCAGCACCCGTCGGCCCCGGTCCGCGCGACCCTGACCGCCGTACGCCCGAGCGGCGAGCCGCACCCCACGGTGCTGGTGGTGATGGTCCCCGGGGACCTGCGCGGGTCCGGTGTCATGGAGCCCGGGGAGAGCCCGGTGGTCCAGCTGCCCGACCTCACGGAGGCCACCCGGCACGCGGCCCTGATGGACCTGCTGGACGAGATGACCACGACCCTGCTGACCGCACCGCGCGGCGACCGCGAGACGGTCCTCCGCGCGGCCGCCCGGGTCCTCCACGACCGCTTCGCCGACTGGGTGATCGTCGACACGGTCGCCGACGGGATGTCCCGTACGGCGGTGCTGTCCCCCTCGGACCGGGAGACGGCCGCGCTCGCGGCACAGGACCCGGCCGCCTGCCCCCTGGTCGCGGAGACGGCACGCACCGGATCGCCGTCGCTCCAGGTGCGCCCCGAGAACCCGGACGCCTTCGGCCGGGACACTCAGGGCGCCCCCGTCCTCGTACAGGCCAACGTCACGTCACTGCTGTGCGTGCCCCTGTCGGCCGAGGGGGCGGTGCTGGGCGTGCTGAGCCTCTTCAGGTGCGGGCCCCGCCCGCCGTTCTCCATGGCGGAGGCGAAGGCCCTGGACACGATGTCCCGCCACCTGACGACGGCGATCACCGCGACCCCCTGAGGGGCGGCCCGCGCCTCAGGCCACGTCGCTCAGCACTTGCTCGCGCACCCGGTCACAGCACCGGCTGATGAGCCGCGACACGTGCATCTGCGAGATGCCCAGCTGCTCCGCGATCCGGCTCTGCGTCATGTCGCCGAAGAACCGCATGTACAGAATCGCCCGCTCCCGCTCGGGGAGGGCGGCGAGCTGGGGCGCGACGGCCTCACGGTCGACGACCGTGTCCAGCGCGGGGTCGGCGGAGCCGAGCGCGTCGCTCAGCGAGTACCCGTCGTCGCTGCCGGGCAGCTCCGCGTCGAGGGACAGGGCGGTGAAACTCTCCAGCGCCTCCAGGCCGACCCGGACGTCGGTCTCGCTCATGTCCGCGTGCGCGGCGAGTTCGGCGACGGTCGGCCGGCGGCCCGAGACGGTCTGGAGGTCGTGGACGGCGAACCGTACGCGGTTGCGCAGGTCCTGGACCCGGCGGGGCACGTGCAGCGTCCACATGTGGTCGCGGAAGTGCCGCTTGATCTCGCCGGTGATGGTGGGCACGGCGTAGCTCTCGAAGGCGTTGCCGCGCTCGGGGTCGTATCGGTCGACGGCCTTGACCAGCCCGAGGGCGGCGACCTGCCGCAGGTCCTCGAAGCTCTCGCCGCGGCTGCGGAAACGTCCGGCCAGCCGGTCGGCCATGGGCAGCCAGGCCTCGATGATCCGCTCGCGGACGCTGTCGCGCTGCTGCCCCTCGGGCAGCGTGGCGAGCCTGCGGAAGTCCGCGGCGGTGTCGGGGGCGTCGTCGTGCGGGTGGTGCTTCGCGCTCACTGGAGTGGGCATGTTGCGTCGCAACTCCCTTGGTCGTGCTCTGGGTTGGTAGGTCACCGTGGGAGTGCGGGCGAGCGCCGGAACCGGACACACCCGTGGTGGGACGTCGCCACTCACACGGACGTGCCTCCTGTCCGAAGCACTGCTGGACCGCCTGCCCCCACTTCCGCGCCTCAAACCAGGTCGCAGGTTTTCCACCCCGGCGCGGGGTCACTCGGAGCGGTGCCGCGCAATCCCCTCGGATCCAGGAGGTCCCGCATGAGCACCAAGGTCGCCGACCACGTCCTGCAGCGCCTGCGCGAGTGGGGCGTGGAGCATGTGTTCGGCTATCCGGGTGACGGCATCAACGGCCTCCTGGCCGCCTGGGGCCGGGCCGAGAACGAGCCGCGTTTCATCCAGTCCCGGCACGAGGAGATGTCCGCGTTCCAGGCGGTCGGCTACGCCAAGTTCAGCGGCCGCCTCGGAGTGTGCGCGGCGACCTCGGGACCCGGCGCGATCCACCTGCTCAACGGCCTGTACGACGCCAAGCTCGACCACGTCCCGGTCCTCGCGATCGTCGGCCAGACGCACCGCACCGCGATGGGCGGTTCGTACCAGCAGGAGGTCGACCTGCACACCCTCTTCAAGGACGTCGCCTCGGACTTCGTGGAGACGGTGACGGTCCCCGAGCAGCTGCCGAACGTCCTGGACCGCGCCATCCGCACCGCGTACGCCCGCCGCGCCCCGACGGCGATCATCATCCCCGGCGATGTGCAGGAGCTCGACTACTCGCCGCCCACGCACGAGTTCAAGATGGTGCCGTCCAGCCTGGACCGCAGTTCCTGGACGGCCGTCCCCTCCGACGACTCGGTCAACCGGGCCGCGGAGATCCTCAACACCGGTGACAAGGTGGCGATCCTGGTGGGCCAGGGCGCGTCCGGGGCGCGCGCCGAGGTGGAGCGGATCGCGGAACTGCTGGGCGCGGGCGTGGCCAAGGCGCTGCTCGGCAAGGACGTCCTGAGCGACGAACTGCCCTACGTCACCGGCTCGATCGGCCTGCTGGGCACGCGCCCGTCGTACGAACTCATGCGGGACTGCGACACGTTGCTGACCATTGGCTCCTCCTTCCCCTACACCCAGTTCCTGCCGGACTTCGGCAAGGCGCGGGGGGTGCAGATCGACATCGATCCGCACATGGTCGGGATGCGGTACCCGTACGAGGTGAATCTCGTCGGCGACGCGAAGGCGACGCTGGAGCGGCTGATCCCGCTGATCAGGTCCGAGGAGCGGGGCCGTGAGTGGTTCGAGACGGTGTGCGACAACGTGACGCACTGGCACGAGGTGATGGAGCGCCGCGCCGGGCTGTCCGCCGACCCGATCAACCCGGAGTACGTCACCCGCGCCCTGGACCCGCTGCTCCCGGCCGACGCGATCATCTCCTCCGACTCGGGCTCGGCGGCGAACTGGTACGCCCGCCACCTGACGATGCGCCCCGGCATGCGCGCCTCGCTGTCCGGGACGCTGGCGACGATGGGCTGCGGGGTGCCGTACGCCATCGGCGCCAAGTTCGCCCACCCGAACCGTCCGGCGATCGCGCTGGTCGGGGACGGGGCGATGCAGATGAACGGCCTGGCGGAGCTGATCACGGCCGCGAAGTACAAGGACCTGTGGGAGGACCCCCGCCTGGTCGTGGCCGTGTTCAACAATCACGACCTCAACCAGGTGACCTGGGAGATGCGTGCCATGGAGGGCGCCCCCTCCTTCCTGCCCTCCCAGGAACTCCCCGACGTCCAGTACGCCGCCTTCGCCCGCTCCCTCGGCCTGACCGGCATCCGCGTGGAGAAGCCCGAGGACGTCGAGGCGGGCTGGCGCGCGGGCCTGGAGGCGGACGGCCCCGCGGTGATCGAGTTCGTCACGGACCCGGCCGTACCCCCGATCCCCCCGCACGCCACCTGGGACCAGATGGAGGCGACGGCCGCGTCGATCCTGAAGGGGGACGCGGACCGGGGGTCGATGGTCAGGCAGGGGTTCAAGGCGAAGATGCAGGAGTTCTTGCCGGGGCGGGAGAAGAAGCGGGGCTGAGTGGACCAGGGGCGGGGCACCGTGCGGTGCCCCGCCCCCGGGATGGCGGGCTGTTGGGTCAGGCGGTCGCGGGCAGCGGTGCGGCGGCGGGTGGTGCTGCCAGGCGGCCGGTGCGGTGCAGGCCGTGCAGGGCGGCCGCGCACGCCAGACCGAGCGCGGCGAGCGTGAGCCATGGCAGCGCGGGC
The DNA here is from genome assembly GCF_044764945.1 of Streptomyces sp. NPDC093568. Lineage (NCBI taxonomy): Bacteria > Bacillati > Actinomycetota > Actinomycetes > Kitasatosporales > Streptomycetaceae > Streptomyces > Streptomyces sp. NPDC093568. Next base: position 795,534 of record NZ_JBIWJD010000001.1, on the reverse strand, counting down.
ATACCGGCCGCGCGGGCCGCGTCGAGTGCGGCGCCGGTACCGAGGTTTCCGACGGTGATGCCGATGCCGCAGATCGTGTTGTAGAGCCCGTAGTGCGTGGCGACGAGTCGGTCTCCGGAGAGGCGGACGATGGTGTCCATCTCGAACGGGTAGGCGATCATCGTGCCCAAGGCGAGCAGCAGCGCGGCGAGCGTCGGCGGCACCGCCGCGAGCAGCCACAGCCCGATCCGGGAGTCCGGTACGGGAACCAATGTCGCCAGCAGCAGGGGAACGAAGGCCGTGCCCATGGCCAGCAGCCCGCGCACGAGCGCCTGCCCGGGCTCATAGCGTGCCTTGCACCAGGCCGTCACCCGTGTCTGACCGAGGATGGTGCTGAGCCCGGAGACGGCGAACAGCACCGCCACGGCCGCCGTGCCGAACTCCCCGTCTCCGCCGAGCCGGCGTACCTCCAGTGGCAGGGCCAGGTAGACCTGGAAGGTCAGGACGTACGACCCGATCATGGCGACGGAGAAGAGGAGGAACGGCCGGTTGGCGAGGATGCCGCGCCACTGGGCGAGCACGCCGGTGCCTTCGCCGCTCTCGCGCTGGGCGTCCTCGGCCCGGCGGGCGGGCAGCGCGCGGATCTGTACGGCGCTCAGCAGCGCGAAGATCCCGGCCGCCACCAGGCAGGTGACGCGGAAGTCCACCCCGGTCAGCACCATGCCCACCAGCGGTCCCAGCAGGATGCCGGCCTGGTAGAAGACGTTGAACAGGGCGAACGCCTCGACCCTGCGTTCCCCGGCGTCGGCCGCGAGGTACGCCCGCACGGCGGGGTTGAACAGCGCTCCGGCCAGCCCGGTGGCGGCCGAGGCGGCCAGCAGTGCGGGCAGCGAGTTCACCAGCCCGAGCGTCGCGAAGCCGAGGGTCCGCAGCACGCACCCGGCGACGATCATCGGCTTGTAGCCGAGCCGGTCGGCCAGTGTCCCGCCGACGAGGAACATGCCCTGCTGGCTGAAGTTCCGTACGCCGAGCACGAGTCCGACGATCCAGCCCGCCAGGCCGAGTGTGCCGGAGAGGTGCGCGGCCAGGTAGGGCATCAGCATGTAGAAGCCGAGGTTGATGGTGAACTGGTTCACCATCAGCAGCTGGACACTGCGTTCGTACGACCGAACTTGGGTGAGCAGCCCCTTCACCGGTCCTCCTCCGCGGAGTCGGGCCCGGCGCTCGGGACGGACCGGGCGACGTCCTCTCCCGTCCCTCGCAGGGTGAGGGGATCGACCACGGTGGTGCACCGGGTCCAGCGGGTGACCTCCTTCTCGTCCAGGCGGCCGACCAGGTCGGGCTCGGGCGCCGGTGGCCCGTCCAGCAGGCCGTGGGCGGCGCAGTAGTCGTCGTCGTAGACCGTCCCCAGGTAGCGCTGCGGGCCGTCGGGGAAGACGGCGACGACGCGTGCGTCCGCCGGCATCGTCCGGGCCAGCCAGCCGGCCACGAGCGCGACCGCGCCCACGCTCCATCCCCCGGTGGCGTAGTGGGAGGCGGCCAGTTGCCGGCACGTCCACACCGCCTCGTGCGGGGCGACCCAGTGCACCTCCGAGAAGTTGTCGTAGGCGACGTTGCGGGGGTGGATGCTGGAGCCGAGTCCCCGCATCAGGCGGGGCCGGGCGGGCTGGCCGAAGATCGTGGAGCCGGTGGTGTCCACGCCGACGACCGTCAACTCGGGGTAGAGCTGGCGCAGGACCCGGGAGACACCGGCCGAGTGGCCTCCGGTGCCGACGCTGCACACCAGTACGTCGATGTGGCCCATCTCGGAGGCGAGTTCAAGGGCCAGCGGCGTGTAGGCGGCGACGTTGTCCGGGTTGCCGTACTGGTCCGGGCACCAGGAGTCGGGGTGCTGCTCCAGCAGTCGCTGTACGCGCTCGCGGCGCGCTTGCTGCCAGCCGCCCGTGGGGTGCGGCTCGGAGACGACGTTGACCTGGGCGCCGTACGCGGTCAGCAGGCGGGTCATGGACAGCTCGAGCCCCGGGTCGGTCACCAGGGTGACGGGGTGGCCGTACACCATTCCGGCCAGGGCCAGCCCCAGGCCCAGGGTGCCGCTGGTGGACTCGATGATCCGTCCGCCGGGCCGCAGGTCGCCGCGGGCGCGGGCCCGCTCCACCATGTGCAGCCCCGGGCGGTCCTTGATGCCGCCGGGGTTGAACCCCTCGAGCTTCGCCCAGAAGCCGCGCCCGGCCGGGGCCAGCGGCTCCGACACCCGCAGCAGGGGGGTGTTGCCCACCAGCCCGGTCAGGGCCGCCTGCCCGCGGGCAGCCGCGGTCTTGCTCAATGACTGCATGTCTGTGTGTTCACTCTCGCTCGATGAATACGACGGGTGCGGGTTCATCTCGCGCCCCACGGCGGCACGGCGGATCACCGATCCGCGTTCGGGCCGTGGGGACGCGGCAGCCGACGAAGCCGGCCGGCTGCGAGGGAGTGGTCTAGATCCGCCACCGAGACGTACGCACGAGCGCCGCGCGGCCGGTGCGCGCGCCGCGACGTCTGCGGACTTCCTGCCCTACGACAGGTCTGAGCGCCGCCACGGACAGGGCGGCGAGGACGACGAGGGCCGTCGCCGCGAGGGGAAGCTCCTCGAGCGACTGGCCCGCCGGACGGAGGATCACGTCCGCCACGCAGTCCTCGACACCGTGGGGAACGTCGGGGCCGTGAGGATCGCCGCCCACCGCGGCGACGGCCGACGAGGCGGCGGGAGGCGTCACCGACGCATGTGCCTCGTCGAGCACACCGTGCATGACGGCGCACAACACGAGTGTCATCACGACCGTGCCGCGAAGCGCCACGACGAGCCGGCGCCACGGAGGCGGGCCGCATGGCGTCCGTGGAGCGCGAGCGGGCGTACGGGAAAGGGTCGGCACAGGTCCTCCGCGCTGCCACCGCTCTCCGACAACGACGGAGGAGAGGCGTGCAGGCATGGGTGGGGTCAGGACGGCATCGACGAACGTGAGCGGCCCATCATGGGCACGGAATCCGGAGTTCGTCGCGCATGATCAGCCGAACCGGTGAAGACCGGCAGGCCGGTTGGAGGACTCTGTGCTTCTAGACCTGCCGCACGACGGAGGCCGCTCTCAGTGCTGCGGGTGACGCCCCGTCAACTGGCTCGCCGGCCGCCGGTATGCGTACGGCGAAGACGTCCCCGGCGCGGCCTGATTCGCGAACCGATGCCGCAAAGCAAGGCGTTGGCGAGGCAGAACTCTGCTGAGGCTGTCCGGATGCGCACTGCTCGCCAGGATGCGACGGTTCGGAACCGCCGTGGCGCTCGCCCGCTGCCGCGGTGAACTGCGGCACGGAGTGGACGGCTGCCTGGCGCGTGTGCTCGACGGGCGTTGCCGCAGCAGCCGTTGCGCTGGTGGAGAGGTGCCCTTTGACGCTCTCCACGTCCGCGCCGTGCGTCACCAGGACACCGAACAGGAGCACGGCCAGGGCCACCAGGCGCACCAACGGACCCGCACCGGGGCGGGATCCATCTGTGCGCGGGGGCGACCAGGCCGTAACCATGCCGTGATCCTAGCGGCCTGTCGGTGGAGATCGACCACCAGTTCTGGAACATCGGGTTAACTCGCCAGGGGTATGGCTGGTTTGCTGCGGCGAGTGTGCTGATACCCGCGTTTCCGGGCCCGTTGCGTGTTCCGCGGTCACCGGTTCGGCGGAGCGTCGAAGTGGGCCGTGGCCAGGACGGAGCCGTCCGCGTCCAGGAGCCGGGCACCTGACACCGTGTCCGGGTCGACTCGCGTGGGGGCGCCCCAGTAGCCGCGGCCGGCGTCGTCCAGGACGAACTCCCCGATGTGGACCGCCGTGCCGTCCGTACGCTCCAGCTGGCAGCTGACCGTTCCGGTCTCCGGGTACCCCTCGTGCGAGCCCGCGGCCTCGGACTCCTCTCCGGCCCGGGAGTCGGAGCCGGACCAGTGGCCGCCGAGGTGGACCGACATGTAGACCCAGCCCGGAGATCCGGTGTAGGCGAAGATCCGGCCTGCGGTGCGGTGGTCGGGTGTCAGCAGAGACGCTGCGAGAAGGCCGCGCTCCGCCGAGCCGAGGGGCTGCGAGCCGGGGGGCTCCGAACTCCGCGACGAGGGAGCCGACGCACCCTGGATGGCCGTACCGACGGCCCAGCCACCGAAGCCGAACCCGAGGGCGATCGCGGCTGCGGCTGCGATCGCCACACCGGCACGTCGTCGCCGCCGTCGTGCCGGTGGGTTCAGGCGCAGCGCGTCCGTCACCCGTGTCTCGAAGCCGACGGGTGGCTCGCTGCCCGGCAGGAGGGAGAGCAGTCCGTCTCCTACGCGCGTCAGCTGCTCGACGTGCTCCCGGCACGTGCGGCAGCGGTCCAGGTGGGCGATGGCCTCGGCTCGCTCCTGACCGGGGAGGACACCCAGTGCCAGTTCGTCGGCGACGGCCTTCAGCCGCTCGCAGTCCCTGTCAGTCATGATCGGCTCGCTCGGGTCCCAGAGCGGTCCGCAGTTTCCCCATCGCCGCCCTGATCCGTGTCTTGGCCGTGCCGAGGGGGATCCCCTCCACCTCGGAGATCTGCCGTGCGGTCATCCCGTAGATCCCGGCCATGACCACGGCACGCGCCTGCTGGGGCGGGAGGCCGGCCACCGCGGCCCGTATCCGGGACGCCGTCTCGTCGGCGAGCGCCCACTGTTCGGGCGTCCGGGTCACGATGCCGAGCAGAGCGTCGAGGTCCGCCGGGGAGACCGGGGTCGCGTTGCGGGCGCGGACGGCGTCGATCGCCAGGTTGTGCGTGATCGTCGCCAGCCAGGTCTTCACCGATCCACGCCGGGAGTCGTAGACCTGCGCGTGACGCCAAGCCCTTTCGAAGGTCTGCTGGGCGATGTCCTCCGCGAGCTGGGGGTCGTCGACGACGGCGACGGCGATGCCGAAGACCATGCGCTGGAACCGGCGCACGAACGCGAGGGTGACCTCCGGGGCGCCGGTCGCCATTCCCGCCAGCAGCGCCTCGTCCGAGAGCCGCCCGAGGGGAAGGCCCGATCGCCGCATACCAGTGGATACGGCGGACCTCGTCGAACGGATTCCCCCCGCTCCACGCGGGATCACGGCCCCATTCTCCCGCTTGGCCCCGCTCGCCGGAAATCCCCTGGCGCGGTCCCTCCGTACCTCTGGTCAGGAACGAATTCTCACGGTCAGAAACGACCTTCTCATGGTCATGAACGATTTCTCATGGTCAGGAAAGATTTCTCACGGAGGGCCGAGACATGACGACGACGCTCATGACGTTCATACGCAGGAACGCCGTCCCCGGACTGGCCGCCGGAGCAGTGGCGGGCATCCTCGTGGCCTGCGGCGGCGGAAACGACGACGGTGCCGGCTCGACACCGTCGGCCCCGGAAAAGAGCGGCGAGCCGGGGACCAGCCAGGTGGACGTCAAGATGACCGACTTCAAGATGCAGCTGTCCCGCACCACGCTCCAGGCGGGTGACTACACCTTCGTCGCCACGAACGACGGAGACCACGACCATGCCCTGGAGATCGAGGGCTCCGGAACGGAGGAGAAGACCCGCACGCTGGAACCCGGGGAATCGGCGAAGCTCACCATCACGCTGAAGGACGGAACCTATGAGGTCTACTGCCCCGTGGACGATCACAAGGGCATGGGCATGAAGACCGAACTCACCGTCGGCGGCACCGCCTCACCGGACGGCGGCACCGACACGAACGACGGTGGTGGCTACTGACCCCGAAACGGCTTCCGGGGGCTCAGCCGGTCCTGACAGGGGTCAGGGCGAATCCGCTGTTGGGCTTGCCCGCGAGGAGGTCGGCCAGACCGCCGCTGAGCGCGTAGCGACCGAGTATGGTCCGGCCCTGTTTCCCTGGCCTGCTACGGGGACTTGCAGGAACGGCCGGCAACGGCCAGGGCTCCGGCGCCCACCGAGATTCCGGCGAGCACGAGGAAGAGTGCCGGGTATCCCCCGAGCACACCTGCGATGGCGGCCCCGGCGAAGGGTGCGAGCGCGCCGGCGACGGTGACGGGGGCGGCGAGGAGGCCGGAGAGGCGGCCGTAGTGGGTGGTGCCCCAGCGGTCGGTGACGGCGGTGGCCTGCAGGAGGGTCAGGTTGCCGCGAACCGTGCCCGCCGTGATGGCCAGCAGGAGAAGCAAGGGATAGGGGCCCGGGACGACGGCGAGGGCCAACGTCGTGGCGCCGCCCGCGGTGATCAGCGCGACCGTGCGGGTGGTGACGCCGGTGTGGCGGGCCAGGCAGGCGTAGAGGGTGCGGCCGAGGGTCTGGCCCGCCCCGCCGAGGCCGAGTGCCCACGCCGCCGCGGTGGTGCTCGCGCCGCGCTCGGTCAGCAGCGGAACCAGGGCGATGACGACGGCGTACATGGCGAAGCCGTTGAGGGTGAGTGCGGAGGCCAGCACGAGGAAGGGGCGGCTGCGGGCTACCGACCCGCTGTCGTCGGGCTGTTGGGCTGACCGGAGAGGTACCGCGGGCCACGGGGCGCGTAGGGCGAGGGCATGAGCGGGAACGGTGACGGCCCCGAGGACCGCCGCGAGGACCGTGTACGTGGCGCGCCAGCTCAAGTGCTCGGCGAGGGTGGCCGTCAGGGGCGCGAAAACGGTGGAAGCCAGGCCGCCGGCGAGTGTGACGATCGTGAGGGCGCGGATACGGTCCTCTCCCCACCAGCGCGTCACGGCGGCGAACGCGGGGTGGTAGAAGGTGGCGGCCATGGCCACGCCGGCCAGCAGCCAAGCGGCCGTGAACGCGGAGAGGCTGGGCGCCCACGCCATGCCCAGTACGGCGCCGGTGCCGAGGAGTGATCCGGTGGTCATGACCGCACGGGGCCCGCGGCGGTCGAGGAGGCGGCCGACGGGTATGCCGGCGAGCGCGGAGACGACAAGGGCGGCGGAGAAGGCGCCGGTGGTGGCGGTGGTGGACCAGCCGGTGTCGGCGGTGATGCGGGGGTTGAGAACGGGGAAGGCGTAGTAGACGATTCCCCAGCTCGTGATCTGCGTCAGACAGAGGGCGAGCAGCGCGGCGCGGGGCCGCGACCGGTCCCCGGTTCCGGTCGCGGCCCCGCGCGCGTCGACGTCGGTCACGACGGTCAGCAGCCCCCGGACGAGGTCGGGGCGCCCACGCCGATCCGGAGGGTGGCCGGGGCCGCGCAGCACCCACCGCCCTCGCCGCTCCGCGCGGTGTCGGGCTCGTCGAACAGGCCGGCACCGCCGCAGACTCCGGTCTCCGGGAGCGTGAGTTCGACGCGTTCCGCCGCCTCGCGGTCTCCGGCGAGTGCCGCGGCGATGGAGCGGACCTGCTCGTAGCCGGTCATCGCGAGGAACGTCGGCGCGCGGCCGTAGCTCTTCATGCCGACCAGGTAGATGCCCTGCTCGGGGTGGGAGAGCTCGTTCACGCCGTGCGGGTAGACGGTGCCGCAGGAGTGCACGTTCGGGTCGATCAGCGGAGCGAGCGCGGTCGGCGCCTGGAGGCGGTCGTCGAGCCCGAGCCGCACTTCGGAGAGGAAGGACAGGTCCGGCCGGAAACCGGTCAGGACGATGACCTCGTCCACGGCGTCCAGGCGCCGTCCGTCCTCGGCGACGAGGATCAGGCGGTCGCCGTCCCGTTCGACGGCCCCGGTGCGGAAGCCGGTCACCGCGGACGCGTGACCGGCATCCACCGCCGCCTTCGCCCGCAGGCCGAGCGCGCCGCGCGCCGGCAGCTGGTCGGCCTCGCCGCCGCCGTAGGTGTTGGCACCGATTGCGCGGCGCAGGATCCACACCGCGTGCGTCCCGTGCTCTTCCTTCGCGAGGTCCGCGAGGTAGGCGAGGGCGGTGAACGCGGAGGCGCCCGAACCGACGACGGCGGTCCGCCTGCCCGCGTAACGGGCGCGTACTGACGGGTCCCTGAGGTCGGGGACGCGGTGGGAGATGCGGTCGGCGGCCGCCCGCTCACCCAGGGCCGGCATGCCGTCGGCGCCCATAGGACTCGCAGTGGACCAGGTGCCGGAGGCGTCGACGACCGCGCGGGCGCTGATCCGTTCCTCGGTCCCGTCCGCGCTGCGGAGATGCAGGGTGAAGGGCTGCTCCTCGCGCCCGGCGTCGACGACACGGTCCCGGCCGGCGCGGGCGACGCCGGTCACCGTGATGCCGTACCGAACCCTGTCACCGAGGACGTCCGCGAGCGGCTGGAGGTACTGCTCGGCCCAGTCACCGCCCGTCGGATACGCGGCACCGTCCGGGCGTACCCAGCCGGTCGGGGCCAGCAGCTTCTCGGCGGCCGGGTCGGTGAGCTCCGCCCACGGGGAGAAGAGCCGCACATGCGACCAGTCCCGGACAGCGGTGCCGGCGGTCGGTCCGGCCTCCAGGACCAGCGGTTCGATGCCGCGGTCGACGAGGTGGGCGGCGGCGGCCAGGCCGATCGGGCCGGCTCCGATGACCGCGACGGGCAGCCGGTCGGTGGTGGACGCGCTGTTCATGGGTACAGCCACGGGAATTCCCCTTTACTTCGACACCCGTCGATCTCTTGCACTGCAAGCCTCCCACTTGATTCGACAAGCGTCAACATAGACATTTATCGAAACAGCCGGGGCCTGGACTGGTTCGACATATGTCAACATAGATGCATGTCGAATACGACGACGGCGCCGCCCACCTCGCTGGAGCCCGAGGCCCCCGACGCCGTGGAGCCGTGCTGCCCACCGTTCACCGAACGAGCACTGACCGCCGAAGAGGCCCGGACGACGGCACGCATGTTCAAGGCGCTCGGCGACCCGGTGCGCCTGCGGCTCTTCTCGGCGGTCGCCTCGCACCCGGGCGGCGAGGCGTGCGTGTGCGACATCTCCGACGTCGGCGTCTCCCAGCCGACGGTTTCCCACCACCTGAAGAAGCTCAAGGAAGCGGGACTGCTCACCTCCGAGCGACGCGGCACCTGGGTGTACTACCGCGTCGAGCCGTCCGTGGTCGCCGCCATGGGACGGATGCTGGGCACTTTCGGCTGACATGGCCGATACGGCAGGGGTCCGGCTGCCCCTGCTCATGAACATCTCGTTGCAGGCCACCCTCATCCGCCTCCGAGGTGCCGATACTGACCGGACGATCGGCAAGCGGGGGCGAGGGTGGACTGGACACTGGCGGGAGGGCTGGCCGCCGCCCTCCTGATCGCGGCCGTGACCGCCCCGGTCGGCGTGTCCGGCGCGGTGTTCCTCCTCCCGGTCCAGTTGAGCGTCTTCGGCGTGCCCAACCCGGCGGTCACCCCGACCAACCTGCTGTTCAACGTCGTCGCCGGACCCGGCGCCCTGTGGCGTTACCGCCATGACGGCGCCCTGCGCGGCGACCTCGCCCGTCGCCTGGTACTGGGCACGCTGCCCGGCGTCGTCCTCGGCGCCGCCATCCGGGTCTTCGCGCTCCCCGGACCGGACGTCTTCCGCATCCTGATCGCCGCCCTGCTGCTGCCGCTCGGCCTGTGGCTGTGCCTGCGCGCCCTCTCCCCGGCCCACCACCGACCGCCGCCGGCAGGCGAGTTGGCCCCGCGGACGCTCACCGGTCTCGCCCTGGCGGTCGGCGTGGTCGGCGGCATCTACGGCATCGGCGGCGGCTCCCTGCTCGGGCCGGTCCTCGTGGGGCGCGGCCTGCCCGTCGCACGCGTCGCACCGGCGGCACTGGCCGCCACGTTCGCCACCTCGTTGGTCGGCGCCGCCGCCTACGCGTTGCTGTCGCTCGTGACCTCCGGAGACATCGCCCCCGACTGGTGGCTCGGGCTCGCCTGCGGCACCGGCGGGCTGATCGGCGGATACCTCGGCGCTCGCCTCCAGCCCCGCCTGCCCGAACGAGTGCTACGGCTGCTGCTCGGCGGCCTCGCCGCGGCCCTCGGCGCGCTGTACGCGGCCCAGACCCTGGACTGAGCCCAGCCCCGGTCGCCGTACCGCCCGCGATGTCCCCGAGACATCCATGTCATCCATGTCATCCGCGGCATCCGTGTCACCCGTGTCACCCGGCGGAGCGCTCGGAGCGGGAACGGGCGGGCATGAAGATCAGCGCGACGAGCGCCAGGCCCACCACCGCGCCGACGATCTGCATGACGACGAACCCGGCGACCGAGCCGGGCGCGATGCCCGCGAAGGTGTCGGTGAACGCGCGGCCGATGGTCACCGCCGGGTTGGCGAAGGAGGTCGACGAGGTGAACCAGTAGGCGGCGCCGATGTAGGAGGCGACGGCCACCGGCGCGAAGCGCAGATTGTCCGCGCGGGCCAGGCCGAAGATCAGCAGGATCAGGCCCGCCGTGGCCACCACCTCGCCCAGCAGCAGGTGCCCGGCGGAGCGGTCATGGGTGGACCATTCGACCAGCGGCTCGCCGAACATCGCGTCCGCCAGGACGGCACCGGCGATCGCCCCGACGACCTGCGCGGGGACGTAGACGGCCACCTCGCGCGGTGTGACTCCGGGCCCGCCGCGGCGGGCCGTCCACCACTCGGCCAGCGTGACGACCGGGTTGAAGTGCGCGCCGGAGACCGGGCCGAGCAGCAGGATCAGGATGCCGAGGCCGAAGACGGTGGCCGTGGAGTTGGCCAGCAGCTGGACGCCGAGGTCCTTGGTCAGTTGCGTGGCCTGGATACCGGAGCCGACCACGACCGCCACCAGCAGCGCCGTGCCTATGAGTTCGGCGGAAGCCCGCGCGACCAGGGGCGCGCGCGGCGGGGTGGCCCCCGGCGCGGGCGCGGTGGGCTCAGGCACGGGCGCGGTGGACTCGGGCACAGGCGTGGCTGGCGCGGACTCCGCGGTCGGTGCGGCTTCGGCGGCGGTCATGGGCAGGCCCTCTTGTTCCCGGCGGCGGTCCGAGCGGACTCGGCCAGGTCGGCGAACTGGCCGGCGAGCGAGGCGATGACATCGGGCTTCAGCCGGTAGTAGGTGAACCGGCCGCACGGCTCCGTCTCGACGACCCCGGCCTCGCGCAGCACTCTCAGATGGTTGGAGAGGTTGGTCTGCCGGGCACCGGTCTCCTCCACGAGGTGGGTGGTGCACAGCGTCTCTTTGGCGAGCAGGGTCACGATCCGGAGCCTGAGCGGGTCGGCCAGCACCCGGATCAGATCAGTGTCGACTGACGTCATCATGGGCTGATACTGTCACATCAGTGGTGACTGACACCACCGAGTGATGATGTCATTCGCGCCTGATGCCGTCGTGAGACAAGAGAGAGCCTCGATGTCCGACAAGCCCTCCGTGCTGTTCGTCTGCGTCCACAACGCCGGCCGTTCCCAGATGGCCGCGGCGTGGCTGACCCATCTGGCCGGGGACCGCGTCGAGGTCCGCTCCGCCGGCTCCAACCCGGGCGCGGGGGTCAACCCGGCCGCCGTCGAGGCCATGGCCGAGGTCGGCATCGACATCTCCGCCGAGGTCCCGAAGATGCTCACCGTGGACGCGGTGAAGGAGTCGGACGTCTGCATCACGATGGGCTGCGGCGACACCTGCCCGGTCTTCCCCGGCAAGCGGTACCTGGACTGGCAGTTGGAGGACCCGGCCGGTCAGGGCGTGGAGGCCGTTCGTCCGATCCGGGACGAGATCAAGGTGCTGGTCGAGGGCCTGATCGAGGAGATCGCGCCGACGCCCCGGGCGTAGGCCTTGAAGCTGCCTCCTAGATGAGGTCGACCAATAGGGGGCATGCCGCATGCTCCGCCCTGCGGCTGGCCCCACCCGCGAATCGGCGGTCAGCCCGAGTGACCTCGGCGGGGCGCCTGCCTAGCGTTGTGGCGTATGTCCACCCCCTTCATCACCTCCACGCTGGGCAGACGCGCAGGCGTGGCGGCCCTGTTGGCGGCCCTCGTCGTGCCCGTCGCTCCGGCTGCCGCACAGTCGCCCGCTGCCCGGCAGCACTCCGTCTGCCAACCGCACGGCGATCTGCGTCAGGCGCTGCGCACGCTCACCGATCGTGACGGGATCACCGGTGCCGCGGTCCTGGTCACCGACGCCAACGCGGGCGGATCCTGCGGGAGTTGGACCGAGACCGCCGGGACGGCCGACCTGAGCACGGGCCGCCCCATGAACGCGACCGACCGGTTGCGCGCGGGCAGCGTCACGAAGACGTTCACCGCGGCCGTAGTGCTCCAACTCGCCGCCGAGCACCGGATCGAGCTCGACGCTCCCGTCGACCGCTACCTGCCCGGTCTGATCCGGCGCAACGGCTACGACGGCCGCCGTATCACCGTACGGCAACTGTTGCGGCACACCAGCGGGTTGCCCGACTACCTCGACGCCCCCGAGTGGCAGCGCCCCGAGCGCGTCCGGTACCGCCACTTCGAGCCGCGCGCACTCGTCGCCCGCGCCCTCGACCTGCCGCGCCCGAGCGGTGCCTGGCACTACGCCACCACCAACTACCTCCTCGCGGGCCTGATCATCCGCGAGGTCACCGGCCACTCCCCGGAGGCGGAGATCACCCGCCGCGTGATCCGGCCCCTCGGGCTGCGCGACACGTACTGGCCCGGGGACGACGTCCGCATCCGCGGACCGCACTCGCGCAGTTACTTCACCGCGGAGGACGGCCGCCTCGCCGACGGCACCGCCTGGAACACGACCTTCGGCGGGGTCGGCGGCGCGCTGGTCTCCACGCCCGCCGACCTGACCCGGTTCATCACCGCACTGCTCGGCGGCCGGCTGCTGGTGCCCGCGGAGCAACTGGCCGACATGCGGCGGACGGTGGCCGCCGACCCCGACCGACTCTGGCCCGGCGCCCGCTACGGGCTCGGCCTGATCGCCTCCCCGCTGCGCTGCGGCGGCCGGTGGTGGGGTCATGCGGGGACCGTGCCGGGAGGACACCGGGCGCTGACCGCCGTGGGCCCGGGCGGGCGGAGCGTCGCCGTCGCGCTCAACGAGGTACCGGCCACGTCGCAGGCCGAGGAGGACTTCCTCGACGTGGTCCAGACCGCCCTCTGCGAAGACCCACCTCCAGGAAGTAAAGCGACAAACCGACAGAAGGGAAACAATCAGTGATCCGCTTAGCCCGCTCGTGGCAGGACGCTTCGGGAAGGGCGAGAAAGGCCGCCCTCTCCCTGGTCGCCACTGCTCTCGCCCTCACGGCGCTGCCCGCCACGGCCCTCCCGGCCCAGGCGGTATCCGACCCCCTCGCCCGCTACCACCACCAGCGCCTCGACTGGAAGAGCTGCGTGCTCGGCCCGAACGACGCGACCGGGAAAGAGCTTGAGCAGGCGGGCGCCCAATGCGCCGACGTGACCGTGCCGTTGGACTACAGCGCCCCCGACGGACGTACGATCACCGTCGCGATCTCCCGGATCCGCGCCACCGACACCGCCCACCGCGTCGGCCCGCTCCTGCTCAACGGCGGTGGCCCCGGCGGGCAGACGCTCGGTGACCCGCCATGGGTCCACAAGGCGATGAAGGACGTCGCCGCACGCTACGACGTGGTGGGCGTGGATCCCCGCTTCGTCGGCCGAAGCACCCCGCTGGACTGCCACTGGCCGACCGGTTCCGCGATCCGGAGCGCGGGCGCGGACCGCGCCGGGTTCGACCGCATCGCGGCCTTCTCCCAGGACCTCGCCCAGCGCTGCCGGCGACACGCCGGTGACGTGCTGCCGTACGTCACCACCCGGAACACCGCGCGCGACCTGGACGTCATCCGCGCCGCGCTCGGTGAGCGGCGGATCTCCTACCTGGGGTACTCGTACGGCAGTTACCTGGGCGAGGTGTACGCCACGATGTTCCCCGGCCGCACCGACCGGGTCGTCCTGGACGGTGTCATCGACCCGGACCGGTACAACCCCCGGCTGCTGCGGGGCAGCGAGAAGGCCAACCGCCACGCACTGGAGGGCTGGGCCTCCTGGGCCGCCGCCCGTGACGCGACCTACGGCCTGGGGCGCACCCGTGGGGCGGTGCTGGCGACCGTGGACCGCGTCCAGGCCGCCGCCGCCCGCACACCACTGCGGCTCGGCGACCACCGGGTGGACGAGCACGTCGTGCCCCTCACCGTGTTCAGCGGCCTCTCCCAGCACAACGACGCCGCATACGGGGACTTCGCGCAGGGGGTCCAGGACCTGCTGCGCGCGGCGGACGGGCAGCACGTCACCCCCTCCCCCTGGCTCGCCGAGTTCCTCGAGTTCGAGCTGACCGGTACCGACTCCCACTACGGCAGCGTCCAGACCGCGATCCTGTGCGGCGACGTCGCCGCCCCGAGAGATCCTGAGGTCTACTGGCGCGATGTCCAACGGGCACGGGCGCGGGACGCGTTGTTCGGCCCCGTCACGAACAATCTGGGTCCCTGCGCCTTCTGGGACTCGCCTCGCGAGCGCCCGACCGCCATCAGGGACGATCACCCGGCCCTGCTCGTCAACGCCACCGGAGACCCGCGCACCACCTACGAGGGAGCGACGGCGGCCCGCCGGATGTGGCCCTCCTCCCGCCTGGTCACCCTGCGCGGAGCCGATCAGCACGCCGTGTACGGCGTCTACGGTTCCCCGTGCGCCGACGCCGCGGTCAACAAGTACCTCGCCACCGGCCGCCTCCCGGCCAGGGACATCACCTGCGAGGCGCCCCCGGCGAACGCCCGTCCGCACGTGCGCTGACCGACGACCGACGCCACGACCGATCCGCTGCACCACCACCTTGGCCTGCGCGGCATCGCCGCGCAGGCCGCGAGTGGTGTCGCCACATCGCGGCCGCCTGGCCGGAACCCACCCCCCATTCAGGCACCGAACAGGCGCGCGCCGGTCAGTAAACGGGCATCGGTCTCCCGCGTCACCGCTCCCCTCACCACGTCACCAGGCGCCTGCGCACGGCGGCAAACGGGCACATTCGGTCATGAACTGCTCGGCGACGAACCTGGTCACCCCCGGCGATCCCCTTGTAGAAATTTGGCCACCGAAGCCGAATGGGACGGGCTCCGGGAAACAGCCGGCGCGGAAACAGCGCGTCCGGCGTGAAACGGAGGTGTCGCCGTGGACGCCGAGGAACGAAGACGCGGGATCCTCGAAAGGGCACGCTCTTCCGGCTCCGTGGACGTCGGAACGCTGGCCGCCGACCTCGGGGTCTCCAAGGAGACCGTGAGGCGGGACCTGAATCTGCTGGAGGGGCACGGGCTGGTCCGGCGTACCCATGGCGGTGCCCACCCCGTGGAGAGCCGGAGTTTCGAGACCACGCTCGCCTTCCGCACCACCATGCAGGTCCCCGAGAAGTCCCGGATCGCGGTCGCCGCGGCCGACCTGCTCGGGGACGCGGAGTCCGTCTTCATCGACGAGGGCTACACCCCTCAGCTCATCGCCGCCGCACTCCCCCGTGACCGCCGACTGACCGTGGTCACCTCCTCGTTGGCCACCGCGAGTGCCCTGGCGTCCGCCCAGAACTTCACCGTCCTGCTGCTCGGCGGCCGGGTGCGCGGTGGGACGCTGGCCACGGTCGACCACTGGGCTACGCGGATGCTGTCCGGCCTCGTCATCGACCTGGCGTACGTCGGCGCGAACGGCATCTCCCGCGAGTTCGGACTCACCACCCCCGATCCCGCGGTCAGCGAGGTCAAGTCCCAGGTCCTGAAGACCGCCAGGCGCCGGGTCTTCTCCGGCGTCCACACGAAGTTCGGCGCCGTGAGCTTCTGCCGCTTCGCGGACGTCACGCAGTTCGAGGCGATCGTCACCGACGCCGGGCTGCCCGCCTCCGAGGCACACCGCTACTCACTGCTGGGGCCCGAGGTCATCCGGGTCTGAGCCGCGGTTCCTCCTCGCACCCCATCGCCGCCCCCGCACATCCGGGGGCCTGGTTCCGCACACCCGCGAGACATCCCCCTCGAATCACATCCCCCTTGAATCACATCCCCCTCGAAACACACATCCCTGGAGTCAGTCATGCGTACACGAAGAATGATCCGTGCCGGCGCCGTGGCGGCGGCCGCGGGCTCGTTGCTGGTCGCGTGCAGCGGGGCGGGCGGCGCGTCCGGCTCCGACGGCGGCGGCAAGAGCATCAACGTGCTGATGGTCGGCAATCCGCAGATGGAGGACATCGCGAAGCTGACGAAGGACACCTTCACCAAGGACACCGGCATCAAGGTGAACTTCACGGTCCTCCCCGAGAACGAGCTGCGCGACAAGGTCACCCAGGACGTCGCCACCCAGGCCGGCCAGTACGACGTCGCCACGATCGGCGCCTACGAGGTCCCCATCTGGGAGAAGAACGGCTGGCTGCACGAACTCAGCTCCTACGCCGAGAAGGACGCGAGCTTCGACACCGGTGACCTGCTCAAGCCGATGGTCACGTCCCTTTCGGGCTCCGACGGCAAGCTCTACGCCCTGCCGTTCTACGGCGAGTCCTCGTTCCTCATGTACAACAAGGACGTCATGAAGGCGAAGGGCATCACGGTGCCCGAGCGCCCGACCTGGCAGCAGATAGCCGACATCGCGGCCAAGGTCGACGGCGCGGAGCCGGGCATGCGGGGCATCTGTCTGCGCGGCCTGGCCGGCTGGGGCGAACTCGGCGCGTCGCTGACGACCGTGGTCAACACCTTCGGCGGCACCTGGTTCACCAAGGACTGGAAGGCGCAGGTCAACACCCCGGAGTTCAAGAAGGCGACCAACTTCTACGTCGACCTGGTCCGCAAGCACGGCGAGGCGGGAGCGGCGCAGGCCGGGTTCACCGAGTGCCTGAACGCCATGAGCCAGAAGAAGGTCGCGATGTGGTACGACGCGACCAGCGCGGCCGGATCGCTGGAGGACCCGAACTCCAGCAAGATCGCCGGACATGTCGGCTACGCCTACGCGCCGACCGCCGAGACCAAGAGCAGTGGCTGGCTGTGGAGTTGGGCGTGGGCCATGCCCAAGACCACGAAGAACGCCGACGCCGCCTCGAAGTTCATGCTGTGGGCCTCCGGCAAGGACTACGAGAAGCTCGTCGGCGAGAAGCTCGGCTGGTCGCGTGTTCCGGCCGGCAAGCGGGCCAGCACCTACGAGCTCCCGGAGTACCGCAAGGCCGCTGCGTCCTTCGGTGACATCACCCTGAAGTCCATCGAGCAGGCCGACCCGGCCAACCCCGGTGTCCAGCCCAGGCCGACCGTGGGCGTCCAGTACGTGGCCATCCCCGAGTTCCAGGACCTGGGGACCAAGGTCACCCAGGAGATCTCCGCCGCGATCGCCGGCAAGACCAGCGTGGACAAGGCACTGAACGACGGCCAGAAGCTCGCCGAGGACGTCGCGAAGAACTACCAGTGACCCGCAGGAACCGCCCGGCCGGCCCTCCCCCCGGCCGGGCACCCTCCCCACCCCCGCCCTCACCGGCAGAGGAACCCGCCATGACCACGCTCACCGCTCCGCCCAGGACGGCGCCCCCGCCGAGCCGCCCGCGCACCTCCACAGCCGCCGGCAGGTGGAAGCGCCGTATCCCGCTGCTGCCGGCGCTCGTCTTCACCGTCGTCGTCACTCAACTGCCCTTCGTGGCCACGCTCGTCATCTCCACGCTTCAGTGGAACGTCCTCAAACCGGGCGAGCGGCACTTCGTCGGCTTGTCCAACTTCGAGTTCGTCTTCACCGACGAGCGGCTGCGCACGGCGGTGCTCAACACCGTCGTACTCACCGCCTCGGTGGTCCTCATCAGCGTGGTCCTGGGCCTCGGCCTGGCGATGCTGCTGGACCGCCGGTTCATCGGCCGCGGTCTGGCCCGGACGATGCTCATCGCACCGTTCCTGGTCATGCCGGTCGCCGCGGCGCTGCTGTGGAAGCACGCCGTCTACAACCCCGACTACGGTCTGCTGAACGGCACCGTCAACGCCGTGTACCGCTTCTTCGGCGCGGACAACGGCCCCACGGTCGACTGGGTGTCCTCCTACCCCATGCCCGCCGTGGTGGTCTCGCTGGTGTGGCAGTGGACGCCGTTCATGATGCTCATCCTGCTGGCCGGTCTCCAGGCACAGCCCGGTGACGTCCTGGAGGCGGCCCGCGTCGACGGGGCGTCGGCCATGGCGACCTTCCGCTTCATCACCCTGCCGCACCTGCGCCAGTACATCGAGCTGGGCGTCCTGCTCGGCACGATCTACGTCGTGCAGACCTTCGACGCGGTCTACACCATCACGCAGGGCGGCCCCGGCTCCCGGACCACCAACCTGCCCTACGAGATCTACCTGACCATGTTCCGCAAGTACGAGTACGGCCAGGCGGCCGCCGCCGGCGTGGTCGTCGTACTCGGCTCGATCGTGATCGCGACCTTCGCGCTGCGCACCATCGCGTCGCTGTTCCGCGAGGAGGTTTCCCGATGACCACGCACGCGGCGGTCTCCGCGCCCGGCGCGCGACTGAAGAAGGCCCTTCGTCGACGCGAGGACCACGGCGGTACGCCCCGGCTGTCCCCGCTGTGGACGTTCGTCGCCTGGCTCGCCACCCTCGCGTTCTTCGCACCGGTGGCGTGGATGGTGCTCACCTCCTTCCATCAGGAGGCGGACGCGGCGACCAACCCGCCCAGCCCGCTGGCGCCGGTCACCCTCGACCAGTACAAGCTGCTGTTCAGCCGGGACATCACCCCGTTCCTCCTCAACTCGGCGATGGCCGGCGTCATTTCGACGCTGCTCGTGCTCGCCCTGGCGGTGCCGACGGCCTACGCGCTGTCCATCAAGCCGGTCGAGAAGTGGACCGACGTGATGTTCTTCTTCCTGTCCACCAAGTTCCTGCCGGCCATCGCGGCCCTGCTGCCGGTGTACCTGATCGTCAAGGACGCCGGGATGCTGGACAACGTGTGGACGCTGATCGTCCTCTACACCGCCATGAACCTGCCGATCGCGGTGTGGATGATGCGCTCGTTCCTCGCCGAGGTGCCCAGGGAGATCCTGGAGGCCGCCGAGGTCGACGGCGCCGGCCTGCCCACCGTGCTGCTGCGGATCGTCGCGCCGGTCGCCATGCCGGGGCTCGCCGCCACCTCGCTGATCTGCTTCATCTTCAGCTGGAACGAGTTCATGTTCGCCGTCAACCTCACCGCGACGAACGCCTCGACCGCCCCGGTCTTCCTCGTCGGCTTCATCACCAGCGAGGGCCTCTTCCTCGCCCGGCTCTGCGCCGCCGCCACCTTGGTCTCCCTGCCGGTGCTCATCGCCGGTTTCGCCGCCCAGGACAAACTGGTCCGGGGCCTGTCCCTTGGAGCAGTCAAGTGAGAGCCGCCGTCATAGAGGCCCCCGGCCGGGTCACCGTCACCACGGTGCCCGACC
Source organism: Streptomyces sp. NPDC093568 (assembly GCF_044764945.1). Taxonomy (NCBI): domain Bacteria; kingdom Bacillati; phylum Actinomycetota; class Actinomycetes; order Kitasatosporales; family Streptomycetaceae; genus Streptomyces; species Streptomyces sp. NPDC093568. The sequence goes on along the minus strand of NZ_JBIWJD010000001.1, from coordinate 776,381 downwards.
CCATCCCCGGGCCGCGCGAGGTCGTGGTCGACGTGGCGGCCTGCGGGCTGTGCGGGACCGATCTGCACATCCTCCAGGGCGAGTTCGCGCCCACCCTGCCGGTCGTGCCGGGCCACGAGTTCGCCGGCGAGGTCGTCGGCCTCGGCGGCGAGGTCACCGAACTCGCCCTCGGCGACCGGGTCGCCGTGGACCCCTCGCTGTACTGCAACGAGTGCCGCTACTGCCGGGCCGGCCGCAACAACCTGTGCGACCGGTGGCGGGCGATCGGCGTGACCGTGGCCGGTGGCGCCGCCGAGTACGCGGTGGCGCCCGTCGCCAACTGCGTCCGGCTGCCCGACCACGTGGACGTCCAGGACGCGGCCCTGATCGAACCGCTGTCCTGTGCCGTGCGCGGCTACGACGTGCTGAACGGCCGGATCGGCTCCCATGTGCTGATCTACGGCAGCGGGACGATGGGCCTGATGATGCTGGAGCTGGCCAAGCGCACCGGCGCCGCCTCCGTGGACGTCGTCGACATCAACGCGGAGCGCCTGGCGACGGCCGAGAAGCTGGGCTGCACCCAGGTGGCGCTCTCCGCGGAAGAGTTGGGGCGCCCCGGCGGCTGGGACGTGGTCGTCGACGCGACCGGGAACGCCGCCGCCATCCAGGACGGCCTGGAGCGGGTCGCCAAGGCCGGCACGTTCCTGCAGTTCGGGGTCTCCGACTACGCGACCACGGCCACCATCTCGCCGTACCGCGTCTACAACCAGGAGATCACGATCACCGGCTCCATGGCGGTGCTGCACAGCTATGAACGGGCGGCGGAACTGTTCGCCACCGGGGTGCTCGATCCGCGGGTGTTCATCAGCCATCGGCTGCCCCTGACGGAGTACCCGCGGGCACTGGAACAGTTCGCGGCCGGTCAGGGACGCAAGATCGTCGTACTGCCCTGACCTAGGCCCTGTCGTTTGGATCATCCCGGCGTCGCGGGGTCTGGCCGCACGGACGGGGACCCGGCCTCAGTGCCCCAGCGCCGCCTTTTCCGGCCGGTCCTCGTCCGGCTGCACCGGCGGCAGCAGGAAATCCTCGTACCGCCCGAGCGCCAGCACCACGCCGAGCATCACGAGCGGAAGAAGCACAGCGAACAGTGCCATGGGCCTGGTCCTTCCCCAGAACTTTCGCGGGGGGTATGCCTTCGAGTGACCCCGCTTCCGGAGTGCAAACCCTGTGTCGGCCCCTTCTCATCGGGTACGCGGTGCGCAGTCCCGAAGATCTGGAGGGAGTCATGCAGCGAGGCAGTGACCGGCTGAGCGTTCACCGCGACGACGAGATGAAGCACGAGCTCCAGGGCCTGCTGCGGTCCGGGCATCCGACCCGGACCGAGGAGTGGCACGACCCGGAGCCGTCCGCTGACGACGATCCGCAGGTCGCGGGCGGTCCGGTGGCACCGGGCTCCACGGCGTCCCTGGCGACGGTCCGGCTGGAACTGGCGCGGATCCTGGGCCGTAGTTCCTTCCCGGCCCGCCCCCGGGAGCTGATCGGTGAGCTGCGCCGCGGGTACGCGCCCGACGCCCTGGTGGACTCGTTGGAGCGGCTGCCGCGCTCGGCGCGCTACGCCAACGTGCAGGAGCTGGCCGAGGCCCTCACCGGCGGCGGACGGCAGGCCCGGCGCGGAAACGCCTAGCGGCCGGTGTCCGCACCGGCCGGGTCCACACGGGAAGGGTCCCCGATGGCTGAATTCGTGAGAGACGTCATGACCCCGGGGGTGGTCGCCGTACGCCCCGACGCCTCGCTCGTCGAGGCGGCGCGGCTGATGCGCAGACAGGACATCGGCGATGTCGTGGTGGCCGACGGGCAGGACGTCGTGGGCGTGCTCACCGACCGTGACATCACGGTACGGGCGGTCGCGGACGGCGCCGATCCGCTGGCGGTGAGCGCCGGCGCGGTGTGCAGCCGCAACCCTGTGGTGATCGGTCCGGGTGAGCGGGTGGCGGCCGCGGTGGCGCTGATGCGCGAGCACGCCGTACGGCGGCTGCCGGTCATCGAGGACGGCCTGCCGGTCGGCGTCGTCAGCCTCGGGGACCTGGCCGAGAACCAGGACCCCGGCTCGGCGCTGGCCGAGATCAGCCGTGCCGCCCCGGGCGACTGAGCCGCGCGGCCGCCAGGACGTTTCAGGGCCAGAGTAGGACGTGGACACATCAGTGGAGACATCATGCGTATCGCATTTCTGACCGCCCCCGAGGGAGTCGAGCAGATCGAGCTCACCGATCCCTGGCAGGCGGCGGTGGACGCCGGGCACGAGCCGGTGCTCGTGTCGACGAAGCCGGGCACGATCCAGGCGTTCCACCATCTGGACAAGGCCGAGAAGTTCCCCGTGCAGGAGGTCGTGGGCGAGACCTCGGCCGACTCGTTCGGCGGGCTGGTCCTGCCCGGCGGGGTCGCCAACCCGGACTATCTGCGCACGAACCGCAAGGCCGTGGCCTTCGTGCGGGACTTCTTCGACCAGGGCCGGCCCGTCGCGGCGATCTGCCATGCCGCGTGGACGCTGGTGGAGGCCGACGTCGTACGCGACCGGGTGCTGACCTCCTGGCCGAGCCTGCGGACCGACATCCGCAACGCCGGCGGCACCTGGGTCGACGAGCAGGTGCGGATCTGCGACCACGGCCCCAACCAGCTGGTCACCAGCCGTAAGCCGGACGACCTGAAGGCGTTCTGCGAGACGTTCCTAGAGGTGTTCGCCCGGGAGTCGAAGCAGGCGGCCTGAGCTGAGAGGCAAGGGGCCTGAGCTGAGAAGCAAGCGGCCTGAGCTCAGGGGAGAGCGCCACCGAGGAGGCCGGGCCGCGTGCCCGGCCTCCGGCCGTTGTCCTGGGCTCGTGCCGCCCGGGTCACCCCGGCGGAGCCGCCGGCGCCGGGCCGCTCCCCGTGCGGTCGCGGGCGCCGTCGCGGGTCCGGCCCGCGGCGACGGTGCGGCGCGGGTTGCGGCGCAGGTACTCGCCCTCCAGTTGCGCCATGCGTTCGTTGTGGGCCCGCAGCGCGTCGTTGGAGGCGTACAGCAGCGTGTCGTGGCGCGTCCGGTGGATGGTCTCCAGCTCCTTCATGAGCTGCTGGTCGTCCAGCCGGCTGGGGTCGACTCCGGTCATGGTGGTGCCCCGCTCGTCGTGTTCAACCATGCGGTCCGGGTACCCGCCCGGGAGCACATCGCCCCCGAACGGTGTACGGGAGACAGCCATGGATCTCGCCTTTCTGCATCCACTGTACGAACACCTCGGGCCCTGGGCCTCCGTGTACGTCGACACCTCTCGGCACACGGAGGACACCCCGCACGAGCGGCACCTGACGGCACAGGCGCTGTCCCGGGAGCTGTCCGGGCAGGGCTGCGACGACGCCACGTGCGATGCCGTGCGGAACGCGCTGGAGGAACTGGAGCACTCGTCCGAACCGCACGGCCGCGCGATCTTCGCCCGTGCGGGTGAGGTGGTCCTCGATCCGCCGCTGACCCGGGCCCCGCTGCGCGACAGCGCCCACTGGGCGCCGCTGCCGCACACGACGCCGCTGCTGGAGCTGGCCGGCGAGGACCCGGTCTGCGTGGTGGCCTACGTCGATCGCAAGGGCGCGGCGTTCGAGCTGCGCACCGCGCTGGGCCGGCAGGACGCCGGGTCGGTCACCGGCCGGCAGCATCCGGTGCACCGTACGAGCACGGCCGACTGGTCCGAGCGGCACTTCCAGCTGAAGGTGGAGAACACGTGGGAGCACAACGCCGCCGAGATCGCCGACGCGCTCACCGTCTGCCAGGAGGAGACCCGTGCCGACCTGCTGATCCTCGTCGGTGACGACCGGGAGCGGCGCAGCGTGCACGACCGGCTGCCGCGGCGGCTGCGCGATCTGGCGGTCGAGGCCCCGCACGGCACCGGCAGCAGGCTGCTCGACGAGGACGTCGAGCAGGCCCGCCAGGATCATGTGCGGCAGCGGGCGGCGCGGGAGCTGGAACGGTTCCAGGCGGCCCGCGAGCCGGACGGCGAGGGCCGCGCCGGGGCGGTCGAGGGCGTGCCCGCGCTGATCGAGGCCGCCCGTGAGCACCGCATCGACGAACTGCTGATCCACCCGGACGGGCCGGACGGCCACCGCGAGGTGTGGATCGGCGAGGATCCGGACCAGCTGGCGGTGCGCCGCACGGACCTGAAGATCCTCGGCGAACAGCACTCCTGGTCGGCGCGTGCCGACGACGCGCTGATGCGGTGCGTGGTGGCCACGGGGGCGGAGGCCCTCTCGGTGACGCCGACCGCCCAGGACACGGACCCGGTGGGCGGGCTGGGAGCTCTGCTGCGCTGGAGCTGACCCGGCGCCGGTGCGCTGACCGACGTCCGCGTCAGCGCACCCGCTCCACCCTCCGCTCGTCCCACACCGGCTCCGCCGTCTCCCGCACGCGGCCGTCGCTGCCGAAGACCAGGTAGCGGTCGAAGGAGCGGGCGAACCAGCGGTCGTGGGTGACGGCCAGGACCGTGCCCTCGAAGGCCTCCAGGCCTTCCTGGAGGGCCTCGGCGGACTCCAGGTCGAGGTTGTCGGTGGGCTCGTCGAGGAGGAGGGCCGTGACGCCCGCCAGCTCCAGCAGGAGGATCTGGAAGCGGGCCTGCTGGCCGCCGGAGAGCCGGTCGAAGGTCTGCTCCGCCTGGTTGGTCAGCTCGTAGCGGCGCAGGCGCGACATCGCGGCGCCCCGGTCCTGGGCGTGCCCCTTCCACAGGATGTCGAGGAGGGTGCGGCCCATCAGCTCGGGATGCGCGTGGGTCTGGGCGAAGTGACCGGGCAGGACCCGCGCGCCCAGCTTCCACTCCCCCGTGTGCGCCACGTCCTCGCCGGCCAGCAGCCGCAGGAAGTGCGACTTGCCGGAGCCGTTGGAGCCGAGGACGGCGACACGTTCGCCGTAGAAGACCTCCAGGGAGAACGGCTTCATCAGGCCGGTGAGCTCAAGCGCCTCGCAGGTGACGGCCCGCACCCCGGTACGCCCGCCCTTCAGCCGCATCCTGATGTCCTGCTCGCGCGGCGGCTCCGGCGGCGGCCCCGCCTCCTCGAACTTGCGCAGCCGGGTCTGGGCGGCGCGGTAGCGGGAGGCCATGTCGGGGCTGTTCTCGGCGGCTTGACGCAGCGTCAGCACCAGCTTCTTCAGCTGAGCGTGCTTCTCGTCCCAGCGTTTGCGCAGCTCCTCGAAGCGGGCGAAGCGGGCGCGCCGGGCCTCGTGATAGGTGGCGAAGCCGCCACCGTGCACCCAGGCGTCCGCGCCGGCCGGTGAGGGTTCGACGGAGACGATCTTCTCGGCGGCGCGGGCGAGGAGTTCGCGGTCGTGGGAGACGAAGAGGACCGTCTTGCGGGTCTCCTTCAGCCGCTCCTCGAGCCACCGCTTGCCCGGCACGTCGAGGTAGTTGTCGGGCTCGTCGAGCAGCAGCACCTCGTCGGTGCCCCGCAGCAGCGCCTCCAGCACGAGCCGCTTCTGCTCACCGCCGGACAGCGTGCGCACCTGCCGCCACTGCGCCTTCTCGTACGGCACGCCGAGCGCGGCAGTGGTGCACATGTCCCACAGCGTCTCGGCCTCGTAGCCGCGCACCTCCGCCCAGTCGGAGAGCGCCTGCGCGTACTTCAGCTGGGCGGCCTCGTCGTCGACGGTCATGATCGCGTGCTCGGCGGCGTCGACGGCCTTCGCGGCCTCGCGGATCCGGGGCGGCGCGACCGACACGAGCAGGTCGCGTACGGTCGTCTCGTCCCGTACGGACCCCACGAACTGCCGCATCACACCGAGCCCGCCGCCGACGGTGACGGTGCCGCCGTGCGGCTTCAGCTCTCCGGAGATCAGCCGCAGCAGGGTCGTCTTGCCGGCACCGTTGGGCCCGACCAGCGCCACGACGGCGCCTTCCCCCACCCGGAAGGACACGTCGCCGAGGAGCGCCCTCCCGTCGGGGAGGTAGTACTCGAGGTGCGCGGCTTCCAGATGTCCCATGGTGTGGCATTCTGCGGGCTGCCGCCGAGCCCGGGCAAACTGTTAATCCGGGGGCTGGGCGGGCCTTCCTACGGCGCGTCCCCGCGCACCACCTGGCCGGCCGGTCCGCTCTCCCCCGCCGGGGTCACGACCGCGCCGGCCCACGTCAGCGCCTTCCAGCCGTCCGCGGGCGAACCCTCGAGGATCACCACACCGGTGTTCGCCAGCGGGTGCGCCGCCGCGAAGGGCACGTCCACGTTCACCGCCCGCGCCGCCGTCCACATCCGGATCGCGGCGCCATGGCTGACCAGGGCGACCGTCCGGGCCCCGCTCCCCGCGGCCTCGGCCACCACGGCGTCGTAGCGCCCCAGCGCCTCCGCCCCGCTCTCGCCGCCCGGCATGCGCAGCTCCAGGTCGCCGGCCGCCCAGGCGAACACCGTCTTCATGTACAGCTGACCCTGCTCGGTGTCGCCGGGCAGCATCTCGAGGTCGCCCGCGGTCAGCTCGCGGATGCCGTCCCGGACGATCGGCTCCAGGCCGCGGGCCTTCGCCAGCGGGGCCGCGGTGAGCTGGGTGCGGGTCAGGGTGGAGACGTAGATCGCCTCGATGTCCTCGTCGGCCAGTGCCGCGGGCAGCGCGGCGGCCTGCTCCTCGCCGAGCGCGGTCAGGCCGGGGCCGGGTACGGCCGTGTCCAGCAGCTGGTCCACGTTCGAGGGCGTCTGGCCGTGGCGTATGAGGAGCAGGCGCATGTGCTGGGGGTTCCTCCGTGTGTCGCTCACCGCCTGCCGGACAGCAATCGGCGACTTCAGGGTACCCAGCCCTGTATGAGCCCAGACGTCGACCTCACGGTCCTCAAGCCTGGCCGGCACGCCCTGCGTGACCGGTTCCTCTCCCTCGACTCCCGGCTGTTCGAGTTCGCCGCCGAGCAGCACTGGCCGTATGCCGAGCGGGTCCTGCCGCGGCTGAGCCGGAGCGCGAACCACGGGGTGCTGTGGTTCGTGGCGGGCGCCGCCATCGCCGCGAGCCGGACGCCCCGGGCCCGCCGGGCGGCGGTCCGGGGCCTGGCCTCGCTCAGCCTCGCGTCGCTGACCATCAACACCCTCGGCAAGCGGTCGGTGCGCCGCCCGCGCCCGGTGCTGGACCCCGTACCGCTGGTACGGCAGCTGAAGCGGCAGCCGATCACGACCTCCTTCCCGTCCGGGCACGCGGCGTCGGCGGCGGCGTTCGCGACCGGCGTCGCCCTGGAGTCCCCCGGCTGGGGTGTGGTGGTCGCCCCGATCGCCTGGTCGGTGGCGCTGTCGCGGGTGTACACCGGCGTCCACTTCCCGAGCGACGTGCTGGCGGGCGCGGCGCTGGGCGCGGGTGCCGCGTTCGCCGTACGGGGGATGGTGCCGACGCGTGACCGGGTGGTCCCGCCGGCCCGGCCGCGCACGGACGTTCCGGCGCTGACGGAGGGGGACGGCCTGATCGTGGTGGCCAACAGGGGGTCGGGCACCGCCGAGCGGGTGCACGCGCTGCTGGACCTGCTGCCGCGCGCCGAGCTCGTGGAGTGCGAACCGGACGATGTGCGCACCGAGTTGCACAAGGCGGCGGCCCGCGCCCGGGTGCTCGGGGTCTGCGGCGGCGACGGCACGGTGAACGCGGCCGCCGAGATCGCGCTGCTGCACGACCTGCCGCTGGCGGTGCTGCCCGGCGGGACGCTGAACCACTTCGCCTACGACCTGGGCGTGGAGAACGAGCGCGATCTGAGCCGGGCCATCCAGCGCGGCGAGGCCGTGCGGGTGGACGTGGGCCGGTTCACCTGCGGCGAGCAGCAGGGCCTGTTCCTCAACACCTGCAGTCTGGGCGTGTATCCGGAGCTCGTGCGCGAGCGCGACCGCTTCTCGTCCCGGGTCGGCGCCTGGCCCGCCGGGGTCCTCGCGGCGCTGCGCGTCCTGCGCCGCGAGCACCACCCGCTGCACGCCGAGGTCGCGGGCCGCGCGCACCCGTTGTGGCTGCTGTTCGCCGGGAACGGCACCTATCACCGGCTGGGCCTCGCCCCCGCCCGCCGGCTGAACCTCGCGGACGGGGTGCTGGACGTACGGGTCGTGCACGGCGGGCGACGGCCGGCGCTGCGCCTGCTCGCCGCGGCCGTGGCGGGCCCGCTGACCCGCTCCCCGGCGCACGCGGCGGTCCAGGTCGGCCGGCTGCGGCTGTCCGGCGTCACGCGGGGCGCGCTGCTCGCCTACGACGGTGAGGTCACGGAGGTGGGGGGCGACGTGACGCTGGAGAAGCTGCCGGAGGCGCTGACCGTCTACCGTCCGCTGCCCGGCTCCTGATCAACCGTCAGTCCGGATACTGAAACGCCAGTCTCAACATTCGACATGCGGGCGTACGGTGGCGAGTATCGACGAGCCGAGGGGAACAGCCATGTCGAAGGCACAGGAGACCGCCGTCTACACGCACGGGCACCACGAGTCGGTGCTGCGCTCGCACACCTGGCGCACCGCCGCCAACTCGGCGGCCCATCTGCTCGGTTCGCTGAAGCCGCACATGCGGATCCTGGACGTGGGCTGCGGCCCGGGCACGATCACCGCGGACCTGGCGGCCCTGGTCCCCGACGGGCACGTGACCGGCGTGGACCGGGCGCCCGCGATCCTGGAGCAGGCCCGCGCCACGGCCGCCGAACGCGGTCTGCCGAACGTCGACTTCGCGGTGGCGGACGTGCACGCCCTGGACTTCCCGGACGACACCTTCTGTGTGGTCCACGCCCACCAGGTGCTCCAGCACGTCGGCGACCCGGTGGCCGCGCTGCGCGAGATGGCGCGGGTCACCAGGCCCGGCGGCCTGGTCGCGGTCCGTGACGCGGACTACGCGGCCATGACCTGGTATCCGGCGTCCCCGGGGCTGGACGACTGGCTGGACCTGTACCGCCGGGTCGCCCGCGCCAACGGCGGCGAGCCGGACGCCGGGCGGCGGCTGAGGTCCTGGGCGCTGCGCGCCGGGCTCAGGGACGTCACGGCGACCTCAAGCACCTGGACCTTCTCGACTCCGGACGAGCGGGCCTGGTGGAGCGGGCTGTGGGCGGACCGCACGCTGGCCTCGGCGTACGCCGGGCGGGCCACGGGGGGCGGGCATGCGACACCGGAGCAGCTGCGGGCCGTCTCGGCGGCCTGGCGGGAGTGGGGGCGGCGGGACGACGGCTGGTTCAGTGTGCTGCACGGAGAGATTCTGTGCCGAAAGGAAGCCTGAATCGGGATTTCCTGGAAACACGATGACCAGGAGGTCGAATTATGGTTCCCATTCTGCTCGTGCTACTACTGGCTCTGATTCTCTTTGGCGCCGGATTCGCGCTGAAGGCCCTTTGGTGGATCGCGATCGCGGTCCTCGTCGTATGGCTCCTGGGTTTCGTGATGCGTGGCACGACCACCGCAGGCGGCCGGGGCCGTTGGTATCGATGGTGAGTTGATTCCACCCCGCGAGTCGATGTCACTCGGTCCGAGTTCGCTCGGGCCGAGTGACATCGCTCTCCGGCGAGTGACATCACTCCCTGGGGAGCAGCGGCCCCAGCGGCCCGAGGTCCAGATTCAGGTCCTCGGGCCGCAGTCCGTAGCGCTCGCGCAGTTCGGTCATGCGGTCGTCGAGCAGCATCAGCGTCAGGCCGATCCGCTCCTCCTGCTCCTCGCTCAGGTCGCCCTCGTCGAAGCGGCGCAGGGCCTGGCGCTCCATGAGCTGGCGGAGCAACTCCACGACCGTCAGGACGAGTTTGACGAGGTCGCGCTCCACCGTGTCGGGATCGAGGTCCAGCCGGTTGCCGCGGCGCGATGTCCGGTCGCCCGCCGGCTCTTCGTGTGACGTCACGTCAACTCACCCCAGGGGGACGGGACCTGCTCGTTGACGGAGCTGATCAGCGCGTTCAGGTCGATACGGACGAGGTCGACGTCGGCGATGCGCAGGGTGATGTCCCCCGTGACCACGACGCCGCCGGCGAGCAGCCGGTCGAGCAGGTCCACGAGGGCTATCTCACGACGTTCGACCACGGTCACTGCTCCACCTCCGAATCCTGCCCGAACTCCCCCGTGAAGGAATACGCCGCCCAGGGGCCGGTGAGTTCCACTCGGATTCCGGGCACGTCGTCCTTTTCCCGGTCCACCAGTTCCACGAATTCCTCGGAATCCGCGCGCGGCACCAGATAGGCGGCATTGAGCACGTTCTGTCCGGACGCGGCGGAGAGCGCGGCGCTCTGCGGGGCGTGCAGTCGGGAATCCTCGGCGAACGCGGAAAGCGTCTCGTGCAGTCGGCCGGAGAATTCCGTGGCCCGCTGCCACACGTCCTCGTGGGCGCGGGTCTGCATCCGGCGCCGGCGCAGATAGTCACGGCCCGACCCCGCCCTGTACTCGGGCGGGCCGGGCTCGGCGGGCGGCTCGGCTTCGGCTTCCGTGGGCGCTCTCTCGACGTACACCTTGACGCCCCACTCCACCCGGCCCTCCAGCCGGTCGAGGACCCGGCGGAAGTCCTCCTCGCGGGCCTCCATCATGCTCCGCACACCGCTGTCGTCCCGGAAGACGGTGGCGAGCCGCAGCGGCAGCGGGGTGGTGACGACGGTGAGCGCGTCGATGACCTGCTGGTGGGCACGGGCGGTCACGGTGAGCCAGTCCAGGTCCTCCAGATGGGCCCGCAGCGGTGCCTCGGCGAAGTCCGCCTCGGGCACCGAACTGACGACGGCGATCAGGCCGTGGTGCGTCAGCTGTTTCGGCGGCGCGCCGGCGACCCCCGACAGCTGGGCCTGGAGGGCGGAGCGAAAGGGGCGGCACACGGCGTACACATAGCGCAGTGCGGTCACTGGGCCTCCTCCTGCTGCTGTTCCCTGGTGGGCTCCAGCTCCTCCAGCCGGGCCAGGCGCTCACGCAACTCGGCGTTCTCCCGGGCGAGTTCGTTGCGGCGGGCACCGGAGGACAACGCGGGGTCGTCCTCCCACCAGTCGATGCCCATCTCCTTCGCCTTGTCGACGGAGGCGACGATGAGGCGGAGCTTGATGGTCAGAAGCTCGATGTCGAGCAGGTTGATCCGGATGTCGCCCGCGATGACGATGCCCTTGTCGAGCACCCGCTCCAGGATGTCCGCGAGATTGGCGCTGCTGCCCTGGCTGTAGGGCTCGGGCAGCCTGCTGGACATCGTCATCGTCGGCTCCCACCGCCCGCGTACTCGGCTTCGTCCTCGTACTCGGGCTCTTCCTCGTAGGCGTCCTCGGGCTCCTCCTCGCCGGCCTCTTCCTCCTCACCTTCCTCGTCCTCGTACTCGTCCTCCGGCTCCTCGCCCTCGGGCTCCTCGTCCTCGGCGTACTCGGCGCTCTCGCCGTTGTCGTCGCCCTCGCCGGTGGCCTCGCCCTCTTCCTCCTCGTTCTCTTCGTACTCCTCCTCGTCCTCCTCCGCGACCGCGTCCTCGTGGCTGCGGACGACCTCGCCGTCGCGGATCTCGCCGCGCCAGCCGTCCTCGGCCTCTCCCTTGAAGGTGATGAAGCGGACGTAGTTCTTGAGGTCGAGCCGGGCGCGGCGGCCCTGGGCGCGCCAGATGTTGCCGGTCTTCTCGAACAGGCCCGCGGGGTAGTACTCGATCACCAGCAGGACGCGCGTGAGGTTCTCGGCGAGCCGGTGGAAGGAGACGACACCCTTCGTGGTGCCCTTGGCACCCTCCGAAGTCCAGGAGATCCGTTCGTCGGGGACCTGCTCCGTGGTTTTCGCCTTCCAGCTGCGGTTGGACCAGAAGACCTTCAGCTGCCAGTCGGAGGTCGTGTCGTCGGCGCGGCTCGCGCTCTTCACGCCCTTCGCGAAGGTGCTGAAGTCCTGGTACTGGGTCCACTGGTCGTACGCGGTACGCAGCGGTACGCCGACGTCGACGTACTCCATGATGACGGTGGGCTTGTTGCCCGCCTTGCCCTTTTTCTTACCCTTGCCTCCCCCACCCAGGTTCTTGAAAGCGTTCACGACGTTGTCCTTCGCGCGGGTGGCGCCGAGTTCCAGTGCGCTGCGCAGCGGCCCCTTGCCCTCGGCGAGCTTGCGGCCGCCGTCGAGGGCGAGCTGGGCGAAGCCGGGGCTGCGGCCCTCGGCGATGTCGTTCAGCTTGACCGTGGTCTCGCCGAGCTTGCGGCCGGCGCCGGTGAGCAGCCGGGTGGCCTGTGCCGCGAGGTACTCCTGCAGTTCGGCCTTGAACCGGTCGGCCGCCTCGCTGCCCGCCAGACCGGACAGGGGCTGCTTGGCCGTGTCGCGGGCCGCGGAGCCCGCGGATCCGACTGTGTCGGTCATGACTCGTCACCGCCCTTCGAACGGCGTGCCGCGGCCGTCTTGCGTGCCGCCGACCTGGGGGCGCCGGTCCGCTTGGCCGCCGCCTTCTTGGGTGCCGTCTTCTTCGCTGCGGGGGCCTTCTTGGCCGCCTTCTTCGCCGTCTTCTTGGCCGCGGTCTTCTTCGCCGTGGCCTTCCTGGCCGGCTCCTCGCGGCGGTCGTCCTCGGACTCCTCCTGCTCCGGCTCCCGCTCGGCGCGCTCGTCGTCCGCCGCGTCCTCCGCTTCGTCGTCCGAGCCGAGGTCCGGCGTCGGCACCGCGCCCGAGAGCTGCTCGCGCACCTCGGCGGTACGCCCGTGCAGCCGGTCGGAGAACGCGTCGAGCTGGCGCTCGACCATCGCGCCCGAGGCCGCCTTGCCCACCCCGCGCAGGTCCTCGCGCAGTTGGTCCCCGATCTCCTTGAACTGCGGGTTGTTCTGCAGTTGCTGGGACACCAGGTCCGCGACGGCCCGCGGGCTCAGATTCAGCCGCTTACCGGCCGCCAGCGTGCCGAGGGCGAACGCCAGTTTCGCCTTTTTCGTACGTCCGAGGACGTATCCGGCCCCTACGGCGAGGCCCAGTCCCACTCGGTTCATCATGCCGTCCCGTCACTGTTCCCGAACCCTGCGCGCTGGCCCGTCTCCAACCGGTCGAGGAGTTCGTCCTCCCTGCGGTCGAACTCCTCATCGTCGATCTCGCCCGCTTCCAACTGCTCTTCGAGCCGCGCCAGTTCGGCGCGCACGGCGTTCGGGTCGTAGTAGATCCGTTCCGCCTCCGCCAGTACCTGTCTGATCACCCACCCGCTGCCGCGCACAGGGGCGAACGGCAGCAGCAGTACCTCTCCGATCAGTCCCACGGAAACTCACTCCTCCGCCATCTCCGCACCGCTCGTGGTGCCGGCGGGCTCGGCCGGGCCGGGCTCGACGAAGCTGTACGGCGGCAGCGGGCCGTTGACCCGCAGTTCGAGGTGCGGATGCCCTTGGCGGAGCTGTTCCACAGCGGTGAGGAACGTCTCGGCCCGGTCGCGCTCCACCAGGAAGGACACATTGGCGAGCCAGCCGCTGGACTCGGGGCCGACACTGACCGCGTCCGCGGCCGGCTCCAGGGTGTGCTGTACGTCGGTCGCGTCCTCGGCCTCCTGGGCCTTGACGGCGGCGGCGACCATCTCGCCGAGTTGGAGCCGCTGCTCGTAGGTACCGCCGCCGGCCTGCCGGTTGGCCTCCGTCATGGCCCGCAGCTCAGGGTTGCTCGCCAGCACGCGGTGCAGGACGGCCTCCTCGGCGTGGGAGGCCTTGATGTTGTACTCGACCCTGCCGTCCAGGGCGGCCAGCCGCTCCTTGTAGTGCTCGGCGCGCTCGGCGAGGACGGAGGTGACCGTGTCGTCGTCGGGGGCGACGCTGCCGAACCGCATGGGCAGCACGCAGCCGGCCGCGCCGGCCTCGGCGAGCACGCTCGAGTGGGCGAGCAGTTCCCTGCGCTTGGGGCGCAGGTCTTCGGGCGCGTCACTGACGAGAGCGGCCAGTTCGCCCTGCTCGAGCACGCGCACCGGGCGGGCCGGGTCACCGACGCCGCCCATCTCCTTGGGAAGCGCGGGGTGCGAGCTCGCTGTGATGCCGTACACGTACGTGCTCACTCCTGCTCCTCCTTCCTGCGCGTGGTGGTGGACTTGCGGGTGCGCTGCCTGGGCCGCTCCTCGCCCTCCTCGCGCGCCTGCTTGAAGGCGTCGGAGATGGTCTCGGCGGCGCCGGACAGGGCGCCCTTGGACTTGCCGCGCGCACCGGACTCGGTGATCTCCCCGACCAGGTCGGGCAGGCCCGGGTCCTTGCGCGGCCCGGCCTCCAGGTCGAGCCGGTTGCAGGCCTCGGCGAAGCGGAGATAGGTGTCGACGCTCGCTACGACGACACGGACATCGATCTTGAGGATCTCGATGCCGACCAGGGAGACCCGAACGAATGCATCGATGACGAGTCCCCTGTCGAGAACGAGCTCGAGCACGTCGTAGAGGCCGCTGCTGCCGCCTCCGCCGCCGCTCTGCTGTGCCGGGACAACGGTCATACCGGCCGTTCCTCCTTGTCTCGGGACGGTGGACTGGGCATGGGCGGGCGGCCTAGCGACCGCCCTGCCTGTGTGCGTCGGAACGCCCACGCTCGTAGCGGCGCACGCGCCGGTATCCGGTGAGCTGTCCATCCGGGTCGAGATCGACCTGGTAGCTCGCCATCAGGCTCATCGTGTCGGGGACGCGGGTCAGTTCCAGGACCTCGATCTCGAGGCTCCAGCCGTCCTCCGTCTGTTCGAAGGACGTCACCTTCTCCGCGTCCGCGCCGGTGAGTTCGGCGAGCTGGCTTCGTGCCTGACGCAGGACTTCCATGGGGGCCGGCTTTCCGTCCGCCCCGCCTGTCTGCCGTCTGGATGACTTGGGTGTGTTCTGTGAATCATTCATGGGCGCCTCCTACGCCGAGTGGCCTGGAAGACGCCGATCAAACCCGCGGCCCGATTTCTTCGGCCGCGGGTGTGCCGGTTCCTCAGCCGCGCAGGGCGTCGAGCCGACGCCGGGCCGGGCCGAGCGCGCGGCCGCGCCGCATGACGCCGGCCCACGGGTCGGTGCGCGCCTGTTCCACGGCGTCGGCGATGGTCCAGCGGCGCGCGTCGAGCTCCGGGTCGTTCAGGTCGTCCCAGGTCAGGGGCGTGGCCACGGGGGCGCCGGGGCGGGCGCGCACGGTGTAGGGGACCACCGCGGTCTGCGCGTAGGCGTTGCGCTGCACGTCGAGGTAGAGCCGGTCGCCGCGGTCCTTCTTGCGGGCGGCGGTGGTGAGCCGGTCCGGGTGGGCTTCGGCGAGCGCCTCGGCGACGTCCCGTGCGAAGGCGCGCACGTGGTCGAAGTCCTCCTGCCCCTTCAGCGGCACGACGACGTGCAGGCCCCGCGAACCGGTGGTCATCAGCGCCGACGGCAGCTCCAGGGTGTCGAGCAGTTCGCCCAGCAGCCCCGCCGCCTCCCGGACCTGCTCGAAGTCGTCGTCTGCCGGGTCGAGGTCGAAGACCAGCCGGTCGGGGTGGTCGGGGCTGTTGGTGCGGGAGAGCCAGCGGTGCAGGGTGAGACTGGCCTGGTCGGTGAGGTAGACGAGGGTCGCGGTGTCCTCGCAGACCGTGTGACAGACGGTGCCGTCCTCCTTGGGCAGCTCGACGCGGGTGATCCAGTCCGGGTAGTGCTCCGGGGTGTTCTTCTGCATGAACCGGGGACCGTCGAGCCCGTCGGGATGCCGCTCCAGCATCAGCGGGCGGCCCCGCAGATGCGGGAGCATGAACGGGGCGACGGACCGGTAGTAGTCGACGAGGTCGCCCTTGGTGTACTCCTTGGCGCCCCCGCCGCCGGGAAAGAGCACCTTGTCGACCCGCTTGACCTCGACGGTACGGCGACCTGCGCGCACCTTCGTCGAGCCGCCGCCCTCGGTCACCGTACGACCGCCTCCTCCACCAGCAGCTTCCCGGCGGCGGCGATGGCCATGGCGTCGATGCCCGCGGCGTGCAGCTGCTCGTCCGGGGACGCCGAGCCCGGCATCATGCGCACCGCGAGCCGCACGAGTCGCGGCACCGGGCGGCCGTCGGTGAACGCGTCGAGCACGGCGTCGCCGATGCCACCCTCCTCGTGGTGGTCCTCCACGGTGAGCAGGCAGCCGGTGTCCTCGGCGGCCCGGCGCAGGGTTTCCCGGTCGACGGGCTTGACGGAGTACAGGTCGACGACCCTGATGCGGATGCCCTCCCGCTGCAGGACGTCGGCGGCGGCGAGCGCCTCGTGCACGGTGACACCGGCCGCCACGACGGTCAGCCGGTCGCGGTCACTGGAGCGCAGTACCTTGCTGCCGCCGACCGGGAACCGCTCGTCGGGTCCGTAGATCACCGGGGCGGCGCCGCGCGAGGTGCGCAGATAGCGGATGCCCTCCAGGCCGGCCATGGCCGCGACGAGCTTGGCCGTCTGGTTGGCGTCGCACGGGTACAGCACCGTCGAGCCGTGCACGGCCCGCATCATCGCCAGGTCCTCCAGGCCCATCTGACTCGGCCCGTCCTGTCCGATGGCGACGCCGGCGTGCGAGCCGACGAGGTTGACGCCGACGCCGCTGACCGACGCCATGCGCACGAAGTCGTGGGCGCGGGTCAGGAAGGCGGCGAAGGTGGAGGCGTACGGCACCCAGCCGCGCGTGGCGAGGCCCACGGCGGCGGCGACCATCTGCTGTTCGGCGATGTAGCACTCGAAGAACCGGTCGGGGTGTTCCTTGGCGAAGAACTCCGCGCGCGTGGAGTCGCTGACCTCGCCGTCGAGGGCGACGACGTCGGAGCGCGCGGAGCCGAGGGCGGCGAGCGCCTCGCCGTAGGCGTTACGGGTGGCGACCTCCTCCCCCTTCTCCCAGCGGGGCAGTTCGAGGTGTCCGCCGGGCACCGCGTGCAGCATGCGGGTCGCGGGCGGCTCGTGGACGTGGATGCGCAGCTCGCGCGGCCCGCCCAGTTCGGCGACGGCCTCGTCGGCGTCCGGCAGCGGCTTGCCGTGCAGTCCCTCGCGGTCCTGGACGCTCTCGACACCCTTGCCCTTGAGGGTGCGGGCGAGGATCACGGTGGGCTGCCCGGTGGTGGACCGGGCCTCCCCGTACGCGCGGTCGACGGCGTCGACGTCGTGCCCGTCGACCTCGACGGTGTGCCAGCCGAACGCCTGGAAGCGGCGGGCGTAGGCGTCGAGGTCGTGACCGTGCCGGGTCGGGCCGCGCTGGCCGAGCCGGTTCACGTCGACGACGGCGGTGAGATTGTCGAGGTGCTCGTACGCCGCGTGCTCGGCGGCCTCCCACACGGAACCCTCGGCGAGCTCGCTGTCCCCGCACAGCACCCAGACCCGGTACCCGGCCCGGTCCAGCCGCTTGCCCGCCAGCGCGATCCCGACCCCGATGGGCAGTCCCTGCCCGAGCGAGCCGGACGCGGTCTCCACCCACGGCACCCGGCGCGGGGTGGGGTGCCCTTCGAGCCGGCTGCCGAGCTTGCGGAAGGTGAGCAGCTCGCCGTCCTCGATGGCACCGGCGGCCTTGTAGGCGGAGTACAGCAGCGGCGTGGCGTGCCCCTTGGACAGCACGAACCGGTCGTTGCCCGGGTGGGCGGGCCGCTCGAAGTCGTAGCGCAGGTGGTTGGCGAGGAGTACGGCCATCAGATCGGCGGCGGACATCGACGACGTCGGATGCCCCGACCCCGCGGCGGCGGAGGACCGCACGCTGTCGACCCGCAACTGCTGGGCGAGCTCGGTGAGTTCGGCGGTGTTCATGAGTCTCCTTCCGGGAGGTCGCGGGAGTCGGGTCCACGGCCCGCGGGGATGTCGGGACGCGGCTTGTGCACCGCCGGGGCGTCGGGTGGCGGCCCGGCGGCCGCCGGGGCGTCGGCGTCGGACTCGTGTCCCGCTCGCAGCGCGGGGCGGGTGACGGGGCCGGGGGGTTCGTGGTGTTTGGCGGCGTCGGGGTCCCGGACGGGGTCGGAGGGCTCGGCGCCCTCGCTCTTGGCGGGCTCGCCGCCGGGCTGGTTCTTGGCCGGCTGGTTCTTGGCCGGTTCTCCGCCGGGCTGGTTCTTGGCCGGCTGGTTCTTGGCCGGTTCCCCGCCGGGCTGGTTCTTGGCGGGCTCGGCCGCCCCCGTGCCCGCCGCGGCCGTGTCCTTCACCCCCGGCGTCGCTTCCTTCTTCCCGGTGCCCTGCGACTTCTCCATCTCCGCCCCGCCCGGCACCCGCGCCAGCTCCGGCGACGCCGTGTCCAGCGGTACCGACCACGACCGCACGAGGCCCAACTGGACGGCCTGGCGCGGCAGTACGGCGTCCAGGAGCCAGTCGGCGGCGACGCGGACGCGGTTTCCGGGCATCGCGGCGAGGTGGTAGCCGCGGGTGACGGCGCCCGCCGCGACGCCGGGCAGATTGACGCCGAGCGGGTTGGCGGCCGCCTTGACGCCGCCCAGGTCCACGACGAAGCCCATGTCACGGTGGCGGTAGACCCGCCGCTCCCCCAGGCCGAGGGACGCCGCCACGTTGTGCGCCACCGCCTTGCCCTGCCGCCAGGCGTGCTGGGCGGTCATCGGCGTGTACTCGCCGGGCTTCTCCAGGTCGGGCACGGCGGCCGCGTCCCCGGCGGCGAACAGCTCCGGCCGGCCCGGCACCTGGAGGTAGGGGTCGACGAGCAGACGGCCCCGCTCCAGGGGCAGTTCCAGGGACGCGGCGAGCGGATCGGGCCGTACGCCGACGCACCACACGAGCGTGCGGGTGTCGACGAACTCGCCGTCGGTCAGCAGCACCCCCCGGTGCGTGGCCTCCTTCACGGAGGTGCCCATCCGCACCTCGACGCCCCGCTGCCGCAGCACCTGGTCGGCCGTGCGCGACAGCCGTTCGTCCAGTTCGGGCAGCACGCGCTCGGCGATGTCGAGCAGCAGCCAGCGGGGCCGCAGACCTGCCCGCATGGGGTGCTTGCGCACCTGGGCGTCGGTGAAGAG
Source organism: Streptomyces sp. NPDC093568 (assembly GCF_044764945.1). NCBI lineage: Bacteria > Bacillati > Actinomycetota > Actinomycetes > Kitasatosporales > Streptomycetaceae > Streptomyces > Streptomyces sp. NPDC093568. Next base: position 757,643 of record NZ_JBIWJD010000001.1, on the reverse strand, counting down.
CTTGCCCTGCGCGGCGACCTCGGTCCCGGTGTAGCCGGCGCCGACCACGACGAAGGTGCAGCGCGCCGAGCAGTTCTCGGGGTCGTCGGTCGCGGCGGCCAGCTCCATCTGCCGGGTCACGTGGTCCCGCAGATACAGCGCCTCCGGCAGGCTGCGGAAGCCGTGGGCGTGCTCGGCGACGCCGGGGATGGGCAGCAGTTTGTTGACGCTGCCCGCGGCGAGGATCAGCCGGTCGTAGGACAGGGTGCCGGCGTCGCCCTCGGGGCCGGTGTAGTGCACGGTGTGCCCGTCCAGGTCGATACCGTCGGCCTCGCCCAGCACGAGCCGTGCGTGCGGCAGGGTGCCGGAGAGCGAGACGGTGACCCGGCGCGGTTCCAGGATGCCGGCGGCGACCTGGGGCAGCAGGGGCAGATACAGGAAGTAGTCGGTCGGGTTCAGCAGGGTGATGTCGGCCTTGTGCCGGGTGAGCCGGGCCAGGGTGCGAGCGGCCCTGAATCCGGCGAATCCGGCGCCGACGATCACGATGCGGGGTCGACTCACGGTGGGCCTCCGACGCTGTCGCGTACCTCGGGAGCCTTCCGCGTCCCCCTGGTCAGGGCGCCCAAACGTCGCCCCCGTCCCGCGCCGGCCCCCGGCGCGCCCACCCGGCCGGCCCTGGTTTCCGCCCGGACCTCCGGGTACCCGGTACGCCGACCCGCCACCACCGCCGAGGCGGCAGTCCCGGAGGTTTCCCCCATGCCCCACTACGGGCCGACGTCATGAAGCTCCATCTCCCGGTCGTCTCCGTCTACACGGTGCCCACCGACGCCCCCGAGGCGGACGGCACCCTGAGCTGGAACTCCACGACCGTGGTGATCGCCGAGGTGACGGCGGGCGAGGCGACCGGCACCGGCTGGACGTACGGCCCGGCGGCGGTCGGCGACTTCCTGCGCGACCATCTCGCCCCGCTGGTCGAGGGCCGTGACGCCAGGGACATCCCGGCGGCGCACGACGCGATGTGCCGCGCGGTCCGCAACGCCGGCCGGCCGGGTGTCGCCGCGTGCGCGATCTCGGCGCTGGACATCGCCCTGTGGGACCTCAAGGCCCGCCTGCTGGAGCTGCCGCTGGCCCGGCTGCTGGGCGCCTGCCGCGCACACGTTCCCGTCTACGGCAGCGGCGGCTTCACGACGTACCACGACAAGCATCTGGCGGCGCAGTTGAACGGCTGGGTGCACGGTCAGCACATCCCGCGCGTGAAGATCAAGATCGGCCAGGACGGGGGCGGCGCTGCGCTGCGCGATGTGGCGCGGGTGCGCACCGCACGCGAAGTGATCGGCACGGAGGCCGAGTTGTACGTGGACGCCAACGGCGCCTACAGCCGCAAGCAGGCGATCCGCGTCGGCCACGCCCTGGCCGGGCACGGCGTCGGCTGGTTCGAGGAGCCGGTGTCCTCGGACGACCTGGCGGGCCTGCGCCTGATCCGCGACACCCTGCCGTGCGACGTCACGGCCGGTGAGTACGGCTACGACCTCCCGTACTTCGCCCGCATGATCACCGCGGGCGCCGTCGACTGCCTGCAGATCGACGCGACCCGCTGCGGCGGCCTCACGGAGTTCCTCCGCGCCGCCGCCCTCGCCCAGGCGCACGGCCTGGAGGTCTCGGCCCACTGCGCCCCGCACGCCCACGCCGCCGTGGCCGCCGCGCTTCCCAACCTGCGCCACATCGAGTGGTTCCACGACCACGTCCGTATCGAGGACATGTTCTTCGACGGCGCCCTGGACCCCACCGGAGGCACGGTCACCCCGACGCAGGGCCTGGGGCACGGGCTGACCTTGCGGGCGGAGGAGGTCCAGGAGTTCCGGGTCGCGTAGCCGACGAGTCACCCCCGCCGCAGTGGGCCCGAGCGGGCCCCGTCACCTCCGCCGCAACGGCGACCAGCCCCGGCGTCGCAGATCGGCGGTCACCGCGGCGCCGAGCCCCACGGCCAGGCCGGCCGCCGCCACCCGCCCCCGGTTGCGCGAGGCCCACTCCTGCGGGCCGCCGTCCACGGCCTCGTCGTCGAAGCGCCCGTGCGCCCCGAAGTCCCGCCCGTGCGGCCCGTCCGCCGGCGTCCACAGGTTGCCCGGTCCCGCGGGGCCGTCCGCCGGCTCGCCCGCGGTCTCGTCCCGCTGCGCCTCGAAGCCGGTCCGCCCCAGATACCGGTCCAGCAGCCCGGGAGCGACCGCGTTGGCGAGCAGCGTCGCCACCGTCGAACCGCCGACCCAGTACTCCCGCCGCCGGCCGTGCCCGGCCGCGTGCACGATCGCCCGCGCGGCCACCTCCGGCTGGTACACCGGGGCCACCGGCCGGGCGCGTCCCGGCATCCGGTTCACCACCCAGTCGAACTGCGGGGTGTTGACGGCCGGCAGCTGCACCATCGTCGTACGCACCCGGCTCCGCTCGTGGAGCAGCTCGCACCGCAGCGACTCGTTGAACCCCTGAATGGCGTGCTTCGCCCCGCAGTACGCCGACTGCAGGGGGATCCCCCGGTAGGCGAGCGCCGAGCCGACCTGCACGATCGTGCCCCGGTCGCGCGGCAGCATGTGCCGCAGGGCGGCCCGGGTGCCGAACACATAGCCCAGGTACGTCACTTCGGTCACCCGGCGGAACTCGTCCGGGGTGATCTCGGTGAACGGGGCGAAGACCCCGGCGAAGGCGTTGTTGACCCAGACGTCGATGTGCCCGAACGCGTCGACGACCCGCTGGGCGGCGTCCTCGACGGCCTTGGCGTCGGCCATGTCGACGGTGACGGCCAGCGCCTCGCCGCCGGCCCGCTGTACGTCGTCCGCCGCCGCGGCGAGGCCTTCACGCCCGCGGGCGAGCAGGGCGACCCGGTCGCCCCGGGCCGCGAAGGCGAGGGCCGTCGCCCGACCCACGCCCCCACTGGCGCCGGTCACGACGACGGCCCTGCCATGCCCCGGCAGCGCGCGTTCCCACGGCCCGCGCACGCCGCCTCACGCCCGGTGGTGCGGCAGCTCGGGGTCGATGTCGTCCGGCGGCGGCTGGGTCCCGGCGGTGCCCGGCGTCTCCGCGGCCGGCGGTCCGGCCGGCATCGGCGGATACGGCATGCCGAGCCCACCGGGCGGGGCGGCGGGGGCGGTGCCGCCGATGGTGCGGCCGTGCGCGGCCTCGGTGTGCCGGCCCAGGTGGCGGGACGCCGACGGGCGGGCGGCGCCGCGCAGCACGTAGGCCAGCACGCCCAGGATCACCGCGGTGATCAGAGCGGCGGCCCAGTCCGGCAGGCCGGTGGCGAGGCCGAGTCCCAGCGCGAGCGCGAGGGCCGCGCCCGCGTACAGGGCGAGGGCACCGGAAGCGGCGTAGAGCGTGGCGCGGCGTCGCTGCCTGCGCGTCTGCTCGCGCAGCTCGTCGCGGATGGTCTCCCTCGCGACCTGCGCCAGTTCGTCGACCAGGTGCTTGTCCAGATGCTCAAGATGATCCAAGCGGTCCATGGTCGCCGGGTACCCGTACGGGCGTACGCGTAACGGGGAGTGAGGGGATCGCGTGAAACGATCTCCCCGTCCGGCCGCCCCCAACTACGCTCGGGGCATGGAGATTCTGGGAGCCACGCTGCGCGTGTGCGTCGACGACCTGGAGGCCGCGGTCCCCTTCTACGAACGCCTCGCGGGCGGCAGAGCGCTTCGCTTCGAACGCGGTGGTGTGCAGGTGGCCGCCATCGGCTGCTTCCTGTTGATGAGCGGCCCGGAGGCCGAGCTGGAGGTCCTGCGCAAGGTCGCGGCGACGATCGCCGTCAAGGACGTCGAGGAGACGGGCCAGGTGCTCGGCGAGCTGGGCGCGCGGATCATCGCGGGCCCGGTGCCGACACCGGTGGGCCGCAACCTGATCGCGATGCACCCCGACGGGTCGATCTACGAGTACGCGGACCGTCAGGCCTGATCGGAGACCGAAGCAGCGCACGTCCTCGTCCCGAAGGCAGGGCTTCAGCCCCTCCAGGGGGTGATGGAGCAGTCACCGCCGAGGACGAGGGGGAAGTCCCCGGCGCGTACCTGGCCCTCGATGCGGTCGACGGTCACGGACCTCGACACGATGAAGATCAACTTCAAGCCCGCATCTCGGCGGTGATCGCCCACCGTTCGTGATCGCGCCAGGCCCCGTCGATGAAGAGCATGCCCGGCGAGAAGCCTTCCAGGCGGAAGCCGCAGGCGCGGGCGAGCGCGATGGAGGCGCTGTTGGCGGGCTGGACGTTGATCTCCAGCCGGTGCAGCCGCATCGGACCGAAGGCGTGGCCGACCACCAGGTCGAGGCCTTCCCGCATCAGCCCGCGCCCGGCCGCGTGGGCGAAGGCGCCGTAGCCGAGGGCGCCGCTGCGGAAGGCGCCCTGGACGATGTTGTTGATGTTGATGAACCCGGCGATCCCCCCGCCGTCGTCCTTCGCGCAGACCAGGAAGCCCGCCTTGGCCGGGTCCTCGATCAGCCGCCCGGCATAGGCGCCGTAGGCGGCCTCGCTGTCCGGCGGGAAGAGCCAGGGGTGGTGCAGTTCCTTGCTCTCCCGGGCGCGCGCGGCGAACTCGGCGCCGTCCTCGTAGCTGAAGTGACGTATGCCCACGCGGGGGCCTTCGGCGAGATAGCGGGACGCGGGATGCGGCATTGCGCCAGCGTACGACTCGCTAACGGCGCCGTCGCATGAAGTACGCCCCGAACAGGGCGCCGATGACGGCCGTGCCGAGCAGCGCAAGCCACAGCGGCATCGTCACCAGGGGGATCAGCAGCCTGATCTCGGTCTTGCCGGTGTTCTCGAAGATGAAGATCAGGGCGAGAACGGCGAGCACCAGCACGGCGATCCTGGCAGGCGTCATCGCCCCGGCCAGGCCGCCCCGCTTCCCGTCGGCCCTGGTGCCGCTCTCCGACGTCTTCGCGGTCATACCCCCAGGATGCTCCCGAAGTCGCGATCACGCACGGTGAGCGGCTCGGGCGCGCTCAGCCGAGCACCGGAAGCTGGATCACCCCCGTGTCCTGGGGCGTGCTGACCACCGTCACCGGCTTGATCCCCCGGTTCCCGAAGTACGCGTCGTCACTCGCCGCGATCACGAAGCGCAGCCGGTGCCCCTTCTCGTACCGGTGCACGATCCCCGGCAGGGTCACGGTGAAGCTCCTGGTGACGTCCGGCACACGCACCGGCGCGACCAGCCGGTGCACCAGCGTCCGCGTGCCGTCCGGGGCGACGTCGTACAGCTTGGCGAACAGCACCAGCTTGTCCGCGGCGTCACCGGAGTGCTGGGTCCGCTCGGCCTTCGGGGAGACGACCTTCAGCGTGGCGCGGGGCGCCCCGACGACGTCGGTGGTGCGGGCGAGCGGTTCGCTGGTCCAGCCGAGGTAGGTGCCCCTGGTGTCGTAGGGCGCCGGATCCGGCAGGCCGATGAGTCCGGCGAGCGAGCTCTCCGAGTGGCTGGTGGGGACGAGCCAGTTGGTGTACGTACGGCTGCCGCGGGTCACCTTGCGGCGGTTGTCGACGAGCTTGCCGTCGCCGGAGAGGTACAGCGTGCGGTTGAGCGCGGGCAGCCGGTCGGCGGTGGCGTAGGTGTGGTCCGGGTCGGTGATCCAGTCGCGGTAGTAGGCGAAGGCCGGTCCGGTGTCGACGTGGTTGCGGTGCAGATAGCGGTCGAACCAGGTGAGGATGCGCCGGCCGACGTAGCTGGTCTCCAGGTTGCCCTGGCCGAGGTTGAGTTCGCCGGAGGCGGGGTCGGTGAGGCCGCCGCTGTGCCCCCAGGACTGCCAGATCATCTTGGTCGGGGTCCCCTGGGCCTTGAGCGTCTTGTACGTCGCCGTCGCCTCGTTGAGATTGAACAGGCTGTCGGCCTGGCCCTGGACGAGGAGGGTGGGTGCCTTGACGCGGTGCAGGTAGGACACCGGTGAGACGCTGCGGGCGTAGGCGAGCAGCTCGGCGGTCTCTTTCGCCGGGTAGCGGCCGGAGTTGAGGGTGCGGACGGTGTCGCAGGCCTTGGTGACGAAGTGCAGGCAGGCCATGGAGTTGATGCGGGAGGGGTCGAGGTTCGGCTCCAGCAGGGGCTGGCCCTCGCCGATGAGGTAGAAGCCGTTGGCCCACTGCCATTTGAAGGCACCGGGGACGGCGGGGCTGCCGGCGGCGTTGTTCGGGTCGAGGGAGTACGCCAGGTCGTTCCAGGTGATCAGCGGCACCAGCGCGTCCAGGCGCCGGTCGACGGCGGCCGTGGCCAGCTGGACGGCCCCGCCGTAGGAGCCGCCCACCATGCCGACGCGCGGGTCGCCGGGGGCGTCGAGGGTGACGAAGTCGGCCCTGGTGCCGTCGTCGGCGGCGCGCTTGCCGCCCAGGAAGTCGATCAGCCGGGAGGCGGCGGCGCCGTCGATGGTGGGGTCGTCGAGCGAGATCAGACAGCCGGAGCGACCGAAGCCGAGCCCGGAGTAGACGAGGGAGACGTAGCCGCGCTGCGCGAAGGCCTCGCCGACGACGTTCGTCGAGCCGTCGGACTTGCTGCCGCCGAAGCCGTTGGTGGCGAGGACGGCGGGCGCGGGGTGGGCGCGGTCCACGCCGGCGGGCCGGTACAGATCGGCGTCCACGGTGCAGGTGCGGTCGCCCGCCCGGACGGTGAACTTCACGGCGGTGACGGTGTACTGGCCGGTCGCGGCGGCGGCCGGTGCGGTGAGGGCGAGGGGTGCGGTGAGGGTGGCGCCGAGGACGAGAGCGAGCGGGGCTCGATAGCTGGGCACACGACGGGACACGGAGACCTCCACACTGAGGCACGCTGGGAAATGCCCTGCTTACCGACCAGTAAGTACTGGCCGGTTGTCATGGTGTGACACGTGTCAGGCGAGGTCAATCGCGGTGACGGAGGTTTCTTGACGGAGATTCAGTGAAGGGCGCTCAGCGCAGCGCGGGCTCGTCGAGGGTCAACGTCCCCGCTTCGGCGTCGAGTTCGGCGCCCAGTCCGAACGGGATCGTCAGCGCACCCTCACCGTGCCCGAACCCGAACTCCTCCACAACTGGCACACGGAGGCCACCCAGCCGGTCCCGCAGCAGCGCGCGCACCCGCTCGTACGGCTCGCACTCCTGCCACGAGCCGAGCAGCACGCCGCGCACACCGTCGAACAGGCCGGCGCGCAGGAGTTGGGTCAGGTAGCGGTCGAGCCGGTACGGCTCCTCGCCCACGTCCTCCAGGCACAGCAGGCCGCCGCGCGCGGAGGTCCGGGCGTGCGGGGTGCCCGCCTCGGCGGCGAGCAGGCACAGGCAGCCGCCGAGCGTGACGCCCCGCGCCCGGCCCGGGACCAGTGCGGAGCCGGTGGAGGTGATCGTGCGCACGGACTCCGGATCGAACAGCGTGGCCCGCAGATGGTCCTGCGCCCGCGCGCTCTTGATGAAGTCGACGCCGGCCGCCATCGGCCCGTACAGCGTGGCCAGACCCAGCCGGGTGGCGAAGGCCTCGTGCAGCACGGTGATGTCGCTGAAGCCGACGAACACCTTCGGCCCGGCCGCCCGCATCGCGTCCCAGTCGAGCAGGTCGATCATCCGCTGCACGCCGTAGCCGCCCCGGGCGCACAGCACGGCGTCGACGGAGGGGTCGCACCAGGCCCGCTGGAGGTCGGCCGCGCGGTCGACGTCCGTGCCCGCGAGGTAGTCGAACTCGCCGTGCCGGTCCAGCACATGGGGCGCCGCCACCGGGTCGAGGTCCCAGCCGCGCAGCACGTCGAGCCCGGCCTGCAACCGCTCCTCGGGCACCGGTCCGCTGGGGGCGACGACGGCGACGCGGGCGCCGGGGGCGAGTCGGAACGGGCGGGTCAACGGACGTACGGGACCGGTCACTTGGCGAGCTCCAGCTTGGGGATTCCGGGCGGCGTCAGCCCGAAGACCTGGGCATACAGGGAGAGTTCGGACTCCAGGACGCGCACCATCGTCTCCGCGCGCCGGAACCCGTGCCCCTCCCCCTCGAAGGCGATGTAGGCGTGCGGGATCCGGCGCCCCTCCAGCCGGGCCAGGAACCGCTCGCACTGCGCGGGCGGGCAGATCACGTCCTCCAGGCCCTGCAGCAGCAGGAACGGCACGGTGAGACGGTCGGCGTGCGCCGCGGGCGAGCGCTCGGCGTAGCGCGCCGGCACCTCGGCGAACGGGCCGACGAGCGACTCCAGGTACTGCGACTCGAAGTCATGGGTCTCGCCCGAGGCCCAGCCGGCCAGGTCGAGGATCGGGTAGAGGATCGTGCCGCAGGCGAAGACGTCGGTCGTGGTGAGCGCCGCGGCGCTGGTCCAGCCGCCCGCGCTGCCGCCCCGGACGGCGAGCCGGTCGCGGTCGGCGGTGCCCTCGTCGGCGAGGGCGAGCGCGACGGCCGCACAGTCCTCGACGTCGACCACGCCCCACTGCTCGCGCAGCCGCTCGCGGTACTCCCGCCCGTACCCGCTGGAGCCGCCGTAGTTGACCTCGGCGACCCCGATGCCGCGCGAGGTGAAGTAGGCGATGGTGAGGTCCAGCACGAGGGGCGCCCGGTCGGTGGGGCCGCCGTGGGCCCAGACGACGTAGGGCGGCGGTGTGTCGGCGGGGGCGACGCAGCCGGGGTTGTGGGGCGGGTAGATGTGCGCGTGGATGTCGTCGCCGGCGGGGCCGGTGAAGGTACGGATCTGCGGCTCGGGGTAGTAGGCGGGATCCACGGCGTCGTCGTGCGGGGCGCCGATCACCCGGGAGTGGCCGGTGCGGGTGTCGAGTTCGACCACCTCGTAGGCGCTGCGCGGGCTGGCGCCGACGGCGATCACCCGCTCGCCGTGCACCGCGAGGGTGGGTGCGAACTCGGTCCAGGGGCCCGCCGAGTCGACGATCTCGCCGGTCTCGGGGTCGAGAACCCCGAGGGCGGTGGAGCCGCGGCCGTGGACGACCGCGACGAGCCCGCTCGCCAGCGGCGCGAACCAGCTCAGCCCGAGCTTCCACAGCGGGCCGCCGAACTCCTCCTCGCGCGGGCACACGGGTTCGCCGTCCCGGTAGAGGTTCCACCAGCCGCTGCGGTCGCTGGCGTACAGCAGCCGCCCGTCGGCCGACCAGTCGACCTGGGCGATCGATTCCCGCGGTCCCCCGGCGACACCGCGCGGACGGCCGAACGTGCCGTCGTCGCCGACGTCGGCGACCAGCAGTTCCGTGCCGTCCCAGGGCATCCGCGGATGGTCCCAGGCCAGCCACGCCGCGCGCCGCCCGTCGGGCGAGAGCCGCGGGCCGGTGACGAACCGGTGCCGCTCACCGGTGAGTTCCCGCACGGCGGCCCGGTCCCCGGCGGCCGAGCCGTCCAGCGGTACGGCGGCCAGGACGCGCCGCACGTCCGTCGGCTCCTGGCCCGTGAACTCCTCCAGCACGCACCACACTTCACCGCGTTCCAGCCGCAACTGCGGCTCCACCCAGCGCAGTCCACCGCCCACCCCGGACACGGGAGTGAGCGGACGAGGCTCCTCACCCTCCTCGTACCGGTACAGCCGCTGATCGGCGAAGTCGACGAAGACGACGAGCGGCCGGCCGTCGACCACGGCGCCCGCCCACGGCTGACCCCCGTACTCGACGACCCGGCTGCGCACGTTCCAGGGAGCGGGCAGCACGGACGTCTCCTCCCCGTCGGCGCGCCGCCGCACCAGCGTGCGCCGCCCGCCCTCGGTGGGGCGTGGTTCGGTCCACCACGCCTCGTCACCGACGAAACCCACGTACTCGGGCCGCCCCTCGTGCGTCGCGGCGACGGCCGCGTCGATGGGCGAGGGCCAGGAACCGTACGCCAGCGTCCGCACTGTCTCCCCTACCTCGTCTAGGCCGTGCGCAGAAAGCGGTCGAGTACCCGCACACCGAAGTGCAGTGCCTCGACCGGCACCCGTTCGTCGACGCCGTGGAACATGGCCCCGTAGTCGTAGCCCTCCGGCAGCCGCAGCGGCGAGAAGCCGTAGCCGGTGATGCCGAGCCGCGAGAACTGCTTGGCGTCGGTGCCGCCGGGCATGCAGTACGGCACCGTGTGCCCCTCGGGCGCGAACTCCTCGACGGCGGCGCGCATCCTCGCGTACGTCGGCGAGTCGAGGGGCGACTGGAGGGCGACCTCGCGATGGTGGAACTCCCAGTCGACGTCCGGTCCGGTCAGCTCGTCGATGGTCGCGCCGAACTCGTCCTCGAAGCCCGGGAGATACCGTCCGTCGACGTACGCGACGGCCTCGCCCGGGATGACGTTGACCTTGTAACCCGCCTCCAGCATGCTCGGGTTGGCGCTGTTGCGGACGGTCGCCTCGACGAGCTTGGCCGCCGGGCCGAGCTTGTGCATCAGGCCGTCCACGTCGTCCAGGTCGGCGTCGAGGCCGTACAACGCCGCGAGTTCGGTGAGGGCGGCGCGGACCGTCGGGGTCAGGCGGACCGGCCACTCGTGGGCGCCGATCCGGGTGACGGCGGCGGCGAGGCGGGTGACCGCGTTCTCCCGGTTGGGGCGGGAGCCGTGCGCGGCCCTGCCGCGCGCCGTGAGCTTCAGCCAGCCGGTGCCGCGCTCCCCGGCCGCCAGCGGGTAGATCTGCCGTCCGCTGCCGTCGTGGACGGTGAACGCCCCGGACTCGCCGATGCCCTCGGTACAGCCCTCGAACAGTGCGGCGTGCCGGTCCGCGAGGAAGCCGGAGCCGTCCGCCGCGCTCGCCTCCTCGTCCGCGGTGAACGCGATCACGACGTCCCGGCGGGGGCGCACGCCGGCGCGGGCCCAGGCGCGGACGACGGCGAGGATCATCGCGTCCATGTTCTTCATGTCGACCGCGCCCCGGCCCCAGACGACCCCGTCGCGGACCTCACCGGAGAAGGGGTGCACGGTCCACTCGCCGGCCTGCGCGGGTACCACGTCCAGGTGACCGTGGACGAGCAGCGCGTCCGCCGAGGGGTCGCTGCCCTCGAAGCGGGCGACTACGTTCGTGCGGCCCTTCGTGCGCTCCAGGAGGGTGGGCTCCAGGCCCGCCTCCGTCAGCCGCGCGGCGGCGTACTCGGCGGCGGGTCGCTCCTGGCAGTCGCCGCCCCCGCGATTGGTCGTGTCGATGCGAATGAGGTCGGACGTGAACGTCACGACCTCCTCCAGCGCCTGCCCGTCAGCCATACTGCTCCTCCACCGCGGCCGAGACGATCGTGGTGACCGCCTTGAAGGTACGGATTCCCTCGTACATGCGCTCGCTGGTGTACGCCACCTTTCGCTCGCCGATACGTTCGACGCCCGGGACGACGGTCGCGGCCATGGCGAGATGCTCGGCGTCGAACTCGACGGCGACGGTGAACGGACCGCCGTTCACCGGCTGCTGACGGACCGCCAGCGCGGCCGCCTCCTTGGCCGCCGCGCGGATGTCGGCGGCGGTCCTGGCCGGTGTACGGCACACGGCGGCGTACCGCGAGACGTGGTCCTTGACGGCGACCTTCAGCGCCCCGGGCGCGTAGCCGAGCGCGTCCTCGCAGGCCACGTCGTCGCCGGTGACGAGCACGACGGGCACGCCGTACTCGGCGACGACATGGGCGTTCAGCAGGCCCTCGCTGGCGCGTACGTCGTTCAGCCACACCCCTGTGACGGAGTTCGCGAGGTAGGTGTGGGCGAGGACACCTTCCATGCCGGCGCCCGCGTGGTAACCGACGAAGGCGATGCCGTCCACGTCACCGTGCTGCACGCCCTCGACCATGGACAGCGACTTGTGCCGGCCGGTGAGCATCTCGGCCCGCTCGTCGAGCCGTTCGAGCAGCAGATTGCGCATGGACCAGTGCGCCTCATTGATGACGACGTCGTCGGCGCCGCCGTCGAAGAACCCCAGCACCGCGGCATTGACGTCCGAGGTGAACATCCCCCGGCACCGCTCCCACTGCGGTGTCCCGGGCAGCACGTCGCCCGGCCAGGTCACCCCGGTGGCGCCCTCCATGTCAGCACTGATGAGGATCTTCATGCTCCGTCACGTTACGCGCCCGCGCGCGAACCCGCCACGAAGCGGACGAACGCCGCTTTCACGCCCCCGAGGCGTGCTTGTCAGCCACCGTGTCCGGGCACTACTGTCACCACGCCTTGGTGAACGGGAAATCCGGTGTGATGCCGGTGCGGCCCTCGCCACTGTGAATCGGGAAGTCCGGCTCCGGCCCTCACGGGCAGCCACTGGGTTCTTCGGGACCCGGGAAGGCGGAGCACGGGCGGTGTCACCCGTCAGCCAGGAGACCGGCCAAGGCGCGTCAACCATCCACGAGGTGCTGGAGAGGGTCTGCTGAGCCATGCACATAGCCGAGGGTTTCCTGCCTCCGGCGCACGCGGTCGCCTGGGGCGTCGCGTCCGCGCCGTTCGTCGTACACGGAGTCCGATCACTCACCCGTGAGGTCAGGGAGCACCCCGAGAGCACACTGCTCCTCGGCGCCTCCGGAGCCTTCACGTTCGTCCTGTCCGCGCTGAAGCTGCCCTCGGTGACCGGCAGCTGCTCGCATCCCACCGGCACCGGCCTGGGCGCCATCCTCTTCCGGCCGCCGATCATGGCGGTCCTCGGCACCATCACCCTGCTCTTCCAGGCGCTGCTGCTCGCCCACGGCGGCCTGACCACGCTCGGCGCCAACGTCTTCTCGATGGCGATCGTCGGGCCCTGGGCCGGGTACGCCATCTACAAACTGCTGCGGCGCTACGACGTGCCGCTGATGGTGGCCGTCTTCTTCGGCGCGTTCCTCGCCGACCTGTCCACCTACTGCGTGACCAGCGTCCAGCTGGCCCTCGCCTTCCCCGACCCGAGCAGCGGATTCCTGGGCGCGCTCGGCAAGTTCGGCTCCATCTTCGCCGTCACCCAGATCCCGCTCGCGGTGAGCGAGGGCCTACTCACGGTGCTCGTGATGCGGCTGCTGGTGCAGTCGAGCAAGGGCGAACTGACCCGGCTGGGCGTGCTCCTGACGAAGAAGCGGACCGGGAGCGAGACCGAGGCGGTGGCCCGATGAGCAGGAACACGAAGATCAACGTCCTGTTGCTGCTCGTGGTGGCCGCACTGGCCGTGCTGCCGCTCGCGCTCGGGCTCGGCGACCACAAGGAGGAGCCGTTCACCGGTTCCGACGGTGAGGCGGAGACGGCCATCACCGAGATCGAACCGGACTACAAGCCTTGGTTCTCACCGCTGTACGAGCCGCCGTCCGGTGAGATCGAGTCGGCGCTGTTCTCCCTCCAGGCCGCCCTCGGCGCCGGTGTTCTCGCCTACTACTTCGGCCTGCACCGGGGCCGGCGGCAGGGCGAGCAGCGCGCGCTGGAGCGCGCGAGGGCCGGCGAGGAACCCAAGGCCGACAAGGTCTGACGGATGCTGCCGATCGACGCGGCGGCGCACAGCAGTCGCTGGCGCCGTCGTCATCCCGTGGACAAGGCCGTGCTCGGGCTCGGCCTCACCGTGCTCGCGATCTCGCTGCCGCCCTGGCCGGGCGCCGCGCTGGTCCTGGTCACCGCGCTCGCCGTGCTGCTGGGTCCGGCGGGCGTGCCCGCGCGACGGCTGTGGCGCGCCTATCGTGTGCCGCTCGGCTTCTGTGTGACCGGCGCGGCCACCCTGCTGGTCCAGGTGGGCGGCCCGGAGGGCTTCGTGTCCCTCGCCGACGACGGCGGGTCGCGCGCCGGGGAGCTGCTGCTGCGCACCTCGGCCGCCTCGCTCGGCGTGCTGCTGTTCGCGTTCACCACCCCGATGTCCGATCTGCTGCCCCGGCTGGTGCGGGCGGGGGTGCCCGCACCCGTGGTCGACGTCGCCCTCGTGACGTACCGCATGAGCTTCCTGCTGCTGGACTCGGTGCGGCGCATCCGGGACGCCCAGGCCGCGCGGCTCGGGCACACCAGCAGGGCCGCGGAGTGGCGTTCGCTCGCCGGGCTCGGCGCCACCGCGTTCGTACGGGCCTTCGACCGGGCGACCCGGCTCCAGGCCGGGCTGGCCGGGCGCGGCTACGACGGCACCCTGCGCGTCCTGGTGCCCGAGGCGAAGGTCTCCGTCCGCTTCACGGCCGCCAGTTGCGCACTGCTCGCGACGCTGGCCGCCCTCACCCTCGTACTGAAAGGGGCCCTGTCATGAGCGAGCCCGCCGCCCTGGTCGCCCTGCGGGGCGCGTCGTACGCCTACGAGGACGGCCCCGTCGTGCTCAGCGGCCTCGACTTCGACGTGCGCGAGGGCCGCGCCCTGGCGCTGCTGGGCCGCAACGGCAGCGGCAAGACCACGCTGATGCGGCTGCTCAGCGGCGGACTCAGGCCGCGCGAGGGCCGGTTGACGGTGGCGGGGGCGCCGGTCACCTACGACCGCAAGGGGCTGACCCGGCTGCGGACCACCGTGCAGCTGGTGGTGCAGGACCCCGACGACCAGCTCTTCGCCGCGTCCGTCGCCCAGGACGTCTCCTTCGGCCCGCTGAACCTCGGCCTGCCCGACCCCGAGGTGCGCGCGCGGGTCGACGAGGCGCTCGCCGCCCTCGACATCACCGCGCTGGCCGACCGGCCCACGCACCTGCTGTCGTACGGTCAGCGCAAGCGCACCGCCATCGCCGGGGCGGTCGCCATGCGGCCGCGCGTGCTGATCCTCGACGAGCCGACCGCCGGGCTCGACCCCGACGGCCAGGAGCGGCTGCTCGTCACGCTCGACGGGCTGCGCGCGAGCGGCACCACGGTGGTGATGGCCACGCACGACGTCGACCTCGCGCTGCGCTGGGCCGACGACGCGGCACTGCTCACGCCGGACGGTGCCCGCACCGGCCCGGCGCCCGAGATGCTGGCCCGCACCGACCTCCTCCAGCAGGCCGGTCTGCGGCTGCCCTGGGGCGTCGCGGCGACCCGGCTGCTGCGGGCACAGGGGCTGCTGGACGACGCGGCGGCCGGTCCCCGCGACGCGGAGGAGCTGGCGGCCCTCACGGCGGCGCACACCGCACCCGACGCGGGCCGTGACTGGGCACACGGGTGATCCCCACCGCCACCAGTCGGCAAAGGAGAGGCGGCCACCACGCCTGCCTGTTTCATGAGGTCACGTACGACCGAAGTGAGGCAGCATGGCCGACGGCACCCTGGACACCCGCCCGCCCGAAGGGCTGAAGGCCAACGCGATCGGGTTTCTCGACGCGCTCGTCATCGGCCTCAACGCCACCTCGCCCGCGTACTCCCTGGCCGCGGCCATCGGGCCGGTCGTCGCTCTGGTGGGTGTCTACGCCCCGGGCGTCATGCTCGCCTCCTTCGTCCCGATGCTGCTGATCGCCTCGGCGTTCTACTACCTCAACAAGGTCGACCAGGACTGCGGGACGACCTTCTCGTGGGTCACCCGGGCGATGGGCCCGTGGGCCGGCTGGCTCGGCGGCTGGGCCATCACGATGACCGGCGTCCTGGTGGTCGGGTCGCTGGCGGACGTGGCAGTGACGTTCGCGCTGCTCGCCTTCGGTCTCGACAGCTGGGTCGACAACGAGTTCGTCCGCCAGACGCTCACGGTGCTGCTCATCATCGTGATGACGGCCGTGTGCGTCATCGGCACGGAGGTCTCGGCCCGGGTGCAGAACGTCCTGATCCTCGCGCAGGTCGCCTGCCTGCTCGCGTTCGCCGTGGTGGCGCTCTACCGGGTCTACGCCGACACCGGCACGCTCGACTCCGTGGATCCGGCGTTCGGCTGGCTCAACCCCTTCGGTGCGGGAGGCGCCGATCTGACGGCGGGTCTGCTGCTGGGCGTGTTCATCTACTGGGGCTGGGAGTCCGCGGTCAACCTCACCGAGGAGGTCGAGAACTCCGCCACCGCTCCCGGCGAGGCGGCCGTGTGGTCGACGGTCATCCTGCTGGTGACCTATGTGTCGGTCGCCTACGCGGTGGTGGCCTACGCGGGGCCGGCGTTCCTGTCCGAGAACGCCGCGGAGGAGGAGTTCATCTTCGCCCTGCTCGCCGACGAGGCGATGGGCGGCTGGGACTGGGTCGTACTGCTGGCGGTGTCGACCTCGGGCCTCGCGTCGACACAGACGACGATCATCCCCGCCTCGCGCACGGCGCTGTCCATGGCCCGTCGGCACGCGCTGCCGAACCACTTCGGGCACATCCACCCGCGGTTCCGCACACCCGACGTGAGCACGTGGTGGGTCGCGGGCATCGCCATCGCCTGGTATCTCGTCGTCCGCCAGATCAGCGAGAACGCCCTGTTCGACTCGCTGACCGCGCTGTCCCTGCTGATCGCGTTCTACTACGCGCTCACGGGCATCGCCTGCGCGGTCTACTACCGGCGCCATCTCACCGAGAGCCCGCACAACTTCCTGCTCATCGGCCTCGGCCCGCTTCTCGGCGCCGGGCTGCTGGTCTGGCTGCTGGTCGAGTCGGTCGGAGACATGGCCGATCCGGACAACTCCTACAGCGGCGTCTCGTGGTTCGGGGTCGGTCCGCCGCTGGTCATCGGCATCGGCATCACCCTCGCCGGTGTCCTCCTGATGCTCGTGTGGCGCCTCGTGTCCCCGGTCTTCTGGTCGGAGCACCCGGAGGTGGCCGACCCCGATCTCGTGCACGGCGACAAGGAGCACTGAAGATGTCGGTCGTTGTCGGCTACGACGAGTCCCCGGGCGCGGTCCGCGCGCTGCACGTCGCCATCGAGGTGTCGGCCGCGTTCGGCGAGCCGCTCGTGCTGGTCTACGGCGCGGCGGCGCCCGGCGCCCTCGGCGAGGAGTACACCGCGCACCGCGACGCCGTGCGGGAGGCAGGGCGCACCGCGCTCTCGCACGCCGTCGAGGTGGCCGCCGAGGCCGGGGTGCGGACCACCGTGGAGGTCATCGACCGCAAACCGGCGGAGGCCCTGATCGACGCCGCGACCCGCCATGCGGCAAGGGTCATCGTGGTCGGCAGCTGGGGTGAGAGCCCGCTGCGCGGGGCCCTGCTGGGCTCCACACCCCACAAACTGCTGCATCTCGCGCGCACTCCGGTGCTGTGCGTGCCCACCGAACCGTGAGCGCCGCCCTAGGCCGTCCGGCCCGCCACGGTCCACTTCGACGGCAGCTCGATCCGGGTGCCGTCGGTCGCGTGTTCCGCCGTGGTCAGCGGCAGGTCGCCGCTTGCGATGACCGTGAGACCGGCCGCGCGCAGATACTCGGGCACGGAGGCGTCGGCGACCTCGCCGGGCGCGATGCCGTGCCGGAAGATCGGCGCGAGCTTGGCCGGCGGTCCCGACGGGCTCTGCGCGAGGCCCAGCAGCACCGGCTTGGCGGTCTCGGAGAGTTCGACGAGGAAGACCCGGCCGCGCTCACCGACCAGAGTGGCGATCGCGTCCACCATCGACTGCCGGTCGTCGGGCTCGGCCTGGTGCAGCACGCCCCGCATGTAGATGTTGACGTCACCGAGCTCGGCGTGCAGCGTCTCCGCCTCGGCCTTCTCCACGGCGTCGAACACCCGGTAGGTCGCCTGCCCGGCGGGGTCGGCGCTCTTCGCGTGGTCGACGGCCGCCGCGGACAGGTCGGCGCCGACGACGCGCGGGAAGCGTTCGGCGAGGAAGCGGGTCTGGGTGCCGTTGCCGCAGCCCAGGTCCACCATCGGCAGGCCCGGATCGGTCAGGTGCGGTTCGAAGAGGGCCAGATGGCGTCCGGCGGTCAGGGCCGGCTCCGCGTCCCAGAACACCGCCCCCTGCTCGGCGGGCGCTTCACGCCAGAAGCCCTCCCAGGCCTCCCGGTACCGACTCGTCACGCTCATGACCGACTCCCCAGGTAGCGATGGCGGCCCGTCGTGAAGTGACGGGCGAGTACGGTCTATCGCGGCCCGGTTTCAGCCACAAGCGCGCGGCGCATACCTTCACTCCCCATTCGACATGGGAGCGCCGTCGTACGCCCGTCGGGGCGCACGGGGTCAGCGTCGCGGGAGCGTGAGTTCGAACCAGACGGTCTTGCCGGCGTTCCTCCGGCTCGTGCCCCACTCGCGTGCGAGCGTGCTCACCACCCGCAGCCCGCGCCCGGCCTCGTCCTGCGGGCCGGCACTGAGCAGGGTCGGCAGCTCGTGATCGTCGTCGTCCACCTCGCACAGCAGCGTGTCGCCCCGCACCAGGCGCAGTTCGACCGGGCGGCCGTGGGAGTGCCGTACGGCGTTGGTGACGAGCTCACTGACCATCAGCTCGGCGGGTTCGGCGAGGCCGGCCAGCCGCCACTCGTGCAGCTGCTCGCGGACGGCGGCGCGGGCCCGGCCGACCTCCGCCGGGTCGAGGGCGATCCGCCATTCGGCGACGTCCTGCGGCTCGATGCCGTTCAGACGGGCCATCAGCAGCGCCACGTCGTCCTTGCGGCCGCCGCGGGTGTTGAGGGCGCGGATGATCGTGTCGCAGGCGTCGTCCATGGAGGCGGCCGGGTGGGCGGCGGACTCGCACAGGGTCGCGAGCCCGACACCGATGTCTTCGCCGCGCACTTCGACCAGGCCGTCGGTACACATGACAAGCCGGTCGCCGGGCTCCACGCGCACGCGCACCGCCTCGAAGGGCACTCCGCCGACGCCGATCGGCGCCCCCGTGGGCAGGTCGAGCAGCTCGCTGCGCCCGTCGTCGGCGCGGACCAGGACGGGCGGGATATGACCGGCGTTGGCGATCTGCAGTTCGCTCGCGATCGGGTCGTAGACGGCGTACAGACAGGTCGCCAGGTAGCTGTCGCCGAGGCGCTGGGCGAGGTCGTCGAGGTTGCGCAGGAGCTGGGCGGGCGGCAGGTCCAGGGCGGCCATGGTCTGCACGGCCGTACGCAACTGGCCCATCATGGCGGCCGAGTTGAGGCCGTGGCCCATGACGTCGCCGACGACGAGGGCGGTGCGGGCGCCGGGCAGTTTGACGGAGTCGAACCAGTCACCGCCGACGCGACCGAGCAACGTACCCGGCAGGTAGCGGGTGGCGATGTCGCAGCCCGCCATGCGCGGCGGGATGTGCGGCAGCATGCTGTCCTGGAGGGTCTCGGCGACGCTCTCCTGGTAGGTGTACATGCGCGCGTTGTCGAGCACGAGGCCCGCGCGGGCGGCGAGTTCGGCGCCGGTGACGCGGTCCATGTCGTTGAACTCGACGCGCTCCGGGTGCCGCAGCAGGATCATGAAGCCGAGCACGACGCTGCGGGCCTTGAGCGGTACGACCAGCATGGAGCGGTTGGTGATCAGCGGCCGGATGTCACGCTTCTCGAACTGCGAGGCGATGGCGTGGCCCATCTGCTCGCTGATCCGCGGCACGAGCACGGGCTCACCGGTGGTCATGCACTGGAAGAACGGCGTGTGGGCCGGAAAGGGCATGGCCTCGCCGACCGGCACGACGTCTTCCCAGCGGCCGGGTTCGTCCGTGTGCTCGAGGGCGACCCGGTGCCACATGGTGGTCGTGTCCGGCACGCCCTCGGAGAATCCCTCGCCGGCGACGACCTGTTCGCGCAGATAGGTGCCGGCGACGTCGGTGAAGCGGGGCACGACGGCCCTGCTGACCTCGATGATGGTCTGCGCCAGGTCGAGGGAGGTGCCGATACGGCCGCTGACCTCGTTCAGGAACTCCAGCCGTTCGCGTACGGCGGCGTATTCGAGGTCCTCGACGTCGTCGGCCTCCTCCTGCGCTAACGGCAGCCCCTGAGCGGCGGCGCGGGCGGCCCGCTCCCGACGGGCCCTGCGCTCCACGCGCCGGGGCACGCCCCAGTCGGGCGTGACGGGCACCCGGTCGTTCTGGCTGAACTCAAGTACCGGATAGCCCAGTTCGAGGATCTGCCCCACGATGCGCGCGCTCTCGTCGACGCTCATGCTGGGCAGGATCTCGGGGAGCCTGTGGGCGAGTTCCTCGGCACCGGGAAAGTCGGTGTGCAGGGCGAAGCCGGGGGCGACGCGCTCGTAGCCGGAGTCGTCGTCGCGGTCATCCTGCTGGAGGCGGCCCACGTCGGCGCCGAGCACGAGCATGCGCTCCGGGCCGGGACCCACCAGGGGGTAGGCCCACCACAGGACATCGACCCGGTCACGCTCGGGCACGGTGAGGCGGGCGCGCCCCGCGGCGGGGTAGTACAGCCGTCCGTCGAGGGACGTCTCCAGGTCGTGACCGAGTCCGTCGTAGGCCGAGTACGCGCCGTACGGGGAGATGTCGTCGTCCTCGGGCAGCGCGCCGGAGACGGGCAGCAGATCGACCGCCGGACGTCCGATCGCCTCTTCCTTGGTGGCGCCGAACAGACGGCGTGCGCCGGAGCTCCAGTGGGAGACGAGGCCCTCGCGGTCCACGACGACCACGGCCAGCGGGATGCGTCCGGACACGGCGTGCTCCGCCACCGCGCCGTCCCTCTCGGTGCCACGGTCCATGGCCCAGGCCCTCTCTCCCCAAGGCTCCGCAAGATCTGCGCGCCCACACCACCGTACGGCTCCGGGCCGCGATGGTGTGCGGCAATGCGGGAATTGGTGTATCGGGATCACAACGACCGGTGGGGGTACCGGAGTTCCCGCCCGGCGCGCGTCCGTGCAGCACAGCCCCGGTGCGCGGGCACCGGCGTCAGTCCTCGTGACCCAGCTGAAGATCGCGTTCCGTACGGCCTCCGCCGGCGACCTGGAGGACGGTGGCGACCGGCGGGTAACCCGCGGCGATGACCGTGTACTCGCCGGTGGCCAGGTCGACGAACCGGAAGGTTCCGTCGGGGCCCGTCGTGAGCGTGTCCATGACGTTGCCGGCCGCGTCGAGGAGGGTGACGCGCGCGTCCTCGACGGGCCGTCCGCCGCCCGCCCGTACGGTCCCGCGCAGCAGGGCGCCGCCGGCGAGTTCGATGTCCTGACGGGTCTCGCGGGCCGCCTTGACGGTGACCGGGACGGCGGCGGGGCGGAAGGCGGGCGCGCTCGCGGCGAGGGTGTACTCGCCGGCGACCAGTTCGGTGATGACGTAGCCGCCCTCGCGCCCACTGCGGGTGGTGGCCACGACCTCGCCCTGGACGTCGGTGAGCGTGACGGTGGCGTCGACGGGTGTGCCGTCCGGGGTGAGCACCCTGCCGGCGAGGCGTCCGGCACCGCCGAGGACGATGTCCAGCTCGACGGGACGCTCCCCGACGGTCACGGTGACGGCCTGCGGCTGGTGGCCGCCGGCCGCGGCGATCATGACGTAGGTCCCGGAGCCGGGCATGGCCAGCGCGTAGTGCCCGTCGTCGCCGCTCGCACCGCGTCCGACCTGCTGCCCGGCGACGTCGATGAGGGTGAGCGCCGCGTGCGCGACCACGGTGCCGTCGTGGTGCTGCACGGTGCCGCGGACGGTGACCGCGCCGCCGCGCGCCGAACGGGCCGGAGGGATCTGGCTGTTCACCGGCGCCGATTCCGTCTCCGGGGCCGGGGCGTTGTGGGACACCAGGGGTTTCTCCTTGAGGAAGAAAGCGATGAGCAGGCCGAGGACGAGCACCGGCACGAGGTACAGGAAGATCCTCGGCATGGCGTCGGCGTAGGCCTGGATGTAGTCGTCGCGCAGGGCCGGGGGCAGGCTGTGGACGAGCTGCGGGGTGATGGACTCGGCCTCGGGCAGCCGGCCGCCCGCGCGCGGGGGGAGTCGTTCGGCCAGGGCGTCGGTGAGCCGGGCGGCGAAGAGGGTGCCGAAGACGGCCGCGCCGACGCTGCCGCCGATCTGCCGGAAGTAGTTGTTGGCGCTGGTGGCGGTGCCGAGGTCGGCGGGCCGCACCGAGTTCTGCACGGCGAGGATCAGGACCGGCATCACCATGCCGATGCCTGCGCCGAGGACGGCCATCCAGATGCTGTAGTGCAGCCGGGGCGTGTCGGTCTCCAGGCGGGACAGCAGCCACATGCCGACGGCCGCGAGGGCGCTGCCCAGCACGGGGTAGAGCTTGTAGCGGCCGGTGTGGCTGATGAGCTGGCCGCAGATGATCGAGGCGCCGACGATGCCGCCCATCATCGGCAGCATGAGCAGGCCCGACTCGGTGGCCGTGGCCCCGTCGACCATCTGGAGGTAGGTCGGCAGATAGCTGGCGGCGCCGAACAGGGCGACGCCGATCACGAGCCCGACCAGGCCGGTGACGTTGAAGACGGCGTCCCGGAACAGGCGGAGCGGGATGAGGGGTTCGGCGGCGAAGCGTTCGACGACGAGGAAGAGGACGGTGGAGAGCGCGGCGCCCGTGCCGAGGCCGAGGATGACGCGGGAGTCCCAGGCGTGCTCGGTGCCGCCCCAACTGGTCAGCAGGACCAGGCAGGTGGAGGCGGCGGCGAGCAGCAGACAGCCGAGGACGTCGAGCCGGGCCCTGGCCCGGGGCTTGGGGAGCTTCAGTACGACGGCGACGACGGCCAGGGTGACCAGCCCGAAGGGGACGTTGATGTAGAAGCACCAGCGCCAGGAGAGGTGGTCGGTGAAGTAGCCGCCCAGCAGGGGCCCGGCGACCGACGCCAGTCCGAAGGCGGCGCCGATCAGGCCCATGAAACGGCCGCGCTCACGGGCCGGCACGATGTCCGCGATGATCGCCTGGACGCCGATCATGAGCCCGCCCGCGCCGACGCCCTGGACCGCGCGGTAGGCGATCAGCTGGTCCATGGTCTGCGCCCGCCCGGCGAGCGCGGAGCCGACGACGAAGACGACGATCGCGAACTGGAAGACGCCCTTGCGGCCGAGGAGGTCGCCGAGTTTGCCGTAGATCGGCAGGCCGACGGTGGCGGTGAGCAGGTAGGCGGTGATCGCCCAGGACATCCTGTCCAGGCCGTGCAGTTCGCCGACGATCTTCGGCAGCGCGGTGGCGACGATCATCTGCTCCAGCGCCGCCAGCAGCAGCGCGAGCATCAGCCCGACGAAGACCAACCGCACGCGGCGCGGGCTCAGTTGGTTTCCGGCGCCTGGGGGCGGAGCCTGTGGAGGAGGTGCGGTGACGGTTTCGTCCTGCACCAGAGTCGTGCCGCCCACGGACCGCTCCCCTCGCCGTACCTGCTCACATTTCCCGCATTAGGCGACAACTACGAGCAAGCACGGCGAGTTACGGCACTGTCCCGGTCTCGGCGGAGATCCACTCGATCCGGTGAGGGGACCAAGGACCCGCGGGCGACCGGGACTTACTTCTCGACCTCGGTGGCGAGCTTGGCGAGCAGCGCGTCGTAGATCCGGCCGAGGCCCTTGGGCGCGAAGGTCTTCTCGAAGAAGCCGCCGATGCCGCCGGCGCCCTGCCAGGTGGTGGTGACGACCACCCGGGACTTGCCCTCGCCGGCCGGGGTGACCCGCCAGACGGTGACCATGGAGGAGTTGCGGTCCTTCTCGACGAGCTCGCCGTCGGTGGGCTCGCTGACCTCCAGGAGGCAGTCGCGCACGCGCTTGCTGGTGGCCTGGAGCTTCCAGTGGACGAGGGTGCCCTCGCCGTCGCCGCCCTCGCGCACCTCGTACTCGCTGAAGTGCTCGGGCAGCAGACGCTGCCGGGTGCCGCTGTAGTCGGCGAGGGCGTCGAACACCTTCTCCGCGTCCGCCGCGACGACCCGCTCCGTAGTGGCCTCGACCTGCGCCATTGACTTCCTCCAGGACCAGAGTTCTCGGGGTTGGAGCAAGCCAACCACCCCGCTGGCCGCCCACCCAAATCGGGGTCCCGAACTGCTCCCCGAAGCGATCGCACAGTGATCGAAAACGAAGCTCCGGCAGAGGTCGCACGATCAAGGGAACATGTGTTCTATTCTGAGGGCAGTGCTACCGAGGAGGCACCATGCGCTGGGAAAACCTCACCCTGGAGTCCGAACACAGCCGGGCCGACGCCGCGCTGTTCGGCGCGGACGCCGTGGTCACCCGCACCTTCGACACGCCCGAGTTCGCCGGGATCACGTTCCACGAGATCCGGGCCCGGTCGATCATCAACCGGGTGCCGGGCGCCTCGCGCATGCCCTTCGAGTGGACGGTGAACCCCTATCGAGGCTGCTCGCACGCGTGCGTGTACTGCTTCGCCCGCAAGACCCACAGCTATCTGGACCTCGACACCGGCCTCGGCTTCGACTCCCAGATCGTGGTCAAGGTGAACGCCCCGGAGCTGCTGCGCCGCCAGCTGTCCTCGCGCCGCTGGCAGGGCGACCACATAGCGATGGGCACCAATGTCGACTGCTACCAGCGCGCGGAGGGCCGCTACCGCCTGATGCCCGGCATCCTCGCCGCCCTGCGCGACCAGGCCAACCCCTACTCGATCCTGACCAAGGGCACACTGATCCTGCGCGACCTCGACCTGCTGAAGCAGTCGGCCGCGGTGACGGACGTCGGCATCTCCGTCTCGGTCGGCTTCGTCGACCCCGAGCTGTGGCGCACGGTGGAGCCCGGCACACCCGCCCCCGAGCGGCGGCTGGACGTCGTACGGACCCTGGCCGAGCACGGGCTCGGGTGCGGGGTGCTGATGGCGCCCGTGATCCCGTTCCTGAGTGACAGCCCGGCCCAACTGAGGGCCACCGTGCGGGCGATCGCCGCGTCCGGGGCGACCTCCGTCACTCCGCTCGTGCTGCATCTGCGGCCCGGGGCCCGCGAGTGGTTCATGGCGTGGCTCGCCCGGCGGCACCCGCACCTGGTGCGCCGGTACGAGCGGCTGTACGCCGACGGCGCCTACGCGCCGAAGTGGTACCAGCGCCGGATCACCCGCCAGGTCCACGAGCTGGCACAGGAGTACGGCATCGGGCCGACGCACGCGGGCATGCCCCGGCGGATCCCCGAGCCCGAGCCGGCCGAGCCCGCGATGACCGAACCGACCCAACTCACCCTCATTTGAGAGCATTCGAGGGCATCCCTCGACCCAATCGGGTCAAGTCTGATCATAAGATGTTCTTCCGGGCTCCCTTGCCGGGACGATGCGGCCAGGACCGTGACCCGCGCGGTCCGCGAACCTCCGTCCTGGGAAGGACCCCATGGGAAAACGCGCAGCCGTACTGTGCGGTGCCGCCGTCCTCGTCGCCGGGACCGTGACGGCCGTCCCCGCCCAGGCGCACTCCGCGCCCCTCAGCTGGAAGAAGTGCGGCACCGAGAAGTACCCGACGCTCCAGTGCGCGTCCCTGAAGGTGCCGCTCGACCACAGCGCCCCGCACGGGCGGCAGATCACCCTCGCGCTGTCCCGCGTCCCGCACACCGCGAAGAAGTACCAGGGCCCGCTGCTGGTCAACCCCGGCGGCCCGGGCGGGAGCGGCCTCACACTCGCCGGATTCGTCGCCTCGGCGCTGCCCAGGGCGGTCGCGGCCCAGTACGACGTCATCGGCTTCGACCCGCGCGGGGTCGGCAGGAGCAGCCCGGCCCTGTCCTGCCGGCCCGGTCACTTCTCCCCGGTGCGCTCCGACTCGGTGCCGAGCACCTGGCGGATCGAGCAGGCCAACCTCGACCGCGCCAAATCCTTCGCGCGGGCCTGCGCCAAGAAGTACGCGGACGTGCTGCCGTACATCGACACGGTCAGCGCGGCGCGGGACATGGACCGGATCCGGGTCGCGCTCGGCACGCGGAAGATCAACTACTTCGGCTACTCCTACGGCACCTACCTCGGCGCGGTCTACGCCAAGCTCCACCCCGGGCGGGTGCGGCGCGCGGCCCTGGACTCGGTCGTCGACCCGACCGGTGTCTGGTACGAGGACAACCTCGCCCAGGACCTCGCCTTCGACGACCGGCACCGCGCCTTCCTGGCGTGGGTCGCCAAGTACGACGCGCGCTACCGGCTCGGCACCGATCCGGCGAGGGTCGAGGACAAGTGGTACGCGATGCGGGCGGAGCTGGCGAAGAAGCCGGCCGGCGGCAAGGTGGGGGCCGCCGAACTGGAGGACACCTTCCTGCCCGGTGGCTACTTCAACGGCTACTGGCCCTATCTCGCGGAGGCGTTCGCGGCGTACGTGACCGCCGGGAAGACCGAGCCGCTGGTCAAGGCGTACGAGACCCTGGGCGCCTCCGACGCGTCGGACGAGAACGGCTACAGCGTCTACACGGCCGTGCAGTGCCGGGACGCCGCCTGGCCGCGCGGCTGGCCGCGGTGGCGGGCGGACAACCGGGCCGTGTACGCCAAGGCGCCGTTCATGACCTGGAACAACGCCTGGTACAACGCGCCCTGCGCGTTCTGGCCGACCGACGCGCTCCGCCCGGTGGACGTCGCCAACCGGAAGCTGCCGCCGGTCCTGCTCTTCCAGGCGACCCACGACGCCGCCACCCCCTACCAGGGCGCCGTCACGGTCCACCGCCGGCTGGCCCGCTCCAGCCTCGTCGTCGAGCGCGGCGGCGGCAACCACGCCGTCACCCTGGGCGGGAACGCCTGCCTGGACAAACACCTCGCGGCCTATCTGCGGGACGGCACGGTGCCGCGCGGCACGGGCACGGTCGACGCGACGTGCGAGGCACGCCCCGACCCGAAGCCGCTGAACTCCAAGTCGGCGTCACCGGGCACCGAACTGCACGAGCTGGTCGGGTTCCGGCCCTGAGCGAACCGGCGGTCCGCCGGGGGCGTTGTCAGACCCGTGGTCCAGGATGGACGCATGAGTGAGCTGACCAGGATTCCCGCCCCCGACGGGGTCGCCCCCGCCGCCCAGTACTCGCATGTCGTGCTCGGCCGGGGCCGTTTCGTCGCCGTCTCCGGTCAGCTCGCCCTCGACGAGGACGGCAGGATCGTCGGCGAGGGCGACCCGGCGGCGCAGGCCCGCCAGGTCTTCGAGAACCTGCGGCGCTGCCTGGCCGCGGCCGGGGCGACCTTCGACGACGTCGTCAAGCTCACCTATTTCGTCACGGACATGGCCCATATGCCCGCCGTCCGCGCGGCCCGCGCGGAGCACATACCCGACGACCGGCTGCCGGCCGCGTCGGCGGTCGAGGTCGCCGGGCTGGTGCGGCCGGAGTTCCTGATGGAGGTCGAGGCGTACGCGGTGCTGCCGGACTGAGCGGTGCTGCCGGATTATTCGGAGGCGGCCGTCCGGCCCGCTGCCTATCGTCCCCTCATGAGCGACGACCTCCTACGGATCCGCCCCATGACCCTGGCCGACTGCCACCGTGTCGCCGAGATCCGGATCGGCGGCTGGCGCAGTGCCTACCAAGGCCTGATGCCGCAGTCCTATCTCGACGGGCTCGACGTGAGCGAGGACGCCGAACGTCGCCGCACCCACTTCTCCCGGGCCGACGGCAGCGTGGTGAACCTGGTCGCCGAGCGGGACGGCGAGGTCGTCGGCTGGGCCTGCCACGGCCCCTACCGGGCCGGCGAGACGCGCACCGAGGACGCCGAGTTGTACGCCCTCTACGTCGATCCCGGCCGGTACGGCACCGGACTGGGCCACGCCCTGATCCAGGAGTCCGTGCGCCTGTGCACGGCGGCCGGGCACGCCCGGATGCTGCTGTGGGTCCTCGAGGGCAACGCCCGGGCCCGGCGCTTCTACGAGCGGGCGGGCTTCCGGGCCGACGGCGCCGTGGAGCCCTTCGAGGTGGGCGGGGTGGAGGTGCCGGAGGTGCGGTACGGGCGGGCGCTGGGGGCTCATCGCTGATGCGGGATCCTCGCCAGGGCCCGTACGGCCGCCTCCGCCAGGGCCGGGTGGGCCAGGGCCTCGTTGAGGACCTGGCGGGCGCGGGCGTCGCCCAGCGCGCCGAGGCCCTCCACGCAGGCCAGCGCCACGCGGCGGTAGGGGTCGTGCGGGCGCAGACGTCGTTGCAGGGTGGTGATCAGGGCGGGGACGGCCTCGGGGGCGCGCAGTTCGACCAGGAGCCGGACGGGGTGCAGGGCGTAGGCGACGCGGAGTTCGTTGGTGGCGAGGGCGGCCGCCGCGCGGGCCGTGCGCGGGTCGCCGAGGCGGGCGAGGGCGTGGGCGGCGGAGACACAGCGCTCCGGGTCGCGGTGGTTCAGCAGCAGGACGAGTGACTCGAAGGCCCGCCGGTCCCCGGCCAGGCCCAGCCGGAACGCGGCCAACTCCCTGGCCCACAGCGGCTGTCCGGGCGCGGTGAGCACGCCGGCCAGTTCGTCGAGGTCCTCGGTCGCCGCCAGACTCTCGTACGCGGCCGACGCCCCGGCCTCCTGCCGTAAGCGCTCCGTGAGTGATCGCAACTCTTCGTCCATGAAAGGGAGCGTAGGCAAGCGATCGTCTTCGCGGGACCTACATCACAAAGACGAGGTCTGGCGCGCTCGTTACCCGCCGGTTAAGCTCATTGGAGCGAGTCACCCACTCGCAGAACTGCTTGCAGCGGCCTGGTGACGCAGCCGCCGCGAGTGTGTGTCGGTTCGGTACATCGAGTACCGCAGGACGACCCGGCTCCGGGACAGGGCCGGTCGGATTCACCGTTCCCCGAGGCGTGTGCGCGCTCTCGGCGACGGTCCCGGGCGTGTGCGCCCGTAGCCCGGCAGTACACCCGCATTCACTCCTTTCCGCACCCGGTGCGCCTTCCCGGCGCACCCGGGCGCGTTTCCAGTCGTCACCCTCATTCCTGGAGTCCCGCGATGGCCACTCCCCTGTCCGACACCCCTCTGTCCCCGCTCACGACCGTCGCCGTCGTCGGCCTCGGCACCATGGGCACCGGCATCGCCGAGGTCCTGGCCAAGGCCGGTCGCGAGGTCATCGGCATCGACATCAGCGAGGCCGCGACCGCCAAGGCCGTCGCCGTCCTGGAGTCCTCGACCGCCCGCGCCGTGCAGCGCGGCCGGCTGACCGAGGACGAGCGCGCGGAGGCCCTCGCCCGCATCCGCACCTCCACCGACCTGCGGGCCGCGGCCGACGCGGACCTGGTCATCGAGGTGGCTCCGGAGTCGTACGAGATCAAGCACCAGATCTTCCGTGAGCTGGACGGGATCGTGCGCCCCGAGACGATCCTGGCCACCGGCACCAACGCGCTGTCGGTCACGCGTCTCGCCGCCGACTCGGCCCGCCCCGAGCGCGTCCTCGGCCTGCACTTCTTCAACCCGGCCCCCGCCATGCGGCTGGTCGAGGTGGTCTCCTCGGTGCTGACCGCGCCGACGGCCGTCTCCGCGGTCACCAACCTCGCCCTGGACCTCGGCAAGGAGCCCGTCGCGGTCGGCGACCGGCCCGGATTCGTCGCCGACGGGCTGCTGTTCGGCTACCTCAACCAGGCCGCCGCGATGTACGAGGCGAAGTACGCCTCCCGCGAGGACATCGACGCCGCCATGCGGCTCGGCTGCGGACTGCCGATGGGCCCGCTGGCCCTGCTCGACCTGATCGGCATCGACACCGCCCGCACGGTCCTGGACGCCATGTACGCCGAGTCCCGCGACCGGCTGCACGCCCCCGCGCCGATCCTCAAGCAGCTCAGCGAGGCCGGCCTGACGGGCCGTAAGTCGGGCCGCGGCTTCTACACCTACGAGGCCCCCGGCAGCGCCACCGTCGTGCGGGACGGGCTGACGCCGCCGGAGGGCGCCGCCCTCACCCCCGGCCGTACCGTCCGCTCCGTCGGTGTCGCGGGCTCGGGCACCATGGCGTCCGGCATCGCGGAGGTCTTCGCCAAGGCCGGCTACGAGGTCGTGCTGGCCGCCCGCAGCGACGAGAAGGCGCAGGCCGCGAAGGCCCGGATCGGCAAGTCGCTGTCCCGCTCCGTCGACAAGGGGCGGATGACCGCCGAGGCCGCCGCGCAGACCCTCGACCGCATCACCGCGGCCGGTACGTACGACGCGTTCGCCGACGTCGACCTGGCCGTCGAGGCGGTCGCCGAGGACCTGGAGATCAAGCGGCAGCTGTTCGCGACGCTGGACAAGGTCTGCAAGCCGGGCGCGGTGCTGGCCACCACCACCTCGTCGCTGCCCGTCGTGGCCTGTGCCCGCGCCACCTCGCGCCCGCAGGACGTGATCGGCATGCACTTCTTCAACCCGGCGCCGGCGATGAAGCTGGTCGAGGTCGTCCGTACGGTCCTGACGGTCGACGACGTCCACGCGACGGTCCGCGAGGTCTGCGCGAAGGTCAGGAAGCACGCGGTCGACTGCGGCGACCGGGCCGGGTTCATCGTGAACGCGCTGCTGTTCCCGTACCTGAACAACGCGATCAAGATGGTCCAGGAGCACTACGCCTCGCTGGACGACATCGACGCGGCGATGAAGCTGGGCGGCGGCTACCCGATGGGCCCGTTCGAGCTGCTGGACGTCGTCGGTCTCGATGTCTCGCTGGCGATCGAGAAGGTGCTGCACCGCGAGTTCCGCGACCCGGGCCTGGCCCCGGCGCCGCTCCTGGAGCACCTGGTCGCCGCGGGCTGCCTCGGCCGCAAGACGGGCCGGGGCTTCCGCGAATATGCCCGGCGCTAAGGGGCGCCCCGGCGACTGGTTCGCAGGCGGTCAGGAGTGGGGCGGGCTGCTGGACCCCGGCGGCCCTCCCCCGGCCGCCCGGCGCGGCCCGCCCCCGCCCGCCCCGGGCGGGGGAAACCCCGTACATGCGCATCAAGCTGCGCACATGCAGTACGTTCGGGTCATGTCCCAGCCCGCCAAGTCCTCACGTACCTCAGCCGCGTCCGACGCGCCGGAAAGTGCCGCCGGCAGTCGCGCGGCCGCCCAACGGCTCAAGATGCGCCGCGAACTGGCGGCCGCGGCGATGGAGCTGTTCGCGACCAAGGGGTACGAGGCGACCACCGTCGACGAGATCGCGGCCGCGGCCGGGGTCGCCCGTCGTACCTTCTTCCGCCACTTCCGCTCCAAGGAAGAGGCGATCTTCCCCGACCACGACGACACCTTGATCCGCGCCGAGGCGGTCCTCAACGCGGCACCCGCGCACGAGCACCCGCTCGACACCGTGTGCCGCGGCATCAAGGAAGTCATGAAGATGTACGCGGCCCGGCCGGAGATCTCGGTCGCCCGCTACAAGCTCACGCGCGAGGTGCCCACCCTGCGCGAGGCGGAGATCGCCTCGGTGGCCCGCTACGAGCGCCTGTTCACCCGCTATCTCCTCGGCCACTTCGACGAGCACGCCCACGACGACGACGCCAACGACGACCCGCTGCTGGCGGAGGTCGCCGCGTCCGCCGTGGTCACCGCGCACAACCACGTCCTGCGGCGCTGGCTGCGCGCGGGCGGCCAGGGCGACGTGGAGTCGCAGCTCGACCACGCCTTCGCGATCGTGCGCAGGACCTTCGGGACCGGGATCGGGGCGGGCCGGGACACCACACCGCGCAGCTCACCGGCCTCCGTGGCCGCGCAGGGCGAGGTGCTGGTGACGGTCGCCAGGACCGACGCCCCGCTGGACGAGGTGATGCGGACGATCGAGCAGGCGCTGAAGGAGCGGGTCTAGGCGGTCCCGGCCCGGGGGCCCTGGGCCCCACGCCGTGCGCACGCGATGGATCCCCGGTGGGAACCATCGCGTGGGCTCGTCCGTCCTCCATGTCGAGGCACGATCTTCGTGGTGTGCGACGGAAGCGAGTTGCCATGCAGGCGGACGACCCGACCAAGCTCGAAGCCACTCTCGCCGACGGACGGCGCCTGACCCTGTCGCTCCCGCGGAGCGACGCGAGGTGGGCCGCGGACGGCATCCAGGGCCTGCGCGTCGTCCCGCCCACGCACACGGGCCGCGGCGAGGAGCCGCCCGCCCTCCCCGACGAGCCGATGCTGCCCCTGAAGGTGGCCCTGCTCGGTCTGGACGGCTAGCCCCGAGGCCCGACACCCGACGCCAGGCCGCCCCGTGACCGGGGCGGCTTTTTCGTGCCCGCGGACCCATGCCGTGTCCGGCCGACAACTTTCGGATGGACGGCAGAGGGCGACCGATAGCGCCCGATTGATACCTACTCGCGAGTAGCTTTGATCGATCATCGCTCATTTGTTACGTAAAGATTTCATCTGAGAGCAACTTCTGGCACCCAGTGCCTTGCCGGATGACACGCGGTGCCATACGTTGAAGTAGTCCGGGCGGCCGGCGTGCAGAGACCTTTCGTACGCCGGCTGTCCCCGCAAGTCCCTCCCGGGGCCTGCGCGCCCGGACGCCTGCGTCACAGGCAACCTCCCGCGCCACAAAGCGCTGCCGAACAGCACAGCTCGCCGAACCGACGGCACCCACAAAAAATCCCTCAGCAGCACCGACGTAACCCTCAGCACCCCTCCCTCAGGGTGCGTATCGCCGGAGGCAACACCGTGACCACTCAGGCCATTCTGGACGCGATCCAGTCGCCGGACTCGACGCCGGCCGACTTCGCCGCCCTGCCGCTCCCCGAGTCGTACCGCGCGATCACCGTGCACAAGGACGAGACGGAGATGTTCGCGGGTCTGGAGACCCGCGACAAGGACCCGCGCAAGTCGATCCACCTCGACGAGGTGCCGCTGCCCGAACTGGGCCCGGGCGAGGCCCTGGTGGCCGTCATGGCCTCCTCGGTCAACTACAACTCCGTGTGGACCTCGATCTTCGAGCCGCTGTCCACCTTCGGCTTCCTGGAGCGCTACGGCCGCACCAGCGAGCTGGCCAAGCGCCACGACCTGCCGTACCACATCATCGGCTCCGACCTCGCGGGCGTCGTCCTGCGCACCGGCCCCGGCGTCAACTCCTGGAAGCCCGGTGACGAGGTCGTCGCGCACTGCCTGTCCGTCGAGCTGGAGTCCTCGGACGGCCACAACGACACCATGCTCGACCCCGAGCAGCGCATCTGGGGCTTCGAGACCAACTTCGGCGGCCTCGCCGAGATCGCGCTGGTCAAGTCCAACCAGCTGATGCCCAAGCCGGGTCACCTCAGCTGGGAGGAGGCCGCCGCTCCGGGTCTGGTCAACTCCACCGCGTACCGCCAGCTGGTCTCCCGCAACGGCGCCGGCATGAAGCAGGGCGACAACGTCCTGATCTGGGGCGCGAGCGGCGGACTCGGCAGCTACGCCACGCAGTTCGCGCTCGCGGGCGGCGCCAACCCGATCTGTGTCGTGTCCTCGCCGCAGAAGGCGGAGATCTGCCGCTCGATGGGCGCCGAGGCGATCATCGACCGCAACGCCGAGGGCTACAAGTTCTGGAAGGACGAGAACACCCAGGACCCGAAGGAGTGGAAGCGCTTCGGCAAGCGCATCCGCGAGCTCACCGGCGGCGAGGACATCGACATCGTCTTCGAGCACCCCGGCCGCGAGACCTTCGGCGCGAGTGTCTTCGTCACCCGCAAGGGCGGCACCATCACCACCTGCGCCTCGACCTCGGGCTACATGCACCAGTACGACAACCGCTACCTGTGGATGTCGCTGAAGCGGATCATCGGTTCGCACTTCGCCAACTACCGCGAGGCCTGGGAGGCCAACCGGCTCATCGCGAAGGGCAAGATCCACCCCACCCTGTCGAGGGTCTACTCCATCGAGGAGACCGGCCAGGCCGCGTTCGACGTGCACCGCAACCTCCACCAGGGCAAGGTCGGCGTCCTCTGCCTCGCCCCCGAGGAGGGCCTCGGCGTGCGCGACGAGGAGATGCGCGCCAAGCACATCGACGGCATCAACCGCTTCCGCAACGTCTGAGACACCCGAGGTCATAGATGACTGAGCGTCAGAACGCCGACGGGGCAAGGGAGAAGGACCGGCCGTGGCTCATGCGCACGTATGCCGGTCACTCCACGGCCGAGGCGTCCAACGAGCTGTACCGGCGCAACCTCGCCAAGGGCCAGACCGGCCTGTCGGTCGCGTTCGACCTGCCGACGCAGACCGGCTACGACTCCGACCACATCCTCGCCCGCGGCGAGGTCGGCCGGGTCGGCGTGCCCGTCGCGCATCTCGGTGACATGCGCCGGCTGTTCCAGGACATCCCCCTGGAGCAGATGAACACCTCGATGACGATCAACGCCACCGCCATGTGGCTGCTGGCGCTCTACCAGGTCGTCGCCGAGGAGCAGGGCGCGGACATCACCAAGCTCCAGGGCACGACCCAGAACGACATCGTCAAGGAGTACCTGTCGCGGGGGACGCACGTCTTCCCGCCGGGGCCCTCACTCCGGCTGACGACGGACATGATCGCGTACACGGTCTCCCACATCCCGAAGTGGAACCCGATCAACATCTGCAGCTACCACCTGCAGGAGGCGGGCGCCACGCCGGTCCAGGAGATCGCGTACGCGATGTCCACCGCGATAGCGGTTCTCGATGCCGTGCGCGACTCAGGGCAGGTCCCCGCCGAGAAGTTCGGGGACGTCGTGGCCCGTATCTCCTTCTTCGTGAACGCGGGCGTCCGCTTCATCGAGGAGATGTGCAAGATGCGGGCGTTCGGGCGGATCTGGGATCAGGTCACGCGCGAGCGCTACGGCATCGAGAACCCCAAGCAGCGCCGCTTCCGGTACGGCGTCCAGGTCAACTCCCTCGGTCTGACCGAGGCGCAGCCGGAGAACAACGTCCAGCGGATCGTGCTCGAGATGCTGGCCGTGACGCTGTCGAAGGACGCCCGTGCGCGTGCCGTGCAGCTGCCCGCCTGGAACGAGGCGCTGGGTCTGCCCCGGCCCTGGGACCAGCAGTGGTCGCTGCGCATCCAGCAGGTCCTGGCGCACGAGAGCGATCTGCTGGAGTACGAGGACATCTTCGCCGGCTCGCACGTCATCGAGGCGAAGGTCGCGGCGCTGGTCGAGGAGTCCCTCACCGAGATCGAGCGGATCCAGGAGATGGGCGGCGCGATGGCCGCCGTCGAGTCCGGCTACCTCAAGTCGCAGCTGGTCTCCTCGCACGCCGAGCGCCGCGCTCGTATCGAGTCCGGCCAGGAGAAGATCGTCGGCGTCAACATCTTCGAGACGACCGAGCCCAACCCGCTGACCGCCGACCTGGACACCGCGATCCAGACGGTCGACCCGGCGGTCGAGGCCCGGGTCATCGCGGGCCTGGAGCACTGGCGCGACACCCGCTACCAGCCGCCCTTCAACCACCCGCGCCCGTGCAAGGCGCTGGACCGGCTGAAGGAGGCCGCCAAGGGCACGGACAACCTCATGGAGGCCACCCTGGAGTGCGCCCGCGCCGGCGTCACGACCGGCGAGTGGGCCGGGGCCCTGCGCGAGGTGTTCGGCGAGTTCCGGGCGCCCACGGGTGTCTCGTCGGCTCCGGTTGCCGTCGCGGCCGAGGAGGGCAGCGCGCTGTCCCTCGTCCGCCGCAAGGTCCAGCTGACGGCGGAGGACCTCGGCGTCGGCAAGCTGCGCTTCCTGGTCGGCAAGCCCGGCCTGGACGGGCACTCCAACGGCGCCGAGCAGATCGCCGTCCGGGCGCGGGACGCCGGCTTCGAGGTGGTCTACCAGGGCATCCGGCTGACGCCGGAACAGATCACGGACGCGGCCCTCGCCGAGGACGTGCACGCGGTCGGCCTGTCGATCCTCTCCGGTTCGCACGCTCAGCTCGTGCCGGACGTGCTGGAACGACTCCGTGTGGCCGGTGCCACAGATATACCCGTGATCGCCGGTGGCATCATCCCGAATGGTGACGCCGAGCAGCTCCGGGCCGCCGGAGTGGCCGCCGTCTTCACCCCGAAGGACTTCGACATCACCGGAATCATCGGCCGCATCGTCGACGAGATCCGGAAAGCGAACAAGCTCGACCCCCTGGAGGTCCCCGCATGACGACCGTCAACCGCCTTCGCCCGCGGCGCTCCTGCCTGGCTGTACCGGGCTCGAACCCGCGCTTCCTCGAGAAGGCGCAGGGTCTCCCGGCTGACCAGGTCTTCCTCGACCTCGAGGACGCGTGCGCCCCGCTCGCCAAGCCCGAGGCGCGGCACACCATCGTCAAGTTCCTCAACGAGGGCGACTGGACGGGCAAGACGAGGGTCGTGCGCGTCAACGACTGGACGACCGAGTGGACGTACCGTGACGTCGTCACCGTCGTCGAGGGCGCCGGCCAGAACCTCGACTGCATCATGCTGCCGAAGGTGCAGACGGCCGAGCAGATCGTCGCCCTCGACCTCCTGCTGACCCAGATCGAGAAGACGATGGGCTTCGAGGTCGGCAAGATCGGCATCGAGGCGCAGATCGAGAACGCCCAGGGGCTGAACAACGTCAACGAGATCGCGACGGCCTCCCAGCGTGTCGAGACCATCATCTTCGGCCCGGCCGACTTCATGGCGTCCATCAACATGAAGTCGCTGGTCGTGGGCGAGCAGCCGCCCGGCTACCCGGCGGACGCCTACCACTACATCCTGATGAAGATCCTGATGGCCGCCCGCGCCAACAACCTCCAGGCGATCGACGGCCCCTACCTCCAGATCCGCAACATCGACGGCTACCGCGAGGTCGCCCAGCGCGCCGCCGCGCTCGGCTTCGACGGCAAGTGGGTGCTGCACCCGGGCCAGGTCGAGGCGTCCAACGAGATCTTCTCGCCGTCGCAGGAGGACTACGACCACGCCGAGCTGATTCTGGACGCGTACGACTACTACACGTCCGAGGCGGGCGGCAAGAAGGGCTCCGCGATGCTCGGCGACGAGATGATCGACGAGGCCAGCCGCAAGATGGCGCTCGTCATCTCCGGCAAGGGCCGCGCGGCCGGCATGCAGCGCACGTCGAAGTTCGAGATCCCGGAGGCCTGAGCGCGATGCAGTTCGGACGCACCTACGAGGAGTTCGAGGTCGGGGCGACGTACAAGCACTGGCCGGGCAAGACGGTCACGGAGTACGACGACCACCTGTTCTGTCTCCTGACGATGAACCACCACCCCCTCCACATGGACACCAACTATGCGGAGAAGACGACGGACTTCGGCAAGAACGTCGTCGTCGGGAACTACATCTACTCGCTGCTGCTCGGCATGAGCGTGCCGGACATCTCCGGCAAGGCCATCGCCAACCTGGAGATCGAGTCGCTCAGGCACGTGGCGCCGACCTTCCACGGCGACACCATCTACGGCCAGACGACCGTGCTCGACAAGTGGCCGTCGAAGTCGAAGAACGACCGCGGGATCGTCTACGTCGAGACCAAGGGCTACAAGCAGGACGGCACGCTCGTGTGCGTGTTCCGCCGCAAGGTGATGGTGCCGACCGAGACGTACATCAAGGAGCGCGGCGGCGAGCAGCCCGGCCGCCCCGAGCTCAAGGAGCAGGAGAAGTAGCCATGGCGCGACTCGCCCAGACCGCCGGTCTGACCGACATCCAGCAGGAGATCCTCTCCACCGTCCGCGACTTCGTGGACAAGGAGATCATCCCGGTCGCGACCGAGCTGGAGCACCGCGACGAGTACCCGCAGCAGATCGTCGACGGCCTCAAGGAACTGGGCCTGTTCGGCCTGATGATTCCCGAGGAGTACGGCGGTCTGGGCGAGTCGCTCCTGACGTACGCCCTGTGCGTCGAGGAGATCGCCCGCGGCTGGATGTCGGTCTCCGGCATCATCAACACCCACTTCATCGTGGCGTACATGCTCAAGCAGCACGGCACGCAGGAGCAGAAGGACCACTTCCTGCCGAGGATGGCGGCCGGCGACATTCGCGGCGCCTTCTCGATGTCGGAGCCGGGCCTGGGCTCCGATGTGTCGGCCATCACATCGAAGGCGGTGAAGGACGGCGAGGAGTACGTCCTCAACGGCCAGAAGATGTGGCTGACGAACGGTGGAACGTCAAGTCTGGTCGCCGTACTCGTCCGAAGTGACGAAGGACACCCTGAGGGCACGGCGCCCCACAAGTCGATGACGACCTTCCTCGTCGAGAAGGAGCCCGGCTTCGGAGAGGTCCGCCCCGGCCTCACCATCCCCGGCAAGATCGACAAGATGGGCTACAAGGGCGTCGACACGACCGAGCTCATCATGGACGGCCTGCGCATTCCGGCCGATCGGGTGCTCGGCGGCGTCACCGGCCGAGGTTTTTACCAGATGATGGACGGCGTCGAGGTCGGCCGCGTCAATGTGGCGGCGCGTGGCTGCGGTGTCGCTCAGCGTGCGTTCGAGCTGGGTGTTCAGTACGCCCAGCAGCGACACACCTTCGGCAAGCCGATCGCCCAGCACCAGGCCATCCAGTTCAAGCTGGCCGAGATGGCTACCAAGGTCGAGGCCGCGCATGCGATGATGGTGAACGCGGCACGCAAAAAGGACTCCGGGGAACGAAACGACCTTGAGGCTGGGATGGCGAAGTACCTCGCCTCCGAGTACTGCAAGGAGGTCGTGGAGGACGCCTTCCGGATCCACGGCGGCTACGGCTTCTCCAAGGAGTACGAGATCGAGCGCCTCTACCGCGAGGCTCCGATGCTGCTGATCGGCGAAGGTACCGCCGAGATCCAGAAAATGATCATCGGTCGCAGGTTGCTCGAAGAGTATCGGTTCCAGGGCTGAATATCCGGATACGGGGTGTTTTCTTGGAGAAGAAGATCACACCCCGTCAGCGCTGTTCAGCCGCCGACTCGGCTTCCTGGCTTGCCCAGTTGTGGCCCGCGACCGGTACCATCCCGGGAAAGCCGCCGTCCCCTGATACCGCGCGGCATCATCCGCTACGAAGGTCATCCATGCCCCACAGCC
The DNA here is from genome assembly GCF_044764945.1 of Streptomyces sp. NPDC093568. Lineage (NCBI taxonomy): Bacteria > Bacillati > Actinomycetota > Actinomycetes > Kitasatosporales > Streptomycetaceae > Streptomyces > Streptomyces sp. NPDC093568. Next base: position 719,469 of record NZ_JBIWJD010000001.1, on the reverse strand, counting down.
AAACCTCTGCACCACGCGACAGCCAGGTCGGCGGCGTACGCCTCGCGCGCGGAGCATCGCCGTGGCTTCTCCCGACCGTCGCCACCGCAGCCGTCAGCCTGCTGCGCGCACGCCGCTCCGGCGTCGCCAAGGCCGTCGCCGTGCCCGCCACCGCTCTCGCGGCGGGCATGCTGTGGTTCTTCCGCGACCCCGAGCGCGAGATCGCCCAGGGCCGGGTCATCTCGCCCGCCGACGGTGTGGTGCAGAGCATCATGCCGTGGAAGGACGGCCGCACCCGCGTCGCGATCTTCATGAGCCCGCTGAACGTCCACGTCAACCGCGCGCCGCTGTCGGGCACGGTGACGTCCGTGGAGCACATCCCGGGCGGGTTCGTTCCGGCGTTCAACAAGGAGAGCGAGAACAACGAGCGCGTCGTCTGGCACTTCGACACCGAACTCGGCGACATCGAGATGATCCAGATCGCCGGCGCGGTGGCCCGCCGCATCGTCCCCTACATCCCGCAGGGCACGAAGGTCGAGCAGGGCGACCGTATCGGTCTGATCCGCTTCGGCTCGCGTGTCGACATCTACCTGCCCGAGGGCGTGGAGGTCGCGGTCGAGGTCGGGCAGAAGACCGTGGCTGGGGTGACTCGCATTGACCGTGATTGATCCCGAGACCCAGCCGGGCTGGGTGCCCGAGGCCGACGAGGTCGACGAAGAGGAGGAGATGCCTCTTTCTCTCCGCCTGTCGATAGCGGACACCCTCACCCTCGGCAACGCCACGTGCGGCTTCATGGCGGTGTACTTCACCACCACCGGCATCCTGATCCCGCACCTCACCGGCAGCCAGGAAACCGGCATGGCCCGCCACAGCGCGGCCACGGCGGTCATCCTGATGCTGTGCGCGGCGGTCTTCGACCTGTTCGACGGCCTGGTCGCGCGGAAGCTGCGCTCCTCCCCGATGGGCGCGGAGCTGGACAACCTCTCCGACCTGATCAGCTTCGGTCTGGCGCCGGCGTACTTCGTCCTGGTCTACGGCATGGTCGCCGACGACGCGCACCAGCGGGTGGCGGCGGTCGGCGCGATCGTCGTGTTGCTGGCGGTGGTGCTGCGGCTCGCGAGATTCTCCTGCGTGACGCCGCCGAACGGCATGTTCCAGGGCATGCCCTCGCCGTTCGGTGCGCTGACGGTGGTCTCGATCGTGCTGCTGGAGCTGCCGTTCGTGGCGACGCTGCTGGCGATCCTCGGTACCGCCTGGCTGATGGTGAGCCGGGTCGAGTACCCGAAGCCGCGGGGGCGGCTCGCCGTGGCGATGCTCGCCTGGATCGTGGTCAGCATGGGGCTGCTCGCCGCGTGGGCCTTCGACGCGCCGAGCGGGCAGCTGTTGCTGCAGACGGGTTGCGCGCTGCAGCTGGTGATGGGTGCGGTGATTCCGCTGTTCGCCACGGCTCGCCGGGTGAACAACTTCCGTGACAACCGGCGGGAGGCGCGGGCGGCGCAGCTGCCGTAGCGGGTTCTACGTCGCTGAAGGGGCTCCGAGCTGATGGCTCGGGGCCCCTTCGGTGTTTTTCTCGCCCCCGCCGCCCCTACCCGTCCCATCCTTCTGGGGCTCCGCCCCAGACCCCGCTCCTCAAACGCCTGAGGGGCTGACTTACCAGCCCGTCCGGCGTTTGAGGACGAGGCCCTTTCGGGGCCGACAGCGGGGGTGTGGGGGCGGCAGCCCCCAGGGGACGGCGTCAGGCCAGGAAGTCTGACGCGATCCGCTCCGCCACCCGCTCCAGGATCGGGCCCGCCTCCGCGATGCACTTCGCCACGTCGGGCTCGGTGTCCGTCAGCGGGTAGGCCCGGCGGATTCCGGCCCGGCCCAGTGCCTCCGGTGCCAGGGCGAGGCGGCCGCAGACCGCGACGACCTCCTTGTCGGCGGCGCGGGCCGCCGCGGCGACGCCCGCGGGGGCCTTGCCGTGCAGGGTCTGCTCGTCGAGGGAGCCCTCGCCGGTGATGACGAGCGTCGCCCGCTCCAGCGCGGGCGCGAAGCCCAGCACGTCCAGCATGACCTCGATGCCGGGGCGGAAGCGGGCGCCCAGCAGGAGGGCGCCGTAGCCGATGCCGCCGGCGGCGCCCGCGCCCGGTGCCACGGCGTGTTCGGCGGCGCCGGCGCCGACCGACTCCTCCAGCACCTTCGCGAAGTGCCCGAGGGCCGCGTCCAGCGTCTCCACGTCGTCCGGCGAGGCGCCCTTCTGCGGGCCGTACACCGCCGGCGCGCCCTTGGGGCCGGTCAGCGGGTTGTCTACGTCGCTGGCGAGGACCAGGTCGACCGAGGCCAGCCTGGGGTCGAGGCCCGAGAGGTCGGCCGTGGCCAGGTCACTCAGGCCCGCGCCGCCCGGGGTCACCGGCTCGCCGTCCGCGTCGAGGAAGCGCGCGCCGAGCGCCGTCAGCATGCCTGCGCCGCCGTCCGTGGTGGCGCTGCCGCCCACGCCGAACACGATCGTGCGGGCACCGGCGTCCAGGGCGGCCCGCAGCAGCTCTCCGGAGCCGTAGGTGGACGCCGTGAGCGGGGCGAAGACTCCCGCCGGGAGTCGCTGGAGACCGCTCGCCTCCGCCATCTCCACGACCGCCGTGTCGCCGCGCAGCGCGAACGCCGCCGTCACCTCGTGTCCGAGGGGCCCGGCGACCCGGATCTCGCGGCGCTCGAAGCCGGCCGCGACCGCCGCGTCCACGGTCCCGTCGCCGCCGTCGGCCACGGGCATGGCCTCCACGTCGAGGTCCGGCACGATCCGGCGCAGACCGGCGGTCACACGCTCGGCGACCTGCACGGCCGTGAGCGACCCCTTGAACTTGTCCGCGGCGATGAGCACGCGCTGTGTCACCTGTTTTCCCCTTGCTCTCCGGGCCTCGCGCACGTCAAGGCCAGTCGCGCCGCTGTGACCATAACCGGAGTCCGCCCCCGCCGTCATGCGCCGACCGGACGTTGAGAACCTGCTGCGGCCTCCCTGTGCAGACGCGCGGAATCGGGTAAACCGGTCCTATGACCCCTGTGGGCACCGAGCCAGAGCTCGGCGACCGCGTCCTCGGGGGCTGGCTGGGCCGGATCGCGGGCAACATGCTCGGCAAGCCGGTCGAGCAGGGCGACCTGTGGACGCGGGACCGTATCGACCGCTATCTGCGGCAGGCCGCCGCCCTGCCCCTGACCGACTATCTGCCGGAGCCCGTCGACGAGAGCGACGGCTTCGAGCTGCGGCCCGAGTGGCGCCAGTGCGTACGCGGCCGTATCCACGGCAGCTGCCGTGACGACGACGTCGACTACGCGATCCTCGGCCTCGACCTGCTGGAGACCCACGGCTTCGGCTTCAGCACCGAGCAGGTCGGCGACCTGTGGCTGCTGCGGCTGCCGTATCTGCAGACCTTCACGGCGGAGCGGGCGGCGTACCGCAATCTCGCCAACGGTCTGAAGCCGCCGCTCACGGCCACGTACGACAACCCGTACCAGGAGTGGATCGGCGCCCTCATCCGCGCCGACATCTACGGCTGGACCTGCCCCGGCCACCCGCGCCGCGCTGCCTCGCTCGCCCGCCGGGACGCGGTGCTGTCGCACACCGGCAACGGCGTGTACGGCGCGATGTGGGCGGCCGCGCTGGTCGCGGCGGCGTTCACGGCGCCAACGATCCGCCGGGCGGTCGACGAGGCGCTCGCGGTGATCCCGGCCGGCAGCCGGCTCGCCCGCACCGTGCGCCGGGTCGCCTCGCTCCATGACACCCGGATGACCTGGGAGGACACGCTCACCACGGTCGCCGAGGAGACCGCCGGGCTCGGCTGGATCCACACCGTGCCGAACGCGGCCGTGCTCACCGCCGGGCTGCTGTACGGCGACGGTGACTTCACCCGCAGCATCACGCTCACCGTGCGCGGCGGCCTGGACACCGACTCCAACGGGGCGACGGCCGGCTCGGTGGCGGGTGTGCTGACCGGGGCCGAGGCGATCCCGGACCAGTGGACGGCACCGCTGGAGGACACGGTCCGCAGCGCGGTGTTCGGGTTCGACGGGGCGCGGATCAGCGAACTGGCCCGGCGGACGGTTCGGCTGGCGGAGGCGGAGGTCTGACCGGTGGGGGCGGAGGTCTGACCGGTGGGGCGTGTGAGGTGCCGGGGACGGGGCGCGTGGGTGTCCGGGGCGGGGGCGTCGGCATCCGGGGCGGGGCGCGTCGCCGTCCGGGGCGGGGCGCATCGGCATCCGGGGCTGGGCGCGTCACCGTTGGAGGCGGGGCGCATCGGCATCCGGGGCTGGGCGCGTCACCGTTGGAGGCGAGGCGCATCGCCGTCCGAGGCGGGGCGCATCGCCGTCCGAGGCGGGGCGCACCGGCACCCGAGGCGAGGCGCACCGGCACCCGAGGCGGGGCGCATCGCCGTCCGAGGCGGGGCGCACCGGCACCCGAGGCGAGGCGCATCGCCGTCCGAGGCGGGGCGCACCGGCACCCGAGGCGAGGCGCATCGCCGTCCGAGGCGGGGCGCATCGCCGTCCGAGGCGGGGCGCACCGGCACCCGAGGCGGGGCGCGTCGGCGTCCGAGGCGGGGAGCCGAGCCTCCCCGAGCCGCGCCTGTGCTCCCCGAGCGGGGGCTGACGGCCCCGGCCCGGTCACCCGGGCTGGTTACTCTTCCTGGATGACGTCGACCCAAGACTTCGCCACGTACATCGCGGGCCTCCCCCGCGTCCTCGCCGGTGCCGCCGCCCTCTTCCGGGACGGCGAGGGCCGGGTGCTGCTCGTGGAGCCCAACTACCGTGAGGGCTGGGCGCTTCCGGGTGGCACGATCGAGTCCGACGACGGTGAGACGCCCCGCGAGGGTGCGCGCCGCGAGACGGCCGAGGAGATCGGCCTGGACCGGGAGCTCGGCCGGCTGCTCGCGGTGGACTGGGTGCGCGGCGCGGGACGGCCGCCGCTGGTCGCCTATCTGTACGACGGCGGGGTCCTCGGCGAGGACGACCTGAAGGCGATCCGGCTCCAGGAGGAGGAGCTGCTGTCCTGGCGACTCGTCGCACGCGAGGAGCTCACCGCGCATCTGCCGGGCGCCCTGGGGCGACGGGTGCTGGCCGCACTGGACGTCCTCGCGGACGGCGGGGGCACGGCGGAGCTGGAGAACGGCAACCGGGTCGGCTGACCTGGAGGCGGGCTCAGCCTCGGTGTCCCGGGGGCCTCATGTCCACCTCGCGCGGCGCCTCGTCACCTCGAATATCCATTCGCCGCCCGCACGGCCCCCGCCCTAACCTCGGCGGCATGACCAAGCCCCTCGTGGCCCTCCTCAGCGGGGCCGGTGTCTCGACCGATTCCGGGATCCCCGACTATCGCGGCCCGGCCGGGCTCTGGCAGCGGGACCCCGAGGCGCAGAAGCTCGTGACGTACGAGTACTACATGGGCGATCCGGAGATCCGGCGGCGCTCGTGGCAGATGCGGCGCCAGACCCACGCGCTGCGGCCCGAGCCGAACGCGGCGCACCGGGCGGTCGCCGAGCTGGAGCGGTCCGGGGTGCCGGTCCGGGTGATCACGCAGAACGTGGACGGGCTGCACCAGCTCGCCGGGATGCCCGCGCGCAAGGTGCTCGAACTGCACGGCACCGCGCGGCGGGTCGTGTGCACCAAGTGCCATGCGCGGGGGTCGATGGACGACGCCCTCGCCCGCGTCGAGGCCGGTGAGGCGGACCCGCCGTGTGCGCAGTGCGGCGGAATCCTGAAGTCGGCGACGGTGATGTTCGGGGAGCGGCTGGACCCCGTGGTCCTCGGCGAGGCCGTCGCGATCACCAAGGCGTGCCAGGTGTTCATCGCCGTCGGCACCAGTCTCCAGGTGCAGCCCGCGGCCGGGCTCGCCGGCGTGGCCGCCGACCACGGAGCGCGGCTCGTCATCGTCAACGCCGAGCCGACGCCGTACGACGAGATCGCCGACGAGGTGATCCGCGAGCCGATCGGCACCGCGCTGCCGAAGCTGCTGGCCGGGATCGGCGCGACGTAGGGGTCCGGCTAGGCGCGGATCCCGTCGCACGTGATGTGCAGCTGCCGCGGGCCACGCAGCACGGCGTTCTGCCGGTAGGGGGGCGGGTCCTGGAGCAGCCGCGGGTTCTCCAGTCTCCGGGCCAGCTCCGCCAGGGCGAACTGGGTCTCCAGCCGGGCGAGCGGTGCGCCGAAGCAGCTGTGGATGCCGCTGCCCAGGCCGAGGTGCTGGATGTCGGGGCGGTCCGGGTCGAAGCGGTCCGGGTCCTCGAAGCGCTGCGGGTCGCGGTTGCCCGAGGCCAGGACCAGCCAGAGCGGGGCGCCCTTGGGGATGGTGACGCCGCGGACCTCGATGTCGGCGAGGGTGGTGCGCTGCGGCACCAGTTGCACCGGCGGCTCGAAGCGCAGCAGTTCCTCGACGATGGGCACGGCCAGCCGTGGATCCTCGCGCAGCCGCCGCAGGACGTCGGGGTGGCGCAGCAGGGTCAGCATTCCGTTGGTGATGAGGTTGACGGTGGTCTCGTGGCCCGCGATCAGCAGGAGGGCCGCGGTGCTGAGGAGTTCCATCGTCGACATCGGGCCGTCCCCGCCCTTGGCCGTCGCCAGCCGGGAGAGCATGTCCTCGCCGGGGTTCTTGCGGCGCTCCTCGATCAGGCCGGCCAGGTACATGCCCAGTTCCATCCGGGCGTCGTGGGCGCCCTTGCCCGGCCCGGCGGCATCCGCGTCCGGGTCGGGGTCCAGGCTCGCGGCGAGGGTGTCCGCCCAGACGTGGAAGCGCGGCTCGTCCTCGCGGGGCACACCGAGCAGCCGGCAGATCACCGTCACCGGGAAGGGGTAGGAGAACTCCTCCACCAGGTCGAAGCGGCCCGGGTCGCCGATGCCGTCGATGAGGCCGGTCACGATGTCGTGGAGCTCCGGGCGCATCCCGTCGACGCGGTGCGGGGAGTGGGGCGGGCCGAAGGGCCGGTTCGTCATGCGGCGCAGCCGGTCGTGTTCCGGCGGGTCGAGCTTCAGGAAGCCCGGCGGCAGGGCGCCCTCCTCCGGGCCCGGCTCGGCCAGCGGGTCGGCGGTGTTCGAGGCCAGGTTGCGGGCGTCGGAGCTGATCCGGGGATCGTGCAGCAGGCTGCGGATCTCGTAGTAGGTGCTGATCACGTACGGCCCGCCGGCCTCGTGGTGGACCGGGGTCCGCCGCAGCTCCTCGTAGATCGGGTACGGGTCGGCCCGGTTGGCGTAGTCCAGGATCCGGTGCAGCAGGGATTGCGTCATGGCAGGTCCTTGTGGCCGTGCGGGTCAGTGCGCGGGCGTGAAGGTCATCCGGCGGTCGGCCGGCGAGTAGCCGCTGAGGGTCACGGTGGGGCCGTGGGTGGGCACCGACGGGTCGGGGAAGTCCGCGTCGATCGGGCGCTGCCCGTCCGGGCGCCGGTCGACCGTGGCGAACGGCGGCGGGAAGGGCGCGGTGGTCTCGATCAGTTCCTGGTAGAACGGCAGCCACCGGGCGTGGTCGAACGCCACGGCGCCCACGACGCGCCCCTGGTAGCCGTACACGGCGGTGAAGCGGTGATCCTTGAGCGAGCCCTGCGAGACGAGGATCTCCGTGCCCAGCGACGGCACGCCGACCGACTTGATGTTCACTCCGAACTGCGAGGACCAGAAGGACGGCACCTCCAGGTGGGGAACGCGGTCGGTGCTGTCGCTGAGCATGTTGTGCGCCGCGACCGCGGCCTGGCTGACGGCGTTGCCCCAGTGCTCCAGGGCCAGGAACTGGTAGCCGAACAGGGGGTGCGGGCAGCGGGCGACGTCGCCGGCGGCGTAGATGTCGTCGGTGACGATGCCGCGGATGTCGAAGGCGCGGCAGCCGGCGTCGCAGGCGATGCCCCGGGGGCCGGCCCCGAGTCCGGACCCGGCGAGCCACTCGGTGTTGCGGGTGGCGCCGAGCGAGACGATCACCACGTCGCACTCCACGGTGGAGCCGTCGGACAGCCGCGCGGCGCGCACCCTGCCCGAGGCGTCGCCCTCCAGCGCGGTCACCATGACCCCGCACCGCAGGTCCACGCCGTGCTCGCGCTGCATCTCGGCGGCGACCGCCCCGACGACGCCGCCGAGCGCGCCGACCAGGGGCGCCGCGCCGCGTTCGGCGACGGTGACGGGCAGGCCGCGCTCCCGGCAGGCTGCGGCGATCTCCGAACCGGTGAACCCGGCCCCGATGACCAGGACCCGGCTGGGTCCGGCGTCGAGCCGCCGGGCGAGCGCGGCGCTGTCGTCGCGGGTCCGCAGGACGAAGACGCCGTCGAGTTCCGCCTCGGCCTCGCGCGGCCACCGTCGCGCCCGCACTCCGGTGGCGATCAGTAGCCGGTCGTAGGGCACCTCGTCGCCGTCGGCCAGCCGCACCACGCGGTCGGCCATGTCCAGGCCGGCGGCCGCGACGCCGAGCCGCCAGGTCGCGTCGACGGATCGCAGCCTCGGCAGCGCGGTGCGCTCGGCGGCGGCCCTGCCGAGCAGCACCTGCTTGGACAGCGGGGGGCGGTCGTACGGTTCATGGGGTTCGTCACCGATCATGGTCAGGGTCCCCGTGAAGCCCTTGGCCCGCAGGGTTTCGGCGGCCCGCAGGCCGGCCAGCGAGGCGCCGACGACGACGATGCGGCCCTCGCGTCTGAGGTGTTCCAGCGATCCGTCAGCGTGCACCGGGCACCGCCTCGGCCGGTACGTCCACGGCGTCGACGAGGATGGCCCGGACGGGGCAGGCGGCGACGGCCTGGGCCACCTTCTCGCGCTGTCCCTCGTCGACCTCGGGGTTGTACAGCAGCGCCTCCTCGCCGTGCATGGCGAAGGTCTCGGGGGCGAGGAACGCGCACTGCGCGTATCCCTGACAGCGGTTCAGATCGACGGCGAGCCTGACCACGGGTTCGTCCTCTCCACTGGGTCCCGTTCCACCCCTCTGCGACCACTCTCGGGGGCCGCGGGGGATGCCACGACGAGGAGCGGACCGATCGAGTGAGCGGCCCTGTCAGGGGGAGGCCGCGGGACGGCGGCCGCGGAGGATGTTCAGGCTGAGGATCAGTGCCCAGGCCGGGAAGACCAGTTCGGACCAGGGCACGTCCGCTCCCACCACGAGCAGCGTCAGGCCCGCCAGATAGCCGAGGACTACGAGCGGGCGCGGGAGGGCGCCGAGCCGGCGGCCGATGGTCGACGTCGTGATGATGAACACCGCCGCCATCCGCATGGAGTACGTGGTCAGCAGGGCGTAGGCGAAGTCGCGGCCGAACGGGGAGCCCTGCTGACCGCTCTCGTCGAGCACGGTCCCGGCCGCGGCGGCGGCGCCGAACAGGGTGGCGACGAAGATCAGGCCGCTGCCGAGGAACACGGTGGAGACGAACCGGTCCTCCCCCTCGCGGGCCTGCTCGCGCAGGGCGCCCATGAACCACAGGAACGCGATCCCGGCGAAGGGGAGCAACTCGAGCGCCGTCCGTACGGCGCCGCGCTGTGCGGCGTCGACGGTCACGTCGCCGTCGGCTCCGCTCGGCAGAGCGGTGCGGACCAGGACGATCGACGCGGCCATCAGGACCGCGAACACCACCCCGGCCATCCCGGCGGCCCAGGGTGTCGCGAGGCGTTCGCGCTTGCGCTCCATGGTGTCCCGCTTTCTGCCTGTGCCTCCTCCGTACAGACATCAGGGATCCCGGGACCGGCGCCACCGGAGTCACCCGGGAGGGAGCGCGGTGTGCGGCATACGGGTCACTCGGCGGGCGTCGCTCAATCCGCTGCGCGGGCGCGGCGATTGGCGCAAGAATGCGATCATGACCTCTGCGATACGCCATGTGACGATCGACTCCGCCGACGCCTACGGTCTGGCCGGCTTCTGGTCCCAGGTGCTGGACCTGCCCGTGCACGAGGACGACAAGCCGGGCGACGAGGAGGTGCTCATCGAGGGGGCGGGGCTGCTGTTCGTCACCGTGCCGGAGCCCAAGGCCGGCAAGAACCGGGTGCATCTGGACCTCCAGCCGCAGGATCGCACCCGGGACGAGGAGGTCGAGCGGGTCCTCGCGCTCGGCGCCGCCCTGGTCGACGACCGCCGCCGCCCGGACGGCAGGGGCTGGGTCGTGCTCGCCGATCCGGAGGGCAACGAGTTCTGCGTGGAGCGCGGAGTGGCCGAGCTGGCCGGCTGAGGCAGCGGGCTCAGAACAATGCCGTACCGCTCTCGAAGTCCAGCAGCCGCTGCTTGCGGTCCAGTCCGCCGCCGTAGCCGGTGAGGCTGCCGTTCGCGCCGACGACGCGGTGGCAGGGGACGATGATGCCGATCGGGTTCTTGCCGTTGGCGAGGCCGACCGCGCGGGAGGCGCCGGAGTTGCCGAGGGTGTCGGCGAGTTCGCCGTAGGAGCGGGTCTCGCCGTACGGGATCTTGCGCAGCTGCTCCCAGACGGTGCGCTGGAACGGCGTTCCGGTCAGGCGCAGTTCGAGGGTGAACTCCTTCAGCTCGCCCGCGAAGTAGGCCTCCAGCTGTTCCTCCGCCTCGGCGAAGAGGGACTCGTCACGGGTGCCGAAGGAGTCCTCGGCCGGGCGGTGGCGCTGGTCGGTCATGTAGAGGCCGCACAGGACGCCGTCCTCGGCGACGAGGGTGAGCGGGCCGTAGGGGCTGTCGATGACGGTGTGCTGTTTCACTGACTTTCCTTACACGGGGAGGAAGTTGATCGGGTGGCTGTCCGTCGCCCACAGGTACTGGACGGCGTACGCCCGCCAGGGGCGCCAGGCCGCCGCACGGGCCGTGAGGGCCGCCGGGGTGGAGGGCAGGCCCAGTTCCCGGGCCGCGCGGCGGATGCCGAGGTCGGTGGGGAGGAAGGCGTCGGGGTCGCCGAGGGCGCGCATCGCGATGACGTCGACGGTCCAGGGCCCGAAGCCCGGCAGCGCGAGGAGTCTCGCGCGGGTCTCGGGCCAGTCGCTGTCAGGGCCCAGGCGCACCTCGCCGTCGGCGAGCCCGCGCACCAGGGTGGTGAAGGTGGTGCGTCGCGTGCGCGGCATCGCCAGTGAATCCGGGTCCACCGCGGCCAGCGCCTCGGGCGACGGGAACAGGTGGGTGAGGCCGCCCTCGGGGTCGTCGACCCGCTCGCCGTGGGCGGTGACCAGCCGGGCCGCATGGGTGCGGGCGGCGGCCGTGGAGACCTGCTGTCCGAGCACGGCCCGTACGGCGAACTCGGCCTCGTCGACGGTGCGCGGCACCCGGCGTCCGGGCGCCTTGTCGACGAGCGGGGCGAGCACCGGATCCGTGCGCAACTGGTCGTCGACCGCGACCGGATCGGCGTCCAGGTCGAGCATCCGGCGGCACCGGCTGATCGCGACGGTCAGGTCGCGCAGGTCACCGAGGGTGAGCCGGCAGGCGATGTGGTCGGGCTGCGGGGTCAGGGTCACGACGCCGTGGCCGTAAGGCAGCCTGAGTGTGCGCCGGTAGGCGCCGTCCCGCCACTCCTCGACCCCGGGTACGGCGGTCGCCGCGAGGTGGCCGAAGAGGTTGTCGGGGTTGAGCGGGGCGCGGAACGGCAGGCGCAGGGTGAGGGCGCCGGTGGTGTTGCCCGGGGTGCTGCGGGGTGCGCGGGCGCGCAGGTCGGTCGGTGAGAGGGCGAAGACCTCGCGGACGGTGTCGTTGAAGGTGCGGATGGAGGCGAAGCCGGCCGCGAAGGCGATGTCCGCCATGGGCAGGGGCGTCGTCTCGATGAGGAGGCGGGCCGCCTGGGCGCGCTGGGCGCGGGCCAGCGCGAGCGGGCCGGCGCCGAGTTCGGCGAGGAGCTGGCGTTCGATCTGACGGGTGCTGTAGCCGAGCCGGGTGGCGAGGCCGGGCACGCCTTCGCGGTCCACGACGCCGTCGGAGATCAGCCGCATCGCGCGGGCCACGAGGTCGGCGCGCTGGTTCCACTCCGGGGAGCCGGGGCTGGTGTCCGGGCGGCAGCGCTTGCAGGCCCGGAATCCGGCCTGCTGGCAGGCGGCCGCGCTCGGCAGGAACCGCATGTTGTGCGGCTTGGGCGGGACCGCCGGGCAGCTGGGCCGGCAGTAGATGCCGGTGGTGACGACCGCTGTGAAGAACCATCCGTCGAAGCGGGCGTCCTTGGACTGGACGGCGCGCACACAGCGTGCCGTGTCGATGTGCATCCCCTTCTGCATACGTCCAGCATCGACGACGGGGACGGCGGCGGCTGGCGAGAATCCGACATCAACCTCGGCTGTCCTGGGAGCCGCCGGATCACATCACGTCAGCCAGACCTAGACACATGAAGAATCGTTCATATGTTCCTGTGCGGTGGGTAAGATACCCCTCATGGGTCATGGAGCCGTCACCACCGCGCAGGACGCCCCCGAGCGCGTACGCCTGGACGCGGCCAACGTGGCCAAGGTCGCCACCACCCTCCAGGCCCTGTCCACGCCGTCCCGGCTGCTGATCCTGGCGCGGTTGCGCGAGGGACCGCTGCCGGCCACGGAGTTGGCGGCCGAGGTGGGCATGGAGCAGTCCGCCTGCTCGCACCAGCTGCGTCTGCTGCGCAATCTGGGCCTGGTGGTGGGCGAGCGGCGCGGCCGGTCGGTGGTGTACGCGCTGCACGACCACCATGTCGCCGAACTGCTCGACCAGGCCGTGTACCACGTGGAGCATCTGCGCCTCGGCATCAGCGACGCGGCCGAGTGAACCGCGCCGCCATGCCCGGCGGCGTCAGGACGCGCTCGGGCCCGGAGCCGGGCCCACGCCCCTCAACTGCTGTACGGTCCCGCCCAGTCGCGGCCGCAGCCGCTCCAGCAACTCCGGTTTGCCGCTGACCACCCAGCGGGTGCCGACGAGGTACTTCCCGCCGTAGACGGCGGCCGAGTCCAGCCAGGTCAGCTTGTACTTCTCCGCGGGGAACGTCGTGATCAGGTAGTCGCCCTCCTCGGTGTGGCAGACCCCCTCGCGCAGTTCGTCCGCCTCGGTCCGGATCTTGACCTTGCAGCCGGTCAGGTCGCCGATCACCTCGACCTTCGCGGGCGCCACGACACCGGCCACGGTCGCGGAGACGTTCGTCGGGCCGGTCCGCGCGCCGGCTCCCTTGTCGCCGCCACCGCCGCACGCGGTGGCGGTGAGCAGGAGGACCAGACCGCCCGCCGCCGCGACGAGACCCGTGCTTGCGCTGCTTCCTCGGTGTGACTGCACGAAGGTGGTACGGATCAAGGCCGGGCGGCGTTCACCTCGCGCGGCCCGGCGGACTCGGTCGGCAGCCAGCGGTCGGCGTAGGCACGCAGCCCGTCGAGCCGGGCGCCGCGTGCGACGTAGCCGAGGTGGCCGTCGGGCCGTACGAGGCCCTGGGCGACGGCCGGCCAGGGGCTCCGGTCGCCGAGGCGGTGCACGGTGACCAGGTCGGCGCGGCCGGCCAGGACCGGGGCGAGCCGCTCGTCGGGCCAGAGGTGCGGCGGCCCGGCCAGCAGCAGATGCCAGCCGGGTGCGGCGGTCCGCGACTGGAGTCCGCGGGGCAGATCGGGCAGCCGGTCACCGGCGCGCGGGCCACGGCGGGGCGGCCGGGTGCCGGCCGTCGAGGCGGGGCTGCGGCGGTAGTGGATGCCGAGTTCGGCGACGGTGCGGAAGATCCTCCGGCGAGGTACCGTCGCGTGCCTCACCAGCGGTACGAGGTGCGGGACCAGGCGGGCACGGGCGAACCGCAGGACGGGGTGCGCACCGGCGCCGACGGCGAACGCGCGGTCGGTGAACCGGCGTACGGCGTGGCCGACCGGGGCACGCTCGGCCTCGTAGGTGTCCAGCAGCTCCGCGGGCGCGGCGCCCCGGCAGACCATGGCCAGCTTCCAGCCCAGGTTGAGGGCGTCCTGGATGCCGGTGTTCATGCCCTGTGCACCGGCCGGGCTGTGGATGTGGGCCGCGTCGCCCGCGAGGAAGAACGGCCCGTAGCGGTAGCGGGCGGCGCCGCGGTTGTGGAGCCGGAACTCGGTCATCCACACGGGATCGCGCAGGACGAGCCCTTCGGCGCCCTGGCGATCGGCGATCCGCTGCAGCAGCGGCACCGTGACCTCGCCCTCCGCGGCGTCGGACGGCCGCATCGCGAGCATGCGCCAGGGGGCGGGCGAGCCGAGCGGGAAGAAGAACGCCATCCCGTCCCCGGTCATGTACGAGTGCACGGCCCCGGGCTCCAGGCCGTCCACCTCCAGGTCGGCGAGCAGATACGTCTGCGGGTAGGCGTAGCCCTCGAAGCCGATGCCGGCCTGGGCGCGCACGGTGCTGTGCGCGCCGTCGCAGCCGACGACATGACGGGCCGTCACGCTCTCCTCGGTGCCGTCCTTGCTCCGCAGCAGGCAGTCGACGTACGAACCGTGCCGTTGCAGCCGGACCAGCTCGGTGCCGCGTTCGACGCTCACGCCCCGGTCGGCGAGGTGCTCACCGAGCACGCCCTCCGTCTCGGCCTGGGAGAGGAACAGCAGGAAGGGGTACGGCGTGTCGGTCACGCCGAGGTCGAAGAGCGGCACCGACACCGTGCGCCGCGCCAGATGCAGCCGCAGCCCCACCGCGGGGTTGCCGCGCGCCACGAGTTCCTCGGACACCCCGAAGCCGGCGAGCGTCTCCAGGGTGCGCGGCTGGATGCCGAGCGCCCGGGACTCCCGTACGCGGTCCAGGGAGCGGTCTACGACCCGGAACCGGGTGCCGTAGGAGCGCAGTTGGGCGGCGAGCGCGAGTCCGGTGGGACCGGCGCCCACGATCAGCACGTCCAGGGGTGGCGCCATGGGTCCATGGTAGGCACGGCGTTCCTGGACCTGCCGGGCGGCCCGGGGATCACGGAGCGGCCGTACGAGGTGAACCCGGCGTTGGTCGAGTTCCGCACGGCCTGTTCCCGGTAAGGCCGAGCCGCCGTGTTCCCGGTGAGCCCGAGGCGCTCGGGGACGCGGGCGTGGGGGCGGCGCGCAGGCCCCGGACCGATGGGGACTTGCCGCCCTGGTCCGCCGGGCCGCCGACCGCGCGTGGATCGACGCCGAGCCGCGTCCGGGCAAGCGGCAGACCGCGCCGAGCATGCCGATGCGCGACGGCGAGAGCCGGCGGCGACAGCGGGCACACGGCCACCCTCGACCGTTACGCCCGGATCGCCAAGCCTCACCATTACGGCGAAACGCCGTTCTACGGCGTGCTGTGGAGCACCACCCTTCAGCAGAAGATCCCGGAGGAGTCGCTGTCCCGCGTCAGCTCCTACGACTGGTTCGGCTCGCTGTCCCTGGCCTCGCTCGGCCTGCTGGTCGCGGGCCCGGTCGCCGAGGCCACGAGCCTGACGGCGGCCCTCGCCGCCTGCAGCCTGTCCGTGGTGCTGGCGACCGCCGTCAGCGTCACGTTCCCGCAGGTCCGCGGCCTTCGGCCGGGCCGCGACCAGGAGGAACCCGCGGGATCCCGGGCCGGCTAGCCGCAGTGCCGGGCGAACGCCTCGTACGCCCGGTCGTCGAAGAGAACGAAGCGCACCTCTTCGACCGAGGTCGGTGTGTCGCGCACGGTCTCCACCGCGATGCGGGCGCCGTCGTCCATCGGCCAGCCGTAGACGCCGGTGGAGATCGCCGGGAACGCGACCGTCCGGGCGCCCAGTTCGTCGGCGACGCGCAGGGACTCGCGGTAGCAGGAGGCGAGCAGGTCCGAGCGGTCCTCGTCGGCCGACCAGACCGGGCCCACCGTGTGGATCACCCATCGCGCGTCCAGGTTCCCGGCCGTCGTGGCGACCGCCTGGCCCGTGGGCAGGCCCTTGCCGTACCGGGAGGCGCGCAGGTCGCGGCACTCGGCGAGGATGGCGGGGCCGCCGCGGCGGTGGATGGCGCCGTCGACTCCTCCCCCGCCGAGGAGAGAGGAGTTCGCGGCGTTGACGACGGCGTCGGCCGTCTCTCGGGTGATGTCGCCCTGCGCGAGCCTGATGGTGGTCATGACTGCCTCTATAGCAGGGCCCTGCGGCCCGTGCAGGTTCATTCCCGGGCGACCGGCAGCGAGCGCACTCCGTGGACCGTGCTCGTCGAGAGGGCGAGCGACTCGGGCGGGGCCGTCAGGTGCGGGCCCGGGAGCCTGCGGAACAGGGTGGCCAGGCCCAGGCGGACCTCGGCTGACGAAGAAGACACGGATTTCTCTTACGGCGAGGCCTCAACTACCGGTAAACCCGGGGCGTTTGAGCCGACTCACGGTTCCTGTCGCAGGCGCCGCCACACCGCCTTGGCCGCGTTGTGTCCCGACATGCCGTGGACGCCGGGTCCGGGCGGGGTCGCCGACGAGCAGATGAAGACGGCCGGGTGCGGAGTGGCGTAGGGGAAGAGCGACAGCTTGGGGCGCAGCAGGAGTTGGAGTCCGGAGGCCGCGCCGGAGCCGATGTCGCCGCCGACGTAGTTGGCGTTGCGCGCGACGAGTTCGGCCGGGCCGGCCGTCGCGCGGGCGAGGACGCGGTCGCGGAACCCCGGGGCGAAGTGCTCCAGTTGGCGCTCTATGGCGTCCGTGAGATCTCCGGTCCAGCCGTGGGGCACATGCCCGTACGCCCAGAAGACCTGCTTGCCCTCGGGGGCCCGGGTGGGGTCGGCGACGCCGGGCTGCACGGTGATCATGAAAGGCCTGTCGGGCGCGCGGCCCTCCCGGGACACGGCACGCAGTGCGATGTCGATCTCGGCGCTGCTCCCGCCGATCTGCACGGTGCCGGCCCGGCGGGCCTCCGGCGCGGTCCACGGCACCGGGCCGTCCAGCGCGTAGTCGATCTTGAAGACGCCGGGGCCGTAACGATAGCCCTGGTAGTAGTTGCCGAAGCCGGCGATGCGGGCCAGGGCCGTGGGTGAGGTGTCGAAGACGTACGCGCGCGCGGGCGGCAGGTCGTCGAGCCGCTTGACCTCGTAGTCGGTGTGGACGGTGCCGCCGAGATCCTTGAGATACGCGGTGAGGGCGTCGGAGATGGACTGGGAGCCGCCGCGGGCGACCGGCCAGCCGCGGGCGTGGGCGGCGAGGGCGAAGACCAGGCCGATCGCGCCGGTGGCGAAGCCGCCGAGCGGGGCCATGACGTGCGCGACGAGGCCGGCGAAGAGGGTCCTGGCCCGCTCGTCCTGGAAGCGGCGCATCAGCCAGGTGGCCGGCGGCAGCCCGACCAGGCCGAACCGGGCGAGGGTGACCGGGTCGCGGGGCAGTGCCGTCAGCGGCAGGGACATGAAGTCGCGGGCCAGGGTGTCCCACTTGGCCAGGAACGGCTCGACCAGCCTGCGGTACGGCCCCGCGTCACGGGGGCCGAAGGAGGCGGCGGTCTCGGCGACGGACCGGGCCAGCACGGCGGCGGTGCCGTCGGAGAAGGGGTGCGCCATCGGCAGGTCGGCGTGCAGCCACTCCAGGCCGTACCGGTCGAGGGGCATGGCGCGGAACGCCGGTGAGTTGATGCCGAGGGGGTGGGCGGCGGAGCACGGGTCGTGCCGGAAGCCGGGCAGGGTCAGCTCCTCGGTGCGGGCTCCCCCGCCGACGGTGTCACGCGCCTCGAAGACGGCCACGGCAAAGCCGCGGCGGGCCAGCTCCACGGCAGCGGTCAGTCCGTTCGGCCCCGCACCCACCACGACCGCATCGAGCATCGACGGCACCTTCGGACCCCTTCGTCAGCCGATGGCCATTGGAGGTCAGGATATGCCTGGGCACCGACAACACCGGGGCGCGGGTAAAGTCCGCCGGGTGACGCACCGCTTCCGCTTCCCCGTGCCGGCGGCCGACGCCTGGCACTGGTTCGAGCTGGCGGACACGGGCCGGATGCTGCGGCAGATCACCTTCCGGGGCCCCTCCCGCGTGCCCGTGGTCGCCGTCGAGGCGGTCGGGCTCGCGGCGGCCAGGCAGGCGTGCGGGGAGTGGGGCGCCCGGCTCTACGAGGTCGTGTACGGGGTGCCGGAGCGGGAACCGGTGGCGGCACCGCCGGACGCGGAGGCCGTGGACCTGCGGGACTTCGAGCTCGCGTGGGGCCGCGCGCGTGCGTACCGCCAGTGCGAGGTGCGGCACGACACCGGCCCGCTGCCCGTCGGCACTCGCCTGACCGGCACCTTCACCGTCTCGCCCTGGGGACCCGGGGTGACGGGCGTGTTCGTCGACGCCGGTCTGCCCGCCCCGGGCTTCGTGGACGCCGCGGTTTTGCTCGAGGCCGGGTGCCAGTGGCCCGCGGCCGGGACAGAGGCCGATTTCGAGGTGGTGGACCTGCGTGTCGGGGGCGGGCAGCCCCGGATCAGACTCCGTCCGACAGCAGTCCCGCCACCCGGCGAGCCGTGGCCGCGTCCCGGGCGGCGGTGAACGGCAGGACATTGCCGCCGGTGATGCGGAACGGCTCGCCCGCGCGGGTCAGGTGGGCGCCGCCGGCCTCCTCGACGAGGAGGATGCCCGCCGCGTGATCCCACGCGGCCTCCCAGCTGAACGCGGTGGCATCCAACTCGCCGCGGGCCACGGCGAGATACTCCAGGCCCGCCGAGCCGCAGGGGCGCGGCGCGATGCCGTCGGTGCGCAGGCCGAGGAGCGCGCGCTTTTGCTCCTCGGTGGTGTAGTCCGGGTGGGACGTGGCGACTTGGAGGTCACGGCCGGGCACCGGCGCGCCGCAGCGCAGCCGCTCGCCGTCGAGGCGGGCGCCCTGGCCCCGTACGGCCGTGGCCAGTTGGCCGCGGGCGGGGGCGTAGGTCCAGGAGGCGAGGAGCACGCCGCGCTGCGCGAGCGCGACCAGCGTGCAGAAGCCGTCGTCGCCGTGCACGAACTGCCGGGTGCCGTCGACGGGGTCGACGATCCAGACCGGGGCGTCGCCGCGCACCGCCTCGTAGGTCACCGGGTCGGCGTGCACGGCCTCCTCGCCGACCACGACGGAGCCGGGCAGCAGCGCGCCGAGCGCCTCGGTGAGGTACTTCTCGGCGAGCCGGTCGGCGTCCGTCACCAGGTCGTGCGGTCCGCTCTTCTGGTCGACCTCGTCCTCGGCGAGCTGACGGAAGCGGGGCATGATCTCGGCGGCGGCCGCCCTGCGGACCGCCTCTTCCACGTGGGCCGAGTGCTGTGCGAGAAACTCTTCGATGGTTTCGTTGGTTCGGATCACGTGTCAATAAGAACATGCCCCGCTGACAATCCCCGCCCGCCCGGTGGCCGCCGGATGGCATCGGCGTGAACTCCAGGGGCGGGAACCCGCAGGTCAGGGGCGTTCTCTCAGCGTCCGACCGTTTTCTCAGCGTCCGACCGCGTACCCCTGCATGCCCCGCGGGTTCGCCGCCGCCGACAGGACGCCGGTCTGCGGGTCCCGCGCCACCGCGCACAGCCGGCCCTCGGACCAGGCGTCACCGACGGTCACGTCATGACCACGCTGCCGCAGCTCCGCCACCACCGCCTCATCCGTGCGGGACTCCACGGTCACGCTCCCCGGCCGCATCCCGCGCGGGTAGAAGGAGCCGGGGAAGCTGTCGTTGTGCCAGTTCGGGGCGTCGACGGCGCCCTGGAGGTCGAGACCGCCGCGCACCGGGGCGCGCAGGGCGACCGCGAGGAAGAAGTGCAGCTGCCACTGGTCCTGCTGGTCCCCGCCGGGCGTGCCGAAGGCCATGACGGGCACACCGTCGCGCAGGGCGATGGAGGGGGTGAGGGTCGTACGGGGGCGCCGTCCCGGGGTCAGCGAGTTCGGCAGGCCCTCCTCCAGCCACGTCATCTGGAGCCGGGTGCCGAGCGGGAAGCCCAGTTCGGGCACGACGGGGTTGGACTGGAGCCAGCCGCCGCTGGGGGTGGCCGCGACCATGTTGCCCCAGCGGTCGACGACGTCGAGGTGGCAGGTGTCGCCCCGGGTGCCGCCGTCGGCACGGACGTCGGGCTCACCCGGCACGGGGGACGTCGGGCGCTTGGCGACGGTCGGCTCCCCGACGCCCAGCGCGTCGAAGCCCGGTCCGACGGTGGCGGCCACGCGCGCGTGCGCGCACAGTCGCGGTGTCCGGCCGCCCGGACTGCCGGGCCGCAGCTCGAGGGACGCCTTGTCGCCGACCAGCTCCCGCCGGGCCGCGTTGTACTCGTCCGAGAGCAGCTCGGCCAGCGGCACCTCGGCCGCGTCGCCGTACCAGGCCTCCCGGTCCGCCATGGCCAGCTTGCAGCCCTCGATCAGCAGATGGACGTACTCGGCCGACCCGTACCTGGGCAGCTCGGGCGGGAGCAGCGCGAGCTGCTGGAGGAGGACCGGGCCCTGACTCCAGGGCCCGGCCTTGCACAAGGTCCAGCCGTTCCAGTCGTACGTCGCCGGCGCCTCGTAGGTCGCGGACCAGCCGGCGAGGTCGGCGGCCGTGAGCGTGCCGGAGTGCCGCTCGCCGCTGGTGTCCATGGTCGGGCGCCCGGCCTGCCGTACGAGGGCCTCGGCGATGAACCCGGACCGCCATACCTCCCGGGCCGCCTCGATCTGCGCGACCCGGTCCCCGGCCCCGGAGACCTCGGCGAGCAGTCGTTTCCAGGTGGCGGCGAGAGCCGGGTTGCGGAACAGCTCGCCGGGCCGGGGCGGCCGCCCGCCCGGCAGATACACCTCCGCGGACGAGGTCCACTCGGTCTCGAACAGCTCCCGCACGGTCTCGACGGTCTCCCCGACCCGCTCCACGGGCGCGTGCCCGTGCTCGGCGTAACCGACGGCGTGGTCGAGCACCTCGGCGAGCGTCTGTGTCCCGTGGTCCCGCAGCAGCACCATCCAGGCGTCGAAGGCACCGGGCACCGCGGCGGCCAGCGGTCCCGTCCCCGGCACGAGCTCCAGCCCGAGCCCGCGGTAGTGCGCGACGCTCGCCCCGGCCGGCGCCACGCCCTGTCCGCACAGGACCCGCACCTCGCCGCCCGCCGGGGCGACGAGGATCGGCACCTCGCCGGCCGGCCCGTTGAGCTGCGGCTCGACGACGTGCAGCACGAACGCGCCGGCGACGGCGGCGTCGTAGGCGTTGCCCCCACGCTCCAGCACGGCCATCGCGGACTGCGAGGCGAGCCAGTGGGTGGAGGACACCATGCCGAAGGTGCCCTGGAGGGTGGGGCGGGTGGTGAACATACGGGCTCTCACCTCGCTGTTGACGCGCGTCGGACGGTCGAATCCGCACTCAGGATCGGGCCTGGGCAGAGTCTGGGGAGAGTCCGAGGAGTTCGGACCGGAGCCCGCCTCCGCCCGCTCCCCCAGCAGGCTATCGATCGCCCTGCGCCCCTTCTTCCCCGCCCAGCACTGATATTCCCTGTCAGCGAGCCTGGTCGCGCTTCGGCCCGATGCCCTTGATCCTGCTCGGAGTTCCGTCCGGGGCGAACGAGTGGTGGAAGGTGAAGGCGTGCGGCGTGGAGCCGT
Organism: Streptomyces sp. NPDC093568; assembly: GCF_044764945.1. Classification (NCBI taxonomy): domain Bacteria; kingdom Bacillati; phylum Actinomycetota; class Actinomycetes; order Kitasatosporales; family Streptomycetaceae; genus Streptomyces; species Streptomyces sp. NPDC093568. The sequence goes on along the minus strand of NZ_JBIWJD010000001.1, from coordinate 698,233 downwards.
GGTCGTGGAGGTGTTCCAGCCTGGAAACCCCGTCCTGCCAGGTGGGTATCACGCCGTCGGAGACCCACCAGAGCACGTAACTCGGGTGCCCTGTCCTCTCGAACCAGTCGTAGCGCCTGTTCAGCGCCTCGCGGTGCGGACCGGTGTAGATGGCGTCGAAGGCGGGGCACAGGTCGGTCCAGAGTGAGAGGGTCGCGTCCAGGGCGATGGTCTCCACAGTGATCCCCTTGCCGTACCAGGTCGGTACGGCGAACTCTCCCCACACCCCCCAGTTCAGGTCGAAGTGTGTGCCGCGGTCGCGGTCTGCCGCTTCAGCGCGAGCGAGGTAACCGGGGTGTTGGCTGATCTTCCGGTAGACGGCCTCGCCTCTGTCGTGGAGTTCGCGCGTCAGAGGTGTGGGATCGGCGAGAGGTGACTTCAGGACGCCGAATGTGTACAGCGCGAGATGGGGCATGCGTCTCTCTCCGCGAGTGGCTCAGCCTTGAGGAACTCCTTTGCGACCGTGGGCGATCGCCGAAGACCAGGTGAAGGTAGCTGCCTCTGCGAGCCATGTCGAAGTTGCGTTTTCGCTGTCCAAATGGCCTCCCGCACAGGCCCAGCAAATGCCGCGAGGCAGTCTGTCCTACTTGGGCGGCAGGCTCCCGGCGAAAGCGCGTCCCTCGTCGATCCACCCGCCCAGGACGTCGTCCTCCGTGACAGCGGTCCCTGCGACGAGGATCCAGCCACGCATCGGGCGGCCGGTCATGTCGACGACGCGGGTGCCGGGCCGGGCCAGGGCCGCGTCGGTGTTGTCAGGGCCGACGCGCACCATGAGATCGTCGCCGCTCACACCCACGGCCATGTTGCCGCGGTACAGGAAGGCGATCCCGCCGAACATGCGCTTTTCCGCGATGTCGGGATCAGTGCCGAGCCGTTGCCTGACCCGTTCGGCCAGTCCTTCGTCGTACGCCACGAAGGTTCCTCCTAGGGCCTGTTTCCAGTCTTGTTTCCAGTCTTGGTCATGTGAAGGGGTGGATCACGCGTGGGCACGGCAGAACTCGCGGACGGCGTGGTCGAATCGCTCCGGGGTCTCGAGGTTGCTGACGTGGCCAACACCAGGAAGTACCACAAGCTCGGCATTCGGAATCGCGTCCTCGAACGCATGGGCGACACTCAAGGGTGACCGTGCGTCGAGCTCACCCCAGAGGAGCAGCGTCGGCACCGTGATCGTGGGCAGCAGGTCGCGCTCGTCGGCCTCGGCCATCATGAACAGCTGCGCTCCCATGGTCTCCGGCCGCACGTCGTGCGCCATCGTGTCGAGCAACGGCACGAACGCGGCGGGAGGATCACCGGCGAACAGCCCCGGCAGCGTCGGATCGAACCGCTCCCGGGGTACCGCGAGCATCCGCTTGGCCCCCTCGACCCGGGCCGCCACCTCCTGCGGTGGCAGCGAGCCCTTCCATCCGGCGTAGGTGTCGACCAGGATCAGCGTCCTGACCAGCTCCGGGCGGTGGCGATACAGCTCCAGCGCGACCGTCCCGCCCCAGGAGAGCCCTGCGACGTGGGCCGGGCCGAGCCGCAGCGCCTCGATCACGGCGGCGAGGCAGTGCGCGAAGTCCGCCAGGCCGAAGCCGGCCGGCAGATCCGACGAACGCCCCGCGCCGGGCTCGTCCCAGGCCACCACCGTGAACTCATCGGCCAGACCCGAGAGTTGCGGCTGCCACATACGACCGTCCACCCCTGCCCCGTGCACGAGAACCAGGGGCGGGCCCTCACCCACGCGCGCATAGGCGACTTCCACCCCGCTGACCCGCACTGTCGCCATGCCACCAGGCTAGGCGCGGCTGCGGGCGGTGTCGCGGCGTGCAGCTCGGGCGCGCACCAAAGCGCTCGCAACCCATACGCCTAGTGCATGGCGAGCCGGTGTTCGAGGTCGCGCAGGTCCTTGCCGATGGAGGTGCGGACCTGGCGGGCCAGGAGGGGTGCGGCCAGCCGGTAGAAGCCGCCCTCGCCGCCCCGGACGCGGATGCGGGCGAGGGTGCCGCTCGGGTCCGGCTCGAAGGTGTAGGTGACGTGCATGGGCATGGGGCCGGCGACGGAGATCATGTCCAGTAGCCCGGGCGGTTCGTACGCCGCCACGCGCAGGACGTAGTCGATGCGCCGGCCGAGGAAATGCGCTGTTCGGGTGACCTCGGCGCCCACGCCGAAGCCGCCCTCGTCCGCCTCCCGGGTCAGCTCCGCGGTACGGATGCCCTGGGTCCACTCGGCATCATGGCGCCAGTCCATGGCGTAACGGGCCACCTGCTCGGGCGGGAGCGGGATCACGCGTTCCGCGGACACGTCGATCGTCATCGTGCTGCTGCCTTATCTTGCCTTGCCTCGCCCGACCGGGGGTTGGGGAGTGGGTCCCCGGGACTGCGTCCAGGATCCTCGACGTGGGTGGTGGGCGCACGACGAGAACAGCCTGCCGCCTCAATCGGTGCTCGCGGACAGCAGAAGGCCGGCGATCCGACCGGGATCGTCGGACATGGGTGAGTGCCCGCAGCCGGGCAGCCGGACATGGGTGGCTCCTGGCAGGAGCCGGGCCGCGCGGTGGGCCTGGTGCCGGGGCGTCAGAAGGTCCCGGGTGCCCCAGGCGACCGTGACCGGGACGCTGGGGGTGAAGCCGGTCAGCCGGTAGGCGCGTGCTGCTCGGCGTGTGGCTTTGAAACCGGGTGCACGCGCCAGGTCGCGCAAGGCGCCGTCGGCCGCCTCTGACGTCATCCGCCAGGGACGTGCTACGAGTTGCCAGAACGCGAAGGTGCGGCCCAGGGAACTGCCGGTCACCCGAGCCGTGCGGTGGCCGAGGCTCTCTGCCATCGTGCGCGCGATCCGGAGCGAGCCGAGGGCGTAGGCGGCCTCGGGGCCGTTCCACAAGCCGATCGGGGACAGGGCGACGACGCTGCCGACGACGCCCATCCGGGCGAGTTCGAGTGCGACGGCCCCGCCGAGCGAGTTGCCGACGACGGGCGGGCGTGTGAGGCCGACCGCGGAGAACCACGTGGCGACTTCCGCGGCGAGTGCCTGGACAGTGGGAACGGTGCCACCTGGTAGCTGCGGACTGTCGCCGAACCCAGGCAGATCGACGGCCATGACCTCGCGTTCGCGGACCAGCAGCTCGATGACGGGGGCCCAACCCTCCCGGTCCAGCTGCCGAATCACAACCAGGGGCGGCCCCGCGCCGCGTCGGCTGCTGGCGAGGAGGATATCCGACATATGGGGAGCATAAGGGGCAGGCCGCCTCCGGGCACCTCACCGCTCATACAGCTCGCCGCGCTGATCGAAATCGGGCGGTGGCCTGCCACCTGGACAAACCTGCGGTCCGCTTCAGCCTTCCGAGCCCGGGCCCCGCGCGACCCGCCGCGGCGGAGTGAAGGTGTAGAGGTCGAGCACGTCGGGGCAGGGTGCGACCCCGGGACCGCCTGCCCGGACCCAGTCGATGATGTCCTCGGTCGCGTCGGGGTCGTTGACGAGGCCGAGCCAGACGGGGCGGGCGCCCGCGGCGCGGCCCGCCGTGGAGGGCTGGACGACGATCACGTTGGCGTGTTCGCACACGTCGAGGCAGTCGGAGATGCGCACGGGCACGTTCTCGGCGAGGCGCGCGGACTGCTCGGCGTGATCGACTCCGGGCACCTTCGGGGTCCCGCAGCAGCAGTCCCGGCACACGACGACCCGGCTGGGTACCGGCTGATTCGAGGGTGTCCGCACGTCAGTGCCTCTCCATGTGAGCGGTCGGCCGCAGGAAGCGGACAACCGGGTGGCCGGGATCGTCGGTGACCTCGGCTCGGACGCCGTAGACCCGCTCGATGAGGGCGGGGGTGAGGACCTCCGCCGGGGTGCCCTCCACGACCGCCCGGCCGTCGCGCAGGACCAGGAGGCGATCGCAGTACATCGCGGCAAGGTTGAGGTCGTGCAGCGCGATCACGGTGGTGACCGGGAGGTCCGCGACGAGGTCCAGCAGGTCGAGCTGGTGCTGGATGTCGAGGTGGTTGGTGGGTTCGTCGAGGAGGAGCTCGCGGGGCTCCTGCGCGAGGGCGCGGGCGATCTGGGCGCGCTGGCGTTCACCTCCGGAGAGGGTGTGCCAGGACTGGCCGGCCCGGTCGGTCAGTCCGGTGCGTTCCAGGGCCGCCGCGACCGCCCCGGCGTCGGCGGCCGTGGCCGGGGTCCAGGCGCGGCGGTGCGGGATGCGGCCGAGGGCGACGACGTCACGGACGGTCAGTTCGGTCTGGGTGTCGGCGTGCTGTTCGACGGTGGCGACGCGCCGGGCGACAGCCCGGCGGCCGACCTCGGCGAGCGGGCGTCCGTCCAGGGTGACGACCCCGGCGGTGGGAGCGAGAATCCCGGCGAGAATCCTCAACAGCGTCGACTTTCCCGAACCGTTGGGGCCGAGCAGTCCGACCGTCTCGCCGGGGCGCAGCACGAGGGTGACGCCGTCGACGACGACCCGGCCGGCGACCCGGCGGACGACACCCCGGGCCTGGAGGATGGTCATGCCTTCCTCCGTCCCCGGTGGAGCACGGCCACGAACGCCGGTACGCCGATGAGGGACGTGACGACGCCCACCGGGACCTCCTGGGGGTCGAGGACGGTGCGGGCGGCGGTGTCCACCCACACCAGGAAGACGGCTCCGGTCAGCGCCGTGACCGGCAGCAGGCGGGCGTGGCCGGAGCCGGTCAGGGCGCGGGTGGCGTGCGGCAGGACCAGGCCGACGAAGCCGATCGCGCCGGCACAGCTGACCAGGGCCGCGGTGAGCAGCGCGGTCGTGCAGAGCAGGACCAGGCGGGTGCGGGCGACCCGGACGCCGAGTCCGGCGGCGGCGTCCTCGCCGAAGGCGAAGGCGTCCAGGGTGCGGGCGTGGCCGAGGCAGACGGCGAGGAAGACGGCCAGGACGGCGGCGCAGAGCAGCACTTGTCCCCAGTCGGCGCCGGCGAGCGAGCCCAGCAGCCAGAACAGCACGCCTCGGGTGGTCTCGGCGTCGGCGGAGGTCAGCACGACGAACGAGGTCAGCGCGGAGAACAGCTGCATGGCCGCCACCCCGGACAGCACGACCCGGTCGGTGCTGCCGCCGAGGACATGGCTGAGCAGCAGCACCAGCGCGAAGGAGGCCAGCGCGCCAAGGAAGGCGCCCGCGGACAGCGACACCACTCCCCCGCCCACCCCGAGCACGACGACGGCGACGGCTCCGGTGGACGCGCCGGAGGACACCCCGAGCACGAACGGGTCGGCCAGCGGGTTGCGCAGCAGCGACTGCATCACCGCCCCGCACACCGCGAGTCCGGCTCCGCACACGGCGGCGAGCAGGGTGCGCGGCATCCGCAGGTTCCACACGATGCCGTCCCGCAGCGGCGCCAACGTGCTCTCGCCGAGGCCGAGATGGGCTGCGACGGCGGCCCACACGTCCGCCGTGGAGATGTCGGCGGGCCCGATCGTCACCGCGACGGCGACCGAGGCGAGCAGCGCGGCCAGTCCGAGGCCGGCCAACAGCGGCGTACGGACGCTCACTTGGCGCGTCCGTCGAGGCCGAAGCCGCGCAGTGCCTCGGCGACCTGCTCGATCCCCTCGACCGTGCGGATGGAGGGGTTCATGGCCTGTCCGCTGAGCAGGACGAAGCGCTTCTTCTTCACCGCGGTCAGGTTGCGGGTGGCGGGGTTGGTCTCCAGGAAGCGGATCTTGGCCGCGGCGGTCTCGGCGGTCTGCTGCTTGCGCGTGAGGTCGCCGAGCACGATGACGTCGGGGTCGCGGTCGGCGACGGTCTCCCAGTTGATCTGGGGCCATTCGTCGTGGGTGTCGGAGAAGACGTTCCGCGCGCCGACGGCACGGGTGATGGCGCCGGGCGCGCCGCAGCAGCCGGCGAGGTAGGGCGACTGGGAGTTGGCGAACCAGTACATGAGGGAGACCCCGGAGGCGTCCAGCCCGTGGGTCGCCTGGCGCACCCGCTCCTTCAGCCGGGCGATCAGCTGCTCGCCGCGCGCGTCGACGCCGAACGCGCGGGCCAGGTCGCGGATCTCGCCGTACACCGCGTCGAGGGTGAGCGGCTCGCCGCGCGATCCGTCGCCGCCGCTGTCGTTGTCCTTGCCGGCCGCGCAGTCGGAGGGCGAGACGTACGTCGGCACGCCCAGCTTCTCGAACTGCTCACGGGTGGCGACGCCGCCCTTGCCGAGCGTGGAGACGAACGAGGCGGTGACGAAGTCCGGTTCGGCGTCCAGGACCTTCTCGAAGGAGGGGTTGTCGTCGGCCAGGCGGGGCACGCTCGCGCCTGCCTTCTCCAGGCCCTTCATCACCGGGTCCGTCCAGGTCGCCGTACCGGCCATGCGGTCGGCGAGGCCGAGGGAGAGCAGGATCTCGGTGGTGCCCTGGTTGAGGGAGACGACGTGCCGCGGGGGCGACTTGAGGGTGACCTGGTGGCCGCAGTTGGCGATCGTGCGTGGGTAGCCGGCGCCGTGGGGCTTCGCGGTGTCCGCCGCGGAACCGCCGCCGCAGGCGGTGAGCAGCAGGGCCGAAGCCAGGAGCAGGACGGCGGAACGGGACATGGGCATGCCTCGGGGGTCGGGGCTCGTACGCGGAGCCTGGCCTACGGACGTCCTCCCCGCCGGGTCGGCGCGGAGGTGCCAGCAGGTCTTCGGACTCGGGTTCGTCCGGTCGGGGCGCCTTCCCGGTCTCCCAGTGGCGTGCCGTGCCCCGCCCGTCCCCCTCACCGCTGCGCGTCAGTTCCGGATTCGCACCGGATTCCCTGGCCTCGGATGTGGCTCGACTGGCCCGACGAGGCTATCAAGTCCGTACGACGGTCAGGTCGTGCGATCGGTCAGGTCGTGCCATCGGTCACGGGGTACGGCACGAAGGTGCTGGTGTGCTGGTCGATCCGCAGGGTCCGGCCGAGCGGCGGCGCGGCCCGCTGGGGGCAGTCGAGGCGTTCGCAGACGCGGCAGCCCATGCCGATGGGGGTGGCGGCGGAGGGGCTGGTGAGGTCGAGGCCGTCGGAGTAGACGAGCCGGTGCGCGTGCCGGATCTCGCAGCCCAGCCCGATGGCGAACGTCTTGCCGGGCTCGCCCCAGCCGCCGCGGGCCCGGGTGACCGCGCGGGCCGTCCACAAGTACCGCTGCCCGTCCGGCATTTCGGCGATCTGGACGTGGATCCGGCCGGGCGCGGCGAACGCCTCGTAGACGTTCCACAGCGGGCACGTGCCGCCGGCCCGGGAGAAGTGGAAGCCGGTCGCGGACTGCCGCTTGGACATGTTGCCGGCGCGGTCGACCCGCACGAAGGAGAAGGGGACGCCGCGCAGCCGGGGGCGCTGGAGGGTGCTCAGCCGGTGGCAGACGGTCTCGTAGCCGAGGCCGTGCCGGTCGGTGAGGCGCTCGATGTCGTAGCGGACCTCCTCGGCCGCCGCGTGGAAGGCGGTGTACGGCAGCACGAGCGCGGCGGCGAAGTAGTTGGCGACGCCGATGCGGGCCAGGGTGCGGGCGGGCGAGTCGGCCGGGAAGTCCTCGGCGGCCTGCCGGTCCAGTTCGGCTCCGTACTCCAGCAGCGCGAGCTGCGTCGCCATGCGGAAGGCGCGCTGGCCGGGGCGCAGCCGGGCCGAGAGGTGGAGGGTGCGGGTCGTCTCGTCGTAGTGGTGCAGATGGTCGCCGGAGCCGGTGGACACGTGGTCGTCGGATCCGGTGGACAGACGGATGCCGTGCGCGTCGGCGAGGCGTGCGGTCAGGGCCCTGAGGACCTCACCGGGCCGGATGCCGATCTCCCCGGCCAGTTCCTCGGCGGCGAGGTCGGTGTCGTGGAGGTAGTTCTGGCGCCGGTAGAAGAAGTCGCGGATCTCCTCGTGGGGCGAACGCGGCACGTCACCGGCCGTGTTGCGGCCGTCGGCCGGTCCGGCGAGCCGTTCGGACAGCAGTTGGTTGCGCCGGCCCAGGTCGAGCAGCACCTGTGCGACCGCCGGCATCCGTGAGGCGAGTTCGGCGAGGTCGGTCGCGGAGACCCGTGCGGCGGCGATCTCGCCGGTCAGCGCCTCGCGCAGGTCGGCCACCAGACGGGCGGTGTCGCGTTCGGAGAAGAAGCCCGCATCGACGCCGAAGGTCTCGGTGAGCCGGAGCAGGACGGGCACGGTGAGCGGGCGGGAGTCGTGCTCCATCTGGTTCAGGTAGCTCGGCGAGATCGCGAGGACGCGGGCCAGTTCGGCCTGGCTCATCCGGCGCTCCTCGCGCAGCCTCCGCAGCCGCGCGCCCGCATAGGTCTTGCTCACCCTGAGCTCCTGTCGGATCCGGTACGGGACCCGGTCAGCGTATGCGAACCGGTGCCGTTCGCACCCTTCGCAAGCTTGGCAATCGACGGCGAGAAGATTCGCAGAACTTGGCATGAGTCCACCATTGATGGCACTTAGTGCCGATGTCAGAGTCTTTCTGCGGCCCGCCGAACCACCCTGGAAAACGGCAGAATTGCTCAGCTCCGCCCTGCGGGTGAGGGCGAGCCGCCGCCCCTACACGACACGCAGTGCCAGCCCGTGCCGCGACCGGCGTCGGCTTGGCATACGCAACAGACCGAGGAGACGGTGACAGTCATGACCGAGGCGAGCACACGGGCGGCGGAACTCGCGTCGCGCTGGGCCACCGACCCGCGCTGGCAGGGCATCGAGCGCACGTACACCGCCGAGGACGTCGTACGGCTCTCCGGCAGCGTCCGCGAGGAGCACACCCTGGCCCGGCGCGGCGCCGAGCGGCTGTGGCGCGGGCTGCACGAGCGGGACTACGTCCACGCGCTCGGCGCCCTGACCGGCGGCCAGGCCGTGCAGCAGGTCAAGGCGGGCCTCCAGGCGATCTACCTGTCCGGCTGGCAGGTCGCCGCCGACGCCAACCAGGCCGGGCACACCTACCCGGACCAGAGCCTGTACCCGGCCAACTCCGTTCCGCAGGTGGTCCGTCGGATCAACAACGCGCTGCTGCGCGCCGACCAGATCGCCACCGCGGAGGGCGGCGAGGACCGCACGGACTGGCTGGCCCCGATCGTCGCCGACGCCGAGGCCGGGTTCGGCGGTCCGCTGAACGCCTTCGAGCTCACCAAGGCGATGATCGCGGCGGGCGCGGCCGGCATCCACTACGAGGACCAGCTGGCCTCGGAGAAGAAGTGCGGCCACCTCGGCGGCAAGGTGCTCGTGCCGACCTCGCAGCACATCCGCACCCTCAACGCGGCCAGGCTCGCCGCCGACATCGCCGGCACACCGACGGTGATCATCGCCCGTACCGACGCGCTCGCGGCGAACCTGCTCACCTCCGACGTCGACGAGCGGGACGCCGAGTTCGTGACCGGCGAGCGCACGGCGGAGGGCTTCTACCGGGTGCGCGCCGGCATGGCGCCGGTGATCGCGCGCGGCCTCGCGTACGCCCCCTACGCCGACCTGATCTGGGTGGAGACCGGTACGCCGGATCTCGCGCAGGCTCGGGAGTTCGCGGAGGCGATCCACGCCGAGTACCCGGACCGGATGCTCGCCTACAACTGCTCGCCGTCCTTCAACTGGAAGGCGGCGCTGGACGACGACCAGATCGCCAAGTTCCAGCGGGAGTTGGGGGCGATGGGGTACCGGTTCCAGTTCATCACGCTGGCCGGGTTCCACTCCCTCAACCACGGGATGTTCGACCTCGCGCGGGGTTACGCCGAGCACGGGATGACGGCGTACGTCGACCTTCAGGAGCGGGAGTTCGCGGCGCAGGCGCAGGGGTTCACCGCCGTCAGGCACCAGCGCGAGGTCGGGACCGGCTACTTCGACCTGGTCTCCACCGCCGTCAACCCCGCCTCCTCGACCACCGCACTCGCGGGGTCCACGGAGGAAGAGCAGTTCCACTGAGGAGGAGAACCCGATGTCCGTTACCGCACTGGCTCACCAGGTCCGCGTCCTCGGCGCCCCCGGGCACCGTCACGACGAGATCCTCACGCCCGCCGCCCTGGAGTTCGTGGGCCGGCTCGCCGACGCGTTCGGGGAGCGCCGCCGGGAACTCCTCAAGGAGCGCCGCAGGCAGGCGCTGCGACTGGCGTCCGGCTCGCCGCTCGACTTCCCCATGGTCACCTCCGCCGTCCGCGCCGATCCGAGCTGGCGTGTCGCACCGCCCGCCCCCGGGCTGACCGACCGCCGCGTGGAGATCACCGGCCCGCCCGACCGTCGTATGGCCGTCAACGCGCTCAACTCCGGCGCCCAGGTGTGGATGGCGGACTTCGAGGACGCCACCGCACCCCTGTGGGACAACGTCGTCGGCGGGCAGCTCACCCTGCTCGACGCCGTCGAGCGCCGTATCGACTTCACCTCACCGGAGGGCAAGGAGTACCGGCTCGGCGAGCGGACCGCCACCGTCGTGGTGCGCCCCCGGGGCTGGCACCTCGACGAGGAGCACCTGGAGTACGACGGGCGTCCCGTGCCCGCCGCCCTCGTCGACTTCGGCCTGTACTTCTTCCACTGCGCGCGGCGTCAGATCGACGCCGGACGCGGGCCCTACTTCTATCTGCCGAAGCTGGAGAACCGGTACGAGGCCCGGCTCTGGAACGACGTCTTCGTCCTCGCCCAGGAGCTGCTGGACATCCCACGCGGCACGATCCGGGCCACCGTCCTCATCGAGACGATCACCGCCGCGTTCGAGATGGAGGAGATCCTGTACGAGCTGCGGGAGCACGGCTCCGGGCTCAACGCGGGCCGCTGGGACTACCTGTTCAGCCTGATCAAGACCTTCGGCCACCGCACCGACTTCCTGCTCCCCGACCGGGCGCGGGTCACGATGACGGCTCCCTTCATGCGGGCGTACACCGAACTGCTCGTGCGCACCTGCCACCGCCGCGGCGCCCACGCGATCGGCGGCATGGCCGCGCAGGTGCCGGGCCGGGACCCGGCCGCCAACGAGGCCGCGCGGGCCAAGGTCCGGCTGGACAAGGAGCGGGAGGCGGAGGACGGCTTCGACGGTTCCTGGGTGGCCCACCCGGGGCTCGTGCCCGTGTGCCGTGAGGTGTTCGACGATGTCCTCGGCGAACGGCCGCATCAGCTCGACCGTACCCGCGACGACGTGGATGTCACGGCCGCCGACCTGCTGTCGGTGCGCCGGATGGGCGGACCGCCCTCCCCGGAGGGCGTGCGCTCCAACGTCGCCGTCGCGCTGCGCTACTTCGCCGCCTGGCTGCGCGGTCAGGGCGCGGTGGCACTGGACGGCCTGATGGAGGACGCGGCCACCGCCGAGATCGCGCGGGTGCAGATCTGGCAGTGGCTGCGGCACCGGGTGGTCGAGCGGGAGACGGTGCTGCGGCTGCTCGACGACCAGGTCGCGGCGCTGGGCGCGGAGTACCCGTGGGCGCCGGTCGACGAGATCCGCGCGCTGTTCGAACGGACGGCGCTGGCGGGCGAGTTGCCGCAGTTCTTCACGCCGGACGCCTACACCCGGCACCTCGTCCGGCGGACGGCGGCCGGAGCATGAACGGAGGCATGAACGGGGGCATCAGCGGAGGCATTGCGCGCGTCGGCGTCGTCGGCGGCGGGCAGATGGGGGCGGGGATCGCGCAGGTGTGTGCGCGGGCCGGACTCGACACCGTGGTCTGCGAGGTGGACGCCCTCGCGGCCCGCGCCGCGCGCGAGCGGGTGGCGGCGTCGCTCGACCGTGCCGTACGGCGCGGCGGGCTGGCGGCGGCCGAGGCGCGGGAGGCCCTGGACCGGCTGGCGTTCACCGGCAGCCTCGACGACCTGGCCGACCGGCAGCTCGTCGTCGAGGCCGTCGTGGAGAACCCGGACGCCAAGACCGAGGTGTTCGCCGCGCTCGACAAGATCGTCGAGGATCCGGCGGCCCTACTGGCCACCAACACCTCCTCCCTGCCGGTCATGCGGCTCGGCATGGCCACGAGCCGCGCGGACCGGGTCGTGGGCCTGCACTTCTTCCAGCCCGTTCCGGTCCTGCCGCTGGTGGAGGTCGTGACCTCCCTGCACACGTCGGCGGCGACGCTCGCCGCGGTCGAGGACTTCGCGGCCGGTGCGCTCGGCAAGACCGTGATCCGCTCCCGGGACCGGGCGGGCTTCGTCGTCAACGCGCTGCTCGTCCCGTATCTGCTGTCCGCGATCCGGATGGCGGAGTCCGGCTTCGCCACGGCCGCCGACATCGACGCCGGCATGGAACTGGGCTGCGCCCACCCCATGGGCCCGCTCAGGCTCGCGGATCTGATCGGTCTGGACACCGTCGACGCGATCGCCGAGTCGCTCTACGACGAGTTCAAGGAACCCCTCTACGCCCCTCCCCCGCTGCTGCGGCGGATGGTGGAGGCGGGGCTGCTGGGCCGCAAGACCGGCCAGGGGTTCCACCGGTACGGCGGGTAGGCTGGCCGTGCAGCTGGTTCGCCCCGTCAGCCGGACGGGATGCGTCGCAAGAGGGAACCCGGTGGGAATCCGGGACTGCCCCGCAGCGGTGAGCGGGAACGACCGCCGTCATACGCACTGGGTCCGACGTACCGGGCCTGGGAAGCGACGGCCAGTAGGTGTCCTCACGACGTGAGGACGTGCCCGCGAGTCCGAAGACCTGCCATCTGCCCGTGTGCGGACCACTCCGCGCGCGGACATCCCGGTGACCTCGTGGGCGGGTCGGCGTACACAACCGAACGGACGGCCGTGCGGCCCCCGTTGTCCGGTTCGTCACCCCTTCGCGCTCGCGTCCCGTCCCCGGGATCTCAGGGATTCATCTCGCGAAGGAGATCTCCGTGACCACCGAGTCCGCAGCCGCGGCAGCACGGGCCACCGTGTACGGCTACCCCCGCCAGGGCCCCGACCGGGAGCTGAAGAAGGCGATCGAGGGCTACTGGAAGGGCCGCGTCACCGCCCACGCCCTGCGCTCCACCGCCGCCGGACTGCGCCGCGGCAACTGGCGCCGGCTCGCCGACGCCGGCATCCACGAGGTGCCGACCGGCGACTTCTCGTACTACGACCACGTCCTGGACACCACGGTCGCCGTCGGCGCGATTCCCGAGCGCCACCGCGCGGCCGTGGCGGCCGACGCCCTGGACGGTTACTTCGCCATGGCCCGCGGCACCCAGGACGTCGCGCCACTGGAGATGACCAAGTGGTTCGACACCAACTACCACTATCTGGTCCCCGAGTTGGGCCCGGACACCTGCTTCGCGGCCGACTCGACCAAGCAGGTCGCCGAGCTGAAGGAGGCCCTGACGCTGGGTCTGACCGCCCGGCCCGTCCTGGTCGGCCCGATCACCTACCTCCTGCTCGCCAAGCCCGCACCCGATGTCGCCGCGGACTTCGAGCCGCTCACCCTCCTGGACCGGCTGCTCCCGGTGTACGCGGAGATCCTCGCCGACCTGCGCGCGGCGGGCGCCGAATGGGTCCAGCTGGACGAGCCCGCCCTCGTCCAGGACCGCACCCCGGCCGAGCTGAACGCCGCCGCGCGCGCCTACCGTGCGCTCGGCGCCCGCACCGACCGGCCGAAGCTGCTGGTCGCCTCGTACTTCGACCGGCTCGGCGAGGCACTGCCGGTGCTGGCCAAGGCACCGGTCGAAGGGCTCGCGCTGGACTTCACCGGGCCCGCGGCCGGCAACCTGGAGGCGCTCGCAGCGGCCGGCGGGCTGCCCGGCAAGCGACTGGTGGCGGGGGTCGTCAACGGCCGCAACATCTGGGTCAACGATCTGACGGCGTCGCTCGCCACGCTCGGCACCCTGCTGGGCCTGGCGGACCGGGTGGACGTGGCCGCGTCCTGCTCGTTGCTCCACGTGCCCCTCGACGCGTCCGCCGAGCGGGACATCGAGCCGCAGCTCCTGCGCTGGCTGGCCTTCGCCCGGCAGAAGACCGCCGAGATCGTCACCCTCGCCAAGGGTCTGGCCAAGGGTACCGGCGCGATCACGGCCGAACTCGCCGCCAACCGCGCCGACCTCGCCTCCCGGGCCGGCTCCCCGATCACCCGCGACCCGGCCGTCCGCTCCCGCACGGCGGCGGTCACGGAGGCGGACGCCCGGCGCGCTCAGTCGTACGCCGAGCGGGCCGCCGCCCAACGCGCCCAGCTGAACCTGCCGTTGCTGCCGACCACCACGATCGGCTCCTTCCCGCAGACCGGCGAGCTGCGCACCGCGCGCGCCGACCTGCGCGCGGGCCGGATCGACGCCGCCGCCTACGAAGAGCGCGTCAAGGCGGAGATCCAGGAGGTCGTCGCCTTCCAGGAGAAGACCGGCATCGACGTCCTGGTGCACGGCGAGCCGGAGCGCGACGACATGGTGCAGTACTTCGCCGAGCGGCTCACCGGCTACCTCGCCACGCGGCACGGCTGGGTCCAGTCCTACGGCACCCGCTACGTCCGCCCGCCGATCCTGGCCGGCGACATCTCGCGGCCCGAGCCGATGACGGTGCGCTGGACGACGTACGCCCAGTCCCTCACCTCGCGCCCGGTCAAGGGCATGCTCACCGGCCCGGTCACCATGCTCGCCTGGTCCTTCGTCCGCGACGACCAGTCGCTCGGCGAGACGGCCCGCCAGGTCGCCCTCGCCCTGCGTGACGAGGTGGGTGACCTGGAGGCGGCCGGCGCCTCGGTCATCCAGGTCGACGAGCCGGCCCTCCGGGAGACGCTGCCGCTGCGCGCCGGCGACCACGCCGCGTACCTGGCGTGGGCGACGGAGGCGTTCCGGCTGAGCACCGGCGGGGTGCGGCCGGACACGCAGATCCACACGCACATGTGCTACGCCGAGTTCGGGGACATCGTCGGGGCGATCGACGACCTCGACGCCGACGTCATCAGCCTGGAGGCGGCCCGCTCCCACATGCGGGTCGCCCGCGAGCTCGCCGCGCACGGCTATCCCCGCGAGGCCGGTCCGGGTGTCTACGACATCCACTCCCCGCGCGTGCCGAGCGCCGAGGAAGCGGCGGAGCTGCTGCGCATCGGTCTCAGGGCCGTCCCCGCCGAACGGCTGTGGGTCAACCCCGACTGCGGCCTGAAGACCCGCGGCTGGCCGGAGACCCGCGCAGCGCTGGAGAACCTGGTGGCGGCGGCCCGTACGGTACGGGGTGAACCGTCCCCGTCCTGACCCGTCGGACGGGCCCCGGCGCACCCGTGCCGGGGCCCGGAGACCCAGGTCACAGGGTGGAAGAGGGCAAGGTCACAGCCGTGCCCTCTGCTGCTCCTTTGACGATCTGACCTAGCATCCGAGCATGACGGTCCTGCCTGACGACGGGCTCTCGCTGGCCGCCGAGTTCCCTGACGCAACCCATGAGCAGTGGCAACACCTGGTGGAAGGTGTGCTGCGCAAGGCGGGTAAGGACGTCTCGGGCACGGCCGCGGAAGACGCCCTGTCCACCGCCCTGGAGGACGGGTTGCGCACCCGCCCTCTGTACACCGCGCGCGACTCCGCGCCCGAAACCGGTCTGCCCGGGTTCGCCCCGTTCGTTCGGGGTGGCCGCGCCGAGGGCAACACGGCGGGCGGCTGGGATGTACGCCAGCGGCACACGGCGCTCACGGACGGTGTGGTCCTCGGTGACCTGGAGAACGGCGTCACCTCGCTCTGGCTGGTCCTCGGCGAGGGCGGCGTCCCGGTGTCCGACCTGGGCCGCGCCCTCGACGGCGTCTACCTCGACCTGGCCCCCGTCGTCCTCGACGCGGGCACCGACGTGGAGCCGGCCGCGCGTGAGCTGCTGCGGCTCTACGAGGAGCGGGGCGTCGCCAAGGAGGCGGCGCGCGGCAACCTCGGCGCGGACCCGCTCGGCCTTGAGGCCCGTACCGGGAAGTCCTCGGAGTTCGCGCCCGTCGCCTCGCTGGCGCGGCTGTGCGCCGAGGAGTACCGGGGGCTGCGGGCGCTGACCGTGGACGCGCTGCCGTACCACGAGGCCGGTGGCTCGGCCGCCCAGGAGCTGGGTTCCTCGCTGGCCACCGGCGTCGCGTATCTGCGGGAGCTCACCGAGGCGGGACTGACCGTCGAACAGGCCTGCGCGCAGCTGGAGTTCCGGTTCGCCGCCACCGCCGACCAGTTCCTCACGATCGCCAAGCTGCGCGCCGCGCGCCGGCTGTGGGCGCGGGTCACCGAGGTGAGCGGGGCGCCGAGCGCGGCGCAGGTGCAGCACGCCGTCACCTCGCCGGTGATGATGACGCGCCGGGACCCCTGGGTGAACATGCTGCGCACGACGGTCGCCACGCTGGCCGCCGGCGTCGGCGGCGCCGACTCCGTGACCGTGCTGCCCTTCGACCACGCGCTCGGCCTGCCGGACGCGTTCGCGCGGCGCATCGCCCGCAACACCTCGACCATCCTCATCGAGGAGTCGCACCTGGCCCGGGTGATCGACCCGGCGGGCGGCTCCTGGTACGTGGAGCGGCTCACCGACGAACTCGCCCACGCGGGCTGGGAGTTCTTCCAGCGCATCGAGCAGGCCGGCGGCCAGGCGGCGGCCCTGCGCTCGGGGCAGCTGCGCCAGGACCTCGCCGACACCTGGGAGGCGCGCTCCGGCAGGCTCGCCAAGCGCCGCGAACCCGTCACCGGGGTCAGCGAGTTCCCGCACCTCGCCGAGCAGCCCGTGGAGCGCGAGCCCGCTCCCGAGCCCCCGTCCGGCGGCCTCCCCCGCGTCCGGCGCGACGAGGCGTACGAGGCGCTGCGCGCCCGCTCCGACGCCCACCTGGCCGCGACCGGATCCCGGCCCCGGGTCTTCCTGGCCGCGCTCGGCCCGGCCGCCGCCCACACCGCGCGACTCACCTTCGCCTCCAACCTCTTCCAGGCGGGCGGCATCGAGCCCGTCACCGAGGGCACCTTCGAGGAGAGCGGCGCCACCGAGGCGTGCCTGTGCTCCAGCGACGCCCTGTACGAGGAGCGGGCGGAGGCCGAGGCCGGGCAGCTGAAGGCCGCAGGCGCCGCGCATGTGTTCCTCGCCGGGCGGCCCGGGAACCACCCCGGTGTCGACAGTTACGTCTTCGCGGGCTGTGACGCCGTCGCCGTGCTGTCCGCCACCCTCGACCGCATGGGAGTGTCCTGATGGGAATCCCCGACTTCTCCGGGATCGAACTCGGAGAGCCGAGGACCGACGTCGGCGCCGACGAGTGGCGGGCGGCCGCCAAGAGCGACGGGGCCTTCTGGGAGACCCCCGAGGGCATCGCGGTCAAGCCGCTCTACACCGGCAGTGACCTGGAGGGCCTGGACTTCCTCGACACGTACCCGGGCATGGCGCCGTATCTGCGCGGCCCGTACCCGACGATGTACGTCAACCAGCCCTGGACGATCCGCCAGTACGCGGGCTTCTCGACCGCCGAGGAGTCCAACGCGTTCTACCGGCGCAACCTGGCGGCCGGTCAGAAGGGCCTGTCGGTCGCCTTCGACCTGCCCACGCACCGGGGTTACGACAGCGACCACCCGCGCGTGACGGGTGACGTCGGTATGGCGGGCGTGGCGATCGACTCGATCTACGACATGCGGCAGCTGTTCGACGGGATCCCCCTCGACAGGATGACCGTGTCGATGACGATGAACGGCGCCGTGCTGCCGGTGCTCGCGCTGTACATCGTGGCGGCGGAGGAACAGGGCGTACCGCCCGAGAAGTTGGCCGGGACCATCCAGAACGACATCCTCAAGGAGTTCATGGTCCGCAACACCTACATCTATCCGCCGAAGCCGTCGATGCGGATCATCTCCGACATCTTCGCCTTCACCTCGCAGCGGATGCCCCGCTACAACTCGATCTCCATCTCCGGCTACCACATCCAGGAGGCCGGTGCGACGGCCGACCTGGAGCTGGCGTACACGCTCGCGGACGGCGTCGAGTACATCCGCGCGGGCCGCGAGGCCGGCCTGGACGTGGACGCGTTCGCACCGCGGCTGTCGTTCTTCTGGGCGATCGGCATGAACTTCTTCATGGAGATCGCCAAGATGCGGGCGGCCCGCCTGCTGTGGGCGAAGCTGGTGAAGCAGTTCGACCCGAAGAACTCCAAGTCGCTGTCCCTGCGCACCCATTCGCAGACGTCGGGCTGGTCGCTGACCGCGCAGGACGTGTTCAACAACGTCACGCGTACGTGTGTCGAGGCGATGGCCGCGACACAGGGCCACACCCAGTCGCTGCACACCAACGCCCTCGACGAGGCGCTCGCGCTGCCGACCGACTTCTCGGCCCGCATCGCGCGCAACACCCAGCTGCTGATCCAGCAGGAGTCGGGCACGACCCGGGTCATCGACCCGTGGGGCGGCAGCGCGTACGTGGAGAAGCTGACGTACGACCTCGCGCGGCGCGCCTGGCAGCACATCCAGGAGGTCGAGGCGGCGGGCGGCATGGCCAAGGCGATCGACGCCGGCATCCCCAAGCTGCGCATCGAGGAGGCCGCGGCCCGCACGCAGGCCCGCATCGACTCGGGGCGGCAGCCGGTCATCGGCGTCAACAAGTACCGCGTCGACAGCGACGAGCAGATCGAGGTGCTCAAGGTCGACAACTCCTCCGTGCGCGCCCAGCAGATCGAGAAGCTGCGGCGGCTGCGGGCGGAGCGCGACGAGCAGGCCTGCCAGGACGCGCTGGACGCGCTCACCCGGGCCGCCGGCGGCGAGGGCAACCTGCTGGAGCTGGCGGTGAACGCGGCCCGCGCCAAGGCCACCGTCGGAGAGATCTCGGACGCCCTGGAGAAGGTGTACGGCCGGCACGCGAGCCAGATCCGTACCATCACCGGCGTGTACCGCAACGAAGCCGGGGAGTCGCCCTCCGTGGACCGCACCCGCACCCTCGTGTCCGACTTCGAGGAGGCCGAGGGCCGCCGCCCGCGCATCCTGGTCGCCAAGATGGGCCAGGACGGCCACGACCGCGGCCAGAAGGTGATCGCGACCGCGTTCGCCGACCTCGGCTTCGACGTCGACGTCGGCCCGCTGTTCCAGACGCCCGCCGAGGTGGCGCGCCAGGCCGTCGAGGCCGACGTGCACATCGTCGGGGTGTCGTCGCTGGCCGCAGGTCACCTCACCCTCGTACCGGCGCTCAAGGAGGCGCTGGCCGAGGAGGGCCGCGAGGACATCATGATCGTGGTCGGCGGAGTGATCCCGCCCCAGGACGTGCCGACGCTCCTGGAGATGGGCGCGGCGGCGGTCTTCCCGCCCGGGACGGTGATCCCGGACGCCGCGTACGACCTGGTGCGGCGGCTGGGGGCCGACCTCGGGCACGAGCTGTGATCGATCTCGACGCGTATGTGAAGGGCGTGCTCGACGGGAAGCGGGCGATCGTCGCGCGCGCCATCACGCTCGTCGAGTCCACCCGGCCGCAGCACCGGGTGCTGGCACAGCGGTTGCTCACCGAGCTGCTGCCGCACAGCGGCAGGGCGCGGCGGATCGGCGTGAGCGGGGTGCCGGGGGTCGGGAAGTCGACGTTCATCGACGCGTTCGGGACCATGCTCACGGGGCTCGGGTACCGGGTCGCGGTGCTGGCCGTCGACCCGTCGTCCAGCCGGACCGGCGGGTCGATCCTGGGTGACAAGACGCGCATGGAGCGCCTCGCGGTGGACCCGGCGGCCTTCATCCGCCCCTCCCCCACGGCCGGCACGCTGGGCGGCGTCGCCAAGGCCACCCGTGAGTCGATCGTGGTGATGGAGGCGGCCGGCTACGACGTGATCCTGGTGGAGACGGTCGGCGTCGGCCAGTCGGAGACCGCGGTCGCGAACATGGTCGACTCCTTCCTGCTGCTGACGCTGGCCCGCACCGGCGACCAGCTCCAGGGCATCAAGAAGGGCGTCCTGGAACTGGCCGACGTGCTCGCCGTCAACAAGGCCGACGGCCCGCACGAGCGCGACGCCCGCGCCGCCGCCCGGGAACTGGCGGGCGCCCTGCGCCTGATGCACGGCAAGGACGCCGCCTGGACACCGCCGGTGCTGCACTGCAGCGGGCGCGAGTCGATCGGCCTGGACACCGTCTGGGACCGCCTCGAACAGCACCGCACGCTGCTCGACTCCACCGGCCGGCTCGCCGCCAAGCGGCGCGACCAGCAGGTCGACTGGACCTGGACCATGGTCCGCGACGAACTGCTGGGCCGCCTCAACGCGGACCCGTCGGTACGGGCGGTCGCGCCGGGCCTCGAACAGCAGGTCAGGGACGGTGAGTTGACGGCGACGCTGGCCGCCGAGCGGATCCTGGCGGCGTTCGAGGGCGTACGCGATCAGCACACCGAAGGGTCGGAACCGCGCGGCGCCACCAGTCCCGACTCGTAGGCGAACACGACGAGTTGGGCCCGGTCGCGCGCGCCCAGCTTCGTCATCGCCCTGCTGATGCGGGTCTTCGCCGTGAACGGTCTGATCACCACCCGGCCAGTCCCTCGCACTGCTCGACGGCATCGACCCCGGCGAGGCCCCCGCCTGGGCCTGCTGGACGCGGACGACCACGACGTCGTCGAGGCGGCCCTGCGGGGCTGGGACTGCGCGCATCCGCCGCTCGCCCCGGACGGGTGCCCGGACCACCGGGAGCGTCCCGCCGCCCGGCCGGCGCTGCTGGCCGCCCTGGCGCCGTACCGGATCGCCGACGAGGACGTGGCGGCGTGGCGACGGCCGGAGCACACCGACCACTGTCTGGTGCACCTGGTGGCCTACGGCGCCTTCATCGCCATGGACCGTGTCGAAAGCGCTCTTTCCGCCCAAAATATCCTGGAGGCCCCGTAAATCACCCAGGACGCCGTCCGATCGTGGCCCGTCCGTAATGGCGTCAGCACGGAGCGAGTTGGCCCTTCCGCCTCACAGGGAGTCATGTGACACTGGCGTCCCGTCCGCAGTGCGGACTCCTTCCGCACCGTCCCCCACGAGAAGTGCGCCGTGCGTTCCCTTCCCTTGCCGCTCGCCCTCACCGCGCGTCTGTCGCCCGTCGTCGTGCTCGCCGCGGCGGGCTGGGCGCTGTCGTCCGGACCCGCCGCGACGCCGGCCGCCGAGGACCGTACGGCGACGCAGAACACCGGCGGCGAGGACGCGCCCTCGGCTCCCGCGACGGCGGCCGCGTCGAAGACGTACTCCGCCGCTCCGGCGCCGTGCAAGGCCCTGAGCTCGAAGTCGATAGGCGACCTAGTCCCCGGCGCCAAGGCGGCCGGCAAGGAGATCCCGTCGACCGACTCGAACCTGCGCCGCACCTGCTCGTGGAACGCGCTCAAGGGTTTCGACTACCGCTGGCTGGACGTGTCCTACGAGATCACCGCGTCGGACGAGGCGGCGGAGGAGTCCTACAAGGGGCGGGTCGCGGACAAGAGCGGCGGTGGCGAGGTCCCGGGCGTCGGTGACGCGGGCTACTCGGTCGTGAACCTCACCACCGAGGACAAGCAGCAGACCCGTGAGGGCACGGTGATGATCCGCGCGTCCAACGCGCTGATCTCCGTCACGTACAGCGGCAGCGACTTCGAGTCGAAGAAGGCGCCCGACACCGACGAGATCAACAAGGGCGCGATCAAGGCGGCCAAGGAGGCGGTCGCCGCCTTGGAGGACGGCCAGAAGGGCTGACCGTCCTCCACCCGCGCGGTCAGGCCTCGGCGCGTTCCCTGCGCCCGCCCATCAGCACCACGTACAGCAGCAGCGAGGCCGCAAGCCCCACCGCCCAGCCGTAGTCGGCGAGCGGCTTGAGGAACGGGATGAGCCCGTCCGTGGGGAACGGTCCGGTCTTCGTCCCGTCGGCCCCCACCCCCGAGTACGAGCCGCCGACCGCGAGCACGCCGCCCACCAGGAAGGCGACGATCGCCCGCCAGTTCCAGCCGTTCGTGTACCAGTAGCGCCCGCCGGGCGTGTACAGGTCGGCCAGGTGCAGGACCGTGCGGCGGACGATCCAGTAGTCGGCGATGAGGATGCCCGCGACCGTGCCGAGCAGGCCGCCGACCACGCCGAGCCAGGTGAAGATGTAGAACTCCGGGGTGGAGATCAGCTTCCACGGGAAGATCAGGACGCCGACGACCCCGGTGATGAGGGCGCCCGTACGGAAGTTGATGAGCTTCGGGGCGAGGTTGGCGAGGTCGTAGGCCGGGGAGACGACGTTCGCCGCGATGTTCACGGAGATGGTGGCGACGAGCACGACGATCAGCGCGAACAGCAGCCCGAAGACGCTGTCGGTCTTGGCGGCCAGGGTGACCGGGTCCCAGATCGCCTCGCCGTAGACGACCTCGGAGCCGGAGGTGACGAGGACGGCGAGGACCGCGAAGAGGGTCATCGTGGTCGGCAGACCGAGGGACTGCCCCCAGGTCTGTGCCCTCTGACTGGCGCCGAACCGGGTGAAGTCGGGGATGTTGAGGGACAGCGTGGCCCAGAAGCCGATCATGCCCATCAGGGACGGGAAGAAGACCGGCCAGAAGTCGGGGCCCCAGCCGAGCTTCGAGGGCTGGTCGAGCAGCGCGCCGAACCCGTCCGCCTTGATCGCGATCCAGACCAGCAGGACCAGTGCGCCGACGATCACGAAGGGCGCGGCCCAGTTCTCGAAGTGCCGCAGGAAGTCCATGCCGCGGTAGATGATGGCGATCTGCAGGGCCCAGAACAGGATGAAGCAGAGCCACAGCGGCCAGGGGTTGCCGGCGATCTTGCCCGCGTTCTCCCAGTGGCCCCCGGTCAGCTTGGAGCCGAGGGCGAAGATGCCGCTGCCGCCGATCCAGGTCTGGATGCCGAACCAGCCGCAGGCCACGGCCGCCCGGATCATCGCCGGGATGTTGGCGCCGCGCAGCCCGAAGGAAGCCCGCGCGAGCACCGGGAAGGGTATGCCGTATTTGGGCCCGGCGTGCCCGGTGGCCAGCATCGGCAGCAGCACGATGACGTTGGCGAGCGCGATGGTGAAGACGGCCTGCTTCCAGTCCATGCCGAGCGCGACCAGGCCGGAGGCCAGGGTCCAGCTGGGGATGCAGTGGGCCATCGAGATCCACAGGGCCGCGAAGTTGTACGTCGTCCACTTGCGCTCGGCGACCGGGACGGGACGTAGGTCCTCGTTGGCGAAGGGGCTGTCGGCGGGGAACGCCTCGGGGGCGAGCTCGATCCGGCCGCCGGTGTCGGCGGACTGGGGTATCGGCGACCCCGTGGGGACTGTTTCGGTCATGAGCAGGCCAATCGATCAGGTGGGACGGGAGAGGCCGTGCGGGGGCCGGCGGGGCCGGGGGGAAGGGCGGCGCGGGGGGGCATGCCCGGACTTCCCGGCCCCGCCCCCTCCCCGGGACGGCGGGGAGGGTGACAGGGGTGGGGGGTCGGTTGCGGCGGGTTGGTGCGGACTCGCGTGCTCGGGCTAGGAGTTGACCGCGGGGATGACGGAGGTGCCGTAGGCGTCGATCACGGCCTCCTGCGCGTCGTGCATGTCGTAGACGGCGAACTGGTCGACGCCCAGCTCGCGCAGGGCGTTGAGCTTCTCGATGTGCTTCTCGACCGGCCCGATGACACAGAACCGGTCGACGATCTCGTCGGGCACGAAGGCGGTGTCGGGGTTGTCGGCACGCCCGTGGTGGGAGTAGTCGTACCCCTCACGGGCCTTGATGTAGTCGGTGAGTTCGTCGGGGACGGCGGCGGAGTGCTCGCCGTACTTGGACACCAGGTCGGCCACGTGGTTGCCGACCATCCCGCCGAACCAGCGGCACTGCTCACGGGCGTGGGCGAGCTTCTCGGGCGAGTCGTCCTCGGTGACGTACGCCGGGGCGGCGACGCAGATCTTCACCTCGGACGGGTCGCGTCCGGCCGCGACCGCGGCGTCCTTCACGGCCTTGACCATGTACTCGGTCAGATAGAGGTCGGCGAGCTGGAGGATGAACCCGTCGGCCTCCTCGCCGGTCATCTTCAGGGCCTTCGGGCCGTACGCCGCCATCCACACGGGGAGTCGGGCGCCCTCCTTGATCCACGGGAAGCGCACCACCGTCCCCCCGCCGAGGTCGGCCTCCTGGCCGCTGCCGAGGGCCCGGATGACCTTCATCGCCTCGCTGATCCGGGCGAGGGTGTTGGGCTTGCGCCCGGCGACGCGCATGGCCGAGTCGCCGCGTCCGATGCCGCAGACCGTACGGTTGCCGAACATGTCGTTGAGGGTGGCGAAGGTGGAGGCGGTGACCTCCCAGGTGCGGGTGCCCGGGTTGGTCACCATCGGCCCGACCGTCAGCCGCTGCGTGTTGGCCAGGATCTGGCTGTAGATGACGAACGGCTCCTGCCACAGCACGGCCGAGTCGAAGGTCCAGCCGTAGCCGAACCCGCTGCGCTCGGCGCGTTTCATCAGGCTGACGACCCGCGAGGCCGGCGGGTCGGTCTGCAGGACGAGTCCGAAGTCCATGTGCTCCGCTCCTAGTTGAGGTACTGACAGGTGGAGCGGGGCGTGTAGACACCGTGCCCGGCACGACCGGTGTACTCCCGCTCGGTGATGACGAGTTCGCCGCGCGAGAGGACCGTCTCGACCCGGCCGGTGGTCTGCTTGCCCTCGTACGCCGAGTAGTCGACGTTCATGTGGTGGGTGACGGCGGACATGACCTGCTCGGCCCGCGGGTCGTAGATCACGACGTCGGCGTCCGCGCCCGGCGCGATGGTGCCCTTCTTCGGGTACATGCCGAACATCCGGGCGGGCGTGGCGCAGGCGATCTCGATCCAGCGGCGGCGCGAGATGTGTCCGTCGACGACGGCCTGGTGGAGCAGGTCCATGCGGTTCTCCACGCCCGGAAGCCCGTTGGGGATCTTGGAGAAGTCGCCCCGGCCGAGCTCCTTCTGGCCCACGAAGCAGAAGGGGCAGTGGTCGGTGGAGACGACCTGGAGGTCGTTCGTCCTGAGGCCCTTCCACAGCTGGGCCTGGTGCTCGCGCGGCCTCAGGGGCGTCGAGCACACGTACTTGGCGCCCTCGAAGTCCGGCTCGGCGAGGTTGTCGGTGGACAGGAACAGGTACTGCGGGCAGGTCTCGCCGAAGACGTTCAGCCCCTCGTCGCGCGCCCGCGCCAGCTCGGCCACCGCCTCCATGGCCGAGACGTGCACGACGTAGAGCGGGGCCCCCGCGACCTGCGCGAGCTTGATGGCCCGGTGGGTGGCCTCCGCCTCCAGCAGCGCCTTGCGCACCTCGCCGTGATAGCGGGGATCGGTCTCACCGCGCGCCAGCGCCTGCTCGACCAGCACGTCGATCGCGATGCCGTTCTCGGCGTGCATCATGATCAGACCGCCGTTCTCGGCGGAGCGCTGCATGGCGCGCAGGATCTGGCCGTCGTCGGAGTAGAAGACGCCGGGGTAGGCCATGAACTGCTTGAAGGAGGTCACGCCCTCCTCCACCAGCAGGTCCATCTCCTTCAGCGTCTCCTGGTGCACATCGGAGACGATCATGTGGAAGCCGTAGTCGATCGAGCAGTTGCCCTCGGCCTTGGCGTGCCAGGCGTCGAGGCCCTCGCGCAGCGAGTGGCCCACGCTCTGGACGGCGAAGTCGACGATCGTGGTCGTGCCGCCCCAGGCGGCGGCCCGGGTGCCGGTCTCGAAGGTGTCGGAGGCGAAGGTGCCGCCGAACGGCAGCTCCATATGGGTGTGGACGTCGACGCCGCCCGGGATCACGTACTTCCCGGTGGCGTCGATGGTCCGCTCGGCCGTCCAGGCCTCGGCGGCCGGGGTGCCGGCGGCGGCGAGGGCGGCGATACGGCCGTCCTCGATGAGGACGTCGGCGTGCATCTCGTCGGACGCGGTGATGACGAGGCCGCCGCGGATTACTGTTCGGCCGGTCATGTCGTGGTCGCTCCTCACGGTTTCACAGTCGCGGTTGTGTGGGGCTGGTCGCGCAGTTCCCCGCGCCCCTTGGCGGCGTTGCCGCTACCGGCGTTTTCAGGGTGCCGTCAGCGGGCCGTACGCCCCCGGCGCGCGGTCCCTGTAGAACTGCCAGCGGTCGCGGACCTCTCGCAGCTTGGCCAAGTCCAGGTCGCGGACGACGAGTTCGGTCTCCTTGTCGCTCGCCACCTCCCCGACGAACTGGGCCTCCGGGTCCACGAAGTAGGTCGTGCCGTAGAAGTCGTTGTCGCCGAGGTCCTCCACACCGACCCGGTTGATCGCGCCCACGAAGTACTCGTTGGCGACGGCCGCGGCCGGCTGCTCCAGCTGCCAGAGGTAGCGGGAGAGCCCGCGGGAGGTGGCCGAGGGGTTGAACACGATCTCGGCGCCGCCGAGACCCAGGGCCCGCCAGCCCTCCGGGAAGTGCCGGTCGTAGCAGATGTACACGCCGATCTTCCCGACGGCCGTCTCGAAGACCGGCCAGCCGCTGTTCCCCGGGCGGAAGTAGAACTTCTCCCAGAATCCCTGCACTTGGGGGATGTGGGTCTTGCGGTACTTGCCCAGGTAGGAGCCGTCCGCGTCGATCACGGCGGCGGTGTTGTACAGGACCCCCGGCTGCTCCTCCTCGTACATCGGCAGCACCAGGACGATGCCCAGCTCCTTGGCGAGCGCCTGGAAGCGGCGGACGGTCGGGCCCTCGGGGATCTGCTCGGCGTACTCGTAGAACGCCTTGTCCTGCACCTGGCAGAAGTAGGGCCCGTAGAACAGCTCCTGGAAGCACAGCACTTGAGCGCCCTGCGCGGCCGCGTCGCGGGCCGCCTGCTCGTGTACCTGGATCATCGATTCCTTGTCGCCGGTCCAGGCGGTCTGGAAGAGGGCGGCACGAATCACTCGGCTCATCGGGACCTCCGGTCGCTCGGTGTGCGAGAAGGCTAGGAAGTCCCCGGCATCGGTTTGAGTTGCAGGGTGTCACGTCTGCGGGCATGCGGCGTGTCACGGTGTCACCCTGTCGTGGTCCCATGTTTCACCGCCGTTTTCCCAGGTCGTGGCAGGTTTCAGCTCTGTTGCGCGTCGTGCGCGAGGAGTGCGATGTGTACGGATGCGGCCTGCTCGAAGTCGTCGAGGTCGACGCCGAGCCGCGTCTGTATCGCCTCCAGGCGGCGGTAGAGCGCGGGCCGCGAGACATGGTGGAGCTGGGCGGTGCGGGACTTGTTGCGGCCGGTCGCGAGGTAGGTGCGCAGCACGGACAGCATGTCGTCGTCGGCCGCGCACAGCAGCCCGTCCAACTCCCGTTCCGCGAAGGACTGGACATGCGGGTCGTCCCGCAGCAGCCGGATCAGGCCGCGCAGATGGACGTCCTTGAGGCGTACGACGGCCGGGAGGTCGAGGGCGGCCGAGGAGTCGGCGACGGCGTCGGCGACATGCTGGGCCTCGCGCAGCCCCGTGGGCACGTCGTCCCAGGCGGTCCGCGCCTCGGCGGCGGCCACGACGGCCCGCTCGGCCCCCGACTCCGAGCGCACCCGGCCGGCGAAGTTCGCGGCCAGCACGGTGGCGTCCTGGTCCCGGGCGAGGCTGAGCAGCACGGCGGTGGCCCCGTCGGCGAGCTCGGCGACGATCCCGGACAGCCCCAGCATCCGCAGCACCCGCTCCAGCCGGTCCGCCTCGACGTCCCGCACCACCAGCGGCACGAAGCTGCGCCGGTTGACCGGCAGTCCGGCGGCCCGCGCCCGCGGCAGCAGCTGCCGGGCCGGTACGACCCCGCTGACGAGGTCGGTCAGCAGGCTCTGCGCGGACTGCTCCTCCCAGGTGTGCGCGGAGTTCCCGCCGAGCATGCGGTGCAGGACGAGGGCCTCGGCGGCGCGGTCGGCGAGCAGCCGCCCGGCGGCGGTGTCGCCGCGGTGCCCGCACAGCATGATCTGGCCCCACCGCTCACCGCGTCCGCCCAGTTCGGCGCGGATCCAGCCGTCGCCCTCCCTGCCTCCCCCAGTGCCTGAACGGCCTGGGTGGTGCCCCCATGCCTGCCGGGCGATGCGCTCCCAGTCACGCAGCACGTCGTCCACGGCCGACCGCTCGCCCGCCGTGGCGAGGACGCGGTGGGCGAGGTTGGTGACGACGACGGGGCAGGCGCTGTGCGAGGCGACCTCGTCGAGGAGTCGTTGCAGCGGCGCGCCCGCGGTGATGAGTCCGGTGAGGGCGGTCCGTACGGACTCCGAGAGGCTGACGGCGGCGAACTTCCGCCGCACCAGCCGGGACTGGACCTCCTCGGTCAGGTCGGCGAAGGGGAACGGCCGGTGCAGGACGACCATGGGCAGCCCGCACCGCTCGGCCGCCCGGCGCATCACGTCCGGCGGGGCCGGGAACGCCCGGCCGAGGCCCAGCACGACGGCGGCGGCCTCGGCGCGGTGCAGGGACCGGATGTACTCGGCCTGCTTGTCCTCGTCGCCGGCGAGCAGCACGCCGGTGGTGAGCACCATCTCGCCGCCGCTGAGCATCACCCCGACGTCCGGTGCCTCGGCGACATGCACCCAGCGCACCGGCCGGTCGAGCTGACCGGCGCCGGCCACCACCTCGGGCTCACCGGCCAGCACCCGCTCCAGGGTGAGGACCTGGCGGACCGACAGAGCGGGTTCGGAAAGTTCCGTGGGCTCCGATGTGGTGGTCATGGCGGCGTTCCCTTGCTCAGGTGCTCACTCGGGTCGTGCTAGATGCTCCTCAGAGCGTTCTCGAGGATCGCGGCGCCTTCCTCGGCCTCCGCGACGGTGAGGGACAGCGGCGGGGCGATGCGCAGGGAGCTGGTGTTGTGGCCACCGCCCTTGCCGAGCAGGAGGCCTCCGTCGCGGGCCGCCTCCAGCACGGCGGAGGCGGCGGCGGGGTCGGCCTCGTCCGTGCCGGGCCTGGTGAGCTCGACGCCCAGCATCAGGCCCCGGCCGCGCACCTCGCGTACGTGCGGCACCTGCGCGGCGACGGCCCGCAGCCGCTCCAGGAGGAGTCCGCCGACCCGCCGGGCGTTGCCCTGGAGGTCGTGTTCGAGCAGGTAGGAGAGGTTGGCGAGGCCGGCCGCCATGGTGATCTGGGTGCCGCCGAAGGTCGAGATGCTGTTGGAGTCCAGGCAGTTCATGATCTCGGCGCGGGCGACGACCCCGCCGATGGACATGCCGTTGCCGATGCCCTTGGCGAAGGTCAGCATGTCCGGCGGACCGGACTGGCCGTGCGCCTGCCAGCCCCAGAAGTGGTCGCCGGTGCGGCCCCAGCCGGTCTGCACCTCGTCGGCGATCCACAGGATGCCGCGCTCCGCCAGCACCTCGCGGAACGCGGCGTACAGCCCGTCCGGGCCGGAGGTGAAGCCGCCGACGCCCTGGATGGGCTCGGCGATCAGGGCGGCGGGCGGGCGGGTGTGGCCGAGGAGGTCCTTCAGGTCCTCGACGCAGGCCGCGATGAAGTCGGCGTCGCTGAGACCGGCGTACGGCCCGCGGGTGCGGACACCGCCGTGGACGTACAGCGTCTGCAGCGGTGACAGCGAGGTGGGCGACCAGCCGCGGTTGCCGGTGATGCCGACCGCGCTGAAGGAGCGGCCGTGGTAGCTGTTGCGCATCGCGAGGACCGTGTTGCTCTGCCGGTGGGTCGTCGCGAGCAGCAGCGCGGTGTCGTTGGCCTCGGTGCCGGAGGTGGTGAAGAAGACGCGGGCGTCCGGGATGCCGCTCAACTGGGCGACGCGCTCGGCGAGCTCGACCATGGGCCGGTTGAGGTACAGGGTGGAGGAGTGGATGATCCGCCCGGCCTGCTCGCTCACCGCCTTGGTGACCTCGGGCAGCGCGTGCGCGGTCATCGTGGTGAGGATGCCGCCGAAGAAGTCGAGGTAGCGGTTGCCCTCGGCGTCCCAGACGTGGCGGCCCTCGCCGTGGGTGATCTCCAGCGGCTCCTCGTAGTACAGGGCCAGCCAGTCCGGCATGACGGCTCGGTGGCGTCCCAGCAGGTCCTTGGTCACGGCTGCACCAGTCCTTCATAGGCGTCGGGGCGGCGGTCGCGGTAGAAAGCCCACTGCTGCCGCACTTCGTCGATGAGGTCGAAGTCGAGGTCGCGCACGACGAGTTCCTCGCTCTTGTCGCTGGCGATCTCCCCGACAACCTGCCCACGTGGATCGACGAAATAGCTCGTCCCGTAGAAGTCGTTGTCGCCGTACGGCTCCTGCCCCACGCGGTTGATCGCGGCGACGAAGTACTCGTTGGCGACGGCGGCCGCGGGCTGTTCCAACTGCCAGAGGTAGGCGGACAGACCGCGCGAGGTGGCCGACGGGTTGTAGACCAACTGGGCGCCGTTGAGCCCGAGTTGCCGCCAACCCTCCGGGAAGTGGCGGTCGTAGCAGATGTAGACGCCCACCTTGCCGACCGCGGTCTCGAAGACGGGCCAGCCGATGTTGCCCGGCTTGAAGTAGTACTTCTCCCAGAAGCCCTTGACCTGCGGGATGTGGTGCTTGCGGTACTTGCCGAGGAAGGTGCCGTCGGCGTCGATCACGGCGGCGGTGTTGTAGTAGAAGCCCGCGTTCTCGACCTCGAACACCGGCACGACGATCACCATGCCGGTCTCGCGGGCCAGCTCCTGCATCCGGCGCGTGGTGGGCCCGTCGGGGACCGGCTCGGCCCAGCCGTAGTGCTCGGGTTCCTGGACCTGGCAGAAGTACGGAGCGTTGAAGACTTCCTGGAAGCCGATGATCCTGGCGCCCTGCCGGGCCGCCTCGCGGGCGTGCTCCTCGTGTTTCGCCACCATGGACTCTGTGTCGCCGGTCCAGGTGGCCTGGACCAGAGCGGCGCGTACGACGTTGGCCATGAGCTGCTCCTTCGACGGGACGTCAGAGCCTCTACGCCCGTAGAGGGGGCCGTAGAGGCTTGAAAGTAAGCCCCCGGGACAGCCTTGCCAAGACCATCGTCGTTAACCCGCTGAGTCGATCAGGTTTCACCCTCCTGTGGGTGATGGATGGGGCCGGTGGGAGGGGTGTGACCCGTGGTGCGCGCGGGTGTCACGCCGCGAAGCCCGCGACCCTCAGGGCGTGGACCAGATCCCACTGGCACTCGTCGGAGACCCGCTGGGCGGCCTCCAGCAGGAGCGGTACGAGCGTCCTCGGGTCGGGCTCGGCGCTGCGGGCGGCCTCCTCCGGGGTGCGGACGCGGACGTACGCGTCCAGCAGCGCACCGACCTCGCGGCTCCGCCCCTCGCCGGCCAGCCCCAGCACGGCCCGCCCGATCTCGGGTGCGGGCCGCAGCACGCCCTGCCGCAGGATACGCTCCCCGTCGTCGGCCCGCCCGGCCGCGGTCAGCGCGTCGGCGGCGGCGACCAGCCGCTCGGCGGGCAGCGAGGCGGCCTCCCACAGCAGGGTCGCCCAGTCGGCCTCCAGGCCGGCGCGCCGCATCTCGGCGGCCAGCAGCGGAAGCCGTACGGCGGGCCAGTGCGCGGCCTCGACGAGCAGCACGTGTGCCTCACCGCTGCGTCCCTGCGCGCGCAGCCGCACCAGCGCTGCCACGGTGCCGGCGACCTCCTGCCGGTCCACCGCGTCCGCCGCCCGGGCCTGCGGCTCGGCCGCCGCGGCCGGCTCCTCGGCGGCCCCGGCGAACCGCGCCCCTCGCGGGGTGCGGCGCGGGGTGGCGCTCTGCGCGGGGAGGGTCGGCAGTACGGGTTCGGCGGTCGGAGGTACGACGACGGGGGCGGCCTCCTCCTCGACGATGCCGGCGAAGCGGGCACTGCCACGGCGGCGTTTGCGCTGCTTCGGCGTGGGGGGTTGGGGGTCGGTGGTGCCGATGGTCTCGGGCGGGGCGGGGCGGTCTTCCACCGGAGTGCTGCCGCTCGGGTCGGGATGGTCCCGGAAGCCGTCGGCCCCGGACCTGTCGCCCTGGAGCCTGCCGCCCGGGAAGCCTTCGCCCCCGGGCCTGTCGTCCGCGAACCCGTCACCCCCGAGCCTGTCGTCCGCGAACCCGTCACCCCCGAGCCTGTCGTCCGCGAACCCGTCACCCCCGAGCCTGTCGTCCGCGAACCCGTCACCCCCGAACCCGCCGTCCGGGAACCCCTCGTCCGCGAACCCGCCGCCTCCGAATCCGCCGTCCCGGGACCCGCCGCCCCCGGCCCCTCCGTCGGCGACGCGAAAGACGGCCCCCTCCCCCACCCGCCCCTGCCGCATCGCCCGCCCCCGCGCCCCCGCCGCCCGCCGTTCCAGCTCGGCGATCCGGCCGCGCAGCTCGGCGCAGCGGGCGGTCGCGCGTTCGTGGTCGTCGCGGGCCCAGGCGAGGTCGAGGCGGATGGTGTCGGCCTCCTCCCGGCTGGTCGCGGCCGCGAGCAACCGGCCCAGCTCCGCCTGCCGTTCGGCGGCGTACCGCTGTTCGCGGAGCATGACGTCGAGTCGGTCGCCGAGGGCGTCACGGCCGCCGGGACGCGCGTCGAACGCGCCGAGCGCGGCGGTGTGCAGGGCGTGCGCGCGTTCCGTCTCGGCGTCGGCGCCGCCGGGGCCGTACTGCCCGGCGAGGTCGTACAGGAGGGACTCGACCACGTCCCAGGGCGGGACCTCGCGTCCGTCGAGGCAGGCCCGCATGCCCTCCGGGTCACGCTGCCAGAACACCCCGCACCAGCCGCCGCCCTGGTCGAGGCGCGCCACGAGGCCGTCCAGGTAGTTCGCGAACTCCCGCACCCGAGCCGAGAGTTGATCCACTGACATCCCAACTCCCGCCAGACCGGAGCACTCCGGTCCGTAAGGCAACACCAGACGTGTTACGGGCGCGCTACGGGAAGTTTTCCGACTGAACGCAGAGTACGCCGCTCCTGCCGGAACGTGACGTGCGGGCCTCTCAGGCGGCGGCCTCGACCACAGGCGCGCACCGGCCGTGGAGGTCGTCCATCGACAGCCCGAGGGCCTCCGCCAGCGCGGCCACGGTGAAGAACGCCGGGGTCGGCGCACGTCCGGTCTCGATCTTGCGCAGCGTCTCGGCGGAGATGCCGGCGCTCGCCGCGACCTCCGTCATGCTGCGGCCGCCACGGGCCTCGCGGAGCAGCCGGCCGAGCCGCTCGCCGCGCTCGCGCTCTTCGGGGGTGAGAGGGGTGCGCACCATGGCGCCCATTCTAATACCGCTCCCCGCCC
Organism: Streptomyces sp. NPDC093568; assembly: GCF_044764945.1. NCBI lineage: Bacteria > Bacillati > Actinomycetota > Actinomycetes > Kitasatosporales > Streptomycetaceae > Streptomyces > Streptomyces sp. NPDC093568. Next base: position 665,467 of record NZ_JBIWJD010000001.1, on the reverse strand, counting down.
ACCTCACCCCATTCAAATACCGGTATAGTAATTGGCATGGTGGAGCTTAAGACGGACAAGTCGATCGATGAGATGTACGAGGCCGGGCAGGTCGTGGGCCGGGCCCTCACGGCCGTGCGCAAGGTCGCCGACGTGGGGGTCTCCCTGCTGGAGCTGGACGAGGTGGCACGCGAGGTGCTGCGCGACGCCGGGGCGACCTCACCGTTCCTCGGCTACCGCCCCTCCTTCGCACCCACCCCCTTCCCGGCCGTCATCTGCGCCTCGGTGAACGACGCGATCGTGCACGGCATCCCGACCGGCTACCGCCTGCGCGACGGCGACCTGGTCTCCATCGACTGCGGCGCCGAACTGGGCGGCTGGGCCGGCGACTCGGCGATCAGCTTCACGGTCGGCAGGGCGCGCCCCGCCGACGTACGCCTGATCGAGGCGGCGGAGCGGGCACTGGCGGCGGGCATCGAGGCGGCCGTGGTCGGAAACCGCATCGGCGACATCGCCCACGCGATCGGCTCGGTCTGCCGGGCGGCCGGCTACGGCATCCCGGACGGCTTCGGCGGACACGGCATCGGCCGCAAGATGCACGAGGACCCGGGCGTACCGAACGAGGGACGCCCAGGCCGGGGCATGCGACTGCGGCACGGCATGGTCCTCGCCATCGAGCCGATGGTCGTCGCGAGCGGCAAGGACGGCTACCACGCGGCGCCGGACGGCTGGACCCTGTGCACGAACGACGGATCCCGCGCGGCGCACGCGGAGCACACGGTGGCGATCACGGATGTGGGACCGCGCGTTCTCACCGCCAGGGAAGCCCTCTGACCAGCCACCCCCGCCGGAGACGTTGCGCACCGACGGCCGCACAGTGCGCCCGGGCGGCTCCCGCCCCGGGTTTCGTGCACGGCCGCCGCGACCACCGACGGGCCGCAGTCGAGAACGATTCTTCGCACATGCGCACGGCAAACCTTCGATGGCCAAAGCTCTCCCACCAGGTCCGAACGCACGTGCAAGTAGAACAGGTTCACCAGCCTTTTCGTATGTTCATACTTTCGTGCCACACCTTGCCGGAACCACGCATTCCGCAGCTAGCTGTGTGCTGTGCCCACCCCACCGTGGGGCTTGGGCCACGGCTCAGTGAGGAGAAGTCATGAAGAAGGCATACGAGGCACCGACGCTCGTCCGGCTCGGTACGTTCCGCAAGGAGACGGGACTCCTTCAGCGCTCCGGCAACGACCGGCTGATCTTCAGCAAGAACTGACGGGCGACGGCACTGACCCGACGTCATGACTGAACTGCACGAAAGTGCGGGGACGGGCCCCGGCGACGCGCACTTCGCGGTCCTTCCGGACCGCGAGGACGCGGCCGCCGTGGCCCGCTCCTTCGCCCGCCCCGGTAGCCGGACCCTCGCGCACGCGTCGGGCCGGCCCTGGCTGGTCGGCCACTGGCACGACGACGAGATCGTCACCGCGAGCGCCGGGAGTGCCACCCTCGCCGTCATCGGCTGCTGCCCCGTCGAGGCGGCGCAACTCCGGCGTATGGCCGCACGGCTGAGGGACCTGACGGAACTCGACGCGCCGGCCCGCTCCCTCCCCGGCAGCTTCCACCTCGTCGCCGCCCTCGACGGACAGGTCCGGGTCCAGGGCACCGCCTCCGGCCTGCGGCTGGTCTTCCACACCGAGATCGACGGCGTCCGGGTGGCCGCCACCCGCGCCGACACGCTCGCCGCCGCGCTCGGCCTCGACCCCGATCCGCAGGAGCTGGCCGTCCGGCTGCTGTGGCCGGCCCCCTACCCCCTGTTCGAGAACTCCCTGTGGCGCCCGGTCACCGCTGTGCCCCCGCAGGACGCCGTGATCGTCGCCGCGGACGGGCGCACCGTACGGCACACCCGCTGGTGGACGCCGCCGGAGCCGGTGCGGCCACTCGCCGAGGCGGCGCCCCTGATCCGGACGGCGCTGGAGGAGGCCGTGGGCGCGCGGACCCGGCAGGGCGGCGTGGTGAGCTGCGATCTGTCCGGCGGCCTGGACTCGACCTCCATCTGCTTCCTGGCCGACCGTTCCCCCGCCCACGTGGTGGCCAGCACCTGGCCGGGCCGCGATCCGGCGGACACCGACCTGCAGTGGGCGGAGCGGGCCATCAAGCACCTCCCGGACGTCGAGCACGTGGTGTGGGACGCCGACGCCTCGCCGCTGGTCTACGAGGATCTGCTCGGCATCGACGACCTCCTCGACGAGCCCACCATCGGCGTCATGGACCGCTCCCGGGTCCTGCACCACCTGCCGGGCCTCGCCGCACGCGGCAGCCGGTTGCACCTGACCGGAATCGGCGGCGACCACGTGGCATGGTGCTCCGACGCCTACTACCACCGGCTGGTGCGCACCCGTCCACTGTTCGCGCTGCGCCAGTTGCGCGGGTACCGGGCGCTGTGGCAGTGGCCACTGGGCGACACGGCCCGCGCCCTCGCCGACTCCCGGCCGTACGGGAAGTGGCTCGCCGACGGAGCCGGCCGGCTGCGTGACCCGTTGCCCTCGTCCGTCGCGACGAGTCTCGGCTGGGGCATGGCCCCGCGCCTGTTCGACTGGGTGACCCCCGAGGCGGAGCGGATGGCCCGCCGGGCACTGCTCGACGCGGCGGCCACGGCCTCGCCGCTGCACCCGGACCGCGGACTGCACACCGACCTGGAGCAGATCCGCTCGTGCACCCGCGTCATCCGGCAGTGGGACCGGATGGCGGCGCGGGCGGGCCTGCCGATGGCCTCCCCCTTCTTCGACGACCGCGTCATCGAGGCGTTCCTCGCCGTCCGTCCGAGCGAGCGCGTCACTCCCTGGCAGTACAAGCCCGTCCTGAGCGCCGCGATGCGCGGAATCGTGCCCGAGGACTGCCTGCGGCGTGCCAACAAGGCGACGGCCGCCATGGACGCCGCCAACGGACTGCGCCATCACCGCGGCGACCTGCTGGCCCTGTGGGAGGGCTCACGGCTGGAGGCACTGGGCCTGGTGGACGGCGACGAGCTGCGCCGCCTCGCCGTACGCCCGACCTCACCGGGCCTCTCCGACGCCATCCTCTACTCCACCATCGCCGCCGAGGTGTGGCTGCGGGGGCTGTCCCACAGCCGTGCCCGCACTCCCTGAGAACCCCGTCAGAAAGGCGAGCGCATGCCCTTGCGGTTCGACGCACACATCTCCACGGCCGAGACCGACTACGGCACCGTACTGCTGGACGAGCGAGCCGGTACCTACTGGGAGTTGAACCCGACCGCCACCCTTGTGGTCCGTACCCTGCTCGACGGCGGCGAGGAGGCGGACGCGACCGCCGCCCTGATCCGCGAGTTCGACATCGACCGGGCACAGGCCGAGCGGGACGTCGAGGCGCTCGTCGGTCATCTGCGTGAGGCGGGACTGGCCTCATGACGACACCCAGCGCGCTGGAACGCCCCACCGGTGTGCCCCTCGGCCACCGCCTGGCCGCCCTCCTCGTCCTGCTCCCCGCCGTCGCCCTCGCCCTTCTGCCACCCCGCCGTATCCGGACCGTGCTGGGCGTGGTGCGGCGCGGTGCCGCACCCGCCACCATCGCGCAGGCCCAGGACGCGCGCGACGCCATGTGCGCCGCCAGCCTGCGCTGCGCCGCCCCGAAGGGGTGCCTGCCGCGCTCCCTGGGGGCCGCGCTGCTGTGCCGGCTGAGGGGGACGTGGCCGACCTGGTGCACCGGGGTCCGCGTCGTCCCGCCCTTCACCGCGCACGCCTGGATCGAAGCGGAGGGCCGCCCCGTGGGCGAGGGCGTGCCCGACGGCTATTTCGCCCGGCTGGTGGCCGTCGAGCCGGCAGGCCGATGAGCGGGGGGGTGGCCGCGGACACCGGGCCGGCGTCGGGCGGCACGGTCGCGGACCACAGGACCCACGAGGCCGGCGACGAGGACCTGTCGACCCGCGCGGCCGTGGCCACGCTGTACAGGCTCACCGCCGGGCACCGGGCCGCCGCCGCCGTGGCCACCGCGCTGACGCTGGCCGGCTCCGCGCTGGGGCTGGTCCAGCCGCTGGTCGCCCGGCACGCCGTGGACGCGAGCGGCCGCGGCCAGGTCGTCTGGCCGCTGCTGGCACTCCTCGGCGCACTGTTCCTGGTGGAAGCGGCGATCGGGTCGGCGGGGCGCTTCCTGCTGGAGCGGATGGGCGAGGGCGTCGTACGGCAGCTCCGGCTCGGCCTGGTGGGGCGGCTGCTCCGGCTGGAGATGCGGGAGTACGACCGACACCGGAGCGGCGACCTCATCTCCCGGGTCACCGCCGACACCACCCTGCTGCGCGAGGTCGTCTCGCAGGCCCTGGTGGACCTGGTGACCGGCAGCCTCGTCGCCGCCGGAGCGGTGATCCTGATGGCGTGGCTCGACCCGCTGCTGCTGCTTCTGGTCGCGCTCACCGTGGCCGTCGCCGCGGCCGTGGTCACCTCGCTGCTCCAGGGCCTGCGGAAGGCGTCCGAGCATATGCAGGACTCGGTCGGTGCCGTCGCCGCGGACCTGGAACGGGCCCTTGGCGCCCTGCCCATGGTCCGGGTGCACCGTGCCGAGGACCGCGAGGCCGCCCGCATCGGGGGCCGGGTCCAGGAGGCCTACGACGCGGGGGTCCGCACCGCGAAGCTCGCCTCCGTCATGAGTCCCGCCGTCGAACTCGCCGTCCAGGGCTCGTTCCTCATCGTGCTCGTCGTCGGTGGCCTGCGGGTCAGCGGTCACGCCGGCTCCCTCGGGGATCTCGTCGCGTTCCTGCTGTACGCCTCGTATCTCGTCCTGCCGCTGTCCTGCGTTTTCCACGCGGTGGGTCTGGTCCAGCGCGGCATGGGCGCATACCGGCGCGTCGACCAGGCGCTGCGCCTACCCGTGGAACACACGGGCCCGTCGGCCGGGTCGACCGGCCACCGGCCGCTGCCGTCCGTCCCCGCCGGCCAGCCGGCGCTCGCCCTGCACGACGTCCGCTTCGGATACGCCCCGGGCCGCCCCGTACTGTCGGGCGTGTCCTTCGCCGTCCCCCACCGCCGGCAGGTCGCCCTCGTGGGCCCCTCGGGAGCCGGCAAGAGCACGGTCTTCGCGCTGGTGGCGGGGTTCTACGAACCGGACGCGGGAACCGTGCTGTTCGACGGGCGCCCCGCCGCCGAACTGGGCCGCGACGTCTGCCGCCGGCGCATCGCCGTGGTGGACCAGAACACCCACGTCGTCCACGGCACCCTGCGGGAGAACATCACCTACGCCGTGCCCGACGCCCCCGAGGCGGAAATCCGGCGGGTCCTCTCGCTGACCCGGCTGGAGGAACTCGTCGACCGGCTGCCCGGCGGTCTGGACACGGTCGTCGGTGAGCGCGGCAGCACCCTCTCCGGCGGCGAACGTCAACGCGTCGCCCTGGCCCGGGCCTTGCTCGCCCGTCCCGCGCTGCTGCTCCTGGACGAGCCCACCGCCCACCTCGACGCGATCAACGAAGCGGCGCTGACCACGGTGATGAAGGACGTCGCCCAGGAATGCGCCCTGCTGGTCATCGCCCACCGCCTGTCCACCGTGCGGCACGCCGACCACATCGTCGTCCTCCACCCGGGCCGCGGCCCGGCCTGCGGAAGCCACGAGCAGCTGATGGCCCGCGATCCCCTCTACCGCGAACTGGCCACGAGCCAGATGCTGCGCCCCGGCGACGGGCCGCCCGCGGACCTGGGCGGCCGCCGGACGAACGGCTGAGGCGTTCCTGCACATGCCCCCTGGGCCAGAACGTGCCATCGTGGCATGAGCGAGCCCGAACCGGGTTACCCGAATCCGGCACGTCGATCAGCGAGGGCGACCCTGCCCGCGCAGGGAAGCCGGATGGGAACGCCATGACCAGCGGCTTCAGTGGTCCCGAAGACTACGACCCCTTCGGGGAATTCCTCGCCCGCTTCTTCGGCGGACCGCGCCCCGGACCCCGGCAGATCGACATCGGACGGCTGCTCAGTCAGCCGGCCCGGGAGATGGTGCGCGGCGCCGCCCAGTACGCCGCCGAGCACGGCAGCCGGGACCTGGACACCCAGCACCTGCTGCGGGCCGCGCTGTCCGCCGAGCCGACCCGGAGCCTGCTCAGCCGGGCGGGCGCGGATCCCGACTCGCTGGCGACGGAGATCGACGAGCGGTCGGGCCCGATCCAGCACCAGCCGGGCGAGGCCCCGCCGCCGACGTCGCTCTCCCTCACGCCGGCGGCCAAGCGCGCCCTGCTGGACGCGCACGACCTGGCCCGCGCGCGGGGCGCCGGCTACATCGGCCCGGAGCACGTGCTCAGCGCCCTCGCCTCGAATCCCGACTCGGCGGCCGGGCACATCCTCAACGCGGCCCGCTTCGCGCCCTCCGGCATGCCGCCCGAGGCCGCCGACGGGGGCCGGCCCGGGGACCGTACCGACCAGCGCCCGCGTGTCGACACCGGTACGCCGACCCTGGACAAGTACGGCCGTGACCTCACCGACCTCGCCCGCCAGGGCCGTATCGACCCGGTGATCGGCCGGGACGAGGAGATCGAGCAGACCGTCGAGGTGCTCTCCCGGCGCGGCAAGAACAACCCGGTGCTCATCGGCGACGCGGGCGTCGGCAAGACCGCGATCGTGGAGGGCCTGGCCCAGCGGATCACCGACGGCGACGTGCCGGACGTACTCAGCGGCCGCCGGGTGATCGCCCTCGACCTGACCGGGGTGGTCGCCGGCACCCGTTACCGGGGTGACTTCGAGGAGCGGCTGACCAACATCGTCGACGAGATCCGCGCGCACTCCGACCGGCTGATCGTCTTCATCGACGAACTGCACACCGTCGTGGGCGCCGGAGGCGGCGGCGAGGGCGGGTCCATGGACGCCGGGAACATCCTCAAGCCGGCCCTCGCACGCGGCGAACTCCATGTCGTGGGCGCGACGACGCTGGAGGAGTACCGCAGGATCGAGAAGGACGCGGCGCTCTCCCGCCGGTTCCAGCCGATCCTGGTCCCCGAGCCGACCACCGCCGACGCCATCGAGATCCTGCGCGGCCTGCGCGACCGCTACGAGGCCCACCACCAGGTCCGCTACAGCGACGAGGCGCTGGTCGCCGCCGTGGAGCTGTCCGACCGCTATCTCACCGACCGCCGTCTGCCGGACAAGGCGATCGACCTGATCGACCAGGCGGGCGCCCGGGTGCGGCTGCGCGCACGGACCAAGGGCACGGACGTACGGGCCATGGAGCGCGAGGTCGAGCAGCTGACCCGGGACAAGGACCAGGCCGTCGCCGACGAGAGCTACGAGCAGGCGACGCAACTGCGCGACCGTATCGTCGAGTTGAAGAAGCGCATCGCGGAGACGGGCGACGGCGAGATCGACGAGGGCATGGACCTGGAGGTGACCGCCGAGGCCATCGCCGAGGTCGTGTCCCGGCAGACCGGCATCCCGGTGAGCAGCCTCACCGAGGAGGAGAAGGACCGGCTGCTCGGCCTGGAGGAGCATCTGCACCAGCGCGTCGTCGGGCAGGACGAGGCGGTGCGCGTGGTCTCCGACGCGGTGCTGCGCTCGCGGGCCGGACTCTCGAGCCCCGACCGGCCGATCGGCAGCTTCCTCTTCCTCGGCCCGACCGGCGTCGGCAAGACCGAGCTGGCGCGGGCGCTGGCGGAGGCGCTGTTCGGCAGCGAGGAGCGCATGGTCCGCCTGGACATGAGCGAGTACCAGGAACGGCACACAGTCAGCCGGCTGATCGGCGCCCCGCCCGGCTATGTCGGCCACGAGGAGGCCGGCCAGCTCACCGAGGTGGTGCGCCGGCACCCGTACTCGCTGCTTCTGCTGGACGAGATCGAGAAGGCCCACCCGGACGTCTTCAACATCCTGCTCCAGGTTCTGGACGACGGCCGGCTGACCGACTCGCAGGGCCGGACGGTGGACTTCACCAACGCGGTCGTCGTGATGACCAGCAACCTCGGCTCGGAGGCGATCAGCCGGGGCGGCGCCGGGATCGGGTTCGGCTCGGGTGACGAGGAGGCCGCCGAGGAGGCGCGCAGCGAGCGGATCCTGCGGCCGCTGCGCCAGCACTTCAGGCCCGAGTTCCTCAACCGCATCGACGAGATCGTGGTGTTCCGCCAGCTCACCCACGACCAGCTGGAGCAGATCACCAACCTGATGCTGGACAAGACGCGGCGGCTGCTGCACGCCCAGGGCGTCTCGGTCGAGTTCACCGCAGCGGCCGTGGACTGGCTCTCCGAGCGCGGCTACCAGCCCGAGTACGGCGCCCGCCCGCTGCGCCGCACGATCCAGCGGGAGGTCGACAACCAGCTCTCCCGGCTGCTCCTGGACGGCCGGATCGGCGAGGGCGGCCGGGTGACGGTGGACGTGGAGGACGGGCGGCTGGCCTTCCGCACGGAAGAGCTGCCGCCCGCCCCCGAGTTGTGAGCGGCGGGTGGGGCGGCGCTACGACGCCGGCCGCACCACCATCGCCGACCCGCCGCCCCGCCGTACCTTCTCGGCGGCTGCGAGCCACTTGCCGTTCGGCAGCCGCTGCACGCCCGTGGCGGCGCCGATCTCCGGGTTGAGCTTGAAGGAGTGCCCGATGGCCTCCAGCTCGGCCTTCACCGCACTGTTGTAGAGGCCGGGTTCCAGCTCGGTCTGGGCCGCGTTGCGCTGGCTGGCGCGCGGCGCGGCGATCGCGTCGACGAGCGGCACCCCCCGGTCGAGGAACCCGGTCAGCGACTGGAGCACGGTGGTGATGATCGTGGCACCGCCGGGCGAACCGAGCGCCACCACGGGCCTGTTGTGCTGGTCGAGCACGATCGTCGGGGACATCGAGGAGCGCGGGCGCTTGCCCGGGCCCGGCAGGTTCGGGTCGTGCACGGCCGGGTTGGCCGGGGTGAAGGAGAAGTCCGTCAGCTCGTTGTTGAGGATGAAGCCCCGGCCCGGGACGGTGATGCCGCTGCCGCCGGTCTGCTCGATGGTGAGGGTGTAGGAGACGACGTTGCCCCACTTGTCGGCGACGGTGAGGTGGGTGGTGCTGTCGCCCTCGTAGGTGGTCGGGGCGGCCGTGCCGCTCGCCTCGCAGGCCGCCGGGTCGCGCGGGTCGCCGGGTGCCACCGGGCTCTTCAGCACCGCGTCGTCCTTGATCAGGCACGCCCGCGAGTCGGCGTACCGCTGCGACAGCAGTTCCTTCGTCGGTACGTCCTCGAAGGCGGGGTCGCCGACCCAGCGCCCGCGGTCCGCGAAGGCGATGCGGCTGGCCTCGATGTAGCGGTGCAGGTACTGGACCTCGCTCGCCTTGGAGAGGTCGGTGTTCTCCAGGATGTTGAGGGCCTCGCCGACGGTCGTGCCACCGGAGGAGGAGGGCGCCATGGAGTAGACGCCGAGTCCGTGGTACGAGGTCCTGGAGGGGGCCTGGGACTTGACGCGGTAGGCGGCGAGGTCCCTGGCGGACAGGTCACCGGGGCGTGCCTTCCAGCCGGAGGCCGGGTCCACGGGCGGCTCGTTGACCGTGTCGACGATGTCCTCGGCGAGATCGCCCCGGTACAGCGTGCCGACGCCCTTGCTCGCCAGCTCGGCGTAGGTGCGGGCGAGGTCGGGGTTCTTGAAGGTGGAGCCGACGACCGGCAGCGCGCCGCCCGGCAGGAACAGCTTCGAGGTGTCCGGGAAGTAGCGGAACCGCGTCTCGTTGGCGGCGGTCTGCGCGCGGAAGGTGGCGTCGACGGTGAATCCGTCGCGGGCGAGCCGCTCGGCGGGCTTCAGCACCGAGCCGAGGCTTCTGCTCCCCCACTTCTCGAGCGCCCGCTGCCAGGTCGCGGGCGTGCCCGGGGTGCCCACGCTCAGGCCGCTGGTGACGGCCTCGGCGAACGGGATCGCGGTGCCGTTCTCCGTGAACAGCCGGGAGTCGGCGGTCAGCGGCGCGGTCTCCCGGCCGTCGAGGGTGCGCACGGTACGGGACTCGGCGTCGTAGTAGACGAAGTAGCCGCCTCCGCCGATGCCGGCGGAGTAGGGCTCGGTGACCCCGAGCGCGGCGGCGGTGGCGACGGCCGCGTCGACGGCGTTGCCGCCCTTGCGCAGTACCTCGATGCCGGCGGCGGAGGCGTCCGCGTCGACGCTGGAGACGGCTCCGCCGTAGCCGACGGCGACCGGGACCTTCTCCACTCCGTGGGTTCCGGTGCCCGGCGGCGCGGCCGCTCCCACCGACACCACGGCAACCGAGATGGCCAGGACCGACAGTTTCCGCGCGACAGGGCGACGCATCCGCACCTCCAGTCAGGGACCGTCCGCGCAGCCTATTCGATCGGCATGCCCCCGTCAGCCTGTCCTCGGCAGGCTCTCGTCGAACACGGGTTTGCGTTCGCCCGCTAGCATGCGCGCCCATGAATGACGACGTGCGCAACATCGTCCTGGGCGTGGTCGCGGCCGGCCTCAGTGCGATGCTCGGCTGGCTCGCCCGTACCTACCTGTGGAAGCGCAGGCTGCGCCGCAGGCAGGCGTTCTTCGGGCTGCCCGACAACGCCGAGTCCCTGCTGGTGGTCAACCGCGGGGCGGGCGGGCCCGAGTTGACGGTGATGCGCTACGACGTGTTCGCGCTCCTGGAACTCGCCGCCCTGATCAAGGACTGCAACGCCAACGCGCAGATCATCCCGCACGACGCGGCGCGCCAGGGCTTCGGGGAGCGCACCGAGTTCTGCGTCGGCGGCCCGGCGTCGAACCGCCGCATGATGGCGCACCTGGCCTCCCTGCTGCCCGGTGTGCGGGTGAACGTCGACGCCGAACCCGGCCCGGACCGGGGCGCGTTCCAGATCGGCTCGGAGCGCTACCGGGTGGAGGTCGGCAAGGAGGAGTACGCGCTGCTCGCCCGGCTCACCGTCGACGAGAGCCAGGGCCCGCGCCCGGTCTTCCTGTTCTGCGGGCAGACGTCGATCACCAACCAGGCCGCCACCCGCTACCTCGCCCGCAACCACGAGCGGCTGAGCCGCAAGCACGGCACGGGCTCGTTCGTGCTGCTGCTGAAGGTGGTCAACTCGCAGGCGTACGGCCCGGATGTGGTGGAGCTCGTCGCCGATGTCACGCGGTCGGCGCAGACCGCGCTGCCGGCACCGGCGGCTCCTCGCAACAGCCACCGGGCCTCCTGAGGTCCAACACATTCCGCTAATCGTTACTGGCACGTAACTTACCGACGGGTTACTTGCGGTAAGAGGCCGCGGTTACCGTCGGGTCACTTTGCACTGACACGAGTGAGGAGTGACCCGTGGGACACCATCGCAAGGCCCTGCGCACGACCGCCGTGGGCGCCGTCTCCGCGACCCTGGTCGCCGGTAGCGCCCTCGGGCTCGCCCCCGCCGCCCAAGCGGCCCCGAACAGCGTCCGCTTCGTCGACATCACCGGCGACGGCGGCACCACGCTCAAGGCGAACGTCGTCACGCCGGCCGGCGCCGACGGCACGCGCGACTACCCTCTGCTTGTCATGCCCACGAGCTGGGGGCTGCCCCAGGTCGAGTACTTCGCGCAGGCCCAGAAGCTCGCCGACTCCGGCTATGTCGTGGTCAGTTACAACGTGCGCGGCTTCTGGCAGTCGGGCGGCGAGATAGAAGTGGCGGGGCCGCCCGACATAGCCGACGCGTCCAGGGTCATCGACTGGGCGCTCGCCAACACCCCGGCCGACGCCCGGCACATCGGCATGGCGGGCGTCTCGTACGGCGCCGGCATCAGCCTGCTGACCGCCGCGCAGGACAAGCGGGTCCGGGCGGTCGCCGCCCTCAGCGGCTGGGCCGACCTCATCGGCTCGATCTACGCGGGCCGCACCCAGCACGTCCAGGCCGCGGCGCTGCTGGACGGCGCGAGCCTGGTCACCGGCCGCCAGAGCCCCGAAGTCCGGCAGATCTTCAATGACTTCTACGCCTCCAACCTGTCCAAGGAACAGGACATCATCAACTGGGGGAAGAAACGTTCTGTCGCCACATACGTGGACGAGCTCAACGACAGCGGCGTCGCGGTCATGCTGGCCAACTCCTGGGGCGACACGGTCTTCCAGCCGAACCAGTACGCGGACTTCTACGAGAAGCTGACGGGCCCGAAGCGGCTGGAGTTCCGCCCCGGCGACCACGCCACCGCCGAGCTGACCGGCCTGTTCGGCCTGCCCAACGACGTGTGGACGGACACCGAGCGCTGGTTCGACCACTACCTCAAGGGCGAGGACAACGGCGTGGGCCGCGAGCTGCCGGTCCGCCTCAAGTCCCGCACCAGCGGCGGCTACGAGGGCTACCCGGACTGGAAGTCGGTCGGCGCGACGAACCGGAAGATCGCCCTCGCGGGCACGACCACGATCCGCACGAACGTCGACTCGGGGGCGAACGGCGGGGTCGTCTTCCTGTCCAGCATCCTCGACCAGGTGGCCCAACTGCCTCCGATGGCCTCGATTCCGCTGATCCCCCGGCTCTGGGCGGGCGTGTGGCAGTCGGAGAAGTACGCCACGGCCCAACGGGTACGCGGCACCGCGAAGTTGCACACCACGATCACCCCGACCAAGGAGAGCGGCACCCTCGTCGCCTATCTCTACGACGTGGGCCCGCTCGGCCTCGGCAAGCTGGTCAGCAACGCGCCGTACACCTTCCACGGACGTACGCCCGGAAAGCCGTTCACCGTGGACCTGGAGCTGTACTCCACGGCCTACGACGTGCCGGCAGGGCACCGACTCGCCCTGGTCGTCGACACCGTCGACCCGCTCTACATCGAGCACAACCCGTCCGGCGCGCGGCTGACCTTCTCCTCGCCGGCGAACGACCCGTCATACGTGTCGATTCCACTGCGCGAGCAGTGATCTCCGGCCGGCGCCGGACGGGTATGGCTCTGTGACTGCTGCCCCCTGCTGCCCCTGTGTCCAGGGGCCGTGGGGGGATCCCCACCCGGCAGCAGCGTCCCCGGACGTGGACGGGGCCACCGCCACGGCCTTGGGGACGGACGGAACATCGTAGTCGAGGTCGGTTCAGCTGCGTTGCGATGGCCGCAAACTATCCGGGCAGCAGGGAACCTATGGGACGACACGCACTTTTCGGGCATTAGCCGTATTTATCCGGTTCTTACCTGAAAACGCCCATGAGGCCTCAGGCCTCCGAGACCTCCGCGTACAGCTGTGACAGCTCGGGCACGCCGCTCACGGCCCACTCCCGGCCCGAGGTCACCACGTCGAACTCACGGCCGGAGGCGAGGCGGACGACCGGCTGGCCGTCCGGCCAGAACCCCCAGGCCGCACCGGGTACGGTGCGCACGATGACGGTGCCGAGGTACAGCCCGGCGTCATTGCCCAGCCAGGGCAGGACCTCCTCGTCGTCCCGCCAGCGCGGCAGCAGCTGATCGAGGGCCTCCAACGAGGCCACGGTGTCATCGAGTTGGATCCCCGCCCGGGACGCGTGGGAACGCAGGAGTTCGCACTCGGAGAGAAGTTCGGCGATGCCCTCGGGGTCGGGGGCCCCGCGCTTCTCGGGCCGATGGCCAAGAAAAGGGATCTTCATACGCACAGCGTGTCATTCGCACGGGCGAGCGCACCACAGGCGCGCGGACCGCCGATTCCGGTCGAGTTCACGCCGACTTCTGGCATGGCTCGTTGACGGGTCACGGGTGCCTCTCTACTTTCTCGATGCGTCCTGCGTCTCGTCCGAACGGCTCATGTGAAACGGCTGGTTCGAACGTCCCGACCAGAAGCCTCACCCGAACTTGTCATGCGCAGTCATACGCGGTCCTGAGCGGTCGTGAACGGGAGGAGTCGGCCGTGCGCCGATGTGTGTGGATTTCCGCGGTCGTCCTTGCCCTTTTCGCGGCCCTCGTGCCCGCGGTCTCCGCACACGCGGCCGGCGAACGCAGAGCCGTGCCGCTCCCGCTGGAGCGGCTCTTCGACAACGCGGCCGTCAGCGACGACGCCCGGCCCGCCGACGCGGACTTCGACGGGGCGGGCGCCTCCCTGTCGGCTCGGGACCTCGCGGCCGCCGGCTGGACGCCAGGCCGCGCGCTGACCGTGCAGGGGGCCCGGCTGACCTGGCCGAACCGGCAGCCGGGCGAGCCGGACAACGTGCGGGCCGCCGGGCAGGAGGTGCGCCTGACCGGCCGCGGCGACGCGCTCGCCTTCCTGGTGGCGGGCACGGCCGGAACCGACGTCGGCGCGGCGGGAGAGGTCGGGTACGCCGACGGCACCCGGTCCGCCTACCGGCTCACCGCCCCCGACTGGCGCACCGGCCCGCTCGCCACCAAGGCGGTCGCCCTGCCGCACATCAACACCCCGGGCGGTCAACTCACCGAGAGTGCCCGGCTGTACGTCATGACCGTGCCGGTCCTCGCGGGCCGCTCGGTCGCGTCGGTACGGCTGCCGCAGGCACCCGGGATGCATGTCTTCGCGGTGTCGGTGCGGACCCCGGCCACCGGCTGGACGGGGAGTTGGGCGAGCGCGACGGGCGGCCATCCGACCGTGGGGCCGTGGACCGACCGGACGTTGCGCCTGGTGGTGCACACCTCGGTGGGCGGGCCCCGGGTGCGGCTGCGGTTCGACAACACCTTCGCGTCGGGGCCGGTGCGGATCGGCGCCGCCACGGTGGCGGTACAGCAGTCCGGCGCGGCGGCGAAGGCGACGCCGGTCCGCGTGCTGTTCCGGGGTGCCGCGGGTGCCGAGATCCCGGCGGGGGCGCAGGCGTACAGCGATCCGCTCGGCTTCACCGTGCCCGCCGACGCCAATCTGCTGGTGAGCTTCCATCTGCCGGCGACGGTGCCGGCGGCGCCCGTGCACCGGCTCGCGCAGCAGCGGTCGTACGTGAGCGGGCCGGGCGACCACACGGCGGACGTCTCCGCGTCAAACTACCCGACCGTCCTGACCAGCTGGCCGCTGCTGACGGGCGTCGACGTGGGCGGCGGACCGGGCTCGGTGGTGCTGCTCGGGGACTCCATCACCGACGGCGACAAGTCCACGGTGGACGCCAACCGGCGCTGGCCCGATGTGCTGGCCTCACGGCTGCTGAAGCAGAGTGCGGTCCCCCACTACGGGGTGCTCAACCAGGGGATCTCGGGCAACCGCGTGGTCTCCGACCGCTACCCCGGGGACGGGGTCTCCACGGACACCGCCGGGGTGAGCGCCCTGCACCGGTTCGACCGGGATGTGCTGGCCCAGACGTCGGCGCGTACGGCGGTGGTGTTCGAGGGCATCAACGATGTGCGGGCAGGCACGAGCGCCGAGCAGGTGATCGCCGGACTGCGCGAGATCGCGGACCGCGGGCGGGCGCGGGGACTGCGGATGCTGGCGGCGACCGTACTGCCCTGTGCGGGCGAGGCACGGTGCACGGCGGCTGTCGATGCCGAGCGGGTCGAGATCAACGCCTGGATCCGCAGTGCCGGGGTGTACGACGGGGTGCTCGACTTCGACGCCGTCGTACGGGACCCGGCGCAGCCGTCCCGGATGCTGCCCGCCTACGACAGCGGGGACCATCTGCATCCGGGCGACGCGGGGCTCGCGGCGCTGGCCGGGTCGGTGGATCTGAGGCTGCTCGCCGGGTGACCGGACCGGGGACTACACGTCCAGATCCACGACCACCGGTGCGTGGTCCGAGGCGCCCTTGCCCTTGCGCTCCTCCCGGTCCACATAGGAGTCGGTGACGGCCTTGGCGAACGGCTCGTTGCCGTAGACCAGGTCGATGCGCATGCCGCGGTTCTTGGGGAAGCAGAGCTGGCGGTAGTCCCAGTAGGTGTACGGGTGGTCGTACTTGAGGGGGCGCGGGACGACGTCGGAGAGGCCGGACTCGCGCAGGGAGGCGAGGGCCGCGCGCTCGGCGGGCGTGACGTGGGTGAGGCCCTCGAAGGCGGCCACGTCGTAGACGTCGTCGTCGGTCGGCGCCACGTTGTAGTCGCCCAGCACCGCGAACGGGCGGCTGCCGCCCGCGTCGCCGGCGACGGCCGCCTTGAGGGCCTCGAACCACTGGAGCTTGTAGGCGTAGTGGGGGTGGTCCACCTCGCGGCCGTTCGGCACGTACACCGACCAGACGCGGACCGGGCCGCAGGTCGCGGAGATGGCACGCGGCTCCTGGACGCCGTCGTAGCCCGGGTCGCCCGGGAGGCCCTTGACGACCTCCTTGAGGCCTACGCGGGAGAGCACCGCCACGCCGTTCCACCGGCCGGTGGCGTTGACCGCCGCCTCGTAACCCAGGTCGCGCAGCGGGTCGACCGGGAACTGGCCCTCGGCGACCTTCGCCTCCTGGAGGCACAGCACATCGGTGCCGCTGCTCTCCAGCCAGGCCAGGAGCCTTGGCAGGCGGGCGGTGATCGAGTTCACGTTCCAGGTCGCGATGCGCATGTCTCACAACCTACCGGGCGGGACTGACAACCCTGCCCCGCCCGGGGTGGGACCGGTCACAGCTGCGCGGAGTCCCCCGGTGTCAGCCGCAGATGCTCCGCGCCGCCGAGGCCGCCGATCTGGCGGTCGTAGATCGGCCGGGCCAGGTCGGTGAGGAGGGCGTCGTGGATGTCGTACGCACGCTGCGGCTTGACCTCGCGGACGTAGTCGATGACTTCCGCGATCTTGTTCCAGGGGGCCATGACCGGGAGCATCAGCGTCTCGACCGGGTGGTCCGGCACGGTGAGGGCGTCGCCCGGGTGGAAGACCCGGCCGCCGTCGACGAGATAGCCGACGTTGGTGATGCGGGGGATGTCCGGGTGGATGACGGCGTGCAGCTCGCCGTGGACCTGGATGTCGAAGCCGGCGGCGGTGAAGGTGTCGCCGTGGCCGACGGTGTGGACACGGCCCGGGAACGCCGCCGAGATCTGCTCCGCGACGGACTTCAGGGTCCAGATGTGCGCGGCCGGGTTGGCCTCCATGGCCGCCCGCAGCCGCGTCTCGTCGAAGTGGTCGGGGTGCTCGTGTGTGACGAGGATCGCGTCCGCGCCGATCGCGGCGTCCTCCTCGCTGAACCCGCCGGGGTCGAGAACGAGCGTCTGGCCGTCCTTCTCGAGCCGGACGCAGGCGTGCGACTTCTTCGTGAGCTTCATGGGTCCATCCTGGCGCGCACGCCCGCGGGATGCTCACTCCTCGGGGGTGGTCTCCTCCCTGATGACCTTCTGGGCCACCTTGAACGCGCTGTTGGCCGCCGGCACACCGCAGTAGACGGCCGCCTGCAGCAGGACCTCCTTGATCTCGGTGGGGGTCAGGCCGTTGCGCAGCGCGGCGCGGACGTGGAAGGCGAGTTCCTCCAGGTGACCGCCCGCGACCAGGGCGGTGAGGGTCACACAGCTGCGGGAGCGCCGGTCGAGGCCGGGTCTGTCCCAGATCTCACCCCACGCGTAGCGGGTGATGAACTCCTGGAAGTCCCCCGAGAACTCATCCGCCTGCGCCAGCGCCCGGTCGACGTGCGCGTCGCCGAGCACCTCGCGGCGGACCTTGATGCCCGCCTCGTACGGGTCCGGCCGTCCCGTCGTCTGCGGCACCGCGACGGCCGGGGCGATCTCGGCGATGGGCGCGGGCTGCGGCGGCGCCGCGGCCAGGACCGGCTTGACCGGGGCGGCCACGATGGCCATCTGGCCGGTGTTGGTGTCGTAGCCGGGCTGCCAGGCGGTGGAGAAGTGCCGCACCAGCAGGTCGGTGACGGCGGCGGGCTGCTCGACCGGGACGAGGTGGGAGGCGCCGGGGACGACGGCGAGCCGGGCGTCCGGTATGCCGGCGACCAGGGTGCGGGCCTCCGCGGGGCCGGTGACCTGGTCGTCCGAGCCGACGAGGACGAGGGTGGGCACGGAGACGCCGGCCAGCCGCGGCCGTACGTCGAAGGAGGCGAGCGCCTCGCAGGCGGCGATGTAGCAGCCGGGGTCGGTGGTGCGCACCATCTGCACCGCCCATTCGGTGATGGCGGGCTGGGCGGCGGCGAAGCCGGTCGTGAACCAGCGGTCCGGCGAGGTGCGGGCGATGGGGTCGAGGCCGTTCGTGCGCACGATCACGCCCCGCTGGCGGAACTCGTCCGCCGTGCCGAACCGGGGCGAGGCGGCGATCAGCGCGAGCGAGGCGATCCGCTCCGGGTGGCGCAGCGCGAGTTCGATGCCGAGGGCGCCGCCGAGCGCGCAGCCCGCGTAGCCGAAGCGCTGCACGCCGAGGCTGTCGAGGGTGGCGAGCAGCCGTTCGGTGAGGTCGCCGACGGAGCCGGCCGGGTACGCGGGAGCGCCGCCGTGCCCGGGCAGGTCGAACCGGAAGACCCGCCACTGCTGGGTCAGCTCGGGGACCTGCCGGTCCCACATGTGCCAGGTGGTGCCGAGTGAGGGACCCAGGATCAGGACGGGTGCGTCTTCTGGTCCGTCAAAGCGGTATTGCAGGGTGTTCGTCGGTGTCTCACTCACGCCCTGCACGCTCTCACATCTCACGAATTCTCACGCGCGGGGGTCGCAACCCCATGCAAGCCGTCCCACCTTGTGGTGGCTCCGCGAAGATCCTCCACACCACGGCCGCGTTCAGCTCTCCGGCGCGGCGCCCAGGCCGGTGAGGGCGCCGACCGGGTCGAGGTCGGGGGTGCCGCGCGGCCACCAGTCGTCGTGGCCCGGTTCCGATTCGTACGGGTACCAGAGGCCGTCACGGCCGAGGCGGAGCTGGACATGGCCGCGCGGGTGGGTGAGGTGGTTGCGCCACGGACGGAAGGCGGGGAGGTCGGCGGCGAGGAGGAGGGGGCGGGCCCGGTCGAAGCGGCCGGCCGGCGGGTCCCAGGGTTCTTCGAGGACGGCGAGCCCTTCGAGGCCGCCCTGGCGCCAGGCGGCGACCGCGCGGGCCAGGTCGGCCGGGGTGCGGTCGGCGGCCGAGGCCAGGGAGGAGTACAGGGCGCGGGTGGAGGCGGTCAGGCCGGAACCCGGGCGGGCGGCGGCGAGCCGTACCGCGTCCTGCCACAGGGTCAGTTCGGCGACCGGGTCGCGGCCGGTGGCGAGCAGGGCGTGGGCGCGGACCGCCGCGTCCGTCGCCAGCTGGTCGAGCGCGAAGGGGTCCGGGCCGCCCGGGGACGCCGGGTAGACGGGCGGCTGCTCGGGATGCGGGGGCGTGGGCAACGGGGCGGGCAGGGACGGCAGTCGGCGCCTCGGATCAAGCGCCTCGGCGGCCCGTACGCCCGCCAGGGGCGCCGGTTCCTGGTCCTGCGCGGCGCGCGCGGCCCGGGTGGCGCTGAGGCGGGACAGCGTATCCAGCAACTCGCGTTCGCCACGGCCGCGCAGCAGGAGCAGCACGAAGGGGTCGGCGTCCAGCAGGCGTGCCGTCTGGTAGCAGAGGGCGGCGGCGTGTTTGCAGGGGTGGCCGCGGTCGGGGCAGCTGCACCGGGGGTCCAGGTCGCCCGGCCCCGGCAGCAGCGGCACCCCGCACTCGGCCAGCGACTGCGGCATCTCCTTGTCGAGCAGCGCGGCGATATGGCCCGGCCGCTCGGCGACGGTGTCCAGGAACCGCGCCCAGTCGGCGTCGTCCAGCGTCCGCAGCCGCACCTGCACGCGGTAGGGCCGCGGCCGGCTGCCCCGCACATACGCCAGCACGAGCCCCGGCGTCACGGTGATCGCGTCGACGTGGCCCTCCTGGGCGTAGCCGCGGCCGCGCGCGAGCCGCTTGGCGTCGAGGGCGCCCTCTTCCAGAGCGGTCACCCAGGCGTCGCCCCACCAGGTCTCGGCGAAGCGGGCGTCGTCCGGCGGGCGGGGCGCGAAGGCCGGGAAGGTACGGCGGAGTTCGCCGTCCCGGGCCGGGGCGGCCATCGAGCGGGGGACCTGGGGTGTCGCGGGGAGACCGGGCGCGGGTGGAGGAGCGCTGACGGCGTTCGGAGGTGGTGTTTCGTGTGCCGGTTCGCTCGCTGAGTCGGGGGCGGTGGGTGCCGGGTGGGGTGGTGCGCTGTCCGTGAAGGGTGTGCGCGCAGGCGGAGTTGAGGGGGACGGTGAGGCCGGGGTGGGGCTCTTCGGCTCGCTTCGTCGGTCCGCGGGCGGCTCGGACAGCGCCGGGTCGTCCCCGTGAGGCGAGTCCTCGGACGGCATCCGGAAGGCACCGGCGAGCAGACTCCGAAGGTCACGGGCGCGCCCGCTGTCGGCACCGGCGTCCTTGCCCCGTCGCGCGACGGAGCCGGGCGGGGTTTGCTCGGGCCGACGGGGCCTGCGGGCACCCGGAGTCGACCGGTCGGCCTCCTCCTCCTCCGCCGCCGCCCGCCGCCTGTCCTCCATGGCGGCGCGCAGGGCCTCGCGGGCGGCGTCTCCGGGGCGGGCCGCGCGTGGGCCGGAGGTGGACGCGGGCGCCTCGGGGTCGGCCCCTGTGTCCGACGGTGACGGGTCCGCTGCCGCGCCCGCCGTGGCGGCTTGCCCACCCGACCGGCCCTCAGCGCTGTCTGCCCGGTCCGTGCCGCCGGCGGCGGGAGGTGTCGTAGGCCGTGCCCCGGAACCGCCGGGTGTCCGGGTGGGGCGCAGTGCCGCACGGGCGGCATCGCTCGGCCGGGCTCCCCGACGCTCGTCGGCGTCTCCCGTGGTCGACTCCGCGCCCGAGGACGCCTCCTGCTCCGCGTCCCGCCTCTCCCGGGCAGCCCGCAGTGCCCGGCGCGCCACGTCAGCCGGGCGGTCCGCGGGCTCGCTCCGGGGGCCCGGCTCACGGGGCAGCCGCTCCCCCTCGCCCGCACTCTCCCGCTCCCCCGCGCCCGTCACGACTCCCTCCTCAACGACACGAGGTCGGACAGCTCGCGGTCCGTCAGCTCCGTGAGGGCCGACTCGCCGGAGCCGAGGATCGCGTCGGCCAGGGCGCGCTTGGATTCGAGCATCTCGGCGATGCGGTCCTCCACCGTGCCCTCGGTGATGAGGCGGTGGACCTGGACAGGCTGGGTCTGGCCGATGCGGTAGGCGCGGTCGGTGGCCTGTTCCTCGACGGCGGGGTTCCACCAGCGGTCGAAGTGGACGACGTGGCCCGCGCGGGTCAGGTTCAGGCCGGTGCCCGCCGCCTTGAGGGACAGCACGAGGACCGGGGTCGCTCCGCTCTGGAAGCGGTCCACCATGCGTTCGCGCTCCGGGACCGGTGTGCCGCCGTGCAGCAGGTCCACCGGGACCGCCCGGGCGGCGAGGTGGGCGGCGATCATGCGGGCCATGCCCACGTACTGCGTGAACACCAGGGCCGAGCCGTCCTCGGCCAGCAGCGTGTCCAGCAGTTCGTCCAGCAGTGTCAGCTTGCCCGAGCGCACGGCCAGTCGCTCGGTCGCCGAAGTCGCCTCCTCCTTGAGATAGAGCGCCGGGTGGTCGCAGATCTGCTTCAGGGAGGTGAGGAGCTTGAGGACCAGACCCCGGCGCGCCATGCCGTCCGCCGACTCGATGACGTACATCGACTCGCGCACCACCGCCTCGTAGAGCGCCGCCTGTTCGCGGGTGAGCGGGACCGGGTGGTCCGTCTCGGTCTTGGGCGGCAGCTCCGGGACGATGCCGGGGTCGGACTTCTTGCGGCGCAGCAGGAAGGGGCGCACCAGGCGGGCGAGGCGGGTCACGGCCTCCGCGTCCTCGCCGTTCTCCACGGCGCGGGCGTGCCGGGCGCGGAAGGACTTCAACGGGCCGAGCAGACCGGGGGTCGTCCAGTCGAGCAGGGCCCACAGCTCGGAGAGGTTGTTCTCCACCGGGGTGCCGGTGAGCGCCACGCGCGCGGGCGTCGGGATCGTGCGCAGGGCCTTGGCCGTCGCCGAGTAGGGG
This sequence comes from Streptomyces sp. NPDC093568, assembly GCF_044764945.1. Lineage (NCBI taxonomy): Bacteria > Bacillati > Actinomycetota > Actinomycetes > Kitasatosporales > Streptomycetaceae > Streptomyces > Streptomyces sp. NPDC093568. Next base: position 643,850 of record NZ_JBIWJD010000001.1, on the reverse strand, counting down.
TTCTTGACGTGCTGCGCCTCGTCGGCGACGACCATGCCCCAGGTGTGCTGGGCCAGGGTGGGTGCCGTCGACCGCATGGTGCCGTAGGTGGTGAGGACGAAGCCGCCGTCCATGTCCTCCAGGGTGCGGTCGGGGCCGTGGAAGCGGCGGACGGGGACGCCGGGTGCGAAACGGGTGATCTCCCGCTGCCAGTTGCCGAGCAGCGAGGCGGGGCAGACCACCAGGGTCGGGGCGGTCCGGGCGCGCTTCAGGTGCAGGGCGATGACGGTGATCGTCTTGCCCAGCCCCATGTCGTCGGCCAGGCAGCCGCCCAGCCCCAGGGACGTCATGAGCTCCAGCCAGCCCAGGCCACGGAGTTGGTAGTCCCGCAGGGTCGCCCGCAGTCCCGGCGGCGGCTCCGCCGGTCGTACGCCCGCCGTCAGCCGGTCGCGCAGCGCGGCCAGGGCGCCGACCGGTACCGCCTCGACGGACTCGCCGTCGACCTCCGCGCTGCCGGTGAGGGCCACGGACAGCGCGTCGACCGGGTCGAGCAGGCCCAGTTCCCGCTTGCGGGCCTTGCGGACCAGGGCCGGGTCGACCAGCACCCAGCGGTCCCGCAGCCGCACCACCGGGCGGTGCGCCTCGGCCAGCGCGTCCATCTCGCCCTCGGTGAGCGGGTCGCCGCCGATCGCCAACTGCCAGCGGAACTGGAGCAGTTCCTCGCTCTCGAAGAAGCCGGTGCCGTCGGTCGCCGAGCCCGGCGCGGGCCGTACGACCGCCGCCGCGCTGAGGTCCTGCGCCAGGTCCCGGGGCCAGTGCACCGCCACCCCGGCCGCCGCGAGCCGGGTCGCGGCCACTCCCAGCAGGTCGCCCAACTCCTCGTCGGACAGCGCCAGTACGTCGGGCACGTCCTGCTCGGAGAGCCGGTCGAGCGGCGCCCAGACCCGGGCCGCGCGCCGCACCGCCAGGGCCGCGTCCACCCGGGCGCGGGGCCCGAAGGCGGTGTCCGCCTCGCCGGACCACAGGGCCGTCGCGTCGGCCACGAGGGTGGGGTCGGCGAGGCTGTGCACCTGGACGATCGCCGCGCCCGCGCTGCGCACGCCCTCGTCGTGGTCGTCGAAGAGGTCGTAGGCCGACAGGTCGAGGCGGAGCGAGATCCGCACGCCCGCGTCCATGCCGGCGGCGACCTCGGCCGCCCAGTCCTGGGCTCCGGGCAGGTGCAGGCCCTCGCGGGCGGCGAAGGGCCTCCCCGAGGCGTACGGGGCGGCGGGGGTGCGGGGCAGGGTGTCGGCGACCGCGTCCAGGAAGGCACGCAGCAGCGCCTCGGGCTCGGGCAGCCGCAGCGGGCCCGAGCCGGGCAGAGGGACCGCGTGCCCCTCGTAGGGCAGGGCCGCGGCGATCGCGCGCAGGTGGGCGATGTCGTCCGGGTCCAGGGGGCCGGCCCGCCAGGCGTCGTGGCCGGTGGGGGTCAGGCCGGGCAGCAGCCGGCCGCGTGCGGTGAGCCGGAGGGCGTGCAGCGCGGCCGCGCCCCAGCAGGCGGTGGCGGGGTGGGCGGCCGGGTCGCGGCGGGCCCGCACGAGCAGCGGCAGCGCCTCGCCGAGCGGCACGGCGAGCGCGGGGGTGGTCCGGCGGCGGACGCCGGCGCCATGCCGCCGTACGACCGTGAGCTCGGTGTCCTCGGTGCCCTCGCCGGGGAGCGGTCCGCCCTCCGGGTCCCAGAAGGCCACCCGGCCCTCGCGCGGCAGAGGCGCGGGCAGGAAGACGGCCGCGAGTCGGACGGGGACGGCCGCCCCCGCACGCCCGGCCACCACGGCCTGGTCGCTCATACGTCCTGTCACCTCCCGCCCCTGAGTCGGATCAACCGTCTTCGACTCTACGGGCGGGGTCTGACAATCGGCCCCGGCGCCCGCTCGGGCCCGGCGTCCCAGCCTGTGATCAAGGGACCGTGCGCGAGACGACGTACACGAACGGATGGTCCGGGTCGGACATGTTCACGACGACGTCCTTGGTGGGCGCCGGGTTCTTCTGCTTGTGGACGAAGCCGTACCACGGGCCCTTGCGGCTGAAGTCCCAGCCGGTGATCTTCTGGTCGCGGGCGCTGATGGTGATGTCGTCCTGCTTCAGATCGTCCCGGTCCGCGCCCATGGACTTCAGGTACCCGTCCAGCTCTTCGTCCTCCGTCTCGAACTGGACGTACAGCCGGCTGGTCCGCCAGTTGTTCGTCTCGTAGTACGCGACCTTGTACGACGGCACGGGGATGGGGATCTGGTAGATGCGCCGCTGCACCCTCGACGGCCAGCCCGCGCTCAGGCCGGTCGCCGAGTACTTCTCCTCCTTGTCCTTGCCGCTGTCGCGGCTCTGGTTGGCGGAGATGACCAGATAGCCCGCGGGGACGCCGATGAGCAGCACGATGATGAGCAGGGTGAGCGTCCTGCGCCGGATCATGTGGCGGCGGTCCTCGGCCGGCTGCCGCGGCTCGCCCGCGGAGTCGCTCTGCTGGGGTGCGGGCATGGTTACGCGGACCCCTGCGACGCTCGACGGGCCTCGGCGAACCGCGCGTACCGCTCGTAGCGCTCCACCCGGCGCCGGTTGGCGCGGCGGAAGCGGCGGGCGACCAGGCGGGCGAGGTCGGCGGCGCCGACCATGCCGGCCTCGGGGCCGAGCTGCGCGCGCGTGATGCGGGCCTCGGGGCGGTAGCCACGGCCGGTGAGCTGGCGCTTGAAGGCGTCCCGCGCGGGGGCGATCAGCAGCTCGTCGGCGGCCGACACACCGCCGCCGATCACGAAGCAGGAGGGGTCAAGGGCGGCCGCGAGGTTGGCGATGCCCACCCCGAGCCACTGGCCGATGTCCTGGAGCAGCTCGATGCACATGGCGTCGCCCTCGCGGGCCAGCTCGGTGATCATCGGGCCGCTGATGTCGCCGATCTGGCCCTTGACGTGCTCGATGATCCCGTACGCCACCGGGGAGTCGGCGGCGGCCAGCTCCTTGGCCTCCCGCACCAGCGCGTTGCCGGAGCTGTACTGCTCCCAGCAGCCGCGGTTGCCGCAGGGGCAGCGGTGGCCGCCGGGCACGACCTGCATATGGCCGAACTCACCGGCGACGCCGTACTTGCCGCGCTTGACCTGACCGTCCTCCAGGATCGCGCCGCCGATGCCGGTGCCCAGCGTGATCATGACGAGGTGGTCCTCGCCGCGGCCGGCGCCGAAGCGCCACTCGGCCCAGGCGGCGGCGTTGGCGTCGTTGTCGACCAGGACGGGCACGGCGAGCCGGCCGGCGAGGCGGTCGCGCAGGGGCTCGTTGCGCCAGGACAGGTGGGGCGCGAACAGGACGCGGTTGCGGTCCGCGTCGACCCAGCCGGCCGCGCCGATGCCGACGGCGTGCACGTCGTGGCGGTCGGACAGGTCCAGGACGAGCTCGACGATCGTGTCCTCGACGACCTTGGGGCTCTTGGACTTGTCCGGGGTCTCCGTGCGGAGCTTCTCCAGGATGTTGCCGTCGGCGTCCACGACGCCCGCCATCACCTTGGTGCCGCCGATGTCGATGCCGACGGTGGGCACTCTGGGCGCCGACAGGTGTGAGCGGCGCTCTCTGGAGCCCACCGTCCTCAGAACGGGGGCCCGCCGTGAGCCGATGGGGGCGGTGAAGTCGCGGTAGGTGCTCATCAGGGCCGATTCTGCCTCACCGCCGGTACGGGTGCCGTACGGGGAAACAATGGGGTGGTTCACGGCATACGCCGCCTGCGGGCCGTTTGTGGTCGCTCGCGCAGTTCCACGCACCCCTTGGCGGCACCCTGCGCCAGGGACGTTGCATTGTCCTGACATTGCAACGTACCGAGCGGTCCGCTCACGACCGTACGAGCAGCTGGAACTCGAAGGAGTAGCGGCTCGGGCGGTACGTGTGCGTGCCGTACTCCACGGCCCGGCCCGTGTCGTCGAAGGTCACGCGCTGCATCGTGAGCAGTGGCGCGCCCTCCTCCTCGGCGAGACGTTCGGCCTCGGCGGCGGTGGCGGCGCGGGCGCCGATGGTCTGGCGGGCGCTGTGCAGGGTGATCCCGGCGGCGCGCATCAGGCGGTAGAGGCCGGTGGCCTCCAGTTGTGCGGTGTCCAGGCCGATCAGGCCGGGCGGCAGGAAGTTGCACAGGTACGCCATCGGCTCGCCGTGCGCGAGGCGCAGCCGCTCGACGCGGTGCACGTCGCTGTCCTCGGCCACCCCGAGGGCGGCCGCGACCTCGGCGGACGCCGGGACGACGGTGTTGACGATCACCCGGGTCGCGGGGCGCTGGCCGGCCGACTCCAGGTCGTCGTAGAGGCTGCTGAGCTCCAGCGGCCGTTTGACCTGGCTGTGCACGACCTGCGTGCCGACGCCCCGGCGGCGCACCAGCAGGCCCTTGTCGACCAGCGACTGGATGGCCTGGCGGACCGTCGGACGGGACAGACCGAGGCGCGCGGCGAGCTCGATCTCGTTGCCCAGCAGGCTGCCGGGCGTGAGCGCTCCGTGCTCGATCGCGGCCTCGAGCTGTTGGGACAGCTGGAAGTACAAGGGCACCGGACTGCTCCGGTCCACGCTGAGCTCGAGTTCCACGGTCGGGTCCACTTCTGGTTTCGGCACGGGCCGACTGTAGCTCTACGCGTTGTTGACGGGAAGTCGTGTAGTTTGATTGTCCGGACATTTGCATTGACAGGGTACGCACTGAACCCGCACTTTGTTTCCATGCGCATCGGGGTCATCGGTACGGGCCGCATCGGCACGATTCACGCCAACACGCTGAGCCGCCACCGCGAGGTCGGTTCCCTGATCCTCACGGACGCGGACGGCGCGCGGGCCCAGGAGTTGGCGCGGCGGCTGGGCGAGACGGCGGCACCGGGCGTGGACGAGATCTTCCGGTGGGGCGTGGACGCGGTGGTGATCACCACCGCTACGTCGGCCCATGCCGAGCTGATCGGCCGGGCGGCGCGGGCGGGGCTCCCGGTGTTCTGCGAGAAGCCCATAGCGCTCGATCTGCCCGGGACCTTGCAGGCGATCGGCGAGGTGGAGACGGCCGGGACGATTCTCCAGATGGGCTTCCAGCGACGCTTCGACGCGGGCTACGTGGGCGCGCGCGAGGCGGTGCGGTCCGGGCGGCTCGGGCGTCTGCACACCGTGCGGGCGCTGACCAGCGACCAGGCACCGCCGCCGGCCGACTGGCTGCCGCTGTCCGGCGGGCTGTACCGGGACACGCTGATCCACGACTTCGACGCGCTGCGCTGGGTGACCGGGCACGAGGTCGCCGACGTGTACGCGGCCGGGTCCGACGCGGGCCCCGCGATGTTCCGTGAGGCGGGCGACGTGGACACGGCGGCGGTGGTGCTCACGCTGGACGACGGCACGCTCGCCACGGCCACGGCGACCCGGATGAACGGCGCCGGGTACGACGTGCGCATGGAGCTGGCGGGCGAGCTGGACCAGATCGTGGTGGGCCTGGACGACCGTACGCCGATCGCGTCCACCGAGCCGACCGGGCCGCCCGCGGCGGACAAGCCGTGGGGCGGGTTCCTGGAGCGGTTCGGGCCCGCGTACGAGGCGGAGTTGAAGGCGTTCGTGGAGGTCGTGCGCGGCGAGCGGGCCAACCCCTGTGACGGGCGGGAGGCGCTGCAGGCGCTGCGGATCTCGGAGGCCTGCGAGCTGTCGCGGCGTGAGCGAAGACCGGTCGCACTGCGCGAGCTTCCCGGCGGGACCCAGGCCGCGGCCATGTGAGGCGGGCACGCGCGGGGCGTCCGCGTGCGGTCACCAGCGCACCGGCAGGCTCCGCATCCCCCGTATCAGCATCCCCGGCAGCCACTCCCCCGGCGGGCCGTCGAGCGCCAGGCCGGGTGCGCGCTCCAGGAGGGCGCGCAGGGCGGTGCGGGCCTCGAGGCGGGCGAGGGGCGCGCCCAGGCAGAGGAGCGCGTACACCGGATGCGGGTCCACCCGGAACCCGTCCCCGAACTCCCCCAGGTCGATCACGTCCGCCATGACACTCGCCCTCCCGTCACTGCGACAACGCGCGGGCGTCCCGACTAGTGCCCGCCGTCGTCGAGTTCCTCCAGAAGTCCCGCGTCGTACGCCAACAGGGCGATCTGCACCCGGTTGTTGAGGTCGAGTTTGGCGAGGACGCGCGAGACGTGGGTCTTGACGGTGGCGACGCTCATGAAGAGCCGTGCGGCGATCTCCGCGTTGGCCAGGCCCCGCCCCACCGCGACGGCGACCTCGCGCTCACGGTCGTTGAGGGCCGCGAGCCGCTCACGCGCGCGGGTGCGGCGAGTGTCGGCGGCGGCTCCGGCGGCGTGGTCCATCAACTGCCGGGTGACGGTGGGCGACAGGACCGGGTCGCCGGCCGCGACCCGGCGCACCGCCGCGACGATGTCGGCGGGCGGGGTGTCCTTGAGCACGAACCCGGCGGCGCCCGCGCGCAGGGCGCGCAGCACCTGGTCGTCGGCGTGGAAGGTGGTGAGCAGCACGACCTGCGGGGCGTCCTTGCGGCCTCGCAGCCGCTCCGTCGCGGTGAGACCGTCGACCGCCGGCATCCGGATGTCCATCAGGACCACGTCCGGCCGGGTGCGGTCGACCAGCGCCTCGACCTCGGCACCGTCGGCGGCCTCGCCGACGATCTCGATGTCGTCGGCGCCGCCCAGCATGAAGGACAGGCCCGCCCTGACCAACGGGTCGTCGTCGACGAGGAGCAGTCTGATCGCAGTCATGGGGCTTACGTAATCACGGTTGTACGGCGTTCCGGAGCCGGACCGCGTGGAGTGTTCCGCGGGCGCGCGGCGGCAGTCCGCGAGGGGTTCCACCGCGCCGCACGCGCGCGTGCGGGCCGGGCGGCCCGGCCCTCAACGGCGCACTCGGGGGCGGCCGTTGGCCACGTCCGGGTCACGCCCCGCCCCGGGACCCCCGCCCCCGGCGCGCGGCCCCGCGTCATCCCCACGGCAGCACGCCCCGCACCTCGAAACCCCCGTCGGCCGTCGGCCCGTGTTCCAGCCGGCCGCCCGCGAGTGTCGCCCGTTCCGTCAGGCCGATCAGGCCCTGTCCGGAGCCCGGTACGTGCGGGACGGGGCCCACGGGGGCGGGGTTGCGGACCGCCACCGACAGGCCCTCGCCCGGCGTTCCGGTCACGCTCACCGTCACCTCCGCGCCGGGGGCGTGCTTGCGGGCGTTGGTCAGGCCCTCCTGGGCGATGCGGTAGGCGGTGCGGCCGACGGAGGTGGGGACGGCGGCGGGGTCGGTGACGCGCTGGTCGAGGGTGACCTTCATGCCGGCCTCCCGGGACTCGTTGACCAGGGCCTCCAGGGCCGCGAGGGTCGGCTGCGGCCGGCCCGAGTCGTCGGGCTCGTCGGCCCGGAGCACGCCGATGATCTCCCGCAGGTCCTGGAGTGCCTCGTGGGCGCTCTCCCGGATGACGCCGGCCGCCCGCGCGATCTCCTCCCGGGGTGCGTCGGGCCGGAACTCCAGCGCGCCCGCGTGCACGCTGAGCAGCGTCAGCCGGTGCGCCAGCACGTCGTGCATCTCGCGGGCGATGGCCTCACGGGCCAGCCGCTGTGCCTGCTCGGCCCGCAGCCGCGCCTCGTTCTCGGCCCGCCGGGCGCGATCGCGCAGGGTCACCATCAGCTGGCGCTTCGACCGCACGAACATGCCCCAGCCGACGATCGCCCCCGTCAGCAGCACGCCGAAGACCATCGCCCAGACGTACGGCACGTCGGGGTCGGGGCGAAGCCAGAAGAACAGCGGAATGAGCACCAGGTCGGCCAGGGCCACCCAGACGACGTACCGGAAGGGCCGGTGCACGGCGAGCGTGAAGAGGGCGACGACGCCCGCGCCGCCGGCGGTGTTCGACACGAAGCCGATCGGGACCATCGCGACGGCGAGCCCGAGCGGCCAGCGGCGCCGCAGCCACACCGCGGCACAGGACAGGGCGCCCAGCACCTGGTCGAGGACGGCGTAGCCCTGCGGCAGGTCCTCGCCGCGCAGCGTGTCGGCGGCCAGCAGCCCGATGAACACCGCGAGGACGAAGCACGAGAAGTCGACCACCCAGTCGCGCGCGGTGCGCCGGGGCCTTCCGGAGCGGCCGGGGTCGGGGTCGAGCTCCTTCACCAGGGCCGACGGCAACAGCCAGCGGTGTCCTGGGAACACCTGTTGCGCGGCCGCCGGTTCGTCATGACTCACGGTCGACAAATCTACGCAGTGCACGCCCTCGGCGCGGCGCCTCGGCCGTGATCGGCGACCAAAGTCGCGCGACCGCCGACTTCGGTCGCGGCGGGCCGCCGCGGAAGGTGGACTTCCGCGGCGGGCCGCCGCGGAAGGTGGACTTCCGTCGGCCATGGCTCGCCCCGCGGCGTATTGGTGTGGGGGGTCCGCGGGGCGAGAGTCATGGCATGAGGCACCTGCTGGAGTTCCTTGGAGTCATCGCCCTGGCGCAGGGCGCCGTCGGCCTGGTCAACGAGTTCACCGGCTGGGACTGGGGTCTGATCCAGGGACTGGACGTCCTCGACGGCTTCGAGATCTACGCGAGCGTCGCCCTGCTCGTGCTGGCGTTCGCGCTGTTCGCCTCCGCCGGGAGCCGGAAGTCCGGCTGAACACGCACCGGACTTCCGGCCGGCCGCACCTTTTCCCGGTGCGGACCGTGGCCCGATTGCTCAGCAGCCGTAGTTGATCAGGTCGAACGTCTCGTAGTGGTCGGCCGTGTAGTAGTCCTCCTGGCTCTTCTCACCGGTGACGATGCGGCGAGCTCCACGCGTGGGGGAACCAGGCGTCTTGACCGTGTACTCGTGGTAGTACCCGGACGACTGGCTCGGCAGGACGCCTTCCCGGTTCTGGAAGACGATGCCGTCCTGGTCGTAGGGGTAGGGGCCGCCCTGCTCGATCAGTTCGAGCGTGTCGTGGGCCTGGGAGGGCAGGTCGCCGTAGCAGATGCTGCCCACCGCCGCGGCGGCCGGAGTGGCGGTGACGGTGCCGCCGACGAGGAGGGCGGACAGCACGGCGGCGGCCGCGCCGATACGAGTGATTCGTGGGGGGAATCTCATGGCTTCATGATGACGCGCGTAGACAGTGGCATGTCAATGTCAAGACGACAGAATTTGCCTTCATGTCCGTTGAGTTCTCGGGAAGTTAACGTGCCTCCCGGCGTTCTCACCCGATCTCCATCAGGCCGGGCGAGAACGCCGCGAACGGACACTCACGCGTCCTCGGGAAGCTCGAACGAGCCGTACTCGGGACGGCCCGCGAGGTCGTAGGAGTTGATGGCGACGCCGCTGCGCGTGGCGCGGCCACCGCTGTGCTTGAACCTGGTGGGCTCGGCCCCCTCGGTGAAGAGGCGGTACCCCGCGCCCAGGACGACCGGGAAGGTCAGCAGGTGCAGGGTGTCGACCAGGCCGAGGGCGAGCAGCGACCTGACCAGGGCGCCGCTGCCGTGCACCTGGAGCTCACCGTCCGTGCGCTCCTTCAGGGCGCCGACCTCCTTGGCGAGATCGCCGCCGAGCACGGTGGTGCCGGCCCACTCCGGGTCGGTCAGGGTGGCGGAGGGGACGTACTTCGGCAGTGCGTTGAGCTTGGCGGCGACCGGGTCGGCCGGGTCGGTCACCTTGGGCCAGAACGAGGCGAAGATGTCGTACGTACGGCGTCCGAGGAGAAAGGCGGCCGGGCGCGTGAAGACCTCGTTGATGAACTGACCGAAGTCTTCGTCGGCGTACGGAAAGACCCAGCCGCCCTGCTCGAAGCCGCCGCGGGTGTCCTCCTCCTTGCCGCCGGGCGCCTGGTAGACGCCGTCGAGGGTGACGAAGAGGGTGGAAACGAGCTTGCCCATGAGGAGTGCCTCTTTTCCGGGGTGGGGTCTGCTGTCATCACCTCAGACCCCACCGGCACCCGCAACTCATCGGTGGGCCGTGCGCCGCCCCGGCCTGGGTTCCGCTCCTGCCGCGACCTAGGTGTCCGTTCGCCGCCAGCACTTCCCGCCGCGGGGCGCTGGGATGGACTCATGACAACCACTGACGAATCCACGACAGGCACGCACACACCCCTGCACGGCAAGGTCGCGCTGGTCACCGGCGGCAGCCGGGGCATCGGCGCGGCGACGGCCCTGCGCCTCGCGCGCGAGGGCGCGGACGTCGCCGTGACATACGTGAACGGCGAGCAGGCGGCCGAGGAGGTCGTCCGGGCCGCTCAGGCGCTGGGGCGGCGGGCCGTGGCCCTGCGGGCGGACTCCGCGGACCCGGACGAGGCGGCCGGCGCGGTGGAACGCGCCGTGGAGACGCTGGGCGGGCTCGACGTGCTGGTGAACAACGCCGGCGTCGGCGTCCTGGGCCCGCTGGAGGGCCTGGCGCTCGCGGACGTGGACCGGGTGCTCGCGGTGAACGTCCGGGGTGTCTTCCTGGCCTCCCAGGCGGCTGCCGGGCGCATGCGGGCCGGGGGCCGGATCATCACGATCGGCAGCTGCATGGCACAGCGGGTGCCGGGGCCCGGCGGAACGCTCTACGCGACCAGCAAGTCGGCCCTGATCGGCCTGACGAAGGCGCTGGCGCGGGAGCTCTCCCCGCGCGGTATCACGGCGAACATCGTCCATCCCGGGCCGATCGACACGGACATGAACCCCGCCGATGGGCCCTACGCGTCCGGCCAGGCCGCGATGACCGCCCTGGGCCGTTTCGGCACGGCCGACGAGGTGGCGGCCACGGTCGCCTACCTGGCCGGCGCCGAGTACGTGACGGGCGCGGAGTTCGCCGTCGACGGCGGCCACGCGGCCTGAGATGACGTGGGGCGCGCCGGTGCTGTCCGGCCGGCGCGCCCCACGGGTTCGGACGCCTTACGCGCTCACCGTGGCGGGACTCAGCCGCCCACCTCCTGGTGCCGCGCCGCCAGCCCGGCCGCGCCCTGCTCCGTGAGCGAGCCGTGCAGGCGGAGGCGGGAGATGCCGCCGTCCGGGTAGATGTCCACGCGCGCGTGCGTGCCGACGGCGGGGACCGGCAGGACGAAGCGGTGGTTGGTGTCGGGCTGCAGTCGGGTGCGCGGGAGGATCTCCGTCCACTCCCCGCTCTCGCCGTCCTTCACCGACACCGAGGCCCAGCCCGCGCTGTTGCCCTTCAGGTACGCGGTGTCGATCTCGATCGCCCGGATCTGGGACTGCGCCGCGAGCCGGTAGCTGATCCAGTCGTTGCCCTGGTCGCGCCGCCGACGGGTCTCCCAGCCGTCGTCCATCTTGCGGGAGCGGCCCGGCTGGATGGTGTTGGTGGCGGGCGAGTAGAAGAGGTTGGAGGCGTTCTCGGCCTGGCCGCCGTTCTCCAGGGCGACCACGTCGAAGGTGCCGAGGACCTCCAGCCACCGCGGGTCGGGGACGACCTCGCCGTACACACGCAGGCGCGCGATGCCGCCGTCGGGGTGCTGGTTGACCCGGAGGTGGGTGAAGCGCTGCTCCGCGGAGACGGCGAACCCGTTCGCCGCGTGGCCGCCGACCGGCGTGCGGGGCACGAGGGTCGTCCACTTCACGTCGTCGCCGAGCAGTTCCTCCGGGGAGGGCGAGCCCTGCACCGACGCGCCCTCGACGGACACCGCCTGCGGATAGTTGCCGCGGAAGTGGGCCGTGTCGACGACGATGCCGCGGATCACGCCCGGCGCGCCGAGCCGTACCAGCGCCCAGTCGTGGTCCTCGGCCGTCGGCCAGGGGTGGTCGGCGGAGGCACCGCGCCGCCGCCGGGTCTCCCAGCCGTCCATGATCTTGCCCTTGTGCCCGAAGTGCTCGGGGTCGAACTCGGCCCGCTCGGGCACCAGCAGGTTCTCGCGCTGGGCGAAGAACTCGTCGTTGGCGGCGATGACCCCGGCGCCCAGCCGGCGGTCGGCCAGGTTGGCGTACTGGGTGAACGGGAAGTCGGCGGTGCGGTAGTCCGCGTAGGGGTCGCCGCCGCCGTAGGGGTTCGCGTCGCCGGTGAAGCTGGCCAACAAGGATCGATGCTGCGCCGTCACGGTGATGGTCTGCCTTTCGAGATCGATGGGTGGGATTCAGTCGGTCCGGGTGAGGAGTCGCCCCTTCGGGTCGGTGAACTCGCCGTCCGCGACGATGCGTTCGCCGCGCAGCCAGGTGGACTTCACGACGCCGTACAGGGTCTTGCCGGCGTACGCCGTCACGCGGTTGCGGTGCTGGAGGGCGGCCGGGTCCACGGTGAAGGTCTCGTCGGGCGCGAGGACGGCGAAGTCCGCGTCGCGGCCCGCCTCGATGGCGCCCTTCTGATCCAGTCCGACGAGCCCCGCCGTGCGCGCGGACATCCAGCGGACCACGTCCTCCAGGTCGTACCCGCGCCGGCGGGCCTCCGTCCACACGGCGGCCAGGCTCAGCTGGAGGCCGGAGATGCCGCCCCAGGCGGTGGCGAAGTCGTCGGTCTTCAGGTCGGCCGTGGAGGGCGAGTGGTCGGTGACGACGCAGTCGATCGTGCCGTCGGCCAGCGCCTGCCACAGCAGGTCCTGGTTGGCGGACTCACGGATCGGCGGGCAGCACTTGAACTCGCTGGCGCCGTCGGGGACTTCCTCGGCGGTGAGGGTCAGGTAGTGCGGGCAGGTCTCGACGGTGATCCGTACGCCGTCCCGCTTGGCCTCGGCGATCAGCGGCAGCGCGTCGCTGGAGGACAGGTGGAGCACGTGCACGCGCGCGTGGAGCCGCTTCGCCTGGGCGATCAGCTGGGCGATGGCCGTGTCCTCGGCGTCACGCGGACGCGAGGCGAGGAAGTCGGCGTACTTGGGGCCGCCGTGCTGCGGGGCGGCGTCGAGGTGGTGCGGGTCCTCGGCGTGCACGATCAGCAGGCCGCCGAAGGAGGTGATCTCCGCCAGGGACTGCGCGAGCCGGTCCTGGTCGAGGTGCGGGAACTCGTCCACGCCGGACGGCGACAGGAAGGCCTTGAAGCCGAAGACCCCGGCCTCGTGCAGCGGGCGCAGGTCCTTGACGTTGTCGGGCAGGGCGCCACCCCAGAAGCCGACGTCGATGTGCGCCTTGTCGCGGGCCACCTCCTGCTTGGTGCGGAGGTTGCCGACCGTGGTGGTCGGCGGCAGGGAGTTGAGCGGCATGTCGACGAGGGTGGTGATGCCGCCGGCCGCCGCGGCGCGGGTGGCGGTCCAAAAGCCCTCCCACTCGGTGCGGCCGGGGTCGTTGACGTGCACGTGCGTGTCGACCAGGCCGGGCAGCAGGACGTCGTCGCCGAGGTCCTCCAGCCGGGCGCCGGACGGGACTTCGGCGTCGTACCCGAGTACGGCCGTGACCTTGCCGGCGGCGACGGCGACCGAGGCGGCCCGCGTCCCCTCCGGGGTGATGACGCGCGTCGAGCGCAGCACCAGTTCAGCGTCGGACACCCGGACCCCTCTCTGCCGCTCCATGACTTCCACCCAGCGGAATTCAACGTTCTGTTGAAGAAGTCTTCACTCCCGTTCCGGCGCCGTCAAGGGCACACTTCTCCACAGTGCACCCGCTCGACACTCTCTGGACGTTTCCACAAAGCGGAATTACAATTCCAGCAAGCAGAACGTAGCTACGTACAAGCAGGGAGTCAACCGACCCACGGGTAGGCTTCTGCCCTCCCACCGGTCCCGAAAGGAACGCCGTGCCGACGTCCAGCGCCAGCACCACCGACACCGCCAAGTCCAACGGCGGCGGGGTCCAGTCCCTCGAGCGCGCCTTCGACCTGCTCGAGCGGATGGCGGACGCGGGCGGCGAGGTGGGCCTGAGCGAGCTGTCCGCCAGCAGCGGACTGCCGCTGCCCACGATCCACCGCCTCATGCGGACGCTCGTGGCCTGCGGATACGTACGCCAGCAGCCCAACCGCCGCTACGCCCTCGGCCCCCGTCTGATCCGCCTGGGCGAATCCGCCTCCCGGCTGCTCGGCACCTGGGCCCGCCCCTACCTCGCCCGGCTGGTCGAGGAGACCGGCGAGACGGCGAACATGGCCCTGCTCGACGGCGACGAAATCGTCTACGTCGCCCAGGTGCCGTCCAAGCACTCGATGCGCATGTTCACGGAGGTCGGCCGGCGGGTGCTGCCGCACTCCACGGGCGTCGGCAAGGCGCTGCTCGCCTCGTTCCCGCCGGAGGAGGTGCGAGCCCTGCTGTCCCGCACCGGGATGCCGGCCGCCACCGAGAAGACGATCGTCACGCCGGACGGCTTCCTCGCGGCCCTGGAGGACGTGCGGCGCCACGGCTACGCGGTCGACGACAACGAGCAGGAGATCGGCGTGCGCTGCCTCGCGGTCTCGGTGCCCGACTCCCCGACCGCGGCGGCCATCTCGATCTCCGGCCCGGCCGGCCGGGTCACCGAGGCGGCCACGGAGAAGATCGTGCCGGTGCTCCAGCAGGTGGCCGGCGAGCTGTCCCAGGCGCTGGCCACCCAGAGTCCCGCGTGACGGTGTCAGCGCGCTGGCCGGGCCGCTACACCGACCGGCACGGCAGCGAGGAGATCGTCTTCGAGTCGGACGGCCGCGAGGTGATCCGTACGACGATCAGGGGCGTGCGCTTCGAGGGCGACACGATGGACACCCTCGGCGCGCTGACCGGCGACCGCCCGAGCCGGCGTTCACCTTCTCCGGGGGAGACCTCTGGGCCTGCCTGCTGGAGTGGGAGCTGACCATGCCCGTCGAGGTCGAAGGGCAGGGCGAGCACGTCGCGACCGTGCACTGCGCGTTGCAGCTCCGGTGCCCGGCCGGAGGCGGAGAACCTCACCGTCACCCTGCGGCTCGACGGGCGCGAGTACCACGCCACGCACCCCGACTTCGAGGACGCCCTGCACGAGATCGGGAACGCACTGCCCGGGACGGCCCGCCTCAAGGCGTGCATCGCGTGCGCCTGGTCCGACTACCACCCGGTGGGCCGCGGCATGATGACCGGGCTGGCCTGCTTCCGGGGCGCCAAGGACGTCTACCGGCGGTGCGACGGCAAATACGGGCCCAACGGCATCCTGACGATCTGGCCCCGGCGCACCGAGTTCGTCCAGGAGACGTGGGTGTGCGACCAGTTCGAGCACCGGACGTCGGACCGGGGCTACCGGGGACCGTTCCCGTTCCGCGGCTGGACCTGACCTAACCCCGGGGCCGCCCGAACATCTCCACCGCGTCGCGCACCTGTGTGAGCCCGGGAGACAGCGCGCTCACCGATCCGATCGCGCCCGCGATCAGCAGCAGCGACCTGCGCAGCCGAGGAGTCTCCGGCGCGCCGGAGACCGCCATCGCGGCCAGCGCCGCGAGTTCGTCCTCGGCGATTCCCCGGTCCGGGAACTCGGCCGGATGCGCGGCGAGTTCGCGGCGCAGACGGGACACGGCCGTCCGCAGTTCCGCCACCCTTGGGTCCTCGTCGCTGCCTGTCACCGGCCTCTGCCCCAAGCTCCGCAACAAAGCTCTCCCCCCTCGCACGCCGTTGTGCGCCAGTGGTCGCGCAACCCCCGCCGAGCACCCCTGGCGTAGCTCGGGCGCCGGGGACGCCGGTCAGTAAACGCCACCCGATGCCGAAGCGCCACCACGCGGACGGAAATTCAGTCGTTGGGGACTCGGGCCCGCGCGCGGGTGTCAGGTATGCAGGACGCATGACGCTGAAGGACAGGGCGGATGACCCGGAAAGACGTGACGCATGACTGAGAACGAACCGCCGCCGGTCGCCGGTCTGCTGCTCGCCGCCGGCGGCGGCCGACGCCTCGGCGGACGCCCCAAGGCCCTGCTCCCGCACCGCGGCCGGCCCCTCGTGGAGTACGCGGCGGGGGTGCTGCGCGCGGCCGGCTGTGCCCGCGTGCACGTGGTGCTGGGCGCCGGCGCCGAGGCCGTACGGGCGCGGGCGGAGCTCGGTGACTGCGTCCTGGTGGAGAACCCGGACTGGGCCGACGGGATGGGCTCGTCGCTGCGCGCCGGGCTCGATTCGCTCGCCGGCACGGGGGCGCGGGCGGCGCTCGTCTTCCTCGTCGACCAGCCCGGCATCGGAGCGGAGGCTGTCGCGCGCGTCCTCGCGGCGTACGAGGACGAGTCGTCGCTCGTCTCGGCCGCCTACGACGGGGTACGCGGGCATCCGGTCCTGTTCGGCGCCGCCCACTGGGCCGGCATCGCGGCGACCGCGACCGGCGACCGGGGTGCACGCGCCTATCTCAGGGAGCACCAGGAGGCGATCGGGCTCGTCGAGTGCGGTGACGTGGCTCAGCCGTACGACATCGACACGGAGGCCGATCTCGCCCACCTTGAGTGAGTGCGGTGGCACCCGGAGCCACCTTGCCTCGACTCAGAGAATCTCGACATCAACAAACCATTGAACTTCCACCATGAGGAAACTAGTATCCACTGATCAGAAGCGCCCGTCCGCTCCACGGGCGCTGTCCGACGTATCCGGGAAGACTGGCACCCGGTGCCAGGCACGACAGCTCGTCCACGTAGCTCGCTGAAGGAAGTGACAGCTCATGTCCGCACCAGCGCCGTCCCCGCTGGCCATCGTCGACGCCGAGCCCCTGCCCCGGCAGGAGGAGGTCCTCACCGAGGCGGCCCTCGCCTTCGTGGCCGAGCTGCACCGGCGGTTCACGCCCCGGCGTGAGGAGCTGCTCGCCCGCCGCGCCGAGCGCCGCGCGGAGATCGCCCGGACGTCCGCGCTCGACTTCCTCCCGGAGACCGCCGCGATCCGCGCGGACGACTCCTGGCGGGTGGCCCCGTGCCCGCCCGCGCTCCAGGACCGCCGGGTCGAGATCACCGGTCCCACGGACCGCAAGATGACCATCAACGCCCTCAACTCGGGCGCCAAGGTCTGGCTCGCCGACTTCGAGGACGCCTCCGCGCCGACCTGGGAGAACGTCGTCCTCGGCCAGCTCAACCTGATCGACGCCTACACCCGCGGCATCGACTTCACCGACCCGAAGTCCGGCAAGTCGTACGCGCTCAAGGCCGACGAGGAGCTCGCGACCGTCGTCATGCGCCCGCGTGGCTGGCACCTGAACGAGCGCCACCTCCAGGTCGACGGCGAGCAGGTCCCCGGTGCCTTCGTCGACTTCGGCCTGTACTTCTTCCACAACGCCCAGCGCCTGATCGACCTCGGCAAGGGCCCGTACTTCTACCTCCCGAAGACGGAGTCGCACCTGGAGGCCCGCCTCTGGAACGACGTGTTCGTCTTCGCGCAGGACTACGTGGGCATCCCGCAGGGCACCGTCCGCGCGACCGTCCTGATCGAGACGATCACGGCGGCGTACGAGATGGAGGAGATCCTCTACGAACTGCGCGACCACGCCTCGGGGCTGAACGCCGGCCGCTGGGACTACCTGTTCTCCATCGTCAAGAACTTCCGTGACGGCGGCGCCAAGTTCGTCCTGCCGGACCGCAACGCGGTCACGATGACGGCCCCGTTCATGCGGGCGTACACCGAACTCCTCGTCCGCACCTGCCACAAGCGCGGCGCGCACGCGATCGGCGGCATGGCGGCCTTCATCCCCTCCCGCCGGGACGCCGAGGTCAACAAGGTGGCCTTCGAGAAGGTCCGCGCCGACAAGGACCGCGAGGCCGCCGACGGCTTCGACGGCTCCTGGGTCGCCCACCCCGACCTGGTCCCGATCGCCATGGAGTCCTTCGACAAGGTCCTCGGCGACAAGCCGAACCAGAAGGACCGGCTGCGCGAGGACGTCCACGTCGAGGCGGCCGACCTGATCGCGATCGACTCGCTGGACGCGCGGCCCACGTACCCGGGCCTGGTCAACGCCGTCCAGGTCGGCATCCGTTACATCGAGGCCTGGCTGCGGGGCCTCGGCGCCGTCGCCATCTTCAACCTCATGGAGGACGCGGCCACCGCGGAGATCTCCCGCTCCCAGATCTGGCAGTGGATCAACGCCGGCGTCGAGTTCGAGAACGGCGAGAAGGCCACCCCGGAGCTGGCCCGCAAGGTCGCCGCCGAGGAACTCCAGAACATCAAGGACGAGCTCGGAGACGAGGCCTTCGCGGCCGGCCACTGGCAGCAGGCCCACGACCTGCTCCTGGAGGTCTCCCTCGACGAGCGGTACGCGGACTTCCTGACGCTGCCGGCGTACGAGCAGCTGAAGGGCTGAGCTACTCCCGCGACGCCTTGTCCGAGTGGCCCAGGGACTTTCCCGGGGCCACTCGGTCGCGTACGGCCTGCTTCACGGCCGTCGGCTCGGGGAAGCCCTGCTCGCGGCGGTCCCAGACCACCTCGTCGTCCACCCGGACGACGAAGACACCGCCCCTGCCCGGCTTGAGGGCCAGTTCGGACAGCTCCGCCTCGAAGGTGGTGAGCAGTTCCTGCGCCAGCCAGGCGGCGCGCGGCAGCCACTTGCACTGGGTGCAGTACTCGATCTCGACACGGCCACTCATCCGAGGTGCACCGACCAATCCTGTTCCGCGGCCGGTTTGCCGTGCAGGTCGGGCACCTGCTTCAGCCACTTCGGCCGGCCCTGCTGTGACTTGGCCGCCCGGAGGGCCTCCTCGGCGGCGAGTTCCTCCCGGGTGGGGAAGTCGGTGGGGAGCCAGGCGGCGGACGCCCGCACGCGCGCGTGCAGGTGGGCGACGTAGGCCTCGCGGGCCGCGTCGGGCGTCGCGAAGCCGGGCTCCTCGGCCAGCCAGGCGTCCGGCACCTCCGCCACGATCGCGCGCAGCACCTCCTCGGTCACCCTCGGCGCCAGCTCCGCGTCGGCGGCGCGCACGTCGGGGCCGTAGTGTCCGAGGGCGTGGTGGCGGAAGTCGTAGGACTTCCCGGGGTCCGAGCCGTCCCAGCGGTGGTGGAAGACCAGGGCCGCCCCGTGGTCGATCAGCCACAGGCGCGGCGGGACCGTGCCGAGGGTCGGCCAGATCATCAGGTTCGAGCTGTGCACCGTGCGGTCGACGTTCGCGGTCAGGGCGTCCAGCCAGACGATCCGGCCCGCCTCCAGCGGGTCCACGCGGAAGGTCTTCGCGGCCTCCGGGGTGAAGTCCCGCGCGCCCGGCAGGAAGTCCATGCCGAGGTTGACCCCCGCGCTGGCGGCGTGCAGGTCCCGCACCTCCTGGTGCGGCTCGCTGTCGGCGACGGCGGGGTCGAAGTGGACCAGGACAAGCTCGGGGAAGCGCAGCCCGAGCGCGCGGGCGAGTTCACCGACGATCACCTCGGCGACCAGCGCCTTACGGCCCTGCGCGGAGCCGGTGAACTTGACGACGTAGGTGCCCAGGTCGTCCGCCTCGACGACGCCGGGTACGGAGCCACCGGAGCGCAGGGGGGTGACGTAGCGGGTCGCGGTGACCTCTCTCAGCATCTGTCGGGCCACCAGCCTCGTTCGTCTGTCGGCAGGAAACGCCCATAGTAACCTCCGACCCCTCGGGAGAGGCGGGGCGAGATGGACGTGCTGGGGGTCGACGCCTGTGGCAGGCAGGGGTGGGTGGGGATCGGGCTCACGGGCGGCGCCTACGCGGGCAGTCTCGTGGACGTCCGGCTGGACGCGCTGATCGAGCGGGCCGCCGAGGCGGCGGTGATCGCGGTGGACATGCCGCTCGGCCTGGTCGAGCGCGGCTGGCGTGCCGCGGATCTCGGCGCGCGGGCGCTGCTGCGGGAGCGGCGCAGCACCGTCTTCCTGGTGGCGCCGCGGCCGGCGTGGCTGGAGTCGGAGTACACGGTGGCCGGTGACCGGTGCCAGGAGCTGACCGGTCAGCGGCTGAGCCGGCAGGCGTGGGCGCTGGCTCCGAAGCTGCTGGAGGCCCGTGCGTGCTGGCTCGCCGACCGGCGGGTCCACGAGGTGCACCCCGAGCTGTCCTTCCGGGCCCTGGCCGGCGGGGTGCCGCCGGCGTACGCCAAGAAGACCTGGCGCGGCCAGCACGCGCGACGCGCACTGCTGGCGGCGGCCGGAGTAGTCCTGCCCGACGAGCTCGGGGAAGCGGATCGCGTGCCGGCGGACGATGTCCTCGACGCCGCCGCCGCGGCCTGGTCGGCGCACCGGATCGCGGTGGGGACCGCGGTACGCGTCCCGCAGTCGCCGGAATTGGACGCGGAAGGCCGCGCGGTGGAGATCCGCTACTGAAGCCCCGCCGCCCGGCCGGCTCTCACCGGGCCAGCGGGTTGGACAGCGGGCCGCCGCCCCGTCCGCGGCCGTCCAGCACAACAGCACGCCGGGACACTCCGGGACGGACAACACCGCCGCCGCACCATGAAAATCCGCCACTGACACCCCCTCCCCCAGCCGACCCTCACCGGGCCAACGGGGCGGGCAACGGCAGACAACGGGCCGCCACCCCCTACCCCGCCGTCCAGCACAACAGCACGCCGGGACACTCCGGGACGGACAACACCGCCGCCGCACCATGGAAATCCGCCACTGACACCCCCGCCCCCAGCCGACCCTCACCGGGCCAACGGATTGGGCAACGGCAGATAGCGGGCCGCCGCCCCGTCCGCGGCCGTCCAGCGCAGCAGCAGGTTGGTCTTGCCGGGCAGGGTGGGGGCGGACAGCAGCGCCGGGATCTCGGGGAGGTCGTGGCGGGCCAGCTCGCGGCGGGCGGCGGGCCACGGGTCCAGCGCCGGGAAGCGCTCGACGAGGGCTCCGGCGATCTCCACGAGATGGTTCACGACCAGGCAGTACACCAGTCGCTCCCAGCCGGCCGGCCGGGACACCTCCGGGAGCAGCTTCACGCCCTCGGCGTCCCGGAAGAGGGCCTGCACCGGCATGCCGTCGTCGTCGACGGCGACCAGCGTGTTCTGCAGGTGGGCTTCGAGTACGACGCCGTGGCCGGCGAAGGCGTCGAGGGCCGGCGGCACGACCTGGGCCAGATACGCCTCCCACCAGGCCACCGGGTCCTGGATGCCGAGCAGCGGGCTCCCCTCGAAGCCCTCGACGAGCCCGGCGGCGAGCAGGGGCGTCGCGCCCGGCAGCACGCTGTCCCGCAGTCCGTCGCGGACCAGGACCGCCAGCTCCTCGAAGGCGAAGCCGGCGGTGCGATAGCCGCGGTCGCCCAGCCAGGCCGCGCGGCCGTCGAGCGCGGTGAAGGCGGCGGCCGTCGCCGCGTCCGTACGGCGGAGTTTCAGCAGATCGTGCCGCCACAGCCGGCGGATGTCGTTGGTGATGCGCACGTCCAGGCTGAACTTGAGGAAGAGATCCTGCTCGGGGGCGTACAGCGTGCGGATCGCGGCCGTCGGCCAGACCTCGGACCCGGTCGTGCCCAGCCGCACCAGCCTGCCGTCCGCGAATGCCTCCGCGAGCTCGCGGCCGACCAGGTCGAGCTGCCAGGGGTGCGCGGGCAGCAGCCGGTAGCCGGGCGGGGCCTCGCCGAGGGCGTCCAGGGCCGCGGTGTCCCCCTCCTCGACGACGGCGTCCTCGCGCACGCCGAGCAGCGTCAGCGGGAAGCGGGCGTGCGCCTCGGGGGCGTACGGCAGCCAGGCCGCGACCGGACCGCCGCCGCGCGCCTTGGGGGCGGGGTGGTAGGGGTGGCCGGTGAGGAGGGACTGTTCGGAGCGGAGGTAGAGGTCGTCCGGCGGTGTGGCACGCCCGCGTGCCGTCAGGAGCGCGGCCAGCGCGTCGCGGCTGTCGATCATCTCGGCGGGCAGCTCGTGGTTGGACAGACCGGTGTGGCGGCGCAGTTCGTCGGCGACGAGCTTGACGAGTTCGGCGTGCCCGACGCGCTGCCAGGCGCCGGCCGCGTACACCTCCGGTTCGGCGGGCCGCCGCTCGCCGAGGACGCGCAGCAGACGGCCGGAGGCGGGCAGCCGGTACACGGGCCGCTCGCCGGTGCCGTCGTGGGGTTCGGCGACCTCGCGCAGCAGGCAGTTGAGCAGGGGCGCGACCGAGCGGGCGTCGGCGTGTTCCGCGACGTCGGCGGCGGGCGGAGGGTTGAGGTGCACGCGATCCACTCGTTCTCTACGGTCCGTTCAGGCGGGAAGACGATCAGTATGTCTGTCGTCGGTGCCTGCCCCGACGCCCTACTCGTACCCGAGGAGCCCGCCCGTGCACCGTCCCTCCAGCGCCGAGGCCGAGGTCGTGGCCGAACTGGCCGAAGCACGCCCCGAACTCGCCGCCCGGTACGCCGCCGGGCTCCCCGGCGCCCGCGCGGCCGTGCTGACCCGGCTGTGGCGTGCGCTGGCCTACGAGCCGCTGCCCTGGGTGGCCGGCCGGGAGCGCGGCCGGGAGGGCCTGAGCCTGCGTCTTTCGGACGGGCGCCGGCTGCACGGCCCGCCCGCCGACCCGTACGCCACCGCCGCGTACGTCACCGCCGTACGACTCGACGGGTCGCCGTACGACGATCCGGCCCGGCTGCTGACCGAGCTCTCCGTGCCGCACGGCATGTCGTTCGCGGCCGAACTCGGCCACAGCGTCGCCTCGTTGGCGCTGTCGCGGGCCGGTCAGGAGGGTCACCCCAAGGGGTGGCCGACGCGTGACTGGGAGTGGGAGCAGCGGGTGGTCGACGGGCATCCCTTCCATCCCAACTGCCGTTCCCGGCCCGGTTTCTCGGTCGCCGAGCAGCTGGCGTACGGGCCCGAGCACCGGCCGGTGGTGACGCTGGCGCGGGTGCCGGTGCGGGCGGCGGAGTGCCTGGTGACCGGTGCGTGGCCGCGGGACATGCGGGACGGGGAGCGGCTGCTGATCCCGGTGCATCCGTGGCAGGCGGAGCATGTGCTCAAGCGGCCCCGCGATCTCCCCGGCGCCGGGATCGCCGCGCATCCGCTGATGTCGCTGCGCACGCTCGCCCTCCCCGAAGGACCGCACGTCAAGACGGCGTTGAGCGCCCGGCTGACGTCCTCGGTGCGGGACATCTCGGTGTACTCCATCGGTCTGTCGGCCACGCTGTCGGACTTCGCGGAGACGCTGGCGGCCCGCATGGACGGACTGCTGCACGTCACCCGCACGCTGGGGGCCGCGACCGCCCACTCGCCGGATCTGGCGGCGGTGCTGCGCGAGTCGCCGCAGGTGTACGCGGGTCCCGGCGAGCGGGTCGTCCCGGTGGCCGCGCTCGCCACCACCGAGCTGCCCCGGTCCGCCGCCTGGCTGGCCGGGTTGACGCGGCTCGCGCTCACCGTGGGGCTGAGGCTGCTGGAGCTGGGCGTGGCGCTGGAGGCGCACGGCCAGAACCTGCTCGTGGTGCTGTCGGCGGACGGCTCCCCGGTGCGGCTGGTCTACCGCGACCTCGCCGACATCCGGGTCAGCCCCGCGCGGCTGGCCCGGCACGGCATCCCGGTCCCCGAGCTGACCGGCCGGATCGTCACGGACGACGTGACCGCCCTGCGCCGCAAGCTGTTCGGGTCCCTGGTGGCGGGGGCGCTCGCGGGTACGGCGGGCTCGGGCGCGGCGCTGCGCGGGGCGCTGGAGGCGGTCGCAGGGGAGCTCCCGGAGACCGAGGATCTGGCGGCACTGCACGAGGAGACGCTGCCGACGAAGGCGCTGACGCTGATGCGGCTGTCACCCGGGACGCCCGGGGACCAGTGGGCCGGGCTGCCCAATCCGCTGCTCGCCGAGGTGTTCTGACCTCGTTTTGAAGCAGGACACCTCTGATCAATAAGATCCGCCGATGATCACAAGAACACGGCTGGCGACCGGGGTCTGCGCCCTGCTCGCCGCGCTCGCGGCCGGGATGGCGTTCCCGGCCGGGGCGGTTGCCGACGAGACCAGCGCGATGGCGCCCAAGGTCGATCTCGTCCTCGACGTGAGCGGCTCCATGCGGGCGCGGGACATCGACGGCCAGTCGCGGATGGCCGCGGCGAAGCAGGCGTTCAACGAGGTGCTGGACGCGACGCCCGAGGAGGTCCAGCTGGGCATTCGCACGCTGGGCGCCAACTACCCCGGTGACGACCGCAAGACGGGCTGCAAGGACACCGCGCAGCTCTACCCGGTCGGCCCGCTGGACCGCACAGAGGCGAAGGCGGCCGTGGCGACGCTCGCGCCCACCGGCTGGACGCCGATCGGCCCCGCGCTGCTGAAGGCGGCCGACGACCTCGACGGCGGCGAGGGCTCCAAGCGCATCGTGCTGATCAGCGACGGCGAGGACACCTGCGCCCCGCTCGACCCGTGCGAGGTGGCCCGGGAGATCGCCGCCAAGGGCATCGGCCTGACCATCGACACGCTCGGCCTGGTCCCGAACACCAAGATGCGGCAGCAGCTCAGCTGCATCGCCGAGGCGACCGGCGGCACCTTCACCTCCGTCGAGCACACCGAGGAACTCGCCGACAAGGTCAACCAGTTGGTGGACCGGGCGGCCGACCCGGTGGTGACGCCGGTCGCGACGACCGGCGCGGAGCAGTGCGCGAAGGCGCCCACGCTGGAGTCCGGCCTGTACACCGACCGCGCGGAGTTCGGGCAGCAGCGCTGGTACCGGGTGAACGTCCCGTACGGCCATGAACTGCGCGCGTCGGTCAGCGTGTCGGCCGACCGCGCAGTGAACCCCTCCTACGGGGTGCTGCTGCGGGCGGTGACCGAGCGCGGCCGGGAGATCGTGCGCGGCGAGGCGGCGGGCAACGGCCGTACCGACGTCGTCTCGACCGGGCTGCGCTACCCGAAGGCCGAGCAGGAGGACGCGGAGGGCGAGAGCGCGCCCGAGTCCGTGTGCCTGCAGGTCACGCACTCCTTCTCGGCGGGCTCCGGTGTGCAGACCACGCCCGGTCTGCCGCTGGAGCTGACGGTCGACGTCGTGGAGGGGCCGTCCGCCTCGGGCGACGTGGCCTCCTTCGGCCTCGGCCGGGGCTGGTGGCTGCTCGGCGCGCTGATCCTCGCCGGCTTCCTCGCCGGTCTCGTCTGGGGCTGGCTGTCGCGCTGGCGGGTCGCGGTCTGGAGGACCAACTGATGCGGATCACACGTGTGGTGAGCGGAGCCCTGCTGGCGCTGGGCCTGGCGGCGGGTCCGGCGGTGGCCGACGCCTCGCCGTCGCCGAGCGCGTCGCAGGACGGCGGCGCGCCGACCCGGGCGGGCACGGCCTTCCGTACGGCGACGGAGATCGAGCAGGGGCAGACGGCCACGGCGAGCGCCTCCACGGGCGACTACCTGTACTGGTCGTTCCCCGCGGACGCCGGCCGGCGCCCCACCGTCAGGGCGACGGTGAAGCTGCCCGACAGGCACGCCGCCGAGACCTGGCAGATCGACGTGTACGACGGCCTGCGGCGCCGCCAGGCCTGCCAGTACGGCGCCCAGACGCGCACCGCGGCGGCCGCAGCGCCCTCCGTGGAGCTGACCTGCGTACTGCGCACGGTCCGCGCCTGGTCGGAGCAGTGGGCCAATGACCCGCTGCCCGGCACGTACTACGTCCGCCTGACGGCCGTGGACGTGCCCACCTCCGACCTGGGCCTGCCGGTGGAGGCGTCGGTGCGGGTCGACTCCAAGGACATCGGCGGCTCGGCGGCGGTGGACGGTTCGCTGGCCCAGCCGCTGATTCCGGGGGTGGCGCTGAAGTCGCGCGAGGACGAGGAGAGTTCGTCGGACTCGGCGGTGCTGTCCAGCCTCGAACCCGAGGACGGCTGGGCGTCCGGCTGGTGGTCCGACCGGTGGGTGTGGACGGCGATCGGCGGCGTGCTGGCCGCGCTCGCGGGGGTCGGCGGGTATGCGCTGACCCGTGGAACGGGCCGGCCGTCGCGGGTGCCGCCCGGCGCCTGACGCATCGTGAGAAGGGCCTGCCGTCCTCGACGGTGGGCCCTTTTCCGCGTTCATCCCTCGCGCAGCGCCTTGGCGAGGGTCCCCTCCCCGCCCACGTCGACACGGCCGCCGCGCACGGCGTCCGGCACGCTCAGCTCCCCGCGCGCGATCGCCTCGCACGTCCCGGAGTCCAGGACCAGCCGGGCGTCGGGCTCCACCGGAGCGGGCCCTTCCCCGTAGACCGGCCCGTCCTCGGCGCCGAGGTGGAGATGGAAGTCCCCTTCCTCCAACCGGACTTCGACGACGCCCTCCCCCATGTTCCGCAGGGCTCGCAGCAGCGGCAGCGCGAACCAGTGCGCGCGCACGGCGTCGGTGGGGCGCCGCCCGCCCAGCTCGGCCTGCCCCCAGTCCCCCAGCGCCTGCAGAACGGGCAGCAACTCCCGGCCTCGCGGGGTGAGTTCGTACACGTAGGCGGCTCCCGGCGGCGGCAGCCTGCGGCGGGTGGAGACGCCGTCCCGCTCCATGTCCTTGAGCCGGGACGCCAGCACGTCGGTGCTGACGCCGGGCAGATCGGCGTGCAGGTCGGTGTAGCGCCGCGGGCCGGCCAGCAGTTCCCGGACGATCAGCAGTGTCCAGCGGTCGCCGACGACGTCGAGCGCGCGGGCGGCGGAACAGTACTGGTCGTAGCTTCGGCGTGGTGACATGCGACGCAGTCTAGACATGTTGTTGGACTTTCCAAGCTCGAACTTGGTAAAACCAAGCAACACACGAAACCGGAGGGGCGAGCGCGCATGGAGTTCCGGCAGTCGAACAAGCTGAGCGAAGTCTGCTACGAGATCCGCGGCCCGGTGATCGAGCACGCCGACGCACTGGAGAAGGCGGGCCATAGCGTGCTGCGCCTGAACACCGGCAACCCCGCGCTCTTCGGCTTCGAGGCGCCGGAGGAGATCCTCCAGGACATGATCCGGATGCTGCCGCAGGCGCACGGCTACACCGACTCGCGCGGCATCCTCTCCGCCCGCCGGGCCGTCGCCGGGCGCTACCAGACGCTCGGCCTGGAGGTCGGCGTCGACGACGTCTTCCTCGGCAACGGCGTGTCCGAGCTGGTCTCCATGGCCGTACAGGCGCTGGTCGAGGACGGCGACGAGATCCTCATCCCCGCCCCGGACTTCCCCCTGTGGACGGCGGTGACGACCCTCGCCGGGGGCAAGGCGGTGCACTACCTCTGCGACGAGGAGTCCGACTGGTACCCGGACCTGGCCGACATGGCGTCGAAGATCACGGACCGCACCAAGGCCGTGGTCATCATCAACCCCAACAACCCCACCGGCGCGGTCTATCCCAAGGAGATCGTCGAGGGCATCCTCGACCTCGCCCGCCGGCACGGCCTGATGGTCCTCGCCGACGAGATCTACGACCAGATCCTCTACGACGACGCCGTGCACCACTCGGCCGCCGCCCTCGCCCCCGACCTGGTGGTCCTCACCTTCTGCGGCCTGTCGAAGACCTACCGGGTGGCGGGCTTCCGCTCCGGCTGGCTGGTCGTCACCGGCCCCAAGCAGCACGCGAAGGACTACCTGGAGGGCCTGACGATGCTGGCCTCCATGCGCCTGTGCGCCAACGCGCCCGCCCAGTACGCCATCCAGGCCGCCCTCGGCGGCCGCCAGTCGATCCGCGACCTGACCACCCCCGGCGGCCGGCTCCGCGAGCAGCGTGACGTGGCCTGGGAGAAGCTCAACGAGATCCCCGGCGTCTCGTGCGTGAAGCCGAAGGGCGCGCTGTACGCCTTCCCGCGGATCGACCCGAAGGTGCACAGGATCCACGACGACGAGAAGTTCGTCCTGGACCTGCTGCTGCGGGAGAAGATCCAGGTGGTGCAGGGCACCGGCTTCAACTGGCCGTCCCCGGACCACTTCCGGATCCTGACCCTGCCGTACGCGGAGGACCTGGAGGCGGCCATCGGGCGGATCGGGCGGTTCCTGAGCGGATACCGGCAGGAGTGAGGGCCGGCGTGGGTATCAACCGTCCATGAGCACCCGCCCTCTCCTGCTCCTCGACGTGGACGGCCCCCTCAACCCGTTCCGCGCGGTGTACCTCGGCCATCGCGGCTATGTCACGCGCCGGGTGCACCCGGCGAACTGGTCGGCCCGCCAGCCCCCGGGATCCCGCCGGCTGCGTCGCGGACTGCGGGTGCGGCTGCATCCGGGACACGGGGCGCGGCTGCGGGCCCTGCCGTACGAGCTGGCGTGGGCCACCACCTGGCAGCACCAGGCCAACGAGATGATCGCGCCGGTGATCGGGCTGCCCGGCGACCTGCCGGTGATCGAGTGGCCGGAGCTGTTCGCGAGGGATCCCGAGGGGCTGTACTGGAAGACCCGACATGTGGTCGCGTGGGCCGCGGGGCACCCGTTCGTGTGGGTGGACGACATGATCACCGACCTGGACGTACGGCATGTCGCGGCCCACCACGACGCGGCCGCGCTGCTGATGCCGGTCGACGCGCGCAGGGGACTGCGGGAGCGTGACTTCGCGGAGTTGGAGCGCTGGGCTCTTAGCCTGTGACGCATGGCTGATCTCATTCTCGTCCGGCACGGTGAGACCGAGTGGTCGCGGTCCGGACGGCACACGGGTTGGACGGACATGCCGCTCACCGAGCTCGGGCGGAAGGAGGCGCGGCAGCTCGTGCCGCTCATCCGGTCGCAGCGGATCGGCGCCGCCTTCGTCAGCCCGTCGCAGCGTGCGCGGGAGACCGCCGAGCTGATCGGGCTGCCCGACGCGCGGATCGACACCGACCTGCGGGAGTGGGACTACGGCGGGTACGAGGGGATCACGACCGTCGAGATCCAGCACGAGCGGCCGGGGTGGTTCCTGTTCACGGACGGGGTCGCGCCGGGCCCGCCGGACCATCCCGGGGAGAGTCCTGAGCAGGTCGGGGTGCGCGCCGACCGGATGCTGGCCAAGGTGGACGCGGCGTTCGCCAACGACGAGGGAAGCGTGGTGCTCGTGGCCCACGGGCACTTCCTGCGGGTGCTCACGGCCCGGCGGCTCGGGCTGCCGCCCGCCGACGGGGCGCTGTTCCAGATGGCGACGGGGACGGTCTGCCGGCTGAGCACGGAGCACGGGCGGCCGGTGATCGCCGGCTGGAATGTCAGAGCCGGGTCGTAGCCTGCGAAGCGGGTGCCACGCCGGGTGACGCCCCGCGCCGGAAGGAGCACGCCGTGACCCGACCGCCGACCGCCGCCCAGCGGCGTGTCATCGACGCCGCCGACCCCGCCACCGGGCGGCTGAGGGGTACGGAGGCGCAGCTCGCGGCACTGGTGAAGCGCGGCCTCGCCTTCCGGCATCCACGCCCGCCGCACGACCACTTCCTGACACCGGCGGGGCACCGGATACGCGAGGCCGAGCCGACGGCCCCCGCGGCAGCGCAGGCACCCGCGCCCGGCGGTGTCTTCGCCGCGCGGATCGGCGGTGCGCCGGGCGCCCCGAAGGCGGGCCCGGCGCGGCTGCGGGAGGTGCGCGGTGCCTGGCAGGGGCTGCTGGAGCTGCGCCGGATGACCAATCCGGACGGCGCGACGGACCGGCCGTGCGGGTGGGAGCGTACGCATCTGGTGCAGGCTGCCGCCCTCGCGTTGGAGGCCGCCGGGCATCCCCCGGCCGAGCCGGACGCCGCGGAGGGGTACCGGGTGCGGGCGACCCCGCAGCCGGAGGCGGTCGCGGTGCGCGAGTCCGACGGCGCGCGTCTGCGGGCCTGCGCGGCCACACTGGAGGAGGCGGGCTGGCAGGTCGGCGAGTACACCGAGCCGCGTACCCGGGCGCGCTATCTGCTGGCGTCCCCGCGCCGGGCATGACGCGCGTGCCAAGATCGGTGCACAGTCCACCGAAGGTCAGAAGGGGAAGCAGTGAGCGAGCCGTTTTCCGTCCGGGTCACCGTCCGCGGCTATGAGACGGACACGCAGGGGCACGTCAACCAGAGCGTGTACATCAACTACGCCGAGCACGCCCGCTGGACGCTGCTCCGGACCGCGGGCATCAGCCAGACCGGCCTCATAGGCAAGGGTGTGGGCCCGGTCGCGCTGGAGACGACCATCCGCTACAAACGCGAACTCGTCGCCGGCGACGAGATCGACGTGACGTGCGCCTTCGAGTGGTCCGGAGGCAAGACCTTCCGTATCCAGCAGTTCGTGCGCAAGGCGGACGGCACGGTGGCCGCCGAACTCACCGCGGTCGGCGGCCTGCTCGACCTCGAGAAGCGCAAGCTGGTGGAGCACCCCGACGAGATCTTCAAGGAACTGGCGTCGGACCCGAGCCTGTTCGGGCTCTAGACACCAACTGGCGCTCCAGTAGGGGCACAACCATACGCATACCTCGTGGGTCACATCATGCAGGAGCAACCAACTCCTATGGAGACCAGGGGGAAATATGCGATACGCACGCTCTGTCCTGTCCGCGGCCGCGTTGGCGGCGCTGACGGTGGGGACCACGGCCGCCCTGACGGCGCCCGCCTCCGCAGCGCCCAACACCACTCCGCAGAAGGTCTGCGGAAGCGCCTACAAGACCGTGAACTCGGCGCCCGTCGGCTCGCTGGGCACCGTCTACCTCACGTACAACGCCTCCACCGGCAAGAACTGCGTCGCGACCATCCGCAACAACCCGGGCACCGCGGTGTCCATGTCCGCGTGGATCTACGTCCCCGACACCGAGGAATACCACGAGGACGCCGGGCAGTTCACGTCCTACGCCGGTCCGACCGACGTCTACGGCAAGGGCCACTGCGTGGACTGGGGCGGCAACATCAAGAACGTGTACGTGCAGGTGACGGGCTCCAACTGCGGCGCCCTGAAGGAGAACCGGGTCACGTTCACCCGCTGACCCCACCGGTGTGCCGGGGCACCCGGTCCGCCTTCCGCCGGGGAGCATGGCGGGCGGAATGCGGATGCGGGAGCCCCGGCCGTGAACTGTTCACCCACCTCAGGGCGTGGCGGGGGCCCGGGTCGCCCCGGTGATCTCCTCACCCGCCTCCATGGGGTGGGTGACGTCCTGTGCGTCCCGGCCGCGCCCCAGGTGGTTGAAGACCAGGTTCAGCGCCACCGCCGCCACACACCCGGTCGAGATCCCGGAGTCCAGGACGATCCGGACCGTCTCCGGGAAGGCGTGGTAGAACTCCGGCGCCGTGATCGGGATGATGCCGACGGCCAGCGAGACGGCGACGATCAGGATGTTGTTGTCCTTCTCCAGGCCGGCCCGCACCAGGGTCTGGATGCCGCTCGCGGCCACCGACCCGAACAGGACCACGCCCGCGCCGCCGAGCACCGGGCGCGGTACGACCGCGATGAGCGACGCGGCCATCGGGCACAGGCCCATCAGCACCAGGAAGCCACCGCCCACGGCGACGACGTACCGGCTGCGGATCTTCGTCATCGCGACCAGGCCGATGTTCTGGGCGAAGGCGCTGCACATGAAGCCGTTGAAGAACGGGCTGAGCGCGGAGCCGAGGGTGTCGGCGCGCAGGCCCGCCGCGATGGTCTTCTCGTCGGCCGGGCGCTCGACGATCTCACCGAGCGCCAGCATGTCGGCGGTCGACTCGGTCATCGACACCACCATCACCACGCACAGCGAGATGATCGCGGCGAGCTGGAACTGCGGGGCGCCGAAGTGGAACGGGGTCGGGAAGCCGATCACGTCCGCCTCCGCCACCGGAGCGAAGTCCGTGACGCCGAACGGGATCGCGACGAGCGTGCCGATCACCAGGCCGAGCAGGACGGCGATCTGTTTGACGAACCCTCGCGTGAAGCGGCGCAGGAGCAGCACGATCAGCAGGGTCAGGGCCGCAAGGCCCAGGTTGGTCGCCGAACCGTAGTCGTCCGCGGCCGAGTTGGGGCCCTGCGCCCAGCCGAAGGCGACCGGCAGCAGCGAGATGCCGATGAGCGTGATGACCGTACCGGTGACGACGGGCGGGAAGAAGCGGACCGCCTTGCTGAAGAAGGGGGCGGCGAGGAAGCCGAGGAGGCCGGCGACGATGACCGCGCCGAAGATGACGGGCAGGGCGTCGGACTTGTCCTCGGTGGAGGCGACGATCGCCGTCATGGGGGCGACACCGGCGAAGGTGACGCCGTTGACGAAGGGCAGCCGGGCGCCGATCTTCCAGATGCCGAGCGTCTGGAGGAAGGTCGCGATGCCCGCGGTGAACAGGCAGGCGCCGGTGAGGAAGGTCAGTTCGGCGGCGCTCAGGCCTATGGCCGCGCCGACTATCAGGGGTGGGGCGACGACTCCCGCGTACATGGCGGCCACATGCTGGAGGCCGGTGGTCGCCATCTTCAGGGCGGGGAGTTTCTCGTCCACGGGGTGAACGGAACTGGCGGACAATGCGGCTCTCCTCCGGTCGGTTAAACGCGTCGACTCTGACGCGGGTTCAAGGAGGTGGTGCGCGGTCGTGCGGGACCGGGGACGGGCCCGTTCTGGGGGAAACGGAGACCGTTCCGGGGCGCGTGCGTCCAACACGCGCCCCGGAGACGGCCGCCATGGACCCCGCTCGGGTCCACGGCTGCCGACCGGGAGCCGTCCCTCCCGGCCGGAGATCAAGTGCCGTACAGCAAGGGCGTGTTACCTACCGGCGATGCGCGCCAGCCGCTGGGCCTCGTCCCGCGTGGAGCGGGCGATCGCGTCCTCGTCGGCCGTGAGCAGCCGTCCGTCCTCGACGATCTGCCGGCCGTTCACGAAGGACGCCGTGACCGGGGCCGCCGCGCCAAAGACCAGCGCGGTCACCGGGTCGGCGATGGAGGCGTGGGCGAGCGTGTCCAGCTTCCACAGCACCAGGTCGGCCAGCTTGCCCGGCTCCAGCGAGCCGATCTCGGCGGCGCGGCCGAGGACCTGGGCGCCGCCGAACGTGCCGAGGCGCAGCGCCTGGCGGGCGTTCAGGGCGGCCTCGCGGTGCGCGCCCAGGCGGTTGATGAGCAGCGCGTTGCGCAGTTCGGTGTGCAGTTCGCCGGACTCGTTGGACGCGGTGCCGTCCACGCCGAGGCCGACCGGGACGCCGGCCGCCAGCATGTCGGGGACGCGGGCGATGCCAGCGGCGAGGCGGGCGTTGGAGGACGGGCAGTGGGCGACGCCGGTCCTGGTGCGGGCGAAGGCGGCGATGTCGGAGTCGTTCATGTGGACGCAGTGCGCCATCCACACGTCCTCGCCGAGCCAGCCGGTGGACTCGAAGTAGTCGGTCGGGCCCATGCCGAACAGCTCGTGGCAGAACTTCTCCTCCTCCACGGTCTCCGAACCGTGGGTGTGCATGCGCACACCGAGGCGGCGGGCCAGCTCGGCGCCCTGCTTGAGCAGTTCGGTGGAGATGGAGAACGGCGAGCACGGGGCGACGGCGACCTGCGTCATCGCGTCGAAGGAGGCGTCGTGGTGCTGCTTGACGGTCTCCTCGGTGGCGGCGAGAGCACCGTCCAGGGTCTCGACGGCGAAGTCCGGCGGCAGACCGCCGTCCTTCTCGCTGCGGTCCATCGAACCGCGGGCGAGGGTGAAGCGGACACCCATGTCGCGGGCGGCGCCGATGATCGCGCCGGACAGGTCGCCCGAGCCCTGCGGGTAGACATAGTGGTGGTCCATGGCGGTGGTGACGCCACCGCGGGCCATCATCGCGAGCGAGCCCTGCGCGGCGGAGCGGACCATGTCCTCGTCGATGCGCGCCCAGGTCGGGTAGAGCGCCACGAGCCAGTTGAAGAGGTTGTGGTCGGTGGCCAGGCCCCGGGTGATCCACTGGTAGAAGTGGTGGTGGGTGTTGATCAGGCCGGGGGTCACGAGATGCCCGGTGGCGTCGATGCGGCGGACGACGTTCTCCAGGCCCTCGGGGGCGTTGCCCGCGCCGAGCGACTCGATGCGGTTGTCCGCGACGACGATGTGGCCCGTGGCGTACTCGGTGTCGTTCGCGTCCACCGTCGCGATCGAACAGTTCTCGATGACGATGCGCTGGGCTGCTGCCATGATTCGTCCTTTGCGCTGTTGTGGAGAGGGCACGGCAGGACCCGGAAGATTTGAGTACCGCGGCCGGATCGGGGCCTCACCGGCCGCGGGTGCCGATATGTGGAGTTACTACAGGTTGGTGAGGTCCACCGGGATCTTCGCCTCGCAGCCGTCCCGCAGGATCGTGGCCTCGATCAGGCCGTAGGGGCGGTCGGCGGCGAAGTACACCTCGTTGTCGTTCTTCAGCCCGAACGGCTCCAGGTCCACCAGGAAGTGGTGCTTGTTCGGGAGGGAGAAGCGGACCTCGTCGATCTCGCTGCGGTTGTTGATGATGCGCGCGCCCATCTGGTACAGGGTCTGCTGCAGCGACAGCGAGTAGGTCTCGGCGAAGGCGTGGAGCATGTGCTTCCTGGTCTGCTCGTACGACTTCTCCCAGTTGGGCATCCGCTGCTCGTCGTCGGTCCAGTTGAACCGCCAGCGGCCGGAGACCTGGGTGGCCAGGATGCGGTCGTGCGCCTCCTGGAGCGTCGTGTACTTGTCCTTGACGTAGCCCCAGAACTCGGAGTTGGTCGAGTTCATCACGACGAGGTCCTTGAGGCCGGAGACGACCTCCCACTTCTCGCCGTCGTAGGTGATCTGCGTGACCCGCGTCTCCTGGCCCTTGCGGACGAAGGAGTGCTTGACCTCGTCGGCGCCGATGAACTGCGAGTTGGCGTCGGAGGCCGCGATCCGCTCCCAGGCGTACTCCTCGATGCGGATCCGGGCGATCTTGATCGGTTCCTGGCTGGTCACGAAGTGCCGGGCCAGGTGGATGCCGAACTGCTCGGCGGACTCGATGCCGTGTTCCTTGGCGAACGCGTACACCGTGTTCTTGGTGGTGTCGGTCGGAAGGACGTTGGCGTTGGAGCCGGAGTAGTGGACCTCGTCCATGTCGCCGGAGAGGGCGACGGAGACGTTCAGGTCCTTGATGTGGTGGGTGGCGCCGTCCCGCGTGATCTTTACGACTCGGTTCTCGGCCTTGCCGTACTGGTTCTGTCCCAGGACCACAGGGCGGGCAGGGCGGGAAAAGTCGGTCATGGTGTCTGCTAGCTCCCTCGGTAAACGGAGTAGCCGAACGGGTTGAGCAGCAGCGGCACGTGGTAATGCTCCCCGGGGTTCACGGCGAAGGTGATCGCCACCTCGGGGAAGAACACGGCACCGCTGTCCCGATTCGCGGGGGCGTCCTGCTGCGCATCGGCTTGCTTCTTCTCGAAATACGGCTCTACGGCGAAGTCGAGCCGTACGTGTGTGGTGCCCTCCGGCAGCGCCGGGAGGTCCTTGCACCGCCCGTCCGCGTCGGTCGCGGAGCCGCCGAGCGCCTGCCAGTCCGCGCCCCGGCCGCCGCGGGCCGAGAGCTGGACGGCGACGCCCTCGGCGGGGCGGCCGACGGAGGTGTCCAGGATGTGCGTGGACACGGAGGCGGTGGTGCTGGTGCTCATGCTGCTGTCAGTCCTCTTCGACGATGCGGGCGAGCCGAATACGGTTGATCTTGCCCAGCTCGGTGCGGACGATCTCCCGCTCCTGCTCCGGCGAGTTGCCGATCCGCTCCTTGACCGCGTCGCGCATCTGCTCGCCGGTCCGGCCGGTGGCGCAGATCAGGAAGACATGGCCGAACCGGTCCTGGTAGGCCAGGTTGAGTTCGAGCATCTCCGTCCTGAGCTCCTCGGAGGCGCCGGCCATGCCGCGCTGCTCGCGGGCCGAGGTCGGGTCGCCCGGCTTGGGGCGGCCGATCGGCGGGTGTCCGGACATCGCCTCGGCGAGGTCCTCGGCGGTCAGCCCGGCCATGGCGGCGTCACTGGCGGCGTAGAGGTCTTCGGCGGCGGCGTAGGGGCGGCCGGCGAGCAATTGCCTGACCCAGGTGGAGGAGGCGCACGCCTCGTGGAGGGCGGCGTGGGCCGCGTGCTCCTCCAGGGCGTTGAACCGGGCCAGGCCCGGGGGCGTGGAATTCGACGTCACGGGAGCCTCCGTGGCCGCGAAGGGCCTTCGTACTGAACGGGCGTGCCGATAGCTAACGCCCTACGACGACGAGACGTCAACACTTTGTTGAAAATTCGCGGTATCGAAACCGGGCGGGGCGCCACAGGCACCCCTCGACCCGAATCCGGCCGCCTCAGGCACCCTTCTCACGGTTGAGGTAGTTGTACACCGTGAAGCGGCTGACCCCGAGGGCGCTCGCCACGGTTTCCACCCCATGTCGCACGGAGAAGGCGCCGCGCGCCTCCAGTATCCGCACGACCTCCTGTTTGTCCTTGCGGTCCAGGTCCGCCAGCGGCATGCCCTTCCTGCGCTCCATGGCGGCCAGGATGTGGTCCAGCGACTCGGCCAGCTGAGGCAGGCGCACGGCGACGACGTCGGCGCCCTCCCAGGAGAGCACGACATCCTCGGGTCCGGCCTCGTCCGGCGGGAGGATCTCGCCCCCCATGGCGTCGACCAGGGGCTTGACGGCCGCGATGAAGGGCTCGTCCCCGGTGCCGGTCACTCCTCGCCCTCCCCGACCACGTTGAGCTGGAGCGAGATCCGGGTGGCGCCGGCCTCCAGGCTCTTGCGCAGCAGGTCGTCCACGGCGGTGAGCACGGCGTCGGCGCCGCCCTCCGCCGTGTTTCCGAACGGCCCGACGTCCACCGCGTCGAGCTCGGCAGCCTCGACGACCTCACGGGCGACCAGCGCGTGCGCGGGTGCCTCGTCGAGGTCGAAGGGCTCGGTCGTGAACTCCACTCTCAATCGCACGCGCTCAACCTAACGCGCGCGCGAATGTTCGGGCAGCCCCCGCACGACCAGGCCCGGCCATCCCGGCGCCCAGGCGACGAGCCCTCTTGACAAGCCACGACGAACGACGGCAATCTTCCAGTACGCAGAAACTAACTTCCGCTATACGGAATCTCGACAAACGGAAGGGAGCGCCGGCGACATGGGATTCGCAGAGCAGCGCTTCAACGTCAACCTGTCGATCCTCTTCACGGAACTCCCGCTCCTGGAGCGCCCCGCGGCCGCCGCCGCGGCCGGCTTCACCGCGGTCGAGCTGTGGTGGCCCTGGGTCGACACCGCCACACCCGAGCAGTCCGAGCTCGACGCCCTGAAGCAGGCGATCGAGGACGCGGGCGTCCAGCTCACCGGGCTGAACTTCTACGCCGGCCGGCTGCCCGGCCCCGACCGGGGCGCCCTGTCGGTCCCGGGTGAGGAGTCGGAGCGGTTCCGCGCCAACATCGACGTGGCGGCCGGCTTCGCGGCCTCGCTGGGCTGCAAGGCGCTCAACGCCCTGTACGGCAATCGCATCGAGGGCGTGGATCCGGCCGAGCAGGACGCGCTGGCACTGGAGAACCTGGTCCTCGCGGCCCGCGCGGCCGACCGGATCGGCGCGATTCTCCTCGTCGAGGCGCTGAACCAGCCGGAGTCGCCGCTGTACCCGCTGGTCAGCGCGCCGGCCGCGGTCGGGGTCGTGGACCGGGTCAACGAGGCGACGGGACTGGGCAACGCGAAGTTCCTCATGGACCTCTACCACCTGTCCATGAACGGCGAGGACCTGCCGCAGGTGATCGACCGGTACGCCGACCGGACCGGTCACGTGCAGATCGCCGACAACCCGGGCCGCGGCGCGCCGGGCACGGGCACGCTCCCGCTGGAGGAGCTGCTCGGCCGGCTGAAGAAGGCCGGTTACGAGGGCTGGGTCGGCCTGGAGTACAAGCCGGGCGACCGCCCCAGCGCGGAGGCCTTCGGCTGGCTGCCCCACGAGGCGCGCGCCGCCCGCTGAACACACCCCCGTATTTTGAGAGGCACCCCATCATGAGCACCCCTGCAGCTTCTTCCCACCCGACCCGCCCGGCGATCGCCTGGATCGGCCTCGGCATCATGGGCTCCCCCATGTCCGAGAACCTGATCAAGGCGGGCTACCAGGTCACCGGCTTCACCCTGGAGCAGGACAAGCTGGACCGGCTCACCGCGGCCGGCGGCACCGCCGCCGCCTCGATCGCCGAGGCCGTCAAGGACGCCGACGTCGTCATCACCATGGTCCCGGCCTCCCCGCAGGTCGAGGCCATCTCCTACGGCCCCGACGGCATCCTGGAGAACGCGAAGCCCGGCGCGCTGCTGATCGACATGTCCTCGATCACCCCGCAGACCTCGGTCGACCTGGCGAAGGCCGCCAAGGACAAGGGCATCCGCGTGCTGGACGCCCCGGTGTCCGGCGGCGAGGCCGGCGCCGTCGAGGCCGTGCTGTCGATCATGGTCGGCGGCGAGCAGGCCGACTTCGACCAGGCCAAGCCGATCTTCGACGCCCTCGGCAAGACCATCGTGCTGTGCGGTCCGCACGGCTCGGGTCAGACCGTGAAGGCGGCCAACCAGCTGATCGTCGCCGTGAACATCCAGGCGTGCGCCGAGGCCGTGGTCTTCCTGGAGAAGTCCGGCGTGGACCTCCGGGCGGCGCTCGACGTCCTCAACGGCGGCCTGGCCGGCTCGACCGTGCTGACGCGCAAGAAGGACAACTTCCTGAACCGCGACTTCAAGCCGGGCTTCCGCATCGACCTGCACCACAAGGACATGGGCATCGTCACCGACGCCGCCCGCAACGTCGGTGCCGCGCTGCCGGTCGGCGCCGTGGTCGCGCAACTCGTCGCGTCCCTGCGGACGCAGGGCGACGGCGGCCTGGACCACTCCGCGCTGCTGCGCGCCGTCGAGCGCCTCTCCGGGGCGCAGCTCTAGAGACTTCCGGGCGGCGCCGCCGCTGACACCTGTCCTGTCGCGCCCAAGCGGCGGCGCCGCCCGGAATCCACTTCAACAAACTGTTGACGCCTCGATCGCCCCAAACCTAGGCTCCACGAAGCGGAAGTCCTTTTCCGAAGCCTCCGCTGACTCTCGTACGGAAGGTCCCCGATGTCGAAGCGCGTGCTCACGACCGAGTCCGGCGCCCCGGTCGCCGACAACCAGAACTCAGCCTCCGCCGGTGTCGGCGGCCCGCTGCTGATCCAGGACCAGCACCTGCTGGAGAAGCTGGCCCGCTTCAACCGTGAGCGCATTCCGGAGCGTGTGGTGCACGCCCGCGGCTCCGGCGCGTACGGCCACTTCGAGGTGACCGACGACGTCACCGGCTTCACCCATGCCGACTTCCTGAGCGAGGTGGGCAAGCGGACCGAGGTGTTCCTGCGCTTCTCGACCGTGGCCGACAGCCTCGGCGGCGCGGACGCGGTCCGCGACCCGCGCGGCTTCGCGGTCAAGTTCTATACGACTGAGGGCAATTACGACCTCGTCGGCAACAACACCCCGGTGTTCTTCATCAAGGACCCGATCAAGTTCCCCGACTTCATCCACTCGCAGAAGCGCGACCCGTTCACCGGCCGCCAGGAGCCCGACAACGTCTGGGACTTCTGGGCGCACGCCCCCGAGGCCACGCACCAGGTGACCTGGCTGATGGGCGACCGCGGCATCCCGGCGTCGTACCGCCACATGAACGGCTACGGCTCGCACACCTACCAGTGGACGAACGCCGACGGCGAGGCCTTCTTCGTCAAGTACCACTTCAAGACCAACCAGGGCGTGCGCTCCCTGTCGTCCGAGCAGGCGGCCGAGCTCGCGGGCAAGGACCCCAACTCGCACCAGACGGACCTGCTCCAGGCCATCGAGCGGGGCGTACACCCCTCGTGGACCCTGTACGTGCAGCTCATGCCGGCGGCCGAGGCGGCCGACTACCGCTTCAACCCGTTCGACCTGACCAAGGTCTGGCCGCACAAGGACTACCCGCTGCAGCGAGTGGGCCGGCTGGTCCTGGACCGCAACCCGGACAACGTGTTCGCCGAGGTCGAGCAGGCCGCGTTCTCCCCGAACAACTTCGTGCCCGGCATCGGCCCCTCCCCGGACAAGATGCTCCAGGGCCGGCTGTTCGCCTACGCGGACGCGCACCGCTACCGCCTGGGCGTCAACCACACCCTGCTGGCCGTGAACGCCCCCAAGGCCACCACGGCGCAGAACTACGGCCGCGACGGCTTCATGGCGGTCAACTCCCAGGGACGCGGGGCGAAGAACTACGAGCCCAACTCCTACGACGGCCCGGCTCAGACCGGACGCCCGCTGTCGGCGCCGCTCGCGGTGACCGGCTGGACCGGCACCCACGAGGCCCCGCAGCACACCAAGGACGACGACTTCTTCCAGGCCGGCGAGCTGTACCGGCTCATGTCGGCCGAGGAGAGGTCCCGGCTGATCGCCAACATCGCCGGCGGCCTGTCCCAGGTCTCCCGCGACGACGTGATCGAGAAGAACCTGGCCCACTTCCACACCGCCGACCCGGAGTACGGCAACCGCGTGGAGGAGGCGGTCCGCGCCCTGCGCGAGGACTGAGCCCCCATAACCCCCATACTGCGTCCGCCTCCTGACGGGAGGTCATGAGTCGGACGCACCGCCCGCGCCCCGTCGCCGGCCGACCCGGATGAGGGGTGGTCGCCCGGTACGGGCGCGGGCAACGCGAGGACCGCGGCGGTGTGCGAGCCAGTGCGGTGGTGAAGGTCCCGGCCTCCTTCTTCGACCAGAGGGAAGGAGAACCCGGTTCCGTCGCCGCCGCCGCGGTCCTGACCCTTGACCCCGTCCGGCGGCGCGAACGTCCTGTCGCGCCCAGCCTCGCGCCGTCGGACGGCCATAACGGAAGAAGCCTCACCGGCTGAAGAGCGCCGGGTACGGACGGTCCCGTACCCGGCGCTCTTCGGTGTCCCGCGGGCAGGGGTCGCTGCGTACGCGCGCCCGCCGCACTCCATCACGCGCATGGCAGGCCTGCCGCGACGCTTGTATCGTGAGCTAGCGGCGGGCGTCAACCACAGGACGGCAGAGCGCAGTTGCCTACCTCTGCTGCTGGTCTCCTGTTCGGCCCGCCGCGCGTGCCCGCTCGGGAGGGAGGCCCGGCCGTGCCCCACGACAGCGAAGCACTCACCGGGGACGGCTGGTCGAGCCTGGACGCCGATCGTGCGTCGATGCTGTCGGCCTTCGCGGCCGTAGTCACGGCGGCGCTGCTGCGCAGGGACACCGAGCACCGGGCGTTCCACGGCTGCATCGACTGGCACAGCGCCGTGCACGGCACCTACGCGCTGTTCGCCGTCTCCCGTCTCACGGGGGATACCGACCACCGGGACCTCGCCCTCAACGCCACGGGCGGGACGCGCAACATCGACGCCGAGACCGCCGTCCTTCGGGCCGGCCACCTCGCGCACGAGGTACCGTACGGCGCAGCCTGGGTTCTCCACCTGGACCTGGAGGCCCGTCGGGCCGGCGTCTCGGAGTTCAACGATCTGGCGGATGTGGCCGCCTCCTTGGTCGCCGGCCATCTGCGCGATATCGCCCCCGGCGCCCCCGCCATCCGCTCCACGGCGTATCCCAGTGCGATCTGGGCCACCTCGGCGCTGTTGGCCTGGGCGTCCCGATATGGGCGAGGTCCGCGGCTCACCACAGCCCGGGATTCCGCGCGGCGCATCCTCAAGGCACGGCCACGGGGAGAGGGACGTACGCCGGGCTTCTTCTCCCCGGCGCACCTGACGGCAATGCTGGCGCTGCAATGCGGGCTGCGCGACGGGGACGCGGAACCGTACGCACGCCCCGTCGAGCGCACTCTTCCACTGCTCGGCGCCGGAATCCGCACGCCGCACGAAGGAGGGCTCAACTTCTCGCGCTCCTGGGGGTGTTGGGCCGCCTGGCTGATGACCTCGCGAGTCGCCCACCGCGCCGACTACGTCCGGCTGCTCACCACGCACTTCGCGCAGCCCGCCCTGTGGCGGGACAACTACGACGCCTTCGCCCACTGGGTTCCGCAGTTCGGCACGTTCGCCCTCGCCATGACCGACCCGATTTGGTTCACGCCGCCGGACGGCACACGGCCTCAGGTCCAGTAGCTCTTCATCGCGTCACCGAACTCGTCCACGAGGAAGTCAAGATACTCGGGGTCGAGTATGTCGCCGCGCGACCTGTGCTGGTGCGTGATCATGTAGAGGAGTCCGAGCCTACGACGCTCCTCAGTGGTGAAACGGGCCGGTGACACCCGTACGATCCGCTTGTGACGGCCGGCGAACTGGCGGGGGATCGCCTCCGGCACGAGCATCGTGGGCGGTGCCACGAGCACAGCCGACCGCTTGGCGTAGTGCAGTGCCGCAACGAGCATCACCTCCCACCAGCGGTCGAAGGTCAGATGCAGCTGGTAGAGGTCAGCCAGCTCCTCGCGGAGCAACTCCGCGTCGCCGAAAGCATCGAGGTGCGGAACACGCTGGGGAAGGTCGTCTCCCAGCCGCCGCTGCACATCCGCCTCGGTGAGGCGGTAGTCGAGGAACTGAACCCGACCGTACAAACGGAACCAGTCGATCGCCAGGGGTGAACCGCGCCGACCCACCTCCGACGCGCGTGCCCCACCAGGCTCGAAGAGGTGCCACTCGACCGTGAGCGGCCGCTTCTGGGAACCGCACCACAGCAGGTCCAATTTCTTGCCCGGGTCGTGTGGATGGACGTTGTCGTAGCCCTCGTGGATCCAGACGATCGGCTCGTTCGCGTCGACTGGGCGCGGCCGGCCGACGCGTTCGTGACGGACGTAAAGGCGTGGCCGAGGCCCCAGATGACTGCGCAGCGTGCGCCGCACGTCGATGCCGTCGGCCAACGACCCCGTGAACTCGAGGCTCTTCACATCGCTTTCTGCGGGCAGCCGGGCCAACGTGTGTGCCTTGGCGCGCATCTCGTTGATGAAGAGGCTCATCACGGGCCACGCCTCTGTGTTCTCGAACATGCTCGACCGCACGCCCCTCGGCGGGGGAGGCGGAGTGTCCAAGTCCACCGTGATCCCCGGCGGCATGTCCACTGCTTCCTCGGGTCCGTCCCGCCCGTTACGGCGTCCGTCCG
This sequence comes from Streptomyces sp. NPDC093568, assembly GCF_044764945.1. Classification (NCBI taxonomy): domain Bacteria; kingdom Bacillati; phylum Actinomycetota; class Actinomycetes; order Kitasatosporales; family Streptomycetaceae; genus Streptomyces; species Streptomyces sp. NPDC093568. The sequence continues at coordinate 601,516 of NZ_JBIWJD010000001.1, read as the reverse complement.
TCGGCCACGGCACGAGCACGTAGAACTGCTCCATGTGCGTGCAGTTGCGCGCTACGTAGAACCCCGGGTTGCGGCGTGGCGCCACGGACTCCACGTCGAAGACGGCTTCGTTGGTGCCCCGGACCCGGCCGATGCGGTGAACCCGGACCTGGTCGTAGTAGCCGAGCAGGTGGCGAAAGGCACGTTCGTGGAAGACCGCGGGGAAGCAGCCGGCGGCGGCGAGCAGAACCACGTCGAAGCGGGGTGACAGCAGCCGGTCGATCTCCATCAGCCGAGTGAGTACCCCGACGAACGCCTGGTAGTGCCGGATGGACAAGCGCAGATCCCGCGCGCCGGTGCTGAGTTCGTCGTAGATGCCGAGCAGGGCGTCGAGCTTGTCGAAGGTGTGGGCCTGCCCCTGGGACCGCAGGCGTTCGTAGGCCTCCACAAGGCGCGGGATGTGGTCGAGGTAGCGCATCAGTACGGGCAGACTCGGTGGGACCACGGTGTAGCGGGGGCTCGGGGGCGCGCTCTGCCCCACCTCGACCGGTGGCACGGGCCGGCGCAGCAATCGTCGGAGGGGCTGTACGTGAGTAGCGTCGCAGACGAACAGGATGCGCTCGTGTCGTCCCGCGAGTTCCTGCAAGCGGGCGGCCATGTGCAGTTCACGCCAGCTGTCGACGGGCTCGAAGCGGGCCGGGGGTCGCAGGAGCTGGTCGGCGACGAGCTCCAGATACGCCTCGGCCCCATGATGGAGGGCGTAGCCGTCGTCCGGCCACTCCTCGTCGTTGAGGCAGAAGCGGTCCACCAGGTGGCCGGGGGCGACTTCCTGGTCGACGCACCACAGCGGCAGCTCACGTTCCAGCGCGATGCGGATGGCCTCCACCATGCCGTCGGCCGGGGTGACCGGAAAGACCTCACGGCGGTCGGTGTCACTGACGGACGAGATGACCAGCGAGACCGTGGGCAGCTCGGCGACGGCCTCCAGTACACGTGGCCGCGCGGAGTCCGGCAGCGCCACGGCGACCGCGTCGTTCCCACCCAGACCCATCTCATGGGCGGCCCGTTGGACCTGCACGGCGAAACCGAGGTGATGGCGGACCACTGGCACGAAGTGCACCGGGCCCTGGCACAGAAAGGGCTTCGACATCGGGGCCGCCCGGGTCAGCGTCCGCGGCCCAGAACGCGGGCGGACAGCTTGCGCAGGATGCCGATCTTGTCGCCGCCCACCTGTTCGTCGTAATTGACCGCGTAGGTCATCAAGGCCAGCGCCTGGCGGACCGACACCTCGTAGCGCTCCTCCGCGTACCACTGCTCGAAGGCGACGATGAACTCCGGGGACAGGTTCAAGCGGGCAGCCAGAATGGTCAGCAGTTCGTCGAAGGTCGGGGGCTTGACCTCGATCACCGGGAGGGTGCGCTGTTCGATGTACTCGGGCAGGACGTGCCCGGCGTTGCTCAGCGAGGGGTTGAGTGCGCAGCAGAAGCGGAAGCGGGCCTTGGCCTCGTCGTTGGGCGGGCCGATGTGCAGACCCGTCATGGCGGAGTAGATGGACTGCCTGCCGTCGAGTACCGACGCCAGAGGGCTGAGCGCGCGGTCCGGGACCCGGTTGATCTCGTCAAAGAAGAACAGCGCGCCCTCGTACAGGGCGGTGGCCAGAGGGCTGGCCCGCAGGACGAGCGGTACTCCGGTATCCAGCTGGCCCTCGGGGTCCGGGGTGAGCAGCACCGCCAGGTCCTCGGGGGTGAGCTCCTCGTGGCCCTGGATGATGTACAAGGGCAGGTCCAGGCCACGGGCGATCTCGTAGACGAGTTCGTTCTTGCCCATGCCTGGGGCGCCTTCCAGCCGGAAGTTGAGGGGCGGCCGTGCGTCCTCCAGGAGTTGCTCGCCGGCGAGGCTGACGCCCCAGGCGATACGGCACATCGCCAGCTCCTCGTCGCGTCCGACGAAGGGTCGGTGGGGTACGTCGAAGGGTTCGGCCAGAAGCACCCTGCTCCCGTCGATGAACACTTCTCGGGGCATCTCGTCGTTCCTTCGCTCGGCGCCGGACCCGGCCGGCGTTGGGTGGTCAGTCGTCGGCCGGCCGACAGGTCACACGGAACCCCAGGTGATGGAACCGCACGTGGGGATCGAACCAACCGCCGGTCAGCAGGGAGGTGGGGCTGAGCGTGCCCGTGGGTCCACCGCCCTTGACGACGACGCGTGTGCCCCGATGCACATCGGGCATCGCGCCGGCCCGGGCATGACGGCGCGCCCGGAGCATGTGTCCGCGTTCGGCGGCGGGGTCGGTCACCGGCGCCGCCGGCAGGTCGCGGAACTCCAGCTCGGTCGCCGACAACAGATCGATCGAAGTGCCGCACCACTGCCACAGCACGCCCAGGAGATCGTGGACGCCGAACCGGCTTGGCGTAAGCATGCCGACGGGCGCCGGAATCTCGTCGTAGGCCGCCAACTGGCCGCGCACGTCCGCGGCGAGTTCCTTCGTCCGCTCGATGATCTCAACGAGTTCGGCGGTGAGCGGGTCGCCGGGGCGCCGTGCCAGGCGTGCCATCGTCGTCATCAACTCCAGCACCCTGTCGTCCCCGTGCGCCGCCCGGTCCCACTCCAGGGCGGAGGGCAGGCGGAACACGTGCCTGGGGTGCTGATGGGTCAGCCAGGCGCAGTAAGCGGACGCCTCGAAGAAGTTGACCCCCGTGACAGGGTGGTTGGGGCGGCTCACCACGGGATTGCGCCAGTATCGGGGGAAGCGGACGCGCTCCCGGTCACGCCACTCCTGGCCGTTCTCGCTCCACCAGTCCGGCTCGCGGTACCCGCCGGCGTCGACGAACGCGGCGAACTCCATCACCGTCACCGGGTGTCGGCCGATGCGGAAGCCATCCATTCTCTCGGTGGCGGGGATCTCGACCATGCCGTCCAGGGGACGGTCGACCTTGATCCGGGGATCGTGGCGCCCCAGGGCCCTGGTGTCCTCGATACGGGCGGCGAGGCTCTTCGGGTCTCGGGCCGACGCCTTGACCCGTTCGCCGAGCGCCCTGGCGGTGAACGCGCCGATGCCGGGGGCGCTCAGCAGCTCCAGCGCGCATTCGTGGGCCAGGCGCGGTTGCCCGTGCTCGATAAGCACGCCGACCACCCTCCGCGCCGCCCGTTCGGGCAGGAGCGCGGCGAGGAACAGACAGACACCGCGCCACTCCCCCGCCGCCCAGTCGTCCTCGTCGAGCCCGCGGAGGTGGCCGCCGAGCAAGGACTCCAGGTGTCTGGACCTACGGCTCCGTGCGGCTAGGTGGACGGCCGCGAAGTAGTCCCGAAGGGTGGCGGAGGTGAACTCGATGACATCACCCCTCGAGGGCGGGCACAGGAGACCGAGCAGGCGCGCGTCGGCGGCCAGTTGATACTCACGCTGCGTGCGGACCTTGCGCCGCCGTCGGCGCGACACCAGCAGCTCGCACGCGGTCTCGGGCAGCCAGAGGGCGAGTTCGGCGGACTGCTCGCCGACCGCCCAACGAGCGCCGTCGTCGGTGGTCGCCCGCGGCGAACGTCCGTTGCGGGCGGCGCGGCGGGCGCGGCGCTCCAGGTGCCCTTCCACGATCGTCCTGAGGTTGGCGTTCCACAGCTCGTCGCCGACGGGCGTCGCCTCACAGAGCAGTTCCAACAGATGGGGGTTGCGGATGTGGCCGGAGACCGGACGGTCGAACGCCGTGAGCAGTTCGGGCAGCGAGGCGTGGCCTCGACGTCGCCTCACGAAAGACTCGACCTGGCGTTCGTCCAGGTCACGCAACCGCGCCTGTGCCCACTTCAGCGTCTGCGCGAGCCGCTCACCGCGTGCGGCCAGCAGGATCCCGGCGTCCGCGGCCTCCCGTCCGAGCGTGGTCACCTCCTGGGCCAGACGGTCGTGCAGGGCGGTGGGGAGCCGGTCGGCGTCGTCGAAAAGCAGCAGGACGGGTGAGCCGAAGAGGTCGCGCAGCCTGTCGACGGAGCTGAGCCGGCTCAGGAGACCGTGACAGGCAAGCTTGCCGCGGACGTCACCATGCTCGAACCAGCTGAAATCCCCCCGCGCGAGGTACCGGTCGATCCGAAGGTGCAGGGGGAGGGCGTCGGGGAGCCGGGAGACGGGCGCCTCCGGTCCCTCTTCCACACGTGCTCCGTCCTCGTCCTCCTGCCCGTCGTGCTCCGGTGAGGCATCCAAGGAGACTAGGAGGGGCACGTAGGGGACGGTGTGGGTCGCGTCCTGGTCGAGATGCGGGATGGACCAGCGGTGTTCGATGTCGGTGAGGGCCGTGGACTTGCCCGAGCCGGCCGGTCCGGTCAGGACACCGCGCGGAAGGAGGGCGGGGAGATCCGTCGTCGACGGGGCGAAGCCGACGACGGTGTCCTCTTCGGCGATGTCCGAGTGGGGCCAGATGTCGGCGGCGAGCGGCACGAAAAAGTCCTGACCGGGTGCGGTACGGCAGTACGCCTCGAGCCGGTAGGCAATCTCATAGAAGCCCGCCTCGGTGAGACCGCGGGCCAGCGCGATGAGATCCGGCGCGGTCGACGTCCCCTTGCGCGCGACGCCCTGACCGGCCAGAAGACCAACGAGGACCTGGGGCAGCGCGGCGCTGTTGGCGTGCAGCAGCGGCCGCAGGACGTCCTGGAAGGGCAGCGGGCGGCGCAGCAACTGCTCGCACTCCCGTACGCGGTAGGCGTAGCCGGGCGAGAACAGCCGCTCGGACCGGTGAACTTCGCAGCCGCCGAGATCCAGGACGGGCCTGACGTAGCGGGGCAGCCCCATGGCGACGCGGTGTCCGCGCAGCGCGGCCCAGCGCAGCAGCTCCCGAAGCAGGGCGGAGGTACGAACGGCGTCGACGCGTTCGAGTCCGTCGGGTAGCGCGGCGGAGAAGTCGACCAGGAGCAGCCCGGATTGGAAGTTGGCAAGATCGGCGGGGTCGGCGGTGCCCGAGTCGTCGTGGGCCGGAGGCTCGGGGTCGAGCAGGCTCTGACCATCGATCCAGCGCGGGCTGCGGCTGCCGACGGTCAGCGTCGCCAGGGCGATTTGGGCGTCCCGGGGAAAGTCGGTGACGAGGGCGAGAGGCCGGTCCGACGCGGCGCACAGCTCGGCCGCCGTCAACGGCGACCCACCGCCCGCCGCGGTCCGGAACTCCGTTGGCCGGGTTCGGGCAACGGGAGTCGCGGGTGCGGGCTTGAGCCGCACCGCCGGCGGCAGACCGCTGTGCGCGGGAAGTCCACCGAGCGTGGACAGCAGCGGTACAAGGTCCTCCGTGCGCGCCACCCACACGGAGTCGCGCAGCCAGCCGTCGACGCTGTTGTACCGCTCGCAGACCACACCGACCACAGCGTCATCAAGCTGCCTGCGAACAGGCGCGCCGCTCATCCCGCGTAGCAGGTCCCTCGAGGAGACCCGGCCGAGGGCGAGGCTGTCGTCGCGCAGGGCGCGCCCGGCCCAGGTGCCGGGCGCCTCCACGTAACGCTGGCTGCCACCGGGCCGGGCCGGATCCGGCACCACGGCGTGCCCGGTCACGACGACCGGCGTACCCACCTGTTGCTTGTCGCTGAACAGCAGCCGCCCGATCGAGGCAGGAAGTGGCGGCTCCCGGCGCAGCACGGCGAGATCGTGCGCCGGGTCGATCCGGAGCACCTCGGCCGGAGCGGGAAACCGGTCGCCCTCGGACAGCCCGTCCACCGCGACCGTGTCGCCCACCTGCGCTGCGCCGACGTCGGCCAGCACGTGCCAAGCGGTGGCCAGCACACCCGGCGTCACCTGAAAGCAGGTTCCTGCGGGTTCTCCGTCATCTGTCAGTACCCGGCCCAAGTAGGCCGGTACACGCGCCTCCCCCGACATCCCAGGCGCACCCTATTCCGACGGCTCCAGTCGTGCGGAAGCCTCCGGTTCCGGCCGTAAGGGATCGGCGGGCGGTGGGGTCGCGGGTCGGTCGTAGGCGAGCGTCACCTGCAACGACGCCTGGGAGCCGACGCCCGCCACCACGATGCCGCCCTGTGCGGTGAAGGACAGTCCGAACTGCACTTCCACGTGGTCGGGCCGCACCGTCCGTTCTCCCATGGCTGCCAAGGTCCCCGCCAGTTGGGAGGCGAATGCGGTGATCGTGTCCTGCGCCCGATCGAACGCCTCGACGACCCGCTGCCCCGCCTCTTCCAGGCGGCCCGATGTCCGCTCCGAGCCCGGCACCGGCACGGTCTCCACCAATACCTCGACACCGCCCACATGGGTCGGCACCAACACACCTGCCATGAAAGAACCCTGCCACACGCAGGTGCCGCGCGGGCAGGGTTCGGCGACAGTGAGCATCCGGTTCGTCACTCTCAGGCGATCACGCGTTCGAGGCAGTAAGAGTGCCAGTCCCTGCGCGAGGACTGAACCCCCATAGTGCATCCGCCTCCTGGAGGTCATGAGACGAACCCAGCCCGTGCCCCGTGACCGGCCGACGGTCCCGTACCCGGCGCTCTTCGGCGTGCGCGGGAGCGGCTTCCGCAGGACGCTGAAGGCATGGCACATCCAACGGAGCATCCGCATGTCGTGGTGCACCCGCCGGCGCTGGACGGCTCCCGGCGGGTCACCGAGGGCGACGAGACGCTGGGCATCGCCACGCACGTGGACGACGTGAGCGAGATCCTGCGGCTCGCCGACCTCTATGTCACGGACATCGCGGAGAGCGACTTCATCGAGTGGCAGGGCGGCGGCCCCGACGACTGGCCGGGGCTGTCGGAGCACCACGAGGAGGCGTAGCGGGCCCACGCAAACCTCAAATCAAGCTCTGAATCTTGTTCAAGAGGCTTCAACCACCGCCGCACGCGGGCACATTGTCCTCAACAGGAGGCCCGCCGGCACGGGGGCGGCGGGCCTCAGCGGGGGAGCACGGAAAAGGGGCGGCCCAGCCATTCGGCTGGACCGCCCCTTCTGTGAGCGGACGCGTCAGACCTTCAGCGTCTTGATGGACGTCGGCGCGTGCCCCGGCTCCGTCGCGAGCTCCTCGAACTCGACGACGTTGCTGATGTCGTTGGTCGTCGACATGGAGATGTTGGTGACGCGCTCCAGGATCGCCTCGACCACGACCGGGACCTGGAACTCGGCAGCGAGCTTCTTGGCCTGCTCGAGGGCCGCGCCCAGCTCGCTCGGGTCGGTCACCCGGATCGCCTTGCAGCCGAGGCCCTCGGCGACCTTGACGTGGTCGACGCCGTAGACGCCCAGCTCGGGCGAGTTGATGTTCTCGAACTCCAGGTTGACCTGGAAGTCGATCTCGAACGCCCGCTGCGCCTGGCGGATCAGACCCAGGTAGGAGTTGTTGACCAGGACATGGACGTACGGGATCTTGTGCTGCGCCCCGACCGCCAGCTCCTCGATCATGAACTGGAAGTCGTAGTCGCCGGACAGGGCGACGACCTGGGCCTCCGGGTCGGCCTTGGCGACGCCCAGCGCGGCCGGGATGGTCCAGCCGAGCGGGCCCGCCTGGCCGCAGTTGATCCAGTGCCGCGGCTTGAAGACGTGCAGCATCTGGGCGCCGGCGATCTGCGAGAGGCCGATGGTGGAGACGTAACGGGTCTGAGGGCCGAAGGCCTTGTTCATCTCCTCGTAGACGCGCTGCGGCTTGATCGGGATGTCGTCGAAGTGCGTACGGCGCTGGAGGGTCGCCTTCTTCTCCTGCGCGGAGGCGGCCCAGGCGGAGCGGTCGGGCAGCTTGCCGGCCGCCTTCAACTCCCGCGCCACCTCGACGAAGAGCTCCAGGGCGGCCTTCGCGTCGGAGGCGATGCCGTAGTCCGGGGCGAAGATCTTGCCGATCTGGGTGGGCTCGACGTCGACGTGGACGAACTTGCGGCCGGCCGTGTAGACGTCGAGCTTGCCGGTGTGGCGGTTGGCCCAGCGGTTGCCGATGCCGAGGACGAAGTCGGACTCCAGGAAGGTCGCGTTGCCGTAGCGGTGCGAGGTCTGCAGGCCCACCATGCCGGCGTTCAGCTCGTGGTCGTCGGGGAGCAGGCCCCAGCCCATCAGGGTCGGGACGACCGGGGTGCCGGTCAGCTCGGCGAACTCGACGAGGAGGTCGGCGGCGTCGGCGTTGATGACACCGCCGCCCGCGACGATCAGCGGGCGCTCGGACGCGTTCAGCATCCCGATCGCCTTCTCGACCTGGGCGCGGGTCGCGGCCGGCTTGTAGACCGGGAGCGGCTCGTACGTCTCCGGGTCGAACTCGATCTCGGTGAGCTGGACGTCGATCGGCAGGTCGATGAGGACCGGGCCGGGGCGGCCGGAGCGCATCAGGTGGAAGGCCTGCTGGAAGACGCCGGGGACCTGCGCGGCCTCCAGGACCGTGACCGCCATCTTGGTGACCGGCCCCGCGATCGAGGCGATGTCGACGGCCTGGAAGTCCTCTTTGTGGATCACGGCGGTCGGCGCCTGGCCGGTGATGCACAGGATCGGGATGGAGTCGCCGATCGCGGAGTACAGGCCGGTGATCATGTCGGTGCCGGCCGGGCCGGACGTGCCGATGCAGACGCCGATGTTGCCCGGGTGCGTGCGGGTGTAGCCCTCCGCCATGTGCGAGGCACCCTCCACATGGCGGGCGAGGGTGTGGTTGATGCCGCCGGAGGCCTTGAGCGCCGCGTAGAAGGGGTTGATCGCCGCGCCCGGCACGCCGAACGCGTTGCTGACGCCCTCGCGCTTGAGGATCTCGACTGCCGCTCGGGCAGCGGTCATACGAGCCATGGAGTACTCCTGCTTCGGCCGTCGGATTCCCACTCCCGTCGCGCCCCGCGGTGAGCTTCTTCCGTATTGTGGAAACTTGTTTCTACTATCTGGAAGTAATGTAGGAGGGCGCGCGAATGCCGTCAAGAGAGGGACAGGCCGGGGCCTCTTGGAGGACGATGGGGGCCATGTCCGAGAGCGTGTCCGTGCGCTGCCCGGCCTGCCGACGCGAGCACGTCTATACGGCCCCCGCCTATCCCTGCGCGTGCGGGGCACCCGTCGCGCCGCCCCTCGACCCCGCCGGGACCGCCACGCCCGTCACCCATCGCGCGTGGGACGACGAATGGGTCGGCGTGCGCTGCGGCGCGTGCGACCACGAGAGCCAGTGGCCCCGCCCGGAGCTGGGCTGCCCCTGCGGGACGGTCCTGCTCGTGCCGGTGGCGCGGACGGCGACGCGCGACGAGGCGCAGCCGCCGCGGACGCCGGCGCCGCGCCGCCCCTTCCAGCCCGTCATGATCCGCACCGCCCGCGACGCGGTCACGGCGGCGGCCGTCTATCTGCGCTGGCTCGGCTACCGGGACGTCCACCGCTCCGGCCGGCGCCCCACCTCCGGCGTCGCCGTCACCGCCGACGGCCTGCTCGCCCAGGTCGACCCGACCGTGGAGCCGGCCTCCCTGCGGGACGTGGAGTGCCTGTGGCTGACGGCCATGGCGGAGTCCGTCCCCTGCGTCTACTTCACGCTCGCCGGCTACTCCCCCGACGCCCGCGCCCGCGCCGACTCCTTGGGCGTCCCGCTGTTCGTCCTCGACCTCACGGGCACGCCCCAGCCGGTCAACAGCCTCGCCGACGAACTGGACGCGGCGGGCGCCTCGTGACGCGCGTCCGAGCGGCCGGCGCCGGCGACCTTCCGGCCCTCCGGGACATCGAACGTGCCGCGGGCGAGCCCTTCCGGGACATCGGCATGGCCTGGGTCGCCGAGCACGAACCGCCCGCGGTGGAGGTTCTGGAGGAGTACCGCCGGGCGGGCCGCACCTGGGTCGCGGTGGACGACGGCGACCACCCGGTCGGCTACGCCGTCTGCGAGCCCGTCGACGGCGCGCTCCACGTCGAGCAGGTCTCAGTCCACCCGGACTTCGCCCACCGCCGCATCGGCCGCGGCCTCCTGGCCCACGCCGCCGACCGCGCCCGCGCCGAGGGCCTGACCGGCCTCACCCTGACCACCTTCACCGAGGTCCCGTGGAACGCGCCGTACTACGAGCGCCTCGGCTTCCGTGTCCTGCGGGAGGCCGAACTCACCCCGGGCCTGCGCGAGATCCGCGCCCACGAGCGGGAACTCGGCCTCGACAGGTGCCCCAGGGTCTGCATGCGCCGCGACTAGGCCGTGATCGCCAGCCGTCTCCGTGCCTCATACCCCGACGTAACCTCGTCCTGTGCCATCCTCTCGCCTGCATCGCGTCGCCGTCCTCGTGCTCGAGGGTGCGAAGCCGCTCGATGTCGGCATTCCCGCGCAGGTCTTCACGACCCGGGCGAGCATGCCGTACGAGGTGCGGGTGTGCGGGGCGACGCCCGGTCTCGTGACCGGCGGCGACGGCCTCGCGTACCACGTCGGCCACGGCCTCGACGCGCTCGCGTGGGCCGACATCGTCTTCGTCCCCGGGTACCGGGCGCCGGACCGCGACGACCCGCCGCAGGCCGTCGTCGACGCGCTGATCGCCGCCCACGACCGGGGCGCGAGGCTCGCCGCCATCTCGACGGGCGCCTTCGCGCTCGCCGCGACGGGCCTGCTCGACGGCAGGCGCGCGACCACCCACTGGCACTACACGCGGGCCCTGGTGGCCAGGCATCCGCTCGTCCAGGTCGACGAGAACGTGCTGTTCGTCGACGAGGGCAGCGTGCTCACGTCGGCCGGCGCCGCCTCCGGCATCGACCTGTGCCTGCACATCCTGCGCGGCGACCTCGGCGTGGCCGCCTCCAACCACGCGGCCCGGCGTCTGGTCGCCGCCCCCTACCGCAGCGGCGGCCAGGCCCAGTACGTGCCGCGCAGCGTGCCCGAGCCGCTCGGCGAGCGGTTCGGCGCCACCCGCGAGTGGGCGCTGCACCGGCTCGGCGAGCCCCTCACCCTCGACACCCTGGCCCGGCAGGCCGAGGTCTCGCCGCGCACGTTCTCCCGGCGCTTCGTCGAGGAGACCGGTTACACGCCGATGCAGTGGGTGATGCGCGCCCGCATCGACCGGGCCCGCGAGCTTCTCGAGCGGTCGCAGCGCAGCGTCGAGCAGATCGCCGCCGACGTCGGGCTCGGCACCGGCGCGAACCTGCGCCTGCACTTCCAGCGCATCCTCGGCACCACACCGAGCGAGTACCGGCGCACCTTCACCCGGGGCGAGTAGCCCCGAGGCCGGCGGTGGCGGGATCCTTTTGAACCATGGCGTTCCCGCCACTGTCAGCGACGCGGGCCGCGAGCGAGGCTGGTGGCGAAGGGAAGGGACCTCACTCATGACTCGCATCGCCATCAACGGATTCGGCCGCATCGGACGCAATGTGCTGCGCGCACTGCTGGAACGCGACAGCGCCCTCGAGATCGTCGCCGTCAACGACCTGACGGAGCCCGCCACGCTCGCCCGGCTGCTCGCCTACGACAGCACGGCCGGCCGGCTCGGGCGCCCGGTGACCGTCGACGGGGACGCCCTCGTGGTCGACGGCCGCCGGATCAAGGTATTGGCCGAGCGCGAGCCGGCTCACCTGCCGTGGGCCGAACTCGGCGTCGACATCGTCCTGGAGGCCACCGGCCGCTTCACCTCGGCCAAGGCCGCCCGGGGCCACCTCGACGCGGGCGCGAAGAAGGTGCTCGTCAGCGCGCCGTCGGACGGCGCCGACGTCACGCTCGCGTACGGCGTCAACACCGACGCCTACGACCACGACCTGCACACGATCGTCTCGAACGCCTCCTGCACCACCAACGCGCTGGCGCCGCTGGCCAAGGTGCTCGACGAACTCGCCGGTATCGAGCACGGGTTCATGACGACGGTGCACGCCTACACGCAGGAGCAGAACCTCCAGGACGGTCCGCACCGCGACGCCCGCCGCGCCCGCGCCGCCGGCGTCAACATCGTGCCGACCACGACCGGCGCCGCCAAGGCGATCGGCCTCGTGCTGCCGAACCTGGACGGCAAGCTGTCGGGCGACTCCATCCGCGTGCCGGTGCCGGTGGGCTCGATCGTCGAGCTCAACACGACCGTCGCCCGCGACGTGACGCGCGACGACGTGCTGGCGGCGTACCGCGCGGCGGCTCAGGGGCCGCTCGCCGGCGTTCTGGAGTACTCGGAGGACCCGCTCGTCTCCTCCGACATCGTGGGCAACCCCGCCTCGTCGATCTTCGACTCGGCCCTCACCCGCGTCGACGGCCGCCACGTCAAGGTGGTCGCCTGGTACGACAACGAGTGGGGCTTCTCGAACCGTGTGATCGACACGCTCGAGCTCCTCGCCGCCGGCTGACCTCCTCCGAGCGCTCCGGCCGGCCGGTCGGGCCGGCCCGGAGTGCTCAGCCGTGCAAGCGGCCTCAGTCGCCCGCGGCGTACCGCTCCCGCAGCTCGATCTTCCGTACCTTCCCCGACACCGTCATCGGGAAGGAGTCGAGGATCCGCAGCCGGCTGGGGACCTTGTAGTGCGCCAGCCGCCCGTCGCAGAAGGACCGCAGCTCCTCCAGGGTGAGGGGATCACCCGCGTCGCGCGGGATGACGCAGGCCAGCACCTCCTCGCCGTACCGCTCGTGCGGCACCCCGACGACCTGGACGTCCGCGATCTTGGGGTGGGCGTACAGGAACTCCTCGATCTCGCGCGGGTAGATGTTCTCGCCACCGCGGATGATCATGTCCTTGATGCGGCCGACGATCTCGACATAGCCGTCCTCGCGCATCGTCGCCAGGTCGCCGGTGTGCATCCAGCGGCCGGCGTCGACGGCCTCGGCGGTCTTCTCGGGCTCGTTCCAGTAGCCGAGCATCACGCTGTAGCCGCGGGTGCACAGCTCGCCCGCGCTGCCGCGCGGCCGGGTCACGCCGGTCGCCGGGTCGACGATCTTCACCTCGATGTGCGGCAGGACGCGGCCGACCGTACCGGTCCGGTGCTCCAGGTCGTCGTCCATCCGGGTCTGCAGCGAGACCGGGGACGTCTCCGTCATGCCGTAGCAGATGGCGACCTGCGCCATGTGCATCTCGGCGACCACCCGCTTCATCACCTCGACCGGGCAGGGGGAGCCCGCCATGATGCCGGTGCGCAGGGAGGAGAGGTCGTACGACGCGAAGTCGGGGAGGTTCAGCTCCGCGATGAACATGGTCGGCACGCCGTACAGCGAGGTGCACCGCTCCCGCTGGACGGCCTCCAGCGTGGCCTTCGGGTCGAAGGAGGGGGCCGGGATCACCATGCAGGCGCCGTGGGACGTGGCCGCCAGGTTGCCCATCACCATGCCGAAGCAGTGGTAGAAGGGCACCGGGACACAGATCCGGTCCTGCTCGCCGTACGCGATCAACTCCCCGACGAAGTAACCGTTGTTGAGGATGTTGTGGTGGGAGAGGGTGGCCCCCTTCGGGAAGCCCGTGGTGCCCGAGGTGTACTGGATGTTGACGGGGTCGTCGCAGGACAGCTCCTCGAACGGGACCGGCGTCGCCCGTGCGAGCAGCGCCTCCCAGCTCGGGTCCCCGATGAACACCGTCTCCCGCAGCCGCGGGCACCTGCCCCGCACCTGCTCGACCATCGCCCGGTAGTCGCTCGTCCTGTGGCTGAGGGAGGCGACCAGCAGCGAGACGCCGGCCTGGTTGAGGACGTACTCGACCTCGTGGGTGCGGTAGGCCGGGTTGATGTTCACCATGATCGCGCCGATGCGGGCGGTGGCGTACTGGACGAGCACCCACTCGGGGCAGTTGATCGCCCAGATGCCCACCCGGTCGCCCTTGGCGACCCCGCTCGCGAGCAGCGCGTACGCCAACTCGTCGACGTCGGCGGCGAATCGGGCGTACGTCCAGCGCCGTCCCGAGGGCACGTCGACCAACGCCTCCCGGTCCGGCCAGGCCTCGACCGCGCGGTCGAGGTTGGCGCCGATGGTGTCGCCGAGCAGCGGCGTGTCGCTGATCCCGTGGGTGTACGAACTCACCGGAAGTCCTCCTCGCGGTACTCGGCGTCGGAGCCCGCGGCCGTGGCCTCGCGCAGCTCGATGCGGCGGATCTTGCCGGAGACGGTCTTGGGCAGCGGGGCGAACTCCAGGCGGCGGATGCGCTTGTACGGCGCCAGGACCTCCCGCGAGTGCTCGAAGAGCACCTTGGCCGTGTCGGGGCCGGGCTCCCAGCCCTCCGCGAGCACGACGTACGCCTTCGGTACCGCGAGCCGCAGCTCGTCCGGCGCGGGCACGACGGCCGCCTCGTGCTCCAGCAGCGCGCTCTCCAGCTCGAACGGGCTGATCTTGTAGTCGGACGCCTTGAAGACGTCGTCCGCGCGGCCCACGTAGGTGATGTAGCCGTCGGCGTCCCGGGAGCCGATGTCCCCGGTGCGGTAGTAGCCGCCGGCCATCGCCTCCGCCGTGCGGTCGGCGTCGCCGTGGTAGCCGGTCATCACGCCGACCGGCCGCTCGGAGAGGTCGAGGGCGATCTCGCCCTCCTCGGCACCGGGGGCGCCGGAGACCGGGTCGAGGAGTTCGACGCGGAAGCCGGGGCTGGGGCGGCCCATGGAGCCGGTCTTCAGGGGCTGGCCGGGGCTGTTGGAGACCTGGACGGCGGTCTCGGTCTGTCCGAAACCGTCGCGGATCGTCACGCCCCAGGCGCGCCGGACCTGTTCGATGACCTCGGGGTTCAGCGGCTCACCCGCCGCCACGACCTCGCGGGGCCGGGTGCGCAGCGCGCTCAGGTCGGCCTGGATGAGCATCCGCCAGACGGTCGGCGGGGCGCAGAAGGTGGTGACGCCGGCGCGGTCCATCTCGGCCATCAGCCGGGCCGGGTCGAAGCGTGTGTAGTTGTGGATGAAGACGGTCGCCTCGGCGTTCCAGGGCGCGAACAGATTGGACCAGGCGTGCTTGGCCCAGCCGGGCGAGGAGATGTTCAGATGCACGTCGCCGGGCCTGAGGCCGATCCAGTACATGGTGGCCAGATGCCCGACCGGGTACGAGGTGTGGGTGTGCTCGACCAGCTTGGGGCGGGCGGTGGTACCGGAGGTGAAGTACAGCATCAGGGGGTCGTCGGCCAGGGTCGGGCCGTCCGGCAGGAACCCGGCGGGCGCCGGCGCGTACGCGTCCTCGTACGGCTCCCAGCCCTCCTCGGGCAGTCCGCCGACGCTGACGCGGGTGTAGGCGCCGGGGACGTCGTCGAACTTGGCGGTGTCCTCGGCCCGTACGACGACATGCCGGACGCGGCCGCGCTCGACCCGGTCGCGCAGGTCGGCCGGGCCGAGCAGCGGGGTGGCCGGGATGACGACGGCGCGCAGCTTCATCGCGGCCAGCGCGGTCTCCCACAGCTCGACCTGGTTGCCGAGCATGACGAGGATCCGGTCCTCGGCGGCAACGCCCCGGTCGCGCAGCCAGCCCGCGACCCGGTCCGAGCGCTCGGACATCTCCGCGAAGGACACCCGGACCTCGCTGCCGTCCTCCTCGACGATGTGCAGCGCGGTGCGGTCGTTCCCGTCCGCGACGACGTCGAACCAGTCGAGCGCCCAGTTGAACCGCTCGGGCCGGGGCCACGTGAAGCCCTCGTAGGCGGTGGCGTAGTCCTCGCGGTGTTCGAGCAGGAAGTCCCGCGCGCTGCGGAACAGCTCCGTCCCCGTCGTCATCTGTCCTCCTAGGTACCGGACCTTGCCGGGCGGCTCTCTGTCATCGTGTAATCCGTGACGTGGGTCTCACTACCCCCGAACGGGGGTGTGCGCTCCGGGAAAGCGCGGTGAAAGGGCGAGTACGTGACAGTGGACGCGGCCGCATCCGTGGAGATAGGGGGCGCGCTGGTGCGCCTGCGCCGGTCGACGGGGCTGCCCGTCGCCTTCGGCGGTCTGGTGGAGGCCGGCCAACGGCGGATACGCATCAGCGAACTGAACGGCACGGCCACCGACTCCCTGCGCAGACTCGCCGTCACCGCCGGCAACGGCCTCGGCGGCAAGGCCGTCGCCCTCGCCCGCCCGTGCGCGGTCACGGACTACCCCACCTCACGGCAGATCACCCACGAGTACGACGCCGCCGTCGCCATGGAGGGCCTGTGCTCGGTGCTCGCGGTCCCGGTCGTCGTACGGCGCCGGGTGCGCGGTGTCCTGTACGGCGCCCTGCGCACGGCGCGGCCGCTGGGCGACCGCACGCTGACGGCGGCCGTCGAGGCCGCGCGGGACGTGGAGCAGGCGCTGGTGGTGCGGGACGAGGTGCGGGGGCTGCTGGACGCGGCCCGGCCGCCGGCGGCGCCGCCCGACCGGGGCGCCGGGTGGGAGCAGGTCCGGGAGGCGCACGCGGCCCTGCGCGCTCTGGCCCCGCGGATCGGCGACCCCGCCCTGCGGGCGGAGCTGCTGGAGGCCTGCGGACTCCTGACGGACGGACCGGCGCCGAACGGTGTGCGGCTGGCCCCGCGCGAACTGGACGTGCTGGCGCACGTGGCCGCCGGCTCGACGAACGCCGCCGCCGCGGAGCGGCTGGGGCTGCGCCCGGAGACGGTCAAGGGTTATCTGCGGTCGGCCATGCGGAAGCTGGGCGCCCACACGCGCGGCGAGGCGGTGACGGCGGCCCGCCGGGCGGGGCTGCTCCCGTAGGGCGTTGTGTGCGCCGGGGGCCTTTGGCCTGCGGGGCGCCCGCCGTGGTCCAGCCCATGGCGACGACCCTCCATTCATTCATCGGCGCTTTGAAATGCCCCATGCTCCATCGCTGTTATTTGCCTCACCACGCCGGCGGTCCGAATTTCAAAGAACTCTTGCCTAATATTGGCCCGGACACGACACACGGAGGGGAGCGGTGACCGTGCGACGGGACTTCAAGGAGCCTGCCAGATGCCGCCCCGACCAGGTCATCGGCAGGGAGGAGCTGTTCACCGCCGCGCGTGAGCAGCTCGGGCGGGGCGGCAGCGTGCTGCTTCACGGACCTGCCGGAATTGGGAAGTCGACGGTCCTGCGGGCATTGGCCGAGGAATACGGCGGCGCGGCCCGCACCGTCCTGCGCTGCTCGCCGACCGAGTCAGAATCCCACCTCCCCTTCCTCGCCCTGGCCGACCTCCTGGGACTGGTCCTGGACGAGGTCTCCGAGCGGCTCCCCGCCGCCCAGCGGACCTCCCTGGAGGCGGCGCTCACCGGCCGCGGCGAGTCCACCCTCCAACGCGACGGCCTCGCCCTGCGCCTGGCCGTCCTGTCCACCCTGCGGGCCCTCGCCGACACCGGCCCCGTCCTCGTCGTCGCCGACGACCTCCAGTGGCTGGATCCGGCCAGCGCCGAACTGCTCGGCTTCGCCGCCCGCCGCCTCGGCGACACCCCGGTGCGGATGCTCTTCGCGGTGCGGACCGAGGGCGAGGAGTACGACCGCCATCTACGCGCGTCTCCGCCGGACACCCTCGCCGTGCGCCTCGGCCCGCTCTCCCGCGCCCAGATGTCGGCGCTGCTCGACCACCGCGGCTACACCGGTCTGCCCCGCTCCACCGTCCGGGACATCCACCGCACCAGCGGCGGCAACGCCCTGTTCGCCCTCGAACTGGGCCGCGCCCTCGCCGAGAACCCCACACCGCCGCGCCCGGGCGAGCCCCTGCCGGTGCCCACCTCGCTGCGCGCCCTGGTGCTCAACCGCCTGGAGATGCTGTCGGACCAGGCCCGCCGCACCCTCCTGGTCGCGAGCGCGGGCGCCCGCCCCACGCTGGCCCTGCTGCACGCGGCCGGCCGGGACGACGCCGAGGCCGAGACCGCGCAGGCGGCCGAACTCGGGCTGCTGGCGACCGAGCCCGAGGGCCCCGCCCTGCGGTTCGCGCACCCGATGATCTCCGCCGCGCTGTACGCGGAGGCGCCCGCGCAGGAGCGCCGGGCCGCGCACGCGGCGCTGTCCACGGTCGCCTCCGACCCCATCGAGCGCGCCCGGCACCTGGCCCTCGCGACCACCGGCACCGACCCGGAGGTCGCCGCCCGCCTGGCCGGGGCCGCGACCCTGGCCCGGGACCGGGGAGCGCCCTCGGTGGCGGCGCAGCTCTCCCTGCTCGCCGCCCGGCACACCCCGGCGGACGGCTCGCCCGGCCCGGACGTGCTGCGGCTGACGGCCGTCGAGGACGCGATCACCGCCGGCGAGCTGGATCTCGCCCGGGACATCGCCCGTGAGGTGCTCGCCCGTACGGCCGTGCCCGCCGAGCGGGTACGGGCCTGGATCGCGGTGATCGAGACGGCCGGCCACGCCATGACGGAGGTCGATTCGATCTTCCCGCAGGCCCTGGCCGACGCGGGCGAGGATCCCGAACTGCTGGCGCTGGTCCACTACCAGCTCACCTGGCGTGCCCTGCTCGTGGAGGGCGACTTCGACGAGGCGCGCGAGGAGGCCGGGTACGCGGCGGAGCTGGCCGCGCGGGCCGGCGACCGGTACACCGAACTCCTGGCGCTCGCCCTCAAGGCGCAGATCGAGACCCTGATGGGCCACGCCGACGCGCCCGCGACCATCCGGCGCGCGCTGGAGGAGCCCCAGGACCCACGGGTGGCCTGCCATCACAACGGGGCCGGCTACTCCCGGTTCCGCTGGCTGATCATGAGCGACCAGCTGCCCGAGGCGCGCGCGGCGGTCACCGCGCTGCTGCGCGAGGTGCGCCGGCACGGGTGGGTCGAGAGCGAGGTGCACTTCCTGCGCGGGGTCGCCGAGACCGAGCTGCACTCCGGTCACTGCGGGCGCGCCCTGGACCTGGCCCGCGAGAGCCTGCGCCTCGCCCGCGACACCGGGATCGGCGAGGTGGCGTCCGCCGTGCTGACCTCGCTCGCGGAGGCCGCGGGCGGCGAGGTGGACCGGGCGCTGGCGCTGGCGCGGGAAGCGGTGGAGCACGCCGAGGAGGTCGGCGACCAGATGTACGTCTCCCGTGCCCTGGCCGCGCTCGGCCACGCCCAGTTGGTGGCCGGGGACACGGAAGCGGCGGTGCGTTCGCTGCGCCGGGTGCGCGAGGTGGAGCACGGTCTCGGCATCACCGACCCGGCGCGCGGCCGCTGGCACGGCGACCTCGCCGAGGCCCTGGTGCGCGGCGGCGAGTTCGCGGAGGCGCAGGACGTCATCGACGTCACCCGCGAGCACGCGCTGCGGCTGGACCGCGAGAGCGTGCTGGCCGTGCTGGACCGGGCCGAGGCGCTGGTCCGCGCGGCCCGCGGCGAACAGGAGGCCGCGCTCGCCCAGTTGACGTCGGCGCAGTACCGGCTCGGCAAGCTGGGCTACGGCCTGGAGGAGGCGCGGGCCGCCTTCGCGCTGGCCCAGCTGCGGACCGCGGCCGCGGGCCCCACGTCGTACGACGAGGCGGCCCGGCTGTTCCGCCGCTGCCGGGCGCTGCCCTGGCTGCGCCAGGTCGAGGCGGCGACGGCCACGCGTCCCGCGGAGCCGGCGCCGGCGCCCGTCGCGGTGCCGGACGGCCTGGACGGGCTCGCCTCGATGGAGCGTCAGGTCGCCGCGCTGGTCATGGAGGGCGCGACGAACCGGGAGATCGCCGCGCGGCTGTTCATCAGCGTCAAAACGGTCGAAGCAACCCTTACTCGCGTTTATCGCAAGCTGGGGATCCGATCGCGGGTCGACATCGTCAGACTCGCGGCCGGGCGCCGTACGACGTGAGTTCACCCGTCCTTGTCGGTCGGGGCAGGTTTGACCTGACACGACCGAGGGTTTTCCCTGCCCAACTCCCTTAGGGGGTTCCCTCATTGGGAAGGGCGACTTCAGGGACCTACCTTGTGGATGTGCCGCTCGCCCGGGCACACGGGGGCCGGTCCCGCGTCCCTCGTGCAACCCCCCACACCCGTGCGACCCCCCACCGGCAATCCCCCTTGAGGAGTCTCATGTTCGGGCTCACCCGTGCCAGAAAGACCGCCGCCGTGGCGGCCACCGTCGCCGCCGCCGCGACGGCCCTGCTCAGCGCCCCCACCGCTGAGGCCGCCGACTCGCGCATCGTGGGCGGTTCGACGACCACGACGACCGCGTACCCGTTCGTGATGCAGATCACCGACGCCTCGCAGAACCAGTTCTGCGGCGGCACGCTGGTCTCCGCGACCAAGGTGGTCACCGCGGCCCACTGCATGGTCGGCGAAACCACGTCCAGCGTCCGGGTCGTCGGCGGCCGCACCTACCTCAACGGCACGAACGGCACGGTCAGCCGGGTCAGCGACATCTGGATCCACCCGGACTACCAGGACGCCACCAAGGGCGACGACGTGGCCGTGCTGACCCTGTCCACGTCGATGCCGTACACCACGGCCTCGTACGTCGACTCCTCCGACACGGCCGTGTACGCGGCCGGCACCACCGCCCGCATCCTCGGCTGGGGCACCACCTCCTCGAACGGCAGCTCGTCCAACCAGCTGCGCACGGCGACCGTCCCGACGGTCTCCGACTCCAGTTGTGCGGGCTCCTACGGTTCGGACTTCATCGCGTCCGACATGGTCTGCGCCGGATACACCTCCGGCGGCGTCGACACCTGCCAGGGCGACAGCGGCGGTCCCCTGCTCATCGGGGGCGTCCTGGCAGGGATCACTTCCTGGGGCGAGGGATGCGCCCAGGCCGGTTACCCGGGTGTCTACACCCGGCTGACCACGTTCTCGGACGAGGTGACCGAACAGGTCGAGTCCTGACCGGGAACGGCGTCCAGAAGGTCTCCCGAGCCCGCCTCGGGTGAGAGACCAGGGGGCGTTGCGGGCCTCCACGAGCGGCCCGCAACGCCCCCTATCCATGTCCTTCCGCCCCGGGGTTGAATGGCCGGAATCGTACGGAGGTGATGGACATGGTGTCCGCCGACCGGCTGCTGGCCTTCGCGGCCATGTCGCTCCTGGTGGTGCTCATCCCGGGGCCCAGCGTGCTGTTCGTCATCGGACGGGCGCTGGCACACGGCCGGCGCACCGCGGTGGCGACGGCCATCGGCAACGTCTTCGGCTCGTACGCGCTGGTGATCGCGGTCGCGGTAGGCATCGGCTCACTGGTGGAGCGCTCCGCCGCGATCTACCTCGCGGTGAAGCTGGCGGGCGCGGCCTACCTCGTGTTCCTGGGCGTGCAGGCCTTCCGGCACCGCCGGGAACTGCGGGTGTCGGCGACCGAACCCGCCGCGGCGCGGCCGGCCCGCGGTGATCTGCGCACGGTCCTCGACGGCGCCCTGGTCGGCGTCACCAATCCCAAGGGCGTGGTGTTCTTCGCCGCCGTACTCCCCCAGTTCGTCGACCAGTCGGCGGGCCGGGTCCCGCTCCAGATGCTGGTGCTGGGCCTGATCCCGATCATGATCGGGCTGGTCACGGACACCCTGTGGGGCCTGACCGCGTCCGCCACCCGCACCTGGTTCGCCCGCTCGGACCGCCGGCTGTCGCTGATCGGCGGGGCCGGCGGATTCACCATGATCGGGCTCGGGGTGACGGTGGCGGTGACGGGCCGCGCGGACTGAGGCGGCACGCGCGGCTACGGAATGACCGTCCCGAACCGGATGTCGTACGGCGTCTCCGGGTGCATGACCTGAAGCATCCGCTCCGCCTCCTCGGCCAGCTCCCCGCGCTGGGCCTTGGTGAGGCCGGTGAACTCCTCGATGACGAGCGCGTCGTCGATGATCCGCCACACGCCCGCGAGGAAGCCGTCGACGAGGAACGGGCAGAAGACCGTGTTCACCTGCCATGTACGGCCGCGGTTCGCGGGCGGCACGACACGGGTGCGGTCGGCGTGGGAAAGGAGCAGGTTGTCGAACTCGGGCAGGAAGCGGGGCGGCGCCGGGGTGTCCGGGTCGGGGCGCGGGGCGTCGGGGAGGTCGAAGAGTTCGACGCCGTTCTCGTCGCGGAAGGTGAGCAGCCGGGGCCGGAGCCGTTCGAAGGCGTCACGCATCCGGGTCAGTCCGGACCAGGTCTGCATGTCCTTCACGGAGGCCGGTCCGAAGGCGCCGAGATAGCGCAGCACCGTGGCGTCCGGCGAGGCGGCCGGCTCGGCGGGGCGGTCCAGCCAGTGCTCGGCGGTGGTGAGCGTGACCTGGGCACTGCGGCCCCACAGGCCGCGCGGGGTGACCTGGACGAGGGGCAGTTTGCAGCGGGCGGCGACGGCCAGGGACTGCGGGTCGGCGTCCGGCCAGTGGGCGCCGAGGGCCTCGCGCAGCTGCTTCATGGTGCGGGGCTCGTCCTCGACGAGGTCGCGGGCGATGGCGGCCAGCCGGTCGAGGTCGACGCCGACGAGGCCCTTGCGGAAGTAGTTGATCTCGCGGTCCCGGGCCGGCTGGACCAGCGGGCGCAGGGTGAGGCTGTCGTCGGCGGTGTGCAGATGGATCGTCGAGCGCAGGGTGACGATCCGCACGGCCGAGCGGTCCGCGAGCGGCCCGGACAGCGCCTCGGGCGTGAAGCCCTCCAGACGGGCGGCGAGCGCGTAGTACGGCGGTTTGACCTCCTGCGCCTGGAGCCCGGCCAGATGCTCCACGGCCGCGAGGGCGGACATCGGCGAGCGGCGCAGGAGAAGCTGCCGGTCGAGGGTGGCGCGGTTGAGGGCGCGGGTGCTGAGGACTGGGCCCGTGCTGGTCATCGCCTTCGCCGCCTTGGTCCGCTTGGTGGTCGCCGTCCTGCCGGTGCCGGCCGCGGTGGCCGCCGGCGCTGTGCTCCGCCCGCTCGTCGTGGGCTCGCTCATCGTGGGCTCGCTCATCGTCCGCTTGGTCATGCTCCGCACGCTAGTGGGGGTTGCGGACAGCTTTGGTCCGCATCTCTCACCGGATCCGGAACCGGTCCACCCCTCCCCAGGCCATTCGCCCCGTATATCCTGCTCCGTGATCACGCTCTCGTCGTCCCGACCGGGAGGCAGCCGCGATGTCCGAGCGACGCGCCCGCCCCGCCTCGAAAAACCCCATGAAGTCCGCCTGGCGCCGAGCCCTCACGCCGGCGCAGCCCCCCGAGCCGCCGGCCCCGGCGCCACGGGTGCCCGACGCGGCGGTGGAGCAGCCGGAGGTGGCGAGTGTCGTGCAGGCGGCGCTCTACCGGGACGGGGTGCGCGTGTCCAGCCCCGCCACGCTCGCCGAGACATACCGTGAGCTGCGCGACCAGCCGTCCGGCATGGCCTGGATCGGACTGGCCCGCCCCACCGAGGCGGAGCTGCTCTCCCTGGCCGCGGAGTTCGACCTGCACCCCCTCGCGGTCGAGGACGCGATGGAGGCACACCAGCGGCCCAAGCTGGAGCGCTACGGCGACACGCTGTTCGTGGTGCTGCGCGCCGCCCGCTATCTGGACGCGCCCGAGGAGGTCGACTTCGGCGAACTCCATGTGTTCGTCGGACCGGACTTCGTGATCACGGTCCGCCATGGTGCGGCCCCGGACCTGTCGGCGGTGCGCCGGCGCATGGAGGAGACGCCGGAGCTGCTCAAACTGGGCCCGGAGGCGGTGCTCTACGCGATCCTGGACGCGGTGGTCGACGGCTACGAGCCGGTCGTCGCCGGCGTCCAGATCGACATCGACGAGATCGAGACCGAGGTCTTCCGCGGCGATCCCGAGGTGTCCCGCCGTATCTACGAACTCTCCCGCGAAATGGTCGAGTTCCAGCGCGCGACCCGCCCGCTCGTCGGCATGCTGCACGGCCTGATGGCGGGCTTCTCCAAGTACGGCACGGACGAGGAGCTCCAGCGCTATCTGCGCGACGTGGCCGACCACGTGACCCACACCAGCGAACGCGTCGACGGCTTCCGCCAGGCCCTCACCGAGATCCTCACCGTCAACGCGACGCTGGTCACGCAGCAGCAGAACGCGGAGATGCGGGCGCTGGCGGAAGCGGGGTTCGAGCAGAACGAGGAGATCAAGAAGATCTCGTCGTGGGCGGCGATTCTGTTTGCTCCCACGCTCGTTGGAACTATCTACGGCATGAACTTCGAACACATGCCTGAGTTGAGCTGGAGCTTCGGATACCCCTTTGCGATCGGCCTGATGGGGGTGGTTTGCGTCAGTTTGTACGTGATTTTCAAGCGACGGGACTGGCTCTGAGTCCCTCTTGTCGAGCTCAGCTCTTGTGCGGCCTTTGCTCCCGCACCGGTCACGGATCGGGCCGGAATCGGCTCTGGGGTGTCTCTGGGGAGAAGTGATGCAGGTGATCTCCTCTACCTGCCGCCGTTACGCCTCTGACCAGTACTTTTGCCCTCCTGAAGCCCTTGGGGAGAATCCGGGGAGAATCAGCCGCCGGCACGGGCTCTGCCAGCGACTCCATCCCTATCCCGTTCCCCGCCAATCCTGTCGCCGAGCGCCGTTGCCCCCATCTGCAACGGACACAGACAGTGACATTGACTCCTTGGTTGAAGCCACAAGCCCCCGACCCTGTGCGGCAGCCATAATGGAGGCATGGCCTCCCACCCGCAGCACACCGGACCCGGGCCGAGGAACCTCTCGGGCGCAGACGCCGAGGACCTCGCGCTGTACCGGGAGAAGTTCCGGCGCCGTCTACCGGAGTCGCTGGACGAGCTGCACGGACCGACCCACGGTGTCGTGGAGCTGCCGCTGCACCTGGCATGGTCCGGGATGACCTCTTACGACCTGGGCAAACCTCGCCAGCGCATGGGCCTGTACCGCACCGTCCTGCACGAAGGCCTGCACGACGATCTCCCCCGCTACCTCAACCGGGATCTACTCCTCGAGCTGTGGCCCGTACTGCGCACCCTCGTCGGCCGCACCGTGCGCACCGTGTGGGAGGACGCCTTCCCCGAGCTCGCCTCCCGCATCCGGGCAGCCGCGTGACGGACATGCCGGAGCTGCACACGCGGCTCCTGGCGGATGTGATCGCCCTCGGCTCGCCGTATCCCCTGGTCCTCACCGGCGGGTACGCCGTGCGGGCGCACCGCCTCGTGAACCGCCCCAGCCAGGACCTCGATGTCGCCACCGAGAACCCGGCGCCCATGGCCGACATCGCAGCCGCGCTCCGCAGCGGCCTGACAGCCCGGGGCTGGAAGGTACAGGCTCTGGAGACTGCCCCGCTGTCCGCTCGCTTCACCGTGACGGACCCCGCTACCGGGCAGGAGTGCGAAGTCGACATCCTCAAGGAGATCTTCTGGCGGCCGGTCACCCAAAGCCCGTACGGCCCCGTCCTCGCCGAGGAGGACGTGATCGGGACCAAGGTTCGTGCCCTCGCCGATCGCGGGGCGCCCCGCGATCTGATCGACGTGTTCGCCGCGTCCCGCCGCTGGACGAATGCCGAGCTGGAGGAGTTCGGCCGACGCCACGCCCGCGGCCGCTTCGAGCGCGAGGACCTCCAGGCGAACCTGACCGGCGCCGAGTGGACCGACGACGAAGCCTTCGCCGCCTACGGCCTCGACGAGGCCACCATCACCACTCTGCGCGCCTGGGCCGTGGAGTGGGCCGACGACCTCGCGAGCCGCCTCCTCGAAGAGTCCGGTGACCCCGACATCGACTGATCACACCCAGGCGAGAGCATCTGCCAGGCCGTGAGTGTGCGAGCAACAGCAGTGACAAGCCGGCTCTGAGCAGTCGCCATCAGACGTGCTGCTGTGAGGCAGTGCTGCTCTCACCCGCCCAGAATCGAACCTGCGCCACGCCGTCAGTGCAGGGGCGTCATCTCAACTCCGGACGAGCCCGGGCAGGCAGACGGCCGAAGGCAACCTCGCGGAGTGCGTCGCAGTCGGCTCGCGGGAGTTGGCGCACTCGCGACCCGCGCCACGGGCGGATCGACCTGCCGTTAGGCGCCGCATTTCGCGGAGAACTGCCGAGGCCGCTGCAGAGCAGTCGATCTCGTCGAGGCATCCCCAACAGGGACCACCTGCGCCTCGCAGCCAGTCAAAGATGTCGCGTCACCGCATTGGCCGTCTGCGCATTGGGCGGTGCAGGCAGGCCATTGGAACTCTTGGCTTCGGCGGGTGGCTGGACAGGTCGAGTCGCTGACGAGAGCGAATCTGGGCATCATCTCAGGCCCCCCGCAATAAAGTTCAGGCGATCGGCGCGTTCAAAGGTGGTCCGCTGTCGACCCGACTCGCCCTGGAGCGTGGAGTGAGCCAGCCGGTGCGCGCGGTGCGGCGCGCCGTGTGGAGAACCTGGGGAGTATCGGCGACCCGGGGCTAGCGCAGCATGCCCCTGAAAGGGCGGCCCGGTCCGGCCGGGCAGCTGCGCCGACATCACCCAGGCCCGACAGCTCGGACTGGCCCAGCTCCTGTCCGATGGCCCGTTCCTGGAGATCCTGGCGGACGCCGGCTATGGGGCATGGGCGCGCAGTCCGGCGGACGCGTGGTCATACCACCACACCGCAAGTTCAAGAAGAACACTCCGCCTGGTACGAGGAGCGGCACGAACAGCAACGCAAGGCCCACTCTTCAGGGCGCATCCGCCGTCGACACGGCATTGCGCACTTGAAGAACTAGACGAGTAGTTCCGATGTGGCTCAGTGGTCGTAAGCGATCAGTGACCTGGTGATGGGTGCGCCGATGGTCCGGTTGTGCCAGATCGCGCAGGTCATCGCCAGGATCCGCTGAGCCACGCGGACGCCGACGCCTTCGATGGTCCGGCCGCCGTGCTGCTCCAGGTCGAGCTGGCCTTTGAGGGTGTCGTTGACCGACTCGATCAGCTGACGGACCGTCTTGAGCAGGGGCTCCACCGGGTGTGGGATGCCGCGGTTACGGTAGGGGGGCCGCAGCAGACTGATGCCGCGAGCGGCGAGGAAGCGGTCGAGTTCGGCGGCGATGTAGCCCTTGTCCGCCAGGATCAGCAGGCCCGGCCGGGCGGCGGCCAGATGTGGTTCGTTGTCGATCAGGTCGGCCAGCACCTGCCGGTCGTCGATCTTGGGGTCGGCCAGGGCCCAGGTGACGGGGAGTCCGGCTGGGGTGCACACCAGGTGCAGTTTCAGGCCCCAGTAGAAGCGTGAGTGGGAGCGGCAATAGCCGTAGTGCGCCCAGCCGGCCAGGTCGGAGCGTTTGACGGTCTCACACGAGCGGGCGCACTCGACGGGTGTCGAGTCCACGATCCACACGTTGTCCAGCCACAGGTCACAGTCGGTGGCGAGGGAACGGATGGCCCGTTTGACCAGGCCCAGTGCGGCTCTCAGGCGCTTGTTGTAGGCCGGGCGCTGGGGCAGGTAGGGGAACAGGCCGTGCAGGTGGGCGTGGGCGAAGCGCAGCCAGCGGGCCTCGCAGTGGAAGTCCAGCACCGCTTGGGCCACGGCCAGGGTGACCAGCTCCGCGTCGGTCAGCCGGGGCGGCCGGCCACGCCACCGCGGGGTCTTCAGATGGTCATCGACGTGCACGTACAGTGCGGTCAAGAGGGTGTCTAACTCGGTCGTCACAACCCGATGTTGGACACCCTCCCTGCGTCCGTGAACCCCGCAATCGGAACTACTCGTCTAGCGCTCCTGCCCGCCATCTTGGCCGTCGCGAGCACATGAGCGACATCGTCCAAGCCGTCGCCGGACTGCTCTCACACCAGCAGACCGCCACCCTCGCCCGAAGCCTTCCAGCGTGAACACCGTCAGCATCGCAAACCTCACGTGCAGCGACCAACCATGCACGAGGTCGTAGCTGACGAAGACAGAGGGCCGCTTGATGGGGTGCTGCGAATGCATCAAGGGTACGGGTGAGTACGCGCACTGCACGGCGCATTACACACACACCCCGGCTGTTTGTCGCATTGAGGGTGAATTGCAGTGAAGCATAGAGTTCAGTGAGGCCCTTGGGGTACGCGTCGCAAATTTAAGCAATTGGTCGCATGTCCAGGACCTCATCTCATGAATATCGTCCCATGCGAATGGTCCTCACCCGGCCTGCACGGAAGGGGCTGAATGGCACCCAAGCTATGCGATCACCGGATCCGCGACGGCGGGATGGAAGATTATCGATTCAACCAGGGTCATATCTGATTCTGGCCGTGCGGCATGGTGCGCGCGCCCTGTGACAGTGTGGCGATCCTAATAAGGAGGCCATAGGGCGGGCATGCGGGGCCGCTGGTCCGACCATAGAGGGCACTGTAGAACTTCGGGCGGGCTTCGGCCACAAGGGCCCGCGAGTAGGTCAAGAACATCTAACTCTTGCGGCGTTCATCAAGAGCGGAAGTGATCTCGGTCTGTGTGTCCATGACGTCAGGGATGACGACGCATTCGCGCTTGTCGCGGCTCTGGCCGCCCTTCATTCTCACCGAAGCAGAGAACTACAGGATCAACACGTCGATTACCGCCATGGCAGTTGGGGCTGACGTGACTGCAGCGATTTTCGGGCATATGGAGGTTAGGGACCCCATGGGGATATCCCAGAAACGTGCACCTCGTGTTCGCACGCAGACTGGGCCGGTTGACGCACAGGATCGCTGGATCAAGGAGGGCACACGGGTATGAAACTGGACGAGTTGATGGGCATCGTCATCGACGATCTCTACGCAGGATTAGCCGGCGGTGACGCCGAACTCTCGATCCCGCAGGACACACTGATCAACTGGATGATGCCGGCGATGGTCCTGCACGAGTCCGAATTCGACTTCGCCGTCGCGGGCCCGTTCGCCGGGCCGTCGCCCTTGACTCTCCCCTTCTTCAAGAGCCTGGTCGAAACCATCAAGGGAGACCAACCCGGAATGGATCAGGCGCAGGCGGTCGCCGAAGCCAAGGCCATGTACCAGAGCCACCTTCTCGGTACGTGGGAGAACTGGTCCCGCATGGTCGACTTCATTCCGCTGGACAGTCCGGGCGGCGGCTCCCGGTGGGAACGCAAGCGCGATTCCAGTTCGAAGTACAAGCACACTCAGGTCGTCTACGCGCAGGCGGGACGGACGCTGTCGCAGACTTACGCGGACACGCTGAACAACTGCGAGGTCGCCGACGACCCGATCACCGAGAACGAGCAGGAGATCATCGAACGGATGCGGGCACTGCTGCAGGAGGAGGTCGAGGTCGAGAACTTCCTCACCGGCGAGAAGACCAAGGAGATCCGTCCCTCCAAGGCGACCCTTGCGTACGAGGAGTACAGGGCGAAGTACGAGAACGCCGTGATCGACTACGCCGCCCGGCTGGCACGTTCGCAGACCGGCAGCGCCGCCGACAGGATCGAGTGGAACCGCAGCGGCGGCATCTACCGGGCACGGGCGAAGCAGGCCTTGCAGGACTGGGTGGGTCGAGGACACAAGTACGACATCGAGACGGCACAGGCGACCATCGACCACATTCTCGGCACGTCGATGCTGCTCTGGTGGAACCGGCTGAAGAGCGACGTCGTCGAGATCGACAACACCGTCAACGGGTCGTTCGGCTATCCGTTCTTCCCCGCGACGGTCGTGCCCGGGAGCTTCGCCCGCAACCCGAACTGGGCGGTCTACGAGGAGCAGCACGTCGAATCGCGCACCAAGTCGAGTACCACCACCCGGCAGGGCAGCGCCACGGTCGGTTTCTCTCTCGGCCTCTTCAACGTTGGCGCGGCCGGCGGCGGCGGGCGCGAGGACTTCGAACTCGACATGACCGGTAGGTCCTTCGGCATCAAGTTCGACTACACCCAGGTGCAGATCGTACGGCCAGCCTTCAACGCGAACTGGTTCTGGGCACGTGGCTGGCGGCCCAAGCCTGGCTTCGAACTGCTCGGCTATCCGCCGCTGCACTCCGACGGCGCGGAGCACCCGAAGGGTGCGATGATCGCCTACCCGACCGCGGCTCTGTTCGTCCGGGACTTGACCATCTACAGCCGCGAGGTCGCCGCGCATGTCAAGCAGCACACCGACCACATCGACGCCGGCGGGTTCGTCGGCATCGGCCCGTTCTGCATCGGCGGCAAGTACGGGCAGACGCGCAACTCGAACGAGCGGTCGTTCACATTCGACGGTTCCTCGGTGACGATGAAGGGCATCCAGTTGATGGCATTCATCAGCACCAAGATCCCGAAGGC
Organism: Streptomyces sp. NPDC093568; assembly: GCF_044764945.1. Taxonomy (NCBI): domain Bacteria; kingdom Bacillati; phylum Actinomycetota; class Actinomycetes; order Kitasatosporales; family Streptomycetaceae; genus Streptomyces; species Streptomyces sp. NPDC093568. The sequence goes on along the minus strand of NZ_JBIWJD010000001.1, from coordinate 571,861 downwards.
CGCCGACCCGTCCCCGGACATCGAGAAGTGGGTCGGCGAGTGACGTGGAGCCGCTCGGTGTGCACGTGGCCCTCACAGCGTGGATGGACCAGCGCCGGGCGTACGACGGCTTCGCCGTGGTCCCGGCCGCGCCGGTGCAGTTCACGCCGACCGCGATCCTGCCGCTCTCCACTACCTTGGACGCCGGCCGTGAGGCGGAACTCGTGCGGATGGCGAACCTGGTTCCCCGCAAAGGGAGGCCGGCCGAACCGTTCGGGCCGGCTGCGCCGCTGTGGGAGCAGATGGCGGCGGTGCTCGACCGGATGGACTTCGCCCGCCGGGCACTGACCGACTCGGAAGCCGCCGAACTAGACGCCGCTCGCCAGGTCCTGTACGTCACCGACAAGGACGGGATCCACACTTCCGCGCAGTACAACGCCTACCTGGAGATGAGCGCGGTGGTTCAGTCCTTGCAGGACGCCGGAGCTTCCGTGGAGGTGCAGCAGGCCGCGCTCAGCGACTGGTTGGTGCTCGGCTACAAGAACGAGGTGGAGCAGGCGCTCGTCGACCTGACCCGGCTCGCCTCGCGGTCCTCGGTCGTCGAGGCCGCGTCGTGCCGGGCACAACTCCACGAGACCGCGCTGCTCAGCGCCGGGGACATCAGCTACGCGCCCACGTCCTTCTATCCGTTGTCCGCGGCCAACTGCGCCACCTGGACCATCGCCGAGGCCACGTTCGCCGAACTCGCCGATTGTGCGGCGAAAGCCTTCCCTGGGACGCCGGTCATGGCCCCCTCGGCCAGCGCCGCCAAGTGCCGCTTCGCCTACGCCATGATCGAGACCCTGCGGCCGTGGCCGTTCGCCCAGTTGCTCAAGCGCGACGACTGGCGGCTGCCCGACGGAGAGCTCGTCTCCGGCGGCGATGGGATCAACGGCTCGATACCCGCGTACGTCCAAACGATCTATGCCGCAAGCGTCATCGGCCTGGCAAGCACGCCGCCACCGCGACCCCGCTGGCGGCTGGGGCCGTTCACGCCCGCCAAACCGCCGGTACGCGGCATCCCGCACCGCGTGCTCCCGCCGCCCTGGACCACCGTGCAGGGTGGGGGCAACGCCGGCGGGGTGGTCCCCGGGCGTACCGCCCAGCTCGTACTGCCCAGGACCGCGGCCTTGGGCGGCATCACCATGCGGTACCGGGACCCGGCCCTTGTCCAACGGTTCCAGATACCCCTGGACCGCTCGGAATGGCTGGCCCGGCTCGCCATCGCCCGCTCGGTCGGCGAAGGCGCACCCGCACCCGACCCGGAACCTGCCGAATCCAGCGTGGCTGACCTCGCCGCAGGGGCCCGCGTGGTCGGTTTCGGCTGCGTCACCGTGCCGGTCTCGCCCCGGCCCAACGATCAGTATCAATGGCAATGAAAGGTGGAGGACCGTGTTGACTGCAAGGCGATTCACGAGTTGTACGACCGCAAGCACCCGTGAGCGGCTCGAGACGGCGATGTCGAACGTCCGGCCCATCGGCGTGCGCGAGACGCACCGCAGTGCAGTCCGCGCCATCCAGAGCGCGCTGGCCGACCTCAGCGACGCATACCTGCTGCAGGCCCAGGTGGACGGCATGTTCGGCCCCCGGACCACGAGCGCCGTCGAGATCTTCCAGCGCGACTACGGACTGTACGCCGATGGTTTCGTCGGCAAGCAGACGATGACCCAGCTCGACACGATCTTCTCCGGTGGTGTCGTGCGGACGCCGTCCGGGATGAGCCTGCACGTCGGGGTGAACAAACTGGACCCGGCCCACTACGGCGGCGAAGTTGCTGTGCTGGCGTCTTGCGTCAACGACGCCAAGGCCATGCAGCGGATGGCCGAGAACCTCGGCTACAGCGGGTCGGTGCTTGCCGATGAGGACGCGACCGTGGCCAACGTTACTGCGGTGATCCGCGCGGCCACGGAGGCGTTGTTCGCCGGTGACGCGTTCTTGTTGTCGTTCTCGGGCCACGGCAGCCAGATCCCGAACAGCGGCGCCGACGACGAGCCCGACGGCATGGACGAGACTCTCTGCCTGTATGACCGAATGCTCGTCGACGACGAACTGCACTTGCTGCTGAGCGAGTTCCGCGTCGGCGTGCGGGTTTTCCTGGTCTTCGACAGCTGCCACAGCGCCACCGCAGCCAAGGCGAAGGATCAGATCACCGTTGGTCGCAAGGCGATCAAGGACGTGCTGGTCAAGGATTTCGACAGTTCCTTCAAGCAGTTGGAAGTCGCGCTCGCCACGGTGCCGGTCACCCGGCAAGAGGTCGGCAGCGACGAGGTGCCCGCGGCCCGCAGTTCCGAGCCGCTCACCGACGAACAGCTCAGCAAGGTATTCGCCGACGAGCTCGACCCGGATGAGTTGCGGCCGACCGAGCCGGCGGAGCTCAGCATCCAGTCCAAGGACATCATCCAGTTGTTCGCCGACCTCGAAGCAGACGCCGCCCAGGCGCCGGGCAAGCTGTTGCAGCGCTGGGAGACGCCGTACAAGGGCGCCAACCGTGCCGTGTACGACAGCGTGCGCAACCTCGTTGGCCCGAAGGAGATGACGGTCGTCGAGGCGAAGGTGGCCAGCTTCGCGGCCTGCCTCGACGCGCAGACGGCCCTCGCCGGCAGCGTTCTCAGCGAGTTCACCTCGCACCTGGTCACGGTGTGGGGGGACGGCAACTATGCGGGTGACGGCGAACAGCTCATCGCCCGGCTCAAACAACTCGGAAGCCAGAACGGCGCGATCCCCACCCTGATGACGTACGGTGCCGGCGGTTCTGCCCTCACTTACGAACGCCCGTTCGTGATCTGAGCCAACCATGTGTCTCGCGTCGCTTGCGGAGGACAGAAATGTATGGATCACGGGCACGCCGGGCGCCTCACCGGAGACAGTGGCCGGCATGGAGTGGTTGACGGCCTGTTGACCGGCGGCAAGGCGGTCCCACCGGCCACGGTAGGGGAGGCGGACCATACCGCCCGCGCCCTCTACCAGGGGCTTCCTCCGCCTGCCAGGCCAACTGCCAGTCCAATCGAGGGGTTGGAGAAGGCTCAATTGCAAGCTTGGCGACCAAAGTGGCCGAGGCTGGGCGACTTCCGGGAAGCAGGCTGTTGTCGAACCGTACAGATTCCGCCGAGGGCCCAAGGGGCTGGACAGGGCAGCCTGCCACGGCCCACCGGCAGTACGACGCGGCGTCGGCTCTGGGAAGGGGCGGGGACATGACCATCACTTGGCCTTGGGCGATCGTTCTGTGTCGCTTCTCCGATGTCCCCGCAGTGCCGCAACCACGCGAGTACTACGTTGATCTCTACACGGTGGGCGGGGCAGGCGGCGTCGCCGACTACTGGAGGGCAGTCACCAGCAACAACATCGACATCACTGGCTCCCAGGTCTTCGGGTGGTTCACCATGACACATCCTGCCTCAGATGTGTCGCGGCTGGTCTTCCCGCACGAGCGATACAAGCTGGTGCAGTGGGGAAGGGACGCCGCCGCGGCGAACGGTGTCGATCTCGCACCGTTCCAACAGGTCCTGGTCGTCCACAACTTCGGAGTCGATCACGGAGCAGCCGGCAACGGCATCGTCATCGGCCATTCAGACCCTCACCTCTGCGAGTTCGGCTTCATCTGCCATGAGATGGGCCACGGATTCGGACTGCCTCACTCCTTCGCGGCGAATCCCGACTGGGAGTACGGGGACGGCTGGGACCTCATGAGCTTCGCCACAACCACGTTCCAGTTCCCGATCACATTCAAGGGAACAGCTGGCGCAGCCACCGTAGGGCTCAATGCCCGCAATCTGCGAGCTCTCGGAGCCGTTCCTCCCGGCCGGATCTGGCAACAGTCCACACGCGACTTCAGCGCCGAGGTCACCCTTGATCCTCTGAACCAGCCTCCTGTCGGAAACCACGGCTACCTAGTCGCCGAAGTAGCGCTCGGCGGCGTCGCACACACCATCGAGTTCCGCAGGAAGGCTGGCTGGGACCGGGCCATCCCGGAAGACGCGGTATCCGTGCGGGAGATCCGGACCGACGGTCGTAGCTACCTGTACCCGTCCGCTGGGGCACGTTTCACCGCGGGGGAGCAGTGCGTCATTCCTGACCGCAAGGTCTGCCTCCATGTTGCCGCAGTGACCAGCGAAGCGGCCACCGTACGGGTCTGGGACCTGCCCGAAGGCTCGCTCAGGAAAGAGGATTCCAAACCGAAGGTCTATCTGATCGAAGGCAGTAGGAAACGCTGGGTGACCTCTCCGGCCGTTCTCTTCGCACTCGGCCGGACCTGGGCAGATGTCCGCTCCGTCCCGGACGGAGCACTGGCCCAGGTGCCCGACGGGCCGGACGTGAACTTCCAGGCGGTGACGGTGAGCCCGCATCCGATTCCGCTGAACCGACGCACGTCGGTGACGGTGAGTACCGCCGACCTGTCCACCGGAACCTCCTTGCAGGGCGATGTCTTGATCGACGGTAGTCGCGCAGGCACGACCGGAGTCGCATTCGACCACACGTTCAGAGCCAAGCGCATACGCATCCCAGGAACCAAGCCGCCTGAATGGGAGAGGGTTTTCCCACGAGGCAGCGTCCGGGTCCCGGGCTACCCGGACGCTGATATCGACTTCGGCTTCCCCGACTCGTAAGCCCACGGAAGTACAAATCAGGTTTCTTCACGGTTCAGTTCGATGGCTCGGTGCAGCAGTACCCGCGCGGCCGTTGAGCCAGCCTCCCCTCCCCACTAGCCTCACAGCGCGCGCCATCTCTGGGGAGAATCTGGGGAGTACGAATAGCTCTGGGGAGCACGTGGGGAGAATCGACTGCGTTACCGGACAGGACGCTGAAAGATCCAGAAAGACGGATCAGCCCAGGTCAGCGAGAGTTTCGACAGCATCACCGCAGGTCAGGACCTTCCGGTAGACGACTTCAAGAAGATCTCGAGCTGGGCGGCGATTCTGTTCGCTCCGACGCTCGTTGGAACCATTTACGGCATGAACTTCTCCCATATGCCCGAGCTGCACTGGGGCCTCGGATACCCCTTCGCGATCGGCTTGATGGGTGTGATTTGCGTGAGTTTGTACCTTATTTTCAAGCGTCGGGGCTGGCTGTAGGGCGGCAATGCCGCCCCAGCAGCACGCACTGTTTGCCCTTGCACCGTCCGAAGAAGGAGCCGTGACGGCCTCTGGGGAGGGAGAATCTGGGGAAATGTCGATGACGGTGCCGGAGGCCGGCCGCTCATCGACCTCCGTGACGAACGTGATGCGCCGTCCGGAAGCCGCCTCGTTCACCCGCCTGAGCTGGTCGACACGCTGGAGCAACTCGACGTCGCCCAGTGAGTGGTGTGCATCGTGAATTCGGAGGTCACGGGTGTGGTGTGTGTGACGACTCGGGTACCGCTCGTCGGCCAGCGCAGCCGGATTCTCCGGCAGATGTCTCGCCTGCCACAATCTCGGCAGATTTGCCGTTGCCGCCGATCATCGCCGACACGTGACGATTACGGCCAATGCATCGGTGGTCCGTGCTTCGTCCAGGCGGTCCTTCACGCAACCATGGTCGCGGCCAATCGAGTTGTCGGATGATTCCCTGAGGGCGGAGGGCGCGTATGGACGTTCGACAGCTGGAGTACTTCCTGGCGATTGTCGACCGCGGTGGATTCAACCGTGCGGCCTCGGCCCTGTACGTGTCGCAGCCGTCGCTGTCGCAGGCGGTGCGGGCACTGGAGCGTGATCTCGGTTCCGAGCTTTTCCATCGCATCGGACGCAGGGCGGTGCTGACGGAGGCCGGAAGAGCCCTGATCGAACCTGCCCGGGAGGCGGTACGGAGTCTGCAGACGGCGCGGGCGAGCGTCGCGGCGGTGCACGAGCTACGTGAGGGACGCCTGGACGTGGCATCCGTGCCGTCGCAGGCGGTGGAACCGCTGACGAGTCTGGTGAGTACCTTCTGCCACCGGTACCCCGGCGTCTCCGTGGCCATCAAAGCGGCGTTCACCGCACGTGATGTCATCAACATGGTGCGCACGGGTGCCGTGGAACTGGGGCTCTTGGCGTCCACCGGGCCGTTCTCCGACAAGGAGGTCGTCGCCTACGCGCTGGAGCGGCAGCGCTTCGTGCTGATGGTGCCGGCCGACGGCCCGTTCGCTGGTCGGACCGCGGTGGAATGCCACGAGCTTGCCGGACAGCGGCTGATCGTCGGACAGCCGGGTACCGGGATGCGTGCCTACGTCGACGCGCTGCGGGAACAGGGCATCGAGTTCACCATCGCCGCCGAGACGGAGCACCGGGTGTCGCTCATGCCGCTGGTGTTGGCCGGAGTGGGGCTCGCGGTGATCATGGATTCCTGGCGGGACCTCGCCCGGCGGCTGGGCGCCCGCGTTCTGGACATCAAGCCGGAGACCAGCTTGGACATCGCTCTCGTCAGCCGCCGCGGCAGCCTGTCGCCGGCAGCCGCCGCGTTCCTCACGGCCGCCACCACAGCCACCGGCAGCTGACAGGCACCGCTGGAGCTGATAGGCGTCGCCTATATGGGATATCCGCTTTGCGTCTTGGACGCCCCACGGACCGCCTTGCTGCAATCGACGGCATGACGACAACCCACCGCATTGCCCTGATCCCCGGCGACGGCATAGGCGCCGAGGTACTGCCCCCAGCACAGCAGGTCCTTGACGTTCTCGGCCGCCGCCACGGCTTCAGCCTGTCCTACACGTCGTACGACTGGTCGTGCGAGCGGTACCTGCGGGAGGGCGCCATGATGCCCACCGACGGGCTCGACCAGCTGCGCGACAAGGACGCGATTCTGCTGGGCGCCGTGGGATACCCGGGAGTGCCCGACCACGTCTCGCTGTGGGGACTGCTGATCCCGATTCGGCGCAGCTTCCGCCAGTACGTCAACCTCCGGCCCATCCGTGTCTTCGAAGGCATCGACAGTCCGGTGCGCGGCGCACGTCCGGGCGAGGTCGACATCGTCGTCGTCCGGGAGAACGCCGAGGGCGAGTACAGCGAGATCGGCGGACGACTGAACCAGGGCACATCCGAGGAACTGGCCGTCCAGGAAGCGGTGTTCACCCGCGCCGGGGTCACCCGGATCGCCGACTACGCGTTCTCGCTCGCCGCCCGCCGCCGAGGAAGGCTCACCTCCGCCACCAAGTCCAACGGCATCATCCACACCATGCCGTTCTGGGACCAGCTGATCGCCGAACGGGCCGCCGGGCACCCCGACGTCACCTGGGGCCAGGAACACATCGACGCGCTGGCGGCCAAGTTCGTCCTCGACCCCGCCCGCTTCGACGTAGTCGTCGCCTCCAACCTCTTCGGCGACATCCTGAGCGACCTCGCGGCCGCGGTCGCCGGATCCATCGGCATCGCCCCGTCGGCCAACCTCAACCCCGAACGGGACTTTCCCTCGATGTTCGAGCCGGTGCACGGTTCCGCGCCCGACATCGCGGGCCAGGGCATCGCCAACCCGCTGGGCGCGATCTGGTCCGCGGCCCTGATGCTCGACCACCTCGGCCATGGAGCCGCGGCCAAGGACATCACGGATGCGATCGCGGCGATTCTGGCCAAGAGCGATACCCGTACCCGTGACCTGGGCGGAACCGCGACCACCGCCGAGTTCACCGACCGGCTGATCGAGCTCCTCTGAGTCGTCCCCTTCCGCGGTGCGCGGCGGGGACGACACCACCCGCCGCTCGCCGGGCCACTCCGGCGCGCTGCGCCTCTTTCCGATCCGCGCCCTACCGGCACCCGTGGCAGAGGTCGTTCGAACGGTGCAGGGCGCTCTGCGGTATCGACGATGGCGACGGTCTTCAGAGCGGCGCCGTGTGCGAACCTGCCCTCGCCCCCGCAGGCGCCTAGCCCGCGTCCAGGACCAGTACCGCGACATGCAGGGACGTGCGCTGCAGTCCAGATTCCAGGTCGCAGCCAAGGAGACGTTCAATGGTGTGCAGGCGCTGGTAGTACGCCTGCCGGGACATACCGGAGTGTTTCGCCGCGACCGACTTGTTCCCGGCCGCCGCGAGATACGCGCGCAGCGCAGGGAGCAGGTCGCCGTTGTTGCGGTCGTCGTGCTCTATGAGGCGGGCCAGTTGCCGTTCCGCGTACCGCTGAAGGCGCGTGTCCGCGCGCAGGACGCCCAGCAGGTCCGGCAGCTGGACGTCGGCGGATACGTAGAACCACCGCTCCGGGGAGGCCGCGGTGATGGCCTCGGCGGTCTGCTCCGCCTCCTGCCACGACCGGGCGATCCCGCCGAGGTCGGTCACGCCGGGGCCGACGGCGACGACCGCCCGCGGTCCGAGTTCTTCCCGGGTCAGCCGGCCGATCCGTTCGGCGACCGGCTGCCAGGCACTCGCCTGTGCCAGTGCCATGAGGACGCCGATCCGGCCCGGGGCCGTCTCGCCGACCAGGGCGCGCACGCCCGTGTGCGTCAGCGCCTTCGCGATCCGTTCGTCGACGTGCTCGTCCTCGGTGCTGGAGCACGGGTGGCGGATGACCACGGCGAAGAGCCGGTGTCCGGAGGTGGGCAGCCCCAGTGCCTCGGTGCGGGCACGCGCGTCGGCGGAGGAGCGGAAACGCCGTTCGTACAGGTCTCGCAGCACGGTGCGGTGGGCCCGGCGCTCCCACCAGGCCTGCCCCGCAAGGCGCGCCATGGTCAGCGCGACCGCAGCGCTTTCCAGCACGAGGATGTGTTCGGGGTCGGGCTCGGCGTTGAGCCGGCCCTCCAGCAGGACAAGCCGCCCCCAGGGCCCGTGGTGGTCCTGCACCGGTGCGATCAGCCACCCCTCCGGGCCGCTCGGCGTGATCGTCTCCGGTGTCGGTGCGGCTCGTGAGCGCCGCGACCAGGCCGAGACCACCGGTTCGTACGGCCGGCCGAGCAGCTCGCACATGAGGACCCGGTGGGTGAGGTCCTCCAGTACCACGGGGGCTCCGGTGAGCTCCGCGGTGGTGTGCACCAGTTCCTCGGGGTCCGCGCCCCGCAGGGTCAGGGCGGTGAAGATGTTCTGGATGTCCCTGCCGCGGCGCAGCAGGGCCCCCTGGGCGTCGAGGATGAGCGCGTGCACCGTCTGAGTGACGTCGACGAACCGGACGCCACGGGCCAGCTCGACCAGCGGCACGTCGCGAGCGCGGCACGCCGCCACCAGCTCGTGGGGCACCTTCTGGTACCGGTAGCCGAGTTCCACGACCAGGCCGGCCGCACCGACGTCCGCAAGCTGGGCGACGTAGCCGCGCAGCTCGGAGGGGTCCTCAGGATGCGGCATGCCGGTCGTCAGTACCAGCTCGCCGCCCTCCAGGAAGTCCGCGGGGTTGAGGAGCTCGGTGACGTGCACCCAGCGCACCGGGCTGTCCAGCCGTGACTCCCCGGCCAGCACGCGCGGCATCCCTTCGGTGAGCACGGGCAGGAGCAGTACCTCCCTCAGGGTGGGGAAGTGCCCGGTTGCGGTGTGTCTGGGCGGCATAGGGGGTCTTTCTTCTGAAGGAATCCGGCTCACCATGGCACCGGCCACTCATCGTGACAAGAGGCGGCCCGTCATTCGGGCAGTCCGGTCGTCCGCCGTGACAGACCGTCTCGAGAAGGCCCCAAGCCGGAACACAGTGTGGGTTGACCTGCAGGTTCCGCCGGGCGGAAAGTGAACGCCATCCCCGGCAGGATCCGAACTGCAAAGGTCCGCACGGTATCCGCAGCGTGCTGGGGCCCGACTGCCACCCAGACCACACCATCGAGAGGAGCGACCTCATGCGCATCCCGAGGCGCGTCGCCGTGATCGGTGCCGGCAGCATGGGCAGCCAGGCCATGTGGCGACTGGCCGCCCGTGGAGCCGAGGTCATCGGCTACGACCGGTACGCACCGGGTCACGACCGCGGCGCGGCCGGGGGCGAGAGCCGCATCTACCGAGCCGTCCACCTCGGGGAGCGCGCGTACATTCCTCTGCTGCGGCTGGCGGACCGGATGTGGGAGCAACTGCAGGCGGAGACGGGCCGGTCGCTGCGACGCCGCAGCGGCAGCCTGGTGATGGGGGAGGCCTCCTCACCGTCCATGAGCCTCCTCCTCTCCACCAGCACCGCCCAGGGACTGGATCACGAGGTCCTGGAGAGGGAGGAACTTGCCCGCCGCTACCCGCAGCACCGGCTCCCGGACGGACACATCGCCGTACTGGACCGGTTGGGCGCCGTCATCAGGCCGGAGGCGTCCATCCAGGCCGCCGCCACCCGTGCCGAACAGCTGGGTGCCCGGCTGCACCGCTACACCACGGTGCGCGAGGTCGTCCCCGCGGCGGGCGGCGGGGTGCGGATCGTCACCGACCAGGGCACGGACCATGTGGACGTCGCCGTGGTGACCGTGGGCCCCTGGATCAACACCTTGCTCCCGGACCTTCCCCAAGCCGTCGACGTACGGCGGGTGGTCTGCTCCTGGCACCTGCCCACCCGTCACGACTGGTTCGCGGGCGGTGCTCCTCCGTTCGTACGCGCCGTACCGCACGACTGCTTCGGAATCCCGTCACCCGACGGCATCTCCGTCAAGCTCGGTCTCTCCTTCAAGTACCACGCGCCGGTGCCCGAGCCCGAACGGCTCGACCGCGCGGTCCGCCCCGAGGAACTCGGTACCTTTCGCGAGCTCATCGATGAACTCATGCCCGACCTGAACCCCGACCCCATCAGGATGTCGGCCTACATGGAGGGCTACACGCAGTCCGGAAACCCGCTCGTCGGTCATCTTCCCGGCGAGGACGACATCATCGTCATGGCCGGGTTCTCCGGCAGCGGCTTCAAGATCGCGCCCGCGATGGGAGAGATCGCCGCAGACCTGGCACTCGACGGCACCACCCGGCACCCCGTCGCCTTCCTCGCTCCGGCAGGTGTCGGCGCCGCCTGATCTCCGGCGATCGTCCACGGCACCGCCCTGCGCTCCGACCTTCCTGTCGCGGGCATGCCAAAAAACAAGTCCGTGTCGGCCATGACCGGTTATTCACGCACAAGAGACTGGAGTGCTTCCATGCGTCCCATCCCCTCGTTCCAGTTCCGCCCGAAGTACGTCTCGTTCGACTGCTACGGCACGTTGATCGAGTGGCCGATGACCCCCATCACCCGTGAACTCGTCGGTGACCAGATCCCGGCCGAGCACTGGGACCAGTTCGTCAAGGAGTTCCGCGGCTACCGCTACGACTCGATCCTCGACGCGTTCCGCCCCTACGAGCAGACGCTGCAGGACGCCTTCGAGCGGGTCTGCCGCAAGTGGGGCGTCAAGGCCGCCTCGGACGCCGGCAAGCGGTTGGCCGACGGCGTGCGCAGCTGGGGCCCGCACGCGGATGTGCCGGAACCGCTGAAGAAGATGGGCGAGCACTACAAGCTGGTGATCCTCTCCAACGCCGAGGACTCCTTCCTCGCGGAGAGCGTGCCCCGGCTCGGCGCGGACTTCCACGCGGTCTTCACTGCGGAGCAGGCCGGCTACTACAAGCCCCGCTACGCGGCGTTCGAGTACATGCTCGACCAGCTCGACGCGTCCCCCGAGGACTTCGTGCACGTCTCCTCGCACACCCGCTACGACCTGCTGCCGATGCACGACATGGGTTTCCGCAACCTCGTCCTCCTGGACCGCGGCTACGACCCGGTCACCCACGGCTACGACTACGTGACCGTCAAGTCCCTCGACGAGCTCAACCAGATGCTGGGCATCTGACGCGCCACGACGACGTCCCACCCCCGGCCCGACCCACACATCGCCCCCCACGTAGATCGGGCTCCCCGTACCCCCCGTATCACGGCCCCACCCGCATCCGTCGCATCCCTCGCATCACCGGCCCCCCGTATCCCCGCGTTCCCCAGGAGGCACCGCCATGGAAATCAACCGGACAGGCCGCAGAACCGTACGCCGCACCGCAGGCGCCGTAGCCGCAGCCATGCAGGTCAACAGGCAGTTGAGCATCCCGATCGTCACGACCGCCCTGGCCTTCGCGCTGGCCGCGTGCGGGGCCGGCGCCACCGGGCAGAACGTGGGGGCGAAGAGCACGGCACAGGGCGGAGGATCCGGCCCGTCCGCCGAGCACACCGACGACATCTCGATCGGCGTGAAGCCCGACCAGAATGCGGTGAAGCTGCTGCCCGCCGCGGTGAAGGCCAAGGGCACGCTCTCGGTGGCCATGGACCTGTCGTACCCGCCCACCACGTTCATGGCATCGGACAACAAGACCCCGATCGGGTTCAACCCGGACATGGCCCGGCTGGTCGCCGCCGAGCTCGGTCTGAAGCTCCAGATCAACAACGTCAAGTTCGACACCATCATCACCGGACTGCAGGCAAACCGGTACGACTTCACCGTCTCCACCATGGGCGCCACGGCGGACCGGCTGAAGGCGCTCGACATGGTCGACTACTTCAAGGCCGGGACCGGAGTGTCCGTCCCCTATGGCAACCCGCAGAAACTGGGCACCCACACGCTGTGCGGGCACCGCGTCGGTGTCACGTCCGGCAGCACCCAGGAACTGCAGTGGCTGCCCCAGCTGTCGAAGCAGGACTGTACGAGCAAGGGCAAGCCGGCCATCAAGGCCGTGACCCTGCCCAGCGTGAACGACGCTCTCACCCAGCTGGTCTCCAAGCGGATCGACGCGGTGATGTACGACTTCGTCGCGCTCGAGTGGGCGGCCACGCAGCAGCCCAAGACGTTCGACGTCCTCAAGCCCCTGGTGACCACCAAGCCCGTGACCGTCGCCCTGAAGAAGGACTCCCCGCTGACTCCCGCGGTGCAGGCCGCCCTTCAGTCGATCATCGACAGCCCCAAGTACGCCCAGGCGCTGGGCCGCTGGGGGCTCCAGGACCTGGGGATCAAGACCGCGGCCACGGCCGTCCCGCAGGACTGAGACGCCGATGGACGTGATCGAGACCACGACGCCCAGGAGCGGACCGGTGCCACCACTACGGGCCGAAGAGAAGAAGCGCATCACGCCGAAACGTCCGCGCGACTACGTCGCCTGGGCCGTCGCCATCGCGATCGTCGCCGGTCTGGTGTGGACCGCCGTGACGAACGAGAACTACCGCTGGCCCGTGGTGTTCAGCTACTTCACCACGCAGACCATCCTCAACGGCCTGCTGGTCACGCTGCTCCTGACCGCGGCGAGCATGGGTCTGGGCACGCTGCTGGGGCTGGTGCTGGCGGTGATGCGCATGTCGCAGCAGCGACCCGTCTCCGGGCTGGCCCAGCTCTACATCACCTTCTTCCGCGGCACCCCGGTGCTCGTGCAGCTGGTCTTCTGGTTCAACATCGCGGCGCTGTACCCGAACCTCTCGATCGGCATCCCGTTCACCGACATCTCCACACCGGTGAACGTGAACGCGATCATGACGCCGATGACCGCGGCCATCGTGGGTCTGACGCTCAACCAGGCCGCCTACATGTCCGAGATCATCCGCGGCGGGTTCGCCTCGGTCAGCCGCGGACAGCACGAGGCCGCGGAGTCCCTGGGCATGTCGGCCTTCACCAAGCTCCGCCACGTGATCATCCCGCAGACGATGCCGGCGATCATCCCCGCCACCGGGAACCAGGTGATCGGCATGCTCAAGGAGACCTCGCTGGTGAGCGTGCTCGGCGTCGCCGATCTGCTGCAGAGCGCCCAGGCGATCTACGCCCGCACCTACCAGACGATCCCGCTACTGATCGTGGCCAGCCTCTGGTACCTGATCATGACGCTGGTGCTGAGCGTGCCGCAGTCCATGATCGAGCGCCGCTTCTCCCGCTCCACCCGGGCACGGCTGACCCCGGCCGCCACCTCGGCCGAGCCCGGGGCCGGTCAACTCGTTCCCACTACGAGGGAGTCGCTGTTGTGAACCCGGACGGAACGATCGTCGCACGCAAGCTGTGCAAGAGCTTCGGACGTCACCAGGTCCTGCGTGACATCGACCTGACCGTCGCGGCCGGGGAGATCTCCTGCATCATCGGGCCGAGCGGCTCGGGCAAATCAACCCTGCTGCGGTGCATCAACGGCCTGGAGACCGTCGACCGCGGAGTCCTCAAGGTCAACGGAGAGGACTTCGGCTACGTCGAGAAGGACGACGCCTACCACGCCGTGCGCCCCAAGCGGCTGGCCGAACAGCGCGCCCGTATAGGCATGGTGTTCCAGCAGTTCAACCTGTTCCCCAACATGACCGCCGAGAGCAACGTCATGTCCGGACCGGTACTGGTGCAGAAGAAGGACCGCGCCTCCTGCCGGGAGCAGGCACAGCAACTGCTGGCCAGGGTCGGCCTGGAGGGGTGCGGCCACAAGTACCCCGCCCAGCTCTCCGGCGGCCAGCAGCAGCGTGTGGCCATCGCCCGCGCACTCGCCATGGAACCCACCATCATGCTGTTCGACGAACCCACCAGCGCACTGGACCCCGAGCGCGTGGGCGAAGTACTCGCCGTCATGCGCGACCTCGCCGGCAACGGAATGACCATGCTGCTCGTCACCCACGAGATGGCCTTCGCCCGCGAGGTGGCCGACGAAGTGCTCTTCATGGACGAAGGCATCGCAGTCGAACGCGGCGACGCACGCGAAGTGCTGGCCAACCCTCGCGAGAAACGAACCCAGGCCTTCCTCGAAAGGGTGCTGTAGAAGCGGCTGGTCACGCGGAAGCGGCCTTGCCGTGGCAAGCGTGGAGAAGTCGCCGGCCGACCGCGGGTGACGCAACGTCCGCCTCCCGACCGTCCGCGTCCTCAACACCTCCAGTACGACGTCGAACTGGCCCTCGCCGTCGTCAGCGCCCCCTCCATCGCTCCGTCCGCGAACTCGGTGGCACAGGACAGTCAGCACGGCCTGGCGGCACCGCCCCCATCCCGGCCTTCCCGCCGACACGGGCCGCGCAGGCGCTCAGAGCGCGACCGGCCCCGCTCCCCGGTCACCCCCTCACTTCGAAACTCCCCGCTAAGGACCCGACATGAAGACGATTCCCTACTGGATAGAAACCGCCGGGGCGTTTCCCGACCGATCCGGCAAGCCGCTGACCGAGGACACCGACCTGGTGGTCATCGGCGCCGGCCTGACGGGTCTGTCCACGGCTCTGCACTCCGCGCGCAAGGGCGCCCGCGTCACCCTCGTCGAAAAGGGCCAGATCGGCTCCGGAGCCTCCGCCCGCAACGGCGGCATGGCCAACCTGGGCTTCACCATCGGCGTGGGCCAGGCCATCCGCCGGTACGGGCTCGAACGGGCCCGTGAGATCTACAACTCCTACGGCGAGGCGGTGGACACCGTCGAACGGCTCGTCAACGAGGAGTCCATTGACTGCCAGTTCCGCCGCGTCGGACGCCTGGGCGTCGCCGCCCGCCCCGCCCACTTCGAGAGCAAGAAGGCCCAACAGCGCGCTCTGGCCAAACACTTCGGACACGAGACCACTCTGATCGGCAAGGCCGAGCTGCGTTCCGAGATCGGCTCCGACACCTACCACGGAGGCCTGCTCGACCCGTTCAGCGCCGCCCTGCACGTCGGCCGATTCGTGCGCGGCATGGCCGAGGCGTGCGAGCGCACCGGTGTCGAGATCCACGAGCGCAACGCGGCCGTCGGCGTACGGCGTACCGCCGCCGGACGGTTCGAGGTCAGCACCGAGCGCGGTGTGATCCGTGCCGGGCAGGTCATGATGGCCACCGACGCCTACACCGACAGGAACTTCCCCTGGCTGCGCCGCCAGCAGGTCTGCGTGGGCAGCTTCATCATCGTCACCGAGCCGCTCGGTGAGGAACTCGCCCGGGACATCATCCCCAAGGCCCGCCTCATCGTCGACTCCAACAAGGTCTGCCACTACTTCCGGCTCACCCCGGACAACCGGCTGCTGTTCGGCGGCCGAGCCCGCTTCGCGCCGTCCGACCCCACCTCGGACAAGAAGAGCGGGGCCGTCCTGTTCCGTGAGATGTGCGGGATCTTCCCCCAGCTCTCCCGCACGAAGATCGAGTACGTGTGGGGCGGCTCCGTCGGCTTCGCCATGGACCGCATCGTGCACGCCGGCCAGACCGACGACGGCGTCTACTACTCCATGGGATACGCCGGCCACGGCGTGCAGATGGCCACCCACATGGGGCAGGTCATGGCCGAGGTGATGGACGGCCACCCCGAGGTCAACCCCGTTCGCGACATCGCCCCGCCCCGTATCCCCCTCTACAACGGCACCGCCTGGTTCCTGCCCTTCGCGGGCGCCTACTACAAGACGCTCGACCGCATCCGCTGACCGGTCGACAGCCCCTCTGCACCCACAAGGAGATACCCACGATGACTGTCGTCCGTGATGTTCCCAAGCAGCTGTTCATCGGCGGCGATTGGCAGGACGCGGAGTCCGGCCGAACCCTGTCCGTCGACAACCCGGCCACCTGCGAGAAACTGTGCCAGGTCGCCGACGCCTCACCCGGCGACGGCCGACGGGCCCTTGAAGCGGCGGTCGCCGCGCAGGCCGCCTGGGCCGCCACTCCACCGCGCGTGCGCAGCGAGATCCTGCGTCGCGCCTACGACATCATCATCGCGCGCACCGAGGACCTCGCGCTGCTGATGACCCTGGAGATGGGCAAGCCCCTGGCCGAGGCGCGTGCTGAGGTCGCCTACGGCGCCGAGTTCTTCCGCTGGTTCTCCGAGGAAGCCGTCCGTGTCGACGGCGGCATGATGACCGCCCCCGACGGCAGGAATCGCCTGCTGGTCACACGTCAGCCCGTCGGACCCTGTCTGCTCATCACTCCCTGGAACTTCCCCCTCGCCATGGGCACCCGCAAGATCGGCCCCGCCATCGCCGCCGGCTGCACCATCGTCCTCAAACCCGCCCCCCAGACCCCCCTGACCAGCCTGGTCCTGGCTCAGATCCTCACGGAAGCGGGTCTGCCGGCCGGGGTGCTGAACGTCGTCACCACCTCCGATGCCGCCGGCGTCGTCGAACCCCTGCTGCGCGGCGGCCAGATCCGCAAGCTGTCCTTCACCGGCTCGACCCAGGTCGGCCGGATCCTGCTGGCCCAGTGCGCCGACACCGTCATCCGCACCTCCATGGAACTGGGCGGCAACGCCCCGCTCCTCGTCTTCGCCGACGCCGACCTCGACGTGGCCGTCGAGGGAACCATGGTCGCCAAGATGCGCAACATGGGCGAGTCCTGCTGCGCGGCCAACCGCATCTTCGTCCACACCTCTGTCGCCGAGGAGTTCGCCTCCCGCATGGCCGCCCGCATGGCCGCCCTCACCGTCGGGCCCGGCACCGAACCCGGCACCGATGTTGGCCCCCTCATCGACGTCGTCGGCCGCAGCAAGGCACACGACCTGGTGCGGGACGCCGTCAAGCGCGGCGCCACCGTCCTGACCGGCGGCGAACTCCCCGAGGGCCCCGGCTGCTTCTACCCGCCCACCGTCCTCACCGGTATAGCCCCCGACTCCGCGATCATCGACTCCGAGATCTTCGGCCCGGTCGCCGCGATCCGTACCTTCGAGACCGAAGACGCGGCCGTCGCTGCCGCCAACGACACCGAGTTCGGCCTGGCCGCCTACCTGTTCACCCAGAACCTCGACCGTGCCCTGCGGGTCGCCGAACGCCTCGAAAGCGGCATGATCGGCATCAACACCGGACTGGTCTCCAACCCCGCCGCGCCCTTCGGCGGCGTCAAGCAGTCCGGCCTGGGCCGCGAAGGCGGACGCGTCGGCATCGACGAGTTCCTGGAGTACAAGTACCTGGCCGTCCCCGTCGGAGCCTGACATGCGCGACCGACTCGTCGTCCTCTACCGCGGCAACCGGCCTCCCGCCACCGCGCGCCTCGAAAGCCTCGCCGACACCGTCTACGCCACCGAGGAGGAGCTGCCCTACCTCCTCCCCGGCGCCGACGTCCTGCTGGCCTGGGTGAACATCACCCCGGCCATCCGGGAGGCATGGCCCGACGATCCGCACAAGGCACCCCGCTGGGTGCACGCGTCCTCCGCAGGCGTGGACTCCTTCCTGTTCCCCGCCCTGGTGGACGATCCGCAGGTCGTCCTGACCAACGCCCGCGGGGTCTACGAGCAGCCGACCGCCGAGTACGTCCTGGGCCTGATCCTCGCCCTCGCCAAGGACTTCCCCGGCACATGGGAGCACCAGCGGCGCCGCGAGTGGCGCCCGCGCCCCAGCGACAGCATCACCGGACGCACCGTGCTGGTCTGGGGGACGGGGCCGATCGGCCGGGCCATCGCCCGGCTGTTGCGCGCCGTCGGGATGCGGGTGAGCGGAGCCGGCCGCGCGCCCCGTACGGACGACCCCGACTTCGGCACGGTCCACGGTGCGGCGACTCTGCGCTCCGCCCTGACGGAAGCGGACTACGTCGTCCTGGCCGCTCCCCTCACACAGGGCACCCGGGGAATGGTCGACGCCCCCGTGCTGGCGGCCATGAAGCCGGGGGCCCGGCTGATCAACGTAGGCCGTGGCGGACTCGTCGACGAGGAGGCGCTGGTCGACCACCTCGCCGCCGGACGGCTCGCCGGCGCAGCCCTGGACGTGTTCGCACAGGAACCGCTGCCTGCCGAATCTCCCCTGTGGAACATGCCCGGCGTGATGATCTCCCCACACACGGCGGGCGAGACCACCAGCGAGCGAGAGGCGCTCATCGAGGTGTTCCTCGACAACTTCACACGGCACATCGAGGGCCGACCGTTGCGCAACGTGGTGGACAAGCGGCGCGGATACGTGGTCGACGACACGCGCCCCGCCTGAAGACGAGTTGCACGCGGCAGGCTCCAACGGGACAACCCGAAGCAGGCGGCAGCTCTTCGTAACTGATAGAAGGCATCTGACAAGCAGAGGCATGTCCTCGCCAGAACGCGTGACCGGCACCTCCGCTGGGGAGAAGCTGGGGAGGATGAGCAGCCCTGGGGAGCGCGTGGGGAGAATCGACTACATAACGCGGCGTGCCCCTGAAAGACGAGGAAAGAGCCATCCGTGCAGGTCACAGGCGACTGGGATTCGTATCGTCCCAGGTCAGCCCGACCAGGTAGACAACTTCAAGAAGATCTCGGCGTGGGCGGCGATCCTGTTCGCACCGACGCTGGTCGGGACGATCTACGGGATGAACTTCGAGCACATGCCGGAGTTGCACTGGGTGCTCGGATACCCCTTCGCCATCGCCCTGATGGGGATCGTCTGCACCGGCTTGTACATCATCTTCAAGCGCCGGGACTGGCTGTAGGACCTCGCTCGGCGCTCCCCGGTCCTTCTTCGCGGAGGCCTGGACGACGTCCCGGCAGCCCGCCGTTTCACCACCCAAGTCGCAGCCCCGGCCTGCCCGTTCGCCCGCGCGGGGGCCCACCGCCGCAGGACCAATCGCGTCCGAACCGTTGACGCGCTCACCGGACTGCCCCTCATAATCGGGCACGTGATGTCATCGATGACACAAGTCAACGATGACACCCCGGGGCGGCGGCGTGGACGTCGATGCCGGCCCGGGATGCCACTTTTTCGGTCCGTCCGCGCCGGGGCCGCAGTCAGTGCTGTGCCGACGAGCCGCGGGACTAGGAGACACCATGAGCTCTGTACACGTATCCCGGCATGCCCGTATACGGATGATGGCGGCCGTGGCGACCGTCTGCGCCCTGTCCGCGGCCCCACTCGCTCACCGGGCCGTAGCGGCCGACACCCCGGCGTACACCGAGACCTACAGACCCCAGTTCCACTTCACTCCGGAGAAGAACTGGATGAACGACCCCAACGGCCTCGTGTACTACAAGGGTGAGTACCACCTCTTCTACCAGTACAACCCGAACGGCAACTCCTGGGGCGACATGTCCTGGGGGCACGCGGTGAGCAAGGACCTCGTGCACTGGGAGGAGTTGCCGCTCGCCCTGTCGCACGACGACGAGGAGATGGTGTTCTCCGGCAGCGCGGTCGTCGACTGGGACAACACCACGGGGTTCGGCACGAAGAGGAACCCTCCGATGGTGGCGATCTACACCAGCGCCTACAAGAACGGCGGCAAGCAGGCCCAGTCGCTCGCCTACAGCACCGACCGCGGCCGTACCTGGACCAAGTACCAGGGCAATCCGGTGATCGACATCGGCTCCACCGACTTCCGTGATCCCAAGGTCCAGTGGTACGAGCCGACCAAGAGCTGGCTGATGACGGTGTCGCTGTCCGCCGAGCACAAGGTGCGGTTCTACTCGTCGAAGAACCTCAAGGACTGGGAGTCGCAGAGCGAGTTCGGGCCGGCCGGTGCGACGGGTGGCGTGTGGGAGTGCCCGGACCTGTTCCCCCTCGCGGTCGACGGGGACAAGAAGAAGATCAAGTGGGTGCTGGTCGTCAACATCAACCCCGGTGGCATCGCGGGCGGATCGGCCGCTCAGTACTTCGTCGGCGACTTCGACGGCAAGAGGTTCATCGCCGACGACAAGGGCACCTACACCCCGCCCACCGGCACGGTGGTTCAGGACTTCGAAGGCGCCGGCTTCGGTGAGTGGACGACGAGCGGAACCGCGTTCGGCCAGGGACCGGCAACCGGGGCGGTGGACGGGCAGGGAGCCGTCACCGGCTTCGACGGCAAGGGCCTCGCCAACAGCTTCCACGGCGGCGACGGCGCCACCGGCACCCTCACCTCCCCCTCCTTCACCGTGAGCAGCCCTTACTTGAACTTCAAGATCGGTGGCGGGCGGCATCCGCACGAGGCCGGAACCGTCCTGGACAGGACTCCGCCCGAGGGCACGGTCCTCGCCGACTTCGAAGGCGGAACCTACGGCGGCTGGACGGCGACCGGGGACGCCTTCGGCTCCGCACCGGCGATGGGCACCCTCCCCGGCCAGCAGCAGGTCTCCGGCTTCCTGGGAGGCGGGCTGGCCAACACCTTCCGGAACGGCGACGCGATCACCGGCACCCTCACGTCGCCCGAGTTCACCGTCGACAGGAAGTACCTCAACTTCCTTGTCGGCGGCGGCAACCACCCGGCGGGCTCCGCCAACCCCACCGCCGTGGAACTCCTCGTGGACGGCCAGGTCGTCCGCAGCGCCACCGGAAAGGACAACGAAGCGCTCAACTGGGCCTCCTGGGACGTCGGCGGACTCGCCGGCAAGACGGCGCGGATCAGGATCGTCGACGACAACACCGGCGGCTGGGGCCACATCAACGTCGACCACGTCATGCTGTCCGACACCCAGGCCCGGCCTGTCTCCCAGGAGACGTCCGTCAACCTGCTCGTCGACGGCAAGGCCGTCCGCAGCGTCACCGGCGCCGACAGCGAGACCCTGGACTGGGCCTCCTTCGACATGCGCCCGTACGTCGGCAAGGAGGCGCGGATCCAGATCCTCGACATGAACACCGCCGGCTGGGGCCACGTCCTGGCCGACCGGTTCACCGCCGCCGACAAACCCGCCAAGTCCGTCGTGCAACGCGCCGACTGGGCCGACTACGGCAAGGACTACTACGCGGCGGTGTCCTGGGAGAACGCGCCGGGCGGCAAGCGCTACATGATCGGCTGGATGAACAACTGGGCCTACGGCCAGTCCATCCCCACCTCCCCCTGGCGGAGCGCGCAGAGCGTTCCGAGAGAGATGGCCCTGCGCACCGTCGACGGTCAGGTCCGGCTCACCAGCAAGCCGGTGGGCAGCCTGGAGTCCTTGCGGCACAAGCGCCCGGCCACGGTGTCCGACGTAACGGTCAAGAGCACCTCCAAGCCCTTGACCGGCCGTGGGGTCAAGGGCAAGGCCCTGGACATCGAGGCGACCTTCTCCCTGAAGGACGCCGAACGCTTCGGTCTGAAGGTCCGCACCGGCGCGGGTGGCGAGGAGACCGTCATCGGCTACGACGCCACGACCCAGGAGGTGTACGTCGACCGCACCCGCTCCGGTGCCGGTGACTTCCACAGCACCTTCCCCGGCGTCCAGGCCGCACCCCTGAAGGCGAAGAACGGCAAGGTCGAGCTGCGGATCCTGGTCGACTGGTCATCCGTCGAGGTCTTCGGCGGCAGCGGCGAAGCGGTGATCACCGACCAGATCTTCCCCGACCCCTCCAGCACCGGCGTCGAGGTCTTCGCCGAGGGCGGCACCGCCACCCTCGACCGCATGCGGGCGTGGCAGCTGAGGTCCATCTGGCGGTGATGAGTCCAACGCTGTCACGGATGCGTGGCCAGCGGATCGAGGAACGTCAGTACGGAGGCGTCTTCCTCGATCAGCGGCGTGAGGGCGGCGTTGAACGGGGGGCCGTACGGGGCGTCCAGGTGTGCCTTGAAGGCGTCCTCGTCCCGGTAGACCTCGAAGATCCAGTAGGCGCGCGGGCTGGCCGCCTTGGTGTAGACGTCGAAGGTCAGGTTGCCTTCCTCTTGGCGCACCTTCAGGGCGTAGTCCCGGATCAGGCGGGCGACCTCGTCCTCCGCTCCCTCTCGGGCGGTGAACTCGGCGAGCAGGGTCTTCGTCATGGTTTCGTCTCCTCGTCAGTGGGTGGAGTCGGGGTGGTGGGCACCGTACGGTCCCTCAGGCGTCGCCTGCGGTCGCGAGCAGTGCCGGCTGGTCGCGCCATGGCGGGTTGGGGCCGGCGACCGAGCACGTCAGGGAGGCGACCCGGGTGGCGAACCGGCAGGCTTCGGCGACTTCGTCGAGAGCGAGACCGGTCAGCCGGCCACCGAGGCTGCCGCGGGCCGCGAGATGGTGCAGCAGCCCGGCGGTGAAGGAGTCGCCCGCCCCCACCGTGTCGACCACCTGGGTCGTCACCGCCGGCACCCGCAGCCGTTCGCCGTCGAGTGAGGCCAGGGCTCCGTCGGCGCCGAGGGTGATGATGACGAGCCGTGCCCCTGCGGCGTGCCAGGTGTCGCATGCCTGCTCCGGCGGGGTGCCCGGCAGGAGCAGTTCCAGGTCGTCCTCGCTCAGTCGCAGGATGTCGGCGAGGGCGCACCAGTGCGCCAGCCTGGCGCGGTACACGTCGGGGTGCACCAGCAGCGGGCGGACGTTGGGATCGATGCTGATGGTGGCCTGACGTGAGGCCGTCGCCAGGAACTCCTCCACCACCGCCGCGCCGGGCTCACGGACCAGGGCCAGCGACCCGGTGTGCACACAGGCCGTCTCGGACAGGTCCAGCCCCGCCAGTTCCCCCGAGGTCCACTGCCAGTCGGCCGTGTTCTGCGCGTGGAAGGAGAACGCGGCCTGCCCGTGGGCGTCCAGCTCGGCCACGGCCAGCGTGCTGGGCTCGGCGGCCGCCACGGCGTACGACAGGTCCACGCCCGACGCCTCCAGGTGGGCCCGGAAGAGGCGACCGAACACGTCGCCGGACAGCCGCGCGAGGAAGCGGGCCGGGGTGCCCAGCCTGGCCAGGGACACGGCCGTGTTCGCAGGTCCGCCGCCCGGCAGCACCCGCAGCGCGAGCTCGTTGCGGGCACTTGTGGGTTCGGTGAACGCGTCCGCGACGCACTCCCCCAGGACGGTGATCTGATGCGGGCTCATGGGCTGCTCTTCTCTGAGAACGCGCGGGCGAAACGGGCACTTCACGGGCAGCCGCTGAGCGGGTTCGGGCGGGCGACGGCCCCGGGCGTTGCCGATTTGTGACGAGTGCAAGGCATTGACGTTGCCTGGAGGCGGAGTCCATCATCCTCGCCATGAAGTGTCAACGATGACATAAGTCAACGATGACACCTCCGGGACGGCATGCCCGATGCCGGCCGCTCGCCCGCAATCCCGCAGGAGTTGTTCATGTCTCGCATCTCTCGTCTGCCCGTCTCCTTGCTCAGAGCCGCTGCCTGCACGGGTGTCGCAGCCCTCGCCCTGACCGCCTGTGGATCCGGATCCGGATCGGGCACGGCTAACGCCGGATCGGGCAGCGTCAAGGTCGGTCTGATCACCAAGACCGACACCAACCCGTTCTTCGTGAAGATGAAGGAGGGCGCGGAGAAGGCCGCCAAGGAGAACGGTGTCGAGCTGTCCACCGCGGCCGGCAAGTTCGACGGGGACAACGCCGGTCAGGTCACCGCCATCGAGAACATGGTCGCCGCCGGGGTGAAGGGCATCCTGATCACGCCGAGCGACTCCAAGGCGATCGTGCCGGCGGTCGAGAAGGCCAAGGCCAAGGGCGTCCTGGTCATCGCCCTGGACACCCCGACCGACCCGGAGAGCGCGGTCGACGCCCTCTTCGCCACCGACAACCTCAAGGCCGGCGAGCTGATCGGCGAGTACGCCAAGGCGGCCATGAAGGGCAAGGCGGCGAAGATAGCCACCCTCGACCTCGCGCCGGGCGTCTCCGTCGGCGTCCAGCGCCACGACGGTTTCCTGAAGGGCTTCGGCGTCAAGGAGGGCGACCCCTCCGTCGTCTGCTCCCAGGACACCGGCGGTGACCAGGCCAAGGGCCAGACCGCCATGGAGAACTGCCTCCAGAAGTCGCCCGACATCAACGTCGTCTACACCATCAACGAGCCCGCCGCGCTGGGCGCGTACACCGCGCTGAAGGCCAAGGGCCGGGAGAAGGACGTGCTGATCGTCTCCGTCGACGGCGGCTGCACCGGCACGCAGGCCGTCAAGGACGGCAAGATCGCCGCGACCTCGCAGCAGTACCCGCTGAAGATGGCCGCCGAGGGCGTCAAGGCCGTCGCGACGTACGCCAAGGACGGCAAGAAGGCCTCCGGTTACACCGACACCGGCGTCACGCTGATCACCGACAAGGCGCAGGACGGCGTCACCTCCGAGGACACCGCCTTCGGCCTGGAGAACTGCTGGGGCTGAGCCGCCCCCGACGACCGTACGTTCGCCGCCTCTCCCTCAGCGGGGCGGCCGGCCACTCCTCCCCGGCCGGGGACGGCCGCCCCCTCGTCCTCCCGCCGTCCGCCAAGGACCGACAAGGACCTGAGTCTTCCGACAAGGACCTCGCATGACTGCCACGTCCACGCCACCCTCCACACCCTCCACGTCCAAGGCGTACGCCGACCTCAAAGGACCGAGCACGGTCCGCAGACTGCTCACGCAGCCGACCACCGGCCCGCTGGCAGCCCTCCTCCTGGCCTGCGTCTTCTTCTCCGTCTCGACGGACCAGTTCCTCACCGGCGGGAACTTCTCGCTGATCGTGCAGCAGGTCATGGTCGTGGGCACCCTGGCCATCGGCCAGACCCTGATCATCCTCACCGCGGGCATCGACCTGTCCTGCGGAGCGGTGATGGCGTTCGGCAGCATCATGATCGCCAAGATGGCGGCCGAGGGCTCCCTGCCTCCGCTCGCCGCGATCGCGTTGGGCCTGGCCGTCTGCGGCGGCTTCGGCCTGCTCAACGGGGCGCTGGTGCAGAAGATCCCGCTGCCGCCGTTCATCGTCACCCTCGGCATGCTCAACGTGGCGTTCGCGCTGACCCACATCTACTCCGAGGAGCAGAC
The DNA here is from genome assembly GCF_044764945.1 of Streptomyces sp. NPDC093568. NCBI lineage: Bacteria > Bacillati > Actinomycetota > Actinomycetes > Kitasatosporales > Streptomycetaceae > Streptomyces > Streptomyces sp. NPDC093568. The sequence continues at coordinate 546,624 of NZ_JBIWJD010000001.1, read as the reverse complement.
GGTCACCAACCTGCCCGGCCCGCTGACGGCCCTCGGGCAGACCTTCCCGCTCGGCAAGACCGACATCACCTACGGCTCGCTGGTCACGATCGCCCTGTTCCTGCTCCTCGCCTACGCCCTGAGCAACACCAGTTGGGGCCGGCACGTCTACGCGCTCGGCAACAGCCCGGAAGCGGCCCGGCTGAACGGCATCCGCACCTCCCGCCTGACCATCGGCGTCTACACCGTGGCCGGCCTCCTGTACGGCATCGCCGCCCTGCTGCTCATCTCCCGGACCGGGGTCGGCGACCCGCAGGCCGGGCAGACCGACAACCTCGACAGCATCACCGCCGTGGTCCTCGGCGGCACCAGCCTCTTCGGCGGACGCGGCTCGGTGCTGGGCACCTTCATCGGCGTCCTCATCGTCGGTGTGTTCCGCAACGGCCTGCAGCTGATGGGCGTCGCCTCCATCTACCAGACCCTGATCACCGGAGTCCTGGTGATCCTCGCGGTGACCGTCGACCAGATTTCCCGGAAGAAGGCCCGATGACCACCACCACTGCGACCCCCGTTCTGCAGGCCCGCGGCCTGGTCAAGCGCTACGGCCACGTCACCGCCATCGACGGCGCCGACTTCGACCTGATGCCCGGCGAGGTCCTCGCCGTCATCGGCGACAACGGCGCGGGCAAGACCAGCCTCATCAAGGCCCTCACCGGCGCGGTGGTCCCCGACGCGGGCGAGATCCGCCTGGGCGGCGAACCCATCACCTTCTCCGGCCCGCAGAGCGCACGCGCCCACGGCATCGAGACGGTCTACCAGGACCTCGCCGTCGCGGCCTCCATGGACATCGCCTCGAACATGTTCCTCGGGCGCGAGCTCCGCCGCCCCGGCATTCTCGGCAGCGCCTTCCGCATGCTCGACAAGAAGCGCATGCGTCAGGAGGCCGCCGAGCACATGGCCGACCTGAAGATCGGCCTGCGCTCGCTGACCCAGTCCGTCGAGACCCTCTCCGGCGGACAGCGGCAGGCCGTGGCGGTCGCCCGTGCCGTGGCCTGGGCCCGCAGTGTCGTCGTCATGGACGAACCCACCGCCGCCCTCGGCGTCAAGGAGTCCGGGCAGGTGCTGGACCTCATCCGCCGCGTCCGGGACAGGGGCATGCCGGTCGTCCTGATCAGCCACAACATGCCGCACGTCTTCGAGATCGCGGACCGGATCCACGTCCACCGACTGGGCAGGCGCGCTGCTGTGATCAAGCCGTCCGACTACTCCATGGCGGAGGTCGTCGCGATCATGACCGGTGCGCTCACCGTCGATGCGGCGGGAGGTACTGTCGTCGCGGATTCCGAGGCCGCGAAGGCTGCGGGAGTCCAGGCCAACTGACGACAGGACTGAAGCACTCACAGGTTCCGGCCGAGGCCGCGGCCGGGACCGACGAGCACAGGAGACCGTTTCCTCCATGGCAGCGAACCGCCGCCCGACCATGGCAGACGTCGCACGTGAAGTGGGCGTCAGCGCCAAGACCGTCTCCCGGGTTCTCAACGAGGACGGATACGCCTCGGCCGAGACCAGGGAACAGGTGCTCGCCGCCGTCGCCAAGCTCGGCTTCCAGCCGAACCTCATGGCCCGCAACATCCGTGTCGGCGGCCCGGACACCACCATCGGACTGGTCATCCCCGATCTCGGCAACCCCTTCTTCGGAGCGGTGGCCGGCGCCATCGAGGACACCGTCCGCGAACGCGGACTGACCCTGCTCATGGGCTCCTCCGCCGACGACCCCGACCGCGAACGCGCCCTGACGGACAAGTTCCTCGCCCGCCGCGTCAGCATCCTCATGGTCGTGCCGTCCGTCGGCGCCGACCACTCCCATCTCAAGGCCCACCGCACCGCCGGGCTCCCCGTGGTCTTCATCGACCGCCCCGGCGCGGGCCTGGCCACGGACAGCGTCGTCAGCTCCAACCGTGACGGCTCCCACGAGGGCCTCGCCCACCTGATCGCCCACGGCCACCGACGTATCGGCTTCATCGGCGACCTGCCCGTCAAGCTCTACACCCGCCGCGAACGCCTGGCCGGCTACCGCGCCGCCCTGCAGGAAGCCGACATCCCCTACGACCGCTCACTGGTCGTCAGCGCACACGACCAGCGGGGAGCCGAGGCCGCGACCTCGAAGCTGCTCGCCCTGGCCGATCCCCCCACGGCCCTGTTCGCCGGCAACAACATCATGGCGCTGGGAATAGTGGCCGAACTCGCCCGCACCAAGCGCAAGGACGTGGCCGTCGTCGCCTTCGACGACGTAGCACTCGCCGAGGCACTGGAACCTGCCCTGACCGTCGTTGCCCAGGACCCCGAGGAAATCGGCCGCAGCGCCGCGGCCACCGCACTGGCCCGCCTCGACGGCGACCGCGCCCGGGCTCGGACCATCACCGTGCCCACCCGGTTGATCGTCCGGGGCTCGGGGGAGCAACCGGCGCCCAAGCCGTAGGCCGTGCCCGGCCGGCGCCGACCGGGCACGGCGCCGCGGTCATCCAGTGGCCCACGGGACGGCGCGCCCCCGCTGCCATCCCGTCACTCCGGCCGATGTCCGCTCAGGTGAGGAGTTCCGCGAGCCGGGCCATCTCGATGGGCGGGTCGGTCACCGGCTGGATGAGGAGTTCGTCGATGCCGGCCTGTTCGAGGGTGGCGATGCGGGCGAGGAGGTCGTCGCGGGTGCCGACCAGGGCCAGGGTGTTCATCAGCGAGGGCAGAACCAGGTCGCGGTCCTGCGGGGCGATGCGTCCGAGGTAGTTGGGGTAGAGCTTGGTGTGCCGGTCCGGTGCGGTGGCGGTGGTGCCGCGCCGGTCGAGGAGCCGCCGCACCGCCTCGCGTTCCTCGGGGCCCAGTTGCTCGATGAAGGCGGGCTTCTCGGCGGCTGTGTCGGCGGCGAAGGCCAGCAGTGACAGGACGAGGTGGCCGGTCGCGTCCCGGGCCGCGTCGCCGTGGGGGTCCTCGTTCTCGTCGAGGAGATGGAGCGAGGTGACGAGGTAGGAGTCCGTACGGGAGCCGGGGTCGCGGGGTGTGTCCTCGGCGGCGTGGCGGCGGGCATCGTGCAGCGCGTGCCAGGCGGTTGGGTCCAGCAGGCCGAAGGAGATGAGGCCGGTGGCGCGGCGGCCGGCGACGGCGGCGGCCCGCGGCCCGAGCGCGGCCATGACGAACTCGATCGGGTCGGCGGTGTTCACGTGCGCCCCGGTGTGCAGGAACCGGATGTCGCGGACCCGGTCACTTTCGCGGTACTCGGTCGAGCGTCCGGCGCACAGGTCCTGCAGTGCGGCGGTGAAGTTCTCGAGCCGGGCCGTCGTGGTCGGCCGCATGCCCAGTGTGCGCCGGGCGGTGTTCCCGGTGCCGACGCCGCAGATGATCCGGCCCGGTGCCAGGGCGTTGAGGCCGGCGAGCCCGCTCGCGGCGGCCGGGGCCGAGCGGAGCGCCGGGGAGGTCACGCCGATGCCGAGCCTGATGCGGCTGGTGGCCTTCGCGCACAGGCTCAGGGCGACGAAGGGATCGCCGTGGACCATCGGGGTGTCGTTGACCCAGAAGCTGTGCAAGCCCAACTCCTCGGCCCGCACGGCGAGTTCCTCCACTCCGGGCTGCGCGCCGACCACGACGCCTGCGCGCATCACGACCTCCAGGGGATGCGGATGGAACGGAACTTGCTCAGCATGACAGGTCGCGGCGGCCGAGCCCGAGGCACGGAAAACTGGTTGCAGCCGTAGATCGTGACGTTGATGCTTCCCCCGTGAAGATGCACGCCAACCAGCTGACGGTGTCACCCGAGGCAGTGCGCACACTGGTGGATCAGCAGTTTCCCGAATGGCGGGGTATGCCGGTCAGGAGCATCCCTTCGCAGGGTACGGTCAACGCGATCTTCCGGATCGGCGATCGCTTCACCGCTCGATTCCCTCTTGAGTCCTCGGACGTCGAGTCGACGCGGATCCAACTGGAATCCGAAGCCGCAGCGGCTCGCGAACTGGCGGGGCGGACGCGTTTCCCCACGCCCGAGCCCGTCGCGCTGGGCGAACCCGGGGCGGGCTATCCCCTTCCGTGGTCGGTGCAGACGTGGCTGCCCGGAATCGTGGCCGCCGACGAGGATCCAGGCGAATCACCGGCGTTCGCCCGCGACTTGGCCGATCTCATCGGCGACCTTCGCGCGGTCGACACACGTGGCCGCGCCTTCGCCGGCACAGGCCGGGGAGGCGACCTGATGTCCCACGACGCGTGGATGGAGACCTGCTTCGAACACAGCGAGCAGCTCCTGGACGTCCCCCGGCTTCGCCACCTCTGGGCAACGCTGCGCGAGCTGCCGCGCGGCGCGGCGCAGGACGCGATGACCCATGGCGACCTGATTCCCGGCAACGTACTCGTGTCCGCCGGCCGGCTGGCGGGAATTCTCGACGTCGGCGGCTTCGGCCCGGCCGATCCTTCTCTGGATCTCGTGAGCGCGTGGCATCTCCTTGATGCCGGTCCGCGGCGGCTCCTCCGCGATCACCTGGGATGCGACGACCTTGAGTGGGAGCGGGGCAGGGCGTGGGCCTTCGCTCAGTCCATGGGGTTGGTCTGGTACTACGAGGAAAGCAACCCGCCCATGAGCCGGTTGGGCCGCCGCACCTTGGAACGCATCCTGGCGAGCGACTGAGGGCCTACGCCGAAAGAGACCGCGGCCGCAAGTCGGTCCAGTGGGACTCGATGTACTCCAGGCACGCTTCCCGGGTGTTCTCGGCGAAGACGATCGTCCATCCGCCGGGCACCTCGGCGAAGGACGGCCAAAGGGAGTGCTGGCCCTCGTCGTTCACCAGAACCAGGAAACGGCCTTCGTTGTCGTCGAAGGGGTTGGTGCTCATTCTGAGTGCCTCCTCGGAACGTCAACGTTAGGTTAGCCTGGCCTAATTGACAGGATCTTAGCCGTCGCCGCTCTGCCTTCACAAGGAGACGTTCATGCGCCTGGTCACGGCCGACATGGAGAACGCCTTCGCCGAGTTCGGACTGCACGGCACACCCGGCACCGACGACTTCTGGGCGGCTGCGCGGACACCCGCGTGCGTACCTGCCGACGACGACGGCGGCGGCGATGGTTGGGTGACCCTCTTCCTGTGGCGCGGGTCCGCGGCGAGCATCGGCTTCGAGAGCTGGTCGGAGCCCGTGCCCCTGCGCCGGTGGGGCGACACGGACTGCTGGTACGCCGAGGTGCGGATGCCCGCGCGACTGCGGGTGACCTACCAGTTCCTCGTGGGCGACGAGGCGTACGCCGACCCGTTCAACCCCGTCGGCGCGGGCGGCGACCGCTCGATCGCCGCGACCCCGGACGCCCCGGCCCAGCCGCACTGGCCCGTCATCGGCGCCACCGACGTCCTGCCCCTCCCGCGCACCCGCGTCCGCTGGGCCAGTGAGCGACTCGGCGGGCGGCGTACCGTACGGGTGCACCCGGCCGGCGGTGGTGGACCGGTGGTCCTGCTGCTCGACGGGGACGACTGGCTGTACCTGCACCCGGCGATGACCGCGTTCGACTCGGCCGTCGCCGCCGGTGAGATGCCCCCGGTCACCCTCGTCTTCCTTCCGGCCAAGGACAGGACGGACGAGTTCGCGTGCAGGCCCGAGCTGTGGGAGGCGGTCCGGGGCGAACTGCTGCCGCTGGTTGCGGAGTGCGGCGTACCCGCCGACCCGGACCGGCTGGTCGTCGCCGGGCAGAGTCTCGGAGGGCTGAGCGCGCTGTACGCGGCCCTGGAGTTCCCGGACCTGGTGTCCCGGATCGCCTGCCAGTCGGGGTCGTTCTGGTGGACGCCCGACGCCATGCGCCGGGCGGACCCCCTGGGCGGCCCGGTCGGCGGTGCCATCGCCGCGCGCCTGCGGGAGCGCCCCGAACTGTCCGGCCTGCGGGTCGCGTTCGACGTCGGGGAACACGAGACCCGGATGCTGCCCCACTGCGAACTGACCGAGTCCCTGACCGAACAGGCCGGTGCGACCGTACGGGTGTCGCGAGCGGCCTCGGGCCACGACCGCGCGGGCTGGCGACACGCCCTGCTCAGGGATGTCGCCTGGGCCCTCGCCCAGCACGTCACCGGGCCACCGCGCGGCAGTAGTCCTCGTCGGTGGCGAGCAGGTTCCGATGCGTGTCCTCGGCCGTGACCGCTCCGTCGTCGAGTACGAGAACCCTGTCGGCGGCGTCCAGGAGCGCCGGGCTGCTGGTGATCACGACGGTGGTGCGGCCCCGGCGCAGCTTCGCGACGTTGCGCGCGATGAGCTGTTCGGTGACCGCGTCGACGGCGGTCGTCGGGTCGTGCAGGACGAGGATGTCGGTGTCGGCGGCCAACGCCCGGGCCAGGGAGAGTCGTTGGCGCTGCCCACCGGAGAGGTTGGCGCCACGGTCGCGGACGCCGTAGTCGAGGCCGTCGCGGTGGAGTGCGACGACGTCCGTCAGCATGGACGCCTCGACGGCTTCGGGCACCGACCGGCTGGTGCCGAACGGGTCGATGTTGGTGCGGAGCGTCCCCGCGAAGATCTCGCCGTCGTACGGGTTCACCAGCATGTGCGCGCGGACCGCCTCGATCGACAGGTCCGCGAGTTCCTGTCCGCTGACCCGCACCGCTCCCTCGTACGCGTCGGGCGGGACGTTGACGGCCAGGACCGCCGCGAGGTCGGCCGCCGCGCGCGGCTGATAGGGGGCGATCGCCACGAACTCCCCGGCGGCCACCTGGAACTTCAGGTCGCGCAACATCCCGTACCGGACGCAGTCGATCTCCAGGTCGCCGCCGGCGGCAGGGCGTTCCGGCCCCGGGGTCGTGACCGGCGGAGCGGTCAGCACGAGCGCCATCCGCTCGGCCGAGGCACGCGCGATCATCACGTACTTCGGCATCTCCGAGAACAGCCGCAGCGGTTCCATGATGAACTGCGCCAGGCCTACCGCCATGACGAGTTCCCCGATGTTGATCTGCCCGTCGAAGGCGAGCCAGCCCGCCGTCAGCGTCACGGCGCCGGCGAGGACCGCGTTGAGGGCCAGCGCGGTGCCCGCGTAGGCGCCGTTCACCTTGGCGACGGTGATCGCCTGGAGCTTCGCCTCGGTGCTGACCTTCCGGTAGGACCGGAACGCCGCGTGGTTGCCGCCGAAGCCGTGCAGCGGGCGCAGGCCGGTGATCAGGTCGGCGACCTTCGCGCCCGCCCGCGCCACCCGGGCCTGCTGTTCCTGGGTGCTGGAGCCGATCCGCCTGGACAGCACGCTCAGGACCGACATGATCGCGCCGGTGCCCACGATCACCAGCAGACCGAGCCGGAGGTCGGCCAGGCCCAGCGCGACCGCCGCGACGGCCACCGCGACCAGCGAGCTGATCAGCAGCGGCACCACCTCGATGATGTCGGCGGTCTGGTCGGCGTCCTCGGTGGCGATGGTCAGCACCTCGCCGGACTTGAGGTCGACGTCCCTGGCCACCGGCTGGAGGCCGCAGGCGGCGACCTTCACCCGCCAGCGGTGGGCCTCGGTCGTGTTGGCCTTCTGCAGGATGCGCATCCCGAACCGCCAGGACAGCGACACGGTCGTGATGATCACGGCCAGCGCGGCGACCGACAGGCCGAGCGAGCCGAGGCTCCGGTCCCGCATCGTGTGCTCGACGATCAGGCCGAGCGCGATCGGGAAGGCCGTCTCGCCCGCCTGGTACAGGCCCATGAGGACGGTGCCCCAGACCATGGCGCCGAGGTTGCGGCGCAGAGCGGTCCGGAGGATGTCGGACCCCGGGCGGGGCCGCTGCGTGTCAGGAGTTGTCATCGAGGTGGCGGGCAATCGCTTCCGGGGTGCGCAGGGTGAACAGGTCTCGGATCGTGATCACCGGACCGTACTCGCGGCGGAGCAGTCCGATCAGTCGTACGGCCAGCATGGAGTGTCCTCCCAGGGACACGAAGTCGCTCACCGCGCTCACCTCGTCGTCGTCCAGGTCCAGTGCCTCGGCGAAGAACTCGCACACCACGGTCTCGGTCTCGGTCTCGGGACCGCGCTCCCCCGCCGTGGTCAGCGCCCCCAGCGGCTTGGCCTCCGGCAGCGCCTTCGTGTCAGCCTTCCCGTTCACCGTCAGCGGGATGCTGTCGACCTGGGCGTAGTGCGTCGGCCGCAGGAAGTCCGGCAGCCCGGCGCCCACCTCGGCGGCCACCGCCGCCAGGTCCGCGCCGTCAAGGACGAGGTAGGCGGCCAGCCGGTACGCGCCGTCGACCTGCGGGTCGGGCTGCGCGACCGCGGCGGCGAACCGTACCGCCGGGTGCGCGGCGAACACGGCCTCGACCTCGCCGAGTTCGACCCGGTGGCCCCGGATCTTGACCTGCTGGTCGGTGCGGCCCAGGTACATCAGGTTCCCGTCGGGCCGCCGGAGGACGAGGTCCCCGGTGCGGTACATCCGCTCGCCGGGTGCGCCGAAGGGGCAGGCGACGAAGCGGTGCGCGGTCTGGGCGGGCTGCCCGAGATAGCCGCGCGCGATGCCGATGCCCGCCACGTACAGCTCGCCGGGGACACCGTCCGGAAGCGGCCGAAGCCAAGGATCGAGTACGTACACGTCGGTGTTGTCGATGGCCACGCCGACCACCGGGTCCTCGCACTCGAAGGTGCCGACGCCCAGGGTGTTGATGGTGTACTCGGTGGGTCCGTACAGGTTGTAGCCGACCGTCCCCTCGGTCCCGGCGAGCCGCTGCCACAGTGTCGGCGTGACCGCCTCGCCGCCGAGGAGCACCAGCGGCGGCCGCCGGTCGGGGTCGTCCAACAGGCCCTCGGCGACAAGCTGTTGGGCGTAGGTCGGCGTCACGTTGATGACGTCGATGCCGTGCTCCAGGCAGTACTCGACCAGGCGGGGCGCGTCGCGGCGCAACTCCTCGTCGCAGATGTGCACTTCATGCCCGTCGGCGAGCCACAGCAGCTCCTCCCACGACATGTCGAACGCGAACGAGACGGTGTGGGCGATCCGGAAGACCCGGTGCCCGTGCTCGGCCAGCACCGGTTCGAAGATCCGCCGCTGGTGGTTGATCAGCATGTTGGTGAGCCCGGCGTACTCGGTCACCACGCCCTTGGGCTTCCCGGTCGATCCGGAGGTGTAGATCGTGTACGCGGGGTGCCGCAGCCGGTCGGGGTCGTCCGGTGAGAACGTCACGAACGGCTCGGCGTCCGGCAGGGGACGGTCCAGCTCGATCAGCTCGCCCGTCAGACGGGGCGATACGGCGCTCACCGTGAGGATCACGTCCGGGCGGGCGTCCTCGACGATCGCGGCGATCCGCTCGTCCGGGTGGTCCAGCTCCAGCGGCACGTACGCGGCGCCGACGCGCAGGACGGCGAACAGCGCCGCGATCCAGTCGAGGGAGCGCGGGATCGCGAGCCCCACGGTCGTCTCGGGGCCGATGCCGCGCGCGGCGAGCACACCGGCCACCGCGCGGCTGCGGTCCCGCAGTTCGGCGAAGGTCATCGTCGCGCCGTGGGCGACCAGCGCCACCCGCCCCGGGTCACGGTCCGCCGCCTGGTCGAACCGGTCGACGACGGTGTCCGTGCCGACGTCCGTGCGCTCGCCCGGCGTGGGCCGCGGCCCCAGCCCCCGCAGCGCCCCGACCGGTCCGGTCGCCCGGGCCAGGTCTTCGAGGACCCGCAGGTAGTCGTCGAGGAGCCGCCGGGCGCCCTCGTCGTCCTCGTCGCGGTACTCCAGCTTGACCGTGAGCCGGTCGCCGGGCGTGACGACCCAGGTGAACGGATAGTGGGTGGAGTCGTCCGCCTTCACCGAGTTGATGCCGTGCCGGGCGTTCATCTCCGCGAACGCGTCCATGTCCAGGAAGTTCTGGAGCACGAACAGGTTGTCGAACAGCGTGTCGTGACCGCTGGCCCGCTGGATCTCGCCGAGCCCCATGTGCTCGTGCTCCATCGCCTCGACCCTGGCCGACTGCACGGCCGACAGGTACTCCCGGACGGTCTCGTCCGGCCGGGCCCGCGTCCACATGGGAACGGTGTTGAGCAGCACGCCGACGATGTCCGCCAGCCCCTCGCCCTCCCGCCCGGACACGGTCACGCCGAACACGGCGTCAGCGCGGCCCGTACGGGCACCCAGCAGCAGGCCGAACCCGCCGGTCAGCACCGAGTTCAAGGTGACGCCGTGGGCCCTGGCGGCTTCCCTGAGCAGCTCCGACCGCTCGGCCGACAGCGTGTGCACGAGCGCGCGCGGCAGGTCGTCCGAGAGGGCCGGTGCCGGTCCCGCGAGCAGGGTCGGGCCGGGGAGGCCGGCCAGCTGATCCGCCCAGAAGCGTTCCGATACGGCGGCGTCCTTGGCGTCGAGCGCCCGGGCGTGCTCCTCGAAGCCCGGCGTGGCTGGGGTCGGAGCCGGCAACTCGCCCGAGAGGACGGCCTGGTAGGCGTCGAAGAGGTCCCTCAGCACGATCTCGCGGGACCAGCCGTCCCACAGCAGCAGGTGGTAGCTCAGCAGCAGGCCGTCGCGGTCGTCGGGGAGCCGCACCACGGTCATGCGGATCAGCGGCGGCTCGCCCGGGTCGAACCCCGTGTCGCGGTCACGGACGCGCAGGGCTTCGACCTCCGCCTCGGTGGACAGGGCGATCGTACGGACGCCGACGCGACGGCCGGCCGCGAGTGTCTGGACCGGGTTGCCGTCGTCGTCGGTGGTGAAGCCGGCGCCCACGACCGGGTGCCGGGCGATCACGTACGCCATCGCCTCGGCCAGCGCGTCGGTGTCCAGACGCCGGTCGAAGGTGAACCAGCTCTGCGCGACGTAGTGTCCGGCCGAGCCCGCCATCTGGGCCTGGAAGAACAGACCGCGTTGGAGCGGGGTGACCGGAGCCGTGCGCTCGGCCGTCGCGGAGGCGTCCGCGATGCCGCGCAGCGCGCCGAGCCAGTGCTCGGTGATCGCGTCGGGGACGCCCTCGGCGAGGGTGAAGGCCGCGTGCAGGCTTCCGGTGGCCTCGTCGAGCCACGCGTTGACCTCGACGGCGTACGGGCTGCCCTGGTCGCCGCCGGTGATCCGCGGCGCCTGCGACTCGCTGCCCCGGCCGAGGTAGTTGAACAGCACCTGCGGGCGGGCGGTGAGCAGCGGGGCCGTCTGGGGGTTGAGGTACCGCAGTTGGCCGTACGCGACGTGGGCGCGCTCGTCCGGCTGGCGTTCGGCGATCTCGCGGGCCGCCGCGACGGGGTCGGTGTGCGCGGTGAGCCGTACTGGCGCGATGGAGGTGAACCAGCCGACCGTACGGGTGTAGTCGTGGTGTTCGAGGGCCGGGACCCGGCCGTGGCGCTCCAGCTCGATCGCGAGGTCGGTGGGCGTCGGCTGGATACGGGTCAGCGCGGTGCGCAGCGCGCCGCACAGCAGCTCGGTGAGGCCTACGCCGAGTGCGGCGGGTGCGGTACGGGTGAGGCGGTCGCTCACGTCGGGCGGAAGGACGACCGTGGTCTCGCGCAGCCCGTCGACGGCCGGGAGCAGCGCCGGCGCCTGGAGGGTGGTGACCCAGTGCCCGAGGTCGTCGGTCGCGTCGGCCGAGTGAAGCGTCAGGGCCTCGGCGTACTCGGCGTACGACGTGGTGGGCGCCGCCGGCGGCCGGCCGCGCAGGGCGGTGGCCAGGTCGTCCAGGAGGATCAGCCAGGACACCGAGTCGACGGCGAGGTGGTGCACGGTGACCACCAGGGTCCGGGTCGGCTCCAGCCACGCGAACGCGATGACGTCCCCGGACTCGGCATCGAGGCGATCGGCGGCCTCGTTCGCCGCCGCCGTGGCATCGGGCGTGTCCGGCCGTACGACGGTGACCTCGCGGGCGGGTTCGGTGCGCAGGGTCCACACGCCGTGCTCGACGCGCAGGCGGAGCCGGAGGGCCGGGTGCGCGGCGACCACGGCGTTCGCCGCGCGCTCGGCGTCGGCGAAGCCGGTGCCCTCCGGCGCCACGAGTGTCCTGGCCTGGACGAACCGGGCCAGTGAGCCGCCCAGTTCACGCTGGCGCAGGATGATCGGCGTCGGTATGAGGGGGCCGTCCTCGCGGCGGCTCGGGGCGGGTGCGGCGGCCCGCGGCGCGCTCGTCGCAAGATGATCGGCGAGCGCGCGCGGGGTCCTGAGCAGGAACACGTCGCGTGGCGCGATGGCGAGGCCGAGCGCCCTGGCCCGGTTGATGAGGGTGATGGCGACGATGCTGTCGCCGCCGGCGCGGAAGAAGTCGGTGTCGGCGTCCACGGCGGTGCCCGGCAGCGTCTCGGTGAAGAGGTCGACGAGCGCGGCGAGCACGGAGTCGGTCGCAAGCGCCGGAGTGTCGTCCGGTGCCAGTGCGGCCAGGGCCGTCAGGGCCTTGCGGTCCAGCTTTCCGTTGACCGTCAGCGGCAGGGCGTCGACCGGCAGCACCCGGCCCGGCACCATGTGCGCGGGCAGCTTCCCGGACAGCAGCTCGGTGACGTCGGCGGGCGTCCGGCCCACGACGTGCGCCACCAGGTGGTCGCCGCCGTCCGCCACGGTGACGGCCACGTCGACCACGCCGTCGAGTTCCCTGACCGCGGCTTCCACCTCGCCCAACTCGACGCGGAATCCCTTGAGTTGGACCTGATCGTCGGCGCGTCCGGTGAACTCCAGCTCGCCGTCGAGCGTCCGGCGGGCGAGATCACCCGTGTGGTACATGCGGGAACCGTCCGCCGCGAACGGGTTCGCCACGAACCGTCCCGCGGTGAGCCCCGGCCTGCCCAGGTAGCCGAGCGACACCTGATCGCCGGCGACGTAGATGGCACCCACCCGCCCCGGCGGCACCGGCCTGAGCCGGTCGTCGAGCAGGTAGGTGACCAGGCCGGGAATCGGGCCGCCGATCGGGCTGACGCCGTCGCCCCGCTCGAAGTCCTCGTCCGTCAGCACCCGGTGGGTGACATGGACGGTGGTCTCGGTGATCCCGTACATGTTGACCAGCTCGGGCGAGGCCGTTCCGTGCCGCTCGACCCAGCCGCGCAGCCTCCCGAGCTCCAGCGCCTCGCCACCGAAGATGATCCGGCGCAGGGCGGGCAGCGGCTCGTCGGCATGCCGGTCGGCCTCGATGAACTGGTAGAACGCCGACGGCGTCTGGTTGAGCACGGTCACCCCGCGCTCGCGGACCAGCCGGTGGAAGTCCACCGGAGAGCGGGTCAGCCCGTACTCCGGCACCAGCAGCTCACCGCCGTGCGCGAGCGCGCCCCACAGCTCCCAGACCGCGAAGTCGAAGGAGAAGGAGTGGAACTGGACCCACACGTCGTGCGGGCCGAAGTCCATGTCGGGCTGGGTGTTCGCGAGCAGCGTGACCACGGCGGAGTGCGGGACGACGACGCCCTTGGGCCGGCCGGTCGAGCCGGACGTGTAGATGACGTAGGCGGGGTCGTGCCGGCTCACCGCGGGCCCGGGGGCGTCACCCGCCGGCAGCTCGTCCCCCTGCACGAGCACCCGGGCCGACAGACCCGCCCTGGCCAGCAACTCCGTGAAACGGTCCCGCTGTTCGCGGTCGACGAGGACGACCTGCGGGGCGGTGTCGGCGAGAATGTACTCCAGCCGTTCGTCCGGGTACGCCAGGTCCAGCGGCACGTACGCGCCGCCCGCGCTGACGACGGCGACCAGCGCGACGACCTGCTCCAGGGAACGCGGCACGGCTACGGCGACCCGCTTGCCCGGACCGACACCGGCCGTGCGCAGGGCCGAGGCCAACGCGCTCTTCGCTGCGGCCAGTTGGCTGTACGTCAGGGACCGAGTGGCACCGTCGAGACCGCACTGGGTGACCGCGGTGGCCGCCGGATCGCGATGCGCCGAGGCGTCGAACAGTTCGCCCAGGGTGGTCGGAGCGATCCGTGCCGGAAGGCGGTCGCTTTCGGGCACCAGGTCGTCCACCAGGGCGTCCGGGCGGGCGAGCAGGCCGGTGAGGACCGAGGAGAACGTGCGCAGGATCGCCCGGGCGGTCGCGGCGCGCAGCAGCTCACCGTCGTAGATCAGGTTGAAGCGCGGGCGGCCGTCGAGTGCGCGCTCCACCACCAGGGTCAGGGGATAGTGCGGGGCGCCCTCGTTCACGATGCCGGCGACGACCAGCGAGTCGCCGGGCCGCCGCAGGGCGTCCACGTCCGTGGCGACGTCGAACACCACCAGCGTGTCGAACAGGGAGCCGGAGCCGGCCTGCCGGCCGATCCTCGCCAGCGACACGTGCTGGTGCGGCAGTACCGCCCGCTGGTGATCCCGCACCGAGGCGAGCAGGTCGCCGGCCGTGGTCGTAGCGGCCCAACGGGCGCGCACGGGGATCGTGTTGATGAACAGACCCACCATGTCCTCGATGCCGGGCACATCGGCGTCGCGGCCGGACACCGTCGAGCCGAACACGACGTCCGCGCTGTGCAGGATGCCGCCCAGCGTCACGGCCCAGGCGCTGTGCACGGCAGCGCTCAGCGGAACGCCGGCCGACCGGGCGGCGGCGTCGACGTCGTCCCCCGGCTCCACGGCGAGGTCGGTGAACCGGTCGGACGGCGTGTGCCCCTCGGCGACCAGCGAGGGGCCGGGCAGCTCGGCGAGTTGCTCGCGCCAGACGCGGTCGCTCTCCTCGTCGTCGCGTCCGGCCAGCCAGCCGACGTAGTCGGCGAAGCCACCGACCGGGTACACGGTCCCCGGCGCGTGGTACTCGGCCAGCAGCGCACGCAGCATCGGCGGCACCGACCAGCCGTCGGCGATGATGTGATGCACGGTCTGCACCAGTACCGTGCGGCCGGAACCGGCGCGTATGAGCGTGTACCGCATCAGCGGGCCGGTGGCCAGGTCGAACCCGGCGCGGCGGTCTTGCTCGGCGTACGCGCGTATCTCGGCGTCGGTGATGCCAGGGCGGCCCAGCGTGGTGAAGGGCGCCTCCACCCCGCTCTCCTGCACGCAGACCACTCGGCCGTCCGCGAGGGCGACGAACCGCGCCGCGAGGTTCGGGTACAGCGTGAGCAGGCGGGTCGCCGCCGCCGCGAGCCGGTCGGGGTCCACGTCGCCGTCCAGCGTCAGGAGTTGCTGCTCGACGTAGGCGCCCGCGGAGTCGTCGTCGAAGACGGAGTGGAAGTACAGGCCCTCTTGCAGCGGGGTGAGCGGCAGGATGTCCCGCAGTACCGGGCTGTCCAGGTCGTCGACATCGGCCTGGGTGAGCGGTACCAGGGCGAAGTCGCTGGGCGAGTGGCCGCCTTGGTCGAGCGCGGCCAGACCCGTCAGGGCCGCCCGGAAGTACTCGCCGAGCGTCGCGATGTCCTCGTCGGTGAACATGCCGTCGGGCCAGGAGATCGTGGTGACCAGTTCGTACTCGCCGGGGGAAGCGGGTGCGGGTTCGGCGATGGCGTTGAACTCCAGGGGACGCGGCAGGCGCATTCGCGGGTCACGCTTCTCACCCAACTGTCCTGTGGCTCCCGCGAGTTGCCAGTCACCCGAGGTGCCCGCGTCGAAGCGGCCGAGATAGTTGAAGAGCACCTGGGGTGCCGGGGCGTCGAACTCGGTGTGCGTCAGGTAGCGAAGAGCGCCGTACGAGATCCCGTTGTCCGGCACCTCGGCGAGGTTCTCCTTGACCGCCTTGAGCGCGGCGGCCAGGTACTCGGGCTCCGTGAGGTCGGCGGCCGCACCGGGGTCCACGATCACCGGGAACAGCGTGGTGAACCAGCCCACGGTCCGCGACAACTCCGGCTCGAAGCCGGCGGACGGCGCCACGAACTGTCCTTCGCGGCCATGGCCTTCGAGTTCGATGTGCGCGAACGTCTGCGACTGCCCGAGGTCGCGACGCCATCGCGCGAGGGCCACGGCGAGCGCGGTCAGCAGGACGTCGTTGACGCCCGCGTGGAACTTCGCGGGGACCTCGCCCAGCAGGGCGGCCGTGACGTCGGGGCCGACCGACACGGTCCGTGTTCGCTCCCGCGCGACGGTGTCGGACGCGGCAAGCGCACGCCTGCCCACCGGCCCGTCCTCTCCCGGCAGGGGACGCCGGTAGTAGGAGCTGTCCGCGTCGAACGCGGCGCGCTCCAGCAGCTGCGTCCACCGCCGGAAGGACGTGCCCACCTGGGGCAGCTCGATCGGCTTCCCCGAGTCGAACTGCCGCCAGGCGGTGGCCAGGTCCTCCATCAGGACACGCCAGGACACGCCGTCGATCACCACGTGATGGGCGACCAGGACGAGCTGCCGTGCCTCTCGGCGCCAGACGGCCCGCAGCATGACACCGGCCATTGGGTCCAGCCCGTCGGCGGCGAGGGCGACGCACTCGTCGAGCGGCCGGCCGCTCTCCTGCCACCCGGCGACGGCCTCGTCGGCCTCCGGTATGTCGAAGCTCCAGCGCTCGCCGCGCACCAGCTTGGCGCGCAGCATGTCGTGGCGCCGGACCAGGGCGGTGAGGATCTCGTCGAGGGCGTCGGCGGTCAGGCCCTCCGGGGTGTTGAGCACCACCGACTGTACGAAGCCGTCGATCGCGTCCGTGGTCTCGCCGAGCCACTGCACGATGGGCGAGCCGACGACGGAGCCGGTCGCGACGTCCCGGCGGTCCACCGTTGAGGTGTCCTCGCGGCTCGCCACCGCCGCCAGCGCCCCCACGGTGCTGTGGGTGAAGATCTGCCGTGCCGTGACATAGAGACCGGCGTCGCGCAGCGCGCTCAGCAGGGAGATCGCCAGGATGCTGTCTCCGCCGAGCTGGAAGAAGTCCTGGTCGACGCCTACTTCGTCGAGTCGCAGCACCGACGCGACCGCGGCGCACACCGCCCGCTCGTTCTCGGTGGCGGGCTGTACGAGCGTGCCCGTCCGTGTCGTGGGCTCGGGCAGGGCGTTCCGGTCGAGCTTGCCGTTCGCGGTGAGCGGGAACTCCGTCAGGACGACGATGTGGGCGGGCACCATGTACTCGACCATGTGGCCGGTGGCCCACGCCTTGACCTCGTCGGCCCGCAGGTCCTCGCTCCCGGCGGCCGGGATGACGTACCCCACGAGGTAGGTGCCGCCCGCCGTGTTCTTCTTCGCGACGACGCAGGTGTGCCGTACGCCGGGGTGCTCCGCGAGACCGACCTCGACGTCCTCGATCTCCAGCCGCATTCCGCGGATCTTGATCTGGTTGTCGGCCCGGCCGAGGAAGTCCAACGACCCGTCGGGGGCGAACCTCGCGAGGTCACCGGTGCGGTACAGCCGGGAGCCGTCGTCGGCGAAGGGGTTGGCGACGAACCGGGAGGCCGTGAGGCCCGGTGCGCCCACATACCCGCGTCCCAGGAGGAATCCGCCCACGTAGAGTTCGCCGCCGACGCCGACCGGGACCGGGCGCAGCTCGTCGTCCAGGACGTACAGCTGGGTGTTCGGGTTGGCCTTGCCGATCGACGTCGACAGGCGTTCCGCCGCGCCCCGGTAGATGACGTGCGAGACACCGATCGTCGTCTCGGCCGGGCCGTAGCCGTGGTACATGGGGATGTCGAGCTTGGTGCGGAACCGCTCGTACAGCTCCGGGGTCAGCACCTCGCCGCCGCACCACACGTGCCGCAGGCTGTCCAGCCGCCCGGAGTCGCCCGCGATCTCCAGCAGCACGTCCAGCATGGACGACACCAGGTACGTGAAGGTGACGCGCTGCTCGGCGATCACGCTGAGCAGGTGGTGCGGGTCGCGTTCGCCGCCGGGCCGCAGGACCACCAGCCGGGCACCGCTCACCAGCGGCAGGAAGATCTCGTTGATGGAGATGTCGAAGGACAGCGGCGCCTTGAACAGCGACGCGTCGTCGTGGCCGAAGCCGAGGATCTCGTTGACCTGCCAGAGCAACCGCTCGCTGATCGCCTCGTGCCGGATCATCGCGCCCTTGGGCCGCCCGGTCGACCCGGACGTGAAGATCACATAGGCCAGGGCATCGCCGGGGACGGTGACCTCGGGGCCCTCGGCGGGGTAGGAGCCGAACCTCCAGTGGCCCAGGTCGACGGCGACGGCTTCCGGTTCGTCCGGGGCACTCTCCCCCGCGTCGTTGAGCTGCGCCACGACGCCGGCGTCCTCGATGACGACGGCCCTGCGTGCGGCGGGCCACTGCGGATCGAGCGGCACGAACGCGCAGCCCGCCTGGAGGACGCCGAGCAGCCCGATCACCATGTCGGCGGAGCGGCCCAGGGAGATGCCGACGACCTGTTCGGCGGTGAGCCCGCGTTCGAGCAGATGGTGGGCCAACTGGCCGGAGAGCTCGGCGGCCTGACGGTAGCTCAGTGAGCGGTGTTCATCGACGACGGCGACCGCGTCCGGCCGGTTCCGCGCCTGTTCGCGGAACATCTCCACGATGGTCGGGCGGACCCGGTCGGCCTGGGTGTCGTTCCACTCGGCCAGGGCCGCGAGCCGCTCCGTCACGCTGGACGGACCGATCGTCCCGAGGGGCCGGTCCGGGAAGTCGGCCAGGTCGTCCAGCGCGAGCTGCGCGTCGGCGAGCGCGACTCCGTCCGGGACGGCGATGCTCCGGCCGTCCGTGGCGACCTCCCAACCGCCGGGCCCGTCACCGCCGTTGTCGACCCATCCGAGGACTTCGGTGAAGAGGGTGCCGGGGGTGAGATCGATACCGTCGGGTCCGAGGCCCGTCGCCCAGTACGACAGCCCGATGGCGCACGCTTCGGCGATGGTCCGGTCGCCGTGGTCGCCGATTCGCCGGCGTACGGCGGCCAGTTGCCCGGAGGACAGCAGTACGTGACGAGCGCTCGGTTCGATCATCGAAGACTCCGCGTTCCTTCCACCGTACGAAAGTCGGCCAAACTCACTTCAGGGGTTGCTCAACTGCCCTCTCGCCAGGCCCGCCACAGTCGTGCGTACCGGCCGCCCAGAGCCACCAGTTCCTCGTGCGTTCCCTGCTCCACGACGCGGCCCGCGTCCAGCACCGCGATCCGGTCCGCCGCCATCGCCTGGGTCAGCCGGTGGGCCACGAACAACGTGGTACGGCCCGAACACGCGGCCAGCACGGCCCGCTCCAGCTCGGCGGCGCCCTCGCTGCCCGCCTCGGCCGTCGACTCGTCGAGCACCACGACCGGCGCCCGGCCCAACACCAGCCGGGCCAGGGCGATCTGGGCGACCTTGGTGACGTCCAGGCGCTCACCGCCCTCCCCGACCAGGGTGTTCAGCCCGTCGGGCAGTGCCTCGACCCACTCGTCGGCACCGACCGTGCGCAGCGCGTCCGTCAGCTCGGTGTCGGTCGCGTCCGGCGCGGCCAGCCGCAGGTCGTCGGCGAGCGGGCCGGAGAAGACGTGCGTCTCCTGCGTCAGGATGCTCACCAGCGCGCGCGCCCCGGCCTCGTCCAGCCCGGCGAGATCGGTCGACCCGATGCGCACCGACCCGGACTGCGGGGTGCCGATGCCCGCGATCAGCGCTGCCAGCGTCGTCTTGCCCGCACCCGTCGCGCCCACCAGCGCGAGCGAACCGCCGGCCGGGATCCTCAGGCTGACATCCCGCAGCACCGGCTCCTCTCCGCCGGGATAGCGGAAGGTCAGCCCCTCCACCGTCACCGCGTACGGCTCGCCGGCCGGCTGCCCGACGGCCGTGTCGCCCACCAGCCGGTCCTCCGTGGGCTCCGCCAGCACCCCGACCAGGCGGGTCAGGCTCGCGCCCGACTTCTGCGCCTCGTCGAAGGTGAACATGATGGCACCGAGCGGGACGAACAGCCGGTGGAACAGCAGGGGGGCCGCCGACACCTCGCCCAGGCTGGCTACATCGGTCTCCAGCAGGCCGTATCCCACCACGAGGATGAGGACCAGCCCGATGAACTCGGCGCGGTTCTCCCGGCCGACGAACCGGCCGAAGAACCGGAACACCTCGATCCCGAGATTGCGCACCCGCCACGACTCGCTGGTGACCTTCTCGCGGAAGGCGTCCTCCAGGCGGTACGCCCGGACCGTGTCGATCCCGTTCAGGCCGCTGATCAGCGCCTGCGCGCGGTCGGCCTGGGCGATCCGCTGCTGCTGGTAGAGCGGGGCGGACCGGGGGAGGTACCAGCGCAGGGCCAGCGCGTAGGCGGGCAGCGCGCCGGCGCCGGCCAGGCCGAGCCGCCAGTCGAGGCCGAACATGCCGACCGTGGCGATGACGACCAGCACGCCCGCCGAGAACACCGTGGGGATGGCCGTACGGATGCCCTTGGAGATGACGGCGACGTCGTCACCGACCCGGGACAGTACGTCTCCCCGGCCGACCTGCTCGATCCGCGCGCTCGGCATCCCGAGGACCGCCCGGACGGCGCCCTCGCGCAGCCGCGCGAGCAGGTCCGCCCCCAGCCGCCCGATCAGATACGTCGACACCGCGGTGGCCGCCGCGCCGAGCAGCGCGGCGGCCACCGTCAACGCCCCGATCGTGACCAGGATCGAACGCTCCTCGCCCTCGACCACCCCGTCGACCACGCGGCCGAGCAGGAGTACGGGGAGTACCTGGAGCGCCGCCCCGGCCACCGTGGTGAGCACGGTGGCGACCGTCAGCCAGGGCACCTCGCGGCAGTGCGCCGCGACCCATCGGGTGGCCTCGCGTCCGGTCGCCGTGCGCAGTGCTGCCGGGGCGACCCGCGTGTCGGTGCTGCTCACACCTAGCCGGCCGACTTGACGAGTTCGTCGATCGCGTACGGCATGGAGAGCAGGGTGCCCTGGGAGATGGCCGCGCCGACGGCCGGGCCCTCGCTGTCCAGCAGGTACGACACCTTGCCGTTCTTGACCGCGTCCAGGTTGGTGAACAGCTTGAACTTCTTCAGCGCGTCCGTGTCCGCCTTGTCGTTGATCACGAAGATGCGGTCGACGTCGACCAGGTCGATGCGCTCGGGCGAGAGCTTGGTGTAGAAGCTGCCGTCGGCGACCTTGTCGATCTCGGTCTGGTACTTGAAGCCGATGCCCGACACCAGCCGTCCGCGTACGTCGGTGGAGGTGAACGGCGCCACCGAGTTCTCGTACCAGGACAGCGCGACGGCGGTCTCCTTCCCGAACGCGGGGTGGTCCTTCTTGGCCCTGTCGAGCTGTTCCTGCACGTCCGCGATCATCTTCGCGCCCTCGTCGGCCTTGCCGAGGGCCTTGGAGATCTGCAGCGCGTTGTCCTGCCAGGGCGCGCTGAAGGGCTCCTTCTCGGTCTTGGTGCGGCCGACGGTGGGAGCGATCTTGGAGAGCTTGTCGTAGGCGGCCTGGTCGACCTCGGAGTACACCGCGATGATCAGGTCGGGGCGCAGGGCGGCGATCTTCTCGTAGTTGGGGCCGGAGTCACCGTTCTTCATGATGACCTCGGGCAAGGCGCCGCCCCACTTGTCCTTCACCCAGGGCCACTGGGTGTTGATGTCGGGGCTCTTGCCCGCCGGGTTCGGGTACTGGTCGGTCATGCCGACCGGCTTGATGCCGAACGCCAGGACGGTCTGGTCGTCCGTGTAGCCGACGGTGACGACCCGCTCGGGAGCCTTGGTGATCTTCGTGGATCCGAACGCGTGCTCCACGGTGACCGGGAATACGCCTGCCGCGGTGGTCGAGTTGTCGTCGCCGGCGTTGTCCGCCGAGTCGGACGAGTCGGAACCGCATCCCGCGAGGAGGCCGACGCCGAGCGTCGCGGCGGACAGGACGGCCGCCAGCCGCCGCCATGGCTTCGTACGCGTCGTTCTGGTGAGGAGCATCCGCATTCCCCTTGCTTTCGCGCTTTCCACTGCACCCCCGTCTAAGGGCAGGCAAACCTTAGCGTGGGCGGGTGAGGTAAGCCTAGCCTAACTTCTCCAACTTTACGGGGATCTACGGGAGTTGGACGTGTGTGCGGCCGATCGGCACGATGAGTGGCCGGTCGCCGACCGGGTCGTCGATCACCATGGCGCGCAGACCGAACGCCTCGTCCAGCAGCTCGGCGGTGATCACGTCACGCGGATGCCCCTGCGCCAGGATCGAACCCGCCCTCATCACAACGAGGTTGTCGCTGTAGCGCGTGGCCAGGTTGAGGTCGTGCAGCACCATGACCACGGTGCACCCCGACTCGTGCAGATCGTCCACCAGGTCGAGTACGTCGATCGCGTGCGCCAGGTCCAGATAGGTGGTCGGCTCGTCCAGCAGCAGCAGGTCGGTGCCCTGGGCCAACGTCATGGAGATCCAGACGCGTTGACGCTGGCCACCGGAGAGGGAGTCGACGGGGCGGTCGCCCAGATCGGACACCCCGGTCATGGCCAGCGCGCGCTCCACGACGTCTGCGTCGTCCGACGACCACTGCCGCAGCCAGCTCTGGTGCGGATGGCGGCCCCTGGCGACCAGGTCCGCCACCGTCAGCCCTTCCGGCGCGACCGGCGCCTGCGGCAGCAGGCCGAGCTTCTTGGCCACGTCCCTGGTCCTGAGCCGTGCGATGTCGTCGCCGTCCAGCACGACCGTCCCCTTGGCCGGCTTGAGCAGCCGCGACAGCGTCCGCAACAGGGTCGACTTCCCACAGCCGTTGGGCCCGATGATCGTGGTGACGACCCCGGACGGGATCGAGACGTCGAGATCCTCGATGACCGTCCGGGCGCCGTACCCGACCGTGATGCCGTCGGCTGACAGCCGTGCCGCGTCGACGACTTCGGACTCGATCTCGGTTGTTGTGTGCTGAGCGCCCACCAGGCCCCCTCCGTTCACGCTTCCTGACCTTTGCTCCGGCTATCTGAGGTTGGCCCGCACCAGCAGATAGACAAGGAAGGGGCCGCCGATCGCGGCGGTGACCACGCCGACCGGGAGACCGATCGGCAGTGCCGTGCGCGCGATGAGGTCCGCGCCGATCAGCAGCAGGGCGCCCGTCACGCCGGACGCCACCATCGGCGGCGTCGGGCACCGCGCCAGCCGCATGGCCACCTGCGGCGCCACCAGCGCGACGAACGGAACCGGGCCCGCCGCGCTCACGGCCACACCCGCCAGCAGGACCGCGCACAGCAGCAGGACCGCCCGCACCCTCGTGTACCGGACGCCCAGGCCCGCGGCGACGTCGTCGCCGAGATGCAGCGGCTTGAACTGGAAGGACACGCAGGCCACGACGGCCATGAGGACGAGCGTGCCCCAGATCGCCACCCGTACCTCGTCCCACGAGCGGTCGTCCAGCGAGCCGACCAGCCACGCCTGGGCCCGGGCGACGTCTCTGATGTCGGCCGACACCAGCAGCCAGGTCGTGATGGCCTCCATCACGGCGCTCACCGAGATGCCGATGAGGATGAGCCGGAAGCCGTCGACCCCGCGCCGCCAGGCCAGGAAGTACACCAGCAGACCCGTGCCGAGTCCGCCCGCGAGCGCCGCCGCGGACAGGCCCACGGAGTTGACGACCGCCGCGGCGGTCCCGCCCGACGCCGTCACCAGGAAGACGGCGACCGCGCCGGCGCCCCCGGTGATCCCGAGGATGTCCGGGCTGGCCAGCGGATTGCGGGCGATGGACTGCGTGATCGCCCCGGACACCCCCAGCGCGATCCCGACGACCACCCCGGCCAGGGCACGCGGCATCCGCAGGTCCATGATGACGAACTCGTCGACCTGTTCACCGCGGCCGAGGAGGGTGGCGATCACCTGGTCCAGCCCGATCGGGAAGTCCCCGACGCCGATGGACAGGCAGAACACCAGGAAGGTCGCCGCCGCCAGCAGCAGCGTGACGAGGACGAGCCAGGGCCGCCAGACGAACGACACGCCCGCGAGACGCACGCCCGGCGTCATCGCCGGCTGCAGGTCCGCCTGACTCGGCCGCACATCCGCCCCGTTCGGCTCGAGGTCCGGCCTGTTCGGCCGCAAGTCCTTCCCGCTCATGCGTTCCTGAACTTTCCGCGCCACACCAGGACCGCGAAGAACGGGGCGCCGAGAAGGGCGACGAGGACACCGGCGTCCAGTTCGCTCGGCCGCACCACCAAGCGGCCCACGATGTCGCAGACGAGCAGGATGACGGCTCCGAGCAGACCGGCGTACGGCACCAGCCAGCGGTAGTCCGGCCCGGTCAGATAGCGGGCCACATGGGCCACCATGAGCCCGAGGAACGCGATGGGGCCGCACGCGGCGGTCGCCGCGCCGGCCAGCAGGGTGATGGCAGTGATGCCGACGGTCCGGCTCAGCGCGATGTTCACGCCCAGTCCTCGCGCCACGTCGTCACCCAGGTTGAGCAGGTTGATGGTGGGCAACGTGGTCAGCGCCAGCACCAGCCCGACCACGATGAATCCGGTGACCGGCCAGATGACGTCGAAGCCGACACCGGCCACGGAGCCCGCGTTCCAGAACCGCAGCGCGTTCAGCGACTCCTTGTCCGACAGCGCGACCGCGGTGGTCATCGCCATGAGGAAGACCGCGACCCCCTGCCCGGCCAGCGCGAGCGTCAACGGGTTGCCCGCGCCCCTGCCGATGCTCGACAGCCCGAACACGACGACACCGGCGGCCGCGGCACCCAGGAAGGCGAACCAGACGTACTGGAAGGGGTCGTCGAAGCCGAACAGGGCGATCACCGACACCACCGCGAACGAGGCGCCGGTGTTCACCCCCAGCAGGCCCGTGTCGGCGATCGGGTTGCGCGTGTACCCCTGGATCAATGCCCCGCCGACGCCCAGGGCGATGCCCGCCACGAGCGCGAGCACCGTCCGGGGCACCCGCACGGTCTGCACGATGAGCCTGATCTCGGTGAGCCGTTGGTCGGAGTCGGGCGCCGCGAACAGCCCGTGCCACACCTCGGCCGGACTCAACGCGCGCGCACCGACGGCCAGCGACGCCAAACCCGCGATCACCAGGATCACCAGCAGCGTGCCCAAGCCCACCAGCCGTCGCCGACGGGCCGGTGCTGTGCCCCTGAGCGCGGGGCGCTCCACTGCGGTCGTGCCCATGTCGACGTACGTTATCCCTTTGGTTCAGGAAGGACGGTGCTCACAACATGCCCTACGTTCGGGCCTGTTGGCGGATTCCGGCAAGTGGGCGCACTAACGGGCGGCGCTGCCGGTTCCGTCGGTGACCGTCCGGGCCTCGTCGGCAGTGGACTTCAGGCCCCGGTCGAGGAGCGAGTCCAGGATCTCGCCGACCCTGATGGCGGTGTTCGACAGCAGCGACGAGGTGATGCCGTGGGTGTGCTCCGTGCCGCCCTGCAGATAGATGCCGCAGCGCAGGTCGGGGTCGGTCGCGATGCGGTAGTCGCGTTCGACGCGGACGCGGCCCTCGTCGTCGCGGAGGCAGTGGTCGGCGACCTCGCCGAGGAGGCCGAGGGGGTCGGCGGGGCTGTAGCCGGTGGCGAAGACCACGACGTCCGCGTCCAGGGGCGTCTCGTCGCCGGTGACGAGGGACGTCACCGTGGCACGGACCTTGTCCGGGGTCTCCTTGACGTCGGTGAGCCGGCAGACGTTGAGGAAGCGGAGCCGCTCGGTGCCGAGAACCTTCTCCTGGTACATCTGCCGGTACAGGTCGTCGATCAGGTCGATGTCGACGACGGAGTAGTTGGTGTTGCCGTGGTAGTCCATCAGCCGGCGCTTGACGTTCTCGGGCGCGGCGAAGTACTCGTCGACCGCGGCGGGGTCGAAGATCCGGTTGGCGAAGCCGCTGTCGTCGGCGGGGCTGTAGCCGTAGCGGGAGAAGACCGCGCAGATCTCGGCCTCGGGGAAGCGGCGGTGCAGGTAGGCGACGTTCTCGGCGGCGCTCTGCCCGGCGCCCACGACGACGAACCGCGAGGGCGAGGTGCCCTCCAGCTCGTCGACCTTCGCGAGTAACTCGGAGTTGTGCCAGACGCGTTCGCCGCGCTCCATGCCCTCCGGGACGAGGGGGCGCAGACCGGTACCGATGACGAGGTTGCGGGCCCGGTGGACCACGAGCCCCTCCCCCGAACGGACCGTCACCTCGAGGTACTCCACGGCTCCGGCACGGACGACCGGCGCGACGCCGACGACCTCGTGACCGTAGGAGACCATGTCCTCGACCTTGGCCGCCGCCCACTCGAAGTAGTCGTGGAACTCCACCCGCAGCGGGAACAGGTTCTTGTGGTTGATGAAGTCGATCAGCCGCCCCTTGCTCTTCAGGTAGCAGAGGAAGCTGAACTCGCTGGCGGGGTTCCGGAGCGTCACCAGGTCCTTGAGAAAGGACACTTGCATGGTCGCGTCGTCGATGAGCATGCCGCGGTGCCAGCCGAAGGAGGGCTGCTGCTCGAAGAACTGAGCAGTGATCACCTCCTGGCCGGCGGCTCGTGCGTTGTGCTCGCTGAGCGCGATCGCCATGGCGACATTGGACGGTCCGAAGCCGATGCCAATGAGGTCGTGTACCGGTGTTGCGTCACCAGGAAGAACCTGTGACATGTCTCTCCCATCGTGCGGGGCAGTCGCCTGTCAGGCGTGGGGAAAGTACGAGGAGCGGGCACGCTGACGGAGCGGCAAACCGGGGAACTTAGGTGAGCCTAAGCTAATCTTGTGGAGCTGTCGATAGGGCGGACCGGACATCGGAAGCATCGGCACCGACATCGAAGTCAGGCTCAAGTACCAAGCCACATGGGCCCGTTGTGCACTTAGGCAAGCCTTGCTTTACTTGCCCTCGGTCCATCCCTGCCCTTGAGGAGGAAGCCCATGCGGGTCGTCATGTTCGGCTACCAGACCTGGGGGCATCGCACCCTGCAAGCCCTCCTGGACTCCGAACACGACGTGGTTCTGGTCGTGACGCACCCCAAGAGTGAGCACGCGTACGAGAAGATCTGGAGCGACTCCGTCGCCGATCTCGCCGAGGAGCACGGCGTCCCCGTGGTCATCCGCAACCGCCCGGACGACGACGAGCTGTTCGAGCGCCTCAAGGAGGCCGACGCGGACATCATCGTGGCCAACAACTGGCGGACGTGGATCCCTCCGCGCATCTTCGGCCTCCCGCGCCACGGCACGCTCAACGTGCACGACTCGCTGCTGCCGAAGTACGCCGGCTTCTCCCCGCTGATCTGGGCGCTGATCAACGGCGAGCCCGAAGTGGGCGTCACGGCGCACATGATGAACGACGAGCTCGACGCCGGCGACATCGTCCGGCAGGAGGCGGTGCCGGTCGGACCGGCGGACACCGCCACCGACCTCTTCCACAAGACCGTCGACCTCATCGCCCCGGTCACCATCGGCGCGCTCGACCTCATCGCCGCCGGGCAGACGGAGTTCACCAAGCAGGACCGGTCCCAGGCCAGCTTCTTCCACAAGCGGTCCACCGAGGACATCCGCATCGACTGGAGCTGGCCGGCGGAGGACCTGCAGCGCCTGGTCCGCGCCCAGTCCGAGCCGTACCCCAGCGCCTTCACCTTCCACAAGGGCAAGCGACTTGAGGTCCTCGCCGCCGTGGTCTCCCAGGGCCGCTACGGCGGTACTCCCGGCCGCATCTTCTATCGCGAGGGGGACGGCGTGGTGATCGTCGCCGGAGCCGACGCCCGCACCGGCCGCAATCACGGTCTGGCGATCACGCGCGTACGGACGGAAGACGGCCGTGAGTTGGGCGCGACCGAGTACTTCACGTCCATGGGCGGGTACCTCACCAGCCGTCCCTGAGCTGCCGGCCGTCAGGAAGCGGGGAGCGGCCAGGTGGCGAGGGGCTTGGTGGTGGGTGCGGACGAGCCCGCGCTCGGTTCGACCGTGATGGCGAGGGCGGCGGCGGTCCGGGGCGCCGGAAGGGGCCTGGCCTGGAGGGCGGCCCCGGCGGGGACGAGTCCGGCGGAGCGGGCCGCGTTGCCGGGGGCGACGTACCACAACTGGTAGGTCTTGCCCGCGGGCAGCGGAGCCAGGTCCTGGCAGAAGTAGGCGGCCTGGTCCAGGTGGCGTGACACCGCGACCGTGCCGGAGCCGCCGTAGGCCACGTCCTGCTTGACGAACGTGGTGTCGGGGGCCGCGAGCAGCCGGGCCAGGTCGGCGGTGCGGCTGTCGGACTCCTGGCGTGTCTGCTGCGCCTCCTGGTGCTGCCAGGCCGCCACACCGCCGAGCACGGCGGCCGCGGCCACACAGGCGGCCAGCGCGAGGTTCAGCAGACGCGGCGCGAGTCGACGCCCGCGGGGCTCGTCCACCGGGCCGGGGAGCGTCAGGGAGTACTGGCCGGTCCGGGCCACCTCGGCGAGGACGCGTTCCTTCAGACCCGGCGGCGGGGTGCGGGCCGCCGCCAGGGCGAGCCAGGCCGCGGCCTCCTGAAGACGGACGACCTCCCGCGCGCAGTCGGGGCAGCCGGCGACGTGCCGCAGGAACTCCTCGCGCTCCTCACGGCTGAGGGCGTCCACCGCGAAGGCCCCCGCGAGGTCGTGTGGATCGGCGGTGATCACGGCGGAGCTCCCAGGCAGTGCCGCAGTCGGGCCAGCGCCCTGCGCAGGCGGCCCTTGACGGTGCCGAGCGGCAGGGACAGTGCCGCGGCGATCTCGGTGTGGGTCAGGCCCTGGTAGTAGGCGAGCACCACCGGTTGCCGCAGCTCGGCGGAGAGCTCCTTCAGGCAGGAGCGGACCTGTTCGCGTTCTCCGAGCGACTCCACGGCCTCCACGACGTCGTCATAGGCGAGAACCGACTCCTGCTGGGAGACGGCGCGCTCGCGGTCGGCGGCCCGCTGCCCGGTGCGGACGCTGTCCACCGCGCGGTGGTGGGCGATCGTCATCATCCAGGTCATGGCGTGCCCGCTCTCGGGCCGGTAGCGGGGGGCGCTCTGCCAGACCTCGAGCATGACCTCCTGCGCGACCTCCTCGGCACGGGCCGGGTCCTGCAGGACGCGGCGCGCCACTCCGTAGACCGGGCCGGCGGCCACGTCGTACAGGCGGCTGAAGGCCTCCTGGCTGCCTGCGGCCACGGACACCAGCAGACGGTCCGTCTCGGATGCACCGATGTGCCTGGCCTCGGAGGCCTGCCGCTTCGCCACACCCTCTCCCGCCTGTGTGTGCCTCGACGCGCCATGCCGGGAGTCATGCGCCCTCCCCCACAGTGTCCGAGGCCCGGCCGCCGCCCGCATCCGGGAGCGGGGCGGACTTGGCGGTCCAGGAGCCCGGTGCCGGCCGGCCCGGACCCACGGTGGCGACGCCACCGGTCAGGGCTTCGACGTCCTGGCCCGGCGGGGTCACCCGGAGGCCCGGCGTGGGGCGGAGCACGTCCTCGCCGTAGAGGGCCCGGACCCAGTTGCCCTGGTAGACGGTCTCCAGGTAGCGCTCGCCCAGGTCCGGCGCGATGGCCACCGCGGTCAGGCCGGCCGAGTCGTGCGCGGCCAGCCAGCGCATCGCGCCGCTGACGACGGTGCCGGTGGAGCCGCCGAAGAGGAAACCGCGCCGGGCCAGGTGGTGGCAGGCGCGAATGGTGTCGGCCTCCTCGACGTGCACCGCCTCGTCGACGAAGGACTCGTCGAGCAGCGGCGGGCTGACGCTCATGCCGAGGCCGGGGAGCATACGGCGGCCCGGGGCACCGCCGAAGGAGACCGAGCCGACGCTGTCGACTGCGACGATACGGACCCGCCGGTGCCAGTGCCGGAAGTAGCGGGCGCAGCCCATCAGTGTCCCGGTGGTGCCGGCGCCGACGAACAGCACGTCCAGTCCCGGGAACGAGCGGGCGATCGCCGGTCCCGTCCGCAGGTAGTGCGCTCGCCAGTTCTCAGGGTTGGTGTACTGGCTGAGCCACACGTACCGGTCGTCCAGGGCGGTCAGCGCGCGGACGAAGTCGATCCGGGCGCCGAGGAAGCCGCCGTCGGTGCTCGGCTCGGTGACCACGTGCACCTGGGCGCCGAGGGCCTTCATCACCAGCCGGGTCGACAGGTTGCAGCGGGAGTCGGTCACGCACAGGAAGCGGTAGCCCTTGCTGGCGGCGATCATGCTGAGTGCCACGCCCATGTTTCCCGACGAGGACTCGAGCAGGACCGACTGCGGGGTCAGTACCCCGGCCCGCTCGGCTGCCTCCACCATCTCGGTCGCGGGCTTCAGCTTGATCGAGCCGGCGAAGTTGAAGCCCTCGCACTTCAGGAAGAGCCTGCGTCCGAGTGTCGGCCGGAGGTCGACGTAGAGATCCTCCTCGTTGAAGGCGTAGGGGGCGGATATGACTGACACGATGGCCTCCGCGGATCGAAGGACTGCGGGGCCGGGCAGGGGTTCACCCGTACCGGCTCAGCTCATGGAAGAAGCCGTCGACGACGTGCAGTTCCCCGGCGCCGGCCAGCTCGTCGTAGACGTATTTGCCGACCGCCAGATCGAGCACTCCGAGGCCGAAGGGCGAGAACACCACCGTCCGGTCCGCGGCGGGCGTCACACGCCCGGCCATCACGTCCGCCAGCGTGCCCGTCAGGAAACCGCGGTCGCCGGTGAGCCGTTCGGCCAGGTGAACGGAGGTCTCCGCCCGCAGGCAGTGCTCGACGTCGTCGACGACGTTGTCGGAGTCGAGCACGATCTCCGGAGCCAGGTCACGCAGCGACACGTGCAGCACGAGCGGGCGGTGTGCGAACCACGACCGGTCACCGATGTGCGGGTGGGCGGCGACCGTGGCGAAGACGACCAGGTCGCTGCGGCGGATCAGCTGCTCGGGGCTGTCGTGGGCCACGATCCAGCCGGTGGCGCCGGACTGTTCCAGGTAGCAGCGGAAGCCGGCCGCGCTGTCTGCGGACACGTCGTGGATGCCGATGGTGTCGAACGACCAGCCGGTACCGGCCAGGAAGGTGTGGATGTAGCGGGCGATCAGGCCCGTCCCGATGAACCCGACGCGGGTCGGGCGCCGGCGGCCGCGGCTGAGCGTGTCCGCCGCCAGCGCCGCCGACGCGGCCGTCCTGGTGGCGCTGATGATCGAGGCCTCCATGCAGGCGAACGGATAGCCGGTGCGGCGGTCGTTGAGGATGAGCACCGCCGAGGCCCGCGGGATGCCGGCCGCCACGTTCTGCGGGCAGCTGGAGATCCACTTCAGGCCGTCCACCCCCGCGTGACCGCCGATCGAGGCGGGCAGGGCGATGATCCGGGACGACGGGCGGTCGGGGAAGCGCAGGAAGTGGGACGGCGGGTTCACCGAGTCGCCGGCGCTGTGCAGCCGGTAGGTGTCCTCGACCACCTCCACGATCTGCTTCTCGCGCCCCTGGAGCGCCCGCTGGACCTGCCCGCCGGACACGACCGCGAACGGCGGCACGGTGACCGGCCCGGAGTGGGCGGGCTCCCAGGCGGTGGAAGGAGTGGTGGTCATCGGGCGGTCACCTCCACGGTCGGTGAGCAGTCGGCCAGGCGCACCGCGTCCGACATCGCGACGAGCACCTCGCGCGGCCCCTCGTACGGCTCTCTGCTGTGGGCGGTGCGGACGTTGTCGACGAGCATCAGGTCGCCGTCCTGCCATGGCTCGCGCACGGTGTGGGCCTGGTAGACCTCGTTGAGCAGCCGCACGGTGTCCTCGCCGATCGGCGTGCCGTCCCCGTAGCGGGTGTTGAACGGCAGCCCGTCGGCGCCGTAGACGTCCACCAGGTACTCGCGTATCTCGGGGGCCAGCGTCCACTCGTTGAGGAACGCGATCTGGTTGAACCAGCAGCGGCGGCCGGAGACCGGGTGCCGCACCACGGCGCTGCGGCGCTGCCAGGTCCGCAGGCCACCGTCGGGCTGCCACTCGAAGTCGATCGCGGCCGCCCGGCAGTAGCTCTCCACCGCGTCGCGGTCGTCACTGCCGAAGGCGTCGGCCAGGGACGCCCCGATCTCCTCGTTGTAGTTGCGGACGAGCAGCCAGCCCTGGCTCATGAACCGCTCGGCGAGACCGGCGGGCAGCGCGCCCAGCACGGTCGGCGCGTCGGCCAGCGCGGTCGCCCCGCCGACGGCGGGGGCGGCGCGGCAGGCGAACAGGATCAGGCCGGGGAACTCCAGGGTGTAGCTGAGTTCGTGGTGCATGCACATCGGCTGGTGCGGTGGCCACTTCGACGAGGAGTACACCCCGTCGGAGTAGCTCTGCCGGGGCGCGAAGGCCTCCCTCTCGGTCATCGGACCGGCGGCCAGCCGCCGCAGGACGGCCGCGGTCTCGGCGTGGTCGCCCGGAGGGAGGCCGCGGACCAGGACCGAACCGTGCTCGGCGACGAGGGCGCGCACCCCGTCCCGGTGCTCGGCGGCCCAGCTCTCCGCGGCGTCCGGGTGGCCGGCACGGAGGATCGGGGGCTTGCCGGGCTCCAGGTCGACGCCGGGCGTCGACAGGGGCAGCGAGGACGGCATCTCGGTCTCCTTTCGGTCGTGGTTCAGGAGGGAAGCGGTGGCCCGGGGCCGGCCGCGGCGGCGCGGGATCCGGCGTCGACGGCGAGGGCCAGGTCGGCCAGGACCGGGCGGCGTGTGAGGTCCTTGACGTCCACCGCGCGGTCCAGGGCGATCGCGAGCCGCACCGCCGCTAGGGAGGTGCCGCCGCGGTCGAAGAAGTGGTCGTGCCGGCGGATGGTGTCCTGCGGTACGTCGAGCACCTGCGCCCACACGGCGGCCAGCCGCCGCTCGGTGGGCGTGCGGGGCGGGTCGCGGTCCGCATCGGCCGGGGTGAGCTCGGGGGCGGCGGAGGCGACGTCGTCCGGTGCCGCGGCGCCGTTCGGTGCGGCGAGCGCGGTGAGTGCTTTCCTGTCGACCTTGCCGTTGGCGGTCACCGGCAGGCTCTCGCGCCAGTGGAACTCCGAGGGGACCATGTACGCGGGCAGCGACCGGCCGAGCCGGTCCCGCAGGACGCCGTCCTCCAGCGGGCCCTCACCCGAGTAGAAGGCCACCAGGCGCCCGCCCTGTCCGGTCCCCTCGACGGCCACCACCGCCCCGTCGCGGACCCCGGGTGCCCGCAGCACGGCGCTCTCGACCTCGCCGATCTCGATCCGGAATCCGCGGATCTTGACCTGGCTGTCCTGGCGGCCGAGGAACTCCAGCTTGCCCCCGGGCACCCAGCGGCCGTGGTCGCCGCTGCGGTAGAGCCGTCGGCCCGCGTGATGCGGATCCGCCGTGAAGGCCTGCCGGGTGCGCTCGGGGTCGTTCACATAGCCGCGGCCGACGCAGACCCCCGAGAAGACGATCGCGCCGGGTGCGCCGAGCGGCACCGGTGACAGGTGCTCGTCCACGACGTAGACGTGCACGTTGTTGACGGGCGGGCCGAGCGGGACCCGTTCGCCGTCCGGCGCCCGGTCCATCACCTCGTGGTTGGTGTCGTCCGACGTCTCCGTCAGCCCGTAGGCGTTGACCAGCCTGATCCCGGGCCGGGCCGCGAACCAGCGCCGGACGAGCTCCTTCTTCAGCGCCTCTCCGGTGACCGACACGCACCGCAGCTCCGGCAGCGCGCGCGGGTGCCGCTCCAGGTAGGACACGACGGCATCGAGGTACGACGGCACGACCTGGAGCACGTTGACCCCGCCGCGGTCGATCGTGTCGACGAACCTCGGGACGTCCAGGATCGCGTCCTGTGGCACGAGCAGCGTCCGCCCGCCGGCCAGGAGAGCGGAAACCAGCTGCCACAGCGAGATGTCGAAGCACTGGGGCGCGGTCTGGGCGACGACCTGCCCCTCGCCGATCCCGAGGTCGTCGATCTTGGCGAAGAGGTGGTTGAGCAGCCCCGCGTGCTCGCACATGGCGCCCTTGGGCTCACCGGTGGAGCCGGAGGTGAAGTAGATGTAGGCGAGCTGGTCCGGGGCGACGCCGACGCCGGGGTCGGAGTCCGGGTGGTCCTCCGCACCGGCCGCGTCGACGCGGAGCGCCTGGACCCCGGGCAGCGTGTCGAGGGCCCGGTCGAGCATCGCGGTGCCGCCCGGCTCGGTCAGCACCAGCCGGCACCCGGCGCGGGAGAGCATGGTGGCGATGCGCGCGGCGGGGAAGTGCGGCTCGACGGGCAGGTACACCCCGCCGCCTTTGAAGACGGCGAGGACGGCGGCGGCCCAGTCCAGGTTCCGCTCCATGACCACCGCGACGACGTCCTCCCGGCGCAGCCCCCGCGCCAGCAGGGCCCGCGCCAGCCGGTTGGCCCGCGCGTTGAGTTCCCGGTAGGTCAAATGGCGGTCGCCGCATACGGCGGCCACGGCGTCCGGGTGCGCCGCGACGCGCTGTTCGAACAGCTCGTGGACGCGACGGTCGGGCAGCTCCCGGCGGGGCCCGGCGAGCCCTTCGAGCTGGAAGCGGCGCTCCTGTGCGGACAGCAGGCTCTGCCGGGCGTGCGCGGCGTCCGGGTCGGCGGCGATCAGCGTGAGCGCGGTGCGGTGGTAGCCCGCGATCCGCGCGGCGCAGTCCGCGTCGAGTACGTCGGTCCGGTACCGCAGCCGCAGCGTGCGCCGCCCGCCACCGCGCGGGATCTCCACCCGCAGTACGGCGTTCCCGGCGAGTGGGCCCGCGTCGCCGACCGGATCGAACTCGGCCTCGCTGGACGGCCCGGTCAGACCCAGCTCGCGCCGGAGCCCGTCGACGGGGAAGTCCTTGTGGGACAGCATCTCGGATGCGGTCCGGTCGGTGCGGAGCACCAGCGCCCGCCACGACTCGGGGGCGACGGTCAGCGGGCAGGGCAGCGGCCGCCCTGCCGGCTCGGCGACGTAACCGGTGGTGATCTCCCGCTCGCCGGACAGCGCGGCGAGCACCTTGGCGTGGGCTGCCAGGAACAACGAGCGCGGCGGGACCGTCAGATCGTCCGCGAGGCGGCTCAACGCGGCCACGAGTTCCTCGGGAAGCGTCTCCTCGTGTTCGGCCACGTGGTGCGCCGGGTCGGTGGTCCACCGGGGGATCGTGGTGTCCCCGCCGGCGGTGAGCACGCCCTGCCAGAACTTCCGGGCGGCCGCCGCCGAGGTCGTCATGACGGTCATGAGACCGGCCTCCTGTCGTCCTCACCGGTCGAGCCGACCGGCGTCGCCGGATTCCCGGCCCACCACGCGCCAGGCGGGACCGCCTCGCCCTTCATCAGGAAGGAGTCGGGGCCGAGCACCGCACCGTCGCCGACCGTGACGCCGTAGTGGACGAAAGCGCCGACCCCGAGGGTGCAGCCGGAGCCGATCGAGCTCCGGTCGGACTTGAAGGCACCGTCCTCCTGCGAGTGGCACTGGATCACGCTTCCCGCGTTGAGCGTGCAGCCGTCCCCGATGGCGGCCATGGCGCGTTCCGTCAGGAAGCAGCCGTCGTCGAAGACCATGCGGCCGAGCCGCACGCCCAGCAGCCGCCAGATGACGTTCTTGAACGGGGTGCCGTTGAAGACCTTCAGATAGCTCTCCGACGGGACCTTCCAGTAGCGCTCGTGCCGCCAGAAGTCCGGGGTGTAGATCGAGCAGAACAGCGGCCTCAGCGGGCGGACCGCTGTGACGACGCGTTCGACCAGCACGTAGTACCCGATGGTGACCAGCACGGCGAGGAGGTCGGCCAGCACGATCCCCGTCACGCCGAGCGGTCCGTACAGCTCGGCGCCTGCCGTGACGACCAGGGCGAGAGCGAAGACGAAGATCCAGCGCGTCAGCAGGTACCAGCCCATGGTGGCGACGTTGTGCCGGGTCTTGGCGGCGAGGCCGCGGCGCAGTTCCCCGGGGCTCCTGAGCCCGTCGAAGCCGCTGTCCCGCAGGACCGAGCGGGGAATCTCGAAGCTGGGAGAGCCCAGCAGCCCCACGCCCTCGCGGACCTCCCCGTCGACCGGCACCATCACCTTCGTCGCGAGCAGGCAGTTGTCGCCGGTCCTGCCCCGCGTCGGGTACGCGATCCGGTTCCCGAGGAAGTTGCGCGGCCCGATCGACACCCGGGACACCCGGAACGCCGTACTGGAGAAGTCGGCGTTCATGATCGACAGGCCGTCGGCGACCATCGTCCCGCGCCCGACGGAGCTCAGATACGGCGTCTCGTGCTTCATCTCCGTGCCGAAGTTCGACCCGGTCTGCTCGACGCGGGAGAGGTCGTACCCGAGGCCCCGCAGGTAGTGGACGATGGCGCAGCTGTCACCGAACAGGCGCTTGAGGAACTTCCAGTTGGTCAGGAGCGCGATCGTGCGGTGCACCTCGAAGTGGAAGCCGTACAGCCGGTAGGTCCGGCCCGGTGTGATGGCCAGGCCGAGCAGCCGGGGCACGGCGGTCAGGACGAGCAGACCGGCGGGCACGGCGCCGAAGACCAGCACGAAGGAGATCACCAGGGCCTCCAGGTAGAAGGACCCTTCGCCGAGAACCGCGGGGCCGGGCTCCAGAGCCGTGCGGAGCTGCGGGACCTCGACCAGCACCGCGACCAGGCCGCCGACCGCCACCGGCACGTACACGGCCAACGCGAGCAGCAGTTGCAGGACACCGTGGGCCGCTCTGCGCACCGCGCCGCAGCGGGCCCGCCCCACGACCTGGTAGTCCACGTCGGTCCGCCGGGCCGGGGACCCGTGCCAGTGCTCACCGGCGGGCACGGCCTGCCCGCGGTGCAGCGAGGAGGCGTGTCCGAGCTGGGCCCCGTCGCCCAGCGAGGTGTCGATGTCGAGCACCGTGGCCTCGCCGACCAGGACGTTCCTGCCGAGGGTGACCGGACCCGGCTGGATCA
Organism: Streptomyces sp. NPDC093568; assembly: GCF_044764945.1. Lineage (NCBI taxonomy): Bacteria > Bacillati > Actinomycetota > Actinomycetes > Kitasatosporales > Streptomycetaceae > Streptomyces > Streptomyces sp. NPDC093568. Next base: position 510,343 of record NZ_JBIWJD010000001.1, on the reverse strand, counting down.
GTCCGGCGTGCGCCCGGTAGCAGGCGAAGGACGAGTCCTTGCGGATGACCGTGTCGTCACCGAGGGTGAGCAGGTCGGTGCACACGGGCACGTTCCGGGAGAGGACGACCGCGCCCCGCCCGACCTTCGCGCCCAGTGCCCTGAGGTAGAGCAGGTAGAGCGGCGAGCCGCTGAACAGCACGAGGGGGTCCGACCGGACCAGCGTCTTGACGATCCAGAAGCGTACGTAGGCAAGGCTCCAGACGGGGATCTGCCGGGGCGTCCACCGGCCGACGAGCGTCCACTTCGCGAGGACGGGCAGGGCGCACAGGCCCGCGAAGGCCACGGCCCCGAACAGGACCGACCGCAGGTACGTGTCGAGCACGCCCGATCCCGCGGAGATCCACCCGTAGCCCCGGGCGGTGCCGAAGGCGAGGAGATAGACGTAGCCCAGGAAGGCCAGGCTCTGCAGGGCGCCGCACAGGACGTATTGCCGCCTGCTCGCCGCGGACCGGGGCGGGAACGACTCCGCGGGCGGGGCCGCGGGTGCCGGCTCCGCCCGGGGAACGGTCGGGGCGTCCGAGAGCGCCGTCGCCAGGCTTCTGATCGTCGGGTGCCGGTAGACGTCCTTCATGGACACCGACGGCAGGTCCGCACGCTTTCTGATGCGCGCGCAGAAGTGCGCCATCACGAGGGAGTCGGCGCCCAGGTCGTCGAAGAAGTGGCTGTCGACCGGTACCTGTTCCGTCCGCACGACCCCGGCCAGCACCGTGGCGAGCGCTCTCTCGATCTCGGCCGCCTCGTCGCACCCTTCCAGGAGGGCCGTGGACTCCTCCCGTGCGGAGGTCAGGGTCTCCACCGGCCGGGGACTGTGCGGACCGTGTCCAGAACCACCCATGCTCTTGATTCGGCACCGGGACGCGGGCGGATCTCCGAACCGCGAAGTTCTCGTGCGCCTCAGGCGTCACCGCGGCCCGGCAGCTCGCCCGAGCGGCCGAACGCCCGCGTTCCAGGAGATCCGCACCACCCTGTACGTCTCCAGTCCGCTGCTGCTCACCGCCGCGGGCCCGCTGGTGCTGGTCGGGGTCTCGGCCCTCGGCTTCCTGGAGCTGGAGACCGCCCTGCTGATCAGCGCGGGCGTGGAGGTGGCGACCTTGTTCCTGTGGGGCTGGCGAACCGGCCTGCGCATGGGCAACGGCCCGCTGAGCGCCCTGCTTTCGGGCCTCTTCGACACCGTGATCGGCGTGGCCGTCGTCGCCGTGAAGCTCCTCGCCGGCCACTGACCCGGCTTTCGGCGTCCGCGAAGGCGGCCCACACGCACCCGTGGGCCGCCTTCGCGCCGACCTTCTACGTCGCCGGCGTCCGCCACCATTCGGCGGAGGCGTCGCGCAGGGTGTTGGTGCCGCAGTGCACCTCGCCCATGCCGAGGTGGTACGTGTACCAGTCGTCGATGTACGACACCTTCAGGCCCGCCCGCCGGTAGGCGGCCGTGACGGCCTCGGTGAAGACGTCCGTGCCGCCGATGACGGGACCCCACTGCCTCGGGGCGAGGTAGCGGTCGCGGCCGAGGAGAACGCCGTTGACCGCGCCGGGGACATACGCGCTGGTCGTGACGGTCGCCCGAGGCGCCGCGACGGATCCGTCCCCGGTTCGGGCGAGCCACCGCTGCCGGCCGTACTCCTTGAGCGCGTCGGGCAGCGCCGTGGTGCCGCCCATGCGGGTCAGCCGGGGCACGGGGATGACCTCGCCGCCCTCCGTCCGGGCCTCCGACTCACGGGTGTAGAGGGCCGGTACGCGCACGACCTCGGCATCGGTGACACCGGTCTCGCGCTTGAGGATCTCCAGGTTGGCCGTGATCCGCCGCGCCGCCATCTCGTTGTCGGCGACCAGGTGCCGGGAGGCGAGGGCCTGGTCGATCGTCTCCTTCGGGCCCGGCGTGTTCCCCAGGCCCGGCACCGAGAACATCTTCGCGCCGCCGTGTCCCGCCCGCTGTGCGTCGCGCAGCAGCCGCAGGCCGGCCTCCGGGTCGGCGAGTCCGATCCGCCAGCCGCGGCGTGTGTCGGCGGGCAGGAACTGCACGAACTCGTCGACGTGCCCGACTCCCAGCCAGGAGGTGTCCAGCAGCAACGGCTCCTGCAGCCCCTGGGACTTCAGCAGGGTGCGCATCGCCGTCGAGGGCCGCTGTCCGCCGTCCTTGCGCCACCCCATGATGATCCGTCCGGCCGGGAACGAACGGCCGCCCAGCGTGTAGGGCGGGATGGTCTCCAGGTTGCCCATGGAGTTGAGCGACCAGTCGGGCGGTGCGGACCGGTCGAAGGCCTGGACGACGCCGACGTCCTTGCCGCGCAGCTTCTCGAACAGCTCCCGTCCGGCCTCGCGGTCGGGCTGGGCGGAGCGCAGCAGTACCCGCAGGACCTGCCGCTTTCCGCCGGGTGCGGTCATGCTCACGTAGGCGGGCTCGACGAAGTCCTGCGCCCACGGGTCGTCGTACTTGCCGAAGGTCACGAGTGGCGCGGTGATGCCGGCCCGCTTGACCTCCTTCTCCAGCGCGGCTACGAACTTCCTTTGTTCACGGGCGTACTCGTCGGCGCCGCGCACCTTGGTCACCATCACCTGCCGGGCCTGCTGGAGGTGGTGCTGCGTGAGGAGCGGTGCGACGCGCAGGGTGACGTCGTCGCTGGTCGGGGTCTGTCCCGGGACGGAGACGGTCAGCCGGACGACCGCGCGGCCGTCCCACTTCGCACGGTCCCGGATCACATCGGTGGCCTCGGCGCCCAACTCGACGCCCTGGCGCAGTTCCTGGGCGGTGAGCCGGGTCCCGGGCGCGACCGCCACCCAGGTGCCGGCGCGCTTGAGGAAGACCCGGGTGTGCTGGGCTCCCGTGGTGATCCGCACGCTGCCGGTGGCGTCGGCCGGCAGATCGGTCAGGGGCACGGAGCGGAGCCGGGCGAGGTCGGCGGCGTCGGCCGCGCCGTTGACCCGGGTGTCGGAGGCGTCGTTGCACGCGGCCAGCCGGTCGTCGGGCAGGGGTCTGCCGCCGGTGCCGGTGGTCGGGCAACGCCTGGTGTCGTCATCGATGTTGGGCAGGTAGAGCGCTCCGCGCGCCGGGGACCAGGAGTCCTCGCCGCTCGTGTCGTCGGTGCCGCTGACGTCGACCCGTCCGTCGCGGTTCACGTCCGCCCGGAGATCGGCCCGCGCGGCCGGTCCGGCGGCGACGGCCTGCGGGAGGGGCGCGGCCAGCACGGCTCCGACCGCGGTGAGCGCGAGGACCAGCGGTCCGGCGGGATGCGTACGTATGCGTCTGGGTGAGCCAAGTGAACGCACAGCGCGTTCCTTCCTCGGTTGGGGGGTTGCGCTGTGCAAGAGGAGGAGAGGGCGGCTGTGCGTTCACTGTGGGCCGGAGGAATCGCAAGGAAAATCAAGAGGGGTGACACACTCCGCGCGGACGGCATGATGGCTGCCGTATGCATCGGTTCGTGCATTACTTAAAGGGGGCGGGGCGGCTTTGACTGACCGAACGACCGGCACCGACGCGGCGAACACGTCCGACGAGGCGGCGGAGGTGCGGCGGTTCTGGCAGCGGCTCGGGCTGCCGGGGCTCGTCGACGTGCACACCCACTTCATGCCCGAGCGGGTGCTGCGCAAGGTGTGGCAGTACTTCGACTCGCTGGGCCCGCTGACCGGCGGGATGGAGTGGCCCATCACCTACCGCACGGAGGAGGCCGAGCGGGTCGCCGTGATGCGGGGCATGGGTGTCCGCGCCTTCACCTCCATGCTCTATCCGCACAAGGCGGGTATGGCCGAGTGGCTCAACGGCTGGGCGGCCGGCTTCGCACGCCGCACACCGGACTGTCTGCACACCGCGACGCTCTTCCCGGAGCCGGGAGTCGAGGCCTATGTCCGCAAGGCGGTCGAGGAGGGGGCGCGGGTTTTCAAGGCGCATGTGCAGGTGGGGGCGTACGACCCGGCGGACCAGGCCCTGGACCCTGCCTGGGGCCTGCTGGCCGAGGCCGGGATTCCCGTCGTGATCCACTGCGGCTCCGGCCCGATGCCCGGCGCGCACACCGGCCCCGGGCCCGTGGGGCGCGTCCTCGCCCGGCACCCACGGCTGCGGCTGGTCGTCGCGCACATGGGGCTGCCCGAGTACGAGGACTTCCTCGACCTCGCCGAGCGGTACGGGGAAGTGCGCCTCGACACGACGATGGCGTTCACCGACTTCAGCGAACGGCTGGCACCGTTCCCGCCGGGAGCCCTGCCCCGCCTCGCCGCGCTCGGAGACCGCGTCCTGCTCGGCAGCGACTTCCCGAACATCCCTTACCCCTATCTGCATCAACTGGCGGCCCTGGAGCGGCTGGGGCTCGGGGACGACTGGCTGCGCGCGGTCTGCCATGACAACGGGGCACGGCTGTTCGGATTGTGACGGACTGATCTCCTACCTCGCTTTTACGAGAGCTAGGCTAGCTTGGTGAACGAAACCGTTTCGTTCCGCTGGCAGGCCGCCACCCGCCTCCCTCAGGAAGAAGGACAGGCATGGTCTCCGTACTCGTGGTGAACGACCAGTCTCTCCAGCGCCTCGCCCTGCGCATGCTCCTCGCCGCCGAGCCCGACATCGACATCGCCGGGGAGGCGACGAACGGCGCCGACGCGGTCGGGATGAGCGCCGCGCTCCGCCCCGACGTCGTCCTGCTGGCGGGCCACCCCTACGGGGCGGAGGGCATCGACACCGTCCGGCGCGTCGCCGGGCGACAGAGCCTCCCGCACGCACCCCGCGTCCTCGTACTCACCTCCACCGGCCACGAGGAGTACGCCTACGCCGCACTGCGCGCCGGTGCGGACGGATTCCTGCTGGAGGACGCCGCGCCCGGCGAACTCGCCTCGGCCGTCCGCATCGTGGCCGCCGGGGACGCCGTCGTCACCCCGGCCCTGACCCGCGCGCTCATCGACGCCGTACGCGAGCAGCGCACCGCCCGTCCCGGGCCCGGCGTGTCCGGGCTCGACACGCTCACCGGACGCGAGCGGGACGTCCTGATCGCCGTCGCCTGCGGCTGGTCCAACGCCGAGATCGCCGAGCGGTTGGCCATCGCGCCGACCACCGTCAAGACGCATGTGAGCAACATCCTCGGCAAGATCGGCGCCCGCGCCCGCGTCCAGGCGGTGACCTTCGCCTACGAGACCGGACTGGTCCGGCCCGCGGCGTGAGGCGGATCCGGCACGACTGACCGGGGCGCCGGGCCAACTGGCGTCCCGCGCTACACCATCCGGTGGCTTCTCGCCGCCGCAGCGTTATTCATATCACCCTATTTCCTATTCATTTCACTGTCCGGCTCTTGGTGCTGACCACCCGTCATGAGGCCCTGAACCAAGTCGAGGAGAGTGGAAGATGACCGCATCGCCGAAATGGCGATCTGTTCTGGCGCCGGCCGCCATGGCCGCCGCGCTCGCCGCAGCCGCCCTGGCGAGCGGGGGCACCGCCTACGCCGATGACCACGCACCCCCACACCCGCCGTACCCGCACAAGCCGGCCCACCCGGCCCACGCACCCCAGCCCGCACACCCGGTGAAGCCGGCGTACCCCGTTCACCCCGGGAAGCCGATGCATCCGGTGAAGCCTGTGCATCCGGAGAAGCCGGCGTATCCGGCCAAGCCGGTGAAGCCCGCGTACCCGGCCAAGCCGGTGAAGCCCGCGTACCCGGCCAAGCCGGTGAAGCCCGCGTACCCGGCCAAGCCGGTGAAGCCCGCGTATCCCGAGAAGCCTGCGTACCCGGTGAAGCCGGTGCACCCGGAGAAGCCCGTGCATCCGGTAAAGCCGGTGCACCCGCAGAAGCCCGTATACCCCGCGAAGCCGGTCAAGCCCGAGTACCCGGCACACCCCGTGAAGCCAGCGTATCCCGAGAAGCCCGCCTACCCGGCCAAGCCGGTAAAGCCCGCCTATCCCGAGAAGCCCGCTTACCCGGCCAAGCCGGTCAAGCCCGCCTATCCCGAGAAGCCTGCCTACCCGGCCAAGCCGGTCAAGCCTGACTACCCGAGCAAGCCCGCCTACCCCGCCAAGCCGGTAAAGCCCGACTACCCGAGCAAGCCCGCATATCCGGCCAAGCCCGAGTACCCGGCACACCCTGTGAAGCCCGCGTATCCGGAGAAGCCTTCGTACCCGGTAAAGCCGGTCAAGCCCGCATATCCCGAGAAGCCCGCCTACCCGGCGAAACCGGTCAAGCCTGACTACCCCAGCAAGCCGGCCTACCCGGCCAAGCCCGTCAAGCCTGACTACCCCAGCAAGCCCGCCTACCCCGCCAAGCCGGTAAAGCCTGACTACCCGACCAAGCCCGCTTACCCGGCCAAGCCGGTCAAGCCCGCCTACCCCGAGAAGCCCGCCTACCCGGCCAAGCCCGTCAAACCTGACTACCCGACCAAGCCCGCCTACCCCGCCAAGCCGGTAAAGCCCGCGTATCCCGAGAAGCCTGCCTACCCGGCCAAGCCGGTCAAGCCTGACTACCCGAGCAAGCCCGCCTACCCGGCCAAGCCCGCCAAGCCTGACTACCCCAGCAAGCCCGCGTACCCGGCCAAGCCCGCCAAGCCCGACTACCCCAGCAAGCCCGCGTACCCGGCCAAGCCCGCCAAGCCCGACTACCCCAGCAAGCCCGCGAAGCCTGACTACCCGAGCAAGCCCGCCTACCCGGCGAAGCCCGCCAAGCCTGACTACCCGAGCAAGCCCACCAAGCCTGACTACCCCTCAAAGCCCGCTCACCCGCAGAAGCCTGACTACCCCTCAAAGCCCAGCAAGCCCCACAAGCCCGACCACCCGTCAAAGCCCGACCACCCCAGCAAGCCCACCCACGCCAAGCACCAGCACGAGGAGAAGTGGTGACCAGGAGCGCCTGATCCTGGCTGGTGCCGCCCCCGGTGTGCCGGGTCCGGATGTCCGGGCCCGGCACACCGCTGTCCGGAGGGGCGAGGGATGGCGACCGGCCCAGCCGCGGCTCGCCCCCACCCCGGGCCTACGGCATCTCCTGCTCGGCCCAGATGATCTTTCCCTCGGCGGTGTAGCGGGCGCCCCACCGGTGGGCGAGCTGGGCCACCAGGAACAGGCCGCGCCCGCCCTCGTCCGTGCTGCGGGCGTGGCGCAGGCGCGGGGCCGTGCTGCTGCCGTCGGCGACCTCGCAGGTCAGCCGGGAGTCGCGGAGCAGTCGTAGCCGGATGGGGGGTTCGGCATAGCGGATGGCGTTGGTGACCAGTTCGCTCACGATCAGCTCGGTCGTCATGGCCAGTTCGCCGTAGCCCCACGCCTCCACCTGCCGGGTCGCGCGGGCCCGTACGTCGGCGACGGCGGCCGGGTCCACGGGTACCTCCCACGACACGACGTGCTCGGCGCCGAGCGCGTGGGTGCGGGCGAGCAGCAGGGCGATGTCGTCGGACTGCGGGGTGGGCACCAGGTGCCGCACCGCCGACGAGCACAGGGTGTCGAGGTCGAGGTCCCGCCGGCACAGCAGCTCACCCAGCTGGGACATGCCGTGCTCCATGTCCCGGTCGGCCGCCTCGACGAGGCCGTCGGTGTACAGGCCGAGCAGGCTGTTCTCGGCGAGCTCGATCTCGGTGGCCTCGAACGCGATCCCGCCCAGTCCGAGCGGTGGCCCCGGCGGGGGTTCGGGAAAGGAGACCTGGCCGTCGGGGGTGACGACGACCGGGGGCGGATGTCCGGCGCGGGCCATCGTGCAGCGCCGGGTGACCGGGTCGTAGACGGCGTACAGGCAGGTCGCGCCGAGAAAGCCGGTAGTGCTGCGCTGGACGTCCTCGCCGCTCTGCTCCTCCTCGCTGAGCCGGAGCACCAGATCGTCGAGGTGGGCCAGCAGTTCGTCGGGCGGCATCTCCATGTCGGCCAGGGTCTGTACGGCCGTACGCAGCCGGCCCATGGCCGCGGCGGCGGTGATGCCGTGGCCGACCACGTCGCCGATGACCAGGCCCACCCGGGCGCCGGACAGCGGGATCACGTCGAACCAGTCGCCGCCGACGCCGCCGGACGGGTCGGCCGGCCGGTAGGAGGAGGCCGCCTCCAGTGCCGTACCGCCGGCCAGGGCCTGGGGCAGCAGGCTGCGCTGGAGGGTGACGGCCGCGGTGTGTTCCCGGGTGTAGCGGCGGGCGTTGTCGACGCAGAGGGCCGCGCGGGCCACCAGTTCCTGGGCGACCAGGACGTCGTCGGGCTGGAAGGAGACGGGGTTGAGCGACCGGATGAAGGTGGTGAGGCCGAGGGCGGTGTTGCGTGCGCGCATCGGCGCGGAGATCAGGGAGTGCAGGCCGAACTCGCGGATGCTGGCCGCGCGCGCGGGCTGTTCGGCGACCCACAGTTCGTCGGACGGGTCGAGGACCGGGATGAGGATCGGGTCGCCGCGGACGAGCAGCTGCGCGTCGTGCGGCGGGGGCACGAAGTCGACCAGTTCACCGACCCGCACCACGGCCTCCGGGCAGCCCTCGCGCACCGAGCTCAGGCCGGCCCGGCGCATCACGGGCTTGGCCGGAGCCGGGCCGGCGTCGGTCAGCCACGCCCCGTGGCCCTCGGTGCTGAGCACGGGCTCCAGCAGGTCCACGACGACGAAGTCCGCGAACCGGGGCACGGCGAAGTCGGCCAGCTCCTGGGCCGTCCACAGCACGTCCAGCGTCGTGCCGATGCGGGTGCCGGCCTCCCCCACCAGCGACAGCAGCTGGCGGGCGTTCCACCGCTCGGTGATGTCCGTGACCATGTAGCAGACGCCGGTCGGCACGTTGTCGGAGTCCATGAGGGGGAAGAACGACGTGGAGTAGGCGTGCCGGCGGCGGGGGTCGGCCCAGCTCCAGCCCACGTACTCGTAGTCGGTGACCGGGACGCCGGTGTCCAGGACCTTGCGCATCAGGCCCTCGATGGTGTCCGCCTGGAGTCCGGGCAGCAGTTCGCTCAGCCGGCGGCCGAGGCGCTGCTCGCGGGGCACTCCGCCGAAGCGTTCGAGGGTGTCGTTGAGCCACACGTAGCGCAGCTGGGTGTCCATCACGGCCATGCCGATCGGGGACCTGGTCAGGAAGCCGTCGAGCACGGACTGGCCCACGGTCCACTGCGGGCGCTGCTCGCGCGCGGAGATCAGGAAGCACTCGTCGTCGCCGATCCGGAAGGAGGCGGAGACGCGCAGGTCCGCGTCGACCCGGCGGCCGTCGCGGTGCCGCAGCGGAATGTGCCCGCTCCACCCCATGCCGCCCCGGCAGCGCTCGGCGACACCGGCGACCCGGACCGGGTCGCCGGGGATCGCCAGCAGCCGTGCGGCGGGGGTGCCGACGACGTCGGCGGCGGTTTGGCCGAGAAGCTCCTGCGCGGCCCGGGTCCAGCCGAGCACGACACCCCGTCCGGACACCACCGCCGCCGCGTCGGAGGACGCGTCGAAGAGCGCGCGCGGTCCTCCGGACGTGGGCGCGTCGGGCCTTCCTCGCGGAGCATCCATGGGTCCTCACGCAGCGTCCCTGGGGGTCCCGTCCTCTACAGAACCATGTTCCTGCTAGTCCGCCCGATGTGCACGGGCCGGGACCCCCGCCCCTTCCTTGCTCCCCCGCCGCCCTGACTGGGCAACCCGGGGCGCCGGGGGGAGCATGGAGGTGCCGAACGGCGTCGGTGTGGTACCCGGTGGTGGCCGGGGCCGGTCGGTGGGGCCGGCCGGTGGAGGTGGAGCTGGGATGACAGCAGCCGAGTCCTTCGAGCCCGACGACGGTGGGTACGGTGCGCAGCCGCCCCGCCCGACCGGGCTGCTCGACGTTCTGAGCGTGGCCGCGGTGGTCGTCGACGCCGCCGGGCGCGTGGTGTTCTGGACCCCGCAGGCCGAGGAGCTCTTCGGATACACCGCCGAGGAGGCGCTGGGGACGCCCGCAACCCGGCTGTTCATCCACCCCGAGCACATGCCGGCCGTGGTGCAGCTGTTCACGGAGGTGCTGGAGACCGGCCGCAGCTGGGCCGGCGCCTTCCCGGTGCGGCACAAGGACGGCAGCACCCGCATCACGGAGTTCCGCAACATGCGGCTCCTGGACGATCTCGGCGACGTCTACGCCCTGGGCATCGCCGCCGACCACTCCCTGCTCCAGCGGGTGGAGACCGACCTGGCACTGTGCGAACGGCTGATCAACCAGTCCCCGATCGGCCTCGCCCTCGTCGACCCCGACATGCGCTTTCTGCTGGTCAACCCGGCGCTGGAGCGCATCGACGGGACTCCGGCGGAGGAGCACGTGGGCCGCAGGCTGCGTGAGACCCTGCCGTTGCCCGACATCGACACGATCGAGTCCTGTCTGCGCCAGGTGCTCACCACCGGCACCCCGCTGCTGGACCAGTACCACGTGGGCCGCCCGCCGGCCGACCCCGACCACGAGCACGCCTGGTCGCTGTCCTTCTACCGGCTGGAGGACCCCGGCGGCCGGGTCCTGGGCTCGGCCATCTCGTTCGTCGACGTCACCGAACGGCACCGCGCGGCGGCCGAGGCCGACCGGGCCCGCCGGCGCCTGGCACTGATCGCCGACGCGTCCACCCGTGTCGGCACCAGCCTGGAGGTGGACCGCACCGCGCGCGAGCTGGCCGACGTCGCCACCCCGGAGCTGGCCGACGTGGTCGCCGTGGACGTACTGGACTCCGCGCTCGCGTGCCGCCGGATGCGCCGGCCGGACAACGGTCCGGAGCTGTTCCGCGCCCTCGCGTTGAAGGCGGCGTACCCGAGCGCGGCCCTGCGCGCCGCCGATCCGCCCGGTGACCTGGCCGCCTACGACGGCGACCGGCTGGTCACGCTGTGCGTGCACACGGGCCGGCCGATCCTCGTGCGGCACGTCGGCGAGGAGGATCTGCGGCGCATCGCCCGGGACGACGAGGCCACCGCCCTGCTGGCGCGCGCGGGCGTGCACTCGTATCTCGCCGTCCCGTTGATCGCGCACGGCGAGATCCTGGGCGCCCTGGACCTGAAGCGGACGCGCAACCCGCTGCCGTTCGACGAGGACGACGTCGTCCTGGCCAGTGAGCTGGCCAGCCGGGCCGCCGTGGCCATCGACAACGCCCGCTGGTTCCAGAGCGTGCGCAACACCGCTCTCACCCTGCAGCGCAGCCTGCTGCCCGATCATTCGCCGCACCACACCGGCCTGGAGCTCGCCTCCCGCTACCAGCCCGCGCAGGCCACCAGCGAGGTCGGCGGCGACTGGTACGACGTGATTCCGCTGGACGACGGCGAGACCGCCCTGGTCGTCGGCGACGTGATGGGCAACGGCATCGACGCCGCCGCCACCATGGGCCGGCTGCGCACCGCGACCTGCGCCTATGCCGACCTCAACCTCGATCCGGGCGCCGTGCTCCAGCACCTGGACAAGATCACCTGCGATCTGGAGCACTACATCGTCACCTGTCTCTACGCGGTGTTCGACCCGCGCACCGGGCAGTGCCACATCGCCAACGCGGGCCACATGCCGCCCGCGCTGGCCCGCCAGGGCCGGCCGCCGCAGCTGCTGGACCTGCCCGCCGGGGCCCCGCTGGGCGTGGGCGGCATCCCGTTCGAGACGACGACGGTCGACCTCGGCCCCGGCGATCTGCTGGTCCTCTACACCGACGGCCTCGTCGAGACCCGGCACCACCCCATCGACGACCGCCTGAACACCCTGCTCAGCTTCCTCGAAGAGCCCCGCAGGCCCCTGGAGGAGACCTGCGACCTGCTCCTGTACGGCCTGCGCCACCCCGACGACCACGACGACGTGGCCCTGCTCGTGGCCCGGGTGCTGTAGGGCGCGTACCGCACTCGCCTTGCCCGCGCGGCGCGTCCGGCGCAGTCTGTTCCTATGGGTGCTGACAACGGCCCTACGCTCATCGGCTCGGTGCAGCGCGCCTTCCGCCTGCTGGAGGCGATGAGCGCGCACGAGAACGGCGCGCCGGCCAAGCAACTCGCGCGGGAAACGGGCCTCCCCCTGGCCACGGCGTACCACCTGCTGCGCACGCTCGTCCACGACGGCTATGTGCGCAAGCTCGCCGACGGCGGGTTCATCCTCGGCGAGCGGCTGGAGACGCTGCACACCGCGGGCCGGGCGCAGGCGCTGCTCAGCCGGGTCCGGCCGACGCTCGCCGCACTGCGGGACGAGCTGTCGTCCGCCGCCTACCTCACCTTCTACGAGGAGGGCGAGATCCGGGTGGCCGAGATCGTCGACGGTCCGCGCGCGCCCCGGGTCGACCTGTGGGTGGGGTTCGAGGACGCCGGCCACGCCACGGCGCTGGGCAAGACCGTGCTGCGGGAGCTGGACGAGGAGGCGCGCAAGGACTACCTGTCCCGGCACTCGCTCGCCGACCTCACGCCGCGGACCATCACCGACACCCCTGAGCTGCTGCGGCGGATCGAGGCCGCGCCCATGGCCCCGGCGGTCACGGACATGGAGGAGTACGCGCTGGGCACGGTCTGTGTCGCCGTGCCCGTGTACAGCGGGACCACGCTCGGCTCGCTGGGCGTCTCGCTGCGGGCCGACCAGCGCTCCCGGCTGGAGGAGGTCAGGGCGCGGCTCCTGCCGACCGCGGGCCGTGTGACCAGGGGCCTGTCGCTCACTATCTGAAATCGCGGTCCTTGTCCCGACCCGGGTGGAACGCGTTTCCTGAATAAAGCAGACATTTCCACCCGGGCGCATGCCCCCACGCACAGGTGAGGACAGCGGACAAGCGATGAGTCAGGCCCCTGATCACGGACCCGACCACTGGCACCGGCGGCTGATCGTCGCCACGCCCGTACTGCTCATACTGACCGTCTCCGGTCTCGTGCTCGTCGATCTCGTCGGCGGGTCCGGATTGACCTGGGTACCTCTGCTCGCCACGGGGCCCGCGCTCGCCGCCACCACCAGCGGCCCGCGGGCCGTCCTGGGCGTGGGCCTGCTGGCCACCGTCCTCGGGGTGGGTCTCGGGCTGCGCGGCGGCGCTCCGGACGGCGAGCTGGCCATCGCGCTGGCCGCCCTGCTGGTCATCACCCTGGCGTGTGCGGTGACCAGCGCGCTGCGCGGGCGGCGCGAGCGGGTGCTGGCCGCCGTGCGCTCGGTCGCCGAGGCCGCCCAGCACGCGCTGCTGCAGCCGGTGCCGGCGACGGTCGGGCCGTTCCAGGTGGCCGTCCGCTACAGCGCCGCCGCCGCGGAGGCCCGGATCGGCGGCGATCTCTACGCCCTGGTGTCCACGCCGTACGGGGTCCGGCTGATCGTCGGCGATGTGCGGGGCAAGGGGCTGCCGGCGGTGGGGACCGCGGCGCTGGTGCTCGGCGTGTTCCGCGAGGCCGCCCATGACGAGCCCGATCTGCTCGAGGTCGTCGCGCGCATCGAGCGGAGCCTGGCGCGCAACCTCGGCGGCGACGACTTCGTCACCGCCGTCGTCGCCGGATATCCGCGCGACGGTCAGCTGGAGGTGGTCAACTGCGGTCACGCGTCGCCGCTGCTGGTGCGCGACCGCGTCGTCGTACCGGTGGAGCCGGACCGGCCCGCCCCGCCGCTCGGGCTGCGCGCCCTGTCCGGGGAGACCCCCGCGCTGCACGTGCTGCCCTTCACCGACGGGGACCAGCTGCTGCTGTACACCGACGGCGTCACCGAGGCCCGCAATCACCACCGGGAGTTCTACCCGCTCGCCGAGGGGCTGGAGCGGCACACCTGCGACTCCCCCACTGACACCGTCACCGCGCTGCACGGCGAGCTCCAGGCCCATGTGGGCGGCCGGCTCCACGACGACGCGGCCCTCCTGCTGCTGCGCATGCCGCCCCGGACCCGCGCATCCCTGGAAGGCGCCGGGAATCCCGCGACCGGCCACGCCGAACCCGCGATGGAACGACTGCCGGACCCGGGGCTTTCCTCCCGGCTCTCCCCGCGCGGCACCCCGTGCTAGAAATAGGGCATGGCCGGAATCCTCGGCCGCCTGCGCTCCCTGTTGAGCGCGCCTACCGTCGCCCGGCAGGTCTTCGTGCTCCAGGCGGCGATCGTCGTGCTCCTCGTCGTCGCCGCGGTGGTGGCCCTGGTGCTCCAGGTGCGCAACGACACCAGGCGGGAGGCCGGCAACCGCTCCCTCGCCGTCGCCGAGTCCTTCGCGCAGGCGCCGGGTGTCGTCGACGCGCTGGCGGCACCGGATCCGAGCGCGGTGCTCCAGCCCCGCGCCGAGGCCGCGCGCAAGGCCACCGGCGTGGACTTCATCGTCGTGATGACCAAGGACGGCATCCGCTACACCCACCCCAACCCCGACCGGATCGGCGGGCACTTCGTCGGCACCATCGCACCGGCGGCGGCGGGCGGGGTGGTCCGGGAGACGTACGACGGCACCCTGGGCCGGTCCGTGCGGGCCGTGGTCCCCGTGAACGACGAGCACGGCACGGTGGTGGGACTGGTGTCCGCCGGCGTGACGCTGGAGAGCGTGGGCGGGGTCGTGAACCACCAGCTGCCGTGGGTGTTCGGCGCGGCCGCAGCGGCGCTCGCCCTGGCCACGGGCGGCACCGCGCTGGTCAGCCGGCGGCTGCTGCGGCAGACGCACGGCCTGGAGCCCGCCGAGATGACGCGGATGTACGAGCATCACGACGCCGTCCTGCACTCCGTACGCGAAGGGGTGCTGATCCTGGACGACCGGGGCCGGCTGGCGCTGGCCAACGACGAGGCGCGCCGGCTGCTGGCGCTGTCGGCGGACGCGGAGGGGCGGCCCTGCGTGGCCCTGGGCATCGGCAGCGACCTGGCCCGGCTGTTCGCCTCGGGGCGGGACGCCACCGACGAGGTGCATCTGGCGCAGGGCCGGCTGCTGGCGGTCAGCCAGCGCTCCACCGACCGCGCCGGCGGGCCGCCCGGCAGTGTGGCGACGCTGCGGGACACCACCGAGCTGCGGACCATGACCGGCAGGGCGGACGTGGCGCGGGAGCGGCTGAAGCTGCTGTACGACGCCGGCCTGGAGATCGGCACCACTCTCGACGTCATGCGCACCTCGCAGGAGCTGGCCGACTTCGCGGTGCCGCGGTTCGCCGACTTCGTCTCCGTCGACCTGGCGGATCCGGTGCTGCGGGGCGAGGAGCCGAAGGTGGGGCGTGCCGACATGCGCCGGGTCGCCTTCCAGGGGGTGCGCGCGGGCAGCCCGCTCTATCCGGTCGGCAAGCTGATCAGCTTCGCTCCGGACACCCCGCAGGCCTTCGGCTTCGGCACGGGCGAGTCGGTGCTGGAGGCGGACCTGCCCGCCTTCTCCGGCTGGGAGCGGCAGGACGCCGAGAACGCCCGGAAGTTCGTCGCCTTCGGGCTCCACGCGATGCTCACCGTCCCGCTGCGCGCCCGCGGCGTCATCATGGGCATGGCCACCTTCTGGCGCGCCGAGCGGCCCGATCCGTTCGAGCCGGAGGACGTCTCCCTCGCCGAGGAGCTGGTCGCGCGGGCCGCCGTCAGCATCGACAACGCCCGCCGCTACACCCGCGAACACACCCTGTCGGTCACGCTCCAGCGCAGCCTGCTGCCCCGGGCGCTGCCCGAGCAGAGCGCCCTGGACGTCGCCTACCGCTATCTGCCGGCGCACGCCGCGCTCGGCGGCGTCGCCGGGGACTGGTTCGACGTCATCCCGCTGCCGGGCGCGCGGGTGGCACTGGTCGTCGGGGATGTCGTGGGGCACGGGCTGCACGCGGCGGCCACGATGGGACGGCTGCGTACGGCGGTCGACAACTTCTCCACCCTCGACCTCCCGCCCGACGAACTCCTCGGCCACCTGGACGAGCTGGTGGCCCGGATCGACCAGGACGAGGGCGACGACGAGGCGGCGCCGATCACCGGCGCGACCTGCCTGTACGCGGTGTACGACCCCTCGTCCGGACAGTGCGCCCTCGCCCGCGCCGGGCATCTCGAACCGGCGCTCGTGCACCCCGACGGCGGTGTCGAGTTCCTGACCGTGCCCGGCGGGGCGCCACTGGGCCTGGGCGGCAGCATGCCCTTCGAGGCGACCGAGCTGCGGCTGCCGGAGGGCAGCGCGCTGGTGCTGTACACGGACGGGCTGATCGAGGACCAGGGCAAGGACATCGACGAGGGTCTGGACCGGCTGCGCGGGGCGCTGGCCGCCGCGCCGCCCACCCACGGCCGGACGCCGGAGGAGACGTGCAAGGCGGTGCTGGAGTCCCTGCTGTCCGAACGGCCGCGGGACGACGTCGCCCTGGTCGTGGCCCGCACCAGGCTGCTGCCCGCCGACCGCGCCCGGTCCTGGGACGTCCCGGACGACCCCTCCGCCGTGGCCCGGGTCCGGGCGGCGGCCTCGCGGACGCTGGATGAATGGGGGCTGGCCGAGGAGGCGTTCACGACCGAGCTGATCCTCAGCGAGCTGGTCACCAACGCCCTGCGGTACGCCACCGGCCCGATCGGCGTCCGGCTGATCCGCGACGACGCCCTGATCTGCGAGGTCTCCGACGGCAGCAGCACCGCCCCGCACCTGCGCAGCGCGGCCACGACGGACGAGGGCGGCCGGGGGTTGTTCCTGGTGGCCCAGTTCGCCGAGCGGTGGGGCACGCGGTACACGGCGAACGGCAAGGTGATCTGGACGGAACAGCCACTGGCGGGCCCGTAGCGGGCGGCGACGACAGGAAGACCCGTACCCCCGCCTCCTGCCGGCCTCCGTACCGCGCCGGGGCTGGGATCCGGCCGACGCGGTACGGGCCAGGGCGGAGGCGGACGCCGCCTGAAGCGCTACTCGCCGTGCGCTTCCAGCGCCGCCCGCACCCCCGACTCGACGGCACCCTCGATCCAGGACGGCTTCACCGAGGTGTGGTCCCCGGCGAAGTGCAGCGGCCCCTCGGGGGTGCGGATGGCTTCCAGCAGCTCGGTGTGCTGGCCGGGCAGGAGCACGGACGCCTCGCCGTACGCGTACGGGTCGCGCAGCCAGCTCTGGGTGCGTCCGGCCCCGGTGTAGAAGACCTCGACGCGCTGGCCGTAGACCTGTTGCAGGCCTCGGAGCGCGTGCGGGTAACGGGCGTCCTCGTCGAGGGAGTCCCAGCGGGAGGCGTCGTCGGCCCAGCTGTAGGAGGCGAGGACGACACCGCCCTTGCTGCCCTCGACGGGGTGGGAGGGGTTGATCATGAAGCGGTTGGAGTTGTCCGAGACCGAGCCGCCGCCGACGATGTGGGCCGCCTCGGGCTGGTCGCGGGTGGCCCAGCGGTTGGCGGCGTAGTGCACGCGCTGCGCGTCGCTGATGTGGCCGTCCGGGACGGACGGGTGGGCGCCGAGCAGGCTGCCGTCGGCGGGTGCCTTGCCCTTGCGGTAGTCGTCGTAGAGCCCCGGGCGTACGGCGTCCAGCTCCCGCTTCCAGTCGGCCTCGGTGAACTCCCACCAGCGCAGGCCGAATTCGAGCAGCACCTTGGTCGCGCTGTCGTAGTGCAGCTCGGCCACCGCACGCCGCTTCTTGTACGACATCAGCGGGCTGACCTGCACCTGCCTCAGCCCCGAGAACGGCACCGTGACGATCGCGAGGTCGCCGGTGAACTCCTCGCGCACGACCTTGCCGTCGCGGCCCTCGGAGACGGTGTCGATCCAGACGTGCGGGCCGTCGGCGCGGACGTGGGAGGTGTCGTCGGCGCCGGGCCGGCCGGGGGCCCAGTACTCGACATGGGTCGCGCGCCGGTCGAGGCGCAGGACGTCGGCGACCTCCTTCAGCAGCGCGTCCGGGAGGGTCGCGGTGCCGCCCACCAGCTCCCAGAACTCGGTGTCGGGGCTGATCAGCGACTGGCTGATGAAGCTGTGCAGGAAGGAGAGCGGAAGGCGCGAGGTGAGGTTCTCCAGGGTGCCGATCAGGTCGACGGTCCGCTCGTCGAAGCCCGCCTCCTCGGTCAGGAAGCGGTACATCGACCAGTCGCCGTACCGCCGCAGCACCCGCGCCCAGCCCTCCACCCGCTCGGGCATCGGCTTGTCGACACGTTTGCCGTCCGGGCCGACGGTGCTGAACTCGTCGCGTACGGGGTCCAGGGCCCGGCGCAGGATGACCGAGGAGGGGGTGTCCCAGTGGGCGCGCGGGACGCCGAAGGAGCGGTTGATCCGGCGGGGCGCCCGCGCGTACTCGGAACGGCGTACGCGGACGCCGTTGACGTGCAGCCAGGCGTTGTTGACGGGCTTGCCGTCCGCGTCGACGTCGACGAGGTGGAACCGGCGGCGTTCGACGCCGAGTTGGTCGAGGAGGTGCATCACGAGCGGATGGCTGCCGGGGATGCGCATGGCGCCGGCCTCCGCGTACTGGGCCGGATCGGCGAACGCCTGGGCCGCCTGCTCGTGACCGCCGGTGCGGAAGGTCTTGATCCGGCCGCCGACGCGGTTGCCGTTGGCCTCGACCAGCGTGACGTGGTGCCCGGCCCGCTTCAGCAGCCAGGCGGCGACCAGTCCGGCGGGGCCGGCGCCGAGGACGAGGATCTTCTTGGCGGTCTTCGTCGTCGCGCGGGGCAGCCCGGAGCCGAGGATCTTCCGGTAGGCCGGGGCGAGCGGCCGGTCGTGGTCGTCGACCAGCAGCAGGGCCCGGGCGACGGCCAGGCAGGTGTCCCAGTCGGCGGTGGACCTGGGCCGCCCGGGGGCGGCGGGGGCGGCCGCGGCCGATGCGGGAGTCAGCGCGGCCAGTGCGGCCGTCGTGGCGGATGCGGTCGTGAACTGCCGCCGCGAGAGGGGAGTTGAGCCGGCAGGGGCACCAAGATTGTCCATGTGCCCTGGATACGGGGGCAGTTGGGCCGCCGTACGCCCAACCACGGGTTCATCACCTGAACGGGCAAGCGCACCATCGGGCCGGCGTGCCGCGCGTGCGTCCGCACGCGGGTTTGGCGGTCACGCGTGACGAAACCGTTGACGGCGCCATGACCCACTTTTATCTTCTGACCCGATCACGATCGGAATCGCGAACTTCGTTCGAAATCACGGACATGGCGCCTCGCCCCCACCACCTGATCGCCCGCACCGGAGGAGAACTCCTTTGAGACGCACAGCCGTACGGCTGCTCATGGCCGCCCTCGTCGCCCTGGCGGCCTGCCTCACCGGACCGGCTCCGGCCGCCCGGGCAGCCGTACCCGACTCGCCCGCCGTGACCTACACCAACCCGATCGCGGAGAAGCGGGCCGACCCGCACATCTTCAGACACACCGACGGCTACTACTACTTCACCGCGACCGTCCCCGAGTACGACCGCATCGTGCTGCGCCGGGCGACGACCATCCAGGGCCTGTCGACGGCCCAGGAGGTCACCATCTGGACCAAGCACACCAGCGGCGGGATGGGCGCGCACATCTGGGCGCCGGAGATCCACTTCATCGACGGCAAGTGGTACGTCTACTTCGCCGCCGGCGCCACCAACGACATCTGGGCGATACGGATGTACGTCCTGGAGGGCACCGGCGCCAACCCGCTCACCGCCACCTGGACGGAGAAGGGGCAGATCAAGACCCAGTGGGAGAGCTTCTCCCTGGACGCCACGACCTTCGTCGTGGGTGGCGTGCGCTATCTGGCCTGGGCCCAGCGCGACCCGTCCGTGAACAACAACACGGACATCTACCTCGCGAGGATGGCGAACCCCTGGACCATCACCGGCACTCCGGTGATGCTGTCGCGGCCCACCTACTCCTGGGAGACGGCCGGCTTCAAGGTCAACGAGGGGCCGGCGGTGATCCAGCACGGCGGCAAGGTCTTCATGTCGTACTCGGCGAGCGCCACCGACAGCAACTACTGCCTGGGGCTGCTGTCCGCCTCCGCGAGCGCCGACCTGCTCAACGCGGCTAACTGGAGCAAGAGTTCGTCGCCGGTCTTCACCAGCAACGCGAGCACCAGCCAGTACGGGCCGGGCCACAACTCCTTCACCGTCTCCGAGGACGGCAAGAGCGACATCCTCGTCTACCACGACCGCGGCTACAAGGACATCAGCGGCGACCCGCTGGGCGACCCCAACCGCCGCACCCGCGTCCAGAAGTTGTACTGGAAGGCCGACGGCACCCCGGACTTCGGCATCCCGGTGGCCGACGGCGTCACGCCGCAGCGCTTGTCGTCGTACAACTTCGCGGACCGGTTCGTCCGGCACTGGGAGTACCGCGCCCGCATCGAGGCCGGCGTCTCCCCGCTCGCGGACTCGCAGTTCCGCGCGGTCACGGGCCTGACCGGCAGCGGCACGGTCTCCCTGGAGTCAGCCAACTTCCCCGGCTACTACCTGCGGCACAGGAACTTCGAGGTGTGGCTGGAGAAGAACGACGGCACGGCGGGGTTCGCGTCCGACGCGAGCTTCCACCGGCGGGCCGGGCTGGCCGACTCGGCCGGGGTGTCGTACGAGTCGGTCAACTACGCCGGGCGGTACGTCCGGCACTACGACTACCTGCTGGTGGTCCAGACGCCGAGCACGGCGACGGACCGGGCGGACGCCACGTTCTACGCCCAGTAAGTCCGCAGGGACGAATAGGCCGGACGCAAAAGTGGGCCTGGTTGTGTGCCGTCGCCATCGCGGTGGCGGCCGCTTCCCTGGTGGCCTTCTCGCAGTACGTACGCCTGGAGACCACATCGCCCGGCGCCGCGCGGGACCAGTCCACCTCGGCCCGGACACGTGTCGAAGGCGTCGACTGCCGCAAGGCCAAGTGCATCGCGCTGACCTTCGACGCCGGGCCCGGCAAGCACTCCGCGCGGCTGCTCGACCTCCTGAAGGAGGAGAAGGTCCCCGCGACGTTCTTCCTGCTCGGCAAGCGGCACGTCGAGAAGTACCCGGAGCTGGTCGAGCGGATGGCCGACGAGGGTCACGAAGTGGCCAACCACACCTGGGACCACAAGAGACTCACGGAGCTGGAGCCCGACGAGATACGCGAGGAGATAGAGCGGCCCAACAAGGAGATAGAGCGCCTCATCGGGCGGCGCCCCACGCTGATGCGCCCGCCGCAGGGCCGGACGGACGACACCGTGCACGACATCTGCCGCGAGCTGGGGATGTCGGAGGTCCTGTGGACCGTGACGGCCAAGGACTACACGACCGACGACTCCGAGCTCATCCGGCAGCGCGTCCTCGATCAGGCCGACCGGGACGGGATCATCCTGCTGCACGACATCTACGACGGGACCGTGCCGGCGGTGCCCGGGATCATCGACGCGCTGAAGGAGCGGGGGTTCGTGTTCGTGACCGTGCCGCAGCTGCTCGCGCCGGGGAAGGCCGAGCCGGGGAAGGTGTACCGGTGACCCGGCTCACCGGGTGAGGCGAAGACGGTCCACCTGGCGTCCTCCCCCGGCCTCGAATGCCCGCCGTGTGCTCCGTCAGAAGACGACGGACCAGCCGTCCCGTCCGGCCTGCTCGGCGGTGTACGAGACGCCGTCCACCTTGAGCCCGGTGGCGTCGAGGAGGCTGATCTCGCCGCCGTGGTTGCCGAGTTGGGCGCCGCCCGCCAGGCCGACCGTGCGGACGGCGCCGGCCGCGAGGGGGCCCTGCGGTACGGCGGAGCGCCGGCCGAGCCGGTCCTGGAGCTGCCAGCCGGTCAGGTCGACGGGGTCGGGCGAGGCGTTGAGGAGGGTGACGGTCTCGGCCTCCGGGGCGGGGCCGCGCGGGTTGACCAGGGCGGCGATGATCCGGACGGGCCGGGTGCCGGGCTCCGGGCGCGAGGGGTCGACGCCCTCGACGGCGTGCCCGGTGACGTCGTCCGTGTGCCAGGACTGGCTCTGGAAGGCGAGGAAGATGCCCACCCAGCGGGACCGCGCCGGGAAGTGGATGAGCAGTCCGCCGTCCTGCCAGACGCCGTCGTCACCACGGAAGCGGCCGCTGTTGCCCTGGTTCATGTGGATGTCGTGGACGCCGTTGCCGGGCAGGAAGCCGAAGATCTTGTCCTTGACCCGTACCTCGGGCCCCCAGCGCTCGCCGAACAGATACACGCGGGCGTCCCTGTCGGCGACGGCGCGGCGCACGGAATGGTCGAGGAGGTCGGCGAGGTCGTTGTCGGGGCCTTCGAGGTCCGGGGGCAGCTTGCGCATCAGGGCCGGGTCGAAGAGGTTGCCGCGCACGAAGTCGAGGTTCGGGCCGCCGGGGCCGGGCGGCAGGGAGTTCCAGCCGCTCGCCAGACCCTCCAGCCGGGCCGTGATCGGGTGCCGGAAGTCCTCGCTGACGAAGTAGAGCAGCTCGGAGGGCTGCTGCGCCGACAGCACGTTGACGGCGGCGCGATAGTGGACGCCGGCCTCGTCGGTGACATGGATCTGGTAGTGCGGCGAGTCGCTGCCGCCCTCACGCCGGGTGTCGACGGCCCGTCCGATCAGGACGCCGTAGGTCTTCAGTGGCATGACGATCAACTCCCCCTGGAGGTGGGCGGATTGCCCGCTCTTGTGAGGAAGGGTAGGGGCTGGGCGCGACGGCCGAAGGGGAGTTCACCTCACGTACGTCTGCGCGCCGACCGGGGGCTGGACCGACTGCACGACCCGTCTACGTCCGCGCCCTGACCAGCCCGGATTCCACAGGGGCGGACCGTAGGATCACCTCCGTGGCGAACTTCCTCCTCGAACGCACGGTTCCGCTCCCCCTCCCGGAGGCATGGCGCCGCCTGACGCAGTGGCCCCGCCACGCCGACGCGGTCCCCCTGACCCGCGTCCGGATCACCACCCCCGAACCGACCCACGAGGGCACCCTCTTCGTCGCCCGCTCCGGCATCGGCCCGCTCTCCTTCGACGACCCGATGGAGGTGACGGTCTGGCAGCCACCGGGGGACGGCGAGACGCCGGGTCTGTGCCGGCTGGAGAAGCGGGGCAGGGTGATGACGGGGTGGGCCGAGATCGAGGTGCGGCCGGGGTCGGGAGGACGGGCCCGGGTGGTGTGGCGGGAGGAGATCCGGGTGCGGTTCGTGCCGGAGAGCTTGGACCGGGTGGTGGAGCGGGTGGCCCGGTATGTGTTCGGGCGCGCGTTGAACCGGTTGCTGAGGCGGGCGTGAGGTCCGTCGAACGAGCGGACTGGGACGACCACTTCGCGCGGGGCCGTGGCTTTCGGGGCGTGCGGGAGCAGGAACTGCGGCTGCTCGGTGACGCGGTACGTCCGCGCGACGGCGCCCGGGCCCTGGACATCGGCTGCGGGCTGGGGACCTACGCCGCGGCTCTCGCCGGCCTCGGCTACGACACCCTCGCCGTCGACTGGTCGGACGCGGCGGTGGCGGCTACCCGGGACCGCTACACGGATCTGGAGCCTCGACTGCGGGTCGGCCGCCTGGACTTCGAGGACGCCGACCAGGCCGCCGCGCGCCTGCCCCGGGCCGGCTTCGACCTCGTGACGATGCGGCTGGTCCTGGCCTTCATGGCCGACAAGCGGGCCGCCGGCGACCGGGTGCGGGAGCTGCTGGCGCCGGGCGGGGCATGGGTGGTGACGACGCCCCTCGCCGAACGGCTGCCACCGGAGCGCCGGTTCATCGGGATGACCGCCGAGGAGGTGGCCGTCGTGACGGAGGGGTGGCGGCGCGGGGAGTGGCACGACCTCGACGGGGGCGGCGTCCGGTGTTTCGTGCTCCGCGGGTGAGGCCCGGGAATCGATCATGACAGAGTGGGCGGCATGACGGAGACCGAGCCGAGGGTACTGCCGGGCGACATCGAGGATCTGGCCGTGGACGGGCTGCGGTGGCTGATGGCCGCCGCGCGGGACACCGGGCAGGCCGGTGGACTCGCCTGGCCCGTCAAGCCCTCCGACGGCGAGATCGACAACATGCTCTACAACGGCACCGCAGGCGTCGTCCCCGTCCTCCTCGAAGCCTGGCGGCACTTCGGCGACGACTCCTACGCCGACGCCGCCCTGCGCGCGGCCCGCACGCTCGCGGCGTCCGTCGAGGGCCGGCAGGACGACTCCCTCTACTTCGGCCGCACCGGAATCGCCCTCGCGCTGCGTGCTGTCCACGACGCCCTCGGCGACCAGGCCGCCGCTGCCGCCGCCGACCGGGCCTTCGAGCTGGTGCGGGCCGGCTTCGACGGGGAACGGTGGGGCGACCTGTACGAGTTGATGGGCGGCAACGCCGGTATCGGTCTCGGCGCGCTGCTCGCCGGAGCGGAGGACCTCGCCGTACAGGCGGTGGAGCCGTACGCCCGCACCGCCGAGCCGACCGCGCACGGTGTCCAGTGGCCGCACCGGCCGGGCGTTCAGGGCCGTATGCACCACATCTCGCACGGCACCCTCGGCATCGTGTACGGGCTGGCCGCGGTCGGCCGTGCCGCGGGCCGCACCGACCTGGTCGAACTGGCTCTGGCCGGGGCCGCGGACGTCGTGTCCCGCGACGAGGGCGGGCCCGACGGATTCCTCGTGCCGCACTCCGAGCCCAAGTACGGCGGCGAAAGGACCGCACGTCACAACTACGGCTGGTGCCACGGCCCCACCGGCGACGCCCAGGTCTTCCGTCTGCTGCGGGACGTGACCGCGGACCCCGCCTGGCCGGCCCTCGCCGACCGCTGCTGGCGCACCGTCACGCACTCGGGTCTGCCGAACCGACTGCGCCCGGGCTTCTGGGACAACAACGGCCGCTGCTGCGGTACGGCCGGTGTCCTGGCCCTCGCCTGCGACCGGATCGCCGAGCAGGGTGACGGCCACGACTTCGCCCAGGTCCTCGCCGCCGACCTCGCCGCCCACGCCGTCCGGGACACGGACGGCGCCCGCTGGTCCAACGTCGAGCACCGGGCCACGCCGAGCGAGCTGGAACCGCAGACCGGCTGGGCGATGGGCAACGCCGGCATCGTGCGGGAGCTGTTGCGCTTCGTCCGGCTCGGCAGGGGCGGCGACCCCGGCTACGCCTTCGCCTGGCCGGACCAGCCGGCACCGCGCGCTCAGGCCACCGACCCGATCCGCCCCGCCGCACCGGTCGCGGACGCCGTGTCGTGATGGATCGGCGTGTGCGCGCCGGTCAGTGAGACGCCGCTGCCGCCGCGCCGGGCCGCGACGATCTCCGAGGCGATCGACAGGGCCGTCTCCTCGGGCGTACGGGCGCCCAGGTCCAGGCCGATCGGCGAGCGCAGCCGCGCCAGTTCCAGCTCGGTCACGCCCACGTCCCTCAGCCGCTCGTTGCGGTCGAGGTGCGTGCGGCGGGAGCCCATCGCGCCCACGTACGCCACCGGCAGCCGCAGCGCCAGTCGCAGCAGCGGCACGTCGAACTTGGCGTCGTGGGTGAGGACGCACAGGACGGTCCTGCCGTCCACGTCGGTGCGTTCCAGGTACTTGTGCGGCCACTCCACGACGATCTCGTCGGCCTCCGGGAAGCGGGCCTTCGTCGCGAAGACCGGGCGGGCATCGCACACGGTCACGTGGTAGTTCAGGAACTTGCCGATCCGCACCAGGGCCGACGCGAAGTCGATGGCGCCGAAGACGATCATCCGGGGCGGCGGGACCGAGGACTCGACCAGCACCGTGAGCGGGGCGCCGCAGCGCGAGCCCTGTTCGCCGATCTCCAGGGTGCCGGTGCGGCCGGCGTCCAGGAACGCGCCCGACTCCGCCGCGACCGTGCGGTCGAGTTCGGGGTGGGCGCCGAAGCCGCCGTCGTACGTGCCGTCGGGGCGGACCAGCAGCGCGCGGCCCATGAGGTCGGAGGGGCCCGACACGATCCGGGCCACCGCCGCCGCCTCCCGGCTCGCGGCCGCCCGCAGCGCGGACGCGAGCACGGGGCGGGCGGGGTCGGCGGCACGTACCGGAGTGACGAGGATGTCGATGACGCCCCCGCACGTCAGGCCGACCGCGAAGGCGTCCTCGTCGCTGTACCCGAAGCGCTCCAGGACCGTCTCGCCGTCCCGCAGGGCCTGTTGGCACAGCTCGTACACCGCGCCCTCCACACATCCGCCGGAGACCGACCCGATCGCCGTACCGTCGGCGTCCACCGCGAGCGCGGCGCCGGGCTGGCGGGGTGCGCTGCCGCCGACGGCCACCACGGTGGCCACGGCGAAGTCGCGTCCCTGCTCGACCCACCGGTGCAGCTCTTCGGCGATGTCCAGCATCTGTCGGTCTCCTTAGCAGCGGTTGTGCGGAGGGCGGTCCCAGCAATTGCTAGTGGACGCCCATCCAGCTCTCAATGGGATTGAGGGCGAAATAGACCAGGAAGATGCCTGTCAGGGCCCACATGAACGCCCCGATCTCCCGTGCCTTGCCCTGAGCGGCCTTGATGGCGACGTACGAGATGACACCGGCCGCCACCCCCGCGGTGATCGAGTACGTGAACGGCATGATCACGACGGTGAGGAACACCGGGATCGCGGTGGCCCGGTCGGCCCAGTCAACGTGCCGCGCGTTCATCATCATCATGGCGCCGATGACCACCAGGGCCGCCGCCGCGACCTCGCCCGGCACGATCGCCGTCAGCGGGGTGAAGAAGAGGCAGGCCGCGAAGAACAGGCCGGTGACGACCGAGGAGAGACCGGTACGGGCCCCCTCGCCGACGCCGGTGGCCGACTCGACGAACACGGTCTGGCCGGAGGCGCCGGCCACACCGCCGATCGCGCCGCCCGCGCCGTCGATGAACAGCGCCTTGGACAGACCCGGCATCCGGCCCTTGTCGTCGGCGAGCTTGGCCTCGGTGCCGACGCCGATGATGGTGGCCATCGCGTCGAAGAAGCCGGCGAGGACCAGGGTGAAGACGATCATGCCGACCGTCATCGCGCCGACCTCGCCCCAGCCGCCGAACTCGACGTTCCCGAAGATCGAGAAGTCGGGCATGGACACCGCGCTGCCGTGCAGTTCGGGAGCGCCGCTGGCCCACTGCTTGGGGTCGATGACGCCGAAGGCGTTGAGGACGACGGCGAGCACGGTGCCGCCGACGATGCCGATCAGGATCGCGCCGGGGATGCCGCGCGCCTGGAGCATGAAGATCGCGAGGAGGGTGACCGCGAAGAGCAGGACGGGCCAGCCGGCCAGTTCGCCGGCCGGGCCGAGGGTGACCGGGGTCGCCTCGCCCTGGTGCACGAAACCGGCCTTGTAGAAGCCGATCAGGGCGACGAACAGGCCGATGCCCATGGTGATCGCGTGCTTCAGCGCGAGCGGGATCGCGTTCATGATCATCTCACGCAGGCCGGTGACGACCAGCAGCATGATGACGACGCCGTACATCACACACATGCCCATGGCCTGCGGCCAGGTCATCTGCGGGGCGACCTGCGAGGCGAGGACGCCGGAGACGGACAGGCCCGCGGCGAGGGCGAGCGGCACCTTGCCGAAGAAGCCCATCAGCAGTGTGGTGAGGGCCGCCGCGAACGCGGTCGCGGTGATGAGGGCCTTCTGGGCGAGGGTGTCCCCCGCCGCGTCCTTGCCGGACAGGATCAAAGGGTTGAGCAGGAGGATGTACGCCATCGCCATGAAGGTGGTGACGCCGCCGCGCACCTCGCGCGCGACCGTGGATTCTCTCTTGGTTATGTGAAAGTACCGGTCGAGCCAGGACCTGCCGGCCGGGACGCGGGTGCCTTCTCCCGCGTCTTCGGCTGTGGTCGCCGGCTCCAGTGACTGCTGGGTCATGTGGGCCTACTCCCAAGGTTCAAAGGGGCACCCGCGCATTGCCTTCGGCGATTGGCGGGGTTTGGGGAGGTGCACGACCCGGGGGACGGCCCGAGACGAACAGTTGGGGCCTGGGGGGACTTCGTCCCCCCAGGACAGAATTGACCGGTTCAACGCCCGGAGGGCTACGTGCCGGTGAGGTGTTCCGGCCGTACCGGCGTGCGGTTGAGCTCCAGCCCGGTCGCGCTCCGGATCGCCGCGAGGACGGCCGGGGTCGACGACAGGGTGGGTGCCTCGCCGATGCCGCGCAGCCCGTACGGGGCGTGGTCGTCGGCGAGTTCGAGCACATCGACGGGGATGGTCGGCGTGTCGAGGATCGTGGGGATGAGGTAGTCCGTGAAGGAGGGGTTCCGGACCTTCGCCGTCTTGGGATCGACGATGATCTCCTCCATCACCGCCACGCCCAGCCCCTGGGTGGTGCCGCCCTGGATCTGGCCGATGACGGACAGCGGGTTGAGCGCCTTGCCGACGTCCTGGGCGCAGGCCAGCTCGATCACCTTCACCAGGCCGAGCTCGGTGTCGACCTCGACGACGGCGCGGTGAGCGGCGAAGGAGTACTGGACGTGGCCGAACCCCTGCCCGGTACGCAGGTCGAAGGCCTCGGTCGGACGGTGCCGCCACTCGGCCTCGACCTCGACGACCTCGCCCTCCAGGACGTCCACCAGGTCGGCGAGGACCTCGCCGCCGTCGGTGACGACCTTGCCGCCCTCCAGGAGGAGTTCGGCGGTGGCCCAGGCGGGGTGGTAGGAGCCGAACTTGCGCCGCCCGATCTCCAGGACCTTCTCGCGGACGAGCTCGCAGGAGTTCTTCACCGCACCACCGGTGACGTACGTCTGACGCGACGCGGACGTCGAGCCGGCGCTGCCCACCTGGGTATCCGCGGGGTGGATCGTCACCTGGGTGACGCCCAGCTCGGTGCGGGCGATCTGCGCGTGGACGGTGACGCCGCCCTGGCCGACCTCCGCCATGGCGGTGTGGACGGTGGCGACGGGCTCGCCGCCGACGACCTCCATGCGCACCTTGGCGGTGGAGTAGTCGTCGAAGCCCTCGGAGAAGCCGACGTTCTTGATGCCGACCGCGTAGCCGACACCGCGTACGACGCCTTCACCGTGGGTGGTGTTGGACAGACCGCCCGGCAGCTGCCGTACGTCCGCGCCCTCGCTGGACTCCCACTGGCGCTCCGGCGGCAGGGGCATCGCCTTGACGCGGCGCAGGAGTTCGGCGACCGGGGCCGGCGAGTCGACCGGCTGGCCCGTCGGCATGATCGTGCCCTGCTCCATGGCGTTGAGCTGCCGCAGCGCCACCGGGTCCATGCCCAGCTTCTCGGCGAGCTTGTCCATCTGCGCCTCGTAGGCGAAGCAGGCCTGGACCGCGCCGAAGCCGCGCATGGCGCCGCAGGGCGGGTTGTTGGTGTAAAGGGCGATGGCCTCGATGTCGACATCGTCGACCACGTACGGGCCGATGCTGAGCGAGGAGGCGTTGCCGACGACCGCCGGGGAGGCGGAGGCGTACGCGCCGCCGTCCAGCACGATCCGGCACTTCACGTGGGTGAGCTTGCCGTCCTTCGTGGCGCCGTGCTCGTAGTACAGCTTGGCCGGGTGGCGGTGGACGTGTCCGAAGAAGGACTCGAAGCGGTTGTAGACGATCTTGACCGGTTTGCCGGTGCGCATCGCCAGCAGGCATGCGTGGATCTGCATCGACAGGTCCTCGCGGCCGCCGAAGGCACCGCCGACGCCGGACAGCGTCATCCGCACCTTGCTCTCGGGCAGTCCGAGGACCGGGGCGATCTGGCGCAGGTCGGAGTGCAGCCACTGGGTGGCGATGTAGAGGTGGACGCCGCCGTCCTCGTCCGGCACGGCGAGACCCGACTCGGGGCCGAGGAAGGCCTGGTCCTGCATGCCGAAGGTGTACTCGCCCTTGACGATCACGTCGGCGCGCTTGGCGGCCTCCGCGGCGTCACCGCGGAGGATCGGCTGGCGGTGCACGATGTTGGGGTGCGGGACGTGGCCGGAGTGGTGGTCGTCGCGGCCCTCGTGGATGAGGATCGCGTCCGGGGCGGTCGCGGAGGCCTCGTCGGTGATGACGGGCAGCTCGCGGTACTCGACCTTGATCTTCGCCGCGGCCCGGCGTGCGGTCTCCGGGTGGTCGGCGGCGACGATGGCGACCGGCTCGCCGTGGTGGCGGACCTTGCCGTGCGCGAGGACCGGGGTGTCCTGGATCTCCAGGCCGTAGTTCTTCACGTCGGTCGGCAGGTCGTCGTACGTCATGACGGCGTAGACGCCCGCCGTCGCGAGGGCCTCACTGGTGTCGATGGACACGATCTCGGCGTGCGCGACGGTGGACCGGAGGATCTGGCCCCAGAGCATGTCCTCGTGCCACATGTCGGACGAGTACGCGAACTCGCCGGTGACCTTGAGGGTGCCGTCCGGGCGGAGCGTGGACTCGCCGATGCCGCCCTTGGTCTTCGACCCCTGGGTGATCTTCGTGGGAGTGCCGTTAGGAGTGGACACGTCAGACCGCCTCTCCCTGCCGGGCGGCCGCGAGGCGGACCGCGTCCATGATCTTCTCGTAGCCGGTGCAGCGGCACAGGTTGCCCGACAGCGCCTCGCGGATGTCCGCGTCGGTCGGGTTCGGGTTGTGCTCCAGCATCTCGTCGGCGGCGACCAGCAGACCGGGGGTGCAGAAGCCGCACTGGACGGCGCCGGCGTCGATGAACGCCTGCTGGATCGGGGAGAGTTCGGTGCCCTCACCGGTCTGCGAGTCCTGCCCCTTGGCCGCCCACGTCTGCGCGTCCTGGAGCGACGTACCGCAGGCACCACTCGCACAACCACCGTGCTCGGCGCGCTGCTTGGCGAAGTCGGCGAGCCCCTCGACGGTCACGACCTCGCGGCCCTCGACCTGCCCGGCGGCGACCAGACACGAACACACCGGCACGCCGTCGAGGCGGACGGTGCAGGATCCGCACTCGCCCTGCTCACAGGCGTTCTTGGAACCCGGAAGGCCCATCCGCTCGCGCAGCACGTACAGCAGGGACTCGCCCTCCCACACGTCGTCGGCTTCCTGCGGACGTCCGTTGACAGTGAAGTTGACACGCATTACGCGGCTCCCTCCGTGAGGCGGCGCTCGCCGCGGTACGACTCCCAGGTCCAGGTCAGCGTGCGGCGGGCCATGACGCCCACCGCGTGCCGGCGGTAGCTCGCCGTGCCCCGGACGTCGTCGATCGGGTTGCAGGCGCCCGAGCACAGCTCGGCGAACTGCTTGGCGACCGACGGGGTGATGATCTTGCCGTTGTCCCAGAAGCCGCCCTCTTCGAGCGCCGCGTTCAGGAACTCCTCGGCGGCCTTGGCCCGCACGGGCGTGGGGGCGGCCGAGCCGATGCCGGTACGCACGGTCCGGGTCTCCGGGTGCAGCGCGAGACCGAAGGCGCACACGGCGATGACCATCGCGTTGCGGGTGCCGACCTTCGAGTACTGCTGCGGCCCGTCGGCCTTCTTGATGTGCACGGCCCGGATGAGCTCGTCCGCGGCCAGCGCGTTGCGCTTCACTCCGGTGTAGAACTCGTCGATCGGGATACGGCGGCTGCCGCGCACCGACTCGACCTCGACCTCGGCGCCGGCCGCGAGGAGGGCGGGGTGGGCGTCACCGGCCGGGGAGGCGGTGCCGAGGTTGCCGCCGACGCCGCCGCGGTTGCGGATCTGCGGGGAGGCGACCGTGTGCGAGGCGAGCGCGAGGCCCGGCAGCTCGGCGTGCAGGCTCTCCATGATCTTCGAGTACGGGACGGAGGCGCCGAGCCGCACGCTCTCCTCGCCGACCTCCCACTCGTAGAGGTCGCCGACGCGGTTGAGGTCGAGGAGGTACTCGGGCCGACGGTGGTCGAAGTTGATCTCGACCATCACATCGGTGCCACCCGCAATCGGCACAGCGGTGGGGTGCTCGGCCTTCGCGGCGAGCGCCTCCTCCCAGCTGGCGGGGCGAAGGAAGTCCATGACCGGCTCTCTTCTTCGTCTCGTGGGGTCGTACGGTTTGAGCCAGATCAGGTGCGGCGGGCCCGGCTCGTTCATGTGCTGTTAACGCGCATTGACGTCAGTACACAGCGCTGTGCTCCACCAGGGTCAGTCACGGAAACCATGAAGGAGTTGGCTGGCCAGGGTGGGCATCTTGTAGATTCGTATGAACGGAGGTCACCAGTAACCTCCGCGTCTTTCTCTGGAAACTTCGGGCACAGGCTTGTGACCTGGGACACCGTCCGAAAGACGATGAGCACCGCCCCCGGTGGCGCCCGCCGACCCGTAGAGCGGGCCGCAACGACTGACCCTTCAAGATTCATCGTAGGTTTCGAGACAAAGAACGGCGGCGACGAGAATGCGGCTGCGCGCACTGCTGGACACGGACGCGCTGGGCCTCAAGCTGCTCGGCGGCGAGGACGAGCTGGACCGCACCGTGCGCGGTGTCATGACCACCGACCTCAGGGACCCCAGCCGCTACCTCTCGGGCGGTGAGCTGGTGCTCACGGGGCTGGCCTGGCGACGCGACGCAGACGACTCCGACCCGTTCGTGCGCATCCTGGTGCAGGCGGGCGTCGCGGCCCTGGCCGCAGGTGAGGCCGAGCTCGGCGACATCCCGGACGACCTGGTGCTGGCCTGCGCCCGGCACCGCCTGCCGCTGTTCGCGGTGCACGAGTCGGTGGCGTTCGCGACGGTCACCGAGCATGTCGTACGGCAGGTGAGCGGCGAGCGGGCCGGGGACCTCGCGGCCGTCGTCGACCGGCACCGCCGGATGATGACCTCGGGCCCGGCGGGCGGCGGTCCGGACGTCGTCCTGGACCTCCTGGGCTCGGACCTCGACCTGCGTGCCTGGGTGCTGTCGCCGACGGGCCGGCTCATCGCGGGCTCGAAGGTCGCGGGGGCACCGCTGCCGGCGGAGGTGTACGCGAAGCTCGCGGCGGAGCATCTGACGGCCGCCCGCACGGGCCGCCGCGGTCCGCACCGGACGGCGCTCGGCAGCACGTCGTACTCGCTCTTCCCGATCCGCAGCAGCGGCCGCTCCCCGCAGGCGCAGCGGGACGTGCGTGAGACGCTCCTGTCGGACTGGCTGCTGGCGGTGGCGGCGGACGCGAGCGACTGGCCCGAGGAGCGGCTCGACCTGCTCCAGGGCGTCACCCAGCTGATCGCGGTGGAACGGGACCGCAGGGACGCGGCGCGCACGGTCCGCCGCCGCCTCGCCCAAGAGGTCCTCGAGCTGGTCCAGACGGGCGCGGCGCCGGCCGAGATCGCCGCGCGGCTGCGGGTCGCGGCACCGGTCCTGCTGCCGGGCCTGGGCGCGGCCCCGCACTGGCAGGTCGTGGTCGCCCGGGTCGAGTGGGAGGAGGGCGACATCGAGGCGGGCCCGGTCGCCCAGTCGCTCCTGGAGGAGATCCTGGTCGACCCGCTGGCGACGGGTCCGGAACCTTCGGACCGCATCGCGGTGGCGCATACGGGCGACGAGGCCATCGCGCTGGTCCCGCTGCCGGCGGTCTCGGCGGAGCACGACGGCTCGGAGGCCGGCATCCACGCCGACGCGCTCCTTGAGTCGGTCCGCGTCCCGCTCGCGGCGGGCCTGGACGGCGACGGCCGGGTCACGCTCGGGGTGAGCGCGGCGGTGCACTCGGCGGAGGGGCTGCGCGGGGCCCTGGAGGAGGCCCGGCACGCCCGCCGGGTGGCGGCGGCGCGCCCCGGCCGGGTCTGCGCGGCGGGCCACCAGGAGCTGGCCTCGCACGTGCTGCTGCTCCCGTTCGTCCCGGACGACGTGCGCCGGGCGTTCACGGCGCGGCTCCTCGACCCGCTGCGTGACTACGACCGCCGCCACCGGGCCGAGCTGATCCCGACCCTCGAGGCCTTCCTGGACTGCGACGGCTCCTGGACCCGCTGCGCGACCCGTCTCCACCTGCACGTCAACACACTGCGCTACCGGGTGGGAAGGATCGAGCAGTTGACGAGTCGGGACCTGTCCCGGCTGGAGGACAAGCTGGATTTCTTCTTGGCATTGCGGATGAGTTGACCTCACCGGGCCGCCCCGCCGGATGGCACCAAGTGCCGCCACTGTCCCACGACTTTGTGAAATCCTTCACCCACCCTCTTGGCCGGGCACGGAGATTCGTGCTGAGATGCCGCCACCACTCAACAGCTCGATGGCGTGCTCGGGGAGGGCGAGGTGGCGTATACCGCCATGTCTGGTAACGGAACGACCGCCGGTGACGATCCACTCCAGACCGCGGTATGGCGGCTGCGCTCACGCGCGTGCTGGGCGGACGCGGCGGCCCTGCTGGAGCCGGTCACCGCACCGGCCGCGCTGCAGCGCGCGTCACTGCAGGTGGAGCGCTGTCTCTACACCGAGCAGGGCTGGGAGGAGGCCGAGGACGCGCTCCGTACGGCCGAGGCGCTCGCGCACAGTGACGACGAGCGGGGCGCGGCCGCTTGTGAACGAGGGCAACTTGCGTACGCGGCCACGCTGCACGGAGTGCGCGACCGCGCGGACGAGGCGCGTGCCGCGCTCGGCCGTGCGGCGGCACTGATCCCTCCGGGGGCGGCGGGCAGGGCACTGCTGGACTTCCGCCGGGGCCTGCTGGCGGAGAACCTGGCCCGCTCGCCCCAGGCGGCCCGAGCCGCCTACCGCCGGGCCCACGCGGGCGCGACGGCCCACGCGGACCCGTTGCTCCTGTCCTTCACCTGGCGCCACCTCGCCGGACTCGCCCTGCGCGACGGCGAACTGGCCGAGGCCCGGCACGGTTTCGCCGAGTCCCTGCGCATCCGGGAGGAACTCGGCTACCTGGTGGGCACGGCCCCGGCCCTGGCGTCCCTGGCCGACACGGAGACCGAACCGGAGGCGTCCCGGCTGCGCGAGGAGGCCCGCCGTCTCTTCCGGCTCCTGGGCGGCGTACCGACGTGGCTCTCCCGCCAGCTGGCGCCCCCGGCGACCGGAGCGGCGACGGCGTGACCGGTCCGGGGGGCGGCGCCCCCCGGACCGCAGGCTCTGAGCCGCTCAGCGCGACCCGGCGAAGTGCTCCCCCACCAGTGACCGCACCACATCCAGATCCCGGGCGATCAACGCGTCCAGCAGAGCCGTGTGTTCCGCCGCGTCGGCGAGCAGATCGGCGTGGAACCGGCCCGACGGGCGGACCGGGGTCACCAGCGGCCACTGGGCCCGGCGATGGAGGTCGTCGGCGATCTGGACGAGCTGCTCGTTGCCGCAGAGGGACAGCACCGCACGATGGAAGGTGCGGTCCGACTCCGCGTACGTCGCCCGGCAGCCGGTGGACGCCGCCCGCACCGTCGCGTCGGCCAACGGCCGCAGCTCCGCCCACCGTTCGGCCGCCACCGTGCGCGCGAGCCGCAGCATCACCGGCACCTCGATCAGCGCCCGCACCTCGGCCAGCTCCGCCAGCTCCCGGGCCCCGCGCTCGACCACCCGGAACCCGCGGTTGGGCACGACCTCGACGGCCCCCTCCAGCGCGAGCTGCTGCATGGCCTCACGCACGGGCGTCGCGGAGACCCCGAACCGCTCCCCGAGCGCGGGCGCCGAATACACCGCCCCTGGCGTCAGCTCACCGGTGACCAGCGCGGTACGCAGCGCGTCGAGGATCTGCCCCCGCACCGACGCCCGCTGCACCAGCGGCCGCGGTCGCGGGATGGGCGTCTCGCTGTGGGTGTGCTCACCGCGGGCCGTGGGCGCGGCACCTCCGCGGACGGTACCGACGTCAGCGGCCGCGGCCCGCCCCTGCGGCGGAACCCGCGGCTCGCGCGGCACTTCCGGACGAACCTCCGAAGTCTCCGAGGCCTCAGGCCGCGTGCCGCCCTGCCTCACGGGTCCTCCTCCGGACGTGTCGGTACTTGGGGTCATTACGACGGGTTGTTACTCACCCGTCAAGCACCATAGGCCCAGAACGCGACAGTTCAAACCGCAGCGATCTTGGGTAAGGTAAGGCTTACCTTCAAAGCCTCGTGAACAGGCGGTCCGCATGTCCGTGCCCCCCATAGCCCTCGCAGACGCCTACACCCGTCTCACCGAGGTACTCCCGGGGCTCGACATCACCCAGCCGCACACCCACGAAGAACTGCCCCGGCACGCCGGATGGATCACCGCGGACGCCCTCGCGGCCGGTGGTACCGGCCTGGACGCCTTCCTGGCCTGGGACGACGCACAGGTGCGACGCGACTACGGACAGTCGGCCCGCCCGGACGTGGTCGCCGGCTTCGGCCTGCACCGCTACGCCTGGTCCGCCTGTCTGCTGATCACCGCACCCTGGTTCCTGCTGCGCCGGGTCCCCCGCCTGCCCGTGACGCACGTCTCCTACGACCGCACGGACCCCGGCTTCGCCATGGGCCGCCTCGCCGCCCGCCCCACCGCCTTCGCCTGCCTCCCCGGCGACCCGGCCGCCGATCTTCCCGGCGCCAGGGTCGTCCTCGACGAGGAGGCACTGCGCGACGAGGTGCGCGCCGCCGTCGCCGAGCACCTGGAACCCGTCCTCGCCGGCTTCGGCCCCCGGATGCGCCGGCGCGGCCGCGCACTGTGGGGCATGGCGACCGACGAGATCGTCGAGGGCCTGTGGTACGTCGCCCATCTGCTCGGCGACGGCGAACAGGTCCGGGCCCGACGCGAGCTGGAGCTGCTGCTGCCGGGCGCGACACAGCCGTACGTCGGCTCCGCCGCCTTCCGCGAACTCACCGGCCCGAACGGCGAGTCACTGCCCACCCGGGACCGCGCGAGCTGCTGCATGTTCTACACACTGCGCCCCGAGGACACCTGCGCCACCTGCCCCCGCACCTGCGACGCCGACCGGGTCACCAAGCTTATGGCCGCGGCCAGTTGAGGCACCCTCAGGCGGATTCGTAACCCCCCGTGCCGTAAGATCACCCGAGAGCGGGACGCTCGTTACGGTTACAGGCGTTTCACAAATTCCTCACTTCGCGCAGGAACTTTCCGTGGAACCACCCGCACGGGTAGTCTTATTCGAACTCAACTCCCGCCCCTCAAGCGGCAGTTCGAGCAGAACGCCGCCCTGGGCATCCCCTTGCACTTCCTTGGCGGCCTCTTGCCCCGAAACCCCCTGAGGGCCAGCGGGATTGGGCCACTATGGCGGGCGTTACGCCCTATCCCAATGCAAGGGACCCCAGATGAGATTGACCGACATATCGCTGAACTGGCTGCTTCCGGGCGCCGTACTGCTCCTGGGCATGCTGGCGGCGGTGGCGGTGCTCGCGCGCGGCAAGCGGTCCGGGGAGCACGCGAAGACCGAGGACTCGTGGGAGCGCAGCGAGGAGCGCCGCAGGCGCAAGGAGGCCATATACGGCACGGCCTCCTATGTGCTCCTCTTCTGCTGCGCCGCGGTCGCGGCCGCGCTCTCCTTCAAGGGCCTGGTCGGCTTCGGTGAGCAGAACCTGGGCCTGTCCAACGGCTGGCAGTACCTGGTGCCGTTCGGTCTGGACGGCGCGGCGATGTTCTGTTCCGTCCTCGCCGTGCGCGAGGCCAGCCACGGTGACGCCGCGCTCGGCTCGCGGATACTCGTGTGGACGTTCGCGGGTGCCGCGGCCTGGTTCAACTGGGTGCACGCGCCCCGGGGCCTCGGTCACGACGGCGCCCCCCACTTCTTCGCCGGCATGTCCCTGTCCGCGGCCGTGCTGTTCGACCGGGCGCTGAAGCAGACCCGCCGCGCCGCCCTGCGCGAGCAGGGCCTGGTGCCGAGGCCTCTCCCGCAGATCCGGATCGTCCGCTGGCTGCGGGCGCCCCGCGAGACCTACAGGGCCTGGTCGCTGATGCTCCTGGAGGGCGTGCGCAGCCTGGACGAGGCGGTCGACGAGGTCCGCGAGGACAAGCGGCAGAAGGAGGCGGCCCGACTGCGCCGCCGCGACAAGGAGCGCATGGAGCGCGCCCAGCTCAAGGCCATCAGCCGTGGCCACCGCGGGTTCATCGGGCGCGGCGGCGGCCGGCAGGTGGAGCCGCAGGCGCTGGAGCGTGCCTCGGCCCAGGTGTCCGCGGAGCCTGCCATATCCACGCCGGAACAGCTGCCCGTGCGGTCTCGTCCCTCGCTGCAGCCCGTTCGCACCGGTTCTGACCCGGTCACCGTCGACCTCACCGCGGAGGACGACACCATGGCGCTGCCCCGGCTCGACTCGCTGGAGCGCAAGCTCAAGGACCTTGAGCAGCAGTTCGGCTGAGCCCGCATCTCATCGAGGAAGGGGCGCGACCCGGGACACGGGGTCGCGCCCCTTCCCGTTGCCGCACGCGATCCCCCGCACCTCGGTTCCCCGCACCCCGGTCTCACCCGGAGTCCGCGTCGAGCTCGAACCACACCGCCTTCCCCACCCCGTGCGCCCGCACGCCCCAGGCGTCCGCGAGGGACTGGACCAGGATCAGGCCCCGGCCGTTCGTACCGCAGTCGGCGTTCGGTACGCGCGGTCTGGGCAGCCGGGCCACGAAGTCCCGCACCTCCACCCGGAGTCCGTCCGGTCCGACCGTCGCGGTCAGGACGGCCTCCCGGTCGGTGTGCACGAGCGCGTTGGTGACGAGCTCGCTGGTGAGCAGTTCGGCTATGTCCGCTCGTCCGGGCCTGCCCCAGTGCCGTAACAGCTCGCGCAGCGCCCGGCGTGCCTCGGGTACGGCCCGCAGGTCCGCCCGCCCGAGTCTGCGCCTGAGCTGAGGCGGCTGCGCGTGATCCCCGTCGCTCGCGTCCCTGTCCTCCACCGTCTCGACCGAGGAGGCCCCGAATACGATGGGACCGCCTCCTCGTGCATGCCTCTTCATGACCCCCGCCCGCGTGCCGATGTCGGTTCCCCTCCTGCTCGAACACGTTCACGGGAACCATTTCCCAGTCGGACCGGCGGCAGTCATGTCGAATCGTCAACGACCAGGTGTTCGGCCACCGTTGGGTGCGGTCAAGACCGACGGATGAATACTGGAACGTCACCCGTCGGCCGCCCGGAGGCCGCCGAGCCCGATGCCCGTGCCGTGTCGGCCACCGGCCACGGCCAGGTTTCCCGGCGGCGGGCGCGCTCGCGGTGAGCGGAGGCCGGGCGGTGCATCCGTTGCCCGTGGGAGAGGGCCGACCAGCGCGGTGCCGCACGGCATCGGGCCGACTCCCCCGCGGGCGCGGCGACCGCAGGGGATCGGCCCGACTGCCGAGTCCGCCCTGCCGAACCGGCCGTACCCGACACGGCGGCGGCGCGGTCGGGGTCGTACGCGGCGTGGGCACCCACAGGACGGGCGGCGCGGCAACGACACGTCTTTGGCCACCTTCACGCAACCCGTGAAAGTGGCCGGAACTCGCGGGTGCCGGAGCCGTGGTGCGGGGCCGCCTGCCCGAC
Organism: Streptomyces sp. NPDC093568; assembly: GCF_044764945.1. NCBI lineage: Bacteria > Bacillati > Actinomycetota > Actinomycetes > Kitasatosporales > Streptomycetaceae > Streptomyces > Streptomyces sp. NPDC093568. Next base: position 471,580 of record NZ_JBIWJD010000001.1, on the reverse strand, counting down.
CCCCGTCCGGGAGGGCGGCCCCGCTGGTGCGGTGGTCCGGTGACGCGTGGGTCAGTGGAGCTTGTTGACCGCCGTGGTGGTCGTCTTCCTGAAGGCCTTCACCGGCGCGTCCCCGAAGTCGCCCATCTGCCCCCACTGCACGACCGTGACAGTGCCGCCGTCCCGGCCGACGGAGACGAGGTGGATGTCCATGGCGCCCCACGAGGCGCGGGTCGCGAAGCCGTGGACGCGGGCGCCCTCCTCGACCGGCAGGGTGCCGTAGCTCCGGTAGTCGGCCTCGACGTCCGGGGCGGCGTCCATGCGCTGCACACAGCGCTTGACCTCCTTGTCGAGGCGGGCGGCGAGGGCCTTGGCCTTGGCGCTGTCGCCGACGGTGACGTTCAGCTGCTCGGCGCCGGTGTCGAGGTCGGTGCGGAAGGTGCGGTAGCGGGAGTCGTAGGCGAGCAGCGCCTCGCCGAAGCAGTACTGCATCTCGTCCGGGACGCCGTCGGTGACCCGGCCGGCGATCCAGTCGGACGAGGGGTGCGGCGGCAGTTCGGACGCCGCGAGGAACTTGGGCGCGGGCGCCCTCGTCGCGGCGCCGGCCGGTGCGGCGGAGAGGGTGGCGCCCGCGGTGAGGGCTGCGACGGCGAGTGCGGCGAGCAGTCCGGCTCGGATGCGCTTGGACATGGATGGTCCCCCGTGGATGAGATGAATCGCGTGAAGTGCGTGAACGGTCGACAAGTGGGCCGTCACCGACGCCGGCTGGTCCGTCCGGAACCGGTCGGTGCGACACCTTGAGCATCAGCCGTCACAGCGGGCGGCCGCAAGCGGCGTCGGCCGATGCGCGACGGTGGAACCATCCCAGCCCGTCTGACGTGCAGGTACAGGGAGTGCCTGGGATGCCGTCCCGGGACGGGGAGGACACGGGAGAACAGTGTCGGAAGCACAGGACGACGACGTCCAGGAGTTCGCGGCGTCGCTCAGACGCCTGAAGGAACGCACCGACCGGAGCTACGGTCAGCTGGCCCGCCGCCTGAACATGAACACCTCCACGCTGCACCGCTATTGCGCGGGCGACGCGGTCCCTGTCGACTTCGCCCCCGTGGAGCGTTTCGCCGCCCTGTGCGGCGCGACGCCTCAGGAGCGGCTGGAGCTGCACCGGTTGTGGATCCTGGCGGTCGCGGCACGGCAGCGGGCGCGTACGGGGGCCACCCCGGCGGCCTCTGCCGTTACGGCCGCGGACCCGGCTCCGGAGCCCGCCCCGGAGCCGGCCGTCGAACCGGTCCGGGATCCGGCACCGGCCGACGCCGCCCGCCGGCCCTGGTTCCGGCGCCGGCGCCTCCTCGTCTCCGCGGCCGTGGCGACCGCGCTCCTCGCCACGCTCGGCAGCCTCTCCGCCCTGCCAGACGACGACCGCCGGCCGAGCGACTCGGTCCAGGCCGGCGATCCGCCTCGTACGACGCGGCCGGGCACCGCTCCCCCGAGCACCGCACCGACGTCTCCGAACCCCACCTCCACGACCGCTTCTCCCAAGGCCGGCGCACCGAAGAAGCCTTCGGCGAAGCCCACCGAGAGCGACGGTGGCCCCTCGAAGAAGACCGGCCGGCCACAGCCCCCGACCGGGCTGCCCCTCACCTGGAGCGTCGACTCCCACGTCTGGCAGGCCGGTTGCGGTCACGACTACGTCATCACCAGGCCCCCGCAGCAGGTCCCTCCGCCGCCGAACCCGCAGGACGCGGCGACCTGGGCGGCGAGCGAGAACGCCGTGCACGGGGAGCAGACGATGGTGGAGATCACCGTGCAGGGCCGGTCGTCCACGGCCGTCGTCCTGGAGGCGCTGCGCGTGCGGGTCGTCGGCCGGTCGGCACCGCTCGCCGGCACCAACTACGCCATGGACCAAGGCTGCGGCGGAGCGCTGACCCCCCGCTACTTCGACGTCGACCTGGACAAGGACCGGCCCATCGCCCGCCCGGCCGACGGCAACGACTCGGGCGTCACGATCCCGGCCGTGCGGATGCCCTACCGGGTGTCCGCCGAGGACCCGGAGGTGCTGCTGGTCGACGCGCAGACGCGGAACTGCGACTGCAGTTGGTACCTGGAACTGGACTGGTCGTCCCAGGGCCGCACCGGCACGGTCCGCGTCGACGACCACGGCCGCCCGTTCCGCACGACCGGCATCAAGGGGCTCAAGAGCTACGCGTACGACACCTCGACCCGCGCCTGGGTGCCGTACGAGGAGTAGACGAGTCGGGGAGCAGCGGCCTACGCCTCCCACACCGCGGCGGCCGTACGGTCGTCCGCGTACCCCTTCACCCGGACCTGTGTGTCGGCGAGGAACTCTGCGAGACCGGGCGGTTCCGCGCCGGACCAGCGTCCGGTCAGATGGGCGGCGAGTTCGGGTTCGCCGCGCAGCGGGTCGGCGAGGCCGCTCGTGCACATCAGGAGGATGTCGCCCTGGCGGGCGACGGAGGCGCGGAAGCGGAAGGGTTCGCGGCGCGGCTCGGGGGCGGGGTCGTAGGGGCTGGGCGGTGTGGTGATGCCGAGGTCCATGGTGAGGCGGTCGCCCTCGGGTGTCTCCGCCGGCAGTGAGCCGAAGCCGACGACGGGTTCGCCGGTGGCGTCGGTGACGCGGGGTTCGATGTCCTGCCATTCACCCTTGCGCAGCCGGAAGAGTCCGCCTTCGCCGACGCCGAAGAAGACGCGCGTACGGCACTCGGGGTCGGCCGGGAGCAGCAGGCAGCGCAGGGTCGCCGCGTACTCCTCGGGTTCGATGCCCTGCTCGGCGGCGCTGGCGCGGAGTTTGCCGAGGCTGCGGTCGGTGAGGCGGTGCAGCCCGGACTTCAGATCACCGCGCCGCGCGGCCCTTATGTCCTCGGACAGTCTGGCGTGGCTGCGGCCGACGGCCCGGCCGATCCAGTGGCAGGCCTCGGCGGCGGCGCGGTGTGCGCCCGGGGTGGCGCGGGCGCCGGTGGCCATCGCCACGAGGAGCAGCGCGTGGTCGCCGGTGCCGAAGCGGGCGGTGAGGAGGGAGTCGCGGCGGGGTTCGCCGCGGTAGCGGGCGGAGTCGCCGCGCAGGGAGACGGCGCGCAACGTGCTGGTGCCGTAGTGGGCGCCGTCGAGGACGGTGTCGGCGACCAGGTCGTCGAGGTCGTCCGGGTCGGCGGGCGGCAGGGCGGTGGGTTCGGCGGCGTAGGTGGGCGGGCCGTCGCCGACGTAGGCGAGAGGGCCGGGTGGCGCGGTGTCCGCGGCCGACGTGTCCGGCCGCTCGGGTGCCTCGGCCGGGGGTGACTCCACGGTGAATCCCGGCGGCTTCGGCAGTCCGGCCGGGAACGTCGAAGCGGGCTCTCTGGCATCCGTGTCCGTGCGTGGTGAGGGCACCGACGCCCCCGCTTCCGACCGCTGGTTCACCGCCCCCGCGGCCGAGGCGTACCGGTCGTCCAGTGAGTCGGGGGCCGTTGTCGGGCCCGTGTCGTCGACGCGGTCACCGTACAGCTGCCCCCACCAGTCGTCCTCGCGGCCGGCGGGCCTACCCCCCTGCTGGTTCATGCCCCCAATTGTCCACCGCGGGGCCCGGATGAAAACGGGGCATCCGGAAAATCCGGCCCCCTACGCCGTCTGTGACGGCTCGTCGGGTGAGGCCTTGAACAACCTTGCGAAACAACGGGAGGAACGGCGGGAAACGCGTCGCCGGGCGGCCCCACCCCCCACGGGAGAACCGCCCGGCGACTTCCGGGTGACCCGGGCCCCGATCCCCTTCGCGCGCTTCAGCGCACGTCGTAGGCCCGGGTCACGATCTGGGTGACCGAGGCGCCCCGGGCGTCGGCCAGGACGGTCCTGAGGGTGACCCGCTTTCCCGTCGCTCCGCCGTGGTCCACCACCGCCGTCCAGATGCCGTCGGCCTTCGGCACGGTCCGCGCCTCGGTCCAGGTCTCGCCCTCGTCGTACGAGTACGCGAGCCGGGCCTCGGTCAGCTCACCGGGCTCGTAGCCCGCGTGGCCGCTCGCCGTGAGCGTGATCGGCAGGCCGTCCTCGGCGGGCCGTGTTCGGCGGGGAGCGTCTTCAGCCGTCCTCCGGCAGCGTGTACCGCGGGAAGAGCATCGGTATGCCTTGCGAACGGATACGGGCTCCGGCCGACGATCTCCCCGTCGCTCCGCAGCGTCCTACCGCCGATGTCACCGAAGCTCCCCTGTACGCCCAGGTGCTGACCCTCGCGCCCGGTGCCGTGCGCGATATCGCTCTCCCCAAGATCGCCTCTTCCGGTCCTGCCGCGTGCCCACGGATGCGAAAGCGCAGGCCAAGAAGGCCCAAGTCGGGCAATGCGGGCGGTGGTTGATGCTGCGGTGGCGACACCTTGGCAGAGTGACGGGTGGTACCGCGATGATGTGCGGAGGCGGTTTTGCGCCGTGGCCGTTTTCCGCCACGGACCGAACGCGGGTGTGCCGCCGGGGAGGGAGCGCGGCCGGATGCTGGGAGCCATTGGCCTCGACGAGACGCACGAGTCGGCGTACCGGGCCCTGGTGTCCGTGGGCGCCGCCGACCTGCCGGATCTCGCGAGACGGCTGACGCTCGGTGAGTACGACACCGAGCGCGCCCTGCGCCGGCTGGAGCGGCACGGGCTCGCGGCGCAGTCCTCGGCCCGGCCCGGCCGCTGGGTCGCCGCGCCGCCCGGGGTGGCGCTGGGCGCGCTGCTCACCCAGCAGCGGCACGAGCTGGAGAAGGCGGAGCTGGCGGCGGCGATGCTCGCCCAGGAGTACCGGGCGGGGGCCACCGAGCCCGCCGTGCAGGATCTGGTCGAGGTGGTGGTGGGCACGGCCGCGGTCTCCCAGCGCTTTCTCCAGCTCCAGCTCGGCGCGAGCGACGAGGTGTGCGCGCTGGTCACCGGCAGCCCGGTCGCCGTCACCGGCACCGAGAACGAGGCGGAGGAGCAGGCCGCCTGTCGCGGGGTGCGCTACCGCGTCGTCCTGGAGCGCTCGGTGCTCGACCAGCCGCACGGCGTCACCGAGCTGTCCGCCGCGCTCGGCCGCGAGGAACAGGTGCGGGTGGTGGACCGGGTGCCGACCAAGCTGGTGATCGCCGACCGGACGCTCGCGCTGGTGCCGCTGACCTCGCACACCGCGGAGCCGGCCGCGCTGGTCGTGCACGCGAGCGGGCTGCTGGAGCTGCTGACCGGGTTGTTCGAGTCGGTGTGGCGGGAGGCGCTGCCGGTGCGCCTCGGCCCCGCCGGCCTGACCGAGCAGCGGCCGGACCGCCCCGACGACACCGACCTGGAGGTGCTCTCCCTGCTGCTGGCGGGCCTGACCGACGCGAGCGTGGCCAAGCAGCTGGACCTGGGTCTGCGGACCGTGCAGCGCCGGGTGAAGCGGCTGATGGAGCTGACCGGCGTGACGACCCGGCTGCAGCTGGGGTGGCACGCGTACGAGCGGGGGTGGGTGGCCCGGGAACGGCAGGGGTGAACCCGCGGCGTGAGTGCTGATCTGCGGTTTCCCGTCGGCTCCGGCACTCTGGTCAGATGGGAGTGTGGGACCTCCTGCTGGTCGGTCTGGTCCTCCTGCTCGGCCTGTGCGGAGTGCTGGTGCCCGGAGTGCCGGGGTCGTGGCTGGTCTGGGCCGCGGTCATGTGGTGGGCGGTGAAGGATCCGCAGCCCGTCTCGTGGTGGGTGCTCGTGGGGGCCACCGTCGTGCTTTTCCTCTCCCAGGTGGTGCGCTGGGCACTGCCGCCCCGCCGGCTGCGCCCGAACTGGGCCGACAGCCGTATGACGGTGTACGCCGGGGCGGGGTCGTTCCTGGGCTTCTTCCTGATCCCCGTGATCGGCTCGATCCCCGGCTTCATGGCCGGGATCTACATCGGGGAACGGCGCCGGCTCGGCCGCCACGGCGAGGCGCGGGCCTCGCTGCGGACGGCGATGCGCTCGGGCGGGTCGAGCGTGCTGGCGGAGCTGTTCACCTGCCAGTTGATCGCGGGGGCGTGGTTGGGTGCGGTGATCTGGGGCTGATACATCGGGTCTCTTTATTCCAACCACCCCACCCTTGACGACTGATGGCGCTTTCTCTACGTTGCGTCCCGGGATAGCTCCGATGAATTGCCGCGCAGTTGTAACAGCAGTTGCACACGCAGTTGTACCCGCATTTGTACCCGCATTTGTACGAGCCGCCGGGAGGCGCCATGCCCAGCCCGTCCAGACGTACCGTGCTCGCCACCGGATCAGCTGTCGGCGGGACCCTCCTTACCGGCGGACTCCCCGCACCGGCGAGCGCGGCCGCCCCGGAACCCGCCGCCCGCGACCCCTGGCGCGCGGTCCTCGACGACGCCGACCTCGTCTGGCGACGCGCGCCGGCGACCTGGTACGAGGGCCCCTTCCTCGGCAACGGCTTCCTCGGTTCCGGCATCTACGCCGAACCGGGTGCCGCGACGCGCGCCGTGCGCTTCAACGTGCAGCACTCCGAGGTGCGGGACCACCGCCCCGAGTTCGGCTCGCTCTTCGGGCTCGCGCGCCTCCCGATCGCCCACTTCACCCTGGAGCCGGTCGGCACGATCACCGGCTGGGACTGGCGGCTCGGCCTGCGCGACGCGGAGCTCACCGGCACCCTCACCACGGACCGGGGCACCCTCGCGCTGCGCGCCCTCGTGCACAACGACCGCTCGGTCCTGGCCGTCGAGGTCACCCCGAGCTCGGGCGAGCGCGACTTCCGCTGGGTCTTCCACCCGGCGGAGGCGATCAGCCCGCGGGCGGCCTTCAAACCGCTCCCGGCCGGCTACCGGGGCAACCCGCCCGCCGAGGTCGCCGAGCACGACGGTGTGTCGGCGGCCGTGCAGCCGCTGCTGGCGGGCGGGCAGCATGTGACTGCGTGGCGGGAGCGGAGCACCGGCAGGACCCGGACGCTGTACGTCCACGTCGCGCACTCCCACCCCGGGACGACGGCGCTCGACCGGGCGCTGAAGGCCGTACGCCGCACGAGCCCGCTCCCCTACTCCGCGCTGGCGGCGACACACCGGGCCTGGTGGCACGCCTACTACCGCAAGAGCTTCCTCTCCCTGCCCGACGCCCGGATGCAGCGCTTCTACTGGATCCAGCTCTACAAGGCCGCTGCCGCCGCCCGCCGCGACGCCCCCGTGATGGCGACCAGCGGCCCCTGGCTGGAGCCCACCCCGTGGCCCAACACCTGGTGGAATCTCAACGCGCAGTTGGAGTACTGGCTGATCCACGGCTCCAACCATCTCGAACTCGACGCGATCACCAGGTCGTTGAGCGTCTTCCGGGACAACCTGGCCAAGGAGACACCGGCCCCGTACCGCACGGATTCCCTCGGCATCCCGCGCACCACCGACCCGGCCCTGGTCAACGGCGCCGCCGACCCGCTGACCGGCTACGGCGTCGGCGTCCCCGGCCAGGACCCGCCGACCCCCGAGGTCGGCAACCTCACCTGGGCGCTGCACAACGTCTGGCTCAGCTACCGCCACACCATGGACGAGTCGATCCTGCGGGACGTCCTGTACCCCTTGCTGCGCAAGGCGATCAACTACTACCTGCACTTCCTGGAGCCGGGCCCGGACGGCCGGCTCCATCTGCCGGCCACGTTCTCCCCGGAGTACGGCGGCAACTCAAGGGACTGCAACTACGACCTGATGCTGCTGACCTGGGGCTGCCGGACCCTGCTCGAATCGGCCGAACTCCTCGGCGTCGAGGACGAGTTGGCGCCGCGCTGGCGTGAGGTGCTGACCAGGCGGGTGCCGTATCCGACCGACGCGAACGGCTTCGTGATCGGCGCGGACCTCCCCTTCGCGAAGTCCCACCGCCACTACTCGCATCTGCTCGCGGTGTACCCGCTGTACGAGCTGACCGGCCGCACGTCGGACGAACGGGGCCTGATCGAGCGGTCGTTGGCGCACTGGGTGGGCTTCGAGGGTGCCCTGCAGGGCTATACCTTCACCGGCGCCGCCTCGATGTCCGCGCTGCTCGGCAAGGGCGAGGACGCGCTGCGCTACCTGGGCGAGCTGATGTCCCGCTTCGTGCGGCCCAACACCATGTACAAGGAGTCGGGCCCGGTCATCGAGACACCGCTGTCGGCGGCGCAGTCCCTGCACGACATGGTCTGCCAGTCCTGGGGCGGGACGATCCGGGTCTTCCCGGCCCTCCCGGACGCCTGGGCGGACGTGACGGTGCACGACTTCCGCACACAGGGCGCCTTCCTGCTGTCGGCGGTCCGCGAGGGCGGCGTCACCCGCTGGGTCCGGCTGACCAGCGAGGCGGGCGCGCCCTGCGTCGTACGGCACGGCATCGCGGGCCCGGTCGAGGTGCGGGACGGCCGGGGACTGCCGTTGCGGTACACGGACGCCGGGGACGGCGCGATCCGGGTCGCCCTGCGCAAGGGCGAATCGGCGCTGATCACCGCCCGGGGCGACCGGCCGGACCTGACGATCGCGCCAGTGCGGGCGAACGGGGCGGCGCCGCGCTGGGGGCTCCCGGCGGAGTAGGCCCCTGGCCGTAGGGCGAGCGGCCGATGCGCCGCCGGTGCGGGCGTGCTTGGCTGGCCGTATGACCGCTTTCAGCGAGGCCGAACGCGTATACCTGACGTCGCAGCGGCTGGGACGGCTGGCCACGGTGGACCCGGCCGGCCAGCCCCAGGCGAACCCGGTCGGCTTCTTCCCGCAGGACGACGGGACGATCCTGATCGGGGGTCGCGCGATGGGCGCCACCAAGAAGTGGCGCAACCTGCGCGCGAACCCCAAGGTGGCCCTGGTCGTCGACGACCTCGCCTCCGTACGGCCGTGGCGGGTGCGCGGGGTCGAGGTCCGCGGGGACGCGGAGCTCCTCACCGGCCCGCACGGACTGGGCCCGCACTTCAGCGAGGAGGTCATCCGCATCCATCCGCGGTGGGTGCGCAGCTGGGGCCTCGAGGAGGAGGACTAGGGCCTGTCGTTTGGATCATGCCGGCGTCGCGGGGTCTGGCACGCCCTCCCCCAAGCTCTTCGAGCAGGGGGCACCCCCAGCCGCGTTGTCGTCACTCGCCGACTCCCCCACGCTCGAACAACCTCGCGCGGGAGGGACCCCCATCGCGTCGACTCCCTCCTCCGCCTTGCAGCTGCACGCACCAGACCCCGCTCGGGTCGGTTGAAAGTCGCCGCACCTCACAGCCGGCCCGATCCAAACGACGGGTCCTAGGGCACGTCCGGGAGCGTGCCTTCCAGCGCGAGCAGCCGGATCTTCCGTTCGAGGCCGCCGGCGTATCCGGTCAGTGTCCCGTCGGCCCCGATCACCCGGTGGCAGGGGCGCACGATCAGCAGCGGGTTGGCACCGATCGCGCCACCGACGGCCCGCACGGCGGGGCGGGAGGCGCCGATGCGCGCGGCGATCTCGCCGTACGTCGTGGTGGATCCGTAGGGGACGTCGTCGAGGGCGGCCCAGACCCGCTCCCGGAACTCGCTGCCGGCCGTGCTCAACTCCAGTTGGAAGTCCTTCAGTTCACCGGCGAAGTAGGCGGCGAGCTGTTCCTCGGCCGCGCGGAAGAGCGTGGGGTCGCGGCGCCAGCCGTCCTGCACGGTCCGGCCGCCCTTCTGGCCGGGCACGGAGAGCGAGGTCAGGGCGCCGGTCGCGGGGTCGGCGGTGAGGAGGAGGGGGCCGAGCGGGCTGTCGAAGTCGGTCCAGTGAACGGGGGGCGTGACCATCATGGTTACTCCAACTCCCCTGCTGCACGCAGGTGTTGCACGGCATAGGAGCGCCAGGGGCGCCAGCTGTCGGGGGCGTCGACGCCGGGCGGGGCGACGTCCGGGTCGCCGAGGGCGCGGGTGCGGATGACGGCGACCGTACGGGCGTCGAGGCCGGGCAGGGCAAGCAGCGCGTCCTGCGCCTCGTCCCGGTCGGCGCCGGGGTCCAGCCGCAGGGCACCGTCGGCGAGGGCGGCGGCGAGCGCGCCGAGGGGCCCGTGCGGCTCGGCCCCGGCGAGGACGGCCGCCTCGGGGAACAGATGGGTGAGGGCGCCGCAGGGCGCGTCGAGCGCCTTCCCGTACCGCGCCACCAGCCGCTCGGCCTCCGCCGGGCCGACCAGTTCCCGGACCGCCAGCTCCTCCGCGTCGGCGCTACCGGGTGACCGCAGTCCCGGCCGGGCGGCGACCATCGGTCCGAGCCGGGGGTCGGCACCGAGCCGCTCGTCCACGGCGTACGGGTCGGCGTCGAGATCGAACAGACGCCGCAGCCGGTGGACGGCGGTGGTCAGGTCGCGGGGGTCGGTGAGGTGGAGGCGGGCGTCGAGCCAGCCGCCCGGGTGGGCGCCGCGTGCCCGAGGGGCACCCGTCCGCTCGTCCACGGCGACGATCGCGGTGCCGTGGGGAAGGCGGAGGGTGCGCCGGTAGGTGCGACGCCCGGCCCGCCCGGACACGGCCTCGACGCCGGGGACGGCCTCCCGCTCCAACTGGTCGAAGACGGCACCGCTTCGGTAGGGGCCCCGGTAGGCCAGCCGCAGCGGTATCCCGGCCGACGGGGTGCCCGTCCGCCGGGCGTCACGGCCGCCCCTCGATGCGGCGGCGCGCAGCTCGCTCGGGGTCGAGGCGTACACCGCCCGGATCGTGTCGTTGAACTGGCGCACACTGGCGGACCCGGCCGCGAACGCGATCTCCGTGATCGGCAGGTCGGTGGTCTGCAGCAGCACCCGGGCGGTGTGCGCCCGCTGGGCGCGGGCGAGCGCGACCGGGCCCGCGCCGAGTTCGGCGGTGAGCTGCCGCTGCACCTGCCGGGCGCTGTACCCGAGCCGTGTCGCGAGTCCGGCGACACCTTCCCGGTCGATGATCCCGTCGCCGATCAGCCGGACGGCACGGCCGACCACGTCGGCCCGCACGTTCCAGGCGGCCGACCCGGGCGCGGCGTCCGGCCGGCACCGCCGGCAGGCCCGGAAACCCGAGCCCTGCGCGGCGGCGGCCGTCGGGAAGAACCGCACGTTGTGCCGTTTCGGTGTGACCGCCGGGCAGCTGGGGCGGCAGTAGATGCCGGTGGTCTCGACGGCGAAGAAGAACTCGCCGTCGAACCGCGCATCACGGCTGCGCACCGCCTCGTACCTGGTGTCCTCGTCCATCACGGTGTCCAGTGTCCGCCGGGCCGAGGGGGTGGTGCCAGCGGGAATCGGACACGGAGCTGTCCCTTCCCGCCGGCACCGGACGGGTCACCGGACGTGGCCCCGCTTCGCCTCCATGGCGGCGCGGCCCTGCGCCCCCTTCCGCTTCCAGTCCTTCTTGATCTCGGCACGCAGCCGGGCGTCGGTCTTGGCCACGATCCACTGGTTCTCCCGCATCAGCTTGCGGTAGCTCTCCAGCCGGCGCACCGGCAGCACGCCCTCGTCGATCGCGGCGAGCACCGCGCAGCCCGGCTCGCTCTCGTGCGCGCAGTCGTGGAAGCGGCAGGACCCGGCCAGTTCCTCGATCTCCGAGAAGACCTGGCCGACGCCGGTCTCGGCGTCCCACAGCCCGACGCCTCGCAGCCCCGGTGTGTCGATGAGGACACCGCCGCCCGGCAGGGCGAGGAGGTTGCGCGTGGTGGTGGTGTGGCGGCCCTTGCCGTCGACGTCGCGCGCGGCCTGGACCTCCATCACGTCCTCGCCGAGCAGCGCGTTGGCGAGCGTGGACTTGCCCGCGCCGGACTGCCCGAGCAGCACGGTCGTACCGCCGCCCACGACCGCGGTGAGGACGTCGAGTCCCTCCCCCAGCGTGGCGCTGGCGGTCAGCACCGGCACTCCCGGCGCCGTGGTCTCCACGTCCTGGACGAGATGGGAGAGCGTCACCGCGTCCGGCACGAGGTCGGCCTTGGTGAGGACCACGAGCGGCTGCGCGCCCGACTCCCACGCCAGGGCGAGGAACCGCTCGATGCGGCCGAGGTCGAGTTCGACGGCCAGCGACACGGCGACGATGGCGTGGTCGACGTTGGCGGCGAGGATCTGCCCCTCGGACCGCTTGGAGGAGGTGGAGCGCACGAACGCGGTACGGCGTGGCAGGTACGCGCGTACGTACTGCGGGTTCCCGCCCGGTTCGACGGCGACCCAGTCACCGGTGCACACGACCCGCATCGGATCGTGCGGGGTGACGAACGCCGTGTCGGCGCGGACGACCCCGTCGGCGGTGACGACGTCGCACTGCCCGCGGTCGACCCGTACGACCCGGCCGGGCAGGAGACCCTCGGTGTCGTACGGGGTGAACGCGTCGGCCCAGCCGGTGTCCCAACCGTAGGGTGCCAACGCGGAGAAAACAGAGGTGGAAGTCAACGGGTGACCCTTCACAAGGGTGGCCCCGGCAGCCGCGTGCACATGACGCGGAGAGATGAGGTGAGGTCAGCCGGCGGCCACGGAGGTGGACTTGATGAACTGGATGCGGGTAGCGCTCATCGCAAAGACAGCCATCGGTCGACACCTCCTCACACACGTCCGCTCGGCGGCGGCCACCGGCCACCGCCCTGATCTTCCGTCACTCTAGCCCGACCCCTGGAAGGCCCGTCAACCGGTTTTACGCGCAGTCGTGCCCGTTCAGCGTGAAGTCGACCCCCGCCGAGTTCTCACCCTCCCAGGAGGCGATGAACCCGAACGAGAGCGTGCTGTTCGCCTGGACCGTCCTGTTGTACTCAGCGGCCTTGGCCGTGACCCGGGAGCCGTTCTGGGCGAAGCTCGCGTCCCACATCTGGCCGACCTGCTGGCCGTCCCGGAAGGACCAGGCCACGCGCCAGTCGTCGAGGGCATGTTCGGTGGTGACCGTGACGGTGGCCTGGAAGCCGTCGGGCCATTCGTTGACGAGGTCGTAGTCGACCTCGCAGGCCGGCGCGGCGCTCGCGGAGGGGGAGGGTTCCGGGTCGTCCTGGCGGGCCGTGGAGGACTGGGTGCCCTGGGGTTCCGGTTCGGGGTTCCTCGGCTCGGGCGAGTCGTCCCGGGAGGCGCTCTTCGACGGCGCCGGCGTCTTCGTGGCCGGCTGTGTGGCGGCCGTGACCGGCAGCGTGAAGCCGGGGTCGGCGACCGGCTGGCGGTCGGAGGGGTCGCCGCCCGCCGCGGTGCCGGCGCCGGTGGAGCCGCCCGGCATCATCGACACCGCGAGGGCGAGCGCCGAGACGAGGACGGCGGCGAGGAGCAGACCGCTGCGCACGACGCGCGCCTTGTGCGCGCCGGGGTTCGGCGGAACCGTGTCGGCCTCCGCGGGGCCGGGGCGCCCGGCGCCGAGGCGCACCTCGGAGGCCCGGCGGCGGCGCTCCAGGTAGGCGAGGCCGCCCCAGCCGATCACTCCGCCGGCGAGGGCCCCGGGCAGCCCGCCGCCGTGCGGCCGCAGACAGGCGGCGGCCTCGGCGCACCGCACACAGGTGGCGAGGTGGCGGGAGAGGTCTTCGGGGGTGTCGGCGCCGGTCGAGCGGGTGACGGCGTCGAGGAGGCGCGCGTAGCTGCGGCACCGCGCGTCCATGGGCGTGTCGAGGTGGTTGCGCTGGCAGCGGTCCCGGAACAGGCCGCGCACCTGGGTGAGTTCGTCGGCTACGGCGGCCGGGTCGAGGCCGAGCCGGCGGGCCACCACGGTCTGCGGCAGCGCCTCCACCTCGGCCAGCCACAGCAGTGCGGCGTCCGGTTCCTGCATGTCACGCAGGCCGCGCAGCGCGAGCGGGCGCTGGAGCGGGGGGCCGGTGTAGCGGGCGGCCTTGTCGGAGTTGAGCCACAGGCGCAGGTCCGGATCGAGGTCGTGGCCCTGGCCGGTGTCCTCCCAGACGGCCGCGGTGGTGCGTACGGCGGTCAGGAGGAGGGGAATCCGGGGCAGCCGGGCCGGGCGGCGGCCTGCGCTGCGGAGGGTTCCGGTTTCGGCCTCACGGGCCTCGCGTATCCCGGTGGAAAACGCCTCGGCGGCCAGCTGGTTGGCCGCCGAGGACCCGGCCGTGCACAGGTCGGCGTACGACAGCACGGAATCCCAGCACTCGGAGAACAGCGCTGCCTCGGTGGCGTCCTGGGGGGTCGGCAGGTCGGGCATGGGTCTCCTGCATCCACATGCGAGGTCAACTCGCCATATTGGCAATGGAGTTGGGGGGAACCTCGCGGCAGGACATGAGCCTTTCACGTTTTCAACACAACTGACAAGCGCCGTGTTCACATGTCATGACAGACCGTCGCGCCCCACAACTACAGCCACTTGTACGGACGCGGGCCCCATCCGTCTCAACTACACCGCCGAAGTCTCCTCCGCCGGCAGGCTGTCCATGAAGGAGCTCACCGAGAACACCGCGCGGCCGGGGCCGGGCTCACCGTATCCGGGGGGCGAGGAGAGACCGAAGTCCTCCATCGTCTGGCGATAGGCCTGCAGCAGCCGGATGTGGTACTCCAGCGGCGCGCCCTGCGGGTTGGCCTTGCCGAGCGGGGTGGTCGGCTCGGGGCACCACGTGGTGAAGCGGGGCGTGATGCCGTGCGACATGAAGAAGCGCAGGCCCTCGGTGGTGGAGTCGATGGCCTCGTCGACCGTCTTGAAGCCGAAGGGCTCCGCCATCTCCACGCCGGCCACGAAGTTGGGGATGACGTTGCGGGCCCCGAAGATCTCCGCGGAGTCGAGGATCCGCTTGTGCCACTCGTCGCGGCCGACGTAGCGCTCCTTGCCCGGGCAGTACATCTTGAACAGGTACTCGTCCCACACCTCGTAGTTGGGGTGGTAGATCTGCACGCCGTAGTCCTTGAACCGCTGCACGTCGTCGCGCGGCAGCGCCTGGGCGACGACCTTGCCGATCCAGCGGCCCGGGAAGCGCTCCTCGATGGCCTTGGCGTAGTGGCCGTAGAAGTCGGCCTCGTCACGGCCGGAGACCGTCTTGGTGATGGCGCCGCCGGTGAGGGTGTAGGCGGTGGAGGCCTTGGCGGTGTCGTACCGGTCGATGATCTCGAGCGCCTCCAGCACCTCCTCGACGTCCTTCACACCCGTGTACGGCCGCCCGGCCGCCTTGTGCTGGCGCCAGTTGTGGTTGATGTCGCAGTACTGGCACTCCTCCTTGGCACCGAAGTACTGGCACACCCGGAAGACGGTCAGATAGATCAGGTAGCCCCACTGGATGGTCGGGGCGACCTCCATCACGGACTTCCCGTTGGCGAGCTTGTGCCGGTAGTACTCCGGCATCGGCGGCACGCCGACGTCGGCGATCCGCTTGCCGTCGAGGTAGAGGCCGAGCACGCCGTGGTCGTCGGCGGCGACGCGGTACGGCGACGACGGGTTCACGCGCACGGAGACGACGGTGCGGCGCAGGTCGTACGGTCCGCCGGTGAGGATGATCTCCTCCGGCGGCCGCCGGAGCGCGGCCTCGCCGAGTTCGGGGAGCGTGCCGTGGTCGAAGGAGAAGATGAAGTACGACTTCGGCTTGACCTCACCGCCCTCGTTGTCACTGAGCGCGGACGGGTCGAAGGCCACCCCTCCCCGGAGCAGATCCTCCTTGAAGACGGCTTCCCGCGGAACGTGCGGGAATCGCTCCATCAGATCCTCGACCAGTGCGGTGCGGCTGCCCATCCGTAATCTCCTCCCGGCTCAGGCGTACGACTCCTCACGGTATGCCCCTGCCGGGCCGCGAGCGGCGCCGGGGCCCCCTCAGGCCGCGCGTGGCGTAAGCCGCACGGCCGGCCACAGGCCCTCACGCCTTCCGCCCCAGCGCGGCAGCATCGACCGGTTACCCCGGCTCGTCACCTCCCACCAGCCACCAGGTGAGCCGTCAGGCGGCGGCGCGGGGCCGCTGGTGGCCGCGCGTGAGAGGCGCGGGAAGCCGACCGCAGGCCCTCACGCCTCCCGCCCCAGCACCGCAGCATCGACCGGATACCCCGGCTCCTCACCTCCCACCAGCCACCAGGTGAGCCGTCAGGCGGCGGCGCGGGGCCGCTGGTGGCCGCGCGTGAGAGGCGCGGGAAGCCGACCGCAGGCCCTCACG
>NZ_JBIWJD010000001.1:0-455615 GCF_044764945.1 Streptomyces sp. NPDC093568 | reverse complement strand
CTCACGCCTCCCGCCCCAGCACCGCAGGGTCGACCGGATACCCCGGCTCGTCACCTCCCACCAGCCACCAGGTGAGCCGTCAGGCGGCGGCGCGGGGCCGCTGGTGGGCGCGCGTGAGAGGCGCGGGAAGCCGACCGCAGGCCCTCACGCCTCCCGCCCCAGCACCGCAGGGTCGACCGGATACCCCGGCTCCTCCCCCGCCACCAGCCGCGCCGCCTCCGCCACCACGGCCAGACCCAGCCGCGCCGCCTCGTTGCCCTGGGAGCCCGCGAGGTGTGGGGTGAGGTAGGCGTTCGGCAGGTCGTACAGGGGGGAGTCGGCGGGCAGGGGCTCGGGGTCGGTGACGTCGAGGATCGCCGAGAGGCGGCCGGTGCGCAGCTCGGCGATCAGGGCCTCGTGGTCGAGCAGGGTGCCGCGCGCGGTGTTGATCAGCACCGCGCCGTCGGGCATCAGGGCCAGTTCGCCGGGGCCGATGAGGTGACGGGTCTCGGGGGTCTCGGGGGCGTGGACGGTCACGACGTCCGAGGTGCGCAGCAGTTCCTCCAGCGGGAGCAGGGGTACGCCGAGGGCGGCGGCGCCCGCCTCGTCGACGTACGGGTCGGTCAGGGTGGGGACCAGGTCGAAGGGGCGCAGCAGCTCGATCACCTTGCGTCCGATGCGCGAGGCCCCGATCACGCCGACCCGGCGGCCGTGGTTGCCGATGCCGGGGACCAGCCCCCAGCCCGGGAAGGCCCGCTCGGTGCGCAGGCGGTCGCGGGCGGCGAACAGGTCCTTCCCGGCGAGCAGGATCATGGCCAGCGTGTACTCGGCGACCGGCACGGCGTTGGCCACCGCCGCCGAGGTCACCGTGATCCCGCGCCGCCACAGCTCGGGCGTGGCGAGGCCCTTGACCGAGCCGGCCGAGTGCAGCACCGCCCGCAGCTTCGGGACGGCGTCCAGTGCGGCCGCGTCGAGGCGGGGGCAGCCCCAGCCGGTGACGAGGATCTCGGTGCGGGCGAGGGCGTCCGCGAGGCCGGGGTCCGTGAAGTCCTCGGCCACGAAGGCGGGGTCGATGTCCACCGACTCGCGCAGCCGCGCGAGCACCTCCGGCGGGAAGACCTGCGGCACGTTCCGGCGGGACATGGCGAACATGGCGTACGGCCGCTCGGTCATGGACGTGGCCTCCGGCTCGGCACAGTGCGGGAGATGAATGGAGAAAGCGGTCTCTACGGTAGGCAGCCGCGGATGAGAGGGTCAACGCACAGGCAGCCACCTGGAGGGACGGCGAGGATGACCGAGACGATCACCAACTGGGCGGGAAACATCACGTACACCGCCAAGGAGCTGCACCGGCCGTACTCGACCGGCGCGATCAGCGCGCTGGTGGCCGGCAGCGAGCGGGTGCGGGTGCTGGGCAGCGGGCATTCGTTCAACGAGATCGCCGAGCCGGGCACCGAGGGCGTGCTGCTGTCGATCGCCGACCTGCCGCCGGTGGTCGACGTGGACCGGGCGGCCCGTACGGTACGGGTCGCGGGCGGCGTGCGGTACGCCGAACTCGCCCGCGCGGTGTACGCGCACGGCCTCGCGCTGCCCAACATGGCGTCCCTGCCGCACATTTCGGTGGCCGGGTCGGTCGCCACCGGCACCCACGGGTCGGGGATCGGCAACGGCTCGCTGGCCACGTCGGTGCGGGAGGTGGAGCTGGTCACGGCGGACGGCTCGGTGCTGACCGTCGGCCGGGACGACGAGCGGTTCGGCGGTGTGGTCACCTCGCTGGGCGCCCTCGGCGTCGTCACCGCGCTCACCCTCGACCTGGAGCCGTCCTTCGACGTCGAGCAGCACCTGTTCACCGAACTGCCCCTGGACGGCCTGGACCTGGCGGCGTTCGAGACGGTGATGTCGTCGGCGTACAGCGTGAGCCTGTTCACCGACTGGCGCGAGCCTGGGTTCCGGCAGGTGTGGCGCAAGCGGCGCACGGACCGGCCGCTGACCGACTTCCCGTGGGCGGCGCCGGCCACCGAGAAGCTGCACCCGGTGCCGGGGATGCCGGCGGTCAACTGCACGGAGCAGTTCGGCGTGGCGGGGCCGTGGCACGAGCGGTTGCCGCACTTCCGGGCCGAGTTCACGCCGAGCAGCGGTGCCGAACTCCAGTCGGAGTACCTGCTGCCGCGCGAGCATGCCGTGGCGGCGCTGCACGCGGTCGACGCGATCCGGGGGACGGTCGCCGCCGTGCTCCAGACCTGCGAGGTGCGCCTGGTCGCGGCGGACGCGCAGTGGCTCAGTCCCTCCTACGGCCGGGACACGGTGGCCCTGCACTTCACCTGGATCGAGGACACCGCGGCCGTACTGCCGGTAGTGCGGCGCCTCGAGGAGGCGCTGGACGCCTTCGAGCCGCGGCCGCACTGGGGCAAGGTGTTCGCACTGCCGGCCCGGGTCGTGCGCGGGCGGTATCCGAGACTGGCCGACTTCCGGGCGCTGGCGCGGGAGCTGGACCCGGCGGGGAAGTTCGCCAACGCGTTCGTGCGGGATATCCTCCACGACTGGGACGACTGATACGCGCCAGTACTCTCCCACCTGGCGCTTCCAGCGGAAAGACTTTCTACAGCCCCTTTCCTAACCCCTTGTAGAAAGGCGGCGCACGCCATAGCCTTGCGCCGCGCCGGTGCCGACGACGACCCGGCCTGAGCGAAGGGACGGGGGGCACCGGTGAAGCGCACGTCACGTGACATCCGCACCGCGAACCGCTACGAGGTGCTGCGCCAGATCATCGCCTCGTCACCCACCTCCCGCCAGGAGCTGGCGGCGGCCACGGGTCTCAGTCTCGCCACCGTCGCCACGCTCGTGGGCGAGCTGCTCGACCTGCGGATGATCACGGAGGTCGGGTTCGAGGACTCGGCCGGCGGCCGGCCCCGGGGGCTCGTGGCGGTCAACGCCTCCGGCGGCGCGCTGATCGGCGTCGACATCGCCGAGACGTACGTCCGGGTCGAGCTGTTCGATCTCGGGCTGAACGTGCTGGCCCGCGCCGACGAGGACATGCGCCCCGGCGAGAGCCGCCCCGAGCAGGTCGTCGGCCATGTCGCCGCCGCCGTCGGCTCGGTGGTCGCGCAGGCCGGCGTGGAGGGCGCGCGGGTGCTCGGCGTGGGGGTGAGCGTGCCGGGGCAGGTGGACCGCGACACCGGTGTCGCCGAGTACGCGCCCAACTGGGACTGGCACGACGTGCCGCTGCTCGATCTGCTCGCCGAGCACGTCGCCTACCCGCTCTACATGGACAACCCGCTGCGCGCGAGCGCGGTGGCCGAGCTGTGGTTCGGTGCCGCCCGCGGCCGGGGTGACGCCGTGGTGGTCAACCTCGGCACCGGCGTCGGCGCCGGGCTCGTGCTCGGCGGCGGACTGCACCGGGGCGTGAGCAACAGCGCCGGCGAGTGGGGGCATACGACGCTCGTGCTGGACGGGCGGCACTGCCACTGCGGCAACCACGGCTGCGTCGAGACGTACGTCGGCGCGCCCGGGATCATGGTGAACCTGCGTGAACTGGCCGCCGACAGTCCCCTGCTGCACCCGGAGGACCAGACAGCGACGATCGACGCGCTGGCCCGCGGCGTCGACGCGCGTGATCCCGTGGCGCTCAAGGTGGTCCGGGACACCGCCCGTTACCTGGGCGCCGGGATCGCCGACCTGGTGAACCTCTTCAACCCCGAGGTCGTCGTGCTGAGCAGCTGGGTCGCCGCGAGCCTCGGCGAGCCGCTGCTGCGCGAGGTGCGCGAGGCCGTCGCCCGGCACGCGCTCAGGCGGCCGCTCGCCGCCACCGCGATCGTCCTGTCCCCCATCCCCACCGACCCGGTGTGCCTGGGCGCGGCGACGTTCGCGCTCGAAGGGGCGCTGCAGACGGTGGGCCAACGGACCGCGGCCAAGCGCACCGCTGCCGCGAAAGGCCGTACCGCACCGCCTTCGTAGCGCCGCAACGTCCGGTATCCCGAACGTCGCACAACGCTTCGCGCAGACTTCGTCCAACCCCTTGCCGAAGCCTTAGCCGAAGGTTAACGTCCCGCACCGCAACCCCTTTTGAGCCACCTGGCGCTGAGCCGCTCCAGTCAGGGAAACAGGGCCGCAGCCGCACTCGAGACAAGGACGTCACCATGTCGGCATTGAGCAGCAGGAACTTCGACCGCCGTACCGCACTGCGGGCCGCGCTGGGTCTGGCCGCCGCGGGCGGGCTGGCCGCGTGCGGGAGCAACACCGGCCGAAGCAGCGGAGGTTCGGGGGACCGACTCGTCCAGTACTTCCACGCGTACGGCGAGGCGGGCGTCGAGCAGGCCGTCAAGAAGTACGCGAAGGCCTACGACAAGACCGACGTGACCACTCAGTGGATCACCGGCAACAACTTCGAGCAGAAGCTGTTCGCCGCGCTGCTCACCAAGAACGCGCCGGACGTCTTCGAGTTCCATCCGCAGATCCAGCTCATCAAGAGCGGTCAGGTGGCGGACCTGACCGACATCATCGAGCCGGTCAAGTCCGACTTCAACCAGGCCGACATCACGTCGCACACGGTCGACGGGAAGATATACGGCGTCCGGATGATCGACGACCCCCAGTTCTTCTTCTACCGCCCCTCGCTCTTCGAGAAGGCGAAGGTCGAGGTGCCGACCACGCTGGAGGAGCTGGTCGAGGCCGCCGCCAAGCTCAAGACCAGCAAGGTCAAGGGCGCCTACCTCGGCAACGACCTCACCCCGGTCCAGCACAACCTGATCTGGTCGGCCGGCGCCGACACCCTCACCGCGGACAACAAGCCCGCCTTCAACACCGACGCCGTCGCCGACGGCCTGAAGCAGCTGCGGGGTCTGTTCACCAGCGGTGACCTGCTGCTCGACGCCCCGGCCGACTGGTGGGACCCGTCGGCCTTCACCCAGGGTCTGACGGCGATCCAGTGGTGCGGCATGTGGGCCATGCCGGCCATGCAGCAGGCCCTCGGCGACGACATCGGCGTCTTCCCCTTCCCGAAGGTCGGCTCCGCCGGCAAGGAGTCGGTGTACAACGGCGGCTGGTCGATGTTCGTGAACGCCAAGGGCAAGAACGTCGAGGCGGCCAAGGAGTACGTGAAGTGGCTGTGGATCGACCAGAAGGAGTACCAGGAGGACTTCGCCACCTCCTACGGCTTCCACATCCCGCCGCGCACCTCTCTCGCCGAGTCCGCGACGAAGCTGAAGTCCGGTCTGCCGGCCGAGGGTGTGAAGCTGTTCAACGAGTTCGGGCACTTCGACAACATCGGCTGGACCCAGGCCATGATCGCCGCGTTCAACGACGTGATGGCGAACTCCGTCCGCAAGGACGGCGACCCGAAGGCCCAGCTCGCCGCCTGTGAGAAGAAGGTCACCACCGAGCTGCAGAAGCTCTTCGGATAGGCCGCCGGACGGATCTCGACATGTCGACCACCACCACACGCGGGGTCGCCTCCCCCGCCCCGGCCAAGGTCTCCAAGGACCGGCCGCGGCGGGGCCTGAGGGCGAACAGCACCTTCAACTTCTGGCTCTTCACCGGGCCCTTCCTGATCGGCCTGGTGATCTTCGTCTTCGTGCCCATCGGCTGGAGCCTGTATCTCAGCTTCTTCGAGGCACGGTTCACCGTCACGCCGAGCGAGTTCGTCGGCCTGGACAACTACAAGCAGATCCTGTCGGACACGGACTTCAGGAACTCCCTGGTCACCTTCACCGTGTTCGCCGCGTTCATCGTGCCGACCACCTGGGCGCTGTCACTCGGCCTCGCGCTGCTGGTGAACCGGCTGCGGTTCATGCGGGCGTTCTTCCGGTCGGTGTTCTTCCTGCCGACCGCCGTCAGCTACGCGGCCGCCGCGCTGATCTGGAAGATGTCCATCTTCAACGGCGTCCGCTTCGGCATGGCCAACACCTTCCTCGGCTGGTTCGGGATCGAGAACATCGCCTGGCTCGGCAATCCAGATCCGCCCTGGTACTGGCTGGTCATCGTGACCGTCCGGCTGTGGCTGCAGTCCGGTTTCTACATGATCCTCTTCCTGGCGGCGCTGCAGAACATCCCGAGGGAGCTGTACGAGGCCGCCTCCATCGACGGCGCGAAGCCGGGCTGGCAGACCTTCCGGCACATCACGCTGCCCCAGCTGCGGGCGACGTCGACCGCGGTGATCCTGCTGCTGCTCATCGCCGCCTACCAGGCCTTCGACGAGTTCTTCATCCTGCTGGGCAAGGCCACCTGGGGCATGCCGCCGCTGGTCGAGCTGTACAAGATGGCCCTCGGTGAGAACCAGAACTACGGCGCGGGCAGCGCGGGCGCGCTGGTCCTGACCGCGCTCATCTGCCTCGTGACCCTGTTCCAGGGCAAGATCATGGGCTTCGGAAGGGGTGACGAGTCCCAGTGACCACCACAGCACCCGACGTCCGCAAGCAGGCGCCGGCCCGGGCCACGCGCCGGGGCGGCGTCATCGGCAACACCGGTCTGTACATAGCGACGGGCGTGGCCGCCGTCCTCTTCCTGATCCCGTTCTATCTGATCGTCCGCAACGCCTTCATGACGGACCCGGAGATCACGGGCGAGGAATGGAAGTGGTTCCCCACCGAGATCCAGTGGGCCAACGTCAAGGAACCCTTCGACGACGTCACGGTCGACTTCGCCAGGTCGATGTGGAACTCGTTGGTCGTGGCCATCCTGCACACCACGGGGATCCTGCTCATCTGCTCGCTCGCCGGATACGGCCTGGCCCGCATTCCGTACAAGCACGCCAACAAGATCTTCTACGCCGTACTGGCCACCCTGATGGTCCCCACGGCCGTCACGTTCGTGCCGAGCTTCGTGCTCGTCTCGTCGCTCGGCTGGATCGACAGTTACCGGGGTCTCATCATTCCGGGCCTTTTCAGTGGTTTCACGTGCTTCCTATTCCGGCAGTACTTCCTGGGGTTCCCGAAGGAGCTGGAGGAGGCGGCGCGCGTGGACGGGCTCAGCTACTGGGGGGCGTACTGGCGTGTCGTCGTGCCCAATTCGCTGAACTTCTTCGCGGCGATCGCGACGATCACCTTCATCGCCGGCTGGAACGCCTTCCTTTGGCCCCTGGTCATCGGCCAGGACCCCAGCGCGTGGACGGTCCAGGTCGCGCTCTCCTCGTACGCGACCAACCAGACCGTCAACTACCACCTGATCTTCATGGCCACGGCCATCTCCATCCTGCCCCTGTTGTTCGTGTTCCTGTTCCTTCAGCGCTGGCTGGTCCAGGGCATCGCACAGACCGGCATCAAGGGCTGACGCCTTCTTTCAGACCTGGAGAAAGATGTCTTTCCGCACCACCCGACCCGTCGACTACGTAGAGGACGTCTCACCCGGCCGCGGCACCCTCCCGCCGCGCGCCTGGTACGCGTCCTCGGACGCGCACTCCCTGTCCCTGAACGGCAGCTGGCGCTTGCGGCTGTCGGCGACCGCCGATGCCGCGGACGACTCGTTCGCCGCCGAGGGCTACGACGCCGGGGGCTGGGCCGAGGTCACGGTCCCCGGCCACTGGGTCCTGCAGGGCGACGGCGCGTTCGGTTCGCCGACCTACACCAACCACCTCTACCCCTTCCCGGTGGACCCGCCGCGCGTCCCCACCGAGAACCCGACCGGCGACCACCTGCGCCTCTTCGACCTGCCGGACGACTGGCCGGCCCTCGACGACGGCGGTGCCGTCCTGCGCTTCGACGGTGTCGAGTCCTGTGCCCGCGTCTGGTTGAACGGCACGGAGCTCGGCGAGTTCAAGGGCTCCCGGCTGCCGCACGAGTTCGCGGTCGGGCCGCTGCTGAGGCCGGCCGGGAACGTGCTCGCGGTCCGCGTCCACCAGTGGTCGGCGGGCTCGTACCTGGAGGACCAGGACCAGTGGTGGCTGCCCGGCATCTTCCGTGACGTCACCCTGCTGCACCGGCCGACGGGCGCGGCGGGCGACTTCTTCGTGCACGCCTCCTACGACCACACCACCGGCGAGGGCACCCTGCGCGTCGACTCCGACGTCGAGGGGCGGGTGTCCGTGCCCGCCCTCGACATCGATGTCGCCACCGGCGAGCCGGTCACCGTCGCGGTGGAGCCGTGGTCGGCGGAGACGCCGAAGCTGTACGACGGCGAGCTGGTCACCGCGGGTGAGCGCGTGCCGCTGCGCATCGGCTTCCGTACCGTCGAGCTGGCGGACGGCCTGATCAAGGTCAACGGCGAGGCGCTCCTGTTCAAGGGCGTCAACCGGCACGAGTGGCACCCCGAGAAGGGCCGCGCGCTGGACCTGGAGACCATGCGCGCGGACGTGCTGCTGATGAAGCGGCACAACCTCAACGCCGTGCGCACCTCGCACTACCCGCCGCACCCGGCCTTCCTCGACCTGTGCGACGAGTACGGCCTGTGGGTCATCGACGAGTGCGACCTGGAGACCCACGGCTTCACCGAGCAGGGCTGGCGCGACAACCCCGTCGACGACGACCGCTGGACCCCGGCCCTGCTGGACCGCGCGGCCCGGATGGTCGAGCGCGACAAGAACCACCCCTCGATCGTCTTCTGGTCGCTGGGCAACGAGGCGGGCACCGGGCGCGGCCTGACCGCGATGGCCGAGTGGATCCACGGCCGGGACCCCGAGCGGCTCGTGCACTACGAGGGCGACTGGAACTGCCGGGACACCGACGTGTACTCGCGGATGTACGCCTTCCACGACGAGGTCGAGAGGATCGGGCAGCATCTCGACGGGGGGACGCGCAAGCGTCGCGAACTCCCGTTCATCCAGTGCGAGTACGCGCACGCCATGGGCAACGGCCCCGGCGGTCTCGCCGACTACCAGCGCCTGTTCGAGAAGTACGACCGGCTCCAGGGCGCCTTCGTCTGGGAGTGGATCGACCACGGCATCAAGCACCCCGAGCTGGGCTACGCCTACGGCGGTGACTTCGGCGAGGAGCTGCACGACGGCAACTTCGTCTGCGACGGGCTGGTCTTCCCGGACCGCACGCCCTCGCCCGGACTCGTCGAGTACAAGAAGGTCATCGAGCCGGTCCGCATCGAGGGCGACGGCGCCGACGGCACCGTACGCGTGACCAACAAGTACGACTTCGCCGATCTGTCGGCGCTCGCGTTCGAGTGGTCGTACCAGGTGGACGGCGAGACGGTGGAGGCCGGAGCGCTGTCGGTGCCGGCCCTCGCGCCCGGTCAGTCCGCGGACGTGAAGCTGCCCGCGCCGCCGGCCGACGCGGCGGGCGGGTCGGAGGCGCAGTGGACCGTACGGGCGCTGCTGGCGGCCGACACGGCGTGGGCGCCGAAGGGCCACGTGGTGGCGTGGGGTCAGGTGCCGGTGTCCGCGCGGCAGCCGGTGCCGGTCACCGCGAGCGAGAGGCCCGCCGCGGACGAGCGGGTGATCACCCTCGGCCCGGCCTCCTTCGACGCCCGTTCCGGAGCGCTGCGGACGATCGGCGGCGTCGAGGTGACGGCCCCCCGCCTGGACGTGTGGCGGGCGCCCACCGACAACGACGACGGCGCCGAATGGCAGTCCGACACCCGCTGGGGGATGCTGTGGCGCAAGTACGGCCTGCACCGCATGCGGCACCGGCTGGACGCCGTCGAGCTGAGCGACGACGCGCTGACGGTACGGACCCGGGTGGCGCCCGCCGCCCGGGAGGTGGGGCTCGCCACGGTGTACCGGTGGACCTCCGACGGCACCCGGCTGCGGCTGACCGTGTCCGTGACGCCGGAGGGCGACTGGAAGGTGCCGCTGCCCCGGCTCGGGATCCGGCTCGGGCTCGCGCAGGCGGACGCCGTGACCTGGTTCGGCGGCGGTCCCGGTGAGGCGTACCCGGACACCAGGTCGGCGTCGATGCTGGGCCGTTGGCAGGCCGGTGTGGACGAGCTCCAGACGCCGTACGTCCGCCCGCAGGAGAACGGCGCCCGGGCCGACGTGCGCTGGGCGGAGCTCGGCGGGCTGCGGATCGAGGGCGACCCGGAGTTCTGGTTCAGCGCGCGACGCTGGACCAGCGAGCAGGTGGACGCGGCCCGGCACCTGAGCGACCTCACGCCGGGCGACACCGTGTGGGTCCACCTCGACCACGGCCAGCAGGGCATCGGTTCGCAGTCCTGCGGGCCGGGCCCGCTGCCGCAGTACTTCCTGAACGCCGAGCCGGCCGAGTTCTCGTTCGTGTTCTCGACCCTGTAAATCGATTGACCGATTGATCGACTTTCCGACACCGTCGGAAGACCACCAGCGGCCGGTCGGCGCTCCTGCCGACCGGCCGCAACTTGTTTGCCCGGCAAGGGAGTTGATGTCACTTGAATGGAAGTATCGAGGTTCGCGGACTCTCCCGGACCTTCCACAGCACCGTCCGTCGCCCCGGCTTCGCCGGCGCCCTGCGCTCACTCGTCGATCCTGAGCGCGTCGCCAAGCACGCCGTCCGCGACGTGTCCTTCTCCGTCGCCTCCGGCGAACTCCTCGCCCTGCTCGGCCCGAACGGCGCCGGCAAGTCCACCACCATCAAGATGCTCACCGGCATCCTCACCCCGAGCGCGGGCGAGGCCCGGGTCGCGGGCGTGGTGCCGTACGAGGAGCGGGAGCGCAACGCCCGCAACATCGGCACGGTGTTCGGCCAGCGCACCCAGCTGTGGTGGGACCTGCCGGTGCGCGAGTCGTTCGCGATCCTGCGCGACATCTACGAGGTGCCGAAGGCCGAACACGCCGCCCGCCTGCGGGAGTTCGACGACCTGCTCGACCTCTCCTCCTTCTGGGACACCCGCGTCCGCCACCTCTCCCTCGGCCAGCGGGTGCGCTCCGACCTCGCCGCCGCCCTGCTGCACGACCCGCCGGTGGTCTTCCTCGACGAGCCGACCATCGGCATGGACGTGGTGGTGAAGGAGCAGGTGCGGGAGTTCCTGCGGCACCAGGTCGAGGAGCGCGGCCGTACGGTCCTGCTCACCACCCACGACATGACGGAGGTCGAGCGGCTCGCCGAACGGGTCGTCCTGATCAACCACGGACGGCTCGTCCTGGACGGCACGCTCGACGAGATCCGCCGCAAGTACGGCTCGACCTGGCAGGTGCGGGTGACCCTGGCCGACCCGCACACCGAGGTCGGCCCGCTGCCCGGGATCGCGCTGCTGCGGCGCGAGGGCCCCCAGGCGGTCTTCGGGCCGGACGGACCCGACGCCCCGACCGTGCACCAGGCGCTGAAGCAGGTCGTCGAGCGGTACGAGGTGACCGACCTCGCCCTCGACGAGGCGGACCTGGAGGACGTGATGCGGGCCGCGTACGTGCATGCCGGCCCCGCGTCGGGAGGAGCCTGAGATGGCCTCCGTCCTGCACGGCCTGCGGGCCGCCCGCGTCACCCCGCTCGGCGAACTGCACACCCCGCCCCGGATGACGGCGGTCCTGCTGCGGCTGACCGTCCAGGTGGTCCTGGTGGCGTCGCTGTGGCGCGGCCTGTACGCCGACACCGGCAACTCCGCCGGACTGACCCGGGACCAGGCGGTCACCTTCGCCGTCCTGGCCGTACTCGCCTCCCGGCTGCGCGAGCTGGACCAGCAGGCGGGCCGGGACTCGGTGCTCCAGCACATGCACTACGGCACCATCGTCTACTGGTATCTGCGCCCGCTGTCGCCCCAGCGCTACTACGCCCTGCGTGCGCTGGGCGAGCAGTTGTACGGCCTGGCGTGGGCGCTGCTCGGTTACGGGGTCTGCCTGGCCGCGGGAGTGGTGGAACCGCCCGCTTCGGCGACCGTTGCGGCGGCCTTCGCGGTGAGCATGCTGCTGGGCCAGTGGGTCCTCCACTACGTCATGCTCCTGCTCGACCAGCTCTGCTTCTTCACCATCCGCAACCACTCCGCGATGCTGATCCTGATCTTCGCCCAGAACCTGCTGTCCGGGGTGTACGCGCCGCTGTGGTTCTTCCCGGACTGGTTCATCACCCTGAGCGGCTTCCTCCCCTTCCAGGCCACGCTGAACGTGCCGCTGTCGATCTACGTCGGCCGGATCGAACTCGGGGACGCCGTGGCCCAGTTGGCGGTGCAGGCGGCCTGGGTCGTGGTGCTGGCGCTGTTCACCCGCTGGGTGTGGCGGCGGGCCGCGCGCCTCGTGATCTCGCAGGGAGGCTGAGATGTCGCTGAAGGCTCTGCGCATCGTGTGGCGCATCTCGCTGCTCAACATCCGTGCCGCGATGGAGTACCGCACGGAGTTCCTGCTGAACGTCGCGGCCGGCGCGATCTGGCAGGTGGCGGTGATCGTGTTCGCGACGGTGCTGCTGGCCCGGTTCACCGGGATGGGCGGCTGGGACAGCGGGGACGTGCTGCTGATCCCGGCGATCCGGATGCTCGCGCACGGTCTGTTCGTACTCCTGCTGGGACGGATGCACTTCATCGGCCCGCAGGTCCAGGAGGGACGGATCGACATCTATCTGCTGCGCCCGATGCCGGTGCACCGCCAGGTCCAGCTGAACCACTTCCCCACCAACGCGATCGGTGATCTCACGGTCGCGGCGGGCCTGATGGCGGGCGCGCTCGGCCGCAGCACCCTGGACTGGTCGGCGGGCCGCGTCTCCTACCTGATCGCGGCGGTCGTCGGCGGCATGCTCCTGGAGGGGGCCCTGTTCACGGCCGTGGCCTCCGCGTCGCTGCGCTATCCCGCCGCCGACTACTGGAGCCGCTGGCTGGAGGAACTCCTCGGCACCTTCGGCAGCTATCCGCTGAACGTCCTGCCGAAGGCGGTGGGCGGCTTCCTCACCTTCGCCCTGCCGCTCGCGTTCGTCGCGTACTTCCCGGCGGCGGTCCTCACGGGCCACGACACGGCCGTTCCGTACTGGCTGGCCGCGTCCTCCCCGCTGTTGGGGCTCGTGGCGTACCTCGGGTCCCGGGGGCTGTGGCGGTGGGCGCTCGGGCACTACACGGGGGTGAACGGATAGCGGGGCCGGCCGGCACCCCGGGTGGGGGTGCCGGCCGGCTGCCGGGCGGGGCGGGGTGCCTACGGGCAGCTGATCCGCGTGTCCCCGGCGTCCGTCGTGCAGACGTCCAGGCCCAGACCGCCGTTGGCGGTGTCGTTGCCGGCGACGTTGTCGACCGTGTTGAGGGTGTCGTTGCCGGAGTTGCCGAGCAGGGTGTCGTTGCCCGGGCCGGCGTTGAGGGTGTCGTTGTTCAGGCCGCCGTCGACGCGGTCGTTGCCGTAGTTGCCGTACACCGTGTCGGTGCCCGAGCCGGCGTTGATCGTGTCGTCGCCGCCGAGCCCGCACATGACGTCACTGCCGCTGGTGCCGGTCATGGTGTCGTTGCCGCTGGTGCCGATGCGGGTGCAGCCGCGGGAGTTGTTGACCGTGGTGGGGGCCGTGGCGGTGTTGTTGCCGGTGTCCGGGTCGGACTGGTCCGCGGTCACGGTGGCCCGGTCGGTGAGGGTTCCGGTGGCCCTGGGTTCGACGACGACCGTCACGGTGGTGCGGGCGCCGGCGGCGAGGGTGCCGAGGGCGCAGGTCGCGCCGGTGGCCGAGGTGGTGCAGGTGCCCTGGCCCGGGGTGGCCGAGATGACGGTGGCGGCGGGGCCGGTGACCGTGTCGGTGAGGGTGACACCGGTGGCCGAGGTGGTGGTGCTGTTGTTGGCGACCGTCACGGTGAAGGTCGCGCGGTCACCGATGCTGACCGCGCCGGTGCCGGTCTTGGTGACCGACAGGTCGACGCCGGCGGGCGGCGGGGGCGGGGGCGGCGGGGTGCCGACGCCGCCGAGGTAGCGGGCCATGACGCGCAGGCCGTTGAAGCCGCTGTTACCGAAGGCGACGAACCTGCCGTCGGACTGGAGGGCGAGGGCGTTCAGCCGGTCGCCCGAGCCGAAGTCCGTGGTGGTGCGGCCGCCCGTGCCGAAACCGGTGTCGAGACCGCCGTCGGCGTTGAAGCGGGCGAGCAGGAAGTCACCGGCCTGGCCGGCGCCGCCGGCGATGATCCGGTCGTCGGACTGGACCTCGAGGTCTCTCACGCCTGCTGTGCCGCCGAAGTCCGTGGTAGCGAGACCGCCGGTGCCGAAGGTTGTGTCGCGGCTGCCGTCGAGGTTGTAGCGCACGAGCGTGAACGCGCCTGCGCTGAATCCGCCTGCGATGATCTTGCCGGTGGACTGCACGCCCACGGCGTATGCGCTGTTCTCTCCGCCCAGATCCGTGGTGACCTTGCCGTCGCCGCTGAAGGTGGTGTCCGGGCTTCCGTCGGGGTTGTAGCGCGCCACGGCGAAGTCGAAGGCGGTCTCACCCGCGTCGCCGACCATGACAATCTTCCCGTCAGGCTGGAGGGCCATGTCCTGAGCGGACGCGCCGCCACCGCCCGTGTCCGAGAACGCGGTCATGACCACGCCGTCCCCGCCGCCGAAGGCCCCGTCCGGACTCCCGTCGGGCAGGTACCGGACGACCGCGAACCAGCCGCCGGCGTAGGCCCCGCCGACGATCTTCCCATCGGGCTGCACCGCGACACCGACCGCCTGCTCGGCCCCGCCTGCCAGACCGGGGCTGACCCAGCCGTCCCCGCCCCCGAAAGAGGTGTCGACGCTGCCGTCGGAGTTGTAGCGCGCCACCGTGAACCAGCAGCAGCCCGCGAACTCGTCGTCGGTCTCCTGGTGGCGGCCGGCCACGACGATCTTCCCGTCGGGCTGTACCGCCACCCTCTGGGCCACGTCCTCGCCGTTCTCGAAGTCGGTCAGCACCTCGCCGTCGCCACCGCCGAAGGAGGTGTCGACGCTGCCGTCGGCGTTGTGCCGCGTCAGGGCGAACTCGCCGTCGAGGAACTCCGGGTCCTGCTCATACCCGACCGAGACGATCTTGCCGTCGGGCTGGACGGCCACGTCCTCGCCCTCGGCGTAGGTGGAGGTCGTGATGCTGACCCGTCCCCCGGTGCCGAACGTGGTGTCCAGGTCACCGGGTGCGGCGAACGCGTCGTGCGGTACGGCGACGACGAACGCCAGTGCCGCGGCCAGGGCGGACGCGGCACGTAGGGATCCCCGTAGGGAAGCAATGAAGGACATGCCGCCAGAGTCCGGGTGCGGAGACGCGCCTTGGGACGGCTGGCCAGCGAAATCGGCTTACTGGGCCGCAGAGTTCCACCCTGCGGGGTGACCGTTCCGACGATATGAAACGGCCGGCGGTCAGGTCCGGTGCCCCGAACGCCAGATCGGCGTGAAGATCGCGGCGACCGCGACCAGTACGCAGCACGCTCCCGCCAGCAGGGCGACCGGGGCGGTGCCTTGGTGTTCCGCGGCCCAGGTGATGAGGACCGCGCCGATCGGGGCCGCGGAGTAATGGAGGGTCCAGTAGGCCGAGGTGACCCGGCCGAGGAGCGGCTCCGGAGTGACCTCCTGGCGCAGCGACATGGAGCAGGTCCCCGCCATCCCGACGCACGCCAGGAAGGCCGCGGTCAGGGCGGCGACGGCGGGGACGTCCCGCGCCCAGCCGAGCCCGGCGAAGGAGAGGCCGCACACCGCGACCGAGCCGGTCCAGGTCGCTGCGAAACCGAGCCGGCGGCGGACCCGGGCCACCAGCAGCGCGCCGGTGATGGTGCCGAGCGCGCCGACGGCCATGACGGTGCCGACCGTGCCGTCGTCGTGGCCAAGGTCGTGCTTGAGGTGGTAGATGACCAGGTCGTACAGGCCGAGGGTGAGGAAGCTGAAGACGAACAGCAGGGCGGTCAGGGCGCGCAGCACCGGGTGGCCGCGGAGAAAGGCGATGCCGGTGCGCAGGTCCCGCCACACTCCCGACCCTTCCGGCGACTTGCCGGCGCGCACATTCAGCCGTACGAACACCAGGCACGCGGCGGAGAGGCCGAAGCTGGCCGCGTCCACGCCGACGGCCGCGGCGGGGCCCGACCAGGCGGCGACCAGACCGGCGCACAGCGGCCCGAGCACACTTGCCCCGGCGGCGGTGGCGTTGAGCCGGCCGTTGGCCTCGGTGAGCCGCTTGGTGCCGACCAGGCCGCGGACGACGGTGACATAGCCGACGGCGAACAGCATGCCGACGGCCTCGCAGAGCGGCAGGACGACATAGAGCAGCCAGATCTGCGGTCCGAACAGCCAGACCAGCGGGACGAGTCCGTACAGCGTCATGCGCACGAGGTCGCAGCCGATGAGCAGCTTGCGCCGGTCGACGCGGTCCACGACGACCCCGGCGAACACCGCCGCGACGACCGCCGCCGCTCCGCCGACCGCCGTGAGCAGACCCATGCGGGCCAGCGAGCCGGTCGCCTGAAGTACCAGCAGGGGCAGGGCGATCAGGGCGAACGAGTGGCCGACGACGGAGAGGGTCTGCGCGGCCCAGAAGATCCCGAAGTCCCGTTGCCGCCACAGTGGGCGGGCGGGGTCGTCCGGGGGCGGCGCGGGACGGGTGCGGCGTCGGTCGGCCTCGCCTTGGCGTTCCGCGTCGTACGTCACCCGACCCCCGTCCGAAACCGACCCCGGGCATGACGCGCAGTGAAGCGAACGCGACAACCCCCGCCAGCCTACGATCCGTTCAGTGGTCGGCGCAGCACGGCGTGGGATCCGGCACCTCGAACGGGACGAGCGTCCCGCCGACCGCCGGCATGGCGGTCAGGACGAGTTCACCGCCCTGCCAGACGGGCCGGACATGATCTCCCGTCAGCAGCACGGTGTCCGGGGCTGGTTGGTCCCGCGAGCCCAGGACCGTCACGCGGGTGATCGCCGAGCGTGACAGGACGTCGGCGATCGTCAGCGTGCCGGTCAGGGCCGAGGCACCCGGGTAGAGGACCGCCCGGCCCACCGCGTCCGGGATCCCCGGGGCCACCTCGTGTCCTCCGGCCGCGAGCCGCTCCTGGGCGGTACGCAGGAGCGACTCGGACGGGAGGGTGAGGGAGAGGGCCACGCGCGGACGCTCCCCCCGCACCAGGTGGGTGCAGCCGAACGCGTCCTCGGGGAGGGCGAGTTCGGCCGCCAGCGAGTGGAGCAGGTGGTCGGCGGCACGGAGGTCCCTGACACCCGCGTCCACGGTCAGAACGTACGGCGTCACGAGGGCAGGACCCACACCGGGTTGGAGTAGAACCACAGGTCGCGCCACGGGTCGGCGTCGCCGACGACGTCGATCGCCGGGCCGGCCGGGTCCACGGCGGCGCCCATCGGGCCCACGGCGCCCCGGTTGCCGTCGGTGCCGCGCACGCGCACGTAGACGGGGCGGTCGACCTTGCCGAGGTCGTAGGTGAGGCGGACCGTGCCGGTCGACTTGTTCACCTCGTACGACTTGACGACCTTGGCCGTCGGGGCGGTGAAGGTGTCCTTGTCCGCGACCGGGCCGGTCACGTCGCCCTGGATGACGTCCACGCGGGCCAGCTTCGGCACGAACCCGGCCCAGTTGGGGCCGCCGGCCATCGCCACGTCGACGGTCAGCGTGACGTCGGTGCCCTTGCGGACGTGCAGCGCGCCGCCGAGGGTGGCCCAGCGGTAGCCGCCGGTCACCCGGACGTCGAGGCCGCTCAGGAGCTGGCCGTGGTCGACCCAGATACGGCCGGCGCGGATGCCGTCCATGACGGCGGCGTAGGTGAAGCCGTCCGAGCCGACGTGCGTACGGCTGTACTGGCCGGGCCAGTAGTCGCCCTGGGTGATGTCGATCTGGCCGCTGTAGACCGGGTCGTCGTAACGGCCGTTGGTCTCGAAGCTGCCGCCGCCGCGCGCGGCGGTGTCGGCGTAGACCTGGTGGGAGTCGGAGTTGGCGGTGATCCACCAGGGCTTGCCCTCGGCGAGGAGGCTGTCCCACAGGCCGCCGACGGTGGCCGTCATCCAGTCGAAGCCGCCCCAGGTGCGGTAGCTCTCCGGCGGGTAGCCGGCGAAGGAGTTGGCGCTGGGGTTGTTGTCGTAGATGCCGCGGGCGCGGCCCATGCCGAGCGGGGCGGGCAGGCCGGCGGCCTGGTGACCGGGGGCGCCCTCGAAGCCGACGGCGATCTGGCGGGTGCGGCCCGCGTCACGCCAGTTGCGTATCTCGTGCGGGGAGTCGACACCGCGCCGCGCCGGGTGGTTGGCGAGCATCAGCGCGTCCTTGACCTTGCGGCGCCGGATCTGCTCGTCCAGGAAGTTCAGGCCGGCCACGGCGAGGGCCTCGTTGGCGGGCGTCGAGTCCGAGGCGCCCTTGACGCTGCCGTCGTAGTCGGTCTCGAACTGCTTGAGGACGGAGACCTCGTTGCTGCCGGGGTGCACGAAGACGGTGCCGTGCTCGGCGCCCGGGATGTTCCACTCCAGGCCCTGGAAGACGAGGGTGTCCTCGTAGGCCGCGCGGGCCGCCTTGATGTCCGGGTTGACCTTGTCGACGCCGATCTTGGCGTGGGTCGCGCTGCCGTGGTCGGTGATGACCAGCCAGTCCATGCCGTGCCTGGCGCCCTGGCGGACCTGGTCGACGACCCGGTACTTGCCGTCGCTGCTGTACTGCGTGTGGATGTGGTGGTCACCGGCCAGCCACAGGAAGCCCTTCGAGCGGCGGCCGGCGGAGGCCGGGGCGGCGGACGCGGCCGGTGTGGCGGCGGCGGCCGCGGCCGGGGCGACGACGCTCGCGGCGGCCAGCCCGGCGCCCAGCAGGCCCGCCCTGCGCAGCAGCGAGCGGCGCGACTGCTGTTCGGGGGTCAGGGCCTCGTCGGGCACGGCGGGGTCGAAGGCGGCGGGCAGTTCGCCGGCCGGCGCGTCGTGCGAGTGATCGTGGTCGTGCCCGTGGTGGTGGTGATGGCCGTGCGCGTGCCCGTGCCCCATGAACGCCTCCTGGGATGCCGCTGACTGACCGGCGGCTGCCTTCTGACGGCGCTGTTGCGCCCTGTGGAGGATCAAGGCGAAACATGAACATTGAACAAGCGACGCGTGACCGCCGGGTGCCACCGACACGGCGGAACGCCCCGTCCCTCACTGTTTCCTCAACGGCCCTTGTACGTCAGTCTGGTTGACACCGAACCTGAGCAGCGCTCACCTTCTTCGTCACCCACCGGAGACACCCCCACCATGAGAAGACTGATCGGCACCCTCGCGGCCGCCGCGCTCGCCCTGACCGGCCTCACCGCCACCGCGGCCACGCCCGCGACCGCCGCCGGCTCCGGCTCCTTCAACGTCCTGACGTACAACATCGCGGGCCTCCCCCTCGGCCTCGGCGACAGCGATCCCGAGACGAACACGCCGCTCATCGGGCAGCGGCTGGCCCCGTACGACATCGTCAACGTCCAGGAGGACTTCAACTACCACGCCTCGCTGTACG
The DNA here is from genome assembly GCF_044764945.1 of Streptomyces sp. NPDC093568. NCBI lineage: Bacteria > Bacillati > Actinomycetota > Actinomycetes > Kitasatosporales > Streptomycetaceae > Streptomyces > Streptomyces sp. NPDC093568. Next base: position 436,449 of record NZ_JBIWJD010000001.1, on the reverse strand, counting down.
CCAACGACACCCACCCCCACCGCACGGCGACCAGCGGTGGCGCGGCCTTCGGCGATGGCCTCAACACACTGTCGGACCAGCCCTTGGAGGACTTCGAGCGGGTGAGGTGGAACAAGTGCACCGGCACCAACTGCCTGACCCCGAAGGGCTTCACGCTGGCCCGGGTGCGGCTCGCCGAGGGCGTGTTCGTTGACCTCTACAACGTCCACACCAACGCCGACTCCGACGACGCGGCACTGGCCGCCCGCCGCGCCAACGTCGAGCAGCTGTCGGACTTCATCCAGGCCAACTCGTCCGGCAACGCGGTGATCGTCATGGGCGACACCAACACCCGCTACACGCGCGCCGGCGACAACATCCGCACGCTGGTGAGCGAGAACGGCCTCACCGACGCCTGGGTCCAGCTGGTCAAGGCCGGCACGCCCCCGGCGGCGGGCAGCGACCCGCTGCTGTGCGACGCGGCGGCTCCGGCCAACGACTGCGAGGTCGTGGACAAGGTCCTCTACCGCGGCAGCGACCTGCTGAACCTGAACGCCACCCGCTACAACAACGACTGGGCGAAGTTCCTCCGCGCGGACGGCAAGCACCTCTCCGACCACTTCCCGCACACGGTCGACTTCTCCTACACCCTGAACCCGTCCCTGAAGGCGAGCGACTTCTTCGGCGGCCCGCACGGCACGGCCTTCAACGACGCCGACGACCTCCCGGCCACCCCGTCGCCCCGCACCCTGACCCTGCGCGGCGCCTCCCGCCTGGACGCGCTGTCCCTGACCCACGACGGCGGCACGACCCTCACCCACGGCGGCGCGGGCGGCACGGCGACCTCCCTGACCCTGGCCTCCGGCGAGCACCTCACCTCGGTGAAGCTGACCCAGGGCCAGAAGGACGGCCGCACCCGGATCTTCTCGGCGTCCTTCACCACGGACAAGGGCCGCACCCTGTCCACCGGTACGGCGACTTCGGCCACGAAGACCTTCACGGCGCCGCCGGGTTGGCAGATCGCCGGGTTCACGGGGCGTTCCGGCGACGAGATCGACAAGCTGGGGGTGCTGTACGCGCCGGCCGGGTGACGGTGCGAGAATTCCCCGGTGACACCGGAGGCGCTGGGACCGTACAACCGCAGGGTTCGCCTGGTCGTCGAGGTCCGTGACGACCAGGACGAACTGGAGCTGGCCAGCGGGGTGTTCGGCGCCCAGGGGTGGGGAGTGCGGCCGGCGCGGGACGGCGACTCGGTCACCGTGGACGACGGGTACGCCGGGCTGATCGTCGAGGTGCCGGTCCACGGCTCCCGCTGGACGGCCCGGTCGACGGCCGTCGAGCAGCTCACCACGCTCGCCAAGCGGCGCAAGCTGGATCTGTGGGTGCGCGAGAGCAAGCTGATCCCGCCCAGGTCCGGTGAGCCGCAGACGGTCTACCACGTGCACCGCAGGGTGCCCGCCGACGCGGGACCCGTGCTGCGGTGGCTGGCCGAGCACTGGGCGGCCGTCGGCGGCCTGGACGTGCGCCACACACTGCAGCTGCGCGGCGAGTACTCCGACGAGCAACGCGAGCGCGTGGATGACCTCCAACGCACCGCGTCCCAAGCTCGTCCGGCTGGGCTGCGGGGTGATCCTGGCGGGCAGCGGGACGTTCGCCGGATGGATGTGGGGGCGCTCGGACGACATGGGGCTGTCCGGGCTGCTCGGCGGGCTGGGCCTGACGCTCGGCCTCGGGCTCACGGCCTTCGGGCTGTGGTACGCGCTCAGCGCGTCCTGGTTCAGCCGCAACGTGCAGTGGTTCCTGCCGGTCCTCGCCGCGCCGCTGCCCTTCGTCCTGCCGTGGGTCGGGGCGTTCCTGCACGCCGTCTATCTGGAGGACAGGTTCGGGATCCCGGCCGACGCGGTCCATGTGGGCTTCTACTGGCAGTACCTCGTGGCCCTGCGCCCGCTGGCCGTGGCCGTGCTGTTCCTGCTGGGACTCATCGCGCTGGCGGGCTGGGCGCGGCATTTCAATGTGCAGGCGCCCGTGAGCGGGTTCTTCCGCCTCTCACTGGTGCTGGCGGGGCTGATCGCCGTCCTGACCGTGGTGCAGATCGCGCTCGACGACGTGGAGAAGGCCGCCGATCGCGCGATGAGGGCGGCCGGCGCGGGCCAGCGTCCGCCCGGCTACTTCGGGCTGCGCGCCGAACTCGTCTGCGTCCGGCCCCTGGGCGACGCGACACCCGTCGTCAACGGCCCGGTCCCGACAGGCCATCCGGTGCTGTCGTTCCGGCCGAGCGGCGACACGGTCTGGCTCTGGGACCCCGCACCGTCCCGGGGCGACGACACCGAGCGCCACGCCCTGCGGGTGCGCGCCGAGGACGTGCAGCTCGTGGTGGCCCACGGTACGCGGTGCTGACCTCCACTAGCATCCTGCCTAGGATCTTTAGGTTTCCGCAGTCGGAGGACACACGCCCCATGGCCCGCGCAGGACTCACCGCCGACCGGCTCGCGGCGGCCGCCGCCGAGCTCGCCGACGAGGTGGGCTTCGAGAAGGTCAGCCTGTCCGCGCTGGCGCGGCGTTTCGGGGTGAAGGACGCGAGCCTGTACTCGCACGTCCGCAACCTCCAGGACCTGCGTGTCCGGGTCGCCCTGCTGGCCGGCGGCGAGATGATCGACCGGATCGCCGCGGCCGTGGCGGGGCGCGCCGGGAAGGACGCGCTCGCCGCCTTCGCGGATGCCTACCGGGCCTACGCCCTGGAGCACCCGGGGCGCTACGCGGCGACGCAGATCCACATCGACCAGGCCCTGGTCGCCGACTCCCCCGCCATGCGCCGCACCGCCGAGATCACCTACGGCATGCTCCGCGCCTACGGCCTGCAGGAACCCGACCTCACCGACGCGGTCCGCCTGCTGCGCAGCACCTTCCACGGCTACTGCGCCCTGGAGTCCACCGGCGCCTTCGGCGCTCCCCGTGACGTGCGGGAGTCCTGGGAGCGCGCGGTCGACGCCCTGCACGTGGCCCTCGCCAACTGGCCGCGCGAGGAGGACAACCGGCGGCCGCCCCAGTTGTCACCCTGACCACTTAGACTGGAAGCTTCGCGGAGGTCACACGCCGCCGCCACGGGGGAGGGAGCGTGTCTTGTCCCAACAGCAGCTCGGACGCGGTCCCTTGAGGTCCCGTCGGCCCGACCCCGCACCCCCCTCTCCCGACGCCGACGACTCGGACACCTCGCCCCCGGCGCGCTTCGTCGGCTGGCTCGGAGGCCTGGGCGCCGCTGCCGCCGGGTACGGCGTCTTCCAGTTCCTGTTCAGTGTGCTGCCCGACTCCATCGACGGCTCGGCCGCCCGCTATCTGATCTCCGGCGTCAGCGGGCTCGGCACCTTCGTCGCGGCCTGGCTGGCGGCGAGTCTGCTGCGGGCGCGGACGGCGGCCGGCTCCGCTCAGGCTCCCGCGGTGGGGCCCGGCGCGATGGCCCCGCGAGCGCCCGGCCCGCTGCCGGTCGTGTTCGCCACCGCCTACGACACCCTCGTCGACCAGGTGTCCGTGGTGGAGGACCCGGAGCACGGCCGGCTCACCGGCTGGCCGCACTCCCTCGGCGAGGACACGCCCTCCCGGCCCACCCCCGTGGGCACCGCCTACGGCCTGCACATCATGCTCGACCTCGGCGTGCCCGAAGGGCGGCTCAGCATCGGCGAGCTCGTCGAGACGCTGTGGCGGCTGCGACTCCCGGACGGTGGCTGGTCGGCACGCTCACAGGGCTCCGAGGCGCGCCCGGAGGTCACCGCGCTGGTGCTCGGGGCGCTGGCCCGGGCGGGCGCGCCCGCCGAGCGGCTCGCCGCCGAGGTGGACCGCTGCACCGACGGGTTCACCCGTCAACTCGACCGCGCCGGAAGGGAGTCCACCCACGTAGTGACGACCGTGCTGCGCGGGCTGCTGCGCGCCGCACCCCGCTGCGAGGTCCTGCCGCTGCTGCGCGAGGCCCTCGCGGACGGCGCGATCAGCGACCCGCGCCGCGACCATCTGCGCTGCTGGGGCTACCGCCTGCAACCGCCGTACGGCAGGCCCTCCCCGCTGCACACCGCGCAGGCCGTCGTCGCCCTGGACCGGGCGGCGCGGGTGCTGGGCGAGGACGGCGACGCGCGTGCCGAACGCGCCCGCGCCGCCCGCGAGGACGGCATCCGCTGGCTGCTGTCGTGCCCGGACGCACCCCACGACACCTGCCCCGACCTGGCGAACCTGCACGAGGAGGTGCGCCGCCCGCGCACCGACGACCCCGCGCGCCACGAGGTGCTGAACGTACGGCACTTCACCGCTTCCTGGCTGGCCCGCGCCCTGCTCTCGCCGAGCGCGCTGGAGATCGCCCGCGCGGAGGGCCTGGAGGAGGAGCTCCGGGTGCGGCTGGAGGGTGCCGTCGCCGCGGTGTGGGCCGGGCAGAGGGACGGCATCTGGCTGTGGGCGCGGGACGAGGCCGCCGACCGGCGACGGCCGATGTGGATGACCTATCAAGGTCTTTCGGCGCTGCGCGCGCATGCCGTATGGATGTACCAGCCGCACGGCTGAAGTCAGGTGAAAACAGCGCGCGTTGGAGGATGAGTGCATGGGCGGTCGGCAGGTCCTGGCGGCACGAAGGCTGCTGGCAGGGGCGCTGGACGGTGAACTGCCCGAGCACGAGCTGGTGGCCGCGGCCCGCGCGGTCGTCACCGAACTCGGCTCCCCCGAACGGCTGCTGGAGCTGGTCGCCGAACTCGCCTCGGGCGAGGGGGATCCGGACGCCTGCGCCCGCCTGTCGTACCGGCACGTCCTCGGCTTCGACAAGCTGCTGCTGATCGACGGCGGACCGCGTCAGATGCTGCGCGCGCACGTGTGGCACCCCGGTGCGGGCGCGATCGGCAAGGAGGACATCCACAACCACCGCTCACCGCTGGCGTCCTATGTCGTACGGGGGCGGCTGGCCATGGAGCTGTACGAGGTCGGCGACGGCGGCATCGCGGCGGCCCGCTACGAGGAGTCGCTGGCGGAGCATTCGGCGAGCTGGATGCTGGAACCGGCCGGGCCGGCCCGGCTGCGGCTGACGCATCTGGGCCAGTACGCGGCGGGCAGCTCCTACGCCCTGCCCGCGCGCACCCTGCACCGGGCTTGGTGCGACACGGACGCGCCGACGGTGACGCTTTTCCTGGAAACGGGTGCCGAACGGCGGCCGCACACCGATGTGTTCACGTCGGCGGGCCCGCACCCGGGCGCGGTGGCGAAGGTGCCGTTGGGGACGGCGGAGTACTTGGCGGCGCTGCGGGAGCTGGCGGAGCGGCTCAGAACTCTGTGAAGGCCTGCCGGACGATGTCGAGGTTGTACTCGTCGATGTCGACCGTGGTCAGCTCCGCCCACGCCAGCCAGGCGGAGTCCTGGTCGGGCTCGGGCAGGGTGATCGCCCTGGTCAACGGCCTGACCAGGAAGTTGTCCTGCCAGTTCTTGATCTCGTGGCCGCGGTAGTCGCTGAGGAAGGACGACTCGCCGACCTTGCGGACGACCTCGCCGAGCAGACCGGTCTCTTCCTTCAGCTCGCGCAGGGCGCCGTCCCGGGGACTCTCACCGGGCTCCAGCTTTCCGCAGGGGACGCCCCACACGCGGGGCAGGAACCGCTCCTTCTCGCTGCGGCGCACCAGAAGCACCCGCTGCTTGTCGTCCATCACGACGGCGGCCGCCAGTCGCCTGTCGCCGGGGATGTCCATGGTCATGGTTCCTCGGTCCCTCGCCGGTGATGAGTCCAAAGGGTCTGATACCCGGGAAAGAGTCAAGGCTAACAGGAACCTACGGTGTGTCGCTGTGAGTCACGTCGCTGTGAGCGGCGTCCCCGCGCCGGCTGAGCGCGTCCACCTCGCCGTACGACGGGACGGCCCCGCCCGGTGTCCGCCCCTGCCTGATCTCGGTCATCGTCTCCAGCGCCGCGCCCAGCGCGCGCCGGTAGAGCAGGGAGCCGAGGCTGACCCGGCGGACGCCGAGGTCGGCGAGTCGGGGGACGGTCGGGCCGGCCGGGCTGTAGAGGATGTTGAGGGGCAGGTCGAGGTGTTTCACCAGGTCGGCGATCGCCCTGGGTTCGGTGAGGCCGGGTACGAACACGGCGTCGGCGCCCGCCCGTTGGTAGGCGTCGAGCCGGTCCCGCGTGTCGAGCTCCGCGCCGCCCAGCCAGTAGGTGTCGGTGCGGGCGTTGACGAAGAGGCCGGGCGCGGCGGCCTTGACGGCGGCGATCTTCTCGGCGTGCAGCGCGGGCGAGCCGAGCCCGTCCTCCAGGTTGATGCCGGCGGCTCCCACGGCGACGAGTTCCCGGGCGAACTCCGCGACCTCGTCGGGGTCGTCGCTGTAGCCGCCCTCCGCGTCGACGGACAGGAGGTACGGTCCCGAGCCCAGCGCGAGGGCGAGCCGGAGCGTTTCGTCGCGGGTGGCCGACGCCCCGTCGGGCAGGCCGACGGCGGCCGCGAGGCCGAGGCTGGTCGTACCGATCGCGGGGAAGCCGTCGGCGGCGAGCGCCCGCGCCGAGGCGTGGTCCCAGGCGTTGGGGAGGAGCAGCGGCGCAGGGCCGTGGTGGAGTTCGGCGAAGGTGGTCACGGCGGTCTCCCTGCGGCGTCGGCGGCGGGACGGCTTGCGTCCTGCCCGCAACGCTAGGCCCGGGTCGCTTCGGTGCGGGCCGAACCGACCCCGACGGCGTAGCGAAGCGGCCCCGCCTGCGCGGCGACCGGCTCGGTCCCCCTGGGAAGCCGGCGTCCGCGACCGCTCAGGCCCGCACGCTGACGCCCTCGCCGTCCGCGAGCCGGGCCTCGACCGCGTGTCCGTCGTTCCAGCGGACGTGGATCGTCCCCCCGTCGTCCACCCGCACGGACACCAGTTCCGCCAGCGGCGCGGGGTCCCGCTCGGCGGTGAGCCGGACGAGGGCGACGAACAGGGTGTCCTGGTCACCGGTGGCACCGGAGAGGTCGTCGGCCAGGCCGGTGACCGGCCGGATCTCCGCGCGCGCCGCGTCGCGGCAGGCCCAGCCGGTGACCCGCACCGGCGTCCCGGGCGCCGCGCCGGCCACCAGATGGGCCCGCACCTCCACGGCCCCGCGCGCGAGCACGAGGCTGGTCACCCGGGCCCCGCCGCCCGCCGTGTGCCGGGAGGCCGCCCAGCCCTCGCCCACGCCGAGCGGCACGATGTCCGTGCGGCTCGGGTCGTGGCCGACGATCACGCTGTTGTCGTACCACCGCGAGGGCACCGTCGCCGTCGAGTAGGCGAGCCGGGTGTAGTACGGGTCGTAGCGGACATCCTCGCTGCCGTGGTTGTGCAGGCGGACCAGGCCGTCCGAACGCGTGGACTGCAGCAGCCAGTTGGGGGCCCGGACGGCGGTGACCTCGTCGGCGAGCTCGGACGGGGCGGGCTCCTCGGTGGCCGTCCAGACCTCGTGGTCGGCCGGGAGGAGCAGGGCGAGGAAGGCCTTGCTCGCCCAGTACGGCGACGCGGGGCCCGAATAGCCCTGCAGCACCGTCTCGTCGGGGCCGTGCCAGCCGAGGGTGAGCAGACCGTTCGCGTCCACCGCGCCGCGCTCCAGGAAGTACTTCAGCGCGCCGGAGGCCAGCCGCCTCGTCCGGCCGGGCGACAAGGGCGTGTGTCCGGTCAGCGCGCCGAGCCACAGCGGGGCCGTCGTCGCGAAGCGATACGTCAGCGACCGGCCCTGGTGCATGGGGGCGCCGTCGCCGCCGAACAGGCGGGCGTAGTCCTCCAGATGGCGCGACAGCCTGCCGCCGTACAGGTCCAGGAGCCGTTCGTCCCGGGCCAGCCAGGCGTGCAGCACCGGGTACAGGTGCATCGCCCAGCCGTTGTAGTAGTCGTACTTGCGGCCGTCGCCGTCCGTGTACCAGCCGTCGCCGACGTACCAGTCCTCGATGCGGGCCAGCCCGCGGTCGATCGCCTTGCGGGACGCCTCGGCCTCGTGGCCGATCTCCTGGAGGAAGCCGCCCACCGTCACCGGGAACAGCTCCCAGTTGCAGGGCCAGGCCTCGGCGGTCAGCGCGTCGCCGAGCCAGGCCGCCGCCCGCTGCCGCACCGGGTCGTCGAGCCGGTCCCACAGCAAGGGCCGGGTCAGGCGCAGCGCGAGCGCGATCGACGCGGCCTCGACGAGGGGCTGGCCGCGGTCCTCGATGCGCGGCCAGACGCCCGAGACGCCGGCCGCGAGGCCGTCGGCGTAGCGCTCCAACGCCGTCTCGTCCCGGCGGAAGGCCGCCAGCAGGAGCGTACGGGCGTAGCCCTCCAGGCCGTCGGAGAGGCGGCCCGACCAGCTCTCGTGGTCGCCGGGGAAATGGTAGAGGGCGCGGTCCGCGGTGGCGTACGGCTCCACGGCGGCGAGCAGGGCGTCGGCGGCGGCCTCCCAGTGGGCGCGGGTGCAGCCGGTGTGCGGGCTGAGCGTGCGGTCGTCCGGGGGCAGGTGCATCGGGTCTCTTTCTGGCCGGCCGGTCAGGCCTGGGGCGCCCCGGTTCCGGTCGGGGCGCCCCAGGGGTTCATCCCACCCGCACCAGGCCCTGCGGCACCAGATGGCGGGCGAGGAGTCCGTCGCGGACGAGGCTCGCATACACCTTGGCACCGTGCACCGAGGTGTGGGTGTTGTCCCGCTTCTCGTCGTACAGGTACAGCGCCTTCGACGCCTCGACGCCGAGGGACTCCACCAGGGCCTTGGTCTTGGCCGTCAGGTCGATCAGGGGGACGTCCTGGGCGGCGGCGACCGAGCGGACGACCGCGGGGTGGTCCACGCACAGGCCGTTCACGAGCAGGGCGGTGCCGTTGTCCAGCGTGCCGTCGGCGTTGAACCAGCGGCGGACGATCGGGGTGAGGAGGACCGGCTCGCCTCCCTTCTCGCGCACGCCCGCCACCAGTGTCTCCAGATTCGCCCGGTACGTCGCCCCGTCGGTCGTCTTGTCGTTGTGGGCGAGCTGGACGAGGACGAGGTCGCCGCGGCGGATCCGCGGCTGGACGGTGGCCCACAGACGGGCGTCGGCGAGGTAGCTGACCGTACTCTCGCCGGAGTCGGCGTAGTTGGCGACGGACAGGCCTTTACGGAGGTACTGCGGCAGCTGCTGGCCCCAGCCGGCGTACGGGTCGCCGGGCTGGTCGCAGACCGTGGAGTCGCCGACGAGGAAGAGCCGGCGGGTGTGCCGGGCCGGGGTGACCTCGATGCCGGCCAGGGCGGGTACGGAGCCGCCGAGGCGCAGGTCGAGGCCGGGGCTGCCCTCGGGGCCCGTCGGCTCACCCTCCGGGGTGCGGACGTCCACGGTGAAGCTGCGGGCGACGCGTTCGCCGGCCGCGACGGCCGTCTCGGGGAGCAGGGCGCGACGGGTCTCGCCCGCGATGCTCGTGCTCGACGCCGCCCCGCCGCCCAGGAGGACCTTGACGTCGTAGGTACCGGGCGGGACCTCGAAGTGGCAGGCGTCGGCGGTGCAGTTGCCGTGCGCCCGCGCCTGGGCCGGTGCCGCGGTCAGCACGGTGCCCAGGGTGGCCGCCACCAGTACGGCGATGCTGAAACGTCTCATGCGCGCCTCCTCGCTCGGATGAACCCGGCGTGCGCCAGGACCGTACCCGTTTCGACAAGCGCTTTCTAGAGAGAAAACGCAAGTTCCATCAGGTACCAAGTCCCAGCATGCGCAAGCCCTTTCGCGAAATCGATTCAACTGTCACTCTGCACAGCACCCGCACCCCCACTCCGAAGGAGGCACCCCCCATGTCCGGATCCCACGGCAGATCCGTTCGCCGCCGCACCTTCGTCCTCGGCGCCACGGCCGCCGCCGGCACGGCGGCCCTCTCCGGCACCGCGCGCGCCGCGGCCTTCGGCTGGCGCGACGACGGCTCGAACTACGTCGTCGACACCGGCGCCAACCTCGTCTTCAAGGTCGGCAAGACCAACGGCGATCTGACCTCGCTGGTCTACCGCGGCACGGAGTACCAGGGCTACGGCGGCATGAACTCGCACATCGAGTCCGGCCTCGGCGCCTCCACCGTGTCCGTCAGGCAGTCGGGTTCGACGATCCTGATCTCGGTGGCGTACGGCACGCTGCGGCACTACTACGCGGCCCGCAGCGGCGAGAACAACATCTATCTGTGGACGAACAAGGCCGACACGTCCGTCTCCGCGACCCGCTACATCCTGCGTGTACGAAAGGGCCTGTTCCGCAACGACGAGCCCGACTCCTACACGTACACCAGCAGCACCGTCGAGGCCTCGGACGTCTTCGCGAAGTCCGACGGCCAGACGCGCTCGAAGCACTACTCCCGGCTCCGGGTGATGGACTACGACTACATCGGCTGGAGCGGCGGCGGGGTCGGCCTGTGGGTCGTGCGCAGCAATCACGAGAAGGCCTCCGGCGGGCCGTTCTACCGCTCGCTGCTGCGCCACCAGAGCGCGGACGGCGGCGGCCTGTACGAGATCCTGTACTACGGCCAGAACCAGACGGAGGCCCAGCGCTTCGGCCTCCAGGGCCCGTACGTCATCGCCCTCACGGACGGCGGGGCGCCCTCCTCGTCGCTGTTCCCGGGCACCCTCACCACCTCGTGGGCGGACTCGCTCGGCATGTCCGGGTACGTCGGCGCGAGCGGGCGCGGCCGGGTGGCCGGGGTCGGCATCTCCGGGCGGAACACGGCGTACCCGTACACCGTCGGGCTCGCCAACCCGTCGGCCCAGTACTGGGGTTCGGCGCGCGCCTCGGACGGCTGGTTCTCGATCGGGGGTGTGCTGCCGGGGACGTACACTCTGACGGTCTTCAAGGGCGAACTCGCGGTGCGCACGGGGTCGGTGACGGTCACGGCGGGCGGCACGACCACGCTCAACACGATCGCGATCCCGTCCTCGAACGACCCGGGGAACGCGAACGTCATCTGGCGGATCGGCGACTGGAACGGCACGCCGGGCGGCTTCAAGAACGCCGACCTGATGACGTACGCGCACCCTTCCGACGTCCGGGCCGCCCCCTGGACCGGCAACGTGGTCGTCGGCAACGACGAGACGGCCTCCTTCCCCTGCTACCTCTGGAAGGACGTCAACAGCGGGATCCTGGTGTACTTCGGGCTGACCGCGGCCCAGGCCGCCGCCGCGCACACCCTGCGGATCGGGGTGACGACCGCCTACGCCAACGGCCGCCCCCAGGTCACCGTCAACGACACCTGGACGTCCGCCATCCCCTCCCCGCCCACCCAGCCGAGCACCCGGTCGCTGACCAACGGCTCCTACCGGGGCAACAACCACACGTTCACGTACAGCGTGCCGGCGTCCGCCTGGAAGACGGACCCCGGCCAGTACAACGTGCTGCGGATCGACGTGGTGAGCGGTTCGGGGACGACCGGCTATCTCAGCGCGGGCACGGCGATCGACGCGATCGACCTGCTCGCCTGACGGTGTCTCAGGTGCCGCGCGCACTCTCCTTCACTCGACAGTCGTGTCCGCTACGGGTACGCCGAAGTCCGGGGTGCCGTCCGCGTTCCAGCCGAGCCGCTGGACGCGGGTGTGGCGGTTCGGGTCGTTCAGCGGGTCGCCGGCGATCTCCTTGTACTGGCGGGCGTGGTACACGAGGACGTCGCCGCGGCCGTCCTCGGCGACGGTGAAGCAGTTGTGGCCGGGTCCGTACTGCTTGGTCGTGTCGTTGCTGGTGAGGACCGGGGTCGGCGACTTGGTCCAGCTGCCGGGGTCCATGAGGTTGCTGTCGGCGTCGGCGGTGAGCATGCCGACGCAGTAGTGGTGGTCCGTGGCGGAGGCCGAGTAGGTGAGGAAGATCCGGCCGTTGCGCTTGAGGGTGTAGGGGCCCTCGTTGACCTTGAAGCCGACGCACTCCCAGTCGTACTCCGGTGTGGACAGCCGGATCTGAGGTCCCGTCAGGGTCCAGGGGTTCGCCATCTCGGAGAGGAACAGGCCGGTGTTGTTGTCCATCCCGGGTTCGTGCTGCGCCCAGCAGAGGTAGCGGGTGCCCCGGTGGGTGAAGGTGGTGGCGTCGAGGGAGAAGGTCTCCCAGGCCGTCCTGACCTGCCCTCTCTCCACCCAGGTGCCCTTGAAGGGGTCGGGGTGGGCGTTCTCCAGGACCCAGATGCGGATCCGCCAGACGTCCTCGGCGGGCGCGGCGGCGAAGTAGACGTACCACTTGCCGCCGATGCGGTGCAGCTCCGGCGCCCAGATGTGCGCGGCCATGTCGCCGGTGGGGTGGGCCCGCCAGATGACCGATTCGGCCGCCGTGGACAGGCCGCCCAGGGTCCGGGAGCGGCGCAGGACGATCCGGTCGTACTCGGGGGCGGTGGCCGTGAAGTAGTAGCGGCCGTCGGTGTGGCGGTGGACGTGGGGGTCGGCGCGCCGGCGGACCAGAGGGTTCGCGTAAGGGGCCGGCTTCGGGGGCCCGGCGTGGGCCACGCCGGGGATGCCCGAGGCGGCGGTCAGGGCACCGGCGGCTGCGGCGCCCCTCAACAGCAGTCTGCGGCTGGGGATTTCGGGCAGGTCGTCTTCGCGGCTCATACGGACTGCCTCTCGGGGTTCTGAGGGGGGATGCGTTCGAAATGCCAGACGTGATCTGCCATTACGAACGCCGAAAAGGTAAGGGTGCGCACCGTGGAGGTCAACGGGTTCGACGGGACGGGTGAGAGCGCTTTCCCCTCGCGCTCGAATTTCTGTTATCGGCCGCCTCCCCCACCGTCTCCCATGACGTGCGCAGCCTCACCGACCAGACAGCAGCGGCCGCCGGCGCCCTCGCGGCGGTCGCCGCCCTCACTCTCGCGGCTCCCCCTGCGGCGGCCGCCGGCCCCCGGGACATCTCCGCCGACGTCCTCCGCGGCCGGGACGTCACGCTCGGCGGCGACACGGTGGTCACCGTGCCGCCCGGCAGGACGACGTACGACGGCGTCCTGCGCGGCGAGGGCACCCTCACCGTGCGCGGCACCGGGACACTGATCCTGACCAGGGACAGCGATTTCACGCTCCCCAGGTCCCGGCAGCGGCAGCAGGTGAGCGTCCTCGGCGGCAACCACCCGTACGTCACCACGGCCAACCCCGACCCGCCCGCGATCACGGTCGAGCGCGGTGCCACCCTGCAGTACGGCGACGGCGGCACGACCGGCCTGATCGGCCACTTCCCGTACAACACCCCGGCGTTCCGGCTCAACCAGGACAACATCCGGGTCGACGGCACCCTGCGGCTGTCATTGACGAGCGCCTACAACCTGGGCACGATCAGCGGCTCCGGACTCATCACCCAGCCCCGGTTCCTCTGGGGCACCTGGGACCTCACGTCCGGCCCCTTCTCCGGGGTGATCGACAACGGCACCCAGGCGAACGCCGGGCGGCCGGAGTTCGCCACCTCACTGCCGAACGCGCGCAAGGTCCTCAACCAGGGCACCTGGACCGTCGACACCCCGCTCGGCCGGACCGTCACCCTGGGCATGGACTTCTACCAGCGCGAGTACGGCAGTGACATCAACGTCCAGTCACGGCCCGGCGGCAAGGTCGTGCTCACCGGCCAGTACAGCTGGTCGGACCAGGGCGGCGACACCGACCCCTCGCTCAGCGACCCCGCCCTGAACTGGACGCCCGCGCGGAAGAACGTCAACAAGCGCGGCACCAACATCAAGGGCGCCGACGTCCAGTGGGGTGACGGGACGACGAACGAGATCTTCATGCCGGGGACCGCCGAGACGGTCTACATCAACCTGCTGGCGGCCAGGTCCCGTTCGCTCCTCACCTTCGACTACAACGGCCCGGTGACGCTCGGCGCGCCCATCGGCGGCGGCAGGTACCACGACACGCTGTCCGCTCCCGGCGCCGGTGACATCGTCATCAAGGGCACGCGGGGCAACGACGTCACCTTCGCCGCCGTGCAGTACTACGACGGCTCGACGACGGTCGAGAAGGGCGCCGTGCTGCGGTTGGGTAGCGGTGCGCGGGGCGGCGACGGAGGGCTGTACACGCGGGGGGCCCGCCACAAGGTCGTCAACGACGGCTCACTGGTGCTGAACAACGCGGCCAAGCCCCTCACCCTCCCCCGGATCGCCGGCAGCGGGTCGCTCACGCAGGCGGGGCCGGCGACGGCGACGCTGACGGGGCCGGGAGTGACGTACACCGGCAGGACGACGGTCAGGAAGGGCACGCTGGCGCTGCGCGGCGGCGCGACACTCACCCGCAGCGAGTCGATCAGGCTCTCCTCGGCCGACTCCCGTCTGGACGCGGGCACTTCGGGTCTGCGCGTGAGGACGACCCTCACCGGCAAGGGGACCGTGACGGGGGCGGTGAGGAACGAGGGCGTGGTGGCCGGCCCGCTGACCGTCTCCGGCGCCTACACGCAGTCACCCAAGGGCGAACTGGTGCTGCGCGAGGGCCCGTTGAAGGTGACCGGCGCGGTCCGGCTGGCCGGTGACCTGGACGTGGCGAGCATCGCCGAGGCGGCGAAGCCGGCCCGGCGGATCACGGTCCTGGACCACCGGGGCCGGGCGAGGACCACGGGCACCTTCACCGGACTGCCGGAGGGCAGGAAGCTCCAGCTCGACGGCACCACGTACCGCATCTCCTACCGGGGCGGCGACGGCAACGACGTGGTCCTCACGGCCGTCACCGTGAGCCCCTCCCCCGGCTCGGACGCACCCCGTACGGCGACCGGCGCCGACGCCTCCCCCGGCACCCGCGCCGCGGGCAACGGCCTCGGCTGGTGGCCGTACGTCCTCGCCGCCGGGCTGCTCGTGGGCCTCGCGGCACCGGCGGCCCGGCGGGGCCGCGGGCGACGGCGGGGCGGGCGGCACGCGGGGCGGGGCTGAGTGCTTCGCCGGATGTGCCGTCGCGGCCGGACGGGCAGTGCCCCGCCCCGCCCGGGGCGCCGCCGTCCACATGCTGGGCACCCTCCCCCTCTCGACTACCGTCGTCAGCATGACCAGCACCATCACCCTCGCCGAAGCCCTCGCCGCCGGGACCGTCGTGCTCGACGGCGGTATGTCCAACCAGCTCGAATCGGCCGGGCACGACCTCAGTGACGAGCTCTGGTCGGCGCGGCTGCTCGCGGAGCGGCCTGAGGCGATCACCGAGGCGCACCTCGCCTACTTCGAGGCCGGAGCGGACGTGGCGATCACGTCCAGCTACCAGGCCACCTTCGAAGGGTTCGGCAAGCGGGGGATCGGACCGGAGCGGGCGGCCGAACTCCTCGCCCTGAGCGTGGAGTTGGCGCGCGAGGCGGTACGGCGGGCGAACGCCGAGGGGGTCACGCGCCCGCTGTGGGTGGCCGCGTCGGTCGGACCGTACGGCGCGATGCTCGCGGACGGCTCCGAATACCGCGGGCGGTACGGACTGAGCGTCGGCGAACTGGAGCGCTTCCACCGGCCCCGCCTGGAGGTGCTGGCCGGCGCGCGTCCCGACGTGCTGGCGCTGGAGACGGTCCCGGACGCCGACGAGGGCGAGGCGCTGCTGCGGGCGGTGCGCGGCCTCGGGGTGCCGGCCTGGCTGTCGTACTCGGTCGCCGGCGACCGCACCCGCGCCGGGCAGCCGCTGGAGGAGGCGTTCGCCCTGGCCGCCGACGCCGACGAGGTGATCGCGGTCGGCGTGAACTGCTGCGCGCCGCAGGACGTCGAGGGTGCCGTGCGGATCGCGTCGCGCGTCACGGGAAAGCCGGTCGTCGTCTACCCCAACAGCGGGGAGTCCTGGAACGCCGAGGCCCGAGCCTGGGCCGGCGGCTCCACGTTCGCGCCCGAGCAGGTGCGGGGGTGGCAAGCGTCGGGGGCGCGGCTGATCGGGGGGTGCTGCCGGGTGGGTCCGGAGGCGATCGGGTCGATCGCGGGGACGCTGGCGGGGGCGCGATAGCGGCGGGCCGCCGCTGAGGGCACCGCCGAGCAGGCGATCAGTGCCGGCGAACCGCGCCCGGCAGACGCAGGCGTCGTACGACCGAGCGCATCTCCGCACCCCGCGCGGGCGTGCCGTCGGCGAGGGCCGGCGTGGACTGCGGTCCCGGGGCGGCGTTCGCCCACAGGGCGAGCTCGGCGTCGCGCGGGCCGTGGGCGGTGTGGGGGGCGCCGTCGCCGAAGATCCGTACCGGATGCGAGTCGTCCCAGGGCCGCCAACCCGGGTCGCCCTGCTCCGCGAACCGCACCCACGCCCCGTGCATCTCCCGCGCCAGCTCCGGCGGGGCGCCCTCGCCGGCCAGCTTGCGGGACTCGGGGACGTCCCCGGTGTCGAAGACGAAGCCGAGCTCCAGCGCGTGGCAGGCGCCGAGGTCGGGGAGGTTGGAGGGCCAGGCGAACTCGTACACGTACGACGCGCCGGCGTGGGTGTCGGCCAGCCGGTGCAGGGGGATGCGCAGCAGGTGGTCGGTGACCATCTGGCCGACGATCTCGGCGGTGCCGGCCTCCGGGTGCAGGGCCCGGTAGCCGCGGGGCACGTCGGCGCCGACGCGGCAGCGGGCCATGGCACCGGCCAGGGCGACCGCGCCGAGCCGGTCGAGGCGCTCCAGGAGCCCGCCCGGCACCAGCCACAGCCGGTACTCGTCCCGCGTCCAGCCCATCATCAGGTCGACGCCGGCCGCGGCGTCACCCTGTGTGAGCGCCTCCAGGGGATCGCGGGGCACGAGGTCGCCGTCGACGACGATCCCGAAGGCGGGACCGCCCACCACCGGACTGCTGAGCCGGCCCACCTCGGCCTGGGTGCGCAGCAGCAGCTCGCGGTCGACCTCGGCGAAGGCCGCGGCGGTGGCGGGGATCTTCAGCCGGGTCGCCATCCGGCGCACCATCCGCCGTACCTTGTCCCGCTCGGCGGCCTCCGGCGGGCCGCTCTGCAGGATCGCCCGCCGGGCCAGGCCCTGGGCCTGCGGGGCGGCGAGCAGGGCGCCGATGCTGATCGCGCCGGCCGACTGGCCGCACAGGGTGACCCGCTCAGGGTCGCCGCCGAAGGCCGCGATGGAGTCGTGGACCCAGGTCAGGGCGGCGAGCTGGTCGCGCAGACCGGGGTTGGCGGGGGCGTCCGGGAAGTAGCCGTAGCCCTCGACGCCGAGCCGGTAGTTGACCGAGACCAGGACGACGCCGTCCCGGGCGAAGGCCCGCCCGTCGTACACGGGCATGCCCGAGGAACCGCGGGTCAGGGCGCCGCCGTGCAGCCACACCATGACCGGGAGCCGGGCGCCTGGGCCGGGCTCGGGCGTCCAGACGTTGAGGTTGAGGCAGTCCTCGCCGGGCACGACCGGGTCGGACAGGTACTGCGCGAAGGCCTCCGAGTACGGCGGTTTCGGCGGCGTCGGCCCGAAGGCCGCGGCGTCGCGCACACCGTCCCACGGCTCGGGCGGCACGGGCGGCCGGAACCGGAGCGGGCCGAAGGGGGGCGCCGCGTAGGGGATGCCCCGGAACACCGCGACGCCGTTCTCGTACCGGCCCCGTACGGCACCGTAGGGCGTGCTCACCACGGGGTCTGCCTGGACTGCCGTCATCCGTCCACCAGCCTCCTCACCGCGCTCGTGCACCGTGAAGATCAGAGCAACACATTGTGGCCCGATATTCCGGCGCACGAGCGGATGTGAGGGCCGTTCGGATGACGCGGCGGACGACCTGGCGGTGACCGGACGTCGCGAGATGACAGCGGCGCGGACCGTACGTGCGGCGGACAGGACGGCATCTTCTTCGCCTGCGTGGTGGGGTCCTTCCTCATTCCGATCGCGATGCGCCGCTACTGGCGGACCGGCGTGACCCTGGGGGCCTCAAGGCTCCCGCGACGCCGTGCCCCTTCCGGACTCATCGCGGCGTACCTAGGGTAGGAAGCGCTTACTGTTTTCGCCCTGTTCGAAAACTTTTCACGGCCCACGGGCGGGCCGGAGAGGTGGTTTCCCGATGGTCCGTACGGGCAGTGCGAGCGTGGCTGCCGGGCCGACCCTCGCGGTCGTGGCCCGTGAGGCCGGGGTGTCCGTCCCGACCGCCTCCAAGGTGGTCAACGGCCGCGAGGACGTGGCCCCCGAGACCCGGCGCCGGGTCACCGAGGCGCTGGACCGGCTCGGCTATGTGCGCAGACCGCGCTTCGACGCGGCGAAGACACCGGGCCTGGTCGACCTCGTGGTGCACTCGCTGGACACCTCGTGGTCGGGGGCGGTGCTGCACGGGGTGGAGGCGGCGGCCCACGACGCCGGTCTGGAGGTGGTGGTCTCCGCCGGGCTGACCCGCACCCGGGGCAGCCGCCCGGAGCGGGGCTGGCTGGACAAGCTCATCGCGCGGGGCTCCTCCGGCGTGCTGTTCAACCTGGCCGAGCTGACGCCGTCGCAGTACTCCTGGCTGGAGCAGCACCGCATCCCGTTCGTGATGATCGACCCGGTGCTGGACCCGCCGCCCGGCGTGGTGTCGGTGGGCGCGGCGAACTGGCACGGCGGCGTGACGGCGACCGAGCACCTCCTGGCGCTCGGCCACGAACGCGTCGCCGTCATCGCCGGTCACCAGCGCAAGATGTGCAGCACCGCGCGGGTGGCGGGCTACCGCTCGGCGCTGGCCTCGGCCGGGGTGCGGCACCGCCCCGAGTTCATCCGGCACGCCAGCTTCGACGAAGGGTTGGCCCACCGCCGGATGCTGGAGCTGCTCGACCTGCCCGAGCCGCCGACGGCCGTGTTCGTCTGCTCGGACCGGATGGCCCTCGGGGTCTACGAGGCGCTCGCGGAACGGGGCTTGAGCGTGCCGGACGACATGAGCGTCGTGGGCTTCGACGATCTGCCGGAGGCCCGCTGGATCTCGCCGGCCCTCACCACGGTCCGCCAGCCCCTGTCGGAGATGGCCGCCACGGCGCTGCGACTGCTGGTGCGGATGATGGACGGGGAGCGCCCGGAGAGCACCCGGACCGAGCTGTCGACCCGGCTGGTGCGGCGGTCGAGCACGGCCGGGCCGCGCGCCGGCGTCTCCGCGCCCGCCTGACGGGCCCGCGTTGGCCCGACAGGGTGGTCGCTGCGCCGCTCGGCACGTGTGCCCTGGTGGCGGCCTTGATCGCTGCTAGCTTCGCGAGCTGTCGGAGGGGCCCCGGATGCGGTGTGTGGAGCCGCGGCGGGGCCGTCCCTATGAGCTGAGGCGAGGTTGACGGGTATGAGCGAAGAGCCGGACGAATCGGCGGTTGCTCCGTTCAGGCGCAGGAGATTCCTGGCGTCGGCCGCGGTGGCGGCCGGGACGCCGGCCGTGGTCGCCGGTCCCGCGCAGGCGGCCGCGGCACCGGAGGGCGCGCCGCTCGCCGCGGCCGGCCTCGGGTCGGTCGCGCGTCTGATGGCCGTCCCCGCGGACAGCCGCGGGGTCGCCTGGCTGAGGTCGGCGCTCCAGGTCGCCGTAGGGCTCGAACTGGCCACCATCCCGCCGTACTTGTGCGGGTGGTGGTCGGTGAAGGACCACCGCGGCGAGGTCGCGCGGATGCTGCGGCGGATCGTGGGAGACGAGATGTACCACCTGGGCATCGTCTGCAACCTGCTCGTGGCCGTCGGCGGCAGGCCGCAGATCAAGGCCGCCGCGCCCGTCTACCCCGGTCCGCTCCCCGGCGGTGTCCGTGCCGGGGTGACCGTGTACCTGTCGGGACTGACCAGGCCCTTCGTGCGTGACGTGATGATGGCGATCGAGGCCCCCGAGGAGCCGCTCGCCCGCAGCGCCCAGTCCTCCCCCACCGTGGGCGAGTTCTACGACGGCATGCTGCGGGCGTTCCGGACCGTCCGGCCGGATCTCTCGGTGCGCGGCCAGGTGACCCAGCACATCGACACCGACGAACTGCGGCCGGTGCGCGACCTCGACGACGTCGAGCACGCCATCGAGATCATCCGGGAGCAGGGCGAGGGTACGGCCGGCTCCCCGATCGACACCTTCTCCGACGACCGTCCGGCGCACTACTACGCCTTCGGCGAGATCTACCACGGCCGGGAACTGCGCGAGACCGAGGACGGCTGGCGGTACGTCGGACCACCGGTGCCCTTCCCGGACGTGCGGCCCATGGCGCCGGTGCCGGTGGGCGGCTGGCGGAACACGTCGGCCCATGTCGGCGGGCTGCTGTTCCGCTTCGACGCCATGTACAGCACGGTGCTGGACTCCCTGGACGCGGCCTGGGCGGGCGGCGGCTCCCGCTCCCTCGGCTCGGGCATCCGCACCATGCGCGGGCTGGAGCGGCCCGCGGTGGAACTGATGGAGACCCCGATCCCGGGCGGCCGGGGCACCTACGGCCCCCGGTTCCGCGCGCTGCGCAGGCCGGCGGCGGCCGGCGGGAGGTAACAGGCGTACGCCTACAACGCCCCTTGATTTCGCGCCCAGGTGATTCCGCCGAGGAGGTGGGCGCGGAAATCCGGGTCCTCGTACGCCTCGGCGGCGTGCCCGAGTGCCGTGTAGAAGACGCGGCCGGCTCCTTGCGCACGGCACCAGACCAACGGGTGGTCCGCGCCCATGCGGCCCCCCTCGTACGACGACTCGTCGGCCCGCGCCAACACCCGTGCAGCTTTTCGGGGGTTGGCGCGGAAGTCGTACCACTCGTCGACGAAGTCCCATACGGCGGGAAGGTGCCGGGTGGCCGGGTGGTCTCGGTCCTCGACGACCACCTTGCCCGGCTGGTACTCGGGGTGCCGCTCGAACCGGGCGCCCAGCAGGTCGCCGTAGTACGGCCAGTCGTACTCGGTGCAGGCCGCCGCGTGCACCCCGACGAACCCGCCGCCCGACTCGACGTACGCGGCGAGCCGCTCGCGCCCGGCGGGAGTGAGCACCTCGCCGCTGGTGGAGAGGAAGACGACGGCGGAATAGGCGTCGAGGGGCCGCTCGAAGGCCCCTGGATCCTCGGTGTGGTCCACCTCGAAGTCACCGGCCGTGCGCACGGCCTCGACACCGGCCTGGATGGACTCGTGCCGGTAGTCGGTGGTGCGGGTGTACACGAGGAGTCGTGCGGGCATGTGGCCGAGCGTAGGTGACCGTGCCCCCGTCCTGGCGCACAGCTGTTCCATATCGCGGCCCGCCCTGCGTAGCCTCGGCTGCGATGAACGCCATTCCCGCGCTCCTGGACCATCTCGTCCTCGCGACCCCGGACCTGGCCGCCACGGTCGCCGACTTCACCCGGCGCACCGGTGTGACCCCGGCCCCGGGGGGCGTGCACGTCGGGTTCGGCACCCGTAACCACCTGGTGTCCCTGGGCGGTACCCGCTATCTGGAGATCATCGGCCCGGACCCCGAGCAGTGCGCGCCCGGCCGGCCGCGCCCCTTCGAGGTCGACGGCCTCACCGGCCCGCGCACGGTCACCTGGGCGATCAGCCCGCCCGACCTGGACGCGGCCATCGCGGCCGCCCGCGCGCAGGGCTACGACCCGGGCCCGGCGCAGTCGATGAGCCGCCGCAGGCCCGACGGCACGCTGCTCCAGTGGCGCCTCACCGACGGCGACGACGCCCACCCCTCCGGCCTCGTGCCCTTCCTCATCGACTGGGGCACCTCGCTCCACCCCACCGCGTCCGGGCTGCCCACCACACCCCTGCTGTCCCTTTCCGCGAGCGCCCCCGACCCGGACGAGATCCGTTCCCTGCTGGCGGCACTGGACACGGACCTCGACCTCACGACGGGGCCGGTGGGGATCTCGTTCACGGTGGGCACCCCGATGGGGCCGGTGACCTTCGGCTAGGTGTCCGATTCGTTCAAGACCGGCCGACGCCGGGCTGCCTACGGTGGCCGCATGACTCCACGATTCGATGCCATCGGCCTCGTCGTCACCGACATGGCCGCCTCCGTCGCCTTCTACCGGCGGCTCGGCTTCGCCTTCCCCGAAGGCGCCGGGGACGAGCCGCACGCCGAGGCCGAACTGCCCGGCGGACTGCGCCTGTTGCTCGACACCGAGGCGACCGTCCGGTCCTTCCACCCGGGCTGGCAGCCGCCCACCGGCGGCAGCCGGGCCGCCCTGGCACTGCGGTGCGCGGATCCGGCCGAGGTGGACAGGGTGTACGGGGAGCTGCTGGAGGCGGGTCACCACGGCGAACTCAAGCCCTGGGACGCCTTCTGGGGCCAGCGGTACGCCACCGTGCACGACCCCGACGGCAACGGCGTCGACCTGTTCGCGCCGCTACCCGCCGCGCCGGCCGAGTAGCTCGCCGAGCGGCACCCCCGCCAACTCCCTGACGTCCCGGGCGAGATGGGCCTGGTCGGCGAACCCGGCGCGCACGGCCGTGTCCGCGAAGCCCGCACCGCCGCGCGCCAGCGCCAGCGCGCGTTGCAGCCGCAGGATCCGGGCCAGCGTCTTCGGGCCGT
This sequence comes from Streptomyces sp. NPDC093568, assembly GCF_044764945.1. Lineage (NCBI taxonomy): Bacteria > Bacillati > Actinomycetota > Actinomycetes > Kitasatosporales > Streptomycetaceae > Streptomyces > Streptomyces sp. NPDC093568. Next base: position 414,270 of record NZ_JBIWJD010000001.1, on the reverse strand, counting down.
AACCGAAGGCGCTCAGACAACGGCGGTGCAACTGGCGGGCGCCGAGCCCGAGTTCGTCGGCGGTGGCGGCGACCGGGCGCCCCGCATCGAGGGCGGCGACGACCCGTCGTAGCGCCGGATCGGGCGGCTCCGCGCCGGCGGCGCACTCCACGGCCACGTCCTCGAGCGCGCCCACGGGGTCGTCGGCGGCCTCGATACGACCGTTCAGCCGCCGTACCTCCGAGACCGGCCACAGCTCGGCGAGGTCGACACGCAGGTCACGCAGCTCGTGCGCGGGGACGCCCAGGAAACCGGGCGCGGTCCCGGGGAAGAACCGGACACCCGCCCAGCTGCCCCGCTCCCCCTCGGTGACGTACGCCCGGGTGTCGGGCCCGGCGACGAGCAGCCGCCCGTCGTGCCAGAGCAGGTCCATGCAGCCGTCGGGCAGGACACGCCCCGTGGCGGTGTCGGACGACGTGTTCGTCCAAACGACGGCGCCAGAGAGCCGGGACGCGCGCTCCTCATACACATACGCCAGCGTAGGCGCCCCGACAGGGGGGCGGGGAACCGCGCGACCAGCCCCCACACACCCGCAGCCGCTCTACGACAGTCCCCGCCCCCGATGCTCCTGCGGACTCACCCCGTAGACCCTCTTGAACGCGCTGGACAGGGCGAACGCGCCCCCATACCCGACGCGCCGGGCAATGGCGTCCAGCGTGTCGTCGGTGTCCCGCAAGGCGTCCGCGGCCAGCGCCATCCGCCACTCCGTGAGGTACGTCATCGGCGGCTCCCCCACCAGCTCCGTGAACCGGCGGGCCAGCGCGGCGCGCGACACCCCCGCCTTGGCGGCCAGCGAGGCCACCGTCCACGGGTGGGCGGGGTCGTCCTGGACGAGCCGCAGCACGCGCCCGACGACGGGGTCGGCGAGCGCCGCGTACCAGGCGGGAGCCTCCGCCTCGGGACGGGAGAACCAGGCCCTCAGCGCGGCGATGACCAGCAGGTCGAGCAGGCGGTCCAGGACCACTTCCTGCCCGGGCTCGTCGCGGACGATCTCCTCCATGAGGTACGGGGTGAGCGGGCAGTCCCACACGTCGGCCGGGAGGCACAGCAGCGGCGGCAACGCCTTCAGCAGGCGCCCGCTGATCTCGCCCTCCCACAGGTACGTGCCGATGAGCATCACCGCGGAGCCGTCGAGCCGGTCGCCCCAGGTGCGCACGCCCAGGTCCATGGAGCCGCTCAGGGAGCGCCCGTCGGGGTAGCGGCACTCGGCGCCCGGCAGGATCAGGGCCTGGGGGGCGGTGACCGGGTCGTCCGCGCAGAGGTAGGGGTCCGGGCCGCGCGCGACGGCGAGGTCACCGGCCCGCAGCCGCACCCGCTCCCCCTTGTCCTGGACGATCCACGCCTCGCCGCGGACCATGACCATGACCGTGAGCGGGGCACGGTCCTCGACTCGTACGCACCACGGCGGCTCGAAGCACGCGCGGATCATGAAGGCGCCACGCGCACGTGGACCCTCCAGCAGTCCGGCAAGGGCGTCCATGTCGTCAGCGTAGACGCCCGCACATGGGAATGAGCCGTTCGGCGATGGGCTGTTGGGGCGCGCGGCCGTTGACTGGAGGCATGACGCAGAACACGGCCGCAACGGCGAGCACGCAAGCGATGACGGTAGTGGTGACCGGTGCCTCGGGTCGTACCGGGAGCCGGGTGGCGGAAGCGGCGCGCGCGGCGGGGCTCACGGTACGGGCCGCCTCACGGGCGCAGGGCTTCGACTGGGAGAACCCGACGACATGGGCCCAGACCCTGCGCGGCGCGGACGCGGCCTATCTGATGTACCCGTCCGACGTCGGCTCCCCGGCGGCGGCCGAGGGCGTCGGCGCGCTCGCCCGGGAGGCGGTCGGGCTCGGGGTGCGGCGGCTGGTGCTGCTGTCGGCGCGCGGCGAGGACCAGGCGCTGCCGACGGAGGAGGCGCTGAAGTCGTCGGGGGCGCACTGGACGGTCGTACGGGCCACGTGGTTCGCGCAGAACTTCAGCGAGGGGCCGCTGGTGGAGGGCATGGTCCACGGGGAGCTGGTCTTCCCGGCGGGCGAAGTGAAGGAGCCGTTCGTCGACGTGCGGGACATCGCGGACGTGGTGACGGCCGTGCTGACGAACGGCGATCGCCATGTCGGGCGGACGCTGGAGCTGACCGGGCCGCGGCTGCTGTCGTGGCGGGAGGCGGTCGCGGAGATCTCCGCGGCGACGGGCAGCGCGATCACGTACACCCCGGTCCCGACCCCTTCGTACGGCGAGGCGCTGGCCGGTTTCGGGGTCCCGCCGGAGGAGGTCGAGCTGCTGGTGGAGGTCTTCGAGACCCTCATGGACGGCCGCAACGCCCATGTCACCGACGGTGTGCGCGAGGTGCTGGGCCGTGAGCCGCGCGACTTCTCCGACTTCGTGCGGGAGGCCGCGGCGGCAGGCGTGTGGAAGGCGTGAGCGCGGACGAGGGACCCTAGGAGTCCGTGTCCTCCGGCTTGTGCGGGTGGTGGTGCGTGCTCTTCACATGGGTGCGCAGTCTCGACGTCACGTCCTCCGGCGGCAGGAAGCGCGACCAGCGCTCGGGGAACTCCGAGGGCATGTCCGGGTCGTCCGGGTCCGGCTCGCGGCCCGCGGCGGCGCGGGCCACGTACTCGGCGACCTGGGCCTCGCGCAGCCGCTCGTTCGCGGCGCGGGCCGCGGCCGTGGCGGCGGCCGGCCAGACCCGGTCGATCGCGGCGTTGACCGCGGCCCCGACGAGCACGGCGAACGCGGACACACCGATCCACAGCAGCACGGCGACCGCGGCGGCGAGGGAGCCGTAGATCGTCGCGCCCTCGATGGTGTTCGTCAGGTAGATGCGGAGCAGGAAACTGCCCAGCACCCACATGCCCAGGGCGACCAGCGCGCCGGGGACGTCCTCGATCCAGGGCGAGCGGACCGGCACGGACACGTGGTACAGCGTGGTCAGGAACGCGATCGACAGGACGATCACGACCGGCCAGTACAGGACCTGCACCAGGGTCTCCGACCACGGCACGATCCGCACCACCGCGTCCGGTCCCGCCACCATCAGCGGCAGCGCCACCGAGCCGATCAGCAGCGCGGCGAGGAACAGCAGGAACGCCACCAGCCGGGTCTTGACGATGCCCCGGACGCCGTCGAGGCCGTACATCACGGTGATGGTGTCGATGAAGACGTTCACCGCGCGGGACCCCGACCACAGGGCGAACAGGAAGCCGACGGAGATGACGTCGGGGCGGCCGCCCTTCATGACGTCGTCCAGGATGGGCTGGGCGATCTGGCGCACCCCCTTGTCGGACAGGACGGTGCGGGAGGCCTCCAGGAGGTTGGTCTCCAGACTGGTGATGGTGTCGGTGCCGGTCCAGTCGTCGACGTAACCGAGGAGGCCGATGAGGCTGAGGAGGAGCGGGGGCACGGACAGCAGCGTGAAGAACGCGGCCTCGGCGGCGAGACCGAGGATGCGGTACTCGATGCACGAGTTGACGGTGTCCTTGAGCAACAGCCAGGCGGTCCTGCGCTTCGAGACGTTCCGGTAGAGGGCACGCGCCCGGTGGAGACGCCCGGAGGGCTCCTGGGGGGACGATTCACTTGCTGACTGCACGACCTAAAGGTATCCGCCGTACGGGGCGGAACTCATCGCGGCGCCGGATGCGCACCGGGCGCGACCTGCCGGGTCCCCCGCTCGGTCTCCGTGTCAGGGTGGAATCCACCGGCCGTCGCAGGGATAGGTTCACAGGCATGGCAGGCAGCACGCACACGGTGACCAATCAGCCCCCGCCCCTGGTCGGCTACGACGTCTACACCGCCGACCGGGCCCTGACCTCGGCCGTCGAGCGTCACCTCGACCCGGATCTGCTGGACGAGGTCCGCGGGGAGCTGGCCGCGTTGGGACGGACCTGTGGGTCGGCGCAGGTGCAGGAGTGGGGGAGGCTGGCGAACGAGAACCCGCCGCGGCTGCGCACGCACGACCGCTACGGCCATCGCGTCGACGAGGTCGAGTTCCATCCGTCCTGGCACCGGCTGCTCGGCAAGGGCGTCTCGGCGGGACTGACCGCGGCCTGGGTGCGGCCGGGCGGGCATGTGCGGCGGGCGGCGGCCTTCCTGCTGTGGACGCAGGTCGAGGCGGGCAACGGCTGCCCGCTGTCCATGACGCACGCGGCGGTCCCCGCGCTGCGCACCGACCCGGACCTGTCCGCCGTCTGGGAGCCGCGGCTGACGTCCATGATCTACGACCAGCAGCTGCGGCCGGCCGGGCAGAAGCCCGGGGCGCTGTTCGGTATGGGCATGACGGAGAAGCAGGGCGGCAGCGACGTGCGCGCGGGCACAACGGCCGCGCACCCTCTTCCCGACGGCGAGTCCTACGAGCTGACCGGGCACAAGTGGTTCTGCTCGGCGCCGATGTCGGACGGGTTCCTGGTGCTGGGCCGGGCGCCGGGCGGCCTCACCTGCTTCCTCGTGCCCCGGGTGCTGGAGGACGGCACCCGCAACGTGTTCCTGATCCAGCGGCTAAAGGACAAGCTGGGCAACCGGTCGAACGCCTCGGCCGAGGTCGAGTTCGACCGGACGTGGGCCCACCGGGTCGGTGAGGAGGGGCGCGGGGTGCGCACCATCATCGACATGGTGGCGGCGACCCGGCTCGACTGCGTGCTCGGGTCGGCGGGTCTGATGCGGCAGGCGGTCGCGCAGGCGGTCCACCACTGCACCCACCGTGAGGCGTTCGGCGGCAAGCTCGTCGACAAGCCGCTCATGCGCAACGTCCTGGCCGACCTGGCGATCGAGTCGGAGGCGGCGACCACGCTCGCGCTGCGGCTCGCGGCGGCCTGTGACGACGGCGGCGAGCAGGAGCGGGCGCTGCTGCGGATCGCGGTGCCGGCCGCCAAGTACTGGGTGACCAAGCGGTGTACGCCGGTGACGGTCGAGGCGTCCGAGTGCCTGGGCGGCAACGGGTACGTCGAGGAGTCCGGGATGCCCCGGCTGGTGCGCGAGTCACCACTGAACTCGATCTGGGAGGGCGCGGGCAACGTCCAGGCGCTGGATGTGCTGCGGGCGTTGCAGCGGGAGCCCGCGGCGCTCGACGCGTATCTGCGGGAGGTCGGCCTGGCACGCGGTGCCGATCACCGGCTGGACGCGGCGATCAAGGGCCTGTTGACCGAACTGGCCGATCTGGAGGGCATCGAGGCGCGCGCCCGGCGCCTGACCGAGCGGCTCGCGCTGGTGCTCCAGGGCTCGCTGCTGGTGCGTTTCGCGCCACCGGAGGTGGCCGACGCGTTCTGCGCGTCCCGGCTGGGCGGCGACGCGGGTGCGGCGTTCGGAACCCTGCCGCACACCCTGAACCTGGCGGCGGTGGTGGATCGGTCCAGGCCGGAGGCCTGAGACGCCGGGAGACGGGGGTGGTGCTGCGCCGACACGGCACCACCCCCGCGCTTGGCCCGTTCGAGGCCACGAACGCCGCTCGGGACGGCGTCCATCAAGTCTCAATCAGGCCAGACCGGACCACCAGGGTTGCAAGGGGTTGCAACTTGTTGGCGTCTGTGTGCGGACTGTGTCCCTCCACGACTGACGGGGCGGCACTATGAGACACGCACAATGAGACGCACAGTCAGGATGAGACCTCTTCTGCCGGGAGGACCCTTGGCGCTCTCGCCGACGGATGTGACGCAACTGGCCACCGTGGACTCGGCGCGGGCGGCGCGCGTGCTGAGCGAGGTCCGCGCCGCCACGCTGTCCGGACAGCGCGCGCCCGTGGCGCCGCGCCCGGTGATCGAGCGGTCCTGGGAGCGGATGCTGCGCAGCGGTGTCGACCCGGACCACGACTTCCGCTCGGGGCTGCTGTCCCGCGAGGAGGTGCAGCGGCGCCGGGAGGGCACCGCGCTCCGGCATGTGCTGCCTGTGCTGCGCGAGGGCCTTCTGTCGGTCGCCGACGTCGCGCACCACATCATGGTGGTCGCCGACGGCGAGGGCCGGGTGCTGTGGCGGGAGGGCAGCCCCTCCGTGCTGCGCAAGGCCGACAGCCTGGGGTTCGAACTGGGCGCCGACTGGCGGGAGGACGTCGTCGGCACGAACGGCATCGGCACCCCGGTCGTGGTGCGCAGACCCGTACAGGTCTTCGCCTCCGAGCACTTCCAGCGTTCGCAGACCTCCTGGACCTGCACGGGCGCCCCGATCACGGATCCGCGGGACGGCCGGCTGCTCGGCGTGGTCGATGTCAGCGGGCCGCTGGAGACGATGCACCCGGCCACGCTGGCCTGGGTCGACTCGGTGGCCAAGCTCGCCGAGGCCCGCCTGCGGGAGCTGCATCTGACGTCGTTGGAGCGGCTGCGCGCGGTGGCGGCGCCGGTGCTGGCGCGGCTGACCGGCCGGGCGCTGGTGGTGGACCGGGACGGCTGGACGGCCGCGGTGACCGGGATGCCGTACACGAACCGGACCGCGCTGCCCAAGGCACTGTCTCCGGGGCGTCGCTGGCTGCCGCCGCTGGGGTCGTGCTGGGTGGAGCCGCTGGCGGGCGGGTGGCTGCTGCGGCCGGCGGACGAGCCGGTGCCGCCCGGGGCGACGCGGATCGCGCTGGATCTGGCGCAGCCGCGCCGCTGGTCGGTGACGGTGTCCGGCGGGGCGGGGTCGTGGAGTCATGAACTGAGCCCCCGGCACGCCGAGTTGCTCTATCTGCTGGCCCTGCACCGGGCGGGCCGCAGCGCGGCGGGGCTGGCCGAGGACATGTTCGGCGACCCGGGCCGTACGGTGACGGTACGCGCCGAGATGTCGCGGGTGCGGCGCTACCTGGGCGCGTTCCTGGAGCACCGGCCGTACCGCTTCCGCGAGGACGCGGAGGTGGAGGTGCTGCTGCCGCAGGACCCGCGCGATCTGCTGCCGTACTCGACGGCGCCCGCGGTGGTGCGGGGCAGGATCTCGGCCGAGATGTCCTGACTTCTAACCTTTCTTCCCTATATCCACGAGGTTTTGACCCGCATATTTGCGGGGTCTTAGTCCGCAGCCGGGCTCGACTGCCGTAGCATCCCTCTACGGGCCACCCCACCTGCTCCTTTGGTCAACGCACAAACCAATGGCCGCAGTTGGCTCGCCTCGGGAGGTTTGATGAAGCACCGCGGCAGACACCGTCGACGCAAGCAGGGCCGGGCCGTTCGCGCGTTCCTGGCCGGAACCGCCCTCGCCCTCACCGCCGCCGCCACGATGATCAGCGCCTCACAGGCCACGGTCGGCGACAACCCCGGGGCGCTCACGCCTCTCACCAGGGCCGCCGACACCGGCGCGCTCCGCCTCCAGGAGCAGCTGGTCCCGCAGGCCACCCTCGACGAACTCTCCGCCGGGATGGGCCGGCCGGTCGGCGTCGGAGCCGTTCTGGAAACCGCCGACCGTAGCCTGCGCCCGGCGAGTGGCTGTACGGCAGGCGAGCGCACCGCGCTGCCGGTGGCGCCGGCGGCCACGCGCGCGTACTGCTGGGACACCGCCGACACCCGGGCCTGGCAGCCGGGAGCCGTCACCACCTCGGGGGACGCCGACGACGACGGCTGGTGGAACGACCATCGGGTGATCCTCTCCGGCTGGAGCCGGCAGGGCGCCGACCGGGACCTCGCCCGGGTCGCCTTCGTCGACGCGAACGACCTGGCCCACCTCAGATACGCATCGGCCCTCCTCGTCGTCCCGGTGGACGGCGGCCGTGACTACCGCGCCCTGACCTCCCGGCTGACGGGCATGGTCTGGTACCAGGACAAGCTGCTGGTCACCGCCGGCGACGGCCTGTACGTGTACGACATGAACCGCGTCCAGCGCACCACGGTCCTGCGCACGGACGTGGGCCGCGTGGCCGGGGGCTGGTCGGCGCACGGCTACCGCTTCGTCCTGCCGGCCGTCGGCTCGTACCGCATGACCGGCGGCAGCGAGGCTCCCCGCCTCGGCGGGATCTCCCTCGACCGCAGCACGGCGCCCGACAGTCTGGTCGCGAGCGAGTCGACGCCGTCCGACAGCGACCGGCCGGCCCGCCTGTGGCGCTACGACTTCAGCAAGGACCCGGCGCGCCCCGGCCTGCTGGCCACCGACGCCACCGGATCCGCGTCCGCGGTCGAGGCGTACGAGACGGAGGCGTCCGGCATCGCGGGCGTCCTGTCCCACCGGGCGGATGGTTCCGACCGCGCCGACTGGTACGTGGGCCGCTCCCCCGGCAGCACGGACCGGCACGGCAGCCTGTGGCGCCAGGACGGCGACGGCGCCGAGGCGACCCGCTGCGGCGACGAGAACGCCCCGCGCTGCTGGGGCACACGGGTCGGCCCCCTGTCGTACTGGGAGGCGACCGGCGAGGTCTGGTCCCAGTCGGGCCGGATGCTGTTCGCGCTGCCGCTGGAGTCGATCGACCGGGCGCTGGGCTAGGCACCGGCGGAGATACCGCCCGCGTGGACGCCGATCGACAGATCGGCCACCCGGATGATTCCCTGACGGACATGCCCAACATCGCCGTGACCACCTGGTCCCTGGAACAGACCGCGCCCACCGACCTGCTCCCGGCGCAGGCACCGCGGGGCGACGTGCGCGTCGTCCGTGCCGAGGTGGCCTCCCCCGAGTTCAGCCGGTTCCTGTACGCGTCGGTCGGCGGCGACATCCGGTGGATCGACCGGCTCGGCTGGTCGTACGACCGGTGGCAGGAGCACCTGGCGCGTCCGGGGGTCGAGACGTGGGTGGCCTACGACCGGGGGACGCCGGCGGGGTACGTGGAGCTGGAGCCGCAGGACGACGGGGTCGTGGAGATCGTCTACTTCGGCTTGATCCCGGCCTTCCGCGGCCGCCGCATCGGTGGCCACCTGCTGGCGTACGGCGCCGCGCGCGCCTGGGACCTGGCGGACCGCTGGCCGGGACTGGCGACGACGAAGCGGGTATGGCTGCACACCTGCAGCAAGGACGGGGAGCACGCCATGGACAACTACCAGCGCCGTGGCTTCAAGCTCTTCGACACCAAGGTCGAGGAGGAGGCCGAGGTGGCGACTCCCGGACCGTGGCCCGGGGCATACCCAGCCTGACCTGGGCAGAAACGGCCCAATACGGCCATGTGACCGACGACACCCCTGTCTCGACCCTCGGGACACGGGTGTCCGCATGGCGGACAATGCTGGACTCTGTCCAGATCGCCATGCCACGCTTCCGTCATGTCTGGAACTGGAATTGCCTTGGTGAGTCGGCGGCACGTCGACCTCGGCCGCATGTCCAGCGCCATCTGTCCGGTGCGCTGACCGTCTCGCAGCGCCCGACATCTCTCACTTTTCGCTTCATTCCCGCGCAATGCCGCGCAGGTCTCCCCATGCGCACGTATGCGCAGGTCAGAGCCGCTTTCCCGCCTGTCCCGAAGGACGTAACAACCATGGCCGCCACCCCGCAGAAGCCTGCCGCCGCGACTCCCCGCCGCAAGGTGAGCCGTCACCGCGGTGAGGGTCAGTGGGCAGCGGGGCACTTCACCCCGCTCAACGGCAACGAGCAGTTCAAGAAGGACGACGACGGTCTCAATGTGCGGACACGCATTGAGACGATCTACTCCAAGCGTGGCTTCGACTCCATCGACCCCAACGATCTTCGTGGGCGGATGCGCTGGTGGGGGCTCTACACCCAGCGCCGCCAGGGGATCGACGGCGGCAAGACCGCCGTTCTGGAGCCGGAGGAGCTGGACGACGAGTACTTCATGCTGCGGGTGCGCATCGACGGCGGGCGGCTCACCACCGAGCAGCTGCGCGTGATCGGCGAGATCTCGCAGGAGTTCGCGCGCGGCACCGCGGACATCACCGACCGGCAGAACGTCCAGTACCACTGGATCCGGATCGAGGACGTGCCCGAGATCTGGAACCGCCTGGAGGCGGTCGGCCTGTCCACCACCGAGGCCTGCGGCGACACGCCCCGCGTGATCATCGGCTCGCCCGTCGCCGGCATCGCCGCGGACGAGATCATCGACGGCACCCCGGCCATCGACGCGATCCACAGCCGCTACATCGGCAGCAAGGAGTTCTCCAACCTGCCGCGCAAGTTCAAGACGGCGATCTCCGGCTCCCCCCTGCTCGACGTGGCCCACGAGATCAACGACATCGCGTTCGTCGGTGTGAACCACCCCGAGCACGGCCCCGGCTTCGACCTGTGGGTCGGCGGCGGCCTGTCCACCAACCCGAAGATCGGCGTCCGGCTGGGCGCCTGGGTCCCGCTGGACGAGGTCCCGGACGTCTGGGCCGGCGTGATCGGCATCTTCCGTGACTACGGCTACCGGCGCCTGCGCACGCGCGCCCGGCTGAAGTTCCTGGTCGCCGACTGGGGCGCGGAGAAGTTCCGCCAGGTGCTGGAGGACGAGTACCTCAAGCGAGCGCTCGTCGACGGCCCGCCGCCCGCGGACCCCGTCGAGCGCTGGCGCGACCACGTCGGTGTGCACCAGCAGCAGGACGGCCGTTACTACGTCGGCTTCGCCCCGCGCGTCGGCCGTGTCGACGGCGCGACGCTGACGAAGATCGCCGAGCTGGCCGAGGCCCACGGCTCGGGCCGGGTCCGGACCACCGTCGAGCAGAAGATGATCGTGCTCGACGTCGAGGAGGCGCAGGTCGAGTCGCTGGTCGAGGCCCTGGAGGCACTGGACCTGACCGCCAAGCCCTCCCCGTTCCGCCGCGGCACCATGGCCTGCACCGGCATCGAGTACTGCAAGCTCGCCATCGTCGAGACCAAGGCGCGCGGCTCCGCGCTGATCGACGAGCTGGAGCGCCGGATCCCGGACTTCGACGAGCCGATCACCATCAATATCAACGGCTGCCCGAACGCCTGCGCCCGTATCCAGGTCGCGGACATCGGTCTCAAGGGCCAGCTGGTCGTGAACGACCGGGGCGAGCAGGTCGAGGGCTTCCAGGTGCACCTGGGCGGCGCGCTCGGCCTGGAGGCCGGGTTCGGGCGCAAGGTGCGTGGCCTGAAGGTCACCTCCGAGGAGCTGCCCGACTACGTCGAGCGGGTGCTGAGGCGCTTCCAGGACGAGCGCGAGGACGGCGAGCGGTTCGCCACCTGGGCCGCGCGCGCCTCCGAGGAGGCCCTGTCGTGAGTGAGCGGGCCGCCCCCTTCTACTGCCCCTACTGCGGCGACGAGGACCTCCGTCCGGGTGAACAGGGCCATGGCGCATGGGAATGCGCGGCGTGCAACCGCGCATTCCAGTTGAAGTTCCTCGGGCTGCTGGCCCGGGGGCTTCAGCCCAAAGACGCAGGGGGAAACGAGATATGACCGCGATTCAGGAAGAGCGCACGACCGACGACCTCAAGGCGCTCGCCGAGCAGGCGGGCCGCGATCTGGAGGACGCCTCCGCGCTGGAGATCCTCCAGTGGGCGGTGGACACCTTCGGCAAGCGCTTCTGCGTGACCTCGTCGATGGAGGACGCGGTGGTCGCCCACCTCGCGTCCCGCGCCATGCCCGGCGTTGACGTCGTGTTCCTCGACACCGGCTACCACTTCGAGGAGACCATCGGCACCCGCGACGCGGTGGAGGCCGTGATGGACGTCAACGTCATCACGCTGACCCCGCGCCAGACGGTCGCCGAGCAGGACGCCGAGTACGGGCCCAAGCTGCACGACCGCGACCCCGACCTGTGCTGCAGGCTGCGCAAGGTCGAGCCGCTGGAGCGGGGCCTCAAGGGATATGTGGCCTGGGCGACCGGACTGCGCCGCGACGAGTCCCCGACCCGGGCGAACACCCCGGTGGTCGGCTGGGACGAGAAGCGGCAGAAGGTGAAGGTCTCCCCGATCGCCCGCTGGACCCAGGACGACGTGGACGCCTACGTCGCCGAACACGGCGTCCTGACCAACCCGTTGCTGATGGACGGCTACGCCTCCGTCGGCTGTGCCCCCTGCACCCGCCGGGTGCTGGAGGGCGAGGACGCGCGCGCCGGCCGCTGGGCGGGCCGCGCCAAGACCGAGTGCGGGCTGCACGGCTGACCCATGACCGACTCCCTTGCGAATTTGGAGAACCACGTGACGAGCGGAGCCACCGTCTGGCTCACGGGTCTGCCGAGCGCCGGCAAGACCACCATCGCGTACGAACTGGCCGGCCGGCTGCGCGAGGAGGGCCACCGCGTCGAGGTGCTCGACGGCGACGAGATCCGCGAGTTCATCTCGGCGGGCCTCGGCTTCAGCCGCGAGGACCGCCACATCAACGTGCAGCGCATCGGCTTCGTGTCCGAACTGCTCGCCCGTAACGGCGTCAAGGCGCTCGTCCCGGTGATCGCGCCCTACGCCGACAGCCGTGAGGCGGTGCGCAAGCGCCACCAGGAGGGCGGGACGGCGTACCTGGAGGTGCACGTGGCCACGCCGGTCGACGTGTGCTCCGTACGCGATGTGAAGGGTCTGTACGCCAAGCAGGCGGCGGGCGAGCTCACGGGTCTCACGGGCGTCGACGACCCGTACGAGGAGCCGGAGACGCCGGACCTGCGCATCGAGTCCCAGAACCAGACCGTGCAGGAGTCCGCGGCGTCGGTGTACGCCCTGCTCAGCGAAAGGGGTTTGGCATGACGACGACCGTCGCCACGGTGAAGGGGGGCGAGGATGGCACGGACTCGCCGTACGCCCTCTCGCACCTGGACGCGCTGGAGTCCGAGGCCGTCCACATCTTCCGCGAGGTCGCGGGCGAGTTCGAGCGGCCGGTGATCCTGTTCTCCGGTGGCAAGGACTCCATCGTCATGCTGCACCTGGCGCTGAAGGCGTTCGCCCCCGCGGCGATCCCCTTCTCGCTGCTGCACGTCGACACCGGGCACAACTTCCCCGAGGTCCTCGACTACCGCGACCGCACGGTCGCCAAGCACGGCCTGCGGCTGCATGTCGCGTCCGTGCAGGACTACATCGACCGGGGTGTGCTCAAGGAGCGCCCGGACGGCACCCGCAACCCGCTGCAGACGGTGCCGCTGACGGAGAAGATCCAGAGCGAGAAGTTCGACGCGGTCTTCGGCGGCGGGCGCCGGGACGAGGAGAAGGCGCGGGCCAAGGAGCGGGTGTTCAGCCTGCGCGACGAGTTCTCCCAGTGGGACCCGCGCCGGCAGCGGCCCGAGCTGTGGAACCTGTACAACGGCCGGCACGCCCCCGGCGAGCACGTGCGCGTGTTCCCGCTGTCCAACTGGACCGAGCTGGACGTGTGGCAGTACATCGCCCGCGAGGGCATCGAGCTGCCGGAGATCTACTTCGCGCACGAGCGTGAGGTCTTCAAGCGGGCCGGCATGTGGCTCACCGCGGGTGAGTGGGGCGGGCCGAAGGACAGCGAGACGGTCGAGAAGCGGCTCGTCCGCTACCGGACCGTGGGCGACATGTCCTGCACCGGTGCCGTCGACTCGGACGCCGTGACGCTGGAGCAGGTCATCACCGAGATCGCCGCGTCCCGGCTCACCGAGCGCGGCGCCACCCGCGCCGACGACAAGCTCTCCGAGGCCGCGATGGAAGACCGCAAGCGCGAGGGGTACTTCTAAGCATGAGCACGACCACGACCGAGGAGCTCTCGGCCACCACGCTGCTGCGGTTCGCCACCGCGGGCTCCGTCGACGACGGCAAGTCCACCCTGGTGGGCCGGCTGCTGCACGACTCCAAGTCGATCCTCACCGACCAGCTGGAGGCCGTCGAGCGCGCCTCCGCGAGCCGCGGTCAGGACGCGCCGGATCTCGCGCTGCTCACGGACGGTCTGCGGGCCGAGCGCGAGCAGGGCATCACGATCGACGTGGCGTACCGTTACTTCGCCACGCCCCGGCGCCGCTTCATCCTCGCCGACACCCCGGGCCATGTGCAGTACACCCGCAACATGGTCACCGGCGCGTCTACGGCCGAGCTGACGGTGATCCTGGTCGACGCGCGCAACGGCGTCGTCGAGCAGACCCGCCGGCACGCGGCCATCGCGGCCCTGCTGCGCGTCCCGCACGTGGTGCTGGCCGTGAACAAGATGGACCTGGTCGACTACCAGGAGTCCGTGTTCGCCGCGATCGCCGAGGAGTTCACGGCGTACGCGCTCGAACTGGGCGTCCCGGAGATCACCGCGATCCCGATCTCGGCGCTGGCCGGCGACAACGTGGTGGACCCGTCCGCGAACATGGACTGGTACGGCGGACCGACCTTCCTGGAGCACCTGGAGACGGTCCCGGTCAGCCACGACCTGAGCCACTGCCACGCCCGGCTGCCCGTGCAGTACGTCATCCGGCCGCAGACCGCCGAGCACCCGGACTACCGGGGCTACGCCGGCCAGATCGCCGCTGGTTCGTTCCGCGTCGGCGAGTCGGTGACCGTGCTGCCGTCGGGCCGTACGTCGAGGATCTCCGGCATCGACCTGCTCGGCGAGCCGGTCGACATCGCGTGGACCACCCAGTCGGTGACCGTCCTGCTGGAGGACGACATCGACATCTCGCGCGGCGATCTGATCGTGCCGACCAAGGACGCGCCCGCGACCACGCAGGACATCGAGGCCACCGTCTGCCATGTCGCCGACGCGCCGCTGACCGTGGGCCACCGCGTGCTGCTCAAGCACGGCACGCGCACGGTCAAGGCGATCGTCAAGGACATCCCGTCCCGGCTCACGCTCGACGACCTGTCCCTGCACCCGCACCCGGGGCAGCTCGTCGCCAACGACATCGGCCGGGTGAAGATCCGCACCGCCGAGCCGCTGCCGGTCGACTCCTACGCCGACTCGCGCCGCACCGGCTCGTTCATCCTGATCGACCCCAGCGACGGCACCACGCTCACCGCGGGCATGGTCGGCGAGTCCTTCGCCTCGCCGGAGCCGGTCAAGGACGAGGCCGAGGACGACGGGTGGGACTTCTGACATGACCGCCGGTTGCCGGTGCGCGGACCCGCGCGCGCCGTACGCACGCCGCTCCGGACGAACTGCCGACCTCCCGGCCACGACCTGGTAAGGGCGTGAGCGCCGGGCCACCGAGAGGAACCCTTCCCGTGCCTGCCACCCCCGACCCGCGACGGACGCTCGCCGTCCTGGCCGCGCTGCCGTTGCTGGCCCTCGCGGCCTGCGGCTACGGCTCGCAGGCCAAGGAGAACACCGAGCAGGCCGTCGCCGGGGCGCCCAAGGTGGACGGCCTGGACTCGGTGCGGATCGGCTACTTCGGGAACCTCACCCACGCCACCGCGCTGGTCGGCAGGAACCAGGAGCTGTTCCAGAAGGAGCTGGGCGGGACCACGGCGGAGTACGCGACGTTCAACGCCGGTCCGTCGGAGATCGAGGCGCTGAACTCCGGGTCCCTCGACATCGGCTGGATCGGGCCCTCCCCCGCGATCAACGGCTACCTCAAGGCGAACGGCAAGAACCTGCGGATCATCTCCGGTTCGGCCTCGGGCGGCGTGAAGCTGGTCGTGAACCCGGAGAAGATCAAGTCCCTGAAGGACGTCAAGGGCAAGAGGATCGCCACCCCGCAGCTCGGCAACACCCAGGACGTGGCGTTCCTCAACTGGGTCTCCGAGCAGGGCTGGAAGGTCGATGCCGAGAGCGGTCAGGGTGACGTGTCGGTGGTCCGCACGGACAACAAGATCACGCCGGACGCCTACAAGTCAGGTTCGGTCGACGGCGCGTGGGTGCCCGAGCCGACCGCCTCCAAGCTGGTCGCCGAGGGCGGCAAGGTGCTGCTGGACGAGGCCGACCTGTGGCCCGGCAAGAAGTTCGTGATCACGAACGTGATCGTGTCGCAGAGCTTCCTCAAGGACCACCCGCAGGCGGTGGAGGCCGTGCTGCGCGCCTCGGTGAAGGCGAACAAGTGGATCGCCGCCCATCCGGACGAGGCGAAGGCCGCGGCGAACGCGCAGCTCGAGGCCGACACCGGCAAGCCGCTGCCCGCCGACGTCATCGACCCGGCGTGGCAGTCCATCCAGGTCACCGACGACCCGCTGGCCGCCACGCTGGACACCGAGGCCGAGCACGCGGTGAAGGCGGGGCTGCTGCGCAAGCCGGACCTGACCGGCATCTACGACCTCGCGCCGCTGAACAAGGTCCTCAAGGCCGAGGGCGGCACCGAGGTCGACGACGCCGGACTCGGCGCCGAGTAAGCATCCCGTTCCGAGACATCCCAGGAGGTGACGACCATGGCAACAGCCCTCGCCAAGGCCGCTGCCACGGACGCGTCCGTGGAGCACGCCGCGCGGATCGAGCACGTCTCGAAGTCCTTCGCCGGCCCCGCCGGGCAGCAGCTCGTCCTCGACGACATCACGCTCGATGTCGCACCGGGCGAGTTCGTCACCCTCCTCGGGGCCTCCGGCTGCGGCAAGTCGACGCTGCTGAACCTGGTGGCCGGGCTGGACGAGCCCACCGCGGGCGGCATCACGACCGACGGGCGACCGGCGCTGATGTTCCAGGAGCACGCCCTCTTCCCGTGGCTGACCGCGGGCAAGAACATCGAGCTCGCCCTGAAGCTGCGCGGGGTCGCCAAGGCGGAGCGGCGCGAGCGCGCCGAGGAACTCCTCGAACTGGTCCGGCTGAAGGGCGCGTACGGCAAGCGGGTGCACGAGCTGTCCGGCGGTATGCGCCAGCGCGTCGCCATGGCCCGCGCGCTCGCCCAGGACAGCAGGCTGCTGCTGATGGACGAGCCGTTCGCCGCGCTGGACGCGATCACGCGTGACGTGCTGCACGACGAGCTGACCCGCATCTGGCGCGAGACGCGGGTTTCCGTCCTGTTCGTCACGCACAACGTGCGTGAGGCGGTCCGTCTGGCCGAGCGCGTCGTCCTGCTGTCGTCCCGTCCGGGCCGGGTCGCGCGGGAGTGGACCGTGGACATTCCGCAGCCGCGCCGCATCGAGGACGCCGAGGTCGCGGAGCTGTCCCGGGAGATCACCGAAGAACTGCGTGGGGAGATCCGCCGCCATGGCCAGCACTGAGACGACCGTCAGCAAGGACGGCAACGATCTCGCCGGGCTCGAAGCGGGCCTGGACGCCCTGGAGACGGTCCAGACGGGACGTACGCCGTTCCGCAAGACCCTGACCCGGAAGATCCTGCCGCCGGTCGTCGCCATCGCCTTGGTGCTGGGCGTCTGGCAGCTCCTGGTGTCGACCGGTGTCGCCGACGACCCGACCAAGCTGCCGGCGCCGGCCGACGTGTGGGGCGAGCTGCGCGAGTCATGGCTGGAGGGCACCCTCCACGAGTACATCTGGACGTCCGTCTCGCGCGGTCTGCTGGGCTTCCTGCTGGCGCTCGCCATCGGTACGCCGCTCGGCCTGGTGGTCGCGCGGGTGCGGTTCGTGCGCGCCGCGATCGGCCCGATCCTGTCGGGCCTGCAGTCCCTGCCGTCGGTGGCCTGGGTGCCGCCGGCCGTCATCTGGCTGGGGCTGAACGACCGGATGATGTTCGCGGTGATCCTGCTCGGCGCGGTCCCCTCGATCGCCAACGGCCTGGTCTCCGGCGTCGACCAGGTGCCGCCGCTGTTCCTGCGCGCGGGCCGCACGCTCGGTGCGACGGGCCTGAAGGGCACCTGGCACATCGTGATGCCGGCCGCGCTGCCCGGCTATCTGGCCGGTCTGAAGCAGGGCTGGGCCTTCTCCTGGCGGTCGCTGATGGCCGCGGAGATCATCGCCTCCTCCCCCGACCTGGGCGTGGGCCTTGGCCAGTTGCTGGAGAACGGCCGCAACACGAGCTCCATGTCCATGGTCTTCTTCGCCATCCTGCTCATCCTGATCGTCGGCATCGCCATCGACCTGCTGATCTTCAGCCCGCTGGAGCGGTGGGTGCTGCGCAGCCGCGGTCTGCTGGCAAGGAGCTGAGATTCCGATGTCCGTGAAACCGGTACTTCTCGTCATCGCCCACGGCAGCCGTGACCCACGGCATGCATCGACGGTGCACGCCCTCGTACGACGCGTGCGCTCGCTGCGCCCGGACGTACGGGTGGAGACCGGCTTCCTGGACTTCAACATCCCGTCGGTGCAGGGAGTGCTGGAGTCGCTGGCGGCGGAGGGCGTCCGGGACGTCGTGGCACTGCCGCTGCTGCTGACGCGCGCCTTCCACGCGAAGGCGGACATCCCGGCGGTCCTGCGGGACGCGCCGCGCCGCCTGCGGATCCGGCAGGCGGAGGTGCTGGGCCCGTCACCGCTCCTGCTCTCGGCCCTGGAACGGCGCCTGTACGAGGCGGGACTGACGCCCGCCGACAAGTCCTCGACCGGGGTCGTGCTGGCCTCGGCGGGGTCCACCGACCCGGAGGCGATCGCAGTGATCGCAGAAATCGCGCGGGAGTGGCGGCACACCGGTTGGTGCGCCGTGCGGCCTGCGTTCGCCTCCGCATCCCTTCCCCGCACCGAGGACGCGGTCCGTGAGCTGCGCGACCTCGGCTGCGAGCGGGTGGCCGTGGCGCCGTACGTCCTGGCACCGGGCTTCCTCCCGGACCGCATCGCGCGGGGCGCGGCCGAGGCGGACGTCCTGGCCGACGTGCTCGGCCCTGCGCCCGAGGTGGCGCGGGTGCTGCTGGAGCGGTATGACGCCGCGCGGGTGCCGGTGTTGGCGGCGGTCGGGGCCTGAGTCCTTCCTCAGCGGGCCTTCGGTGCCGCGTCGGAGAACCCGTAGCCCGTGAAGTAGGTGACCGGGGTGTATCCGAGCCGCTGGTAGAGGGCGTTGCTGGTGGGGTTGTCCGGGTTGGTGAACAGGACGACGTCCGTGGCGCCCGCGGCCAGCGCGGCCCTGCTGACCGCGACGGTCACGGCGCCGGCGTAACCGCGCCCGCGCAGGCGGGCCGGCGTGTAGACGGGATCCACCCGGATCATGCCGCCGACCATCGACGTCGAGCCCGCCATGGAGACGGGAGTGCCGTCCGGGGCCTCCCAGAAGGTGAAGTGCTTGTCGGCGAAGCGGGTGCCGGCCCAGGAGCCGGCGTCGATGGAGACCTGCTCGCCGACGTCGACGCAGAACTCGCGGCACCAGCGCACGAGTCGCTCATGGTCCGGCCCACTCGCGGGGCGTCCGCGGCCCTCGGCGGCCGGTTCCGGCGGGGTGAGCGTGCCTAGCCGGTAGAGCCGGGCCCGCCAGTCGCGTGCCGGCACCGCACCGGTCTGCCGTTGCCACGACGCGGCGAAAGCGGTCGCGGTCTCGTGGTCCGAGGTGACGCCGGAGAGGCGGTGGCCGAGGCCGGCCAGGTCGGCGGCGAGGGTGTCGGCCTGCTCCGGGTCGAGGGTGGTGAGGGTCAGGCGGCGGGATCGAAGGCGGTAAAAGACAGCGCGGACCTCGCCACCCGACTCCAGTCGCCCGAACAGGGCGGCCTCCGCGTCCGCCCCGCCGGTGCGCAGTTTCTCCGTCACCGTCAACGGCGTGGTGTGCAGGGCGGGGCGTGAGCACAGGAAGTCCCCGGCCAGGGCGAGGAATTCGTGGACGTCGTCAGTGAGGTGCCAGTCGTCCGGGCGCACGCCTCACACCCCGAGCACCCGGTCGATCCGCTGGACCAGGGCCAGGCTGCCGCTGCCCGCTGCCACGCCTATGCGGATGGCCTCCAGGGCGAAGCGGATGCGGCCGCGGTTGGCGGGGAGGCCGTCGTGGATGGCGTGGTGCAGCTCGTCCCGGACGACGACTCCCTTCGGGACGAGGGCCGGGGCCTCGATGCCCAGCAGTTCGACGAGCCGCTCCGCGAGGCGCAGCACCGCGGCCGGGTCGGCGCCGTTCTCGGACGGACCGTCGATGTCGCTGATGTCGTAGGTGCTCACTGTCCCGCCTCCCATGGGGTTCGCGCCGATCACCCTAGGGACAACCCACCTTCCTTGTCCCGGACTTGGGGCGAGCTCCAGTCGGATGATCAGCCCGTGTTGACAACGGCCTCGTCGGCCAGCCGCACCAGCTCCGCCACCGGCATCGATCCGGGTGCCCGGCGCTCGCGCGCGAAGGAGTCGGCGAGGTGTTGCAGGAGTTCGTTCAGCGGTGTCGGCACGCCGTGCAGGCGGCCCAGCAGGGCGATCTCGCCGTTGAGGTAGTCGGCCTCGATGGTGCCGGTGCCACGGGTGAGGGACTGCCAGGAGGAGCCGCCGCCGCGCGGGGCGCCGTCGAGGGGGACGAGGGTGACCTTGTCGCCCCGTACCGCCTGCTGCTCCTCTGCGCTCGCGTACGCGATCCCGGCGGCGTCGAGCACGGCCACGCCCTCGGCCCGCACGCGCCGGAAGAGTGCCGTCGCCTCCTCGCTGTCGACGGGGCCGGTCACCGCCTCCAGGGCGTTGCCGAGGTTGGACAGCAGCTTGGCGTACTGCCAGCGGGCCACGTCCGCGACGACCGGCGCCTCGAAGTGCGACTTCTCCAGGTCGGCGGCGATGAGGCGGGCGGTCTCGTCGGTGCCGTGCGGGTGGCGCCCGAGGTGCAGGATGCCGGTGAGGGGGCTGCCGGCGGCGGAGACGACGCCCGGTTCGACGTACGTCGACGGCAGCCAGACGCAGACGCCGTAGACCCTTCGGAACAGGCGCAGGGCGAGGCGCTGGCCCTCGACGCCGTTCTGCGCGCAGACCAGCGGCAGCCGCTCGGCGGCCGTACCGCCGCCCTGGACCGGGGCCGGGCCCCAGCTCTGCAGTGCGGCCACGCTGTCCTGCGTCTTCACGGCGAGGACGAGAACGTCGTCGGGGCGCAGCTCCCCGAGCCCGGCGGGCCCGTCGACGACCGGCAGCCGGAGGCTCAGCTCCCCCTCGGGCACCCTGAGCCGCAGCCCGTGATCCCGTAGGGCTTCGAAGTGGGCTCCCCGGGCGACCAGAACCCCGTCACGTCCCGCGTCGGCGAGCCGTCCGCCGATGACTCCGCCGACGGCTCCGGCACCGATGATGACGTAACGCAAGGTCACTCTCCTTCGACGCGGAACGGCGTCGCCTGGTGGAAGTACATCTGCCATGCGCCGTCCGTGCGCCGCCACAGCGAACTGCGGTGTGCGCGCCCGCCGTTGTTCTCCGTGTCGAAGGTGAGGTGGACGAGGTCGGGGGCGAGCTGGACGCCCTCCATCCGTGACACGACGACCGGCCGGGGACCGGGGTCCTCGCCCGCGAGCAGGGATTCGATGATCGACGTCCGGTCCCAGTCCCGTCCCGACGCTCCGAACTCCCGGAACCGGGGGTGCAGCAGCTCAGCGAGCAGTTCCGGGGAGGAACGCACCTCCGGTCGCAGAAGGCGCAGTTCGCCCTGCACGGCGGCTTCCACGGCGGCGGTGGACAGATCAGTCACCGGTCATCTCCACGAGTTTCACGACGGTGTTCCAGTTGCGGCTGGTGGCGATCAAACCCTTGTTCAGCCGGGGTCGCGAGAGAATTTCGGCGAGCTTGGAGCGGCCGAGGCCGTTCGGGACGTACAGGTACAGCGCGCGGTCGCCGAGCCGGAACTCCTCCGGGAGGTAGGCGGGCTGGTCGATCTCCGCGAAGCGCTCGGCTTCGAGCGGGGCGGAGCAGTAGGTGACGTGGAGCTGTTTGGCCTCCAACTCGGCCGCCGGGAAGGGGCAGTTGTCGACGACGGCCTTGAGGTAGGCGTGGTCGCGCACGATCACGTCCACGTCGAAGCCGAAGTGCTTCTCGATCGCCGAGGCGAGCTCGGCGGCGAGGGAGTCCTCGTCGCCGTGGTCGGAGGCGAAGACGGCCTGCCCGCTCTGGAGGTAGGTGCGTACGCCGTCCAGGCCGAGGCCCGTCATGAGGGTGCGCAGGTCGGCCATCGGGACTTTTCTGCTGCCGCCCACGTTGATTCCGCGTAGCAGCGCCGCATACGTCGTCGTCATCCGGCCACCTTAAGACGACCCGACGCTTCCGGCCGTCGTGCCCAGTGGGGGCGGGCACGACGGCCGGAAGCCGTAAGTTACTTACCGGTCAGCACGAAACACAAGCTCTTCCCTCCGATCAGCCTCCCCGGCGGCCCCTGATCTTCGTCCCCGACCCGGCCGGATAGATGTAAGGGACCCTCATCCTCCCCAGTGGGGAGAGCCCGGGGGCCGAGGGGATGAGTTCCGGCCCCCGCACTTCACCGAAGAGCACGACGAGATGGCTTTATCCGGCCCATACCTTCGAAACGTGAGGAGGCGGCAGGGGGCCGCCACCGCAATCCAAGGGGGCAAGCCCGTCATGGTGAACGGAGATACGCGGGTACGAGGTCTCGCCGCCCGCGCCGGCGGCTGGAGCGCCCGGCACCGATGGGCTGCCGTCGGCATCTGGGTGCTGTTCGTCGTCCTGGCTATGGGGCTCGGTTCGGCGGCCGGCCGGGTCGACGTCAAGGACAGCGACCAGCTGAAGGGCGAGACCCACACCGCCGCCAAGATCATCGAGGACGCCGGGATCGAGGAGCCGGCCGGCGAGACCGTCCTGATCCAGTCCAAGGACGCCTCGGTCAAGGCCACCGACAGCGAGTTCCGCAGCGCCGTCGCCGCGGTCGTCAAGGCGGTCGAGGGCACCGGCAAGGTCGCGGACGTGACATCGCCGTACGACACGCAGACGATCTCGAAGGACGGGCGCAGCGCGCTGGTCCAGTTCGACATACGCGGGGAGTCGGACACCGCGGGTGAGCGCGTGGAGCCGGTGCTGAAGGCCGTCGAGGAGGTCCAGAAGGACCACGGGTCGCTGCGGATCGAGGAGATCGGCGGCGCGAGCATGATGAAGACGTTCGACGACGCGTTCGGGGACGACTTCCAGAAGGCCGAGTACTCCGCGGTGCCGGTGGCCCTCGGCATTCTGCTCATCGCCTTCGGCGCGCTGGTGGCGGCCCTGCTGCCGGTGCTCCTCGCGGTCACCGCGATCATGGCGACGATGGGCCTGATGGGCATCGTCAGCCACGTCATGCCGATGAGTGACACCGCCAACTCCGTGATGCTACTGGTCGGTCTGGCCGTCGGCGTCGACTACTGCCTGTTCTACCTGCGCCGTGAGCGCGAGGAGCGCCAGGCCGGGCGGGACCCGCAGACCGCGCTGCGCGTCGCGGCCGCCACCAGTGGCCGCGCGATCATCGTCTCCGGTGTCACGGTGTGCGTGGCGATGGCGGGCATGCTGTTCACCGGCCTCGCCGAGTTCGAGGCGATGGGCCTGGCTTCGCTGATGGTCGTGGCGGTCGCGATGGTCGGCTCGGTCACCGTGCTGCCGGCGCTGCTGTCGCTGCTGGGCGAGCGGGTCGAGAAGGGGAAGATCCCCTTCCTGCACCCGGACAGCAAGCTGCGCCGCAACCGGGGACAGGGCAACCGCGAGAGCCGGTTCTGGACCGCCGTGCTCAAGGGCGTGCTCGCCCGGCCGGTCATCTCGGTCGTCGTCGCGGCCGGTGCGCTGCTCGCCATCGCGGCTCCCGCGCTCGGCATGAAGACCCAGCAGCTCACCCTGGACAAGGAGTTCGGCGACTCGCTGCCGATCGTGCAGACGTACAACCGGCTCAACGAGGCCTTCCCGGGCGGCTCCGAGCCGGCCGAGGTGGTCGTCAAGGCGAACGACATCAACGCTCCCGAGGTGAAGTCCGCGCTCGCCGACTTCCGTGACCGGGCGATCACTTCGGGCGCCTCGCGCGGCCCGGTCGAGATCAAGCTGCACGACGAGCAGAACATCGCCTTCGTGTACGTCCCGCTGGTCGGCGGCTCCGACCTCGACAAGGCGGGCGCGAGCCTGGACAAGCTGCGTGACGACGTGCGCCCGGCCACGCTGGGCAAGGTGGACGGTGTCGAGGCGCCGATCACCGGGCAGGTCGCCGGTTCGAAGGACTTCAACGACCAGTTGGCGGGATCCGTCATCCCGGTCTTCGCCTTCGTCGTGGTCTTCGCCTTCGGACTGATGCTGCTGTCGTTCCGCTCGCTGACGATCGCCGCCACGTCGATCGTGCTGAACCTGCTGTCGGTGGGTGCGGCGTACGGCATCCTCGTCGCCGTCTTCCAGCACGGCTGGGGAGCGTCCCTGGTGGGCGCGGAGGGCGTCGGCGCCATCATCACCTGGCTGCCGCTGTTCCTCTTCGTGATCCTGTTCGGCCTGTCGATGGACTACCACGTCTTCGTGGTCTCGCGGATCCGCGAGGCGCGGCTGCGCGGCCGTACGACGAAGGACGCGATCCAGCACGGCGTGGTCACCACGGCCGGTGTCGTCACCAGCGCCGCGGTCATCATGGTCGCCGTGTTCGCGATCTTCGGCACGCTGTCCATGCAGTCCATGAAGCAGATGGGCGTCGGCCTCGCGGCCGCGGTCCTCATCGACGCGACGATCATCCGGGGTGTGCTGCTCCCCGCGGTGATGGCCCTGCTGGGCGAGCGCAACTGGTACCTGCCGAAGTGGCTGCACCGCCTGCCCGACCTGACCCACGACGAGGCGCCGGAGGCGGTGACCCGGGGGGCCGCGCGGGACGACGAGGGTGAGCGGGTGCCGGTCTGACCCCGCCCGCCCCGCAGAGGGCCCGTCGGTTCCGGGGGAACCGACGGGCCCTCGCTCATGCCCTGGCCGCGCGCAGTTCCGCCTCGACGAGGTCGGCCGCACGCGGCGTACCGCCCTCTTCGGCCATCTCCGCCTGGATGCCCTTCAGCCGCCGCGCGACCTCGGGGTCGTCGACGAGCGCGAGCGCGGCCTCGCGCAGCGTCTCGGCGGTGGCCTCCTCGGTCGGTACGTGCCGGGCGACGCCGAGCGCCTGGAGCATGTCCGCGTTGCCGAACTGGTCCACGGCCTGCGGTACGGCGATCATCGGCGTGGCCGTGGCCAGCCCCTCCTGGCTGCCGCCGGCGCCGGCGTGGGTGACGAACAGGTCGGCCTGCTTGAGGATCGCCAACTGCGGGACCCATGACCGGATTTCGACGTTCGCGGGTACGTCGCCGAGGTCGGCCGCGTCGACGTGCCGGCCGACCTGGAGGACCACGTGCCAGCCCGGCAGATCACCGAAGGCACGCACGCACTCCCGGTAGAAGGCGGGCTGCTTGGTGAAGGAGGACCCGAGCGAGACGAGGACGACCTTCTCGGCCCTCTCCGGGCGCCGCCAGTCGCCCTCGGCGGTGCGGTCGCCCTGGCAGGCGCCGACGAAGGTGTGGACCGACTCGTCGACACGGTCGGCGTTCGGCTGGAGGGCGCGCGGAATGAGGACGAGCGAGCGGTCGGGGCGGCCGGCGAACGGGTCGGGGTGCCGGGTGATGCCGTTCTCCTCCAGCCAAGCGTTAAAGCGCCGGTAGTACGCCTGCCCGCGCTCGGTCCGCTTCGGCTCCGCCCACATCGGCTCGGCGACCTCCTCCTCATAGCCCTCCCAGGCCACGAGGTTGGGCGACAGCGAGATCGCGGGCACGCCCCAGCGGTGGGCGAGGACGCGGGCCGGGTAGGAGGTGATGTCGTGCAGGACGAGGTCCGGCTCGTCCCCGTCGTACGCCTCGATCAGTTGCGGAAGGGCCTGGATCGCGTCGGCCAGGAACGGTTCGACGTTGTCCAGCAGGGTGCTCCCCCAGGCCTCCGGGTCGGCGTCGGGGCCGGGCAGCGTGGAGTGCCAGAGCTTGGGCTCGGCACCGGTTTCGGCGACCTTCTCGGCGAAGGCCGGCGGAATCGCGTAGGTGACCCGGTGCCCGCGCGCCACCAGCTCGCGGATCACTTCGAGGCTGGGGTTCACGTGACCGTGGGCGGCGATGGAGAACATGGCGATGTGAGCGGGACTGGTCATGATGGTGAGGCTAGTCGAGACGAGACGTCTCGTGCAACGTGCTTTTCCGCGGGGCCTCAGCGCTGGTAGCGCGCCAGCACCAGGTTCCCGTCCTCCTCCAGCCGTTCGCGCAGCTCCTCGAGGTCGATGGCGCCGCTGTAGTACTCCTGGAAGGCGGGCGTGGCGACCTTGTCCTTCCACTCCGGATAGCCCCGTACCGACTGCGCGGGCGCCGAGCGGAGATGTGTGGCGAGGGCGGTGCCGATGTCCCAGTCGTCCTTGGTCGTGTGCAGGGCGGGGTCCTTCAGCGCCGAGGTCCCGGTGGGCAGCATCCAGTCGCCGAGCGCCAGGCGCACCATGTTGTCGGGGCGGAGCAGGAAGTCGATGAACTCGGCGGCCTCCCGCTGGTGCGGGCTGTCCTCGGCGATGGACAGGGTCTGGGGGCTGACGCCCTGGGTGAGGCCGTCGGCGCCGGCCGGGGCGGGCAGCACCTGCCAGTCGAAGCCCTTCGGCGCCTGCTGCACGATCTGCTGGCGGTAGGAGAAGCCGAGCGGGACCATCGCGTACTTGCCGCCGAAGAATCCGGGCAGGGTGTCCGAGCCGCCGCTGCCGAGGGTCGTGGGCGAGGCGCTGTGGTCGGCGTTGACCTGATCGCGAACGGTACGCGGCATGACCTCGTCGGCCGGCTCGAAGCGTACGGTCACCTTGTCGTCGGCGCCGCGGTGGAAGAGCTGTCCGCCGGACGACAGCGACAGGTTGAGCGTGGCGGAGACGGGCTCCTTGAGCGGCCAGGCGACGCCGTACTTGCCGTCCCCGCCGAGCTTGTCGGTGATCGCCTCGAACTCCGCCCAGCTCCATGGATGTTCGGGCGTCGGGATACGTACGTCCGCCTCTTTCAGCCAGGTCGCGTTGGCGATCAGCACCCGCGGCTCCTGCAGGAACGGCACCCCGTAGATCCCGTCCCCGAAGGTCGCCGTCTCCCAGCTGCGCCGCGGGATGTCGGACTTGAGCCGCTCGGGCAGCAGGTCGGTCAGATCGGCGAGATAGCCGCCGTACGCGAAGTCCGCGAGGTCGTCGGAGGCGTCGTGGATGATGTCGGGGGCCTCACCGCCCTCGAAGGAGGTGAGCAGCTGGTCGTGGACGCCGTCCCAGCTTCCCTGGACGTACTCGACCTTGACGTCCGGATGGGTGGCGTTCCACTCCTTCACCAGTTCCTGGTTGACCTGGACGGACTCCTCCTGCCAGGCCAGGGACTGGAAGCGCAGGGTGATCCGGCCGTCCGCGCGGTCACCGCCGTCGCCGCCGCACCCGGCGAGCAGCAGGGCGAGGACCGAACAGCTCACCAGCGTTCTTCCACGCATCAGTTCTTCACCGCCCCGGTGAGCATGCCGCCCGTGATCCGTCGCTGGATGACCGCGAACACCACCAGCGAGGGCAGCGTCGCGAGGAACGCGGCGGCGGCCAGCGGGCCGAGGTCCGCGACCCCCTCCGCGCCGATGAAGTGGGTGAGGACGACCGGCAGGGTCTGCTTCTCGGGTGTCTTCAGCAGAACGAGCGCGAAGAAGAACTCGTTCCACGCCGTGACGAACGCGAACATCGCCGTCGCCACGATCCCGGGCGCCAGCAGCGGCGCGGTCACCGACACCAGCGTCCTCAGGCGCCCGGCCCCGTCGACCGCCGCCGCCTCCTCCAGTTCCGGCGGCACGGCACGGACGTATCCGACGAGCATCCACAGCGCGAACGGCAGCGCCCACACCACGTACACCAGGATCAGCCCCGGCATCGAGTTGATCAGCCGCAGGTTCTTCAGAACCAGGAACAGCGGAATGATCACCAGCACCAGCGGGAACGCCTGGCTGACGACCACCCAGCCGGTCGCCGCCCGCGCGAGCGGGCCGCGGTGCCGGCGGGCCATGACGTACGCCATCGGGGTCGCGAGGAGTACGGCGATCAGGGCGGCGCCGAGCGCGGCGATCAGGGAGTTGAGCGCGGCGTGCAGCAGGGGCTGCTCGTCGAAGGCCTGCCGGAAGTTGGCGAGGGTGGGGTCCTTCGGGATCCAGGTGGGGTGCAGACTGCCCAGCTCGCGCGGGGGCTTGAAGGCGGTGGAGATCAGCCAGAGGAAGGGCAGGGCGAGGAAGAGGAGGTAGGCGAGCAGAGCGGCGTACTGTCCGGCGCGACCGGCGCGGCTGGTCCTCATACCCAGAGTGCTCCTCATACCCGGACCGCGCCTCATACCCGCACTGCTCCTCATGCGTCGTCGCCTCCCCTGAGCCGGCCGACCAGGAAGACGGCGAGGAGTATCGAGATCAGGGCGACCATCACGCAGCCCATCGCCGCCGCGTAGCCGAACTGGCCGTAGCGGAAGGCCTCTTCGTAGGCGAACAGCATCGGCAGGCGGGTGCGGCCGCCGGGGCCGCCGCTGGTGAGCACGTAGACCAGGGCGAAGGAGTTGAAGTTCCAGATGAGGTTGAGCGCCGTGATGGAGAGGGCGACGGGTCGCAGGGCGGGCCAGGTGACCGTGCGGAAGCGGCGCCAGGCGCCGGCGCCGTCCACGGCCGCGGCCTCGTGCAGTTCGCGCGGGGTGTTCTGCAGGCCGGCGAGCAGGGCGACCGTCGTGGTCGGCATGCCCGCCCAGATACCGACGACGATGACGGCGGGCAGGGCCGTGCCGAGCCCGCTGAGCCAGTCGCGGCCGTCGCCGAGGCCGAGGTCGCGCAGGGTCTCGTTGAGGATGCCGGCGTCGGGGCTGTAGACCAGCCGCCACATGACACCGACGACGACCTCGGGCATCGCCCACGGGACGATCGCGAGGGCGCGGGCCAGCCAGCGCAGGCGCAGGTCCTGGTTGAGCAGGAGGGCGAGGCCGAGCGCCAGCAGGAACTGCGGCACGGTGACCCCGACCGCCCACACCAGACCGATCCGGAACGACTCCCAGAACAGCGTGTCGTGCAGCAGGTCCCGGAAGTTGAGGGCGCCGATCCACCGGGTGGCCTGGGTCCGCCCGGACTGGGCGTCGGTGAACGCCAGCAGGATGCCGTACAGCAGCGGTCCGACGCTGAGGATCAGGATGGGGATCAGCGCGGGCAGTACGAGGAACCAGGCGCCGCGATCCATCACGCGCCGCCGCCCCTTGCCGCCCGGCGCACGTCTCACCGGCCTGTCCGCCTCGGTCACCAATGCCACGGAGTCAGCCCCTTCGCGCGGCTCGGGTGGGCCCCGTCATGGTCGTGAAGGCGCCGTACCCCGTCAAGGCCGCGCGCACGCGGTCCGACCTGTGGAAATGCGAGACTGAGCGGCGATGGCGGGATTCCGACGCCGTCCACGCGGGCGTACAACCACACGGAGGCGGACCATGGACGAGGCACGGGCGCGGGACGTACTGGCCGCGGCGGCCGTACTGCCCGGACCGGCACGGGACGCGCGGCTGCTCGCCCTGGGCGAGAACGCGGTGTTCGCCGCCGGTGACCTGGTCGTCAAGGTGGGCCGGGACGCGGAACTCCTCGACCGGGCGCGGCGCGAACTCGACATCGCCGTGTGGCTGGCGGAGGCGGGCGTGCCCGCGGTGCGGGCCGCCGAGCCGAAGGCGCTGCTGGTGGAGGGGCACCCGGTGACCGTGTGGCACCGGCTGCCTGATCCGCTCCGGCCCGCCGAGCCACGGGATTTGGCCGAACTGCTACGGGTCGTGCACGCCCTGCCCGCGCCGTCCTTCGAGCTGCCGCCCCGTGAGTTGCTGGGCGGCGTGGAGCGGTGGCTGCGGCTGGCGGGGGACGCGATCGATCCGGCGGACGCGGCGTATCTGCGGGAGCGGCGCGACGGGTTCGCTGCGGCCGCGGCGGGACTGACACCTCGGCTGGCCCCGGGGCCGATCCACGGGGACGCGCTGCCCCGCAACGTGCACGTGGGGCCGCAGGGCCCGGTGCTGGTCGACCTGGAGACCTTCTCCCTCGACCTGCGCGAGCACGACCTGGTGGTGATGGCGCTCTCCCGGGATCGGTACGGACTGCCCGCGGCGGCCTACGACTCGTTCGTCGGGACGTACGGCTGGGATGTGCGGGAGTGGGAGGGCTGCTCGGTGCTGCGGGGGGCCCGGGAGACGGCCAGTTGCGCCTGGATCGCCCAGCACGCGCCGAGCAATCCGAAGGCGCTGGCGGAGTTCGAGCGGCGGGTGGCGTCGTTGCGGGGTGGGGACGAGACGGTGCGGTGGTATCCGTTCTGAGCTCACCGCCGGCGCCGTGTCACCCCGTCGGCGCTTCCCTGTTCTGGATGTCGCGTGCGGCCCGGCGCAGTTCGGTCAGTACGGTGCGGACCGCCGACCTGGCCGTGCGCTCCGGACGGTAGAGGGCGTCGATGTGGCGGTGGGCCCGCACTCCGCTGAGCGGCCGCAGGACCAGGGCCGGATGCCGGCGCATCGTCCAGCGCGGCATCAGCGCGATGCCCCCGCCGGCCGCCACGACCTCGGCGACCACCGTGAACTCGTTGATGCGGTGGGCCAGATGGAGGCGGCGGCCCGCTGCCGCGGCGACGGCCTCGATGACCGCCAGGACCGGGAAGCCGTCGTGCACGGTGATCCACGGCTCGTCGGCCACGTCGCGCGGGGTGACGCGGCGCTTCGCGGTCAGGGGGTGGTCGGCGGGCATCGCCACGTCCAGGGGCTCGCGCAACAGGGTCGTGGCGGCCACCGTGTCCGGCCACGGCGGGGCGTGCTCCAGGCGGTGGGCGAGGACGATGTCGTACTCCCGGGTGAGACGCGGGAAGTCCTCCTGCGGCACGTCCTCGTCGGCGAGCCTCGGCACGGGTCTGCCCGGTCCGGCGAGGGACCGCAGCAGCAACGGGAAGAGCGCGGTGCCCGCGCTGTGGAACGCCGCCACCGAGACCTCCCCGCCCGGCTGCCCGACGAACTCCTCGACGGTGTGCCGTGCCCGCGCCAGGGCCGTCTCCACCTCGACGGCCGCGCCCGCCAGCGCCTGCCCGGCGTCGGTGAGCACCAGCCGGCGGCCCTGGCGCTCGGTGAGCGGCACCGGGATCGCGCGCTGGAGCAGTCGTAGCTGCTGGGAGATCGCCGACGGTGTCACCAGCAGCGCGTCGGCCACCGCCGTGACACTGCCCAGTTCGCCGAGCTCGCGCAGGATCCGCAGCTGTCGTTCGTCCATGGCGTCAGTGTAGGGACAATGTAGCTCCGCTAAATGATCGTTGTAGAAGGAGGTACTGGGCTACAAGGAGGCCTTCGTTGCACCGTAGGGCGTGTGTCCGACGTTCGCCGTACCGATGCGGTACTCCTGCTGGTCGCGCTCGTCTGGGGTTCCAGCTATCTGTCCGCCCAGACGGCCACCGCCGCGCTCCCCGTCCTGCTCGTGCTCCTCGCCCGCTACGCCCTGTCCGCCGTCACCTGCCTCGGCCTGATCGCCTCCCGGCGGCGCGGGTCGCGGGGGTGGACGCGGGAGGAACTGCGGGCCGGTCTGCCCCTGGGGGTGACCCAGGCCGCCGTCCTGGTCGTGGAGACGTACGGCGTCGCCCACACCAGTGCCGCCAACGCCGGTCTCATCATCAGCCTGACCATCGTCCTCACCCCGCTCCTGGACCGCGGCGGCCACCGCGGCGCGCTGCCTCTCTCCTTCTTCGCGGCGACCGGTGTGTGCGTCCTGGCCGTCGGACTGCTGATGTCCGGCAACGGCTTCCACGCGCCCCGCCTCGGCGACTTGCTGATGCTCGGCGCCGCGCTGGTCCGTGCCGGGCACGTCGCCCTCGTCGGCCGCTTCACGTCGGGGCGGGCGGTCCGGCCCCTGCACCTGACGACCGTTCAGACCCTCGTCGGCACCGCTCTGTTCCTGCCCGTCACGGCGCACGAGCTGCCGACGCTGGTCCGGGCGGACCCGGCCACCTGGGCGCAGTTGCTCTATCTCGCCCTGTTCTGCAGCGTGTTCGCCTTCCTCGCCCAGACCTGGGCCGTGCAGCGCACCTCCGCCAGCCGGGCCAGCCTGCTGCTGGGCACCGAGCCGGTGTGGGCCGTGGCGGTGGGCGTGGCCCTCGGCGGCGACCACCTCACCCCGCTCACCGGCCTCGGCGCGGCCCTCATGGTCGCCGGCACGTACTGGGGGCAGGCGGTGGAGCGAAGGCACCGCGCCGCACCTGTTCCCCGACCCTCCTCCGCCTCCGCCCTCAGCAAGGACCCCGCATGCCCGAGCACCCCCACGACACTTACGACCACCTGATCTCCCTGCTCGACTCCTCCCACGTCGACTACCGGCTCATCGACCACGCACCCGAAGGCAGCACCGAAGCCGTCTGCGCCCTGCGCGGGCACCCGGCGTCCGAGGCCGCGAAGTGCATCGTGCTGCGGGTCAAGGTGGACCGCCGCACCACACGTCACGTCCTCGCGGTCGTACCCGGAGACCGGCGGGTGGACCTGGACGCCGTCCGGGCGCTGTTCGACGCGCGCTACGTGGGCTTCAGCGACCCCGAGACCGCCGAGCGGCTGGCCCGCGCCGTCCCCGGCACCGTCCTGCCGTTCAGTTTCGACCCCGACCTCGAGGTCGTCGCCGACCCGGCCGTCGTGACCCAGCCGAAGCTGTACTTCAACGCGGCCCGCCTGGACCGGTCCCTGCTGATCTCCGGCCCCGACTACGAACGACTGGCCAACCCCCGCATCGAACACGTCGCGGGCCCGCCCTCGGCGTGACACACGGCGCCGGTGCCGGTGCCGGTCGAGCCGCCACCTCTCAGACCGTCTCCCCCGCCGGCTCCCGCACCGGCCAAGTCCCGTCGACCACCGCCGAGGCGTCGCCCTTGCGGCGCAGGAAGTCCTGGAAGTCGGCTGCCCACTCGGCGTACCACTCGATCTGGCGGCGGTGCAGTTCGGCGGGGCCCAGGGACGCGATCTTGGGGTGGCGGTCGGCTATCGCGCAGGCGAGCCGGGCCGCGGCGAGGGCGTCGGCGGAGGCGTCGTGTGCGGAGTCGAGGGCGATGCCGTACTCGCGGCAGACCGCTTCGAGGTTGCGCTTGCCGCGGCGGTAGCGGTCGGCCCAGCGGTCGATGGTGTACGGGTCGATGACCGGGGCGGGCTCCGAGCCGCCGAGGCGGTCGCGCAGCGACGGCAGTCCGTGGCGGCGCAGTTCGGCGGAGAGCAGGCTCAGGTCGAAGGCCGCGTTGTAGGCGACGACCGGCACGCCCGTCTTCCAGTACCCGACGAGGGCGTCCGCGATGGCGCCCGCCACCTGGTCGGCCGGGCGGCCCTCGGCGGCCGCGCGCTCGTTGCTGATGCCGTGGACCGCGACCGCGTCCGCCGGGATCTCCACGCCCGGGTCGGCCAGCCACTCCTTGTGCCCTATGGGCTGTCCGGCCCTGACCTCGATCACGGCCCCCGTCACGATGCGCGCCTCGCGCGGATCGGTCCCCGTCGTCTCCAGGTCGAAGCCGATCAACAGCTCACGGTGCCAGCCCATGGGCGGGTCCCCCTTCTTGTGGTGCGTCCCCCAGTGGTCTCCACCTTCCCATGTGCCACTGACAACCAGAGGATCGCATTCCGCTCAGCCCGTCGGAACGGTTCAGGACACCGGCCGCGAATCCGCCCACATCAGCTCGAACTCCTCGCGATACGTCGGGAAGAGCCCGCCTTCGTCGATCTCGTCCGACTTGACCACCTTGCTGCCGTTGCGCAGCACCAGGACCGGCGCCTCCAGACCTCGCATCCGCCGCAGATAGGTCTGCACAACCGCGACGCCGTCGGCGCCGTCGCCGTCCACCAGGTAGGCCGTGAAGCGGGGTGTCTCGTCGAAGACCTGGATCTCGAAGGCACCGGGGTCGCGCAGCCGGGACCGCACCCGGCGCATGTGCAGGATGTTCATCTCGACCGCCCGGCTGAGCTCGCCCCGCTTGATGCCGAGTTCGCGCTCGCGCCGCTTGACCGCGCTGGAGGCCGGGTTCAGGAACAGCAGCCGCACCCGGCAGCCCGACTCGGCCAGGCGCACCAGGCGCCGTCCGGAGAAGTTCTGCACGAGCAGGTTGAGGCCGATGCCGATGGCGTCGAGCCGGCGCGCACCGCCGAAGATGTCCTCCGCCGGGAACTGGCGCAGCAGCCGCACCCGGTCGGGGTGCACGGCGACCACGTCGGCGTAGCGGTCGCCGACCAGGTCCTCGACGGCGTCGATGGGCAGCCGGCGCGCGGAAGGCACGTCGCCGCCCGAACCGAGGACCTCCAGCAGCCGCGCCGAGGCCCGCTCGGCCTGGTTGAGGACCGCCTCGGACAGGGCGCGGTTGCGCGAGACGACGTTGCGGCTCACCTCGAGCTCGTCCAGAGCGAGCTCGACGTCCCGGCGGTCGTCGACGTACGGCTCGAAGCACGGCCAGTGCTGCACCATCAGCTCGCGCAGCTGCGGCAGCGTCAGGAAGCTGAGGACGTTGTCGTCGGCCGGGTCCAGCAAGTAGCCCTTGCGGCGGCTGACCTCGCGTACGGCGACCGCCCGCTGCACCCACTCCTGTCCGGCCGGTCCGGCGGCCGCGACGACCCAGTCGTCGCCGTGGACGGGTTCGTAGATGGGGCGCAGCACAGCGGCCACGACCGCGCGCAGCCGCTGTTCGACGAGGTTCAGCCAGATGTAGGCCCGGCCCGCTCGCTGGGCGCGCGTACGCACCTCGCGCCATGCGTCGATGTCCCAGTCCAGCTCCGGGCCGATGGAGCTGGTCTCCATCGGCCTCGCCAGGGACACCGTGCCGGGCGGGACCTCTGTGGAGTTCCCCTCGTGACCCTCGTCACCAGGGGGCAACTCCAGCCCTCCCGAGCCCACCCGCGCACCGCCTTCCGCTCCCCCGAGCACTCCCCGTCCCAACGATCAAGGAAGGGTACTCCGGGAGCGGTGGGCGGTGCAGCCGGATGGACACGTCGTTTCTCAACTGCGCGGCCGCCAGTGCCCGTTCTGCCAGGCGAGCTCGCTCGGAGTGAGCGGATTCATAGCGGTCACATCACGCGGAAGGATGGAGAATCCCTGCCAGTGGACCGGCATGGGCTGCTGGTCCTCGTCCCGGGCGATGTGGTGGAAGCCCACGTTGACCCAGGTGATCGGGTGGGTGAGGTTCTGGCCACCGACCCACTTGTCGACGGACTTGGGGTGGCCGTTGCCGCAACCGGGGTTGTTGGTGGCGAACTTCTCGCACTTGTCGTACTCGGTGAAGTACACGTCGTGCTTGGTGAAGTTGCGGCCCGGGTACTTGGTGGTGGCACCGGGGACGATCTCGTAGGAGCGCGCGTGGCCGTCCTTGTTCTTGCCGGTCGCGCTGACCATGCGCCACCAGCGGTAGGCCTTGGCGTCGCCCGCGAGCTCCTTGCCGACCTTGCTGACGGTGGTCTTCGTCTTCGGCGCGCGGTCACCGGCGGCGGGCGCGGTCACCGTCGAGTCGTACTGCTCGACACGGTTCTTGGTGGAGCCGTCCAGGCCGAAGTCGAGCCGCCAGAAGACGTTGTGGCTGTGGCTGGTGGCCTTGGCGCGGTCGCCCTTGCCGATGGGCCAGCCACGGCCGTCACCGGCGTCGTAGTCCTCGAACGACAGGCTGCCGGTCGCGCCGACGTTCATGGTGACGGTGCCGTCGTCCTGGAAGCGCCACTCGGTCATGTACTCGTACCAGCCGACCTGGTTGACCGTGTAGACGAGCAGGTCCTTGCTCTGGGCCTGGTAGACCTTGTTCGCGGTGTCGCCCTGCATGCGGTAGGCGTGCCCCCGCGCGCGGGTCGTGGTGCACAGGCCCTTGACGTTCGGGTCCTGCCAGGCCTCGGGGACCTTGACGGTCTTGATGGTGCCGCCGGGGCACTCGGCGGGCGCCAGGTTCATCAGCCCCTGGGCGAAGCCGAACCCCGTCAGGTCGTCGTACTCGACGCTTCCGTCGTCGTAGGGGACGTGGATCTGGCCGAGCCGGGCGCTGTTGAGGACCTTGATCGGCTTGGTCTCGCCCTTGGGCTGGTAGGAGATGTCGTCCAGGACGAGCCCGGCCTTGCCGTCGTAGCGCCAGCACATCCGCCAGGTCGTGCCGCCGGTGAGCTTCTGCTCGATGCGGTAGTCGGCGCTGCACTCGGCGGCCGGCGCGGGGGCGTTCTTCGGCTGGGCGGAGGCGGATCCCGCGCCGGTCGTCGCGCCGGCGGCCAGCGCGGCCACGGACAGGCCTACGGCTGCGCCCTTGCGGGCACGGCTCATTCTGTTCACGCGCATGGAAAAGTGACTCCCTAACAGGAGATGCAAGTACGTGAGGTGCAAGTACGTGGGGTGCACCTTGGTGAGGTGCAGGTGCACGAGGTGCCGGTACGCGAAGCGCACGGACCCGGTGTGCGAGTTGGAAAAGTGAACCGAGTGCGGCTCAGCGCATGTCGAGCTTCGCGACCTTGCGGGCGCTCAGGTCGATCACGAAGGACCGGGCGTCGATCCAGGGCCCGTTCTTGACCTTCGGGAACAGCCGCACGCACCGGTGCTCGCCGCACTTGTCGAGTACGGCCGGCTGGGCGCCCGGAGCGGCCCGGTACACGGCGCCGTTGAGCAGCAGCTGGTCCGGCGAGGTGAGCTCCTTGCCGGTGGCGTCCTTGTAGTCCGCCTTCATGTCCGCGCCCAGCGGGTCGGCGATCAGGAGCTTCGCCGCCTCGGCGTACTCGTCACGGCTCAGCGGCGGCTGGACGCCGTGCTCGGTGGAGGTCTGCTCGACCTTCCCGGTGTCGAGGTTGACGATCCTGGTGACGAGCGCGTCGGCCTTGTAGTCGTAGAACGACACCTCGGCACGGCGCGGAGAGTTCGCGTCGTCCAGTTCGTCGGCGTCCGGCTCGGCGATGTCGACGCCGAGGCGCTGCGGGCCGCGTCCGCCTTCGACGTCCTCGCCGGCCCTGCGCATCTGCGGGCTCGCCGCGAGCTTGGCCGCCCGTTCCATCTCGTCGTCGGTCAGCGGGTCGTTGCCCGTGCCCTTGTCACCCTCGTTCGGGGCCTGCTCGACGACGCCCGGCGGCACCGCGCCGGCCTCCTGCCCCTGGGCCGCCTGCGATGCGGCCTGACCCCCGTTGGTCCCTCCCGTTTCGTCGGCCCCCGCCGTGCCCGGCAGAGTGATTCCGACCATCACGGCCGTTCCGGCCACCGCGATGGCCGCACCCGCCACCACCTTGCCCAGATGGCGGTGCACTATCTTGCGCACATCTTCCCCCTACTCCCCGTACGTTCCCGGGAGTACGTGTCGGGCCCCACCGGTACGCCCTTGCTGGCGTACCCGCGTCTGCAC
Source organism: Streptomyces sp. NPDC093568 (assembly GCF_044764945.1). Lineage (NCBI taxonomy): Bacteria > Bacillati > Actinomycetota > Actinomycetes > Kitasatosporales > Streptomycetaceae > Streptomyces > Streptomyces sp. NPDC093568. The sequence goes on along the minus strand of NZ_JBIWJD010000001.1, from coordinate 377,495 downwards.
TGGTCGCCCGGTAAGAGGGACGTAAGTCATAGGTGGTTCCATCACTTTCCGGGAGACTCGTCGCCAAGGCGCCCCCGACGGCGTGCCCTAGCTGAAAGAGTCGTGTCCATGCAGGTCTGGCCTGGAGAGGCATATCCACTCGGTGCCACCTACGACGGCGCCGGCACGAACTTCGCGGTCTTCACGGAGGCCGCGGACCGAGTAGAGCTGTGTCTGCTGCACGACGACGGCTCGGAGACGGCGGTGGAACTGCGCGAGAGCGACGCCTTCGTCCGGCACGCGTACCTGCCGGGCGTGATGCCGGGGCAGCGGTACGGCTTCCGGGTGCACGGCCCGTACGCCCCCGAGCGCGGGCTGCGCTGCAACTCCGCGAAGCTGCTGCTCGACCCGTACGCGAAGGCGATCAGCGGCTCGATCCGCTGGGGCGAGGAGGTGTACGGCTACCACTTCGACGCACCCGACCGGCGCAACGACCTCGACTCGGCACCGCACGCGATGTCGTCGGTCGTGGTCAACCCGTACTTCGACTGGGGCGACGACCGCCGCCCGCGCACCGAGTACCACCACACTGTGATCTACGAGGCCCATGTGAAGGGCCTGACCATGCGCCACCCGGGGCTGCCCGAGGAACTGCGCGGCACCTACGCCGCCCTCGCGCACCCGGCGGTCATCGAGCACCTCACCGAGCTGGGCGTGACGGCGCTGGAGCTGATGCCGGTCCACCAGTTCGTCAACGACCACCGCCTGGTCGACATGGGCCTGAACAACTACTGGGGCTACAACACGATCGGCTTCTTCGCGCCGCACAACGCGTACGCCTCCTGGGGCGACCGCGGCCAGCAGGTGCTGGAGTTCAAGTCGGCGGTGCGCGCGCTGCACGAGGCCGGGATCGAGGTCATCCTCGACGTGGTCTACAACCACACCGCCGAGGGCAACCACCTGGGTCCCACGCTGTCGTTCCGGGGCCTGGACAACGCGCAGTACTACCGTCTGACGGACGATCCCCGCTACTACATGGACACCACCGGGACCGGCAACTCGCTGCTCATGCGGTCCCCGCACGTCCTCCAGCTGATCATGGACTCGCTGCGTTACTGGGTCACCGAGATGCACGTCGACGGCTTCCGCTTCGACCTCGCGGCCACCCTGGCGAGGCAGTTCCACGAGGTGGACCGGCTGTCGTCGTTCTTCGACCTGGTGCAGCAGGACCCGATCGTCTCCCAGGTGAAGCTGATCGCAGAGCCGTGGGACGTGGGCGAGGGCGGCTACCAGGTGGGCAACTTCCCGCCGCTGTGGACCGAGTGGAACGGCAAGTACCGCGACACCGTACGGGACCTGTGGCGCGGCGAGCCGCGCACGCTGGCGGAGTTCGCCTCCCGGCTCACGGGCTCCTCGGACCTCTACCAGGACGACGGCCGCCGCCCGCTGGCCTCCATCAACTTCGTGACCTGCCACGACGGGTTCACCCTGCACGACCTGGTGGCGTACAACGACAAGCACAACCACGCCAACGGCGAGGACAACCGCGACGGCGAGAGCCACAACCGCTCCTGGAACTGCGGCGCGGAGGGCGAGACCGACGATCCGGCGGTCCTGGAGCTGCGCGCCCGCCAGATGCGCAATTTCGTCGCCACCCTGATGCTGTCCCAGGGCGTGCCGATGATCAGCCACGGCGACGAGTTCGCGCGCACGCAGCGCGGCAACAACAACGCCTACTGCCAGGACAACGAACTCGCCTGGGTGAAGTGGCCGGCCCCTGGCGAGGAGGGCGAGGGCGACGAGGGGCTGCTGGCCTTCGCACGCGCGATGGTGTGGCTGCGCAAGGACCATCCCGTCTTCCGCAGGCGCCGCTTCTTCCACGGCCGGCCCGTGGAGGGGACCCACGACGAGCTGTCGGACGTCTCCTGGTTCACTCCCGAGGGCCGCGAGATGACCCAGCAGGACTGGGACTCGGCGCGGGCGTCGGCGCTGACGGTGTTCCTCAACGGCAACGCGATCTCCGAACCGGGGTCGCGCGGGGAGCGCATCACCGACGACTCGTTCCTGCTGATGTTCAACGCCTCGCCGCGCACGCTGGACTTCGTGGTGCCCGTCAACCACGGACGGCAGTGGCAGGTCGTGGTCGACACCGCCCGCCCGGACGGCGTACCTCCGGGCGAGGGCAAGAAGGTGGCGGACGGAGACCGGCTGACGCTGGTGGACCGGAGCATGACGGTGCTCCAGCGGCCGGTCTAGCGCGACGGGCTCGGCGGCTGGTCGGGCACGCGCGCGTGGCGGTCGCCCGCGGCGGTGCGTCCGGTGTACGACGCCGGGCGCGCCGTCAGCGCGATGACGCACGCGAGGGCCGCGGCGAGGCTCGCCGCCCCGAAGGCCGCGGCGGGACCGTAGGACTCGGCGAGGCGGCCGGTGCCGGCGACCGCCAGAGCCTGGCCGCCGACCAGCGCGCTCGTCGCCACCGCCATCGCCTCGGCGAGCCGCGCGGGCGGCACCACGCGCTCGGTGAGTCCGAACACCGTGATGAGGTGCGGCGCGTAGGCGACACCGAGGACCGTGACGGTGGCGTAGAGGGCGGGCAGACCGTCGGCCCACAGCAGCGGCAGGGACAGCGCGAACGCGGCCGCGGTGGCGGTCCGCCGGCGTGCGGTCAGCCCCACGCGGGCCGGCAGGGCGGCCATGGAGAGGCCCGCGACGGCGCTCATCACTCCCATGGCGGCGTACACGAGCCCCGCCTGGTCCGGCTGCCCGAGCCGCTCGGTGAGGGCGGTGATGCCCGCCTGGCAGGCACCGAACATGGCGCCCTGGAGGGCGAGGGCGGCACGGAGGGAGTGGACGGAGCGGGGGACACGGGTGGTGTTCCGTGACTCCTGGGGCGTCGGGGCGGGGCCGTCCCGACGTTCCGGCACCGGCGCGACCGACCCCGTCCGGTGCAGCGCGAAGCCCGTTCCGCACAGGCCGACCAGCGCCGCCGCGCCGCCCAGCGCGTACCCGGGATGGGCCGTCACCGCGGCCATGCCGACCAGGGCGGGCCCCAGGACGAAGGAGATCTCGTCCAGGGTGCTCTCGAAGGAGAACGCGGCGCCCACCGTGCTCTCGCGGGCCCCGGCCCGGCGGGCGAGGGCGACCAGCCGGGTTCGGGCCATGGGCCCGATCTGCGGCACGGTGGCCCCGGCCGCCGCACCGAGGACGGCGAGTACCGGCGTCGGCAGCCCGGCGAGCGCGCCGGCGACCAGGCCGGCGATCGCGAGGGCGTTGGCGAGGGAGAAGGCGAGCACGACCGCCCGTTGGCCGCGGCGGTCGGCGAGCCGGCCCACCAACGGGCCGCACGCCACCTGCCCGAGGGCGAGCGCGCCGCCGGTCAGTCCGGCCGCCGTGAGCGAGCCGCTGGTCCGCGCGACCAGCAGCACGCTGCCGAACTGGATCGTGGCGGTCGGCAGCCGGGCCAGGAAGGACAGGACCGGCAGCAGCGGCCCGGTCAGAGCGATCACCTCGCGGTAGTTCGCCGACGCGCCGCCGTCCGCCGTGGTCCCCGTCTTCCTCATCGCTCGAAGCTAGGCACGCGCGTGGGCCCACGTGGAGGGGACGATGACACGAAGCGCGCCGGGGCGGGTACGTAGGTTTCCATGACACCTGAGCGACCCGAACCGACGGTGCCGACCGCCACCTACCGACTCCAGCTGCAGCCCGCGTTCCCGTTCGGGGCCGCGGCGGCGGCCGTGCCGTATCTGGCCTCGCTCGGCGTCTCGCATCTGCACCTGTCCCCCGTCCTGGAGGCGGTGCCCGGATCGGGGCACGGCTACGACGTCGTCGACCACGCGCGCGTGCGCGAGGAACTGGGCGGCGAGGAGGGGCTGCGTGCGCTGGCGGCCACCGCGCGCGAGCACGGTCTCGGCCTGGTGGTGGACATCGTGCCGAACCACATGGCCATGGCCCCGCGGCACAACCGCGCCCTGTGGGAGGTGTTGCGCGAGGGCCCCAAGTCGCCGTACGCGCGCTGGTTCGACATCGACTGGGAAGCGCAGGGCGGCCAGGTGCTGCTGCCGGTGCTGGGAGGCCCGCTGGGCGAGGAGCTCGGCCGCCTGGAGGTGGACGGCGACGTCCTGCGCTACTACGACCAGGTGTTCCCGCTGCGGGAGGGCACCGGCGAACTGCCGCTGCCGCAGCTCCTGGACGCGCAGTGGTACCGCCCGGTGTGGTGGCGGCTGGCGCGAACGGAGCTGAACTACCGGCGGTTCTTCAGCATCTCGGAGCTGATCGGGGTGCGGGTGGAGGATCCCGGGGTCTTCGAGGCCACGCACGCCAAGATCCTCCAGCTGCTGCGCGAGGGCGTGATCGACGGGCTGCGCGTCGACCATCCCGACGGGCTCGCCGACCCCGACGGCTATCTCCGGCTCCTGCACGAGGCGACCGGCGGACGCTGGACGGTCGTGGAGAAGATCCTGTCGGACGGTGAGCACCTGCCGGCCTCCTGGCCCGTCGCCGGCACCACCGGCTACGACGCCCTGCGGTACGTCGACGGTCTCTTCACCGACCCGGCGGGCTTCGGTGAACTCCTCGGCCAGTACCGGCGGTTCGCGGCCCCGCAGACGGACCGGGGCGGCGACTGGGAGGCGACGGTGCGCAGGGCGGCGTACAAGGTGCTCACGCACGAGCTGGCCGCGGAGATGGACCGCCTGACCCGGGCCGCGAACCGGGTGTGCGTCACGTCCCCGGAGCCCGCGCTGCGCGACCGGGCGCCCTGGGCGCTGCGCACCGCGCTCCAGGAACTCCTCGTGCGGCTGGAGGTCTACCGGCCCTACGCCTCCGGCGACGCGGCCCGTGTGGTCACCGAGGAGGCCGCGGCACAGGCCCGGCTCGCGTTCGTCGTGCCCGAGGAGGCCGGTGCCGTCGACGTCGTACGCGAGCTGGTGCTGAGGCGGGCCGGGGACGGGCCGCAACACGCGGAGTTCCAAACCCGGTTCGCGCAGACGGCGTCGGCGCTGCGGGCCAAGTCCGTGGAGGACACGGCGTTCTACCGCTATGTGCCGCTGCTGTCGGCGACCGAGGTGGGCGGGAACCCGGGGAGCCCCGCGGTCTCGCCGGACGACTTCCACGCGTACTGCGCGCGCCTGCAGCGCGACTGGCCCTTGACCGGGACGGTGGCGTCGACGCACGACACCAAGCGCAGCGCCGACGTACGGGCCGCGCTCGCGGTGCTCACCGAGTGCCCGGAGCGCTGGGCCGACGTCCTGACCGAGGTGACGCTCGACGGCGAGGGCGTACCGGACGCGCAGCTCGCCTGGGCCGCCTGGCAGACGGTGTTCGGGCTCGGCGAGGGGGACGTGGAGCGTGTTCAGGGTGCGCTGTTGAAGCATGTCCGGGAGGCCGGGCTGTTCACCAGCTGGACCGAGCAGGAACCACCGTACGAGGAGGCGGTGGCGGCGTTCGTGGCGGCGGGGCCGTGCGGGGCGCCGGGCGAGCGTGTGGCGGCCTTCCGGGACCGGCTGGAGCCGCACATCCGGGCGAACACGCTGGGCATGGCCCTGGCGCAGCTGACGATGCCGGGCGTGCCGGACGTCTATCAGGGCACGGAGGGCGAGTACCGGGCGCTGGTGGACCCCGACAACCGCCGGGTCGCGGAGTTCCCGCACCCGGACCCGGGTGACAAGGGCGCGGTGACGGCGGCGGCGCTCCGGCTGCGCCGGCGCCGGCCCGAGGTGTTCGGGGACTCGGCGTCGTACACGCCCCTGGCCGCCGAGGGAGCGGCGGCCGCCCACTGTGTGGCCTTCGCGCGGTCCGGGGAAGTCGTCACCGCCGTGACGCGGCTGTCGCTGCGGCTGGCGCGGTCGGGCGGCTGGGGCGAGACGCTGCTGCCGCTGCCTCCGGGCCGGTGGGCCGATGTGCTGGCCCCGGAGCGGGAGTTCAGCGGGCACGCGCGCGTGGAGGAGCTCTTCGCACGATTGCCGGTGGCGTTGCTGGAGCGGGTCGGCGGGGCGGAAGCGGGCTGAACCGGCACCCGCGGTGTCCCACGCGCAGTGCGGCCACGCCCGCGACCGGCCCGGACCCGCACACACCCCCGGGATTCGCGCGGGACGGCCGGCGCGTGGTGATGAGCGGCGCGGTCCGCCCCCCGTCCTGGCCCTGCGCCGTGCGTCGGCGCAGGACAACGGCCTGCGGTACCCCGGCAGGACCGGCCCGGCGCCCCAGCCGGTGCCCGTCGCGGCCGTCGCCCGGCGGCGAATGCACCTGGGCGCCCCGGGGAGCCTCCCTGTGCAGTCCTTGACAGGTCAACCAGAGCATGGGGTACTGCGGATTGCGAAGCCGGGCGGACGTGACGGGGGTGAGTCTTCTGCCGGAGCTGCGCTACCCCACCCTCGCCGAACTGGTGCTGTCCGCCCGCGCCCTGGCGGCTCACCGACCCGGACTGTGCACGCTGAGACAGGTGGGAGCCTCCCGGGCGGGCCGGCCCCTGCACCTGCTGTCCATCGGTCACGCCCGGCGCGCCGTCCTGGTGGTCGCGGGCGCGCACTCCAACGAACCGACCGGCGGGCCCACGCTGCTCGCGCTCGCCGAAAGGGTTCTGCGCGAGCGCGAGCTGCGGGCCGACATCTCCTGGCACTTCCTGCTGTGCGCGGATCCGGACGGGGCGAGCCTGCACGTCACCCCGGCGCCCCGCAGCCTGTTCGACTACCACCTCGGCTTCTTCCGGCCCGCCGCCCCGGAGCAGCCCGAGTGGGCGCCCGCCGCGCTGCCGCCGGACCGCCTGCCGCCCGAGACCCGGGTGCTGACCCGGGTCATCGACGAACTGCGGCCCTACCTCCAGGTGACCCTGCACGGCACCGATCTGGGCGGCAGCTGGGTGCAGTTGACCAAGGACGTCCCCGGACTCGCCGAACCCTTCGCGAAGTCCGCGGCCGAGCTGCACATCCCGGTGGAGACCGGCGCCTCGGACGCGGCGGGCTGGCCCGCGGCCGGACCCGGGGTGCATGTGATGCCGGCGCCCGGCGCGGGGGCGGCGTATCCGAGCATGCCGGACGACGCGCGCAGCAGCACCTGGTTCCACGTGCACCGGTACGGCGGGCTGACCGCGGTCGTCGAGGTGCCGATGTGGGCGAGCGACCTGGTGGACGACCCGGCTCCGCATCCCGACCCGGCCCGGGCGCTGCGCAGGCTGGGGGCCCGGCTGCTGCGGGACTCGCTGGAGGTCGACCGGGTGCTCACCGAGGCGCTCCCCCGGCTGGACGGCGTCGACGGGCCGTTGCTGCGGGCCGCGAGGTGGGCGCTGGAACTGATGCCGGGGCTGGCCGCCGACTGGACGCACACGCCGCCCCCCGGCGACACCATGGCGTACGTCGGGAGCGTGGACGCCTTCGGGCGGCGGCTGCCGCTGCGGGCCGCGGCCATGCTGCTGCGCGTTCTGCAGGAGACGGAGGACCGCGGCGCCCCGCGTCTCGAACACCTCGTGGCGACCTGGAGCGACGCCTTCGCCGAACGCTTCCGGGCCCGCTGGGTGCCCCTGGAGCACCAGGTCGAGCACCAGTCCCGCACGGTCGTCGCGGCGGCACTGCACGCGCGTGAACGGGCGGCCTGAGCCCGCGCCCGCCTCACCCGCGCGTGTGGCCACGTGCCGCCGCGACGACCCGCCGGGCCGCAGGCCCCCGGCTCAGCCGTCCACCGCGAACACCGCTCCCGTCCGGGCCGCCATCCCGCACCCGTTCGAGAACGTCTCCCGGTACTCGACCGGCTGGCCGTTCCACTCCCCGTGCGCGTGGGCGGTCACCGGCGCGTAGACCATCGGGCAGAAGGCGTCCTTCCGCTGGAGCCGGCTGATGTCGCCGCCCACCCGGTCGAGATCCGCGCAGGCCTCGGCGGCCTTGGTGTGGCCCGTCGGCGGGTCGCACAGCAGCAGTCTGCCGGGAGCCTCGTGGTGGCCGCCGTCGCCGCGGGTGACCGTGACGAAGAGCCAGTTGCCCGAGTCCTGGGCGGCCGCCGAGGGCGTGGTCGTGCCGAGGGTGAGGGCGGCGGCCACCGCGAGCAGGCCGCCTCGTACCGATGTGATGCGTCGCGTCATTCCCGGTGTATCGGCACGGCGGCCCCGGCGTTCCACCCCGACTCACCCGAACGGGAGCACGCGGGCGCGTGCCGTCCGGCGAGTTCGAACGCGGCGAGCACCACCCGCGCCTGGTACTCCACCTGGCGTGCCACCGGGATCCAGCGGGCGCCGCAGCCGTCGCGGTAGTCGTCGCACCACTCGTCGATCCGCCGGTCCAGCTCCGGCAGCACCCCGGCCGGATCGCGCCCGGCGGCGGTCACGAGCTGGTGGAGCAGCCCGGCGGTCCGCAGGGCGAGCCGCCGTCCGGCGATGCGCAGGGCGGCCAGGTGGGCGGCGCTGAGCGGGGGCAGGGGGTGGACGCCGACGGGGTCCTGGACATCGGGGTCCCAGGTGTCGGCGAGCCCTGGGCAGACCAGTAAATAGTCGTCCACCGGGGCGAGCAGCCGGGCCGTCTCCGGACCGGCGGGAAGGTGCGGCCGCAGGCGCTCAAGCAGCCGTTGCAGGAGGCGGGAGTCGTGGCGCAGGGTGTGGCTCACCTTGCGCAGGACCGTTTCCTCATCGGCGCGCCGGGAGGCGTCCTCCACCCCCGCCACACCCCACATGGGGGCCTCGACGACCGCCGTGACCGTGCCGTGCCGGTGCGGATGGAACCAGGTCGACTCGACGGCCGCCTCGGTGATGGCGGCGGCCAGGTCGCCCCGGCGCGGCCGCGGGATCCGGTACACGGCGGGCCCCAGTTCCGGCCAGTACAGGGTGTCGTAGGGACCGAGTTCGCGCGGGATGCCGAGGCGGGCCGCGGAGTGCGCGACGCGCTGGGCGAGGCCGGGCAGGTCGTGGGTCAGCTCGACGAACCCGCCGCCCACGTCCACGCCGTGCAGGGAGCACTGGAGAAAGGGCCGCAGCTCGTCCTGGAGTTCGAGCAGGGCACAGGTCTCGGGCAGGGTGGCGGCGTCCGCGCCGTCGGGCAGCCATTCGGGCTGTTCCAGGAAGCCGGGCCGGAAGAAGTGCCGGAAGTAGCCGCCGAGGGCGTACGGGCCGCGCAGCCAGCCCTCGTTGCGGCGCAGGCCGTCGGGGTCGAGGCACAGCAGCAGGTTCCAGGTGGCGTCGGCGCCCTCGTGCAGACGCGGGTCGGCGAGCACGCGTTCGGCCAGGCGCAGGACGGTGCCGCCGCCGACGGGCTCGTTGGCGTGCGGGCCGGCCACGATCAGGGCCTGGCGGCTGCCGTGGCCGATGGACAGCAGCCACAGGGGTGTGCCCGCGCGGGACGTCCCGACTCGGCGCAGTCGCGTCTCGCGGGGGCGGCGGGCGACGAGCGCGGCCGCCCGGGCGCCCAGCTCGTCGACGGTCGGGTAGCGGAGGAGTGGCGGCAGGGCACACCTCCACAAATGTGGTGCCGTCGGTTCACCTGGTGTGCATGGTGTAAGCACAGTCAGTCACGAGTTGACGACTACGTCAACACCGCGAAAGGCAAAGGGACTTGCGCCCGGCCTTGAGTAAGGCGGAGGCCGGGGCCGGGAGAGGGCTCAGGTCACGGCGAGCCGGAACGACATCCGGCCGAAGCCGACCTGATCGCCCTCGCGGACCACGACGGCACCGATGACACGCCGGCCGTTCACCGTCGTGCCGTTGGTGGAGCCGAGGTCGCGCAGGACCCACAGGCCGCCCTGATGACTGAGTTCGGCGTGCACCCGGGAGACGGTCTCGTGGGTCAGCCGCAGCCCGTTGGCGGGGTCGCGGCCTATGCGCAGCGGATGACCGGACGCGGGGTGGGGCAGCAGCAGCTTGGGCAGCCGCTCGGCCTGCCAGGCCCTGCGCAGCCGTACGGTGAAGCCGGAGACCGCCTCGACCGTGCCGAACACCACCCGTGACAGACGGCTCTCGGAGGGCAGGTCGGCGGTGAGTACGGCGAGCTCGTCGGCGCGGCGGGCGGCGAGTGCGAGTTCCATGCGGCGCACGAACGTGTCGTGCGACAGCCGGCCCATGGCGACGCCGTCACGCAACACCTGCAGCGCCTTGTCGCGCTCCGCGTCCGAGAGCCGCGCGGGGTACGTGTTGAACTCGAAGGACGACGTCACGCTGCTGATTGTCGGTCAGTGGACCCCGGGTGTCCAGAAAACGGCCGAACGGCCACCACGCGCGCGTGATCGGCGGAACAGTCGGCGACACCCACCGCAAAAGGGAAGATTCAAAAGCGGATTGATCTCGTTTGGAGCACCATGGACGGGCTACATCACGGTGAGCAGACGAAGGGGAACCGTCCGTGCAGTTCGAGGTGTGGGCACCGCAGGCCGACCGTGTGACGCTCCATTGCGAGGGCGCCACGCGCGCGTTGGAGCGCGATCCCGATCGCGCGGGATGGTGGTGGGGGGAGGCGGAGGCGAGCGACGGGTCGCGGTACGGCTTCGCGCTGGACGACGGGCCGGTGCTGCCCGATCCGCGCTCGCGCCGGCAGCCGGACGGCCCGGACGGGCTGAGCGCGGTCGTCGACCACGGGCGCCACGAGTGGCGCACCGAGTGGGCGGGAAGGCCGCTGCCGGGTGCGGTGCTGTACGAGCTGCACGTGGGGACGTACACCCGTGAGGGCACGCTGGACGCGGCGGCCGAGCGGCTCGGGCATCTGGCCGAACTGGGCGTCACGCACGTCGAGTTGATGCCCGTGAACCCCTTCCCCGGCCGGCACGGCTGGGGCTACGAGGGGGTCTCGCTGTGGGCCGTGCACGAGCCGTACGGCGGACCCGAGGCGCTGAAACGCTTCGTCGACCGAGCCCACGAACTGGGCCTGGGCGTGGTCCTCGACGTGGTGCACAACCACTTCGGCCCGTCCGGCAACTACCTGCCCGCCTTCGGCCCCTACCTCACGGACACGCACCAGACGCCCTGGGGTGCCGCCGTGAACCTGGACGCGCCCGGCTCGGACGAGGTGCGCGCGTACCTGGTGCAGAGCGCGCTGGCCTGGCTGCGGGACTACCGGATCGACGGGCTGCGCCTGGACGCGGTGCACGCTCTGGTGGACACGCGCGCGTGCCACTTCCTGGAGGAGCTGTCGACGGCCGTGGACGCCCTCGCGGCCGACCTGGGCCGGCCGCTGTCCCTGATCGCCGAGTCGGATCTGAACGACCCCCGGCTCATCACCGCGCGCGAGGAGGGCGGCCTCGGAGCGCACGCGCAGTGGAACGACGACTTCCACCACACCCTGCACACCGCACTGACCGGCGAGTCCCAGGGCTACTACGCCGACTTCGCGCGCGCCCCCATGGCGGGCCTCGCCAAGACCCTCACCGGCGGCTACTTCCACGACGGCACGTACTCCAGCTTCCGGGGACGCGGCCATGGGCGCCCCCTGGACCGTACGCGCGTGGCGGCGCACCGCCTCCTCGGGTACAGCCAGACCCACGACCAGGTCGGCAACCGGGCCCAGGGCGACCGCCTGGCGGCGCTCCTGCGGGAGTCCCCCGGCCTGCTGGCCTGCGCGGCGACGCTGACGCTGACCGCGCCCTTCACGCCGATGCTGTTCATGGGCGAGGAGTGGGCCGCGAGCACGCCCTGGCAGTTCTTCACCGACCACACCGACCCGGAGCTCGCCGAGGCGGTGCGGCGCGGCAGACGGCGGGAGTTCGCGGCGCACGGCTGGGCGGAGGAGGACGTGCCCGACCCGCAGGACCCGGCGACGCGGGACCGCTCGTGTCTCGACTGGGCGGAGCTCGACAGCGAGCCGCACGCGCGCGTGCTCGCCTGGTACCGCCGTCTCATCGCCCTGCGCCACGAGCAGCCCGACCTCACCGATCCGGACCTCGCCGACACCAAGGTGGCCTACGACGAGCAGGAGCGCTGGCTCGCCTTCCGCCGCGGGGACGTACGGGTGGCCGTGAACCTCGCCAAGGAGCCGGCGGCGATCCCGCTGGGGCCGCGCAAGGCGGACGTACTGGCGGCGTGGGAGCCGGTGGAGTCGCCGGGGGCGGACGGGGTGCTGCACGTGCCCGGGGAGTCGGCCGTGGTGCTGCTGCAGGGGTGAGCCGGGCCCCGCGACGCCGGGTCGGTCAGGAAGACCGGCCCTAGGGCTCCTGCTCGTCGTCCTCCTCGCGCAGCTCCGTCACGCGCTCCAGCAGGATCGCCTCCCACGCGTGGCGCAGCTGTGCCCGCAGCTGCGGGAGCGGTGTCCCGCCCTTGGCGTCGAGGCGTTCGGCGAGGTGGAGGACGGTGTCGCAGCGGGCGAGCCAGAGGCCGCGCAGGCAGGGGCGGGCCCCGTAGCCGGCGAGGGTGGCGGCGCGGACGGCGGCCGGGGAGCCGACGGCGCGGGCGAGGCCGGCGATGTCCTCGGCGGGATCGCCCACGACGGTGTCGGCCCAGCCGAGGACGCCGCGCACCCGGCCGTCGGCGCTGACCACGAGGTGGTCGGCGGTGAGGGCGTGGTGGACGAGGACGGCGGTGCCGGGCTGGGCGGCGAGCTGGACCGCGGCCGGCTGGGTCAGCTGGCGCAGGCGGGCGGCGTCGAACTCGTCCGCGTCGGCGAGGCGCGCCGCGGCACCCTCGGCGGCCAGCCGCAGAGCCTCCAGGGAGCGCGGCGCGGCGCGCGGCACACCCAGCGCCTCGGCCTGCCGTACGGGGATCTCCCGCAGGCCCGTGAGGACGCCGGCCAGATCGGCCTCGCCGAGGGCGGAGACGTCGTGCTGCGCGCCCGCTCCGCCGGGCACCTTGGTGTCCAGGGTGTAGGTCAGGCCGGGGGCCCACTCGCCGTACGCCACGCTCGTCGGCACCGCCACGGGCACGTGCGGCCGGACGACGTCGCGCAGGCGCAGTTCGCGGCGCTGGCCGGCGGCGGCCTCACGGTCGGGGGCGAGGCGCAGCACATGGCGGGTGCCGATCAGCCAGGTGACGGGTTCGGCGCCCGGCGAGGCGGGCCGGACCTCGGGTCCGGCCGACGCGGCCGCGCCGTCCTTGAGCAGGGTACGGACCAGTCGTCGGACGGTGTCCGCGGTGGGTGTCGGTGCCTGGGTCATGGTCGCGCCGTTGTCGCTCGGGGGTCTACGGGGGCTCCTTGCGCCGGGGTCGGTCGGCGGGTCAGCCGACTATGACCATCTCGCGGGTCGTGTCGTTCAGGCGCCGGCCGCCGTCCTCCGTGACGGTCACGATGTCCTCGATCCGCACGCCGAAACGTCCGGGGAGATAGACGCCGGGCTCCACGGAGAAGCACATGCCGGGCACGAGGGGCTGCTCCTCGCCCTCGATCATGTACGGCGGCTCGTGCGTGGTGACGCCGATGCCGTGCCCGGTGCGGTGAATGAAGTACTCGCCGTACCCCGCGTCCGCGATGACCGCGCGGGCGGCCCGGTCGACCTCCTGGCAGGCGACGCCGGGCCGCACCGCGCGGAACCCCGCCTCCTGCGCCTCGCGGACCAGGTCATGGACCCGGCGCTCCTCCTCGGTGGGTTCGCCGACGTGGACCGTACGGGAGGTGTCGGAGCCGTAGCCGTCCTTGAGGCCGCCGAAGTCGAGGACGACCATGTCGCCCCGCTCGATCACCCGGTCGCCGACCTCGTGGTGCGGGTTGGCGCCGTTCGGGCCGGAGGCGACGATCGTGAAGTCGACCTGGGAGTGGCCGAAGCGACGCAGCAGGTGGGCGAGGTCGGCGGCGACCTCGGACTCGCGCCGGCCGCCGAAGGGGACACCGCGGATCTCCTCGAACGTCGCGTCGGCCGCCGCGCCCGCGGCCGTCAGCAGCTCCAGTTCGGCGGCGTCCTTGACGGCACGCAGCATCGGCAGGGCGTCGGTGAGGGAGGCGTACGAGGTCCCGGGCAGCGCCTTCTGCAGGGCCAGCAGGTGCATCGCCCAGGCGTTGTCGCTGATGCCGAACCGGCCGCCGGCGTCTAGCAGGGCCGCGGTGGCGGCGTAGGGGTCCTTGCCGTCGGCCCAGTCGCGCAGGCTCAGGGCGGGTGCGCCGGTGGCCTTAGCGGCGTCCGGGGCCTCCAGGGCGGGGACGACGAGGACGGGGTCCCGGCCGGGGGTGAGGACGAGCAGGGTGAGCCGCTCGGTCTCGGCGGTGGGCGCGTAGCCGGTGAGCCAGACCAGGTCCGGGCCGGGGGCCACCAGGAGCCCGGCGAGACCCGCGTCGGCGGCCGCTTCCACGGCACGCTCCATACGGGCCCGGTAGTCGTCGGCGGTGAAGGGCGCGGGTGCGGTGCCGGTCATCCGGGCCTCCCTGGGCACGTGAAGGGGCTACGGGCAGCATCCTGCCCGGACCGAGGGGGCGGCGCGAGCCGATCGGCGGGTCCCGCGGGCGGCCGCCGGGGCACCGGTCAGCCCTCCAGGGCCATGCGGACGCCGAGGAGCAGCAGCACGCCCCCGGAGACCTGCTCCAGGCGGCGGCGCACGCCCGCGCGGGACAGCACGGACTTCAGCCGGCCGACGAACCAGACGTAGAGGCCGTAGTAGCCGACCTCGTAGACCGCCCAGAGCGCGGCGAGGCCCACCATGGCCGGCAGGTGCGGTGCTCCCTGCGGCACGAACTGCGGCAGGAAGGACATGGCGAACACGGCCGCCTTGGGATTGGCGAGGTTGAGCAGCAGCCCGCCGCGGTAGGAGGCCCAGCCGCTCTTCGCGGTGGCCTCCCACGCGCCCTCCTCGGCACCCTTGGCGCGGCGGGCCGCCCGCAGGGCCTGGATGCCGAAGCCGACGAGCACGACGGCACCGACGACGCGGATCACGTCGTACGCCACCTCGGAGGCCGTCAGCAGCGCGGTCAGGCCGAAGGCGGCGACCACTCCCCAGAGGAAGACGCCGGTCTCGTTCCCCAGGACGGTCAGGAAACCGGAGCGTCTGCTGTGCAGGGACTGCTTGATGATCAGCACCGTGCTCGGGCCGGGCGAGGCGGCGACCAGGGTGCAGGCTCCCAGGAAGGCGAGAAGAGTGGTCGGCATGGGGTCATGGTGGCCCTGTCGGCAGGACGTGACCAGTGGTTTTCACGGACCTGCGCGGGGCATGCCGACCCCTCTCATCAGGTGACGACTCCCGGAACCACCACCAGCTGCTGCCGGCCGCCGCCGCGGTGGCGCACCGTCAGGGTGACCTGGTCGCCCGGGCGGGCCCCGGCGACGGCGCGCGCGAGGTCGGCGGCCGAGTCGACACGGCTTCTGCCGAACGCGAGGAGCACGTCGCCCCGTACGAGCCCGGCCGTGTACCCCGGTCCGGGTACGTGGACGCCGATGATCTGCGCGCCGGTCTTCTCGTCGTCGACGGCCTCCACGCCGAGGGTGGCGAGGGCGCCGGGGGACGGCGCGGCGGTCGCTGTCGGGGACGGCCGGGGCGAGGAGCCCGGGTTTGCGGCCGGGCCTCCCGGGGCGCCCGGTCCCGTCTGACGCTGCAGCTCGGCCAGCCGGCTCATGCCGATCACCGTGGCCCCGAGGGTGCCGAGGCCGACCCCGGTCAGGATCAGGACCGCCCCGGCCAGCAGGGCGCACAACAGGGTGGTGAGCCGTCGGCCCCGCCGCCGGGGCGCGGCATGCGGACGCCGTGCGCCGGGGCCGGGCGCGGCCTCGTCACCAGGGCCCTGACCAGGCATGGGCTTGGGTCGCAACGCAGTCTGTTCCATCGGATCGCCTCCGGCTGGTGACTACCCCGCGCACCGGCGCACGACGAGCCACGATCGGGTGAGACTGGCCGGGAAGTCTGTTGTCAGTGGGGGCTGTTACGTTCTGTGACATGACCGATCACGCGCTGCGGGTGCTCCGAGAGAACCCTCACCTGGCCGAACTGGCGGCCTTCCCCTTCGACTTCGACATCGGCCGCGCGTCTTACGGCCATGTCGAGGAGGTCCGTCTCGCCTCGGGCGGCCCCCTGGACATCGTGGCGGGGGACGCCTCCGGGGGTACGTACTTCGTGTGCGCGGACGGCTCGGTGCTGTACGCCGACTCGGAGGGCTCGGCAGGGATCATCGGCACCAGCGTGGATGAGGCACTGGAGATAAGGATCGGCCTGGCGGAACCCGAGGACGAGGAAGACGACGAGGACGACGAGGACGCGCCCGAGCAGCAGGGTGAGCTGGAGCGGGCGCGGGCCGAGCTGCGTGCGGCGCTCGGCTTTCCGGACCGCTCCCGGACGGAGCTCGAAGCCATGCTCCGAGCCGCGCTCCTGCGCACCGAGCCCCACTTCGTCCTGCTGAACGACCTGGAGCACAACGCCTATCAGCTGCTAGACACCTACCCGCGCCCACCGCTGTGGGAGCCGGTACTGGCGAGCGGCCGCGCCGACCTCGCCCTGCTGCGCGCGGGCGACCGCACGGCGTGGGAGGAGGTCGCCGAGGATGCCGTACGGCGCCGGCTCACGCTGCGGGCCGCGCAGTTCGACCGCGCGGAGGGCGATGTGGAGCTGCTGCGGCATCTGCTGCGGTACGAGACGCGGTCGTCGATGACGGACGAACTGCGGCTCGCCACCGTGCTGGTGGGTCTGCGTGGTGACACCGGAGATCTGCCCTTGCTGTACGAGGTGCGTCAGACTGACTTCGACACCGCCTGCGGCCTCAGCGAAATACCGGAGCCCGGTGCGAGCGCGGAGGAGCTCCGGGACTGGGCGCGCGAGCTCGACGAGTCGCTGTTCGGCACGGATCCGGCGGACGAGCCGGTCTCCACATGGACCGACCTCGCGCGGGACCAGGGCATGACGGAGCTGGCCCGCGTGACCCTGATCCGCGAACTCGATCAGATCTCCATGGACCAGAGCAGACTCCGCCGCCCGGGCGCACCGGACGGGCTGTTCACCGCCCCGTTGAGCGCGCTCGCCCAGGACTTCGAGGAGCTCGGCGACCTGCCTCAGGCGCTGCGCGCCCAGCGGCTGTACGCAGCCCTTCAGGAGTCGGCGTGGGACCGTGCCTCGGCCCGGCACACCCAGGCCCGGCTCGAACGGGCGGCGGGCCTGTTGCCGGACGCGGCACGGACCCTGGCCGCCGTACGGGAGGCGCTGGCCACCCCCGATGACGCGTCGCTGCGCCACTGGCAGCGGACGAATCTCGGCCGCTTCATCGCCGAGGAGCACTACCTGCTCACGCGCGCCCTGGCCGACGCGGGCCGCCCGGACGACGCGCGCGCGGTCCTCACGGCAGCCGACGCGATACTCGGCGAGCTCTCGGAGTACGCCGCGAGCGGCGTCCGGGAGCTCGCCGAGGAGACCGAGGCGCGGGTGCGGGCGATCAGCTGAGGACAGGCACGGCGGGCGCGCTGTCCGGCAGGAAGCCGTGGGTGCGGCGGGCCAGGTAGTCGGCCTTGTAGCGGTCCACCTTCTGGTGCCAGTTCAGGATGCCCGCCAGCCAGTTCTGCAGGTCGAGCACATAGTTCCGCATGACTTCCCTGCCCTCGTCCGAGAGCCCGAAGTCGTCGTACACGATGGGCAGTTCGTGCGCGACCACATGCTCGAACTGCTGCATGCGCTGGGTCATGAGGTCGTGGACGACGTGGAGGGCGGTGGGGTAGTCGATGCCGAAGAAGTTCTGCACGACGAGGATCGCGTTGTGGATCTCGCCCTCGTACTCGATCTCCTTCTGGTACGAGAAGACGTCGTTGAGCAGGCAGGCGTAGTCGATCGCGGCGTTCTCCAGCGAGCGCACGGGCCCGCTGCGGTACACCTCCGGCGGTACGGCGGGGCCGTTGCCCATCCGGCACAGGCTGAGGGTGAGGTCGGAGCCGAAGGTGGCGCGGCGCATCTCCAGGTAGTCGACGGGGTCGGGGATGCGGTTCTGCAGCTGGTTGGACAGCTCCCACACCCAGCTCTCGGTCATTACGTTCACCGAGTCCTTCAGCGTGCGGCGCTCTCCGGGCGTCATCTCCGCCGTCGTGCGCGCCCACAGGTCGATCAGGCCGCGTTCCATGCCGTTGGCGGGGACAAGGGCGGGCTCGCCGTCGACGGGCATGCAGTCCGACAGGCGCCGGGTGGTGAGCCGGGCGGCGGCCAGGTCGCGGCGCTGGCCGAAGACGAGGGGGTAGTAGTCGTCACCGTAGGTGCCCCAGGCGAGCCACCGGGAGCTGAGGTCGAGGGCCTCGGGGGTGGCGTCGGGGTCCAGACCGGCCGAGCACAGCGGGAGATCGTAGGCGGCCAGTTTGTCCTCGTCCCAGACGCCCTCCTGGAGCATGCCCATGCGGTGCATCCACTCGGTCAGGCGCGCCCGGGCGGCGGGCAGGTGCGGGCTCAGCTCGACCGCGAAGGGCATGTAGAAGTCGGGGAGCAGGGACGGGCCGACCTTCTGGTACGGCACATGCGTGTAGGCACGCAGGCGTTCGGCACCGGCCGCCGCGAGCAGTGCTCCGATGTCGGCGGCGGAGGTGCCGCGACCGGTCGGACCCGCCCAGGGCGTGGTGCGTTCGGCGCGTGCGTTCATGTACCGGCTGGAGCGCATGTGCCATTCGTGGCCGCCGGACTGCCAGTCCTGCAGTCCCTGTGTGTACGCGGCGACCGCGGTGACCTCGTCCGGCGTCAGCCCGTTCTCCAGGGCCACGGCGGGGACTTCGGTGAGGGCGGTGTGCTCGAACTGGTGGAGCCGGGAGGTGAGGACGTCGTTGACGGTCTCGGCGGCCTCCTGGGTGGTGCAGCCGAAGAAGGTCTCCAGCACCAGGACGCCGTTGCTCAGTTCCCCCTCGTCCTCGACCTCGCGCTGGTAGGAGAACAGGTCGTTGCGCAGGTGCACGGCGTCGGAGAACGTCTCCATCAGCACCCTGAGCGGCCGCGACTCGGCGACGGACGCGGGGACTTCGGCGGTGGCGTACTCCACGAGGCCCGACGACCAGGGCGCGCCGCCGACCTTGCGGCGCATCTCGATGTACTCGACGGGGTTGGCGACGCGGCCCTCGTTGATGTTGGACAGCTCCCACAGGGACTCGTTGAGGAGGTGCTCGGTCGCCACGGAGAAGCGGCGCCGCCAGTCGGCGGACATCTTGGGCACCGTGCGCGTCCACAGGTCCGCGAGGCCGGCCTCGACCGGGTTCTGCGGCTCGGGCATCGGCGTCGACAGGTCCATCGGCATGAACAGGGGCAGCCGGTCCAGGTGGGCCTTGCCGCCGGCGCGGTCCTGGGAGCGCTTGAAGATCTCCAGGAAGTGGTCGTCGAAGAAGAAGACCCACACATACCAGTCGGTGATCAGGGAGAGCGCGGGGCCGTCGCATTCAGGGTGCGTGTAGGCGCAGAGCAGGCCGTAGTCGTGCGCGTCGAGATCGGCCTGCTCCCAGACCCCGGACCCCTCGAGCATGCCCATGTCCCGTGCCCACTTCGTCGAGTGGGCACGGGCCTCGTCGACATGTGGGTTCAGCCGCGCGGGATACGGCATGTAGAAGTGCGGGAGTTCGAAGGGCTGCTGCGTCATGGCCGGGCCCTACCCCCGGCCTTCGAGGGCCATCCGCGGCGCGGGAGATGATCACACCATCGCGTGAATCACGGGTGAATCCGGGAGTTCTCGCCGGGCCTTGTGGCGTTCATCTCTACGCGCGCAGACTTTTCGAGCTTCATGTGTCCCCCTGTGTCCCCTCCCGCACCGGAGTCGCGATGAACCACCTCGGATCCCTCTCCCGCCGCACGGCGCTCGCCTCCCTCGCCGGGGCGGCTCTGGCCACGACCGCGGCACTCCCGGCCGAGGCGACCGAGCGGCACGGCCGCCGCTCCGTTCGGTTCGCCACCTTCAACGCCTCCCTGAACCGCGGCACCCAGGGGGCGCTGATCACCGACCTGTCCACGCCCGACAACGCGCAGGCGCGCAATGTCGCGGAGACGATCCAGCGGGTCGACCCGGACGTCCTGCTGATCAACGAGTTCGACTACGACGAGCAGGGCAGAGCGGTACGTCTGTTCCTGCGCAACTACCTGGCCGTCGGGCACAACGGCGCCGGTCCGGTCCGCTTCCCGTACCACTTCACCGGCCCGGTGAACACGGGCGTCGCCACCGGCGTGGACCTCGACGGCAAGAACGGCGCGGTGACGACCCCCGGTTCGGACGCCTACGGCCAGGACGCGTACGGCTACGGCTGGTTCCCGGGCCAGTACGGCATGGTCGTGCTCTCGAAGTTCCCGATCGACACGCGCGCGGTGCGCACCTTCCAGCACTTCCTGTGGAAGGACATGCCGGGTCACCTCATGCCGCCGGGCTACTACAGCGACGAGGCCCGCGCGATCCTGCGGCTGTCGTCGAAGAGCCACTGGGACGTGCCGGTGTGCGTCGGCCGCGAGACCGTGCACTTCCTGGTCTCGCACCCGACGCCGCCCACCTTCGACGGCCCCGAGGACCGCAACGGCCGGCGCAACCACGACGAGATCCGGCTGTGGGCCGACTACATCGGCGGGCGCCGGCGCAGCGCCTACCTGTACGACGACAAGGGGCGGCGTGGCGGGCTGCGGCCCGGGGCACGGTTCGTGATCGCGGGCGACAACAACGCCGACCCGTACGACGGAGACAGCTACGACCACGCCATCCTCCAGCTGCTCGACCACCCGGCGGTGAACCTCCCGGCCACTCCCCCGGCCGGCGCCGGCGGCGTGGAGGCGGCGAGGCTGCAGGGCGGCGCCAACGCCTCCCACCTCGGTGACCCGGCGTACGACACGTCCGACTTCGGCGACACCGCGCCCGGCAATCTGCGCGTCGACTACGTACTGCCGTCCAAGGGGCTGACACCGGGCGGCAACGGCGTGTTCTGGCCGACGTCCGGTGACCCGTTGTACCGGCTGGTGGGGAACGGCACGACGGTGCCGACGTCCGACCACCGGATGGTCTGGCAGGACGTCCGGCTGGGCTGAGGCGGGCGGGGAGGGGGCGGCCCCGGCCGGCGCTGTCCGGTGCGGGCCCCCCGCGTCCGTCTGTCGGTCTTCACCGATATACGTCACCTTGGTCACATGACCTCCTCCACCCTCCCGCGCCGTCCCGGCGGCGCGAGCGCGCGCGCGTGACCGGGCACCCCGGGATCGGCGACGCCCCCGCCGTTCCCGACGTCTTCGACCCCCGCCAGTACGCCACCGGCGTGCCCTACGCCGCCTACCGCGTCCTGCGCGACCACCATCCCGTCGCCCGGCAGGACGAGCACGAGGTGCTGGGCTGGCCGGCCGGGCCCGGGTTCTGGGCGGTGACGCGGCACGCGGATGTCGTGCGGGTGCTCAGGGATTCGTCGGCGTACTCCTCGTACATGGGCGCGACCCAGATCCGCGATCCCGACCCGGAGGACCTGCCGTTCATCCGGCGCATGATGCTCAATCAGGATCCGCCGGGGCACGGGCGGTTGAGACGGCTGGTCAGCCGGGCCTTCACGCCGGGTCGCGTGGACCGTTTCACCACCGTCGCCAAGGAGCGGGCCCGTGCCCTGCTCGCGCACGCCCTCGACACCGCCCGCGCGGCGGACGGCGCCGTCGACCTGGTTGCCGCCGTGACCGACGACTACGCCCTGCTCAACCTCGCCGACCTGCTCGGGGTCCCGGAGGCCGACCACAAGCTGCTGCTGCACTGGACGCAGCGGGTCATCGGCTACCAGGATCCCGACGAGGCGGGGCCTCAGGTGCGGGACGCCGAGGGACGGCCGGTCAATCCTCGCTCGCCCGCGATGCTGCGGGACATGTTCGACTACGCCCGTCAACTGGCCGCGCACAAACGGCGGTTCCCTGACGACGACGTCATGACGACCCTCGCTCACGACGCCGAACTCGGCGGGCCCGAACTGGAGATGTTCTTCTTCCTGCTCACCGTCGCGGGCAACGACACCGTCCGCAGCGCGGCGCCGGGCGGCCTGCTGGCCCTGGCCGAGCACCCGGACGCGTACGAGCGGCTGAGGGCGGGGCGGGTGGAACTACCCCCTGCCGTCGACGAGTTGCTGCGCTGGCATCCGCCCGTCCTCACCTTCCGCCGCACCGCCGCGCAGGACACCGAGCTGGCCGGGCGGCGCATCCGCGCGGGTGACAAGGTGGTCGTCTTCCACGCTTCCGCCAACCGCGACGAACGGGTCTTCGCCGACCCGGACCGGCTGGAGCTGTCCCGCACCCCGAACCCGCACGTGTCCTTCGGTGACGGCCCGCACGTCTGCCTGGGCGCCCACTTCGCGCGCCTTCAGCTACGGGTGCTCTACCGGGAGACCCTGCGAGCCCTGCCCGTACTGCGGCCGGCGGGGCCGCCCGAGCGGCTGGTGTCGAACTTCATCAACGGGATCAAGTCGCTGCCGATGCGGATCGCTTGAGCGGGGCGACCCAGTCAGGTCCGAACCTGGATCAGCGCGTGCGTCCCACCGGTCCGCCACTTCTGGCCCTCCGCAGCCACCAGCGCCGCCTCCGTCGCGGCGTCCAGGCCGGTGATCACGTCGGACTTCAGGGTGCGCAGCGCGGCGACCGGGCCGGGGAAGTACGCGGTGACGTCGGCGAACGGTGTCGTCGGCGGCCAGAGCCGGTCGCCGACCAGGCGACGGTAGTTGAGGTCGCCCTTGACGACGGTGAGGGTGGCCGCGGCCAGTTCCTCGCGGAGGTCGCCGGGCATGTCCGCGAACGGCAGCGGGGCGCTGGAGAAGGGGTGGGCGCGGACGGTGAGGCGGCCGTCCGTCAGCGCCGACCAGAGCGTGCGGCCGTACGCCGCGACCGCGCCCGGTGCCGACGTCAGCCGGCGCAGGGCGTCGAGCACATCGGCGTGCGTGGCGTCGGAGACGTAGTACGGATACGGCTTGATGTGCAGGACGGCCCGGTCGATCCGCCCCTGGGTGAGGAGGTGGGCGATGAGGAGCAGGTCGGGGACGAGCTCGCGGCCGGCGTTGTCGGCGATGAGGCACAGGGTGGCCGCACCGGCGGGCCGGAGCAGGGACCAGAGGGTCTCGCTGTCGTCGGCGACCAGCGGTGGGGTGTCCGAGGCGGTCTCGTCGTGCCCGGCCGACAGCCGGAAGCCGAGGTCGGCGCGGTTGCCCCACAGCGAGCCGTGCAGCAGGGCCCGGTCCTGCTCGTCGGCCGGCCGGTCCGCGAGGGCGTCCAGGGCGGACAGCTCCTCGTCCGTCTCCGGGGCGTCGAGCTCGGCCAGCTTGGAGGGACGGAAGGGGTCGATGCCCTGCCAGGGGCCGGGGGTGAAGTAGCCGACTGAGTCCAGGAGTTGGCGGTAGAAGTAGCTCTCCGACCACAGCCATGGCACGTCGAACCAGGACCGGCCGACGTACTTCTCGGCGCCCCACTGCGTCCAGCGGTCCCGGTCGTGCGCGTCGGCGGGGAGCGGCTCGATCACGCCCTCGGTGCAGCTCGCGAGGAGCGCGTCCAGGGCGCGCTGTCGCCGCGGGCCGTACGGGAAGGAATCCCGCACCTGCCGGATGATCGCGGGATGGCGCTCGGCGAGCACGCTGTGCGGGAACGAGCCGGGTTCGTTCCCGAGGAGCACGGGCGGAGTGTCGGAGCTCTCGGGCATGCGCCTCACCGTACCGCCCGTGTCATACGGCTTTGATCTCCCGCTCCAGCTGTGTCGCGAGGGCGAGATAGCGGGCCCTGCGGGGCACCGGGACCAGGCCGCGGATCATGATGTGCCACATCTCGGCCACTCTGCGGGGCTGGCGCGCGACGGGTTCGAGGGAGCGGCCGACGACCCGGGTGCCGACGAAGAAGCAGACCAGGGCGTGGGCGGCGGCCTCGGCGTCGACGTCCGGGTGGATGTCGGACTCCTTGGCCGCGGCGTGGAGTCTGCGGGTGGCGATGTCCAGCAGCTCCGTGAACGGGTGCCGCAGGGGCGGCCGCATCACCACCGAGCCGGTGGCCAGGCGCAGGCCGGCCCGGGGGATCGGGCCCTCGACGGCGAGGCGCGTGATCCCGAACGTCGTGCGTATCAGCGCCTCCAGCGAGGTGTGGCCCCGGGCGTCCATCTCGCTCGCCAGCTGCCGGGACGCCCTGGACTGGAGCTCCATGATCGCCTGCGCCAGGTCCTCCTTCGCGGCGAAGTGGAAGTACAACGCCCCTTTGGTGACCTGCGCGTGCTCGACGATGTCGCTGAGGCTCGTCGACTCATAGCCGTGGCGGTCGAACAACTCGGCCGCGGCCGTGAGGATCGTGGTGCGGGTCTGTTCCGCGCGTAACTGCCTCGCCATCGGCTGGACTCTCCTGGGACCGGGAAAAGAACGGGTCATGCCGTTTGTTTCTTACTCCCTGTACACGATAACTCACCCGCCCACCGTGCCCACCCCGCACTCGAAGACCGTCGACTCCCCCTGGTGTCCCACGACTTGGACGTCGGTACCGTGCGCCCCCGGTTTGTCCACCGTCTCTATCCAGGCGGGCAGGTCGAGTTCGGCGTACCGGTGGAAGACCGCGTGGTAGGAGACGGGTGTCCGGAAGCCGGTTCCGGTCCGGGTCCGTACGGCCTGCCGGGCGGCCTCCAGCAGCAGCATGCCGGGTATGTGGTCGAGCGGATGGTCGAAGAAAACAGCATGTGCGGTATCGACTCGCAGCCGCCAGCGGTCGGGGTGGTCCGTCGGGGCGAGGACGACGTCCGCGGGCAGGGCGCGGCCCACGGCGGCGGCCGGCACTCCGGGCGGGACCGGCAGCGCGGACACCGTGGCGGGGGTACGGCCACCGCGCAGCCGCCGATAGACGGCCGCGCTCGTCCAGGTCACGGCCAGGTGCGCGGTCGCGACGCGCTCCCCGGCGAGCCGTATCCCCGCTGTGAAGCGGAGTCCGGCGGGGCGGCCGCCGCGCCGGTCGACATCGGTGACGGTGATGTGCAGTGCCGGTTCGGCGGGAACCGCGCCCACGGCCAGGCGCTCCGGGTGCGTGGTGACCCCCAGCTCCCTGAGCACGAACTGGTGGCCCAGCGGGACCTGGTAGGCGGTGTGCGCGAGTAGGGCACCGACCTGGCGGACGGTCTCCGCGACCAGCAGGGGCTCGTACGCCGACCGGTCGGCAGACACGTGTAACTGATGGGCACGCGGCCACTGCGCGAAGACGGTGAAACGGTCGGTTCCGGTGCTGGTCAGACCGGTGAGAAACGTTTCCGCCACCGCGGCTCGATGCACGAGCTGGCGAGGTACGGTGGCGGTCAGGGCAGGTGGCGCCGCGGGGGTTTCGGCGGACGAGGCCGTGGTGGGCCGGCGCGGATCAGACATACCTGTCCCCTTCTTGGGTCCCCCCGTATGTGCGCTGACAGACGGCGAGGTTCCCGTGCCGCGAGCGTTAGAGTACGAGCCGACCGGTTTGTTTTCAATGCGGCCTCGGGGTCGCCCCGGGCCGGCGCCGAACCGCACCGGCGCACGCCGAGCGCGGAGTTCGACTCGACACGGCCGGAACACACGGAGGGCTGTTATGGCGAGGCAGGAGCGCGCCATCAGAACGCGGAAGGTGATCCTGGAGGCCGCGGGCGCGGTCTTCGACGAGCACGGATACACCGCGACGACCATCGCGATGGTCCTGGAGCGCGCCGATGTGACCAAGGGCGCCCTCTACTTCCACTTCCCCTCGAAGGAATCCCTGGCCCAGGCGGTACTGGACGTGCAGATCCCGCTCGGCGCGGTGCCCCCGCAGCCGTGCAAGCTCCAGGAACTCGTCGACGTCACCTTCGTGTTCGGTCAGCGGCTGCTCAGCAACTCCCTGCTCAAGGGCAGTGTGCGGCTGGCGGTGGACCAGTTCGCGCCGCCCGGCGTCGACCACTCCGGGCCGTTCCGGCAGTGGGCGGACCATCTGGTCGGGGTGCTCGAACAGGCCCGGAGGCAGGGTGAGTTGCTGCCCTCGGTGGAGCCGCGGCAGACGGTGGAGCTGGTGGTCGGCGCCTTCGCCGGGATCCAGCTGATGTCCCGGGCGCTGACCGACCGGAGCGATCTGGCGGAGCGGATCTCGGTCCTGTGGGGGCACCTCCTGCCGAGCATCGCGGTGCCGGCGCTGCTGCCCGGCCTCGACCGCGGTCCCGACCGGGGGGCTCGCGTGCTGGCCACTCTGGAGGAGGCGGACGCCGAGCGGGACGCCATGGAGCGCTCGGCACGCTGAGTACACGAGCACCGACCGGAGTGACGGTTTCCGCCATTGCGGCCGGTGCTCGCGCGACGAACGGCGGGCCGGCCGATGCCCCATCCGCACCGGTCGGCCCGCCCGCTTGTGATACGCGCCCGTTCAGGGCGCGCGTTCAGTTGTCGGCCACGCTCAGAAGGTCAGCTTCCAGCTGTTGACCCGGCCCGTGTCCTGGGCCGCCGTGTCCTGGACGCGCAGCTTCCAGGTGCCGTTCGCGGTCTCGGCCGAGGCGTTCACCGTGTAGGTGGTGTTGACGTTGTCCGCGGAGTCCGAGGAGCTGGCGGCCTTCAGGCGATAGCTCGTACCGTCCGGCGCCACCAGGTCGATGACCAGGTCGCCGCGGTAGGTGTGGGTGATGTCCACGCCGACCTGGAGGGCCGAGGGGGCGTTGCCGCTGCGGCCGCTCACGGTGATCGGGGATTCGATCGCGGAGCCGTTGTCCGGGATGGAGACCGCGGTGGTGCTGGTGAAGGTGGTGCCCCCCGTGGAGCCGCCGGAGCCGCTCACCGCCTGCACCGTCTTGGCCGCGTCCGCGAGGCCGGCACCGCAGCCGCCCGAGCAGGTACCGGGCAGAGCACGCGAGTTGGTCTTGATCGCGGACTCGATCTGTGCCGGGGTCAGCGCCGCGTTGGCCGACTTCATCAGCGCCGCCAGGCCCGCGACGTGCGGCGCGGCCATGCTGGTGCCCTGGTAGTAGTCGTAGCTCTCGGACGACGGGCCCTGCGCGCCGGAGTTCAGCGTGGACAGGATGCCGTTCGACGTGACGGAGTTGGTCTCTCCGCCGGGAGCGGCGATGTCGACGACCGTGCCGTAGTTGGAGTAGTAGGAACGGTTCCCCTGGCGGTCCGTGGCCGCCACGCTGATGACGTTGTTGCAGCTCGCCGGCGAGTAGTTGGCCGCGTTGGCGTTGCTGTTGCCCGCCGCGACGACGACCGTGGTGCCGCGGTTCACGGCCGCGTTGATCGCGCTCTGCGTCGCGGTGGAGCAGGTGCCGCCGCCGCCCAGGCTCATGTTGATGACCTTGGCGACGTTGGCGTTGGCCGGCACACCGGAGACCGTGCCGCCGGACGCCCAGGTGATGGCGTCGATGATGTCGGAGTCGTAGCCGCCGCACTTGCCGAGCACCCGCAGCGGGGAGACCTTGGCGCCGTGCGCGATGCCCGCGACGCCCTTGCCGTTGTTGGTGACGGCGGCGATGGTGCCCGCGACGTGGGTGCCGTGCCAGGAGGAGGTGGAGGCGGGGTCGCCGGCCTGGCACTCGCCCGCGGCGGTCCAGTCGCCCGGGTCGGCCGGGTTGCTGTCACGGCCGTTGCCGTCGTTGCCGACGGTCGCGTCGGAGATGAAGTCGTAGCCCGCGACGATGTTGGCGCCGAGGTCGGAGTGGCTGACGTAACCGGTGTCGATGACGGCGACGGTCACGCCGCTGCCGGTGGCGACGTCCCAGGCACCCGGCACGTTCATGCCCGCGGTGGTCTCGAAGAGGTCCCACTGCTTGCTGTACTCGGTGTCGTTGGGCGTGGCGAGCGGCTTGTTCAGCCGGTCCGGTACGACGTAGGCGACCTGCGGGTCCGCCTGGTACTCGGCGACGACGTCGGCGACGTCCGTCCTGCTCAGGTTCGCACCGAGGTCCACGAGGGCGGCGCCGGAGCCGAGGCGGCGCTGGAAGTCGAGGTCCTCGCCGGCCTCCTTGCCCTTGGCGGCGGCGTCGGCCTCCGCGGCCTTGTTCGACTTGGCCTCGGCGGCGCCGGACTTGTAGCCGACGATGAGCCGCTCGGCCGGGGTGCCGGCCGCGGCCTCGGTCTGCGCCGTGGGGACGGCGGCTTCCCGGGGAGCGGGCTCCTGGGCCACGGCGACGGTGGTGGCGGCCGTGAACAGCGCGGCGGAGACCGCGGCGACGGATATCAGCTTCCGTCTGAGGGGTGCAGAGGTACGCAAGGGGTTTGCCTTTCGTGGCCGGCCGTACTCCGGGCAGCGCGGAGCGGCGGTCGATTCGCTTCGTCTTCGAAGCGGAGGGGGGTACGCCAAAAGGGCGGAGGGGGAAGTGCGGCGAAGACGGGTGGGGCAAGTGCGACACGTGCGGGGCGCGCTGGGGGGCCGGCCTTGCGCGGCGCCGATCCGTTCGGGGTTACCTGTGGGTCGGCTGTGGTCGAACGATAGGCAAAGAGAAGGTCATCGGGATACAGGGGAAACCCTCGATCCGGCCGGAAACCCACCCTCTACCTCGGACACTCGCCCGGTATTGACGCTCTTTGTCCGACTAGTAACGCAGTGAACGCGCCGCGCCCCTTTCCCGTACTCCACGAGGACCGTTGCCACGCCGGCCGAGGAGACGTTCCGGATGTCCCGGATGCCCTGGATGAGTTCGCCCCGCACCGCCCTTGCGGCCACCGCCGTCACGCCGTTGCTGCTCACGCTGTGGGCGTCCGGCCCCGCCCACGCGCACGGCGCGCCCACCGATCCGGTCAGCCGGGTGTACGCCTGCTCGCCGGACGGCGGCGAGGCGTCCCGGTCGACGGCGTGCCGGGCCGCTGTCGCCTCGAACGGCGGGCCCTTCACGGCCTGGGACAACCTGCGGATCGCGAACGTGAACGGACGGGACCGGCAGGTCGTCCCCGACGGGCAGTTGTGCAGCGGTGGGCTGCCCGCCTACCGGGGGCTGGACCTGGCCCGCGCAGACTGGCCGTCGACTCGGCTGGCCCCGGGTGCCGGTCTGACCATGCGGTACGTCTCGACGATCCCGCACACCGGCACGTTCCGGCTCTACCTCACCAAGCCCGGCTACGACCCGACGAAGCCGCTCGCCTGGTCCGACCTGCCGGAGCGGCCGTTCGCGGAGGTGAAGGACCCGGCGCTGACGGACGGGGCGTACCGGATCAGGGCGACGCTGCCGTCCGACCGCTCGGGGCGGCATGTGCTGTTCACGATCTGGCAGAACAGCAGCACGCCGGACACCTATTACTCGTGCTCGGACGTGGTGTTCGCGGCGAGCCGGGGCGGGAGCGGGGAGGGCGAGGGGGGCGCGGGCACCGCCGCGGCGACCGGGAACGCGGATCGCGGCAAGGGTCGTACCACCACCGCCCCTTCCCCGGCGACCGAGCCGCGCGAAACCGCGGACACTCCCCCGGCGACTCCCGGCACGACCTCCTCGCAGGGCGGCGCCGAGAGCCGGCACGCCGGACACGACAGCACACCGGTGGCGTCCACCGGGGCCGCCGACACCGGACCCTCGGCGCCGCTGCTGGCGGGCGGCGCCGCCGCGATGCTGGTGCTCATCGGGGGCGCCGCCCTGGCACTGCGGTTGCGCCGGAGGTGAACTCCGGCGCCCTGGGCGTCAGTTGACGTACACCGCCTCACCACTGCCGGTCACCGGGGCGTACTTGGCGGTGAAGTAGCCGTTGGCGAAGCAGAGGGAGGAGCCGGAGACCTTGGCGAACTGCGCACGGGTGAAGTTGATGCTGTTGTCGTCGTTGCTCGCCGTGCCGGCCAGGCTGGGGGCCTGGTAGACGCAGTTGATGCTGCCCAGCAGGGTGCGCAGCACGACCGTCGTCTGGATGGTCGAGCCCGCGGCCGGGGTGACGGCGACGGTGCCGTCGGAGGAGACGGCGGCGCTGTAGGGCAGGTTGTTGACCGTGATGCTGGTGACGCCGAGCACGCCGACCACGTTGGTGGTGCAGCTGGCGGCGTTGAAGGTGTGCGCGGAGACCGACTCCGTCGCGGTTCCGGGCGCGCCGGGGTTGTCGGTCACGGTGGCCGTGAACTGCGACGACGTGCAGGAGATACCGCTCGTGCCGGTCGCGCTGGAGTAGAACGTGGCGGCGGTGCCGCTCGCCAGCGGGGCGGTGAGGACCTCGCCGGCCGCGACCGCGGTGCCGCCGACGGAACCGGTGGTGAGGACGGCGCCGTCGGCCGCGGAGGCCGGGCCGGCCAGGGGGAGGGTGAGGGCGGCGACGGTGCCGGCGAGGGTGAGGAAGGTGCGTGCACGCATGCGGGTGTACCTCGTCTTTCGTTGCGGGGTGTGCCCTCAGAGCCCGAGGGCTCAGGGGGTTCTGGGGTGCGGGAGTGGGAGGACACGCGAGTCCGTGTTCGCCGTTGCCGGTCCGTGACGCCTTCTCCGTACGACACGGACCGGCAACGGCATCCCGGCCCGGTGGCCGGCCGGAGGCCGTGGGAAGGGCTCCGGCCGGACCGGGCGGGGGGTGCGGCCGGCACGGACCGAGGGGGGAAGCGACCGTGACGGCGCCATGGAGTGAGCTCGCGGGAGTGACCTCGCGAAAAGGAAATGTGAAGGGCATCAAGGCCGGGAGCGCGGGCAGAGGCCGCGCGGCGGCGGATCCGGCGCCACGGATCCAGGGGGAACCAGGGAGAGTTGTAGACCTGAGGGTCAGTCAACGTCAAGGCGTCTAAAGGGAGTTGCTGCGAAAACAGCGACCTTTTGAGACCCGCGCGGGCGCACAACCCACAGCTGACGCACAACCAACACTCTTTTTACACAACTACCTTGACCCTCCGGTGTAACCACCGGTAACTTCCGGGCTTGGCTACTGCGGAGTACGAGAAAGCCCTTGCATCCGCCGGGAGTTGCGAGGAGGCGTGC
This sequence comes from Streptomyces sp. NPDC093568, assembly GCF_044764945.1. Taxonomy (NCBI): domain Bacteria; kingdom Bacillati; phylum Actinomycetota; class Actinomycetes; order Kitasatosporales; family Streptomycetaceae; genus Streptomyces; species Streptomyces sp. NPDC093568. Next base: position 346,917 of record NZ_JBIWJD010000001.1, on the reverse strand, counting down.
GCCGTGGGCGCTGTCCGCGCCAGGACAACGTGCCGCTGAAGCCCTACCCGCATTTTTTCTGCACCTGGGAGCAGTCATGGCCTCGTCCCCGGACGTCACCCCGTCCACCGGCAACACCCCCGAGAACCCGGAAAGCGGTTCCGTTTCCGAAGTGCCCGAAACCCCGGACGGCCCCGCGAGACGCGGCCGGGTCCGCGCCCGCCGGGCCGCCGTGATGGCGGTGCCGGCCACGCTGGTCGCCGGCGCCCTCGCGGTGCTCACCGCCGAGGGCGCGCTGGGCGTCCAGTTCGCCATCTCCGGCATGCCCTTCACGGTCACCGCGACCGAGCTCGACGGCTCCGGGTTCGAGCAGTTCGGCGGCCTCGACAGCATGGCGCCCGGCAGCCCCAACGAGGGGGACACCGGCGGACAGGTGCTGGTCGTCACCTCCGCCATCAAGAACGCGACGCTGACGAAGCTGTGCCAGAGCGTCGACCTCGGCGGCACGAACCTGCTCATCAAGGCGGGCCACGGGAGGGAGAAGGTGACCGCCACGGACCTGACCACCGACTCGACCGAGCTGTCGGGTGACGCGGCGTTCAGGAACATCGAGATCGGCAACGACGCGAGCACCTTGACCAAGGCCGGGGTGAAGGGGCCGATCGGCGTCTTCAGCCAGCAGGCGGACCACGTCTTCATCAAGGACCTGCGGCAGACCAACTACGCGACGACGGCCGCGGTGTTCAAGCTTCCGGGTCTGAAACTGAGCTTCAGCAGCTCGGGTTGCTGATGAGCGGGCGACGGGATTTGCGGTCGGCCTTCCGTCAGTGGCGGGCCGACCGGCCGTTCTGGGGCGGGCTGCTGCTCGCCCTGGGCGGCGCGTGGATTCTGCTGACGATGAAGGCCTCGCTGAAGGTCGTCCTGCATGTCGGCATGCAGGGGCTGGCGGGGTATCTGCTGCCGACCCTGATGGTGCTGCTGGGGCTGCTGATCCTCTTCAATCCGGCGCAGCGGCTCTTCTACTCGATCACCGGTGTGCTGATCTCGCTGGGGACCTGGCCCACGTCGAACCTCGGCGGGTTCTTCGTCGGGTTGCTGCTGGGCGTGACGGGGAGCTGCCTCACGTTCGGTTGGCTGCCGGACCAGGAACCTCGGCGCGGGTGGCGGGAGCGTCGGCGCGGGGCCGTGCGGGCGGGCTGAGCAGCGGGGCCCTGTCGCCGCGCGGGCGGGCTGAGCAGTGGGGCCGTGTCGCCGCGCGGGCCGGCTGAGCAGCCGGGCCCTGTCGCCGCGCGGTGGGGCGGGGAGCGGCAGTTCGCCGCTTCCGCCGACCCGTCGGCTTTCACGATGTGATGATCGAACCCATGATCAAGAAAGGGACGGCACGGACCGGGCACGGCACATGGGCGCGGATAGCGGGGGCGGCGCTCCCGCTGTACCTGACGATGATCGCCGCTTCGGCCGGCGCCCTGGTGGACACCGCGCTGCTCGGCAACCACGCCACGACCACGCTCGCGGCCTTCGCCGTCACGATGGCCGTGTTCGGCCCCGCCACCGCCACGGTGGCGGGCGCGGTGCGCGGGGTGATGCCCTTCGTCGCACCGCACAAGGAGGATCCTGACCATCTTCTGCCCGTGGTGCGCGGCGGTATGTGGCTCGCGATCGCCGTCGGCGCGATCGCCGCGGCGGCGGTCGCGTCGGTCCCGCTGATCGGCCGGCTGACCGGGGTTCCCCGAGCCGCTCTCGACGAGTTGGGAGTGTTCCCCCTGCTGCTGGCGGGCAGTGTGCTCGCCGTCGCGGTCAGCTCCTCGGCCACGTCCGTCCTGGTCGCGCTGGGCCGCTCCAGGCTGGTGATGCGGGCCGGACTGCTGGGCACAGCCGTGTCCGCCGCCCTGTCCGTCCTGCTCGTGGGCGGTCCCGGCCCGCTGACCGGCCACGGCCTGACGGGAGCGGGCGTCGCCATGCTCGCCTCCAGCGTGCTCACCGCCTGCGTCGCCCAGCTGAGCCTGCGCCGCTCCACCGTGCTGACCGGCCGCTCCCTGGCCCCCGGCAGGCCGGATGTGCGGCAGGTCTGGAAGCTGGCCGCCGTGGGGATCCCGCTCGCGGGCACGGTGCTCGTCAAGTTCGCCGTCCTCGGCGTACTGACCTTCGCCGCCGCCCGGATCGGGACGGACAGCGCGGCGGTGCACAGCGTCGGGATCGCCTTGGTCAACCTCATGTTCACGGCCGCGGTGGCGGTCGGCCAGGCCACCGTCCCCGTCGTGGCCGACCAGGCGGAGCGATACGACAGATCCGGCGCCCGGCGGAGCGTGGTGGCGGGTACCTGGCTGGCGCTGGCCGCCGTGGGGCTCATAGCGGCGGTCCTGATGGCCCTCGGACCGTGGGTCGTACCGCTGTTCACCGCCGATGCCGAGGTGCGGCCGCAGATCACGGACCTGCTGCCGCTGGTGCTGGCCGTGGTGGTCACCGACGCCCTCCAGGCAGTCGTCGGATTCGGTCTCATCGGCCTCAAGCGCACGGTGCCGAGTTTCGTGTCGACCTTCGTCTGCTACGGCGTCCTGGCCCTCGTCGCCGCCCCGGTCGCCGCGTCGGGGGGCCTTGTCGCCCTGTGGGCCGCTCTCGCCGTCGCCAACTTCTGCCAGGCGGCAGGCAAGGCGTACTCGTTCCGACGGCACAGCGCGTTCGGAGAGATCCGCGAATCCACCCCGGCCGGCACCTGACCGTGTCGTCACCCGGTCGACACGGTGGTGAACCCCAACTCCCACGCTTCCGTGTGTGGTTGAGGACGCCGAAGCCCACCTCAGGAGGCCCGCCCCGTGCCCGCCGACGACATCGACACCGGACACCCCCACTCCGCCCGCATCTACGACTACATCATCGGCGGCAAGGACCACTACCCGGCGGACCGGGAGGCCGGTGACGCCATGGTCCGGGAGTGGCCCGCGCTGCCCGTTCACATGCGGGCCAACCGGGACTTCATGAACCGGGCCGTGCGGTATCTCGCCGAGGAGGCGGGGATACGGCAGTTCCTGGACGTCGGGACCGGGATTCCGACCTCGCCGAACATCCATGAGATCGCCCAGTCGGTCGCGCCCGGGTCCCGGGTCGTGTACGTCGACAACGATCCCCTGGTGCTCGCTCTGTCGCGGGGGCTGCTGTCCGGCACGCCCGAGGGGAGGACGGCGTACGTCGAGGCCGACATGCGTGACCCCGCGGCCGTTCTCGACGCCCCCGCCTTCCGCGAGACCCTCGATCTCGGGGAGCCCGTCGCGCTCGCGGTGATCGCGATCGTGCACTTCATGCTGGACGAGCACGACGCCGTCGGGATCGTGCGGCGGCTGCTCGAGCCGCTGCCCGCCGGCAGCTACCTCGCGATGTCCATCGGTACGGCCGACTTCGCGCCCGAGGAGGTCGGCCGGGTGGCCCGGGAGTACGCGGCGCGGGGCATGCCGATGCGGCTGCGCACCCTGGAGGAGGCCGGGGAATTCTTCACCGGTCTGGACCTCGTCGAGCCCGGCGTCGTACAGGTCCACAAGTGGCGGCCGGACGGCACGGGCGGCGAGGTGATCCGGGACGAGGACATCGCGATGTACGGGGCGGTCGCGCGCAAGCCCCGTTGACCGGTTTGCGGACGCAATCGGTATCGGCGGCCAAGGTTCCGGTCTGCCCTCCCGCCAGCGGTTCATCACGATGTGGGAGCGACAACTCACGCCTTGTGGTTGCACACTTGACTACCGATGGTCACACGCGATTGGCTCCGCCAGAGCGAGATTTCACCGGTCCGGCGAACCTCCCGTTCGCATCCGGCGGTCCTCTCGTCCGTTCCTCCCCGCTCGGCAGCACAGCGAGGTGCAGCACCCTCATGAAGACTCCACCCCCCTCCCCCGCCCACGCTCGTGTCGCGACCCTCGCGGCCGCCGCCTGTCTGCTGCTGGCCGGCTGCTCCGGCGTCGGCGCGACCGACGACGCGTCCGGCGCGGACACGGCGGGCGGCTCGCGGATGAAGGTCGCCCTGATCACCCACGGCGGCGAGGGCGACGCCTTCTGGGAGCTGGTGCAGAAGGGCGCCCAGGCCGCGGCGGCCAAGGACGACATCGATCTGACCTACGCGAACGACGACGACCCGGCGGGCCAGGCCTCGCTGATGCGGGACGCGATCCGGCAGAAGGTCGACGGCATCGCGGTGACCCTGGCCAAGCCGACTGCGATGGCCGCTCCGGTCACCGAGGCCCGAAGGGCCGGCATACCGGTGGTCGGCCTCAACTCAGGTATAGACGACTGGAAGTCCGCCGGGCTGCTGGAGTACTTCGGCCAGGACGAGAGCGTCGCGGGCCGCGCCGTCGGCGACAAGCTGGACGACCTCAAGGCCAAGCACGCGCTGTGCGTCATCCACGAGCGCGGCAACGTCGCCCTGGAAGCGCGCTGCGCGGGCGTGAAGAAGGCGTTCGGCGGCGAGACGGACAACCTCTACGTGGACGGCACCGACATGGACGCCGTGACCGCGACCGTCCAGGCACGGCTGGCGCAGAACCCGGCCATCGACGAAGTCGTCACCAACGGCGCGCAGTTCGCGCTGGCCGCCGTGAAGTCGGTCGAGCAGGCCCGCGCCAAGGCCCGTGTCGCGACCTTCGACCTCAACAAGGACCTGGTCCAGGCGGTGCGGGACGGCGACGTGCAGTTCGCGGTGGACCAGCAGCCGTATCTCCAGGGCTATCTCGCGGTGGACTCGCTCTGGCTCTACCGGCACAACGGCAACACTTTCGGCGGCGGCGAGGCACCCGTGCTCACCGGGCCCGCGTTCGTCACGAAGGCGAACGTCGCCTCGGTCGCGCGGTTCGCCGCGGGCGGAACCCGCTGACCGGACAGTTCCCCCGACGGTGTCGCCAAAGATTCGGTCACGCGTGACGCGGACGCTCACTTGTACGGATAGCATCCTGCGCACCCCCTGTGACGTACTGGACACGCAGTCACCCCCGGCGCTCGTCCTCCCGTTCCCTTCCGCCTTCGCGCTGTCCCCGCCCGCCCTCCGCTGATCGCCCAAGGACGACAATGTCTCCACGGACAGGTCCCCGGCGCCGCCTCGGCTCCATCCGTCTCTCCCTGATCCTGCTGGCGCTGGTGCCCAGCGTGACGCTCGCCGCCGTGTGGAGCGTGACGACGATCCAGATGTTCTCGGAGGGCCTGGGGCTGCGGTCACAGACCGGGCTGAGCCGGTCGACCGGGGCCATGGGCACCGAGGCCACGCTCGCGCTCCAGCGGGAGCGCAGCTACTCCGCCGTATGGCTCGCCACGCGTCAGGAGGCCGCCCGCACCGCGCTCGACGCGCAGCGCGGCAAGACCGACAAGGCGGTCGCCAAGCTGCTCGCCCAGTCGGACGCGATCCAGCAGGCGCCGTCCCGGATCAAGGACCGGCTGTACTCGGTCGTCGCGTCGGCGAGCAGTCTGGAGTACTACCGGGGCCAGGTGGACAACCCCACCGACATCTCCGCCGTGCAGGCGCTCGGGCAGTACACGTCGATCATCGACGACCAGATCCACGCCTTCCAGGAGCTCTCCCAGGTCGACGACGGCGACCTCACCTCGCAGGCCGGTCCGCTCGTCTCGCTGGAACACGCGGCGGAGCTGGTGTCGCGCGAGGACGCGCTGCTGACGCTGGCCTCGCCGTCGCGGAAGATGGACGAGAATGCCTGGACCGAGTTCGCGGAGCTGGTGAACACCCGTCGCTGGCTGGTCGAGGACCAGATCCTCCCGGCGCTCGCGGGGACCGCCAAGGCGGAGACCGAGCGGATCCTGACCAGCCCGCAGTGGCGCACCCTGGAGAAGGCCGAGGACCAGGTGCTCGCGGCCCGCGCGTCGGCGGAGGGCGACGGGGCCGTCGCCGTTCCGGACGCGCAGAAGGAGTGGCGCAGCGCGCTGGTCACGGTCTCCGACGAGTACGAGGTGCTGATCCGGCAGCAGACGACCGCGCTGTTGCAGCGCAGCGCCGACAACGCGCGCAATCTGCTGATCAAGGCCGCTTCCCTGAGCGCGGGCGGGCTGATCGCCCTGCTGCTGTGCGTCTGGATGTCGTGGCGGATCACCCGCTCGCTGTCCCGGCGGCTGCACGGCCTGCGGGAGGCCACCCTCGGACTCGCCCAGGAGCGGCTGCCCGATGTGGTGGCCCGGCTGGAGCGGGGCGAGAAGGTCGACGTGGAGCTGGCGACGCCGCCGCTGGACTACGGGCACGACGAACTCGGCCAGGTGGCCGAGGCGTTCAACACCGCGCAGCGCACCGCCGTGTACACCGCCGTCGAACTCGCCGACACCCGGCGCGGCTTCCAGAAGGTCATCCTGGGCATCGCCCGGCAGAGCCAGAACCTGGTCAACCTCCAGCTCACCAAGCTGGACGCGCTGGAGCGCGCGCACCAGGACCCCGAGGTCCTCAAGGGCCTGTACGAACTGGACTCCACCGCCAGCCAGTTGCGCCGCTACGAGGAGAACCTCGTCATCATCAGCGGTGAGCGTCCGGGCCGCAGCTGGAGCGAGCCGGTCGCGCTGATCGACATCCTGCGCAGTGCCGTCGGCGAGGTCGCCGAGTACCGGCGGGTGGAGGTGCACACCGACGAGGAGGTGCACCTCGCGCCGCCCGCGGTGGCCGACGTCATCCATCTGCTGGCCGAGCTGATCGAGAACGCCACGCTGTACTCCCCCGCTCCGGCGCCGGTCGGGGTGCGGGCGGCGATGGTGGCCAAGGGGCTGGCCGTGGAGGTCGAGGACCGCGGGCTCGGCATGTCCGAGGAGGACTACGCCTCGTTCAACGCCCAGTTGGCCGAGCCGCCGCAGTTCGACGTGGTCGCGCTCGCGGACGACCTGCGGCTCGGCATGTTCGTGATCGCCCAGCTCGCGCGGCGGCACGGCATTACGGTCACGCTGCGCTCCTCGCCGTACGGCGGCACGACGGCGATCGTGCTGATCCCGCACGACGTGGTGGTACGGGACCTGCCGGCGCCGGACCGCGAGGAGGTGGAGCACACCGGGGCGGCCGAACCGGAGGAGCCCGTACGGGATTCCCGCCCCGTGGTCCCGGCCCGCACCGCGACCACCGCGGCCCCCGAGCCCGCCGGTCCCGGACCCGGTGCCGGTCTCACCCCGCTGCCGCGTCGCGTGCCGCAGACCAGCCTGGCGGCCGAGCTGCGCGAGGAGGCGGCACCCGCCGAGGACGACGACAGCGCCGACGACTTCACCGCGGAACGAGCCGCGTCCTCCCTCGCCGGCTTCCAACGGGGCACCCTCCGGGCCCGCGACGACGACAGCGATGACCATTCCGACGCTCCCGAGTCCACGGACCGGCGAGTTCCGGCCGCGCGTCGGGCGGCCGACGTCGTGGTCTCCGACGAACCGTCCGCGGCCGACGCCCCCTCCTCCTCCCGGGCCGCCGCTCCCACGTCCCCCACTCCGCCCGCCGACCGCTGATGAAGGACATCGCCATGACACGCCCCACCCCCGCCACGGACACCCAGCTCGACCAGTTGCTCACCGGACTCGTGGAGCGGGTCGCCGACGTCAACCACGCCGTGGTGCTCTCCGAGGACGGGCTGGTGGTGAGCAAGTCCACCGGGTTCCTGCGCGACGACGCCGAGCGGCTCGCGGCGACCGCGTCCGGTCTGATGAGCCTCAGCAAGGGCGTCAGCATGGACTTCCGGGGCGGGCCGGTGCGCCAGGCGCTCATCGAGATGGCCAACAGCTTTCTGATCCTCACCTCCGCCGGGCCCGGCGCCCACCTGGTCGTCCTCACCAACCAGGGCGCGGACGTCGGTGTGGTGGCGTACCAGATGAACATGCTGGTGAAGAAGATCGGCGAGCACCTCTCGGCGGCACCGCGGGCCCACGTCGGCCCGGGTGCGTGAGGTGGGCGGAGACGATACGGCGGGTCGGCTGGTCCGTCCCTTCACCCTGACCGGCGGCCGGACCCGGCCCAGCCGCACCGACTTCACGCTGATCACGACGGTGACGGCGGTGGACCCACCGCCGGAGCGGGCCCCCCGTCCACAGCCCGAGCAGCTGCGGATCCTGCGGCGCTGTGCCCGGCCGATCACCGTCGCGGAGCTCGCGGCCCATCTCGATCTGCCGGTGAGCGTGGTCGCCATCATGCTCTGCGATCTGCTGGAGGGCGGTCTGATCACGGTGCACCCGCCGCACCCCGTCACCCCCCGCACCCCGGACCTGGACCTGCTGGAGAAAGTGAGGGACGGTCTTGGCCGGCTCTGACACCACCGTGGAAGCGGTCGTACCGCCCGACACGGTCAAGATCCTCATCGCCGGCGGTTTCGGCGTCGGCAAGACCACCATGGTCGGGTCGGTCAGCGAGATCGCCCCGCTGCGCACCGAGGAGCCGCTGACCATCGCGGGCCTGGGCATCGACGACCTCGACGGCATCGAGCAGAAGCGGGCCACCACGGTGGCCCTGGACTTCGGCCGGATCACCATCAGCCGAGAGCTGGTGCTCTACCTGTTCGGTACGCCCGGACAGCAGCGGTTCTGGTTCATGTGGAACGACCTGGCGATCGGCGCGCTGGGTGCGGTCGTCCTGGTCGACGTCCGCCGGCCGGAGTCCAGCTTCGCGGCGATCGACTTCTTCGAGCGCCGGGAGATCCCCTTCGTCGTCGGCGTCAACGGCTTCCACGGCCAACACCCCTACCCGGCCGAGGAGATCCGGGAGTCCCTCGCGCTGCCGGAGCACGTGCGGGTGCTGCTGTGCGACGCGCGCGAGCGCGAGTCCTGCCGGGATGTGCTGATCGCCCTGATCGACCAGCTGATCGCGGATGCCCGTAAGGCGAGTTGAGCCGTGGCCGGTCCACGTGACCGCGCCGAGGGGCGGGAATGCGCCAAGCCTGACCTCGTCGGGGAGACACGTACACGCCGAACGGCGTCTTCTACGTCCGGCAGACGAGCGACCTGTCCTCCGGGACATGGACGGCCCTGCACCAGAAGCTGTACACCCAGCCCCTCAACTCCAAGCACTGCGGCATCCACCCGATCACCGCGGCCGAGTACGGCAACCTGACGGCCAAGCGGGGTACCCCGGCCTGGAACCGGCTCAAGTCGTACAACTACCCGGAGCGATACGTCCGGCACAGCGGCTTCGCCGGGCGGATCGACGCGTACCCCTTCGACCCGTTCGGCTACTGAGCAGCACGGCGGGGTTGTGACGAGCGCTCGACACAACCCCGCGCGGTCTGTGTGGCGTCAGCCCAGGCCGGCCGACTTCAGCCAGGCCTTGGCCACGTCGAGCGGGTCCTTGTTCTCCAGCTGGACCTGGGAGTCCAGGTCGAGGAGCGTCTTGGTGTCGAGCTTGGCCGAGACCGCGTTGAGCGCCTTCACGCCCTCCGCGCTGAGGCCGCTCTTGTAGACGAGCGGGGTCACGTTGGCGAAGCCGAAGAGGTTCTTCGGGTCCTTCAGGACGACGAAGCCCTCCTTGGTGATGGTCGGGTCGGTGGTGAAGATGTCCGCGGCCTGCACGGTGTTCTTCGTCAGCGCCGCCTGGGTCAGCGGACCGCCCGCGTCCAGCGCCTTGAACGACTTGAAGTTCAGGCCGTACTCGGACTCCAGGCCCTTCAGGCCCTGGTGCCGGGTCTGGAACTCCGGCGAGCCACCGATCACCAGGTCGGGGGCGGCGTCCTTGAGGTCCGCGAGCGTGGACTCGGCCGTCAGCTTGTACTTCTTCGCCGTCTCCGCGTTGATGCTCACGGAGTCCTTGTCCTCGGCCGGCGAGGACTCCAGCAGCGTCAGCTTGGCGTCCAGCTTGCTCTTGACCGCGCTGTTCACGGCGTCGGCCGACGTCTGCTGCGCCTTGGAGTCGAGGTAGGCGAGCAGCGAGCCGTTGTACTCCGGCAGAACGGTGATGGAGCCGTTCTTGAGCAGGCCGTACGTGGTCTCGCGGCTGCCGATGTTGGGCTTGTAGGTGACCTTGATGCCCTTGGCCTTGAGCGCCTCGCCGTAGATGTCGGCGAGCAGGATGCTCTCAGCGAAGTTGTTGGAGCCGACGACCACGGTGTCGCCGCTCGCCCCGTCCCCGGCGAGCGGGTCGGACTTGTCGTCGGAGGAGGAACATCCCGCCAGCAGCGCCGCCGTGGCGGCGAGCGCGACAGCGGCCGCGCCGGGATGGTTCCTGAAGGACCTGCTGCGTATAGCGGTGAAAGTCACGGTTCCCGTTCCGGATTCAGGGGTTGGGAGAACTCTTCCACTGATCCAATCCAGCCGGTTCTCAGTCAGTCAAGAGCGGTCAGGTCACCGATTGGCCTCAAAAATCGGAAGGTAACGGGCAGTTGCGCCGGGTGTGAAGGAGGGACGCTTGGGGTGCAGGGGGCTGTAACGGATTCTTGACGTACAGTTCCGGTCACGGCGCTGAAAGGGCGGTACTGTCCCCCGGACGAAGCCGTTCCAGGCCGTGTCACACCCGGACAACTGCGGTCACGTGAGACCTCGCGCGCCGTGCGACGCCCATGAAGGAGGCAACTCGGTGTCCACGAACGAGGAGGGCGCGCCCCGCCCGCGTCGCATACGCGGCTTCGCCGATCGCTGGCCCTTCCGGCGCAAGCTCAATCTCCTCGTGGGCGTCCCGCTCGCCGTGGTCGCGGTCCTGCTCGCCTACCTCACCGCCGACCAGTACTCACAGTCGCGGAACGCCGCGGACGCCGCCCGGCTGGTGCGCGAGAGCGCCGAGGTCGCCACACTCGTGGACCGGCTGGCCGCCGAGCACCAGCAGGCCGTACTGCTCTCCGTGCGGCACGAGGCCGCCCAGGGCGGCGAGCCCTCGTCCGCCGCCTACCGCACCGCCCAGACCATGGTGGACTCCCAGGTGGACCGGGTGCGCGACGCCTTCGGCGACCGGCTGCCGGACACCGAGGCGCAGGCGCTCCGGGGCGTCGAGGGCCTGAGCAGTCTGCGGGACACCGTCGAGCAGGGCTATCTGCCCGCCAGCAACATCGACCCGGCCTACACCCACGCCGCCCAGTTGCTGATCGACGGCCTGGGCCTGGACCGCAACCCCGATCTCGCGACCACCTTCACGGGCAACCTGCTGGACTCGCTGCTGCGCGCGGGCGCCGCCCACGGCGCCTTCGAGACCAGCGTCTTCTCGGCGTCGACCGGTGACTCCAACGCGCTGATCGAGTTCATCGACGCGATCGGCTCCTACGACGAGTACACGCACCAGACCGAACGTTTCTCCCGGTTCGCGACCGAGGCGCAGTCCGCGCAGCTCGACGGGCTCAAGTACACCGCGGCACAGAGCGTCATCAGCCGGCAGTTCGCCGATCTGCAGATCGACCCGGCGGCCGTGGAGGCCGGTTCACCCGCCGAGATCCGCGCCTCGCTCGCGACGGCGCTCGACTCCTACGGCGCCTACCGCGACCAGGCCAGGACACGGCTGGCGATCACCAACTCGCTCATCCACCAGATCGCCGACCAGGCCGACAGCGCCTCGGACACGGCGGCGTGGCGGGCGGTGCTCCTGCTGGGCTCCGCCGCGCTCGGCTTCGCCCTCTGGCTGGTGCTCGTGATGCTGGTGCGCCGCTCGGTGGTCCGCCCGGTGACGGCCCTGACGGGTGCCGCGCGGCAGGTCGCGGACGTCGCCGAGCGGGAGCTGGCCCGGGTGGCCGACGACGACGCCGAGGACGACGGTCCGCCGCGGCTGCGCGAGATGCCGGTGACGGCCCGCGACGAGATCGGCGAACTCGCCGAGGCGTTCAACCAGGTGCAGACGACGGCGGCCGCGCTGCTGGAGCGGCAGGTGCTCAGCCGGCGCAACGTCGCCGAGATGTTCGGCAACGTGGGCCGCCGGGTCAGCAACCTGACGACACGTCAGCTCGCGTTGATCGACGCGGTGGAGCGTGGCGAGACGGACCCCGCGCTCCTGGAGCGCCTGTACTCCATCGACCACATCGCGGTGCGCCTGCGCCGCAACGCCGACAGCCTGATGCTGCTGGCCGGCATCCACGAGGCGGACCTGGACGCGGGCCCCACCTCGCTCACCAACGTCGTACGCGCCGCGCTCGGCCAGATCGAGGGCTACCAGCGCGTGGAGCTGCGCGCGCGGACCGAGACACGGGTGGAGCCCGAGGTCATCGGCGACCTCACGCTGATGATGGCCGAACTCCTGGAGAACGCGGTGTCGTTCTCGCCGAAGGGCAGCCCGGTCGAGGTGGCGGTGGCGACCGCCGGCGACGACGCCGTCATCGTCGTCTCCGACCACGGCCTGGGCATGAGCCCGGAGCGCCTCGACGAGGAGAACGCCCGCCTGATCCGCCGTGAGCGGCTGGACGTCGTACCGACGAAGGTGCTGGGCCTTTTCGTGGTCGGCACCCTGGCCCGCCGCTGGGAGATCACGGTCACGCTGTCGCGCACGCCGGGCGGCGGTGTGACGGCCGAGGTGACGGTGCCGTCGTCGCTGCTGGTGACGGGGAGCACGACGGGATCCACGACCACGGCGGCGCTGGCGGCCGTCGTGGGCGGCGCGCTGACGACCGGGGCCGACGACCAGGCCCCCGGCGCCGCGGTGACCGGGCCCGTGCCCTCGCCCGCCGCGCGGGAGGACGCCGTACGGCCGGACGACGACGCGGAATCCGACGCGCCGCGGCCGCTGCCCCGGCGGGTCTCCCCGCGGGCGTCCGTCCCCGAGCCCACCCCTGACTCCTCCTCCGCCGACCACGCGCGAGCCGACAAGGCCGACCCCGACTCCCCCGCCGCCCGCCCCCTGCGCCGCCGCGTACGTGGCGCGACCCTGCGGACGAACGGCGAGGCCGGCGCACGGCAGGCGACGCTGCCGCGGAGCGCACGGACCATGGACGCCGAGGCGGTGCGGACCGCGCTCGACGAGTTCGAGGCGGCCGTGGAACGCGCGCACCGCGACAGTCCACGCGGCGACGCGGAAGCGTCCGCCGCCCCCGCGACCCCCCACTCGCACGACCAGAACGACCTCCCGGAAGGAGCGCAGCAGTGAGCACGTCGACAGGTGGCACCCCGGCCGAAGGCGCCACGACGGCCGAACTGAAGGCAGCCGCAGCCGACTTCACCTGGCTGCTCAACCGCTTCGCGACCGAGACGGCCGGCGTCGTGGACGCCATCGCCGTCTCGTCCGACGGGCTGCTCATCGCCGTGTCCGAGCTGCGCGAGCAGGCCCACTCCGAGCGGCTCGCCGCGATCGTCTCCGGCATCACGAGCCTGGCCGCCGGGGCCTCCGGCAACTACGGCCTCGGCGGCCTGAACAAGGTCATCATCGACCTGGAGGGCGGCCACGTCCTGGTCTCCGCGATCGGCAGCGGCGCCGTGCTCGGCGTCGTCACCGACAAGGAGGCCAAGCTGGGCAACATCGCCTACGAGATGACCGTGTTCGCCAACCGCGCCGGCAGCGCGCTCAGCCCGCAGCTGGTGCTGGAGCTGAAGAACAGCGTCGGCGCCGCGTCGGGTCGCTGACCCGGGAACGGACAACGCCATGGCGGACGGCACTCCACCAGCGGAACCGAGCGGCCCCGACCCGGTCGGCTATGCCTCCGCCGTGCGGCCGTTCCTGCTCACCGCCGGGCGGGTGGCGGACGGCGACGACGGACCGTCGCTGCCCGTGGAGACCCAGGTGGTGGCCACCGCCGAGGGGATCGACGCGCTCGGCCGGCTCTCCTTCGAACAGCACGACATCGTCGCCGCGTGCCGGCTGCCGCAGTCCCTCGCGGAGGTCGCGGCCCGGCTGCGGCTGCACCTGAACGTGGTGCGGGTCCTCGCCGAGGACCTGCGCGCGGCGGGACAGCTGACGGTGCACGTGCCCGACTCCGGCGTCGTCCAAGACGCATCCGTCCTGCGCAGGGTCATCGACGGCCTGCGCGCCATCCCCGACGCACGAGGGGCACTGAGTGACAGCGACTGAACCGGCGACCGTACGACCGCCGTTGCCGGTCAAGATGGTGATCTCGGGCGGCTTCGGCGTGGGCAAGACCACCGCCGTGGGCTCGATATCCGAGATCGAGCCGCTGACCACCGAGGCCGCCATCACGGAGGTCGCGGCCGGCGTGGACGACCTCACGCACACCCCGCGCAAGACCACCACCACCGTGGCCATGGACTTCGGCTGCCTCACCATCGACTCCACCCTGAAGCTGTACCTGTTCGGCACGCCCGGCCAGGAGCGGTTCGGGTTCATGTGGGACGACATCGTCGAGGGCGCGGTCGGCGGGCTGGTCATCGTCGACACCCGGCGCCTGGACGACTGCTACGCCGCCGTCGACTACTTCGAGCACAAGGGCATCCCCTTCGCGGTGGCCGCCAACGCCTTCGACGGGCAGGTGGAACACACCCTGGAGGAGATCCGCTGGGCCCTGGACGTCACCGAGGGCGTCCCGGTCGTCGTCTTCGACGCCCGGGAGCGCGGCTCGGTGCGCGACGCTCTGCTGGTCGTCCTGGAGTTGGCGCTGGCCCGCACGGAGGCCTGACGGCGACGTCACGGAATGCTCGCGCCCGCAAGGGAGTTGGCTTCCGTCATGAGCCTCGTCAGTGGAGTCGCCTCGCCGGCGCTGCCGGGAATGCTGTTCGAGGTCGACGCGGTCGCCGTACGCCCCTCCCCTCACGACCAGGAACGGTCCGCGAACCGCCGGGGCACTAGTTGTGCTTGCGCACCCCCGGTGACACCGCGAAGCGTCCCGCCGCCCAGAACACCGCGAGCGTCACCAGCGCCAGGCCGGCGACCAACGTCGCGCCGCCCACCACCTTCTCGTAGTCGCGCTGGTAGAGCCCGTCGACGATGTACCTGCCGAGCCCGCCCAGGGCGACGTACGCGGCGATGGTGGCCGTCGAGACGATCTGGATGGCCGCGGAGCGCAGGCCGCTGAGGATCAGCGGGAGCGCCGCCGGGACCTCGACCTGGAAGAGGACCCCGAACTCGCTCATCCCCATCCCCCGCGCGGCGTCCACCGGCGACGGGTCGACGGAGCGCATCGCCTCGTAGGTGGTGACGAGGATCGGCGGGACGGCGAGGATGACCAGCGGGGTCATCACGTTGACCATGCCGAAGCCGACCAGCAGGGTCATCAGCACCAGCAGGCCGAAGGTGGGCAGGGCCCGCCCGGCGACCGCGATGAAGGCGAGGGCGTTGCCGCCGCGTCCGTAGTGGCCGGTGACCAGGCCGACCGGCAGCGCGATCAGGGCGGCGATGCCGAGCGCCTGGAGGGTGTACTGGATGTGCTCGCCCACGCGGGTGGGGATGCCGTCGTAGCCCTCCCAGTGGGCCCCGTTGCCGAAGAAGTCACTGATGAAGTGGAACAGGTTCACCGGGCTGCGTCCTCCAGGGCTGCGGCGGCCGGTTCGGGCCGGTCGGCCTTCTGAGTCGGGCGCGAGCGGCGCGGCATCCACGGCGTGAGCAGCAGGCGTACGAGCACCAGCAGGGCGTCGGCGAGGATCGCCAGGACGGCCATGCTGAGCACGGCGTTCAGCGCGAGTTCGGGCCGGTTGTAGATGTTCGCGTCGTTGATCATGTTGCCGAGCGCGCCCTGGTTGCCGATCAGGGCGCCGACGCTGACGAGGCTGATGCTCGACACCGTCGCCACCCGCAGCCCGGCGATGATCGCGGGCACGGCGATCGGCAACTGGACCTGGACGTAACGGCGTACGGGACCGAAGCCCATGGCCGTCGCGGCGGCGAGCGTCTCCTGCGGGACCGAGCGGACGCCGTCGACGATCGCCGGGACCAGCACGACGAGGCTGTAGACGGTGAGCGGGATCATCACCGTGAGCTCGGTCTGGCCGGTGTAGTCGATGAGGAGGACGAAGAAGGCCAGCGAGGGGATGGCGTACAGCACGGTCGTCACCCACAGCACCGGCGGGTACAGCCAGCGGAAGCGCACGCACAACTGGGCCAGCGGCAGCGAGACCAGCAGTCCGGCCAGCACCGGGAGCAGGGCCTCGCGCAGGTGCAGCCCGATCAGCCCCAGCCAGCTGTGCTGGAGGTCGCTGGGGATGTCGAAGAAACGGTCCCAGTTCATCCGGCGACCTTCGCGTCCGTGAGGCCCTCGGGCCGGCCGTCGTCCTGGCCGTCCTCGGCGTGGGCGCCGCGGATCGCCTCGCCGATGGTCTGCTGCGAGACGACCCCGGTGGCCCGGCCGTCGGCGTCCACGGCAACGGCCCAGCCGGTGGGCGAGAGCACGGCGCAGTCGAGCGCGGCGCGCAGCGAGTCCGTGGCGGCCACGAACGGCCGTCCGTGCGGCAGCAGTCGTCCGGTGCCGATCCGCCCGGCGGTGAGGTCCCCCGGCTCGCTCCAGCCGAGCGGCCTGCCGTCCGCGTCGGTGACGAGGAGGTAGGGGGCGTCGCCCGCGGCGGCGATCCGCTCCGCGTCGGCGTCCACCGTGACGATCGGCTCGGTCAGCAGCTCCAGGCCCGCCGCCGGGAAGAAGGACAGCCGGCGGATGCCGCGGTCGGCGCCGAGGAAGTCCTCCACGAACGCGTCGGCGGGGTGGGAGAGCAGCTCGGCGGGCGGGGCGAACTGGGCGAGGTGGCCGCCGGTGCGCATCACGGCGACCATCGTGCCGAGCTTGACGGCCTCGTCGATGTCGTGGGTGACGAAGACGATGGTCTTGCCCAGCTCCTCCTGGATGCGCAGGAGTTCGTCCTGGAGTCCCTTGCGGACCACGGGGTCGACGGCCGAGAAGGGCTCGTCCATGAGCAGCACCGGCGGATCCGCCGCGAGCGCCCGCGCCACGCCGACGCGCTGCTGCTGGCCGCCGGAGAGCTGGTACGGGTAGCGCTTGGCGAGCGCCCCGTCGAGCCCCACCCGCTCCATCAGCTCCCGGGCGCGCGTCCGGGACTTCTCCTTGCTCCAGCCGAGCAGGCGGGGCACGGTCGCGATGTTGTCGAGGATGGTGCGGTGCTGGAAGAGGCCGGCGTTCTGGATGACGTATCCCATGGACCGGCGCAGGGTGTTGACGGGCTGCTGCTGGATGTCCACGCCGTCGAGGAGGATGGTGCCCTCGCTGGGCTCGACCATCCGGTTGATCATCCGCAGCGTGGTCGTCTTCCCGCAGCCCGACGGCCCCACGAGTACGGTGATCGAGCGGTCGGGTATCTCCAACGAGAGCCGGTCGACCGCCACCGTGCCGTCCGGGTACCGCTTGGTGACTGAATCTATCCGTATCAAAACGCCGAATACCCTTCGGGTCTGGCAGAGATTGCCCGCTTTTGACCACGGGCTTCGGGCCGTTGACGCCCGAGTCTAGACGTCTTGTGTTTCGGCAGTTCCGCCGGTGCGTGGCGGCTTCACGGTGAACGGGCCCGGCCGCAGGGCGGCGAAGGAACGGCCGCCCGCCGTCCACGACTCGACGGCACGCCAGCCGCCGCGCTCCGCGTACCGCAGCAGGGCGGCGGTGCCGAGCCGTGCCCAGGGGAAGGCGGTGCCGGGGGTGCCCCGTGCGTCCGTGACATCGACCTCGACCCGTTCGTCGAGGTCCGGGTGGGGAGCGGCCTCGGCGATCAACAGGCCGCCGGGGGCGAGGAGTCGGCCGGCCCGCTCGAGCAGGGCCGCCGGGTCGCCGCCGATGCCGATGTTGCCGTCGATGAGGAGGGCGGTGCCCCAACGGCCCTCGCCGGGGAGCGGATCGAAGACGGACCGGTGCAACGCCGTGCCGCCGAGCCGTGCAGTGCGGGCGACGGCGGCCTCACTGACGTCGATGCCGAGCACCTGCCGGCCCTGCCGCCCCAGCGCCACGACCAGCCTCCCCGGACCGCACCCGACATCGAGCACCGCTCCCTCGCACCGCCGCAGCACCTCCAGATCCGCGGCGTCGGCGTCCGCACACCAGCGCTCCACGTCCAACGGCAGCAGCCAGCCGTCGGTGCGGCGCAGGTAGAGGGGTCCTTGGCCGGTGCGGAGGGCGTGCGCGTAGGGGTCAACGGACCAGGGACGGCGGGCGATTGCCGTGGGTGGGTCGTGCGGCGGGTGGACGTGGGCGACGGGACCGGGCGGGAGTTGCGGTGCGCCGGAGCGGGCGGGACCAGCCGAAAGCTCCGGCCTGCGCGCGTCCGTGCCGGAGTCGGCCGGGGGATCCGGTCGGCGGCCGGCGACCGGGGACGGGAACGACAGCGGTGGCAGCTGTCCGTCGATGCCGGGATCGCCCGGGTCTCGCGGCGGGCGGCTGTCGGCGTCGGCGCTCGCGCCGGCTTCGTTCGAGGGTCGCCGCGTTCCGCCGCCGGGCGTCGCGTCCCGGCGGCGGCCGGCCCTGTCCGGCCCCGCCTGGCGGGCGATCCACGCCGCCGTCAGCTGCCGCAGGCCGCTCATCGGTCCGCCGGCGATCCGTCGCCGGACGTCGCGCCCCGGCTACGGCCGGCCCCGTCCGGCCCCGCCTGACGGGCGATCCACGCCGCCGTCAGCTGCCGCAGGCCGCTCATCGGTCCGCCGCCGGGGCCAGTCGCGTCAGCGCGCTCGCGAAACGGCCACCTGGTGCCGCCTCGGCGACCAGCTCGGCGTCGTACGCCGTGTCCACGTCCCGCAGGCGCGGCAGTTCGCGCACTCGCAGGCCGGCGAGCCGGGCACGCTGTACGGCGCCCGTGTGCGGCACCGACATCGGGACGCCCCGCAGCAGTGCCGGGTCGGGTTCGGCCAGGCCCAGCGCCCAGAAGCCGCCGTCCTCGGCGGGCCCGAAGTACGCGTCGCACTCCGCCCAGTCCACCGTCAGCAGCTCCGGCGTCACCTGCGGGGTGTCCATGCCGATGAGCAGGGCCGGGCCGTCGCAGCCGGCGAAGGCGTCGGCCAGTCGTTCGTCCAGGCCGCCCGCGCACTGCGGTACGACGTCGAAGCCTGGCGGCAGCCAGGGGCCCGGCCGCCCGTCCAGCACGAGCACCCGGCGCCGCGCGGGCGTGCGCGCCACGGCGTCCAACGTGTCCGCGAGGGCCGCCTCCGCGAGCACGGCGCCCTCCTCGGGCGTGAAGGGCGGCGTCAGCCTGGTCTTCACCCGGCCCGGCCGGGGCTCCTTGGCGATGACGAGGAGCGTGGTCACCGGCGGGCTCCCTTCGCGCCGGGGGCGGCCACGCGAGCGGCGCGGCGATCCTCGGCCCGGCCGCCGTCCTCCCGCAGCACCCGGCTCATGTCCCGCACCGCCTGCCACGTCCCCCGCCAGGTCCCGGTCACCTTCGACGCCCCCGTCCGCGGCAGGTACGGCACCTCGTACTCGGCGATGCGCCACCCGGCGTCGGCGGCGCGCACGACCATCTGGAGGGGGTAGCCGCTGCGGCGGTCCGTCAGATCGAGGCCGAGGAGGGGCGCTCGGCGGGCCGCGCGCAGGGGGCCCAGGTCGTGCAGGCGCAGGCCGGTGCGGCGGCGGAGGAGGCGGGTGACGGCGAGGTTGCCGGCCCGCGCCCGCAGCGGCCAGGCACCGGGGGTGCGGGGGCGGCGCCGGCCGAGCACCAGGTCGGCCTCGTCCGCCGCGATCCGTCGTACGAAGGGCACCAGGTCCCCCGGATCGAGGGTGGCGTCGCAGTCGCAGAAGCAGACGACGTCGGCCGTGGCGGCGCTCAGGCCCGCGTGGCAGGCGGCGCCGAACCCGCGCCGCTCCTCGTGGACGACGGTCGCCCCGAGCGCCCGCGCGATGTCGGCCGAGCCGTCCGTGGAGCCGTTGTCCACCACGATCGCCCGCCAGCCGGGCGGGATGCGCTCCAGCACCCAGGGCAGTGCCCCGGCCTCGTCGAGACAGGGGAGCACGACGTCGACGGACGCCGCGCGGGGCGCGTTCGGTGCTGTGGATGGGGTGGTCACGGCTCTCACCCTACGAGCGCGAAATAGACATATCGGGCATCGCCTTCTTACGAAACGAGGACGTCGGGCGCCTGCGGCGACGCCCGTGCGCGCGGGGTGCGAGGCTTGCGGCATGGAGCAGCAACAGCGGAACCCGCAGGCCGCAGCCCGGGTCCTGGTCGTCGACGACGACCCCACCGTCGCCGAGATCGTCTCGGGGTACCTCGACCGCGCCGGCTACGTCGTGGACCGGGCCGGCGACGGCCCCGACGCCCTCGCCCGGGCCGCCGCGCACCGGCCCGACCTCGTGGTGCTCGACCTGATGCTGCCCGGCATGGACGGCCTGGAGGTGTGCCGCCGGATCCGGGGCGAGGCCCCGGTGCCGGTCATCATGCTCACCGCGCGCGGCGACGAGGACGACCGCATCCTCGGCCTGGAGGTCGGCGCCGACGACTACGTCACCAAGCCCTTCAGCCCCCGCGAACTCGTCCTGCGCGTCCAGTCGGTGCTGCGCCGCGCCCGCCCCGCCCGGGCGGACGACGCCCCCGCCGACCCGCCGCCGGACACGCTCCACGCGGCCGGGCTGCGGGTCGACCCCGCGGCCCGCCGCGCCACCAAGAACGGCGTCGAACTCGCCCTGACCATCCGGGAGTTCGACCTGCTCGCCTTCTTCCTGCGCCACCCCGGCCGGGCCTTCGGCCGCGAGGACCTGATGCGCGAGGTGTGGGGCTGGGACTTCGGCGACCTGTCGACCGTCACCGTCCATGTCCGGCGGTTGCGCGGCAAGGTCGAGGACGACCCGGGCCGGCCCCGGCTCATCCAGACCGTGTGGGGGGTCGGGTATCGCTTCGACGCCCCCGGCCCCGCCGCCGAGCCGGAGGTCTGATCGTGCGTAACACCTTCCTGATCGCCCTCTTCGCCTTCCTCGGCGCCGCCGGGGCCGGCGTGCTCGGCGCGTGCGCGCTGCGGCTGATCCGGCGCCGCTCGCTGATCGCGCACCTCACCGTGGTCGCGGGCGTCGGCGTCACCGCGATGCTCGCGGGCACGCTCGCGGTCGCCCAGGCGATGTTCCTGTCGGGGCACGACCTGACCGTCGTCACGACCGTCGTCGCCATGGCCGCCGTGGTCTCGCTGGCCACCGCCCTGCTGCTGGGCCGCTGGGTCGTCGCCCGCAGCCACGCCCTCGCGCTCGCCGCCCGCTCCTTCGGCGACGGCGGCGGCTTCACCTCCCCGGAGGGCCCCGCGACCGCCGAACTCGCGGCGCTGAGCCGCGAGTTGGAGGCGACCAGCGTCAAGCTCGCCGAGTCCCGCGAGCGGGAACGCGCCCTGGAGACCTCCCGGCGCGAACTGGTCGCCTGGATCTCCCACGATCTGCGCACCCCGCTGGCCGGCCTGCGCGCGATGGCGGAGGCCCTGGAGGACGGGGTGGCCGCCGACCCCGACCGCTACCTCAAGCAGATCCGTATGGAGGTCGAGCGCCTCAACGGCATGGTCGGCGACCTGTTCGAGCTCTCCCGCATACACGCAGGCACCCTCACGCTCTCGCTCGCCCGGATGTCCCTCTACGACCTCGTCGGCGACGCCCTGTCGGGCGCCGACGCGCTGGCCCGCGAGCACGGCGTGCGGCTCGTCGGCGACCGGGTCGAGGCCCTGCCGGTGGAGGTGGACGGCCGGGAGATGAGCCGGGTCCTCGGCAATCTGCTGGTCAACGCCATCCGGCGCACCCCGGCCGACGGCACGGTCGCCGTCGCCGCCGAGCGCTCGGCCGACGGGGTGGTGCTGTCCGTGACCGACGGCTGCGGCGGCATCCCCGAGGCGGACCTGCCACGCGTCTTCGACACGGGCTGGCGCGGGACGCACGCCCGGACGCCCCCGGCGGGCGCCGGGCTCGGCCTCGCCATCGTGCGGGGCATCGTGGAGGCGCACCAGGGGCGGGCCACCGTACGGAACGTGCCCGGTGGCTGCCGTTTCGAGGTGGTGCTGCCCGCCGCCGCTTCCTGAACGCGGGCAGCACCACCGGTCCGGGAAGGCTACGCCGTGCGCATCCCCGCTTCGGCGAACTCCCGCATCCCCGCCTCGAAGCCCACCTCCGCCTTCCACCCCAGCTCGGCCCGCAGCCGCGCCGAGTCCGCCGTGATGTGCCGTACGTCGCCGAGCCGGTACTCGCCGGTCACGACCGGTTCGGGCCCGCCGTACGCCGCCGCGAGCGCGTGGGCCATCTCGCCGACGGTGTGCGGGGCGCCGCTGCCGGTGTTGTACGCGGTGAGCCCGCCCAGCGCCGGACTCGCCTCCAGCGCGGCCACGTTGGCGGCGGCCACGTCCCGGACGTGCACGAAGTCCCGCCGCTGGTGGCCGTCCTCGAAGACCCGCGGTGCCTCGCCGCGCGCGAGGGCCGAGCGGAAGAAGGAGGCGACGCCCGCGTAGGGGGTGTCGCGGGGCATGCCGGGTCCGTAGACGTTGTGGTAGCGCAGCGAGACCGCCGTGCCGCCGGTCGCGCGGGCCCACGCCGCCGCCAGGTGTTCCTGGGCGAGCTTGGTCGTGGCGTACACGTTGCGCGGATCGGCGGGGGCGTCCTCAGCGACGAGTCCGGGCGACAGGTCGGCGCCGCAGACCGGGCAGGACGGCTCGAACCTTCCCGCCTCCAGATCGGCGACGGCACGCGGGCCGGGGCGTACGACGCCGTGCCGCGCGCACTCGTAGCGCCCCTCCCCGTACACGACCATCGACCCGGCCAGCACCAGCCGTCGTACGCCCGCGTCGGCCATGGCCGTCAGCAGGGCGGCCGTACCGAGGTCGTTGCGGGAGACGTACTCCGTGGCGTCGGCGAACCCGGCCCCGAGGCCGACCATCGCGGCCTGGTGGCAGACGGCGTCGACGCCGGTCAGGGCGCGGCGGACGGCGTCGGTGTCGCGTACGTCCGCCGCGGGATCGGTGCGGACGTCGTACACGACGGGCTCGTGCCCGCGCGCGGCGAGCGCCTCGACGACATGGGACCCGATGAACCCGGCACTGCCGGTGACCAATACGCGCATGAGGTCACGCTAGGACGGGGAGGGGCGCCGGCGGCCCCCGCACGCCCGTCGCGTCACGACTTCGTAAGGGCTCCGACCGTCAGCGGGACGGTCACCGTGAACACCGTCGCGCCGGGCTCGCTCGTCAGGTCGATCCGGCCGCCGTGGGCCCGGACCAGTGACTGTGCGACCGCGAGACCCAGGCCGCTGCCGCCCCGGTCCCGGCTGCGGGCCTTGTCGACGCGGTAGAACCGGTCGAAGACGCGCGCCCGGTCGGCCGGCGGGATGCCGGGGCCGGCATCCGCGATGCGGACCTGGGCCCCGCCGCCCGCCACCGACACCGCCACGGACACCGGGGTGCCGGCGGGGGTGTGCATCGCCGCGTTGGTGAGCAGGTTGTCCAGGACCTGGCGGATGCGCTGGGGGTCCAGGCGCAGTTCCAGGGAGCCGGGCCCGGGGGCCACCGTCAGGGGGTGGTCGCCGTGCGCGACCCGGAAGGCGTCCGCAGCCTGCTCGACCAGCTCCACCAGATCCGCCACCTGCGGCCGCAGCGGCGTCTCGACCTCCGCCGCGTCCAGCCGGGCGAGCAGCAGCAGGTCGTCCAGGAGGAAGCCCATCCGGGCGGCCTCGGCGCGCAGCCGCGCCAGGTGCTTGTCGCGTTCCTCGGGGGCGTTGGCGGCGGCGTACTGGAAGAGGTCGGCGTAGCCGCGCACCGACATCAGCGGGGTGCGCAGTTCGTGCGAGGCGTCCGCGACGAAGCGGCGCAGACGCTGCTCCGCCTCCGCGCGCACCGCGAGGGAGTCGTCGATGTGCTCCAGCATCGTGTTGAACGCGGTGCGCAGCTCCTCCACCTCGGGCCCGCCGCCGCGCCCGTCGTGCCGTACCGGCAGTCGCCCCGAGTCGGTCAGGTCGTGCGAGGTGATGCCGCGGGCGGTGTGCGCCATGTCGCTCAGCGGCTTCAGGCCGCGGCGCAGCATGCCCCGCCCGAGCACCACGAGGGCCATGAGCGCGAGCCCGAAGGTGACGGCCTGGATGGTGATCAGCTGGCCGACGGTGTCCTCGATGTCCTCCATGGGCGCGGCGCTGACCAGCACCACACCGGGCTCGACCTCGCAGGCGCGCAGCCGGTACTCGCCCTTGCCCTTGAGGTGCTCGGTGCGCAGGACCTCGTCGTCCGCGCGGGCCTGCTGCCTGGCGACGGAGGTGAAGTCGTCGACGTCGGCGGGCAGGTCGGCGGGGTCCTCGGGCCTGCGCAGCACGGGAGTGCCGTCCGAGACGTCGTACACGGCGTAGTACCAGCTGTAGTACTTCTTGCCGGAGAGCGTGCCGTAGTCCGCGATGGACTTGGACTGGGCGACCTGGCCCTGCGCGAGCTGGGTGTCGAGCTGGGCCGACAGGTAGTCGCGCATGTACGTCGTCAGGGCGGTGCCGACCACCGCGAACACCACCAGCGACAGCACCCCGAGACCCAGCGCCAGCCGGGTCCCGAGCCGCATCCCGCGATACGCCCGCCGCAGCCGCCCGCTCACTCGGCCGCCTGCCGGATCACGTACCCGAAGCCGCGCACGGTGTGGATCAGCGGGGCGCCGCTGTCGTCGAGCTTGCGGCGCAGCCTGCTGACGACCAGCTCGACGACGTTGGAGCGGCCGCCGAAGCCGTACTCCCACACGTGGTCGAGGATCTGCGCCTTGGTGAGCACGGTCGGGGACTTGCGCATCAGATAGCGCAGCACCTCGTACTCGGTCGGCGTCAGCGTGAGCTGCTTGTCGCCGCGGCGGACCTCGCGGGTGTCCTCGTCCATCGTCAGGTCCGCCACCCGAAGGACGGAACGCTGGAAGCCGGGTCCGGCGCTGCGCCGCAGGACGGTGCGCAGCCGGGCCATGAGCTCCTCCACGGCGAACGGTTTGACCAGGTAGTCGTCGCCGCCCCGGGTCAGTCCCGCCACCCGGTCGGCGACGCCGTCGCGGGCCGTCAGGAACACCACGGGCACCATTTTCCCGGCTCCGCGCAGCCGGTCCAGGACGCCGAAACCGTCCACGTCGGGCAGCATCAGGTCCAGGACCACGATGTCCGGGTGGAACTCGGCGGCCAGCCGCAGCGCCTCCTCGCCGGAGTTGGCGGTGACCGCCTCCCAGCCCTCGTAGCGGGCGACCGTCGCGACGAGGTCGGCGATGGGCGGGTCGTCGTCCACGACCAGCAGGCGTACTTTCTCCACCCGTTCATACTGCGGCACCCGGCGCCGGTCCCCTCAGCCGGGTGCGGGCCCACGGCCACATCGATAACCAGTTGAAAGAAGTACGACAGCTTTTCGACAGCGACGGCCGGACAAGCTCGGTATCCACAGACGAGATCAAGGAGCTGTCACCCGTGACGACCGTCCAATCGCCCCCCGCGCCCCCCACGGCGGTACGCCCCAGGGTGGTCGCCCGCACGGGCCTGTACGCCCTGCTGGCCGCGAACGTGGCCGTGGTGCTCTACTTCTTCTTCGCCGCCGGCTTCGCCTCGAACGCGCTCATCGTGCTCGGCCGCCTCACCGGACTGGCCGGCGCGCTGCTGATGGCCTTCCAGCTGGTACTGGTGGCCCGGCTGCCGTGGCTCGACCGCCGGATCGGCATGGACCGGCTGACGTCCTGGCACCGCTGGACCGGCTTCAGTGTCCTGTGGGCCCTGCTGGCGCACGCCGTCTTCATCACCTTCGGCTACGCCGAGTCGTCCTCGCTGGACCCGGTGAACCAGCTGATCGACCTCGCCGAGACGGTCGAGGGCGTGCTGCGCGCCGTCGTCGCGCTGGGGATCATCATCGTGATCGGCGTGGTGTCGGCCCGGTTCGCGCGGCGCAGGCTGGCGTACGAGACCTGGCACTTCATCCACCTGTACACCTACGTCGCGGTGGTGCTGGCGTTCACGCACCAGGTCGCGGTCGGTACGTCCTTCACCTCCTCCTCCGCCGCGACGGCGTACTGGTACTGCGTGTGGGGCGTGGCCCTCGGCTCGGTGTTCACCGGCCGTCTCGTCCTCCCCCTCTGGCGGAACTGGCGTCACCAGTTCCGGGTCTCGGCGGTGGTCCCCGAGTCCCACAACGTCGTCTCGGTCTACGTCACCGGCCGTGACCTGGACAAGCTGCCCGCGCGGGCGGGCCAGTTCTTCCTGTGGCGGTTCCTGACCAAGGACCGCTGGTGGCAGGCCAACCCCTTCTCCCTGTCGGCGGCGCCGGACGGCACACAGCTGCGGCTCACGGCGAAGGCGGCCGGCGACGGTTCGGCGGCTCTGCGGCACCTCAAGGTCGGCACGCGCGTCTTCGCCGAGGGCCCCTACGGCGCCTTCACCGCGCTGCACCGCACCCGGCCGGAGGCGGTGCTCATCGCCGGCGGTGTCGGCGTCACCCCGATCCGGGCGCTGCTGGAGGAGCTGCACGGTCACGCGGTCGTGATCTACCGGGTCGCCTCGGACCAGGACGCGGTCCTGTACGGCGAGCTGGCCGAGCTCGCCCATGCCAAGGGTGCCGAGCTGCACCTGGTGACCGGCCCGGTCACGCCGGACAAGCTGGCCCCGGCTGAGCTGACCAGGCTGGTGCCTGACATCACCGACCGGGACGTCTTCCTGTGCGGCCCGCCACCGATGATGAACGCGGTGATCGGCAGCCTGCGCGAGGTGGGCGTGCCCAAGGAACAGGTCCACTTCGAGCGTTTCAGCCTGGCCGGCTGAGCGGGACGGGGAACACATCGTGAAGCGAGCAATACCTGTCCTGGTCCTCAGCATCGCGGGCCTGATCCCGGTCTGGCGCTACGAGCCGTCCCTCGGCACCACGACCACGGAGACCGCGTCGCCGGCCCCGACACCCTCGGCGTCGGCCCCCGCGGGCGCATCCGGCACCACCGTGGTCAAGGGCTCGACCGTGCGGACCGACAAGGGCCCGGTGCAGGTCCAGGTGACCTTCACGGGCACCAAGATCACGGCCGTGAAGATGCTCCAACAGCCCAACCACCCCCAGACCACGGCCGCGGTCCCGAAACTGATCGCGGAAACCCTGGAAGCCCAGGACGCCGACATCGACACCGTCTCCGGCGCCACCATCACCAGCGACGGCTACAAGGAGTCGCTCCAGGCCGCGATCGACGCGAACGGGAAGTCCGCGGCCGGCTCTTCCGCGTCCACCGCCCCGGAAACGGTCGACGGCTCGACCGTGCGGACCGACAAGGGCCCGGTACAGGTCCAGGTGACCTTCACGGGCACCAAGATCACAGCCGTGGAGATGCTCCAGCAGCCCAACCATCCCCAGACCACGGCCGCGGTCCCGCAACTCATCGCGGAAACCCTGGAAACCCAGGACGCCGACATCGACACCGTCTCCGGCGCCACCATCACCAGCGACGGCTACAAGGAGTCGCTCCAGGCCGCGATCGACGCGAGGGGCTGATCATGCACCGAGTCGAACACGTCATGGGCTTCCCGGTCTCGCTGCGGGTCGACGA
The DNA here is from genome assembly GCF_044764945.1 of Streptomyces sp. NPDC093568. Classification (NCBI taxonomy): domain Bacteria; kingdom Bacillati; phylum Actinomycetota; class Actinomycetes; order Kitasatosporales; family Streptomycetaceae; genus Streptomyces; species Streptomyces sp. NPDC093568. Next base: position 319,717 of record NZ_JBIWJD010000001.1, on the reverse strand, counting down.
CGAGCACGTCGGCGAGGAGACGGCCGACGCCGTGTTCGCGTGGCTGCGCGAGGTCGACGCCCGGTTCAGCCCGTTCAGGGCGGACAGCGAGGTCTGCCGGCTGGACCGGGGCGAGATCGCGCGGCGCGATGTCAGCGCCGATCTGGACGAGGTGCTGGCGCTGTGCGAGGAGTACCGGCTCGCCACCGGCGGCGCCTTCGAGGTACGGCTGCCCGGACGTGGCCTCGACCCGTGCGCGGTGGTGAAGGGCTGGTCCGTGCAGCGGGCGGCGGAGCTGCTGCGGGCGGCCGGTGCGCGGCGTTTCGTCCTCAACGCCGGTGGTGACGTGGTCACTTCCGGCGGGCCCTGGCGGGTGGGGGTACGGCACCCCGAGCACGCCGACAAGCTGTGCACCGTGCTGGAACTGACGGACGGCGCGGTCGCCACGTCCGCCCGGTACGAGCGCGGCGACCACATAGTCGACGGCCGCACCGGGCGTCCGGCGACGGGTCTGCTGTCCCTGTCCGTCGTGGCGTCCTCCCTGACGCTGGCGGACACGGTTGCGACGGCCGGGTTCGCGATGGGCAGGGAGGGCGTCGAGTGGGCGGCGTCCCGGGAGGGCTGCGAGGTGTTCGCCGTGGACGCCGGGCGGAATGTCATGCGTACGGAAGGCTTTCCGGCGGTGTCGGCGGAGGCCCGGGCGGCGTGACGGATCGGACGCGGGGGCAGCGGACGGCACAGACGGGTCAGATGCGGGGCAGGTGACGGCTCAAAAGGTCGCGCAGCCGCTCCGCGTCCTGCTCGGTCTGCAGCCCTCGCTTGGGCAGGAACTCCACGAGCAGGATGTTCGGGTCCCGGCTGAGCAGGACCACGTGGTCGCGGGCCTCGCGGTAGCCGCGGAAAATGGACCAGCGCTGGACGAGGGTCGTGTGCACCGTCTCGGTCGCGATCCCCGTCTCGCTCACGGTCGTCCGGTACTCGCCCTGCCAGGAGACGGTGCGCAGCACGTGGTGGGCCTGGAGGCGCGGGATCGACCAGATCATGGCGGCGCAGAAGAGGGCGAGCACCGCTGACACCGCGGAGCCGTTCGACGCGGTCATCGCCAGTACGGCGGCTGCCCCGAACAGCCCGGTGAGGCCCCAGCGGACCAGAAACAGCCCTCGACGCCGCTCACGCACCAGGATGCCCGCGAGAATGTCGGCGCGTGTCGGCCGGTAGACCAGTTCGACCCGTTCGACCGTGTCCATCACTTCAACCCCTCCGGCAGTGAGACGGTCCCGTTGTAGGTCCCTGAGGTCCGCTCCGTCACATCCTGCTCGTACCGTATGCGCTGCCCGTCGTAGGGGATCAGGAAGGTGCACTTGAAGGTGTGCCCGGTGACCCGGTACGTGGCGGCGTCGAGGACGAGCGTCTCCTCGACGCCGCCGACGCTGATCCCGCTCTCGGGCGCGGCGACCCCGGCAGCACGCAACTGCCTTAGGGTCGGGGCGAGTTCGCGAAGGGCCTTTCGTACGACGCCCCGGTCCCGGACTCCGGTCAGCGGGGCGGAAGTCGTGCGGGCGCGCAGTTCGACGCGGCCGTCCGGTGTGGCGAGGGTGACCTCGTCGCCGTACCGCCGGAACGCGTCGAGTGCGGCGAGGGGGTCCTCCACCCGGTCCGCGAACTCCGGGTCGGTGACGGGCCCTTCTTCCCATGCCTCGGTGCCCGTCTTGACGTAAGCGGTCCCGTCGGCGACGTAGATCTCCTCGGGCTTGCTCACGCCCTTGCTCAAGGTGGCGCCGGTGGAGTGCAGGGCCCAGCGGTCGCCCGTGGTCCGGCGCACGGTGGCCGTGTAGGTCGCGGCGCTCTCCTGCCCCGGCAGGACCAGCCCCTCGCGGCCCCGCACCGCGAACGTCCACCCCTGCTGCCCGGCCATCGCCTCCTCGGCGCGGGCGAGGAACTCGGCGGCGGTGCGCGGCGGTTCGGCCTCGGCGGGGGCGGCCTGGGTGCGTTGGGCGGTGGGCTGTGCGGTGGGCTGTGCGGACCCCGCGGGCTTCCCCTCGTCCGCGGGGTCCGCACAGCCGGTCAGCACGGCGGCGAGCAGCACCCCCGGCAGGACGGCGGTCCTTCTCACGCGACGACCCTCCTGGCCCGACCGTGCAGCGTCAGATAGAAGGTCTGGAGGGATTCTCCGGGTCCGCCGAGCTCGAAGCGGTTGCGGACCTTCCCGAGCGGGTTCCAGACCCGGCCGTCCGGCATCCGTACGCCGACCGTCTGCCCGAAGTAGGCGCGCTGGTCGGCGTCGAAGTCCACCCACACCGCGCCCGCGCGACGCACGAGCACCTCACCGACGTAGGCACCGAGCCCGAACAGCGTGTCCCGCACCTGCTCGCGTCCGGTACCGCCCTTGCGCAGCCCGTCGATCAGGAAGTCCACGACGCGCAGACTGGCCACGGAGTAGTCCAGCGGCAACCGGTTGCGCGCGGTGACGCGGGCGACGAACTCCGCCGCACACGACCGCATGTTCCTGGTGCCCGTGCCACGTCCGTCCTGCGGACCCATGGGACCCCCACCCCTCTGCTCGATCAGCCGGGAGACCTGTTTCCGGTACTCCCGATCGATCAAGCGGATGCCGCCTCACGATCATCACGGGTCACGGGCGTGACGATGCGCACACAGGTAAGTCACAGCAGACGTACAACCTTTGGGGACTTGATCCGTCGGCGGCAACAGGACCGTTGGATGCCCGGGTCTGCGGTGACAGGATGTCTGATCATGGACGAGCACCCGGGAGATCCCATGAACGATCAAGGCACCCCTGGCTCTGCGGAAGGCTTCAGCGTCTTCGCCGTCGACGCCGACTGGCCGGAGTCACGGCAGGTCATGGGGCACGGCTACGACGAAGCCACCGGCGAGATCTATGTGCGCCTGTGGTTCGGCTCCCAGTACTACGACCCGCAGGTCGAGCACGTCACGGTCTTCAGCGCCTCCTCCGGCAACGCGGAGGCCGTCGAGACCTTGGAGCGGGCTCTGGACATGTACTACCACCCCGGCGACGAAAACCCGGCAAGCCTGCCGGCCTCCGAACCCGTCACCATCACCACAGACGGGACACCCATGCCGTTCGAACTCTGGCGCAACAGCGACAACCGTTACTGGGTCGCACGGGGATGCGTCGAGCGCACTGAACTGGTCCTGAACGGCTACGAGATCGAACCCAGCGAGCTCAACCTGGTCCGGGTGAGCGACCTGACCTCGTTCTCGAACCCGTTCGGGCCTCTCGGGTAACTGCCAGCGGGGCCGGCTCCGTCGAGAACACGGCCCCGCCTCTTCTGTCACTCCTCGTCGTCAGCGTACGACTCGTAGTGCGGCTGTGGCGCATAGCGCACCATGCTGAACGGTTTGAAGTCCCCATCCGTCAGCGCCCGGTGAATGAACTCCGCCGTACTCATCTCGTACCGGTGCCATTCCTCCGAAAAGTCCGTCCGCGCGATGATCGGCCAGTTTTCCGGCGCGCTGGCGTCGTCGGCCAGCCAGAAGTACTCATACCCTTCCGCAGCCGCACCCGCCCAGCGGATCAGACCGCCACGTCCAGGCTGGAAGATGTGGTACGGCTCGTAGACGCTCTCGGAGTCGGGAAACCGCCCGATGGCCCGGCGCAATCTCTTCAGGGCGTCGATCACTTCGAGGTGATTTCCCCCCTTCGAGGAATACAGGTAAAGAAAACCATTGAACTCACCGCGCCCGAAAGCCTCGCACAACTCCTTGAAGTCGGCGGGCAGCGGGACACCCAGCTCAGCCTCGATCTCGGCCCACTCCACCTGCACATGCTCCGGCCGGCGGCCGACCGCGTTCAGAATCTGCTCGACCCACGACATTCGCGTACTTCTCCTGACTAGGGAAACAGAACAAGGGGCTCCGCCCCAAGCATATGACGAAGCTTGGGGCGGAGCCGGTTCAACGGCGCCTCGGTACCCGGACCCGGGCTACGGCACGTTGGGTATCTTGATCACCTTCGACTGGCCGGTGGTCAAGCTCGTCCAGCTGATCGAAATGCTGTCCGGAATCGGATTATTCCCGGTGTAATTCGCATCCGCCTGGTAGTAGATCGTCTCTCCTCCCTTGACCCGTGCCGCCACTTCGTTTTCGAAGCTCGCCATAATTGGACTGTTGGCCTCGTTGTACAGGGTCACCAGATTGCGCAGGTCGGTACCACTGCCACCGAGTTGCTTCCCGATCAGGTGCCCACGCTGAACGTAGTCGAGGCCCTTCTTGTCGGCATTCTTCCGGCTGTAGTAGCCCTTCGGCACGCTCGACCAGTCGATCGGGAACTGCGTGCGCGTACCGAAGATCTTCGAGACGACCCCGGGGAACGCCTCGCTGCCGTCGTCCTTCTCGTAGTTGTAGTCACCGGGCGACAGGCACGCACGCCCGCCCTGGGCTCGGTTCTGGCTGTCCAGCGGCAGGTAGTAGACCGCGCTGCTCCCCTTGCTGCAGTTGTCCTGCCGCAGAGCGAAGTCGGCGTACGGACGCCACTCCACATCCTTCTCCGGCGTGGTGAGCCGGCCCAGGTTGTAGTTGTAACTCTCGCCGATCTTCGACTCGCGGGATGCCGTCGACGATCCGTCGAGGTCGAAGCCGAGCGTGTCCAGGAAGACGTAGACCGCAGTGCCGATGCCCGACGCCTTGCCGACGAACCTCAACGCACCGGACAGCTTGGACCCAGCCTTGGAAGCGGTGGAGTCGACCTCATTCGCCGCACTCTTGAGCCAGTCGCTCGCCGTGTCGGCCACGTCGCTGCAGATCCCGCAGTCGAAATGGCCGTCGATCTCGACGCTGCTGGTCGGGTTGCCGCCGGTGAACGCGTAGCGGTTGCCGGTGAACGGGTCGGTGCCGAGGTTCATGTCGGCGAGTGCCCCGTTGTACATGTCCCGCGTGGTGAAGCGGTTCAGGCCCGGGCTGTAGTTGCGGAAGCCCATGTCGTACGTCTCGGACTGGGCGTCCCACCGCTTGGCGCTGTAGCGGTACGGGTTGTAGGCCTCCTTCGTCGGGTCGGCGGCATCGGGCTTGTCGATTCCGGTGAAGTCGTCCTTGTCGTCCGACCCATAGGCGGTGTAGCCGTAAGTAGCCTTGGTGTTGCCGTTGTTGTCGGTGAGCGTCTCGACGTCGGTGTGGCTGTTGTAGCCGTAGTAGCCGTCCTCGGTCGTGCCGTCGCTGTTGTGCTTGATCTGCGACAACCGCTCGCCCCACGGGCTGTACTGGTACGACTTGGAAAGCTTGCCCGCGACCTCCTCACCGAGGACTTCGTTCGACAGACCGACGTAGGTGAAGTCGGTCGTCTTGCCGTCGGCCGTCTTCGATGTGGTGCGGTCCAGCGGATCGAAGGTGTACTTCGTCGACTTCAGCGCACCCGTGCCGTCCGCCTTCTGGGCCTCGATGACATGGTCGAAGCCGTCGTACACGCTCCGCTCGATCACGTTCCCGCCCGCGGTGACCGACTCGAGCCGGCCGAAGGGGTCGTACGTGTAGTTGGAGCTCTGGCCGCCCACGGAAGCGGTGTGCAGCCGGTTGCGATCGTAGTTGTAGGTGGTGGTGACACCCTTGACCGTCTGGCTGATGACGTTCGCGTTGTCATCGTGGACGTAGGTGTCCGTCCCTGCGCCGTTGCCGGTCTTGACCGACTTGGTGAGCCGGTCCGCAGGGTCATAGGTGTAGTCCGTGGTGGAGTCGAGATACGCCGTGTGGTTGTCGGCGTTCATCTTCTTCGCCACGTCCTGCGCCTTGTTGCCGTTGGCGTCGTAGGCATAGGTGTGGGAGGAGACGAGAGTGCCGTTCGGCTTCTTCTCCGCGCTGGTGTGGACGGCACCGTCGAGGAGGTACGCGTAGTCGACGGTGTTGCCGTTGGCCTTGGTCTCCTTCAGTGTCTGGCCGCGGTCGGTGTAGGTGTAAGACGTCACCTTCGGCGCAGTGTCCGTGGACGTCTTCCCGACCGAGACGGTCTTGACCAGCTCACGTAGATCGTAGGTGTACTTGGCGAACTGGTCGGTGTGGCCGACGGTCTCCGTCTGGCCGTTGGCGTCGTAGGTGTAGGACGTGACCTTCTTGTCCTGGCCCGCGAGCGCCTCGGTCACCTTCGCGACCTGGTTGAGGCCGGTGTAGGTGATGGTGTAGGCATCGATCTTCGCACCGGACGACGTGTCGTCGATGGACGTCATGTTGCCGTTGACGTCGTAGGAGTACGCGAAGGAGTTCTTCTCGCTGTCCGTCTCGCCCGTGGTGTCCCGGACGAGCTTCACTGCGTCGGCGACCACCGCGCCGGTGCCGTTCTGGAACAGCTGGAGCTTGGATCCGTTGCCCTGCTTGAAGGAGTAGGAGCCCAGCGAGACCCAGGTGCCCTGGTTGGCGGTCGCGTTCTGGTCGATCGTCTTGTCGACCGTGCCGCCGTCGTGAGTCACCGTGTACTTGGCGGTCGTTGCCGCGCCCGTCACCTTAGGGAACTTCACGTACGCGGTGTACGTGCCGTCCTTGGGGATGTTGAGCGTCCAGGTGTAGGCGTCCGTGCCCGCGCCGACCGCGTGGGTGGCGTGGTCGTAGCCGTGCTGGCCGGTGACCGAGGCCTTTGTCCAAGTGCCCGTCGAGGAGGTGTTCTGGGTGTCGGAGTTGTCCACCAGGACCACCGACTTGCCGACCGGCACACCGTCGTCCGACTTCGACCTCAGCTTGCCGTCGGGGTAGTAGGCCCAGCTCATGGTGCGGTCCGAGGACCCGCCGGCCGAAGTGAGCGTCCGCTTCACCTGCTGGCCGACGTTGTTGTACTCGAACGTGGTGACGATGTCCCACGGATCCGTGGAGGACTTGACCCAGCCGTTGTCGAAGTGCGTGAAGGTGGTGTCGTTGCGGACCGTCTCTCCTTCGGACGGCGGCAGCGAGCTCTTCACCACGCGGCCGACCGCGTCGTAGGTGGTCTCCGAGTAGACGTTCGCCTTGTTGTACCGGGCGTCCAACGGGTCGTAGGGCTGGTACTGCCGCTTGGGACGGTTGAGTTCGTCGTACTCGGTGCGCACCGCGAAGTCGTCGGGGTTGGCGGTTGCCGTACCGCGCGGTGTGATGACCCTGGTGGTGTTGCCCACCTGGTCGTACTCGAAGCGGGTGGTGCGCAGAGTGGTGCCCTTGTGCGGCACCTTGACCTCGGTCTGCTTGCCCCGCTCGTCGTACGTGATGGTGGTGGTGTTGTTCTCCTTGTCGGTCTTGGTGACGACCAGGCCGTCCTTGTCGTAGGACTGCTTGGTGATCTTGCCCGCCGCGTCGGTGATCTGGGTGACCCGGTGGTTCAGGTCGTACAGGGACGAAGAGGTGAGGTCGCTCGGGTCGGCGGTGGCGTTCTTCTTCGGGTCGACGACCTTGTTGACGTTGCCGACCTCGTCGTAGCCGTAGGAGATCTTGTCTCCGGCCGCGTTCTGGACCGACGTCAGCTGGTAGATCTCGTTATAGACGTTCGTCGTCATGTAGTCGGTGGCGTCCGCCGTCGTCAGCGAGCCCTTGGGCTCCGTCGACGTCTTCAGGTTTCCGACCTTGTCATAGGTGTATGTGGACGTTCGCGGGTCGGTGCTGTTGTTCGCCGGCGCGGTCGCCGACACCATCTGGTCCGCTTCGTCGTACACCGCCGTGGAGACGGCCCCTGTGGGCGACGTCGCCCTGGTGACGTTGTCGTTGGCGTCGTACTGCGGCTCCGGCGTGGTGATCAGCTCACCCTTCGCCTGGTCCTTCGGCACCGTGGAGACCTTCGGGCGCCCGAACGTGTCGTACGTCTGCGTGGTCACCTTCTGGTTGGCGTCGGTGACCTTGAGGACCTGACCACGCGCGTCGTACTCGTACTTCATCGGGTTGTCGAGCGCGTCGGTGATCGTGGCCGGATAACCGGTCGGCCCGAAGCCGGTGTTGACCGCCGAGTGGCCATTGGCGTCGGTGGCCTTGGTCAGCTGGCCGTAGGAGTCGTACTCGTACGAGGTCGTGTAGTCGCCGGCCGTCGCGGTGGCGACGCCCTTGGGGTCGGTGACCGTCTTCAGGTTGCCGAAGGAGTCATAGGTGAACTGCCACCTGCGCCCTTCCTGCGAGGTCTTGGCGAACAGGTCGGCCGAGTAGCCGTCCATACGGGTCTGGTACTCGTACTTGACCGTGTTCGCCGGGTACGTGCCCGGAGCACACTCCGACGGGGCCGGCACACCTGCCTTGTTGTTCTCCGCGTCCCGCATCCACAGCGGGTATCCGGTCTTCTGGTCGAAGCAGTAGGCGGTCTTGGCGCCGTTGTTCTCCTCCAGATACGTGACGTTGTTGTCCGTGTCCCAGCTCATCTTCGTCGTCTGGGACTTGGCATTGGTGGTCTGCACCGAGCGCCCGAAGTCGTCGGTCACATACGTCGTGGCGTGTGTCTCGGCGTCGGTCACCCTGGTGTCGGTGAACTTCGTGTTCGTGGCGTTCACCGCGTAGGTAAAGCCCGTGTCGTCGCCCAGCCGGTCGGTGATCGTCTTGGTCCACCAGTGGTACTTCGGGTCGTCGCCGGTCTGCGGGGCGTAGTACGCCAGCTTGGTGGCGTTGCCGCGCGGGTCCGCGACCTCGACCAGCTTGACGTTCTTGTTCCCCTGAGTGGCGTCATAGGTCAGCTTGAAGACCTTCGGCTGCGAGCTGCCCACGCCGTCGGTGAACTGACCGAGCAGTCCCTTGGTGGTGTAGTAGAACTCGACCTTGCGACCGGAGACGTCGGTGACGGACTTGATGTGGTCGTAGATCTTCGAGTTGTTCAGGTTGCCGGTGTCCGTGGTCAGGACGCCGGAGTCGTTCACGTACTGGTAGCCGTTCTGGCCCTTCTCCCAGTAGGTGACGACCAGGCTCTGACGGCCCGCCGGGTCGGTGATGTACTTGAGGAACTTCGTCGGCTTGTTGTTGGACTTGCGCTCCTCGTACGTGTACGTCTGCGTGTTGCCGTTCTTGTCGACGACCGACGTCAGATAGCCGTCGCAGCCGAACAGGAACCGCGTGCCGTCCGGCCGCGTCATCGTCCAGGCGTCCGGCACCGGGTCCTTGGCGGGCGTGCAGTCAAGGCCCGCCTTGGCAGCCAGCTTGAAGTGGACACCCGCGGGGGCCTTCCACACGCTGTTGGCGGCGTCCCAACGGAAGACGTGCGTGGTGCCGTCACCGTCCGGCAACCGGATCTCGGTGGGGTTGGGCTTGGGATGGAACTCCAGCGGCGCACCCAGCCGGATCGGGCCCGCGGCCTGCATCGACCACCCGTGGCCCGACACGGTGTCGGACGTGTCCAACGAGTTGTAGGCGACGCGGAAGAACGTGTTGAGACCGCGCCCCGGATTGTTGAACGCGTTGTACGACCACACCGTGTTGCCCGAGGCGAGGTTGTTCATCACCGTCGAGCCCGCGCCGGTGTTCTTACCGGTGTAGGAGTAGAACTTCTCCAGCCCGAGGGCGTTGGACGTCGGGTCCTCCACCGCTACGTTCTGCTTCAGCGACGGGATCCCGCCGGTGCCGGCGGACAGCCAGCTGCCGTCGGAGACCTTCTTGATGTCCCAGCCGAGCACGTACTCGGTGCGCTTGCTGCCCGAGTCCGAGTTGATCGGCGTCTTGACCTGCGCCTGGACGGTCGCGGACTGGCCGGGGCTCAGGGCCGGGATCGCCGTGGAGAGCTGGTTGCCGCCGGTCGTCACGTCCGTGCCGTCGGGCAGCTTCCAGGTGTACGACAGCTGCCGCTCACCGCTCGCCCACGCGGAGCTCGTGGTGTTGGTGACCGTGAAGTCCACCGTGTACGTGGAGTTCGGGGTCATGCGGGCCGGGGTCTGCGGCGCGTAGTACGTGTCCTCGGTGGTCGAGTCGACGTAGATCACGCGCAGGAGCGGGCCGAGCTGCTGGTCGGAGGCCTCGGAGGCCAGGAACACCGTCCGCTCCTGCGGGCCGGTGGCCGACTCGTCCTTCAGCTTGATCAGGGCGCCCTTGTTGGACGAGGGGGTCTTCACCCAGCCCTGGGTCAGGGAGGTGGCGTCCCACCAGTGCCGGCCCACTTCGGAGACCTGGGCGACGGTGTCGGAGACCGTCGCGGAGAAGTCGCCGCCGGCCGTCGTCCACGCGGTGCCGGTGGCGGCGCTGTTCCAGGTGGCCTGGGTCTCGTTGAAGTCCCGGTTCAGACCGTGGAGTTCGTAGATCGCGCCGTCGGTGCCGGTGGTGGTCTCCGCGCCCCACATGAACAGCCGCGATTCCAGCACCGTGGCGGTGGTGGGCAGAGTGCCGGTGGGGAACTTCAGCGCCGTACGGGTCTTGCCGTACGTCGGTGAGTTGTTGCCCACCGTCAGCCAGTTCTGGCCGGCACCCGCCGAGTCGATGGTGTCGAGGTTGGTGGTCGCCGCCGTGGACGAGAGGGTGGTGTCCGCGGTGCCGGACGCGGTGCCCTGGATCAGCCGCATGGTGCGGCCCGCCTTGGGCACGCCGACGATGCGGGTGGGCGAGCCGAGCAGCTGGCCGTCGGCCGTCTTCACCGCGATCTGGTAGTAGTACGACCGCCCGATCTCCGCGCTGGAGGAGTCCGGCGTCGGGGTCGCGGTGGTGTCCGTGTAGGTCGTCGCGCCCTTGTCGATCGGGGCCACCAGGGTGGCCGCGGACGGCGTGAACGCCTGCTGCGTGGAGCGGTGCAGCTGGTACTCGGCGATGTTCAGGTCGGCGTCACCGGTGGTGTTGGAGTACGCCTTCCAGCTCAGCTCCGGGCCCGTGGAGTGGATCACGGTGGGCGAGTTCAGCTCGGTGCCGACCTTGCCGAACGTCACCGTCAGCCGCGGGATCGTGGCGGTCTCGCCGCCGTAGTCGCCGTCACCGGACTCGTAGCGGGGGCCGCCGAGCGGGTTGTTCGCCTCGTCGGTCGCCTTCAGCACGAAGCCGTGGTTGGCGGCGGTGCCGTCGATCCACTTCTGCACCGTGTCGCCGACCGGGAAGCTGTGCCAGCGGTTGTACTGGCCCGCCGACTTGGTGATCTTCGCCGGGTCGACCAGCCGCACCGCGTCCGCGACCAGCGCCTGGCTGGTCGCCACCGAGGTGTCCTTGAGCTCGACCTTGTAGGCGCCGCCCTTGTTGAAGGTCAGCTCGTTGCTGTCGCCGCCCAGCGGCGTCCACACACCGCCCGTGCCGGTGGTCTGGTTGACGGTGTAGGTGCTGGTCGCACCGCCGGCCGCGGTCACCGTGTAGGGGGCGTTCGTGGCCCGGTTGGTGCCCTGCACGTAGTGTGCGTCGACCCGGTAGGAGGCCGTCTCCGGCACCCGCACCGGCCAGGTGAACTTGTCGCCGGTGATCGAGTCGAGGTTGTAGCGGAAGGTGTCCCCGACGGCGTTCGTCGTCGCCGCCGAGGTCGGCCAGGTGCCGACCGCCGCCGTGCCCGCGTCCTCGTCGTCGACCTGGACCGTCGTGGCGGACTGCTCACCCACCAGCGAGCTGGTGTTGGACCAGGTCGCCGTCGACTCGTCCCAGGCCCCGGTGGCCCGGTACACGCCGATCTGGGTACTGGTGGTGGCGGTGGTGTGCGCCTGGTCGTAGTACATCTCCAGCCGCGCCGAGTCGATCTTCGTGCCCGACGGGATCTCGTCCAGCGGGAACTTGATCAGCGAGCGGGAGTTCGCGGTGCTGGAGGTGCGGCCGGCGGAGAGCTTCCAGGTGGTGTTGAAGTTGGTGGACGGCTGGTCCGAAAGGACCATCGTGTCCTGGGACTGTGAGGGCGAGGGCGCGATCGTGATCGTCGGGTCGATGACGACCGGGTACTGGCGGTCCTTCGACGCCAGCCACTTCGCGTCCGGCGTGACCGTCAGCTTCCAGGACTTGCCGTCCCGGGTCAGCTTCTGCGTGACCTTCGTGCTGTAGGTCCGGCCGAAGACGGAGGCGTCCGCCTTCTTCGCGTCCGTCATGTACGGCGCGGGGATCACCATGACCGGCGTGTGCGGCAGCTCGCCGTACAGCGCGACCGAGCCGTCCTTGCGGGCCTTCGGTATCAGCCCGTCGGTGTCCAGCGTGAAGGTGAACTTCAGCGGGCCGTCGGGGCGTTCGGCGAGGGTGATGTTCTCCTTCACCCGGCCCGGACCGACCACGTACTCCAGGTCCGCGCCCGCGACCGCGTCCCGGTAGACGACCGTGGAACCCTTGGCCTTCGGCTTCAGGCCCTTGTCCGCGCCGTCGAGACCCAGGGTGACCGAACGGCCGTCCGGGGACTGGAAGCGCACCAGCCGGTCCGACTCCGCGCCGAACCAGCTTCGGCCCTCGTTCGTCGTGTTGGCGAACTCGAAACCCTTCGCCGCGGACGCGCGGACCGTCGTGTCGACCGGCTTCCAGGACTTCTTCTTGCCGGCCCCGGAACGGTATGACGTCGGCACTGCCGACAATTCCGCTTCGACACGTCCGTCCGACAGCTGCCAGAAGCGTGCGTTTGCCGTTCGTTTACCCGCAAGCTCCCTGACCCGCTTGGCCTTGGGGTCACTCTTGGCCCAGGTGACTTTCTCCCGGTCCGCTATCCCCAATTCATCGTGGGACGGCGGCTTGTCCAGCTCTCCGCTGTCGTCGTCGTCCGCGAACCAGCCCTTGACGGTGTCGAAAATCCCCTTATCGTCACCGTCGTCAGCGGGCGCCGCATACGCTACCTGGGGCAACGCGGTGCTCGTCACCGCGGCTACCACCAGGCACGCTATCAGCCTGCCCAGTCTGGGTTTCACGCCAAACCTTTCCTCATGCGTCGTGGCACAAACGTGCCGCCGAAATTCGCCCCGCCGCGGGAAAACGAGCCCACAGGCAGGGGCGCCGGGTTTCTATTCATTTCGCTGACGCACTGTCAAGTGGCTGGACAATACGGACTTTTGACCTTGGGAAGTCGCTGGTTGCCCGATATTTCCCCTCGTTGGACATCGACGGAGAACCTCGGCTATAACCCGGGCGGTTCGATCCGATCACTCGTATTCCGAAGGGGGACTTTCATGGCCGGCGACACACAGGAACCCACGACGCCATCACTTTTCCGGCGCGCGGACCGTTCCGGCCTCGTCATCGCGGGCGCGGTGCTGGCCGCCTGCGCGGGCCTCGTCGTCTACGGCGTCCTCGACTCCGGCGAGGGCGGTGACAAGGGGTCCGAGCGCAGCGTCCCGACCGCCTCGGTGACCTACGAGGTGACCGGCGAGGGCTCCGCCGACATCACCTTCCAGGCCCGCAGCGAGGCCGGAACGGCCACCGTCGTCAAAGCCGCCGCCCTGCCCTGGCGCAAGACCGTCGACGTCCCCGTCGGCCGGGACCCGATCGTCAGCATCGTGCTCACCGAGAAGGGCGGGCAGGCCCGCTGCACCCTCGCGATCCGCGGCCGGCACGTCCAGAGCGCCACCGCCACCGGCACGTTCGGACGGGCCACCTGCACCGGTGCCCTGCCCGCCGAGCCCGCGACCGCGAGCTGACCTCACCCGCTTCAGCGCCCCAGCAAGGAGTACCCCGTGCAAGCCCTTCCCCGGCAGGTTCTGATCACCGCCGCAGCCTTCAGCGCCCTGGCGATGACCTCCGCCTGCGCCGGGCAGGACGACCAGCAGACCCCGGCCGCCGGCTCGGTCGAGGTGTCACGGTCACCCGAGGAGGCCCCCACCCGCAGCGCATCGCCCAGCGCCTCCGGCTCCCCCTCCGCCGGCCCCTCCGCATCGGCCTCCGGCCGCGTGTCCGCCTCGCCCTCGGCGTCCGCCTCCGCATCGGACAGCGCCACCGGCGAGACCGCCGGTGGGGCCAGCGGCTCCCCTGCCACGGCGGCCGCACCGGCCCCTGCCGCACCCGACTTCCCGGTACCGGTCGAGACCGGCGACGCCACCCAGCTCATCACGGTCGAGGCCGGCGGCTCCTACGCCACCGTCACCGCCTGGGCCAAGGGATCCTCGGGCTGGAAGGCGCAGTTCAGCACGGGCGCAGCCCGCGTCGGCTCCAACGGCGTGACCGACGGGGCCACCCGCCGGCAGGGCACGTACACCACGCCCACCGGCACGTACACCATCACCGAAGGCTTCGGCAACGAGGCGGGCGGCACCGCCATGCCGTACCACCGGGTCACGAACGACGACTGGTGGGTGGAGGACCCGGAGTCGAAGTTCTACAACTCCATGCACGGCGAAGCCGGCGCGGACTTCCCGCTCACCGAGTCCGGCGACCGCGGCAGCGAGCACCTGGTCGACTACCCGGTCCAGTACGCCAAGGCCCTCGTCATCAACTTCAACCGGTGGCCCGCCACGCCCGGCCGCGGGGCCGGCATCTTCCTCCACGTCAACGGCAGCGGCGCCACCGCCGGCTGCGTCTCCGTGCCCCGGGCCACCATGGACCGCATCATGAGCTGGATGACGCCCGCGGCCCACCCCCGGATCGCCATCGGCTGACCGCGAGCAGTGCCGCCGAGCCGCCGAAGAGCACCGCCGTGATCAGCAGCCAGCGGGGCAGGAAGACGTCCGTGGACATGCCCGTGCCGCGGGCGTACCGGTCCGCCACCTGGCCGGTGATCAGGGGGAACCACACCAGCAGGAGCAGCAGGGACAGCGCGGCGGGGACGCGGACGTACGGCATCCAGCGCCGGCGGTCGAGCACCTCGGAACCTCGCAGCAGCGCCTGATCCGCCGCGCCGTACAGCGGCACGAGGACGAGGTCATGGACGATCGCCGCCCCCACGAACCACAAAGCGACCTCGAACCAGTCGTCCTCCAGCAGCCGTAGCCCCGCGTACGCGGCGAGCGCGAACGAGCAGAGGAGAAGGAGGAGTTGAAGGGGGCTGCCGACCGGGATCGGCCTGGGGCGTCGCATCACAGGTCTCCGAACGTCAGGCGCGCGACCCACTTGGTGTTCAGCACACCGGGCGCGGCGGGCACGATGATCCGCGCCGGGTAGCCGTGGTCGGGCGTCAGGTCCTCGCCGTTGACGGACAGGGCCAGGAGGGAGCGGGCGTCGGCGACCTGGTTGGAGCGCAGCGCTGCCTTCCGGAAGGCGCCGCTGCGCTGGAGCGACTCGACGAACACGTCCGGTGGGTCGCCGTCGTAGCCGACCAGCGCCGCCAGGTCACGCAGCCGTACGCCGCGCCACCACTGGTCGGACGTCGACCAGCCCTCCACGCAGGCGATGGGCAGGGCCGCGCTGTGCAGCTTCATGCCGAGCAGATCGGCGCGGGTGAGGCGGACCGTCCGGCCGTCCCGGCCCTCGACGACCAGGCGCCAGGCCTCCTCGCTGGTCTCCGCCTCCCGGATTCCCGCGTACGTGGCTGTCTTGTTGATCTGGAAGCCGCCGGGCCCGCTGCCCGGTTCGTCGCCGCCGTGCGGGGCGAGGAGCGCGGTGCGGCGCAGGGCGCCGTCGAAGTTCTGCCCGACCGTGGTCAGGAACAGCAGCAGTGAGCCACCGCCCACGAACCAGAGTGCGCCACGCCGGGAGACGGTCGGCTCGGCGGGGCTCGGCGGGACCAGGTCATTCTTCTCCTCCCGCAGTTGGCGCAGGTTGCGCCAGGCCGTGGGCGCCTTGAGCACCGCATGCGCGACGAAGGCGGCGATGAACACCCACGCCCCGTAGAAGTGCAGGGTGTAGAAGGAGCCGGGGAAGATGTAGTCGAGCTGGATGTTGAGCACGCCCGTCACGAACTCGAAGAGCGCGCCCCCGACCAGGAGCAGCAGCGAGAGCCGTTCCAGCGCGTGGGTGAGGGACCGGGCCGGTGGCAGGGTGAAGAGCCTCGGTACGACCGACCACAGTTTGGCCAGCAGCACGGGGATCAGGGTGATGCCGAGGGTGACGTGGATGCCCTGGTTGAGCCGGTACAGCCAGTGCGGGTCGGTCGGCCAGGAGAACAGGTAGAAGCCGAGGAGGCCCTTGTCCGGCGTCTTGTCGTTCACCGGCGACAGGTCGGGGTTGTAGGCGGCGTAGGACACGAGGCCCGTCACGAACAGCACCGTGATCCCGCCGAGCAGGACGACGCCGAGCACCGAGGTCAGCCAGGGGCCGCGCAGCGGGCTGCGCCAGAAGGAGGGGGAGAAGGGAGACCGAGCCATGCGCCGACCGTAGGCCGGTCCGGGGCCGGAGAGGCCGTGGTGAACCATGACGAATCTCTGACGTCCGCGCCCGTCACGCGTCCGGCGGACCCCGGAGGTCCTAGCGTCGGGGATGTGACCAGCGATCTTCTGCCCGAGGCCCCCGCCGGCACCCGCGGCGCCGGCCGCGGGGACCTCCGGCGCGATCTGTACGCCGCCGCGGCGGCCGTCCTGCTCTTCGCCGCCGCGGCCGTCGTCGGCACCGCGGTCGAGCACCGGGACGGCACGCTGTTCGTGAACTGGCCCCCGTTGCTCGCCTATTGGTCCCCGCACACCGGGCCGGGCACGGCGGCCGCGATCGCCGTCGCGGTCGTCATCGTGGCGTACGGCCCGGCCGTGGCGGCCCGGCTGCCGTGGCGGTGGCTGCTGCTCGCCGTCTGGGGCGCGGGCACGGCCTGGACCTGGTCGCTCGCGCTGATCGACGGCTGGCAGCGCGGCATCGCCCGCCGGCTGACGACGCGGTACGAGTATCTCCAGGTCATCGACGACTTCCGGGACATCCCGGCGACGCTGCGGCACTTCACCGAGCACATCGTGGTCGGCGCCTCCCCCGAGCACTGGCCGGCGCACGTCGCCGGACATCCCCCGGCGGCCACCCTCACCTTCGTCTACCTGGACCGCATCGGGCTGGGCGGCGGCGCGTGGGCCGGCGTCTGGTGCATCACCGTCGGGGGGACCGCCGCGCTCGGCATCCTCGTCACCCTGCGCACCCTCGCCGACGAGAGGCTCGCCCGCCGCGCCGCTCCCTTCCTGGCGCTCGCGCCCGCCGCGGTGTGGATGGGGACGTCCGCCGACGGCTACTTCGCGGCGGTCGCGGCCTGGGCGGTGGCGTTGCTCGCGCTCGCGGTGACGGGGCATCGGCCCCGCTGGACCGGCTTCGCCTCCGGTCTGCTGTTCGGCCTCACCGTCTTCCTGTCGTACGGCCTGACCCTCTTCGTCGTGGTCGCGGCGGCCGTCCTGCTGCTGGGCTCCGAGCGCGTCCGGCCGCTGCCCTTCGCACTGGCGGGGTTCGCGGTCGTGCCGGCCGTGTTCACGGCCTTGGGCTTCTACTGGTGGGAGGCGTACGACCTTCTGGTCACCCGCTACGACCAGGGCGCCGGCGGCACCCGGCCACAGGCCTACTGGGTGTGGGCCAACCTCGCCTGCCAGGTGCTGGTGGTGGGGACGGCGACGGCGGCGGGGCTGCGGCGCACCGGGGCCGCGCTGCTCCGCCGGGAGGGGACGGCCGCGTTCCGCTTCGGGGTGCTGGTGACCGCCGCGCTGGTCGCGATGCTCGTCGCCGACCTGTCCGGGATGAGCAAGGCGGAGACCGAGCGGATCTGGCTGCCGTTCGCGCTGTGGCTGCTGCCCGCGTGCGCGTTCCTGCCGAGGCCGCGTGCCTGGCTCGCGGCGCAGGCCGTGCTCGCGCTGCTCGTCAATCACCTGTTGCTGACGGGTTGGTGAACACAGAGAAGGATGGCTAAGGTTAGCCTTACCTAAGTCGACGATATCCCCGACTGCTCGAAGGGTTCCCATGTCTGCTGCCGCCTGCCCTGGGCCGACGCCCGCCGAGCGTGCCCGCTCGGTGCTGGCGGCGGCCGGCTCGCTGACCGTCACCACACACGGTCAGCGCATCGAGCTGATCGGCCTGCACACCGTCGACGCCGCCGCCCGGCTGCTCCTGCAGGACCCGCCGGACGCGTCGATCGCCGCCGAGCTCGCCATGGCGCCGCACGGCGATCTGCCCGCCCTGGCCGAGTTCACCGACATCGCCCCCGTCGCCGTACGCGAACGGGTGCGCGCCCGGCTGACGCTGGCCGGCCGGCTGACCGCACTCGGCCCGAAGGCGCTGGTCTTCCACCCGGCCCGTGCGGTGCTCACCGACGAGGACGGATCGGCCGTCGTCCGCCTCGACGAACTCTCCCTCGCCTCCCCCGACCTGCTGGCCACCCACGAGGCGGAGATGCTGGCCCGGATGGACGCGGCCCACGCCGACACCGTGGCCCCGCTCGCCCGGCTGCTCCCGGCCCGCGAACAGCTCGGTGCCGTCGACGTACGGCCGCTGCGGCTCGACCGGCACGGCCTGGTGCTGCGCTCGGAGGGACCGGACGCCCACCACGACACCCGGCTGCCCTTCGCCGTCCCGGCCACCCACCCGGGCGAGGCCGTGCGCCAGATCCACCTCCTGCTCGCCCGCGCCACCGCCCGCCCGCGCCGCCGACACCTGCCGACCAGGTCGTAGGCAGGGCGCCCCGCAAGCCGCCGGCCTCCGGGCCCACTCGCGCAGACCTTCCCGTCTCCTGCGCCAAGGCGCCCGGAGGTCGGCTCAGTCACCGACCCCCACCGCAAGGCGCCGCGTCGTGCGCAGGAGCGAGATCGTGAAGGGGTGCCGAGGCGCCGTCAGGATCCTTCCCGCCGTGCCCTGTTCGACGATCTCGCCCGCGTCCAGTACGGCGATGCGCTGGGCCAGGCGTGCCGTGTCCAGGTCGTGGGTGACGAGGACGAGGGACAGGCCGTCGCCCTCGCCCACCAGGCCGGCGAGGACGTCGAGGATGCCGCGCCGGGTGACCGTGTCCAGGCCGGAGGTGACCTCGTCGCAGACCAGCACCCTGGGGCGGGCGAGCAGGGCGCGGGCGAGGGCGGCGCGCTGGAGTTCGCCGCCGGAGAGGGCGCCGGGACGGCGACGGGCCAGGTCCGCGGGGAGCCCGAGGCGGTCGAGGGTGGCCGTCGCCTCGTCCACGGCCGCCCGTTCGTCTTCGCCGCGCAGCCGTACGGCCGTGCGGGCCACCTGGTCCAGGACCGGCCGATGCTCGTCGAAGGCGGCCCGGGCGTCCTGGAAGACGTACTGCACGGCGGCCAGTTGGGCCCGGCTGCGATGGCGCAGGCTGCGTGGCAGCGGGGTGCCGTCGAGGAGGATGTCGCCGTCGTGCTCGCGGTGCAGGCCGGCGAGGCAGCGGGCGAGCGTGGTCTTGCCGCTGCCGGAACGGCCGACGACGGCGAGGCATTCGCCGTGGTGCAGGACGAGACGCGGCGCGCGCAGCACGACGGTCCGGCGATCGTGCGTGGCCGTCAGGTCCCTTACCTCCAGGACCGGTTGACCGGGCTCGCCACCTGTCCCCTCCCCCGGGGCAGCGTGCCGGTCGTCGAGCAGCCGGCGGGTCCACTCGTGCCGGGGTGCCGTCCACAGCCGTTCCACCGGGCCCGACTCGACGACCCGGCCCGCACGCAGGACGAGGACCTCGTCGGCGAGGGCGCGGACCACGTCGAGGTCGTGGCTGAGCAGGACGACCGCGATGCCGCGCGCCGCCACCGCGGTCAGCTGCTCGACGATGCGGCTCTTGGTCAGCGCGTCCTGGCCGGTGGTGGGTTCGTCCGCGACGATCACGCGGGCGCCGAGCAGCAGGGCCTGGGCGAGGACGACACGCTGCTGCTGGCCGCCGGAGAGCTGGTGCGGGTGGCTGCGCAACAGCTCCTCGCCGCCCGGGAGTTGGGCGTCGGCCAGGGCACTCAGAACCAGCGCGCGGGCCGCCGTACGGCGTCGGGCCCGCGGCAGGTGGCGGACCTGAGGCCGGGCCAGGTCGGCGAGGAGGGCACCGACCCGGCGGGCTGGGTTGAGGACGGCGGCGGGGTGCTGGGGGACGTACCCGACCGGGCCGTCGCCGGTCCGCCGTACCTCGCCGGTGACCCGGGCGCCGGGCGGGTACTCGCCTAGCAGGGCGAGACCGGTGGTGGTCTTTCCGCTGCCGGAGGCGCCGACCAGAGCGGTCACCCTGCCGGGCAGCACCCGTACGTTCACTCCGTCGACGATCGGCCGGTCGCCGATCTCGACGCGCAGGTCGCGGATCTCGGCCACGGGGCCCTGGTTCACGGGCGTCGCCCCTTCTTTTCCAGCGCGGCGTCGAAGAGCAGGTTCGTGCCCATCGTCAGCGCCACGATCAGCAGTGCGGGCACCACCACGGCCCAGGGCTGCACCAGCAGACCGGTGCGGTTGCGGTCGACCATCACCGCCCAGTCGGCGGCGTCCGGCGCGACCCCTACCCCCAGGAACGCGGCCGTCGACACCAGATACAGCACCCCGGTCAGCCGAATCCCGGCGTCGGCGGCGAGGGTGCGCAGCGCCGACCGGCCGACGTGTCCGACGGCGATCCGCCACCAGGTCTCCCCCTGCATGCGCAGCGCCTCGACGGCGGGACGGGCGGCCGCCTCGGCCGCCGCCGCGCGCACGATCCGGGCCGCGTCCGGCACGTTCACCAGGGCCACGAGCAGCGCGAGCCCGACGGCGCCCGGCGACAGCACGGAGGCGACGAGCAGGATCAGCAGCAGCGACGGTACGGCGAGCAGCACGTCCAGCGGCCGCATCAGCAGGTCCTCCAGCCACCGCAGCCGGGTGAGCGCGCTCAGCAGCCCGACCGGGACGGCGACGAGATAGGCGAGCGCGGTCGCGGCCAGGGCGGTGACCACGACCGTACGGCCGCCCAGCAGGACCTGGCGCCAGACGTCACGGCCCACGAAGTCGGTGCCGAGCCAGTGGCCGTCGCCGAGGGTGAAGGAGATGGCGCGGGGCCCGGGGTCGCCCGCGAGGAGCGGTCCGAGGAGGGCGAGGGCGAGCGGGACGGCGACGACGGCGAGGCCGAGCGCGAAACGGCGCCGCGTCATGCGGCCACCTCCGCGCGAGGGGTGAGCCGGTGGGCCACCAGGTCGGCACCGAGGTTGAGCACCACCGTCAGCACGCCGAACACCACGGCCAGCCCCTGCACCACCGGTACGTCCCGTTCGGCCACGGCGTTGAGCAGGACCGTCCCCAGCCCCGGGATCACGAAGAGGGCCTCCACCACGATCACCCCGCACAGCAACCAGTCGACCGTGCGCGCGAGTTGCTGCACGGCCGGGGCGAGGGCGTTCGGCAGGGCGTGGGCATAGCGGACCCGGGCGCCGGAGACGCCGTAGCGGCGGGCGTGGACGGCGTACGGGGAGGCGAGGGCGTCGACCATGCCGGCCCGCACCAGTCGGGACAGGGAGCAGACCGGGCGGGACAGCAGGACCAGCACCGGCAGCACCAGCACCGCCGGATGCGCGAGCAGGTCGGTGCCGTGGCCGACGGCCGTCGGCGGCAGCCAGGCCAGCTTCAGGGCGAGGACCGTCACCAGCAGCACCCCGAGGGCGAACTCGGGGACCGCGTACACGGCCAGCGTCACCGAGCTGACCAGCCGGTCGACGCGCCCTCCCTCGTGGCGGGCGGCGAGCACGCCGAGGCCGAAGCCGAGCGGGACGAGGAGGGCGAGGGTGAGCGCCGCCAGCAGCAGGGTCGGTCCGAAGCCGTCGGCGAGGTACCGGGTGACCGGGCGGCCCGACGTCAGCGAGGTGCCGAGATCGCCTCGCAGCAGGCCCGCCGTCCAGTCGGCGAGCCGCTCGTACGCCGGCCGGTCCAGGTCCATCGCCTCGCGGATCGCGGCGATGCGCGCCGGGTCCGGCTGGTCACCGGCGAGGGCGACCGCGGCGTCGCCCGGCAGCGCCTCGGTGAGCGCGAAGACCAGCAGCACGACGGCCACGGTCTGCAGGGCGCCGAGGAGCAGCCGCCGGGCGGCGAAGGAGCGCAGTGCGATCACGCGAGCCACACCTTGTCGAAGCGTGCCCAGTCGAGGGTGTTGGCGGGTGCCTTGGTCTCAACCCCCTTCACTGTCCTAGCCGTTCCGATGATCCAGTCGGCGAAGCCCCAGATGAGGAAGCCGCCCTCGGCGTACAGCCGGCGCTGCATGCGCTCGTAGACGGCGGCCCGTTCGGTCTTGTCGCGGGTGGCCTGGGCCTGCTGGTAGAGGGCGTCGAAGTCCTTGTGCCGCCACTTGGTGGCGTTGGTGGTGGAGTCCGTGAGCAGGCGCTGGGAAATGTGGGCCTCGATGGGCATGGCGCCGGAGCGGTAGCAGGACAGGGTGCCGCCGTCGAGGATGTCGCTCCAGTAGGAGTCCTTGCTGCCCATCTTCACGTCGACGGTGACGCCCGCCTTGGCGGCCTGGTCGCGGAAGATGCCGGCGGCCTCGGTGAATCCGGCGGCGACGGGCGAGGTGTCCAGGGTGACCTTGAGGTTCTCGGCGCCGGCCTGCTTCAGCAGGGCGCGGGCCCGGTCGAGGTCCTGGGTGCGCTGCGGCAGGCCGGCGGCGTAGTACTCGTAGCCCTTGCCGAACAGGTCGTTGCCGACCTCGCCCGCGCCGGACAGCGCGCCGTCGACGAGTTCCTGGCGGTCGGCGATGAGGAAGAAGGCCTCGCGAACCCGCTTGTCGTCGAAGGGCGCGCGGTCGGTCTTCATGCAGAACGCCTGCATGGCACTGTTGCGCAGCCGCACGATCTCGATCTGGCCCTTGCCCTCGTGCGCGCGGGCGGTGGTGGGGTTGAGCTCGTGCGCGTACTCGACCTGGCCGCCGAGCAGGGCGTTGACGCGGGCGGACTCCTCGTTGGCGACCACGAACTCGATCTCGTCGAGGAGCGGGGCACCGTCCCAGTAGGCGTCGTGGCGGCGGAAGACGGCGGAGCGGCCGGGGGCGAAGGACACGAACCGGAAGGGGCCCGAGCCGATCGGACTGTCGTCGAATCCGGTGGCGTTCTCGGGGACGATGTACGCGCCGAACGCGGCCAGGACGTTGGGGAATTCGGCGGTGGGCCGCTTGAGCACGAACTCGATCGACCGCTCGCCGGTGGCCCGGCTGGCGTCGAGGTCGATGGGCTCCAGGGACGCCTTCGCGCGGAACGCCTGCTTCGGGTCGGCTATCCGGCGGTAGCTGTAGAGGACGTCCTTGGCGGTGACCGGGCTGCCGTCGTGGAAGGAGGCCTTCCGCAGCGTCACCTGCCAGCGGTCGAGCGCCTTGTTGGGCTCCCACCTCTCGGCCAGCCGGGGCTCGGCGGAGAGGTCGGCGCCGTAGTCGGCGAGCTTGTCGAAGAGCGCCTTGGCGCGGGCGACGTCGGCGAAGAGACTCGCCAGGTGCGGATCGAGGGTCTCGCTCGCACCGCCGCCGGCGAAGGCGGCACGCAGCCGGCCGCCGCGCTTCGGGTTGCCGTCGGAGGCGGCCGTCTCGCCGGAACCGCCGCATCCGGCGAGGGCGAGTGCGGCGGCGGCGCCGGTGGTGGCGGCGAGGAAGCCGCGTCGGCGCAGGCCGGGGAAACGTTCGTCGTTCATGACTGGTCCTTCGGGTCAGTGGGTGTGCAGGCGCGCGACGAGGTGCAGCCGGTCCGCGTCGGTGGCGGTCCCGGGCAACCGGCCTTCGTGCCAGGGGGGTTCGGTGCGCGGGCCGGGTCCGTCGTGGAGTTCGAGGACCTCGAAGCCGTGCGCGGTGAGGAAGTGCCGCAGCTCGTGCGGGAACAGCAGCCGCCAGGCGGAGTGCTGGGTGACGGGCGGTGAGCCGTCGTCGGACGTCCATACGCGGGTGCGGCGCAGAAGCCCGGCCGTGCGGTCGACGGTCAGGGTGGTGATGGAGCGGTAGTCGGTGCCCCGCCAGGTGAACGTGTTGTCGCACGGGCGGTCGAGGAGGTCCGTGCGGCCCAGGAAGTACGCCCCGTTGCGCATCTCCGCGACCAGCAGCCCGCCCGGCGCGAGGGCGCGGCGGCAGGAGACGAGGAAGCCGTCGAGCTGGTCGTTGGTGTGGCAGTACAGCAGGGAGCTGTCCAGGCAGACCACGGCGTCGAAGGCGTCCCCGCCCAGCTCGCGCGGCTCGAAGCCGTGCAGGTCGGCACGGACGTACCGCGGGCCGGGGTGGTGGGCGCGGGCGTGGGCCAGCATCGCCTCGGAGAGGTCGGCGCCGGTCACCGTACGGCCCGCGGAGTGCAGATGGGCGGCGTCGCGGCCGGTGCCGCAGCCCATGTCGAGGACGCGTGGCCCGGCGCCGTGGCGGCGCAGACAGTCCTCGGCCCAGCGTCCGGCGAGCCGGCCGGGGTCGGGGAAGCGGGCCTCGTAGAGGGCGGGGTGGTCGGTGAGGAGGTTGCCGTCGGTCATGCGTCGGCCTTCTCCCGCACCGGCTCCGCGGGCGCGGGCAGCGCGCCGCGGCGGTGCAGCCACGCGACCCCGCCCGCCGAGGCCAGCCCGAACACCGCACAGCACACCCAGGGCAGCCAGGCCTGGTCCGAGCTCTCCCCCGTGTCCATGGCCCACCCGACGACGGCGTTGCCCACGGCCGCGGCGATCCCGGAGACGACGTAGAAGATGCCGAAGTACGTGCCGGTCAGCTCGGGGCGCCCGAAGCGGGGGATCAGCTCCATCACGAACGGCGAGGCGATCATGATGCCGAGGTAGAGCAGCAGCGCGCCCGCGAGGACCGGCACCACTCCCGCGCCGAGGGCGGCCGGCAGGAAGGCCAGTCCCATCACCGCGAGCCCGGCCGCGATCCAACCTGCCCTGCTGCCACGGGACTTGAGACCGCGGGTGATCCTCAGCTGGAGCGCCAGGTTGGCGACCGTACCGACGAGGAAGACGATGCCCGCCGCCCCGTCCCAGCCGGTGGCCTGCCGGGCCCCGTCGGGGAGCAGCAGGTACAGCTGGTTCTCCAGGGTGAACATGCCGACCATGGCGAGCGCGAAGGCCAGGAAGGCCCGGTTGCCGAGCACCTCGCGCCAGTCGCCGAGGACACCGCCGCCGGTCGGCTCGACCTTGCGCGCGGGCAGGACCGCGGCCTGCGCCACGGTGAGCACCGCGAAGATGCCGGCGGCGGTCAGCGCGGACGTCCGGAAGTCGACCAGGAGCAGCGCGCTGCCCAGCAGCGGCCCGATGAGCGCGCCGGTCGTGGCGAACACGTTGAACAGCGCGAACGCCTCCGCCTTGCGCTCTCCGGCCTCCTGCGCGAGATACGCCCGCACGGCCGGGTTGAACAGCGCGCCCGCGAGCCCGCTGAGCACCGACGCGGCGAGCAGCACCGGCAGCCCGTCGCCCAGGGCGAACAGGGCGAACCCGACGGTCCGCAGCGCGCACCCGGCGATGATGACGCCCCGCGCCCCGAGCCGGTCGGAGGCCGAGCCGCCGATGATGAACAGGCCCTGCTGGCTGAGGTTGCGCACCCCGAGGACGACCCCGACGACCGCCGCCGACATGCCCAGGTTCTCGCCGAGGTGGGTGGCGAGGTAGGGGATGAGGAGGTAGAAGCCGGTGTTGACGCCGAGCTGGTTGACGAGCAGCAGTTGGACGGCGAGCGGGAAGCCGCGCATCTCACGCCACGTCCGCACGGGCCGTCACCTCCTCGACTCCCAGGCCGGGCGAGGCACTTGTGCGTACGGTGCCGTTCGCGCCGCCGATCCCGGTCCACGGGTCGTGCGCGAGCAGCAGATGGCCGTCCAGGTCCACCCAGCGGGCCCGGTCGGCGAGGTGGACGGCGGGGGCGATACCGAGGCTGCTCGCGGTGAGGCAGCCGAGCATGAGCTCCGTCCCGCTGCCCTCGATCAGCTCCGCGATCCGCAGGGCGGCGCGGACTCCGCCGCACTTGGCGAGCTTGACGTTGACGCCGTGGACGCGTCCGGCGAGCCGCCGTACGTCCTCGACGCTCACCGCGTCCTCGTCGGCGATCACCGGCAGCGGCGACCTCTCGGCCAGGGCGCCGAGCGTGTCGGGGTCGCCGGGCGCGAGGGGCTGTTCGACGGCCTCTACGCCGAGCTCGGCGAACCGGGGCAGCAGACGCTCGGCCTGCGCAGGGCTCCAGGCCCCGTTCGGGTCCAGCAGCAGCCGCACCTGAGGAGCCGCGTCCCGGATGACCCGCACCCGCTCGACGTCGTCCTCGGCGTCGGACGAGCCCGCCTTCACCTTGACGACCTCGAATCCGCTCGCGGCCAGCCGCCGGGCGTGGGCGGCGGCGTGCGCGAGGGAGGTGATCCCGATGGTGCGCGCGGTGGCCACGCCGAACGGCCCGGCGGACCCCACCAGGCGGTGGACGGGCACCCCGTCCCGCTTGCCGACGAGGTCCAGCAGCGCGGACTCGACGGCGGCGGTGACGGCCGGCGGTAGGGCGCGGGAGGGCAGGGCCTCCAGGGCGGTCTCGGGATCGGCGAACCGTTCCAGACCGACCGCCGAGACGAGGCGTACCAGGGTGTCGGCGTCCAGGCCGTAGTACACGCTGCTGACGGCCTCGCCGTGTCCGGTCACCCCATCGTGCTCGACGGTCAGCCACACGGCGTCGCGGGCGCTCATGGTGGAGCGGGAGATGCGCAGCGGCTCGGCGAGTTCGAGGCGTACGGTGCGCAGGCGGACCTTCATCGTGTCCTTTCGAAGGAGAGGGGATCGGCCACCCGCGCGCACCGCGCCCACCCGCTCGCCTCGGCGGCGTACGGGTGCGGTATCTCCACGGGCCGGGTGGCGGCGCCGGCCAGGTCAAGTCCGTGGGCGGCGAGGAAGTCGTCGTCGTAGACGGTGCCGAGGTAGCGGTGCGGGCCGTCGGGGAACACGGTGGCGACCACCGCGCCCGGGTGCACGCGGGCCGCCCAGGCCGCGACGCGTGCCACGGCCCCCGTGCTCCAGCCGCCGCTGACGAAGCAGCCCCGGGCGAGTCTGCGGCAGGTGTCCACGGCCTCGGCGGGGCCGATCCAGTGGACCTCGTCGAAGGCGTCGTAGGCGACGTTGCGCGGGTGGATGCTGCTGCCGAGGCCGCGCATCAGCCGGGGGCGGGCGGGCTGGCCGAAGATGGTCGAGCCGGTCGCGTCGACGCCGATGAGCCGCAGCGCGGGCCAGCGCCGGCGCAGCGGTCCGATGACGCCGGCGCTGTGGCCGCCGGTGCCGACGCTGCACACCAGGATGTCCAGGTGGTCGAGCTGGGCGCCGAGTTCGGCGGCGAGGGAGGCGTAACCGGCGGTGTTGTCGGGGTTGTTGTACTGGTCCGGCCAGTAGGCGCCGGGGAGTTCGGCGCGGAGTTCGCGCAGCCGGGCGAGCCGTGCGGCCTGCCAGCCGCCCTGCGGTGCCGGGCGGTCGACCAGCTCCAGCCGGACGCCGTGGGCGCGCAGCAACTGCCGCATGGAGGGCTCGAGTTCGCTGTCGCCGACCAGGACGACGGGGTGGCCGAGCAGCTGGCCGGCGAAGGCGAGCCCGATGCCGAGCGTGCCGGAGGTGGACTCCACCACGGTGGCGCCGGGCCGCAGTTCGCCGCGCTCGCGCGCGCCGAGCAGCATCGCCACGGCTGCCCGTGCCTTCATGCCGCCCGCGGCGAGCCCTTCGAGTTTGGCCCAGAAGCCGGGGTGGGCGTGCGGCAGGTCGGCCGTGACCCGCACCACCGGGGTCCGGCCGAGCAGGGCGAGCAGCTCCGGGTGCGCGGTGGGGCGTACGGCGGTCGCGGTCATCGGGCACCCCCGGTACATAGGTAGCGGTGGACGACGCCGGGTCCGCCGTCGAGCCAGAAGAAGGGGTACGGCTCGGCGCACACCGCGCTCACGCCGTGCCCGAGGAAGCGGGGCAGCACCGCGCTGCCGGTCTGCGCGAACATCACCAGCTGCTTGCCGTGCCGCAGCGCGTGCTCCCGCAGCGGTTCGAAGGTGCCGTTGCCGAGGGTCATCCCGGACACGAGCAGTGCGTCGCAGCTGCGGGCGGCGGCGAGGGCGTCGGTGACGACCGGCTCGCCCCACTCGGTCACGCCGCCCTTGAGGTCGCACGGCACATAGCCGAGTCCGCGCGAACGCAGCGTCTCCAGAAGGGAGTTGACGACTCCCACGACCAGCACCGTGGATCCGGCCGGCAGGTCGAGCAGCTCGACCACGGCCCTCGCCCGCGCCCGGGACTTCTCCAGCGACGACCCGGCGGGCAGGGCGAGGGACCGCGCGCCGTGCTCCGGTGTGTGCGGGGCGATGTGCATGAGGTAGGCGTCGAGGGCGGCCACCCGCACCGCCGGGAGCGGATGGTCGAGGAGCCGTGCCACGTCGGCGCCCACGCAGTCGTCGAGCGCGCTGTCGGGCAGCTCGCCCGGCTCGCACGCGCACGATCCGACGGCCTCGGCCAGGCGCAGACTGAGGACCTCGTTGCGGTAGCCGGTGCCCCGCCCGTCGTGCCGTACGGCCTGCCGGGTGGTGAAGGCGACGGCGACGCGCAGCGTGCGGGGGTCGGGGCCGAGGGCGCCCGCGCGCACCAGGGCGACCAGGTCGCCGTAGCTGCGGCAGGTCGCCTCGCTGACGGCGGTCATCGGATCACCAGTCCCGCGCGCAGGCCGGTCAGCAGGCGCTCGACCCGGGTGCGTGCGCCGGGCCCCTCGGGGTCGCCGGCCATGACGTGACCCAGGTACTCGTTGTTGCTGCCCGCCGCCTTCACGGCCGTGCCGGGCTCGGCGAGCGACACCTCCAGTACATCGGCCTCCCGGGCCAGTTGTCCGGCGTCGAGCGCGTCGAGGGTGCCCGCGCGGTCCGGGACGAGGAAGCCGATGGCGGCGCTGCGCAGCCCGGTGTCCGTGCGCCGCAGGTCGGGCCTGCGGCCGAGGGCGACGTCCACGAAGGCGGCGGCGAGGTCGATGCCGGTGACATGGCGGACGAGTTCGGTGATGCGGTTGCCGGCGGGCCGGGGGTTGACCTCGACGACGCGGGGTCCGGCCGAGGTCAGCTTGATCTCGGTGTGCGCCACGACCGCGTCGGTCAGCCCGAGGGCCTTGAGCGCGCCGAGCGCGGTCTGCTCGGCGGCTTCCAGGTCGGCCTGCGGCAGGTCGGCCGGGAACATGTGGCCGGTCTCGACGAAGGCGGGCGCGCCGCCGACGCTCTTGTCGGTGACGCCGACGAGGTGCACCGCACCGGCGTAGGAAACGGTCTCGACGCTGACCTCGGGGCCGTCGAGGAGCTCTTCGAGCAGCACGGCCCGCGTGCGGCGCTGCCCACGGGCGTTGACCGGGAAGTCCGCCAGCGCCTTGAAGAGTTCGGCCAGTTCGGCCTCGTGCTCGATGCGGCGCACGTACATGCCCGCGCACAGGTCGACGGGCTTGGCGACGAGCGGGTAGCCGATCTCCTGGGCGGCGCGCGCGAGGCCGGCCCACTCCTCGTGCACGGCGAAGCGCGGTCCGGGCAGGCCGGCGTCGGCGAGCAGGCGGCGGGTGGCGTCCTTGCGGCAGGCGGCCTCCACCGCCTCGGGGCCGGGGCCCGGCAGGCCGAGGTGTCCGGCGATGCGGGCGACCGCCGGCAGGTAGTAGTCGCAGGAGGTGATCACCCCGTCGAAGCCCAGCACCGAGTGCAGCCGCTCCACCTCGGGCAGCAGGGCGTCGACGTCGTTGGTCTCGGCGGTGATCACATTGCGGGCGCCGAGCAGCGGATGCGCCGTCCCCTCGGGCGCCGAGCGCAGGTAGTGGTGCAGGTCACGGGTGAGGAAGGTGAACTCGTGCCCGCCCTCGCGGATGGCGCGTGGCAGCAGCCTGCTCATCGACCCGACCCAGCTCTCGACCACCAGCAGATGAGCCACAACTCCCCTTTTCACACCGTGAGTTCAGTCGTCAGGGCAGCCCGGGGCACCCCTCGGCGGGAGGGGGACCGGACTTGACGGCCACACGTTATCGATAATCATTTTCATTTGCTACCCCGTTCTCACCTCGCTCTGGAGAGGCCTTGTCCATACCGGCACGCCCCACCGCCCTGCTGTGCGCCCTGGCCGCGGCAGCGGCCCTGTTCCCCACCGCCACCCCCGCCCGCGCCGCTGCCTCCCTCACCTTCGGCAGCTGCCCGGAGTCCGTACCGAGTCCGCCCGCTCCGGACCGTGTGGAGTGCGGGCGACTGAACGTCCCGCTCGACCGGCGGCACCCGTCCGGCCCGCGCATCGAGATCGCCGTCTCCCGCGTCCCCGCCTCCGGCACCCCGGCCGAGCGGCGGGGCATCCTGCTGGTGAACCCCGGCGGACCGGGCGGCTCCGGGCTCCCCTACGCGGTCACCAAGCGCGCCAAACTCCCCGCGAGCGTGCGGCGTTCCTACGACGTCATCGGCTTCGACCCGCGAGGCGTCGGCCACAGCACGCCGGCCGACTGCGGCGCGATGGGCGGCCTGTTCGCCGCTCCGGGCGCGGACCCGGTGCCGGTGGGCCCATGGGCCGAGCGGGCGTATCTGACCGCACAGCGGGCCATGGCCGACGACTGCGCGGCGGGCGCGGGCGAGGAGGTCCTGCCGTACCTGTCCACCGAGGAGACGGTGGACGACATGGACGCGATCCGGGCCGCCCTGGGCGAGCCGCGCACGAGCTTCCTCGGTGTCTCCTACGGCAGTTACCTGGGCGCGGCCTACGCGGCCCGCTTTCCGCACCGGGTGGGCCGGATGGTGCTCGACAGCGTGGTCGGGCCCTGGGACTGGCACGACTTCGACGTGATCCAGAGCCGGGCGCTGCTGCGCGCCCGCGCCACCTTCTTCACCTGGACCGCCGCCCAGGCGGACCGCTTCGGGCTCGGCCGTGACGCGGACGCGGTACGGCGGTCGTATCTGCGCGCACGCCAGGGGCTCGCCGCCCGCCCGGTCGCCGGGTTCGGCCCGGCGGAGTTCGACCGGGCCGTCTACCGCGCCCTGGGCCGCACCGAACGCTGGACAGGTCTGGCCGACGGACTGCGGACCTACCTGAGCAGCGGTGACGTGGCCGGCCTGCGCCCCGGCTCCGCCTTCGACAGCCCGGAATCACGCAACTACGAGGCGGCCAACCGCATCGTGAAGTGCGCGGACGGCCCGGGACCGACGCCGGGCGAGGTCCTGGCGGACATCCGCCGCGTCCGCCGGCAGGACCCGCAGCCGGTGCTGACCGGCCTGGAGGCCACGACCTGCGCGCACTGGCACCATCGCCCCGACCACCGCACGCCCCTGGGAAGCCCGGCCGCCCCACCGGTCCTCCTGGTCGCCTCGGCGCACGACCCGGTCACACCGATTCAGGGCGCCCGCGAGTTGCGCAGGCTGCTGCCGGGCTCGCGCCTGGTCACCCTGGAGAACGACTACTCCCACGGCGTGTTCGCCAGCCGGGGGAACGGGTGCGTGGACGGGACCGTGGCGGCTTATCTCGTGGAC
This sequence comes from Streptomyces sp. NPDC093568, assembly GCF_044764945.1. Classification (NCBI taxonomy): domain Bacteria; kingdom Bacillati; phylum Actinomycetota; class Actinomycetes; order Kitasatosporales; family Streptomycetaceae; genus Streptomyces; species Streptomyces sp. NPDC093568. Next base: position 288,722 of record NZ_JBIWJD010000001.1, on the reverse strand, counting down.
GGGGTGGTGCCGGGGAGGGATGTGCGGTGCGCGGGGCCGGGGTTGCCGGGGGCACAGTGATCCAGCCGCACCCGTCGAGGCCGGTCAGCGACAGCAAGCCCGTCCGGCGTTTGAGGACGAGGCCCCTTCAGGGCCGAAGCGGGGGCCTGGGGGCGGCAGCCCCCAGATACCCCGGCCCACTAAAACCTCGCCCCCCTAGCGGCAGCGTTACGGCAATGGCTGCTCCGTCCAGATGATCTTGCCGTTGGGCGTGTACCGCGTCCCCCAGCGCTCGGTCAGCTGAGCGGCGAGGAACAGCCCCCGGCCACCCTCGTCCGTGCTGCGGGCCTGGCGCAGTCGGGGCGAGGTGCCGCTGCCGTCGGAGACCTCGCAGATCAGGGCGCGGTCGCGCAGCAGCCGGAGCTGGACGGGGCCGGTGGCGTGGCGGATGGCGTTGGTGACGAGTTCGCTGGCGACCAGTTCGGTGGTGAAGGCCAGGCCGTCGAGGCCCCAGGCGGCGAGCCGGTCGGTGACCGCCGTCCGGGCACGGGAGACGACCGCCGGGTCGCTGGGCAGGTCCCACTGGGCCACGTGGTCGGCAGGCAGGGTGTGGGTGCGGGCGACGAGCAGCGCCACGTCGTCGCCGGGGCGGGCCGGGAGCAGGGCGTCGAGGACGGCGTCGCAGGTCTCCTCGGGCGGCCGGCCGACGCCGGCCAGGACGGCACGGAGCCTGTCCAGGCCGGCGTCGATGTCACGGTGCCGGTCCTCGACCAGACCGTCGGTGTAGAGCACGAGTTGGCTGCCCTCGGCCAGCTCCAGCTCGACGGTCTCGAAGGGCATGCCGCCCAGGCCCAGGGGCGGGCCGGAGGGCAGGTCGACGAACTCGACCGTGCCGTCGGGGGCGACGACTGCGGGCAGGGGGTGCCCGGCGCGGGTGAGGGTGCAGCGCCGGGACACCGGATCGTAGACGGCGTACAGACAGGTGGCTCCGACGATGCCGGAGTCGGGACTGTTCTCCGCCGCCCAGCCCTCGCCCCGGTCGAGCCGGCCGACCAGGTCGTCGAGATGGGTGAGGAGGTCGTCGGGCGACAGGTCCAGGGAGCAGAAGTTGTGCACGGCGGTACGCAGCCGGCCCATGGTCGCGGCGGCGTGCAGCCCGTGCCCGACCACGTCGCCGACGACGAGCGCGACGCGGGCGCCGGAGAGCGGGATGACGTCGAACCAGTCGCCGCCGACGCCGGCCTGCGCGGGCAGATAGCGGTAGGCGACGTCGACGGCGCTCTGCTCGGGGCGGCCCCGCGGCAGCAGGCTGCGCTGGAGGGCGAGGGCCGTGTTGTGCTCGCGGGTGTAGCGGCGGGCGTTGTCGATGCAGATGGCCGCGCGGCCGACCAGCTCCTGCGCGAGGGACAGATCGTCGTCCTCGAAGGACGCGGGGTGCAGGGAGCGGTAGAAGCTGACCACGCCCAGGGTCGTGCCGCGGGCCCGCAGCGGCACGGTGATCAGGGAGTGGATGCCTGCCGCGAGGACCTTCTCCAGGCGCTCCGGGTCCTGCGCGATCCAGCCGCCGGCCTCGGCCAGCACGGGTTCGATGACGGACCTGGTGGTCTCCAGGGACCGGGCCTGCGGCGTGGACGGGACGTACTCGACGACGTCCCCGACGTCGTACAGATTGTGCGGCTGACTGCGGACGGCGCGGATGGCGACCCGGCGCAGCGCGGTCCGGCCGCCGAGCGCCTCCGGCTCCTCGCCGCGCAGCACCGCGTCGGGCAGGTCGACGGCGACGAAGTCGGCGAACCGGGCGACGGTCACCTCGGCGAGTTCCTCGGCGGTACGGGTGACGTCCAGCGTGGTGCCGATCCGCACGCTGGCGTCGTGCAGCAGCTCCAGCCGCCGCCGCGCCAGCAGGGCCAGCCGCCCGACGCCGGGCTCCCCGATGAGCAACAGCCAGGGGTCGGCACCGGCGGTTTCGTCGTCGGGTTCGAGCGGGAGGGCGGTCGGGGCGGACCACGGCTGGGGCGGCGTGGGTGCGGTCGGCGTCTTCGGCTTCGCCGCGGCCGTCCGCCGTACGGGCGTCGCGACCACGCTCCGGCCCGTGGCCGCGCCCCCGGCCGAAGCAACCCCCGTCACCGCCACCCCCACCCCGACATGGCGCAGCCGCGGCCCCCCGGCCACGCGGGCCTCGACGGCGACGCCGGTCTCCCCCGCCGCACCTCTGACCTGGCGGCGCAGCAGTACGGCCGTCCGGCCGCTGGGCAGGGTGACCTCGTCGGAGGTGCGGTGCGGGGAGGCGATGAGTTCCTCGGCCTTCTCGCGCAGGACCGCCATGTCGACCCGGCCGAGGCCGCCGCCGGCGCTGTCCGTCCGCGCCGCGTCCGGTTGCCTCGGCCAGCCCTGCGCGTGGCCGTCGGCGCGCCGGTACGCGGTGAGGAGGGCACGTTCGCGCTCGGTGGCCTGCTCCAGCAGCCGGGCCTCGATGCCCCGGGCGGCCTCGCGGACCATCCGCACCATGGCCGGGTCGCCCTGGTCGCGCAGGCAGGTGAGATCGAGGACGGCCTCGATGCGTCCGCTGAGCGGGTCCCGGACGGGCGCGCCCGCGCAGGCGAAGGGCTGGAGGCAGTCGGCGAAGTGCTCCCGGCCGACGATGTAGACGGGGCCGCGCTCGGCGAGGGCGGTGCCGACGCCGTTGGTGCCGACGACCGGCTCCGAGGCGTCGAATCCGGGGGCGAACCGCACCGCGTCGAGTTGCCGGAGCAGGTGCCCGTCACCGCCGAGGCGCTGGACCATGCGGCCCTGTCCGTCGCAGACCGCGATGGTCATGCCCGTCTCGGCGAGGGAAGCGGTCAGGTCGCTCAGCACCGGGCGGGCGGCACGCAGGAACCGGTCGTCCAGTGCGACGTCCTCGCTGTAGGAGACCAGCAGCCGGTGCGGCTCCAGCCCGACGGAGCGGCAGCGCTTCCAGGAGTCGAGCACCAAGTCGCGGACGTCCGACTCGACCAGTGAGCCGGCGAGGAATCGTTCGTGGGCATCGACGAGACCGCCGATGTCGTCCCAGGCGACGGACAACGGGATCACTTCCCTCATCCGAACCCGGCCCGGTCGCGCACCGCCCCTCGGCCCGCGGCCCGGCGAGCTTCGTCAAGCGCTCTCACCCTAGCCCCATGGTGACGCGCATCACAATGAATGCTTCCGCCCTCGGTCAGGGCGCTTCCCCGCGCGGCCAGCCGAGCGCGATGATCCACGCCATACTGGGTCGCATGCGGTCACTGCGGGGCCTGACCAGTCTCGCCGCCGGGCTGACGCTGGTGGCCGCCGTGGGCTGCACGGCAGGCGACGGCAGCACAGGCGACGCCGACGGCACCCACCCCTCCTCGGCATCGGCTCCGGCCCCGACCCGCGGCGGAGGCGAGTCCCCCGGCCCGTCGGCCTCCCCCTCCCCCGCCGACCCGGTCTCCCTCCCGGCCCTGATGCAGCGCGAGCACCGAGGCTCCGACCTGCGCCTGGGTGCCGTACGGGTGCGCACCGGCGCCTACACCCAGTACGCCGTCACCTACCGCTCGGGCGGTCTGACCATCTCGGGGATCATGAACGTCCCGCGCGGCGAGGGGCCGTTCCCCGCGCTGGTCCTGGCGCACGGCTACATCGACCCGGACGTCTACACGACCGGCCGCGGCATGCCCCGCGAACTGGACCTCCTCGCCCGCAACGGCTACGTCGTCCTGCACACCGACTACCGCAACCACGCGGGCTCCGACGACGACCCCGACAACGACGTCAACCTGCGGCTCGGTTACACCGAGGACGTCATCGCCGCCGTGCGCGCGCTGCGCTCCGCCGCCCGGCCGGACGTCGACGACGAGCGGATCGGGCTGGTCGGGCGGTCGATGGGCGGCGGGGTGGTGTACAACGCGCTGGTCGTGGCGCCGGGACTGGTCGACGCGGCCGTGGTGTTCGCGCCGGTCAGCTCCCGCCCGCAGGAGAACATCGACCGCTTCCAGCGGCCCGAGGGCGACCCGCTGGTCGAGGAGATCGAAGCCGCGCACGGCACCCCGGAGGAGAACCCCGAGTTCTGGCGGCAGGTCTCGCCGGTCACGTACGTCGACCGGGTCACCGAGCCCCTGCTGATCCACCACGGCACCGCCGACGACACCTGCCCCCTGGCCTGGACGCGGGCGACCGTCGCCGCGTTCGAGGCGGCCGGCAAGGACGTGGAGCTGCGGACGTACCGCGGCGAGGGGCACACGTTCGGGCCGCGGTGGCCGGACTCGATGGACGCCACCCTGACCTTCCTCGAACGACACCTGCGCTGACCGGCGACAAGGAGAAGACGGACATGCCACTGGCCGCGGTGAACGGGGTCGAGCTCTACTACGAGACGGCCGGCGACGGCGACCCGCTGGTCCTGGTCCACGGTTCCTGGGGCGACCACTACAACTGGGTGCCGGTCATGAAGGACCTCTCCCGCGACCACCGGGTGCTGGTGTACGACCGGCGCGGACACAGCCGGAGCGAGCGTCCGCCGGGCCAGGGGTCACGGCGCGAGGACGAGGACGACCTGGCGGCGCTGATGGAGACCCTCGGCTTCGCCCCCGCGTTCGTCGCGGGCAACTCCTTCGGCGCGTCGACCGCGCTGGGCCTGGCCGGCCGGCGCCCGGAGCTCTTCCGCGGCATCCTCGCGCACGAGCCGCCGCTCATGGGCGTCGTGGCCGACGACGCCGCGGCACGCCCGCTGATGGCGGCCACCGCACTGCGTATGGCCTCCGTCGTCGAGCGGTTACGGGAGGGCGAAGTCCTCTCGGGGGCAAGGCAGTTCGTGGAAGAGGTCGCGTTCGGGCCCGGGGAGTGGGAGCTGATGCCGGACCGGGTGCGGGAGACGTTCCGCGTCAACGCGCCCACGTTCGCGGACGAGCAGGGCGACCCGCGGTGGGCCGATCTCGATCTCGGCCGGCTCTCCGGTTACCGGGGGCCCGCGCTGCTGACCAAGGGCAGCGAGAGCCCGCGGTGGTTCGCCGCGATCGTCGGCCGGCTCGCGGGCGCCCTGCCGCAGGCGCTCACGCACACCTTCGAGGGCGCGGGGCACATCCCGCACGTCTCCCACCCGAGCGCGTACACGCGTCAGGTGGGCGCGCTGGTCGCTCTGGGGCGACGGGCGGCGTAGCGGCCGAACGGGGAGCGCCGTACCCGCCGTTCGCGAGGGATTGTGACGAACGCCCCACCGCGGGCCGCAAGTTTTTTCGCGCGGCGGTGATTGTTTCGCGCGAGCCATCCGTACCTCAGGGAGTACCGGCCGTTCACGTCACAGGAGTCACGATGCCCGTCTCGCGCCGCATGGTAGGCACCGTCTTCGTGGGAGGCGCTCTCGTCCTCACCCTCTCCGCCCTCGCCTACCCCGCGATGCTGGGCGTGGAGACCACGTCCGTCAATCAGGACCGCGTCATCGCCAACACGCAGTACGGCCCGTTGACCGAGGCCGACCGGGACTTCGTCGTCAAGGTCCGCGCGGCGGGCCTGTGGGAGCACCCGCTGGGCATGATGGCGATGCAGCGGGGCACGACGCCGGAGATGAAGGAGGCCGGCAAGCACCTGGTCGTCGGACACGCCCGGCTCGACCTCGCCTGCCGCAAGCTCGCCTCCGAGCTGAACATCACGCTGCCCAACCAGGCCAGCCCCCAGCAGCAGCAGTTCGTGGCGACCGTGGACTCCAAGACCGGCAAGGAGTTCGACGCCACCGGTGTCGCCATCATGCGGGTGACGCACGGGCAGATCTTCCCGGCCATCGCGAAGATCCGGGGCACCACGCAGAACACCCTGGTGCGTCAGCTGGCGGACCTGGCGAACGACACCGTGCTCGACCACATGACGGTCCTGGAGAAGACGGGCATGGTGAACTTCGACGCGAACAACTTCCAGCAGACCACGCCGCCGAAGCTCCCCAAGGACCAGATGACGCCGCCCGCGCCCCAGCCGGGCGCACCGGTCCTCACGCTCGCCATCCCCAAGGGCCTGGAAGACCTCAACACCGCGTCCCCGACGGCGCTGCCGAGCGCGGACGTCAAGTGACGCCCGCGGTGGGCCGCCGCTGAACGCGGCGCTCGCCGTCGAGGCCGGCGACGGGACCCGCGGTCAGCCCGTCTTCCATCCCCACGGCGTGTCCAGCCGCTCCCACTCGGCGGCCCACTGCTCCAGCCGCCGCCGCTCCAGTCCCAGCCGCACCACCCACACGGACCCGAGCACGAGGCCCGCGGCTCCCGAGCCGGCCAGGACTCCGCCGGCGACCGAGTGCAGCATGATCTCGGTCTCGGACAGCGGTTCCTTGGGGAGGACACCATGGCGGTCCGTCCACACCTCGGCCTTGCCGCCCGCCTTCGTCTTGGGCGGCACCCGCGCCTCGTCCGTGCGGACCGTGCCGTCCGGGTCGGTCCAGCGCACGGTCGCCCACACCAGATGGTCGGTGGTCACCCGCGCGGGCCCCGGGTCCTCCGCGTCCTTCACCAGGACGGCCGTCACCCTGTGGCTGTCGGCCCGCTGCTGCTCCGCCGAGCGCACGACCGCGTCCGCCGCGACGAGGCCGCCGCACACGGCACCGGCCAGCGCGAACAGCCATCCGCACAGCACGACCCAGGCCTCGATGAGGTCGCAACGCCGCCTCAGCGGATTGCGCCGCCACCGCCACAGCCGCACCCTCGGGCACTCGGACGCCGCCATGCCGACACCCCCTTGAGCACCGACAGCACCCTTCCAGTGTGCGCCCGCCGGCGCCGGCACGTAATGCCGAGACCGGCGGCGAGGGTCCTGGGGAGCGCGGCGGTCCGTCCGAGAGCCACCGACCCCGACCGTCCCCGCCGCCCCACCACCCCCACAGTCATCTCACCGCCGGTGACGGCGGAGGCAGACCCCCGGCCACGTCGCCCGCCCGCCGACGCCCCTTCCGTTCCCGGACACCACCGCGTCACATCGAACGGGCACGTTCTCGTCGTCCCCTCCTGCCCTCGCCCTCTAGCCGTCCGCCCCGCGTCCGCGCGCGGGTTGTGACGCGGAAGGACGACCGCGCCGTGTCCTCGCTCCCGCTCAGCGATCTCCCCGGACCGCTGCCCGCCTGCCCCACCGCCTCCGCCGCTCCCGCCACCCCGGTCCGCTCCCTGTTCGCGCCCGCACGCCTGGTCCGCCACGCGCTGACGCTCCTCCCGCTCCTGCTGATCGGGGCGTGGGCGGCGGCCGACTGGCACACCGTGCGCGACGGCGCCGCCCGGCTCGTCACCGCCGACCCCTGGTGGCTACTGGCCGGCCTCTTCTTCACCTGCATGGGCTGGGTGGTCGCCGCCCTGGTCCGTCAGGGCTCCATACCGGAGCGGCTGCCGCCGGGCCTGCTGCTCGCGTCGCAGTTCGCGGCCGGCGCCGCGAACCACGTGCTGCCGGCGAGCATCGGCGCCCACGCCGTCACCCTGCGCTTCCTCCAGGGCCAGGGCATCCCCCTGGCCCGGGGCACCGCGTCCCTCGCCCTGTACTCGCTGGTCAAACCGATCGCGAAGACCGCCGTGCTGCTCGGCTTCCTCATCGCCTTCCCCGAGCTGCTGCACCTGGGCGAACTGATACCGGACCGGCGGACCCTGGTCCTGGTCGCCGCGGGCGTGGTGACGGTCCTCGGCACGACGGCCGTACTGGTGACGGCCGTACGGCCGCTGCGCCGCCCCCTCCTCGGCTTCGTACGCACCGCCCTGACCGACGCCCGGATCCTGCACACCCGGCCCAGCCGGGTCCTCGCCCTGTGGGGCGGGGCCGCGGCCACCCCGCTGCTCCAGGCGAGCGTGATCGCCTCGGTGGGCTTCGCGCTCGGCCTGCCGCTGTCGTGGACGCAGGTGACCCTGGCGCTCCTCCTCGCCAGCACCGCCGTCGGCGCCGTGCCCGCGCCCGGCGGCATCGGCCCGGTGGACGCGGCCCTGGTCTTCACGATGGTCACCTTCGGCGCCCCGATGGGCCTGGCCGCGGCCACCGTCATCGGCTACCGCATCCTGACGGTCTGGGTACCGCTCCTGCCCGGCGCGCTGGTGCTCTCCGTCATGGTCCAGCGCAAGATCCTCTGAACCCGACGCCCCCGCTACTCCTTGCCGACCCGCACCAGGGCCACGGTGATGTTGTCGGGCCCGCCCGCCTCGATCGCGGCCTTCCACAGCTCGAAGGCCGCACGGCCGTCCTCGTGCTCGTCGAGGATCTCCTCCAGGACGTCCGGTGCGACCGGGTCCGTCAGGCCGTCCGAGCAGATGAGGAAGCGGTCGCCGGACGCCAGGGGTTCGGCCGAGACATGGGGAGCGACGGCCCGGTAGGTCAGCGAGCCGCCGAGGCTCTGGGTGACGAGGGTGGTGGTGCGGCCGGGCGGATGCGGCGGGCTGTCGTCGACGCTCAGCTGCCGCAGTTCGGCGCCGGAGGCCGCGAAGACCTGGCTGTCGCCCACGTTGAACACGAGCAGCGACTCCGGCCGCACCACGACCCCGGCGATCGTCGTTCCCATGCCGGAGAGCTCACTGCGCTCCTCACCGCCCGCCGCCTGGTACACGGCGAGGTTGCAGGCGTTCACGGCGTCACGGACGGCGACCTCGCTGCTCAGGGCGGGTCCCAGGGCCGCCATCCGGCGGGCGACCAGAGAACTGGCCACATCACCGCCGGGATGCCCGCCGAGGCCGTCGGCGACGGCGACGACCAGGGGGGTGCCGAGCGGGAAGACCAGGGTCTGCGGGTTCTCGGTCACGGTCCCGCACAGCGTCCACGGCCCGACGACGAGGCTGTCCTCGTTGCGCTCACGCAGCAGCCCGGGATGACTGATCGCACTCACGGCGACGTACGACATGAGGCGCCACCACCGCCTTCCCGCACCGGGGACACCACCTGGCCGGACCTCCGACTACGAGTCTAGGAACAGCCGTGTCCCCCGTGCCAGCGCGGCCACGCACGCCCCCGCGCCGGGCCGCCGAGTGATCGTTGCCACAGCCGGCGTCGGTGCGGAGCGTGCGCGTGAGGCGATCAGCCCTCGTCCGGCGTCAGCCGCAGCGAGATGCTGTTGATGCAGTACCGCTGATCGGTCGGGGTGGCGTACCCCTCGCCCTCGAAGACGTGCCCGAGGTGCGATCCGCACCGGGCGCACCGCACCTCGGTGCGCACCATCCCGTGCGAACGGTCCTCGATCAGCTCCACCGCGTCGGTGTCCTTCGGGTCGTAGAAGGACGGCCAGCCGCAGTGCGACTCGAACTTCGTGGTGGAGGTGAACAGTTCGGCGCCGCAGGCCCGGCAGGAGTAGACGCCCGTCGTCTTGGTGTTGGTGTACTCACCGGTGAAGGCGGGCTCGGTGGCGGCCTGACGGAGGACGGCGTACTCGGACGGGGTCAGCTCCGCGCGCCACTGCTCGTCCGGCTTTTCGACGTCGTACGACATGTGTGTGTGCCCCTCACTTCACAGGCGGTCCAGGATGAGCGGGCCGAGGTCGGTGACGTCGCCCGCGCCCATGGTGAGAACGAGATCACCGGGCTTTGTCATTCCCGCGACGAGCGAGGGCACCTCGCCCTTGTCGTGGACCGCCGTCACCTCGGCGCCGGCCGCCCGGGCCGCCTGGATGACCAACTCGCTGGTGATGCCGGGGATCGGGTCCTCGCGGGCCGGGTAGATGTCCAGGACCAGCGAGGCGTCCGCCAGGGCGAGGGCGTCGCCCATCTCCTTGCCGAGCTCCTGGGTCCGGGAGAACAGGTGGGGCTGGTAGACGACCAGGATCCGGGCGTCCCCGGCCGCCGCGCGCATCGCCTCGAGGTCGGCCGTCATCTCGGTCGGGTGGTGGGCGTAGGAGTCGATGACCTGCACGCCCGCGGCCTCGCCCTTGAGCTGGAGGCGGCGCTTGACACCCGTGTAGGCCGCGATCGCCGGGGCCAGCTCGGCGGCCGGGATCCCGAGCGCGGCGCCGGCGGCGAGCGCGGCGACGGCGTTGAGGGCGTAGTGGCGGCCGGGGACGGAGACGGCGAAGGTGAGCTCCTGGCCGTCCAGCAGGACGGTGACCTGGCTCTTCAGCCCCTGCGCCACGACGGACAGCACCCGCACGTCGGCGTCCTCGGCCTCGCCGTACGTCACCGTTCGCACGGTCCCGGCGACCCGCTGGGTAAGCTCCCGCGCCCCGTCCTGGTCGGCCGAGATCACCAGCGTGCCGCCCTCGGTGATGCAGTCCGCGAACGTCACGAAGGACTCGTAGATCTCGTCCATCGACGCGTAGTTCGCGTGGTGATCGAGCTCGACGTTCAGGACGATCGCGACCTCGGGCTCGTACTTGTGGAAGCTGCGGTCCGATTCGTCCGCCTCGGCGACGAAGATCTCACCGTCGCCGTGCAGGGCGTTCGAGCCGGGGGCGTCGAGGTCGCCGCCGATGGCGTACGACGGCTTCAGGCCCAGCTCGCTGAGGGAGACGGCCAGCATCGACGTCGTGGTCGTCTTGCCGTGGGTACCGGCGACGGCGATCGCGCGCAGCCCGTCCATCAGCGAGGCGAGCGCGTCGGAGCGGTGCACCACCGGGATGCCCAGCTCGGCGGCGCGGGCCAGCTCGGGGTTGTCCTGCCGGATCGCCGAGGACACGACGACACAGCTGGCGTCGTCGGCGAGGTGCTCCGCCGCGTGCCCGATGTGCACGGTCACGCCGAGCGCCCGCAGCGCCTCGGCGGTCGCGGACTCCCTGGCGTCGCTGCCGGCCACCTTGGCCCCGCGCTGCGCGAGAATCTTCGCGATCCCCGACATCCCGGCCCCGCCGATGCCGATGAAGTGAGGTCGGTCCATGGCGGTGGGAATGCCGGGTGCCATGTGTGTTCTCCCAGAAGTGCGATACGACGGTGAGGCACCAGCCTATTGGGTGCTCCCGCGGGCGCTGGGCAATGGGGCGCCGGGCAGTGTGCCGACCAAGGGGCGCGGGGAACTGCGCGATCAGCCCCCACAAAGCCGCGCCCGACGAACCGCCCAGCTCCTACGGCGCCCACGGCCCGGCCCAGCGGCAGCGTTACGCCTTGCTGTGCGAGAACAGCTTCAGCACCGGCACTCCCACCTTGTGCCGGGCCCGCGAGGCCCAGTCCCGGTGGAAGAACTCCTCCACGTAGTGGGGATCGGTCAGCACGATCACCTCGTCCGCACCGACCTCGTCCACCACCGTCCTGAGCGCGTCCAGCGGATGGTCGTCCAGCAGCCGCCCCTCGGCCTGCGCCCCGGCCGTGCGCAGCGCGGTGAGCGAGACCTCCAGGGCCCGCTCCCCCGTGCTCATCGCCTCCTCGCCCTCCGGGGTCTCGCCCTCCCGGACGGCCTCGTCCAGCTCCCCGAGCGCGATGTCGTCGATGGCGCGCAGCAATCTGTCGGCCTGCTCGCCGCGCGGCTGGAGCAGCACGTGGAAGGAGACCTCCTCGTCCCCGTGCAAGGTGGTGACGAACTCCACGTCGGCGGACGTCAGGGCCTTCTCGATCATCAAAACGCTTGTGAACACCGGGCGCCCCTTCTGCGGAACCATCCTGCCCCGTGCTCGCACGGGGACTGCGAGTTTTAGTGTGCCCGGCGGAAGCTAAACGGAACGGCTGATTCCGCCGTTTCCCGGACCACGACAGTTATAGAACCCATTTCCGAGCGGATCTCACGTCCGCCGGTACCGGCTGTACAGGAAACCCTCCTCCTCCAGCAGGGACACCAGCTCGAACCGCCCGGGCACCGTCACCGAGGGCCCGCCCGCGATGCGCTGGGCGTCGCCCGCGGTGAGCATCGGGGAGATCGTCAGACAGAGCTCGTCGAGGACTCCGGAGGCCACCAGCTGGCCGAGCAGCCGCGGCCCGCCCTCGGTCAGCAGCCGGGTGTGCCCGAGTTCGGCGAGGGCCCGGACGGCGCGGACCGGATCCACGCCGACGCCGTCACCGGCGATCACCACCCGGGCTCCCGCCTTCTCCGCCGCCGCCTTCCGGTCCGGAGCCGCGGCGGCGCCCGTCAGGATCAGGGTGGGCACCAGGGGCGAGGTGAACAGCGGGAGGCCGTAGTCCAGGTCGAGGCCGGCGCTGACCACGGCGATGGCGGGTGCGGGGCCCTGCCCAGCCGCCTCGCGCGCCTCTGCGAACTCCGCCCGCTCACGGGCCGGCCGGTACCCCTCCTGGCGTACCGTTTCGGCGCCGACGATCACCACGTCCGCCAGCGCCCGCAGGGTGCCGAAGATCCGCATGTCGGTCGCCGTGGAGATGGGCTGCGAGCGGCCGTCGTGCTGGGCGGCCCCGTCCAGCGTGGACACCATGTTGGCCCGCAGCCACGGCACCCGCTCGCCGGGGCCGGGCTCCGGATAGGCGTAGGCGCCGGCGAGCTCGGCCAGGCTCCACTCCCGGTCCAGGCCCTCATGCCCCCCTCGGGCCTCATCACCCCCGGCCCCCTCACGAACGGTCCTCGCTGCTGTCTCGTCGGTCACAGGGAACAGGCGTCGCATGTCAAGGAGTGTGGCACGGCGCTTACCATGGTGACCCGTGTCGTCCTCCACCGCCGCCTCCGGGCCGAGCCCGATAACCGAAGCGAGCCCGCTGTCCCTGTGCGCCCGCGAGCCGCACGTCCCGGCGGACCGGCTGGTCGCCGAGATGGTGCCGCCGCCCCGCTTCGACTCGGTCCGCTTCAGCACCTACATCCCGGACCCGAACCAGCCCAGCCAGATCGAGGCTGTCCGTGTCCTGGAGGAGTTCGCGGGCGGGCTCGGCGGTGCGCACGCCACCGGCGCCGGCAAGGCCCGGCGCGGATTCCTCGGGTTCGGCAGGCCCAAGGCGCCCAAGGTCCCGGCCGGCCCGCGCGGCGTCTACCTCGACGGCGGCTACGGCGTCGGCAAGACCCACCTGCTGGCCTCCCTGTGGCACGCCACTCCCGCCGAGCCGTCCCTCAAGGCGTTCGGCACCTTCGTGGAGCTGACCAACCTCGTCGGCGCCCTGGGCTTCCAGCAGACGGTCCAGACGCTCTCCGGCCACCGCCTGCTCTGCATCGACGAGTTCGAGCTCGACGACCCCGGCGACACCGTCCTCGTCTCCACCCTGCTCGGCAAGCTGGTCGACGCGGGCGTCGCGCTCGCCGCCACCTCCAACACCCTGCCCGGCAAGCTGGGCGAGGGCCGTTTCGCGGCGGCCGACTTCCTGCGCGAGATCCAGGGCCTGTCCGCCCACTTCCGCGCCCTGCGCATCGACGGCGAGGACTACCGCCACCGCGGCCTGCCCGAGGCGCCGGCGCCCTTCTCCGACGAACAGGTGACGAAGACGGCGTACGCCACCGAGGGCGCCTCGCTCGACGACTTCCCGCATCTGCTGGAGCACCTCGCGCGCGTCCACCCCAGCCGTTACGGCGCGCTGACCGACGGCCTGAAAGCCGTGTGCCTCACCGACGTCCAGCCGATTCCGGACCAGTCCACTGCCCTGCGGCTCGTGGTGCTCGCCGACCGGCTCTACGACCGTGAAGTCCCGGTCCTGGCCTCCGGACTGCCCTTCGACCAGCTCTTCAGCGAGGAGATGCTGAAGGGCGGCTACCGCAAGAAGTACTTCCGCGCGATCTCGCGACTCACCGCGCTGGCCCGCGACGCCAAGAGCCTGGTAACCCAGTAACTGCCCCTGGTCAAGGGGCGGTTCAAGCCAAGTCACCCTCGCATTTCAGGCTCTCTTCAGCTCGAAACGTTAAGTTAACCCTGCAAACAACGTTGCCGGGTTAACGTGTTTCTTGACCAACGGTTGACCAAGTGTTGGCACGTGCATGAGGTGTGGACTGACTGGAGGGGGGCGCATGTTCCGAGGTACGACGGCCCGGACCCCGATTTCGATCCTCGCCGCCGTCCTGCTCGCCCTCCAGTTCTTCGCACCCGGCACGGCCTTCGCACACGCATACACAGCGAGTCAGGCAGAGGCCAAGGCCCAGCCCGGAACCAAGCCCTCCGGGAAGGCGCCGCGCGACGAAACCCTCACGTCACGCCCCTGCGTCCCGTCAGGTGACGGGGACCCGACCGGTCCACTGCGCACCCGTGACCAGCTGCGCTGCACCGACTCCGGGCCACAGGCGCCCGACAGACCGTTGCTCTCCCGGGACTCCGCGTCCGCGCACCAGCCGGCCGAAGCCGGCGCGCACCGGCGCACGTCGAGACCCTCGACGTCCCACACCCCGGCGGGGCTTCAGACCTTCCGCTGCTGAGCGGCGGAGCAGTCCCCCCACCCCTGTCATGTAAACCCCGACGCGCCATTGAGGCGCGCCAGGAGGAGTCACCACACATGCAGCCCCTCATCGACAACGCCCGTACCTTCGGACAGCGCCCTGAGGAGTTCGCCAAACTGGCCGAAGGGCAGTCCCCACAGGTCCTGTTCATCACCTGCTCCGACTCCCGGGTCGTACCGGCCCTGATCACGGGCGCCCGCCCCGGCGAGCTCTTCGAGCTGCGCACCGCGGGCAACATCGTCCCGCCGTACGCCTCCGAGCACCCCACCAGCGAGGCGGCCACCATCGAGTACGCCGTGGAGGTCCTCGGCGTCAGCGACATCGTGGTCTGCGGCCACTCCCACTGCGGAGCCGTCGGCGCGCTGGTGCGCGGCGACGACCTGGACGCCGTGCCGGCCGTGCGCGACTGGCTCGCGCAGGCCGATCCGCGCCCGACGGGAGCCACCGAGGACCCGGAGGTCGCCGAGGGCGTCCAGGCCCATGTGCTGACGCAGCTGCTGCGGCTGCGCTCGTACCCGTTCATCGAAAAGAAGCTGAAGGAGCGTCAACTGACCCTGCACGGCTGGTACTACGAGGTGCACAAGGGCGCCGTGCACGCCCACGACGCCGAGACCGACGCGTTCGAGGCGCTGTGACCGGCATGCTGACCAAGTTCCCTCACCTGCGGCAGGACTTCGCCGCCTCGTTGGTCGTCTTCCTGGTCGCGCTGCCGCTGTGCGTCGGCGTGGCCGTCGCCTCCGGCGTGCCGGCCGAGCTCGGACTCGTCACCGGCATAGTCGGCGGCATCGTCACCGGCATGATGCGCGGCAGCAGCCTTCAGGTCTCGGGACCGGCCGCCGGTCTGACGGTGCTGGTCTTCGAGGCCGTACGGCAGTTCGGGCTGCCGGTCCTCGGTGTGCTGGTGCTGGCGACCGGCCTGCTCCAGCTCCTCATGGGCGCCCTGAAGCTGGGGCGCTGGTTCCGGGCCATCTCGGTCTCCGTCGTCGAGGGCATGCTGGCCGGTATCGGCCTGGTGCTCATCGCCGGCCAGCTCTACGCGGCCGTCGACGCCAAGGCGCCCGCCTCGGGCCTGGACAAGATAGCCGGGCTGCCGGGCGCGCTCGCCCGGGCGGCCGGGAACACCGAGGCGCTGGCCTCGCTCGCGCTGGGCGCCGGCACCGTCGCCGTCCTGGTGCTGTGGAAGCGGCTGCCGCGTCAGGTGCGCACCGTGCCGGGTCCGCTGGCCGCGGTCGGGCTGGCGACGCTGGTCGCCGCCGTCTTCTCACTGCCCGTCGCCACCGTCGAGGTCAAGGGCCTGCTGGGCTCCGTCCAGCCGCCGTCCCTCACCGCCTTCGGTGAACTCGCGAACGTCGGCGTGCTGGCCACGATCATCGCCTTCACGCTCATCGCGTCGGCCGAGTCGCTGTTCAGCGCGGCCGCCGTGGACCGGCTGCACGACGGGCCGCGCACCGAGTACGACAAGGAGCTGATGGCCCAGGGCGCGGGCAACACCGTCTGCGGTGTGCTCGGCGCGCTGCCGATGACCGCGGTGATCGTGCGCAGCTCCGCCAATGTCCAGGCGGGCGCGAAGACCAAGGCGTCCCGGGTGATGCACGGCGTGTGGCTGCTGCTGTTCGCGGCACTGCTGCCCGCCGCGCTCGCGCTGATCCCGATCCCCGCGCTGGCCGGCATCCTGGTCCACGCCGGCTGGAAGCTGATCCCCTTCCGCGGGATCGTCTCCCTGTGGCGGGGCCACCGGGGCGAGGCGCTGATCCTCGTCGTCACCGCCGTGTCGATCGTCGCGGTGAACATGTTCGAGGGCGTGCTCATCGGCCTGGGCCTGTCGGTCGCCAAGACCGCCTGGGAGGCCTCGCACGTGAAGCTGGAGGTCATCGACAAGGGCGCCGGCCCCATCCAGGCGTACCTGTCGGGCAACGCGACCTTCCTGCGGCTGCCGAAGATCCTCGACAGCCTGGAGGCCCTGCCCCAGGACCGCCCGGTCGTGCTGAACCTGTCCGGGCTGCACCATCTCGACCACGCCTGCCGTACGGCCCTGGAGAACTGGGCCGAGCGGCACAGCTCCGCGGGAACCGAGCCGGTCCGGGTCACCTCACCCTGACGTGCCCCGCTGGTCCGGGGCCGCCCATGGCCCCGGACCAGATTCCGGGCATATCGTTGCAGGAGCATACGCAACGGACCTCTCGGCGAGGAGGTCGTCATGGTCGAGGAAGTACTGGGCATCGTCGCGGGTGTGGGTGCGGCGGGCGTCGTGTACGTCGCGGCCGCGGCGCGGGTCGTCAAGCAGTACGAGCGCGGGGTCGTCCTGCGGCTCGGGCGGCTGGTGGGAGACGTACGACCCCCCGGATTCACGTTGATCGTTCCGATCGTGGACCGGCTGCACAAGGTCAACATGCAGATCGTCACGCTGCCGGTGCCGGCCCAGGAGGGCATCACCCGGGACAACGTCACCGTACGCGTGGACGCCGTCGTGTACTTCAAGGTGATCGACGCGGCGAACGCGCTGATCAAGGTCGAGGACTACAAGTACGCGGTCTCGCAGATGGCGCAGACCTCCCTGCGCTCGATCATCGGCAAGAGCGATCTGGACGACCTGCTGTCCAACCGCGAGAAGCTCAACCAGGGCCTGGAGCTGATGATCGACAGCCCGGCCATCGGCTGGGGCGTGCAGGTGGACCGCGTCGAGATCAAGGACGTGTCCCTGCCGGAGTCGATGAAGCGCTCCATGGCCCGGCAGGCCGAGGCGGACCGCGAGCGGCGGGCCCGGATCATCAACGCCGACGCCGAACTCCAGGCTTCCCGGAAGCTTGCCGAGGCCGCCCACCAGATGGCCGACGCGCCCTCCGCGCTCCAGTTGCGGCTGCTCCAGACGGTCATGGCGGTGGCGGCGGAGAAGAACTCCACCCTGGTCCTGCCGATCCCGGTGGAGCTGCTCCGCTTCCTGGAAGGAGGCAAGGACCAGGAAGCGAAGCCTCCCCCGAAGAGCGAGACGACTCGCGCCGTGGAGAGTGGCTCCGGCTCCGCGGACGAGGGCGCCCAGCCGGCCGTCGAGCCCGCGGCCGAGCGGGAGGTCGAGCGGACGATCGAGGACATCATCGACGACGCCTCGACGCAGTGACACGTGCTACGCGCGTGGTTCCCGAGGTCGGCACCAGGTGATAGACACGGCGGGTCACAGTTCCTGTCCGCCAGCAGGAAGGCTGCCCCATGTCCGAAAACACTTCAGCCGGTGGTTCGACACGTCGTCAGCTCCTCGCCCGCACGGGCGCGTTGGGCGTCTCGATCGCCTTCGCCGGAAACCTCACCGAACTCTTCGCCGGCACCGCCGCCGCGCAGAACCTGGGCCATGCCGGCTACGGCCCGCTGGTCGCCGACCCGAAGGGCCTGCTCGACCTGCCGAAAGGTTTCCGCTATCGGGTCCTCTCCCGTGAGGGCGACCCGCTGCGCTCCGGTGAAGGACCCGTCCCCTCCAACCACGACGGCATGACGGCCCTGCCCGGCCGGCACGGCCGCGTCCACCTGGTCCGCAACCACGAGAACCGCGCCGCCGCCCGGGTCCCCGTCCCGACGGTGGAGGGCCTCACGTACGACCCGGCCGGCAAGGGCGGCTGTACGGCCCTGACCCTCGACCGGCACGACAACGTCCTGTCCGAGCGGGTCGCCATCGCCGGTACGGCCGTCAACTGCGCGGGCGGGCCCACCCCTTGGGGCACCTGGCTGACCTGCGAGGAGACCGAGGACCGGGCGGGCACCAACGGATACACCAAGGACCACGGCTTCATCTTCGAGGTCGACCCGGCCGACCCGCTCCGCTCGGGCGCGGTCCCGCTGACCGCGATGGGCCGCTTCCAGCACGAGGCGATCTCGGTGGACCCGCACAGCGGTGTCGTCTACGAGACCGAGGACGCCTTCCTCAAGCCGTTCGGCCTCTTCTACCGCTTCCTGCCCCACCAGCCGCGCGGAAGCCTCGGCAGCCTGCGCGCGGGCGGCCGGCTCCAGGCGATGCGGGTGCCGGGCGTACCCGACCTGTCGACGATCCAGGAGCCGGGCACGAGCTTCGGGAAGATCGAGTGGGTCGACGTACCGGACCCGCTCGCGACCCGAACCCCCATCCGCCTCCAGGACTTCGGCCCGAAGGGGATCACGCACGCGCAGAAGCTGGAGGGCTGCTACTGGGGCGGTCGCAGCGTCTACTTCGTCTCCTCCTTCGCCCGCAGCGCGGACGGCTCGGCGGCGGACCACTACGGCCAGATCTGGCGCTACGACCCCGCCGCGCGCCGCCTCACGCTGGTGATCGTCTTCGGCCCCGACACGAACGTCGAGCTGCCCGGCGAGTCCCCCGACAACATCTGCCTCGCCCCCGGCGGCGGCCTCATGGTGTGCGAGGACGGCAACGGCGCCCAGCACGTCTTCGGCGTGACGCGGCACGGCGAGGTCTACGCGATGGCCCGCAACGCCCAGAACCTCGGTACGGCCGAGGAGCCGGAATGGGGCGAGTTCGCCGGGGTCACCTTCTCGCCCGACGGGGGGACGATGTACGTCAATTGCTACACACCGGGGACGACCTTCGCGGTGACGGGACCCTGGCGCAAGTGACGGCCTGATCACGGGCTCACCCCTAAAGCCCCGGCTCCACCACGTCCTCTAACCTGTGCGGCATGAACGCACCGGGGGATCTCGTCGACGGCCGTTTCGAACTGCTGGAACGGCTCGGCAGCGGAGGAATGGGCACCGTGTGGCGGGCCCGTGACACCGTGCTGCACCGCGAGGTCGCGCTCAAGGCGGTGCGGTCGGACGCGGACACGGTCGGCGTGATGCGTGAGCGGGTGATGCGCGAGGCGCGGGCGCTGGCCCGGCTGAGCCATCCGCATGTGGTGACGATCCATCAGATCGTGGCCGCCGAGCCGCATCCGTGGATCGTGATGGAGCTGGTGCCGGGTGTCTCGCTGCAGCGCCGTCTCGACGACGGCCCGTTGACTCCCGTCGAGGCCGCCCGGCTCGGACGTCAGGTGCTCGCCGCGCTGCGGGCCGCGCACGCGGCGGGCATCCAGCACCGGGACGTCAAGCCGGCCAACATCCTGCTGCACACCGACGGCGACGCCGTGCTCACCGACTTCGGCATCGCCGCCCTGCAGGGCACGACGGGCCTCACGGCCACCGGCGAGCTCATCGGTTCGCCCGAGTACATGGCCCCGGAGCGCATCCGGGGCCATGGCGACGATCCGGCGGCCGACCTCTGGTCGCTCGGCGTGGTCCTGTACGTCTGTGTGGAGGGCGTCAGCCCGCTGCGCCGCCCGACCACGCTCGCCACCCTGGCCGCCGTACTCGACGACCCGCTCCCCGCCCCCACCCGCTCTGGCCCGCTGACGCCTGTGCTCGACGCGCTGCTGGTCCGGGACCCGGCGGCCCGGCCGGACGCCGCCCGGCTGGACTCGATGCTGGCGCAGGTGGAGTCGGGGACGGCGCCGCACAGGGCCGTGCAGCCGACGGTGACGTACGCGGGGCCGCCCACGCCGCCCACTCCCACTCGCCTGGACACCCCGCGCCCCACGGTCCCGCAGCAGGTCGGCGCGGCCCGCCGCCGCACGCCTCTCGTGGTGGCCGCGACCGTGGCACTGGCGGTCGCCGCCGCCACGGCCCTGGTGTTCGCCCTGCGCCCCGGCGACACGGACGGCGGCGCGAAGGCCGACGCGGGCAAGGACTCCCCGACCACGACATCCGCCCCCACCCCGGCTAAGCAGAAGCCCTCCCCCAAGTCGGAAACCTCTTCCCCGACCCCCACCCCCGCCGGCACATCGACGGGCCGCTGGATCGCCCAGCTCCACTCCGAGCCGCTGTCCCTGGGCGCCGCCGACCGCGACCGCCGGCTCGCCACGATCCGCGAGTCGGTCCCGGAAGCCGCCGTCCTGCGCAGCGACGACTACGCCTCCCTGCGGAAGGGCTACTGGGTGTTCTACGCCCCCGGCCCCTTCACCGACGGCCGGGCCGCCCTGCGCTACTGCGCCGAGCACGGCCGCACCACCGTGAACACCTGCCTCGGCCGTTACCTCAGCACGGATCCGGCCGAGTTCACCCTCCAGTGCCGCCCGCCGGCCACCGCGCCGACCGGGACCTGCGCGCGCAGCACCGACTGACGGACGACCGAGCGGCCGGGCGGGTGATCCGCCACCGGCACACCCGGCGGCGTACCGAAATGAGCATGTGATCATCATATGTTCATTCGGTGATCACTCTGGTACGACGTGCCACCGCCGTCTGCGCCCTGGGCGCGGCGCTCGGCACGCTCGCCGCGTGTGCGGCGGAGGACGCGACCCGCGCTCCGAGCCCGGCGCCCAGTGCCACGGCCGGCGCGTCGTCCTCGGCCCGGCCGCCGACGCTCGCGCCCGGCCCGGCGGGCACGACCGCCGTCTTCGAGCACGGACCGCGGGACGGGGAGAAGACCGTCGCGCTGACCTTCGACGCCGACATGACCGCCGATCAGGGGCCACGGGCCGCGCGGGGCGAGCGGTTCGACAACCCCGGACTGATCGCGGCTCTGCGGGAGTTGAAGGTGCCGGCGACCGTGTTCATGACCGGGCGATGGGCCGAGGAGTACCCGGAGCAGGCCCGGTCCATCGGGCGGGACCGGCTCTTCGAGGTCGCCAACCACGCGTACAGCCACTACGCCTTCACCGACGACTGCTACGGGCTGCCGACCATCGGCGAGGAGGGGATGCGGGCCGACGTGGAGCGGGCGTACCGGGTGTTCCGGAAGGTGGGGATCCGTGAGCCGATGCCGTACTTCCGGTTTCCGGGCGGCTGCTACGACCGGCGCGCGCTGCGGGAGCTGACCCCGGTGGGCGTCACGGCCGTGCAGTGGGACGTGGTGAGCGGCGACGCGTTCGCGACGGACGCCCGCGCGGTCGCCGAAGAGGTGCTGGGCGGGGTGCGGCCCGGGTCCGTGGTGGTGCTGCACTGCACGCGCAGTGCCGCGCCGACGACCGAGCGGGTGGTCCGCCGGGTCGTGCCGGAGCTGCGTGCGCGGGGTTTCCGGCTGGTGAAGGTGTCCGAGCTGATCGGCGCCGTGAGCGCCTCGCGGTGAGCGTCCTACGCTGGAGACATGAGCGAGGACTACTGCACGATCGCCGACGCGGTGAAGCCGCCGAAGGCGGACGGGCCGCCGTACGCGATGGGGGTCCCCCCGCTCGAGCGCATTCGAGAGTGGGGGAGTGTGCTGTGCCGGGAGCCGACCGAGTACCCGGAGTCGTACAAGGGGATCACGCTCTGCCCTGTGTGTGAGTGGCAGGAGGCCCAGCGCACCGCCTGTTCAGGGTGATCTGCGCGAGGTGAGCGCGCAGGCCGCCGCGGTCGCCGCCGCCGTGAGCAGCGCCGCCGCCGCGAGGGGCAGGACGGGCATCGGGACCGTGCCCGAGCGGGAGCCCGTGACCAGGCCGCTTACCGCCGCCTGCGCCGGGGAGCCGGTCACCACCACGGACAGCAGGGCGGCGAGGAGCATCGCCGGGACCGCGCGGCCCGTCGAGCGCAGCACCGGCCAGGTGGTGAGAGCGCCGACGGCGGTGCCCAGCAGGGCGCAGGCCAGCGCGGCGAGCAGCCCGGCCGCGCCCGCGGGAACCAGGGGCAGACGCGTCTGGTGATCGGCGGTCACCGGCTTGCTGATCAGGGTCACGACGACGGTCGCGACCGTGCCGAGGGCCGCGGAGCCGGCCAGCGCCACCAGCAGCGCGGCGAGGTGCGCCCGCCCGGGGCCGACCGCCGCGGCGACGCAACTGCGGGCGCCGGAGGGCTCGTTGGTGACGCAGATCCGCACCAGCCAGGCGGCGACGGGGAGCAGGGCCGCGGCCGCGTAGCCGAGCGAGTCGAGGATCGGCTCGCCGCTCTGCACGCCGATCCCGAGGAAAGCGACGTACAGGATGAACGGCGCCAGCCAGCGCTGCGAGCGCGCGAGAAGGGCGGCCTGGTATCCGAGCAGGGCTTTCATGGGCGGCTCTCGTGGTCGGGGGCGGACTCCTGGCGCACGCTCACCACGTGCCAGGGCGGCCGGGCGGTCAGCAGGGCCCGCAGCAGGAGGTCCGAGTGGGAGGCGGGCACGGTGAGGTGATGGGTTCCCGGCGCGGGTTCCTCGGCCGTGACGAGCGCGCGGGTCACGTCGGCGGGCGGTTGGGCCCCACGCGGCCCCTGGGCGACGACGACCACGCGCGGGCCGGTGGGCTCCGCGGGCGGTCGTCCCTCACGCAGGCCCAGCCCACCGTCCCGCACGGTGTACGTCGCGTCGGGCGCCCCGGCCAGGCGGCGCGGGTCGTGGTCCACGAAGACCACGGCGGTCCCGCCGGCGGCGCGCTCGGCGACGGCCCGCTCCAGTTCCGCACGCGCGTCGGCGTCGAGCCCGGTCCACGCCTCGTCCAGCACGAGCAGCTCCGGCTCGGCGAGCAGGGCCTGGACGACGGCGACCTTCTGACTGCTGCCCTTCGACAGCTGGGCCATGGGGGTACGCGCGTAGGCGCCGGCCCCGAAACGCTCGAGCCACTCCAGAGCAGCCCGGGTGGCCGCCGCCCGGGACAGCCCGTGCACGGCGCCGAGGTGAGTGAGATAGCCGAGTGCGGTGAACGGCAGGGCGGTGGGAAACCGCTCGGGAACGTACGCGGTCCGCGGCCGCCCGGTGACGCGCCCCTCGGAGGGGGCGTCTATGCGGGCCAGCAGACGTAGAAGGGTGGACTTGCCGGTGCCGTTGGGCCCTTCTATTCGAACGAGCGTACCGGGCCGCACGGTGAGGTGAATGCCGCGTAAGACCCATGGGCCACGCAGGCCGTAGCGACGGCCCACGTTGTCCAGACGAAGATCGCGTTGCATGGGGACATCTTGTCGTACTGCGATGGGGGTCCCTTGGGGGCGGCCTGGCCCACGCGGCGGAGCCGCCCCCTCCACCCGCCGACCGCCCGCAAGGCGCGGCTACGGCGGCTCAGCAGGTTAAATGCGCATATGGACGAGTCGTTGTGGAGCAGGCTGTCGGTCGAGGCGCGAGCAGAGGTGGATGGCCTGATCACCGATGGCCGCAACATTCAGGCCATCCAAATGATGCGTGAGCGCGCCGGCCTTCCGCGTCCTGAACTCCGCGCGTGCGTGGACCTGCTGGCGCTTCGCGCCGAAATCCTGCGGGAGTAGACAGGGACGCGAGCATGATGTCGATCACGACGGCATTCTGGTCCACTCCAACCGTCTGTCGGCCGATGAGAGGCCACCCCGGGGACTGCGCAGGGTGTCGGACGGGGTTGGCAGACTGGACGCCGTGAACAGTGAGCCCGCCTCCGTGAATGACAGCCCCTTTCGATCCGAGCCCAGCGCACGCGACGACGCTCCGCAGTTCGTCCTGCCCCTGGTCGTGCGTATCGAGCGCTCCGCTCCCCCGGCCCGCACGGACGCCCTGGAGACGTCCGCCCGTGCCGTGCTGGCCCTCCTCAGTGACGAGCGTTCCGTCGGCGACGGCGAGTGGGCGCAGGCCGTGCGGGACTGGGAGGACGCGCGGATCCGCAAGGTCGTCCGGCGGGCGCGCGGGGCCGAGTGGCGGCGGGCCGAAGGGCTGCCGGGGATCACTGTCACCGGCAAGACCGCCGAAGTACGGGTCTTCCCGCCCGTGCCGTTGGACGGCTGGCCCAAGGAGCTGGCGAAGCTCCAGGTGTCCGGCACCGACCTCGACGACCCGGAACCGCCCGTGGACATCGACCGGTCGGCCCCCGTCCTCTGGCTGAACCCCGAGCTCGACATGTCGGCCGGCAAGGCAATGGCCCAGACCGGGCACGCGGCACAGCTGGCCTGGTGGGAGCTGTCGGACGAGGAGCGGACGGCCTGGCGGGACGCCGGGTTCCCGCTGTCCGTGCGGACGGCGGAACCGGGGCACTGGGGTGAGCTGACCGGTGCCGGACTGCCGTTGGTGCGGGACGCGGGGTTCACGGAGATCGCGCCCGGTTCCTGCACCGTCGTAGCCGATCATCCGTCGCTGCGGCGGACGCCCGGCGCCTGAACATCCCACGCGTCCCACGCGTACGTCCCCATAGGCCGTTCACGGTGTGCGGGGCGCCGGTCGCAACCTCAAATGTTGCTCTGAAGGTGGCCCCCGAGGGGTTCGGCTCCCGGTGCGGGGGCCATACCCCCGTCACATCCGACACGGAGAGGGCCGAGGAGGGGACCATGGAGCGACTGGGCACGGGGATCGGGTGGCGTCCGGAGATCGCGGACGCCGTGGAGCGCATGCCGGGCATCGACTGGGTCGAGGCCGTCGCCGAGAACGTCTGCCCCGGGCACCTCCCGGAGTCTCTGGTACGGCTGCGCGAGCGCGGGGTGACCGTGATCCCGCACGGCGTCTCGCTGGGCCTGGGCGGTGCCGAGCGGCCCGACGCCGAGCGGCTGGCCGCGCTCGCCGAGCGGGTGGAGGCGCTGGGGTCGCCGCTGGTCACCGAGCACATCGCGTTCGTCCGGGCGGGCGGGCCGCTGACGGCGTCGCCGCGCCTGGAGGCGGGGCACCTCCTGCCGGTCCCCCGGACCCGGGACGCCCTCGACGTGCTGTGCGAGAACGTCCGTATCGCCCAGGACGCGCTGCCCGTGCCGCTCTCCGTGGAGAACATCGCCGCGCTGATCTCGTGGCCGGGCGAGGAGATGACCGAGGGGCAGTTCCTGTACGAGCTCGCCGACCGCACCGGCGTACGGCTGCTCATCGACGTGGCCAACCTGCACACCAACCACGTCAACCGGGGCGAGGACCCGGCCAAGGCGCTCGCCGAGCTGCCGCTGGAGGCCATCGCCTACGTCCATGTCGCGGGCGGCTTCGAACGCGACGGCGTCTGGCACGACAGCCACGCCCACCCCGTGCCCCAGCCGGTCCTCGACATCCTGGCCGACCTCACCTCCCGGGTGTCCCCGCCCGGGGTGCTGTTGGAGCGCGACGAGAACTTCCCCGAGCCGGCCGAGCTGGAGCGGGAATTGGGGGCGATCCGGGGGGCCTTGGAGAAGGGCGCCGCCGAGCGGAGCGGGACGTCGGCGACCGAGACCTCACGGGAGGCGGCACCGGTTCAGGAGGCTTCTGAGCCCGCCCGGCAGCGGCTCGGTCTCGCGCAGGCCGCGCTGCTCTCCGCGCTGGTTGCCGGGACGCCTGTGCCGGAGGGGTTCGACCGGGTGCGGCTCGGGGTGCAGGCGCGGGCGCTCGCCGGGAAGCGGGCGGACGTCGTGGCCAAGGTCGCGCCGGAGTTGCCGGTGATCCTCGGGGACGGGTACCGACGGGCCTTCCTCGCGTACACCCACGGGCACCCGATGACCGGCGGCTACCGGCGCGACGCACTGGACTTCGCCGGGTATCTGCTGGCCGAGGGCCGTTGCGAGGACGTGCGGGCGCGGGCGGAGTTGCGGGAGTGGTGGCTGGAGCGGTCCGGCCCGAAGCCCCGGTCCCGGCGGCCGGGGGTGCGGCTGGCGCGCGCCACGCGTCGAGTGCTGCTGCGCCGGTGAGCGAGGCCGGCTACGCCAACTCCGGCCGCCGCCGTGGACACCGTCGCCGCCGGAGAGTGTGCCGGGGTTAACACCCGGGCCCGGAGAGCGGTTTCCCTATCCGATTCACCCGCATTTGCCGCCCGAAGCCACTCCACTCCCTTCCCCATTCGCCCGTATCAGCCCCGGTTGCAACCGTTCGCTCCTGTACGGCGGTTGGCGTAGACGCCGAAGTAATATGCCAACCCCATCCGCGAAGCGCACTAACGTGCGGTGCCGCAACAGGAGGCACCATGCGACCGCGTCCCCCGATCAACGGCAGAGGCATCTTCAGCGGCACCGGGCTCATCATCACGGGCCTGACGGCGACGCTGCTGGCGATGATCTTCCCGATCTGGTCGTACGCCGACCGGTCCGGGACCGGTCTGGACGTGCTCAACGCCGAGACCGTCTCGACCGGATACGGGCCGCTGTCCGCCCTCGACCGGGACTTCATCACCAAGGTCCGGCTGGCCGGGCTGTGGGAGCTGCCCGCCGGCGAGCAGGCCCGGAACAAGGGCACGACTCCGGCCGTACGGACCGCCGGTGAGCACCTCATCGAGGGGCACACGTTCCTGGACGAGCGGGTGCGTGACGTCGCCGCCAAGCTCAGCCTCGCGCTGCCCAACGAGCCCACCGAACAGCAGCGGGCGTGGCTGGCGACCCTGGACTCGGCCCAGGGCGTGGAGTACGACCGGCAGTTCGCCAACATCCTGCGGCTGGCGCACGGCAAGGTGTTCTCCGTCGTCGCACAGGTCCGGGCCGGCACCCGCAACTCCCTCGTGCGCAAACTCGCCGACGACGCCAACACCACCGTCCTCGACCACATCACGGTCCTGGAGGCCACCGGCTACGTCGACTACGACGCGCTGGCCCAGGACATGGTCGCGGGCAGCACGCCGCCGCTCACCCCGCCCCCGGCCCCACCGGGTCCGACCACCGACCCCGCTCCGGCCGTCCCCGTGACCCCGCCGCCGTCGCCGTCGCCGTCGCCGACGTACACCCTGCCGCCGGCGGCGACGAGCCCCCGCCCAGGGGACTCCGAGGACTCCTGAGGCCCGAACCGCCCGATCCGGAACGTCACATCCCGGCAACTCTCCGTCCGGATTGTGAACAACCCATGGCGTCTCACAGAGCCTTTGGCATAGAAACGCGGCATGTTCTGGGTCCTTCTCCTGCTGCTGGCCTGGGCCGTCGCCGGCACGGCGTGCACGCGGCTGTGCCTCGCCGCCGTACACACCGCGGCCATGGAATCGAACGAGGCGATCGCGGCCCGGGAGCACGATCTGACGCTGTACGAGGCGGCGTTCCTGTCCGGCGGTCCCCGGCGGGTCGCCGATCTGACCCTCGTCTCCATGGCGCGGCAGCGGCGGCTGCTGCTCGCGCACACCGGCTGGGCGACCGTCGTCGATCCGCGCGGGCGGGACGAGATGGAGCGCTCGGTGATAGGGGCCATCGGACCGGAGGGCCAGTCCCGGATCGAGCCGGTGCGGGACGCCGCGGCCGCCGCCGACGCCGTCGGCACTCTGGCCGACCGGCTGGTGAACGCGGGCCTCGCCGTGCCCGACGGAGCGCGCAACGGGACGGGCAGCGCGATCCGCCAGGTCCGGCTCGCCGCGGCGGCCGTGGTGGCGCTCGGGGCGATCGCCCTGCTGGCACCCACCCCGTCGGACATGCCGGCGCATCTGGTCGCGCTCTGGTTCGCGCTGCCCCTCGTCCTCACCCTGAGCTGCCTCGCCATCGCCCGCATCGAGATCCACCCGTACGCGCAGTGGGCCTCCCCGGCCGGGCAGCGGCTGCTGAGCGCCCTGGTCCGGCACTCCGGGGGCGAGGGCGACCGTACGTATCTCACGTCCGTCGCCGTGCGGGGTGTCCGCGCGATCGGCGAGCCGGACCTGCGGGCCGCCTTCGCGCATCGCGAGCAGGACCGCCGGCAGCACCACGGTGGCGCATAGGGAGCAATGCGGCGACACCGGCAGGGTGGTGCTTGCCTTCATCAACAGACGAACGAAATATCCCTTTTGTTGCTGGCGTGCATCGAAGGGATACGCGATGAGAGCTGCCGCCCTCTACACGGCCGCGGGGGCCATGCTCCTGTCCACCCTCTCCCTGGCCCCGGCCGGCACCGCCGGTGCCGCCCCGGGCGCGGACGAGCTGCACGGCACGACGGTGGCCGTCGCCCGTGCCCGGGCGGCGGGCATCAACTTCGGCCGCTGCCCCAAGGAGCAGGGGCTGCCCGGCCACATCCAGTGCGGCACGGTGTCCGTGCCGCTCGACTACGCCCGGCCCGACGGCAAGCAGATCCGGCTCCTGGTCAGCCGGGCGCGGGCCACGCACAAGGACCCGCACAACAGCAAGCGCCGGGTGCCGGGGCAGGGCCCCCTGGTCTACAACCCGGGCGGACCGGGTGCCTCCGGGCTGAACTTCCCGCTGATCGGGGTCATCCCGGCGTGGAAGCGGCTGGCGGCGGCGTACGACCTCGTCGGCTACGCCCCGCGCGGCGTGGGCCCGTCCGCGCCGCTGTCCTGCCAGGACCCCAAGGAGTACCTCAAGGGGCCCTCGATGGCGCCGACGTACCCCACGGAGGAGTACAAGAAGGAGCGCATCGCCCACGCGAAGGCCTACGCGCGCGGCTGTGCCCGGCGCACCGGAAGCGCGCTTCAGCACTACAACTCCCTCAACAACGCCCGTGACCTGGACGTCCTGCGTGCCGCGCTGGGCCAGGAGAAGCTGACGTTCATGGGCGCGTCGTACGGCACCTACTTCGGCGCGCTGTACGCGCACCTCTTCCCGCAGCACGTGCGGCGGATGGTGTTCGACTCCGCGGTGAACCCGGACCCGCAGCAGATCTGGTACCACAACAACCTCGCCCAGTCGGCCGCGTTCGAGGGTCGCTGGGCGGACTTCCGCGAGTGGGTCGCCGAGCACAACGACGTGTACCGGCTCGGCGTCACCGCCGGCGAGGTGCTGGCCAACTACGAGAAGGTGCGGACCCGGCTCGCAACGCGGCCGGCCGGCGGGAAGGTCGGGCCGGGGCAGTTGCAGGAGGCGTTCCTCCAGGCCGGTTACTACGACGACTACTGGCCCTCCCGGGCGCACGCGCTGTCGGCGTATCTGAAGGGCGACCCGAAGCCGCTGGTCGAGCTGGCCTCACCGGCGAGGGAGTCGGCGGCCGGGGAGGAGAACACCAACGCGGTCTACACGGCCGTGGAGTGCAACGACGCGCCCTGGCCGACGGACTGGGCGACCTGGGACCGGGACAACACGCGGCTCGCGCGCGTGGCGCCGTTCGAGACGTGGGACAACGCCTGGATGAACCTGCCGTGCGCCTACTGGCAGGCGCCCCGGCAGCGGCCGGTGGACGTGCGGACCGGCCCGGGTGAGCTGCCGCCGACGCTGATCCTGGCCGCCGAGCGGGACGCCGCGACGCCGTACGAGGGGGCGCTGGAGATGCACCGGCGGCTCGCGGGCTCGGTCCTGGTGACCGAGCGGGACGCCGGGACGCACGGCATCGCGTACGGCCCGAACGCCTGCGTGAACGGGTACGTCGACGCGTATCTGCTGGAGGGCCGCCTGCCGGGCCGGCGCGCGGCGTGCGAGGGTCACCCGGAGCCGAAGCCGCAGCGGGCGGGCGAGCGCAACGCGAAGAAGCCCGCGGCCCGGCACGAGGACCGGCACGAGGCCGCGGCGCGTCCGTAGCCGTCAGGGCTGATACGACGAAGCCCCGCACCCCGTCGAGGGGGTGCGGGGCTTCGTGGTATCCGTGCCTAGGCGAGCCCGGCGACCAGCTCGGCCACGGACTTGCGGCGGCCGGTGTAGAACGGCACCTCCTCGCGGACGTGCATCCGGGCCTCGGAGGCACGCAGGTGACGCATGAGGTCGACGATGCGGTAGAGCTCGTCGGCCTCGAAGGCGAGGATCCACTCGTAGTCGCCGAGCGAGAAGGAGGCGACCGTGTTGGCGCGGACGTCCGGGTAGCCGCGGGCCATCTTGCCGTGGTCGGCCAGCATGCGGCGGCGGTCCTCGTCGGGCAGCAGGTACCAGTCGTAGGAGCGCACGAAGGGGTAGACGCTGACGTAGTCGCGCGGCGTCTCGTCGGCGAGGAACGCCGGGATGTGCGAGCGGTTGAACTCGGCGGGGCGGTGCAGCGCCATGTTCGACCAGACCGGCTCCAGGGCGCGGCCCAGCCGGGTGCGGCGGAAGAGGTTGTACGCCTCCTGCAGCTGGTCGCTGGTCTCCGCGTGCCACCAGATCATGACGTCCGCGTCGGCGCGCAGCCCGGAGACGTCGTAGGTGCCGCGGATCGTCACGTCCTTGGCGGCGAGCTGGTCGAACAGCTCCTGGACCTCGTCGGCGTAGCCCGCGCGCTCCTCGGGGAGCACGTCCTTCAGCTTGAAGACGGACCAGAGGGTGTAGCGGATGACCTCGTTGAGGTCCTTGGCCAGCTTGCCCTTGTTCGGGATCCTGCCGGACTCGGTGGTGGAGGCGTCGTCACTCATGCCTTTATTCTCCCGCTCCGCCGTGCAGACTCTGCACCGGGTTGGCGGTGAGCTCCTGCACACCGCGCAGATCACCGTCGAGCTGGTCGACGGCGGCGTAGGCGCTCGCGATGCACGCCGGGATGCCCACGCCGTCGTACTGCGCGCCGCACACCGCGAGGCCCGGCACCTTGGCGATGTGCTCGCGGACGCGGGCCACGCGCGCGTGGTGGCCGACCGGGTACTGGGGCAGGCCGTCGGTCCAGCGGGTGACGCGGGTCTCCAGGGGGACGGCGTCGAGGCCGGTGGCCTCCTTGAGGTCCCGCCGGGAGACCTCGACCAGGTGGTCGTCGTCCCGCCCCAGGATCTCCGTCTCGCCGTACCGCCCCACGGAGGTGCGCAGGACGAGGGTGTCCGGGTCCTCGTCGGCGATCCAGCCCCACTTCTGGGAGGCGAACGTGGACGCCTTGATCGTGCGCCCCTCGACCGGCGGCACGAGGAAGCCGCTGCCCGCCGGGAGGTCGGTGCCGGCGCGGCGGTAGGCGAGGGTGATCAGGGCCATGGACGCGTACTCGACGCCGTCCAGCTCGGCGGCGGCCCCCGGGGCCTCGGCGCGCAGGAGGCCGGCGGCGGCCGGGGCGGGTACGGCGACCACGACCGCGTCGGCGTGCACCACCCGGTCACCGGCGACGACCCGCCACCCGTCGGGCCCCTGGCGGCGCAGCTCCGTCACCGGCGCCCCGGTGACGATCTCGCCGCCCCGCGCGCGGACCGACTCCGCGACGGCGAGCGGGAGCCCGCCCACGCCGCCCTCGATGCCCATGAACACCGGCCCGGTCTGCTGGTTGGCCGCGGCCTTGGCCTGGATCTCGCGGACCGCCTCCGTGAGGGAGTCGTGCGTCTTCGCCGCCTGGTAGAGCTGCGGAACGGCCGAGCGCATCGAGATTTGGTACGCGTCGCCCGCGTAGACGCCGCCCAGCAGGGGCTCGACCAGGCGGTCGACGACCTCGCGGCCGAGGCGGGCCGCCACGTAACCGCCGACCGCCACGTCGTCGCCGACCTCGGTGCGGGGCAGGTCGGCGTCGCGCTCGATGCGGGCCAGGCCCTCGTCGGACAGGACGCCGGCCAGGGCGGCGGCGGTGCCGGGGACGCCCATGACGTGGCCCTTGGGCATCGGGCGCAGGGCGCCGCGGGTCCAGATCGACGCGGTCGCGGTGGCGGGCGGCTGGAGGCGGGCGCCGAGGCCGACCTCGCGGGCGAGCGCGACGGCCTCGGGGCGGCGGGCCAGCATCGACTCGGCGCCGAAGTCCACCCGGACACCCGCGATGTCACCGGGCAGCAGCTTGCCGCCGACCCGGTCGGAGGCCTCCAGGACGGTCACGCGTCTGCCGCCGGCCAGCAGCCGGTGGGCGGCCGCCAGTCCGGCGATCCCGCCGCCGATGACGACGACATGGCCCGTGCCCCTGGGAGTCTCCGCTTCGCGCATGCCCCCAGCCTCTCAGACCCCTCTGACAGCGCCCGCGCGCCCCGGTGTCCGGCACGAGTCCCTACCGTGACCGCATCGGGACCGTTTCCCGCCAACGTTCCGCCGGAGCCCGGCGTCGAAGTGACATCAGTCGTCACGACGACCCTCGGGGGTACGCCCACATGCGCACACGACGTTCCGCACGATCCGTACGACCGGTTCAGGCCCTGGCCGGCCTCCTGCTGGCCACCGCCCTCGCGCTCACCGGCTGCAGTGGCGCGAACGACTCAGGGGGCGACAGCAAGGCGGCGGGCTCCGACGCAGGCGCCGAGGCGGCCCCCGAGAACCTTCAGTCGGGCGCGAAGGAAGGCGCCCCCGACAGCGGCACCGCCAGCGGCTCCGGCGGCTCCGGCGCCGACAAGGCCACTCCGGTCAAGGTCCCCGCGAGCCACATCATCCGCACCGCCTCACTGACCGTGCAGGTCAAGGACGTACCGAAGGCCCTGGACGAGGCACGCGGCACCACCGAGAACGCGGGCGGCTACGTCGGCAACGAGACCACGAACCGCGACGAGGAGGGCCACGAGTACACCCGTGTCGTGCTGCGGGTGCCCGTCGAGCGGTACGCCGAGGTCCTCGCGGAGCTGGAGGGCACCGGCAAGCTGATCGAGCGCAGCGCCAAGGCGCAGGACGTCACCGACCAGGTCGTGGACGTGGACAGCCGCATCAAGTCGCAGCGCGCCAGCGTGGCCCGGATCCGTGAGCTGATGGACCAGGCGACCAGGCTCAGCGACGTGGT
Source organism: Streptomyces sp. NPDC093568 (assembly GCF_044764945.1). Taxonomy (NCBI): domain Bacteria; kingdom Bacillati; phylum Actinomycetota; class Actinomycetes; order Kitasatosporales; family Streptomycetaceae; genus Streptomyces; species Streptomyces sp. NPDC093568. Next base: position 256,291 of record NZ_JBIWJD010000001.1, on the reverse strand, counting down.
GACGCTGGAGGGCGAGCTGAGCAGCCGGCAGGCCGACCTGGAGTCGCTGCTCGCCCAGCAGGCGTCCCTGAAGGACCGCACCAGCCTCGCCACCATCACCCTCTCGCTGTCGGAGACGCCGGTGAAGAAGGTGGTGAAGGACGACGACCCCGGCTTCGTGGACGCGCTCGCCGGTGGCTGGAACGCGTTCGTCACCATGCTCCGCTGGATCGCCGTGGCGTTCGGCGCCGTGCTGCCCTTCGCCGCCGTCGCCGCGCTGCTCGTGCTGGTGTGGCTGAAGGTGCTGCGGCCCCGGCTGCCGCGCCGCCCGGCGACCGCGCCCGCGACCACCGCGCTCGGTCCGCTGCCGACGGCCCGCTCCGCGCCGTCTCCCACGCGCGCGGGAGACGCGGAGGGCGGCGAACGGGACTGAAATGCCCGGCGCCCGTAGCGTGTTCGCATGAACATGAGCGCTGGGAGCGGTGTGTCGGGTGAGCGGGAGCGGCTGGTCGTGATCGGCGGTGACGCCGCGGGGATGTCCGCGGCGTCACAGGCACGGCGGCTGCGAAGTGCCGGGGAACTGGACATCGTCGCCTTCGAGCGCGGCCACTTCACCTCCTTCTCGGCGTGCGGCATCCCGTACTGGGTGGGCGGCGACGTCCCCGAGCGCGACCAGTTGATCGCCCGCACGGCCGAGGAGCACCGCGCGCGGGACATCGACCTGCGCATGCGCACGGAGGTCGTGGAGATCGACGTGGCCGGCGGCCGGGTGCGCGCGCGTGACGTCGATTCCGGCGCCGAGTCCTGGACGTCGTACGACAAACTCGTGATCGCGACCGGCGCGCGCCCGATCCGCCCCGACATGCCGGGCGCCGACGCCCCCGGCGTGCACGGCGTGCAGACCCTCGACGACGGCCAGGCCCTGCTCGACACGCTGGCACGCACGCGTGGCCGCCGCGCGGTGGTCGTCGGCGCCGGCTACATCGGTGTGGAGATGGCCGAGGCGCTCATCAACCGCGGCTACGAGGTGACGGTCGTCAACCGCGGGTCCGAGCCCATGTCCACCCTGGACCCGGACATGGGCCGCCTGGTGCACGAGGCCATGAAGGGCCTGGGCATCACCATGGTCGACGACTCCGCGGTCACCGAGATCCTCACCGGCGAGGACGGCCGGGTCCGCGCGGTGGCCACGCAGGACGGGGAGTACCCGGCGGACGTGGTGATCCTGGGCATCGGGGTGCACCCGGAGACGACGCTCGCCAGAGCCGCCGGCCTCCCCCTCGGCGACCACGGCGGCCTGCTGACCGACCTCGCGATGCGCGTACGCGGCCACGAGAACATCTGGGCCGGCGGCGACTGCGTCGAGGTCCTCGACCTGGTCTCCGGCCGGGAACGGCACGTCCCCCTCGGCACCCACGCCAACAAGCACGGCCAGGTCATCGGCACGAACGTCGCCGGCGGCTACGCCATGTTCCCCGGTGTCGTCGGCACGGCCGTCAGCAAGGTCTGCGACCTGGAGATCGCCCGCACGGGCCTGCGCGAGAAGGACGCGCGCAGGGCCGGCCTCCAGTACGTGACGGCGACGATCGAGTCCACGAGCCGCGCGGGCTACTACCCGGGCTCCTCCCCCATGACGGTCAAGATGCTCGCCGAACGCCGCACCGGACGGCTGTTGGGCGTGCAGATCGTCGGCAGGGAGGGCGCGGGCAAGCGGGTCGACATCGCGGCGGTGGCCCTGACGGCCGGCATGACGGTGGAACAGATGACGGCCCTGGACCTGGGATACGCGCCCCCGTTCTCCCCGGTGTGGGACCCGGTACTGGTGGCGGCGCGCAAGGCCGCGAAGGCGGTCAGTGCCGGAGCCTCGTAGCAGGCGCCGCGGGCAACGCCCTCAGGGGCGCGGGGAACTGCGCGACAAGCCACAACGCACCGGCGACCCGCGACGCACCCGCGCCCCCGCGGCGCTCACGCGGATCCGTTGATCCGCTCGATGGCCTGCCGAGCCTGCTCGGCCGGCGGCCGGGAGGGCAACGAGGACACGGAGGCACTCGTCGGCATCGCGGCGGCAGCCGGCTGCTCCCCCGCCGGCTTCGCGTGCGCGGCCCCCCGCGGGGAACGCAACCGATGGCTCACCGCCTCGTCGAGCGTCACCGGCCGCTGCATCTGGGTAGCGAGCCGTCCCGCCTCCTGGCCCAGCCGGGCCACGTCCTCCCACGGCAGCCGCAGCACCAGCGCGAGCTCGGCCTCCCCGTCGGGCAACGCGTGAATCGGAGGAGTAACTCGGTCGTTCATCGCCTGTTCCTCACGTAGACCCCGCGACCCGCCTTCCCCGTGCCGCGGGCGGTTGCCGAGTCATACGCACGCGGCGAGAGCCACGTTCACCGATTCACCGCACGGATCCGGGGCAGAAACCTTTCGTGGTCATCCCCGTCCATGACGTGAACCCGGTGCGCCGCACTCCCTGGGTGACATACGCGCTGATCGCGGCGAACGTGCTCGTCTTCCTGGCCACCCCCGGCATAGCCGGCTCCGTGGCCGGCGAGAGCAACCTGTCCCAGCTGTGCCATCTGCACGCGTTCCTGGACCACTACGCGGCGGTGCCGAGGGAGTTGATCCACGATCAGCTGCCGGGTGTGGTCCCGACCGGCGAGGTGGCCGTCGGCCCCAACGGCCCGGGGTGTGTGATCGGCCCGCCCGGCTACGACAAGTCCCCCGCGCTTTCCGTCCTCACCGCGATGTTCCTGCACGGCGGCTGGCTGCACCTGCTGGGCAACATGCTCTTCCTGCTGATCTTCGGCAACAACGTCGAGGACCGCATGGGGCATGTGCGGTACTTCCTCTTCTACGTCGTCTGCGGCTACGCGGCCAGTTACGGCTTCGCGCTCCTCAACGACGACTCGGCCGACCCGCTGATTGGCGCGTCCGGCGCCGTGGCGGGGGTGCTGGGCGCCTATCTCGTGCTGTATCCGAGGGCCAGGGTGTGGGTCCTGGTGCCGTTCCTGATCTTCCTGCCGCTACGGCTGCCCGCCTGGCTGGTGCTCGGCTTCTGGTTCGTGCTCCAGGCCGTGTACTCGTCCGGCGAGGGCGTCTCCGAGGCCGGCACCGTGGCCTACGCGGCGCACATCGTGGGCTTCCTCGCGGGCATGCTGCTGGCCTGGCCGCTGAAACGGGGGACGATCCCGCCACCGGAGCCACGCGGCCTGCTGTTCGGCAGACGCGCCCGGCCCCGGCACACGTGGTGAGCGCGAGGCGGGACAGGCTCTAGCGAGCCGTCTGCGTGTGGACGTACTCGACGAGGCGGGTCAGGGCGTCCGGGTCGGTGGACGGCATGACGCCGTGGCCGAGGTTGAAGACGTGGCCCTCCAGGCCCGCCGCCGCGTCCAGCACCTCGCGGGTCTTGGTCTCGACCGCCTCGGGGGTGGCGAACAGGACGGTCGGGTCGAGGTTGCCCTGGAGCGCCTTGCCGGGGCCGACGCGGCGGGCGGCCTCGTCGAGGGGGACGCGCCAGTCGACGCCGACGACGTCGGCGCCCGCCTCGCCCATGAGCTTCAGCAGCTCGCCGGTGCCGACGCCGAAGTGGATGCGCGGGACGCCGTAGCCGGCGACGGTGTCGAAGACCTTCGCGGAGGCGGGCAGCACCGAGCGACGGTAGTCGGCGGGGGCGAGCGCGCCGGCCCAGGAGTCGAAGAGCTGGACGGCGGAGGCGCCGGCCTCGATCTGCACCTTGAGGAAGGCTGCGGTGATGTCGGCGAGGCGGTCGAGCAGGTCGGCCCAGAGCTCCGGGTCGCCGTACATCATCGCCTTGGCGTTCTCGTACGTGCGCGACGGTCCGCCTTCGACGAGGTAACTCGCGAGGGTGAAAGGCGCGCCGGCGAAACCGATGAGCGGGGTCGGGCCGAGCTCGCGGACGAGCAGGCCGATCGCCTCGGTGACGTACGAGACGTCCTCGGGGGTCAGGTCGCGCAGCTGGGCCAGGTCGGCGCGGGTGCGGATCGGCTTCTCGACGACCGGGCCGACGCCGGGCTTGATGTCGAGGTCGATGCCGATGGCCTTCAGCGGGACGACGATGTCGCTGAAGTAGATCGCCGCGTCCACGTTGTGCCTGCGCACGGGCTGGAGGGTGATCTCGGTGACCAGGTCGGGCCGCATGCAGGACTCGAGCATGCCGATGCCCTGGCGGACCTTGCGGTACTCGGGAAGTGAGCGCCCGGCCTGCCGCATGAACCACACCGGCGTGTGCGGTACGGGCTCGCGCCTGCACGCCTTGAGGAAGGCTGAGTTCTTGGCTGCGTCGGGCGTGGCCGCAGGCGGCGTCTGGTTGGCACTCACGGGGGCAAGTCTCGCACGGCCGCACAGGGCCCCGTGCCGGGGTCGCCGTGTTGTCCGGGTGTCTCTCCCTGCACGAAGCTCCTGTTCCCCTTACTCTTCCCGGCATGGCTGCGGCTCAGGGAAGACTGTCGGACGGCACTGGCGGATCGGATGACGCGAAGGAGACCGGAGAGGCGGACCGGCATTCGCACAGCACGGCTCCCCCGGCTTTCCGGGCCGCGGTCGAGGCCCTGCGCGCCGCGCGCCTGCGGCCGCAGATCGAGGTCGAGCAGACCAAGGCGCCCCAGCGCCTGGCCCCGTACGCGTACGCGCTGGAGGCGGCGGTCGTCGACGGCGACCAGGACCTGGCCGACGGCCGTCTGGTGCTGCTGCACGACCCTGCGGGCCACGACGCCTGGCGGGGCTCCTTCCGGCTGGTGACGCTGGTGCGCGCGGAACTGGAGCCGGAGATGGCCGCCGACCCGCTGCTGCCCGAGGTGTGCTGGTCCTGGCTGACCGGCGCGTTCCAGGCGCGCGGGCTGTCGTACGGCGAGCCGAGCGGCACCGTCACGCGCGCGAGCTCCCACTACTTCGGCGGCCTGTCCGAGCGCCCGGCGGCCTCACAGATCGAGATCCGGGCCTCCTGGACGCCGCGCGAGGGGCTGGGCGGCGTCCCGGACACCGCGGCCCATCTGGCGTCCTGGTGCGATCTGCTCGCCCAGATCGCGGGGCTGCCGCCGGCCGGCCCCGGGGACGCGTCGGTGGTGACGCTGCCGCAGCGCCGCGATCCGCAGTCCCGTTGATCACGCGGGGCTCCGGACGGCCACACGCTTGACCGTCACTTTGTCGATACGGCCACTTTCGGTCAGGAACAGTTCTTGATCGAAGCGATTTACCATCCGAACGATCGACCAGGTGTCTGAATTGCCCCGATTGTTACTCACTAAATCGTGATCTTTCCCTAAAGGGCCATGGGTTTGGTGCCGAAGACGACTGTGACCTTGCAGTCCGTCCCCGCACCCCAGGAGGCCTGGTGTCCGTTCTCCTCGAGCAGCCCGCAAGCCTGGTCGCCTACCGCCCGAACAAGCCGACCGCCATGGTGGTCGTGGCCGACCCCCGCGTCCGCTCCACCGTCACCCGCCACCTGTGGGCGCTCGGTGTGCGCGATGTCATCGAGGCCTCGTCCATCGCGGAGGCTCGTCCCCGCATCGGCAACCCCCGCGACATCTGTGTCGCAGACGTCCACCTGCCCGACGGCTCCGGCCTTACCCTCCTGTCCGAGACCCGCGCCGCGGGCTGGCCCAACGGCCTCGCCCTGTCCGCCGCCGACGACATCGGCGCCGTGCGCAACGCCCTCGCCGGCGGCGTGAAGGGTTACGTCGTCACCGGCACCCGCACCAACGTCGGGCTCCCCACCCGGCCCGGTGCCGCCCCCATCGGCGCTGCCGCCGCCCGTATGCACCGTCGCCACCCGGGTGCCCCGAGCCACCCGGGCGGCTACCGCGAGCTGTCCGGTCGCGAGGTCGAGGTGCTGCGGCTGGTGGCGGAGGGCCAGTCGAACAAGGCGATCGGCGTCTCGATGGGTCTGTCCGCGCTGACCGTCAAGAGCCACCTCGCCCGCATCGCCCGCAAGCTCGGCACCGGTGACCGCGCCGGTATGGTCGCCGTGGCCCTGCGGACGGGCATCATCCACTGAGCCACCCATTCATTGACCACTTGATCATTCACTGACGTGAACGGGATCGGCCGCTGGTCCCGCCCTCGTCCCGCACCGTCGTGAGCCGGATCCTTACCTTGACTGACTGGTTTACGACCCTTGGGCGCCCGCCGACGGAACGTTCCATCGGCGGGCGCCGTCCATACACAGATACTCTTGACAGGTGACCGACGCCCAAGAAACCGCAGCAGACAGTTCACTGCGAACCACCGGAGGCGCCCCTCCGGAAGACGACGGATCTTCTGTTACGGAGGCGCCGATCCCTTTGCTCGAGCCCCGCGAGGGCATTCCGCCCGTGATCGCCGACGAGGCCGCGCTCGCCGAGGTGATCGCCGCCTTCTCCGCGGGCTCGGGCCCGGTCGCCGTCGACGCCGAGCGAGCGTCCGGCTACCGCTACGGCCAGCGCGCCTATCTCGTGCAGCTGCGCCGGGCCGGCGCGGGCTCCGCGCTGATCGACCCCGTCGCCTGCCCCGACCTGTCCGGCCTCGGCGAGGCGCTGTCCGGCGTGGAGTGGGTGCTGCACGCGGCCACCCAGGATCTGCCCTGTCTGCGCGAGATAGGCATGGTGCCGACCCGGCTGTTCGACACCGAGCTGGCCGGGCGGCTCGCCGGGTTCCCCAGAGTCGGCCTCGGCGCGATGGTCGAGAGCGTGCTCGGGTTCGTCCTGGAGAAGGGCCACTCCGCCGTCGACTGGTCGACCCGGCCGCTGCCCGAGCCGTGGCTGCGGTACGCGGCGCTGGACGTCGAGCTGCTGGTGGACCTGCGCGACGCGCTGGAGAAGGAGCTGGACCGGCAGGGGAAGCTGGAGTGGGCGCGTCAGGAGTTCGACGCGATCGCCTCCGCGCCGCCCGCCGAGCCGCGCAAGGACCCCTGGCGGCGTACGTCCGGCATGCACAAGGTGCGGCGCCGGCGCCAGCTCGGTGTGGTGCGGGAGCTGTGGCAGACGCGGGACCGGATCGCGCAGAAGCGCGATGTGTCGCCGGGCAAGGTGCTCAGCGACGCCGCCATCGTGGAGGCCGCGCTCGCCGTGCCGGCCAACGTGCACGCCCTCGCCGCGCTGAACGGGTTCGGGCACCGGATGGGGCGGCGTCAGCTGGAGCAGTGGCAGGCGGCGGTGGACCGGGCGAAGGCCCTGACCGAATCGCAGCTGCCGGCGCCGGGCCAGCCCGTCGCGGGGCCGCCTCCGCCGCGGGCCTGGGCCGACAAGGACCCCGCCGCCGCTGCGCGGTTGGCCGCGGCTCGGGCCGCCGTGTCCGCGCTGGCCGAGCAGCTCAACATGCCCCAGGAGAACCTGATCACTCCGGACACCGTGCGGCGGGTGTGCTGGGAGCCGCCGAAGGTGGTCGACGCGGAGTCCGTCGCGCAGGCGCTGGCCGGTCATGGGGCGCGGCCCTGGCAGGTCGAGCAGGTCACTCCGGTGCTGCTGGCCGCGCTGGCGGCCTAGCCGGCGCCCCTCACCTGGTCGCGCCCTTCATGAGGCCGTCGCAGAGGAAGCGCCGCGGCCCCAGGAAGACGATCGGTGTCGGCAGGATCACCAGGACCGCTCCTGCCGAGATCGTCTCCCCGTGGGAGCCGAACGGGCCCTTGAAGCGGAACGGCGACGTCGAGATCACGCCAAGATCTTCCGGCGGTATGCAGGGCAGCGGTCAGGGACGGGACCGGCTTGATGCCCGGCGCGATGACGCGGCGGGACTCCGCCTCGGGTGTGACCTTCGCCGCTCCCCCCTCCAGGACTGTGCAGCTACGTTACTCATAAGTAGCATGGGCCTGAGCGCGCGCTCAGCGCTTGCGTGCCGCAGCAGTGCAGATCCCGCACCTCTGGAGGAGAGCCATCGTGCCTCGTACCGTCAGGGATGTCGTCTTCGTCGACGGCGTCCGCACCCCGTTCGGCAAGGCGGGCCCGAAGGGCATCTACCACGAGACCCGCGCCGACGACCTCGTCGTGAAGGCGATCCGGGAGCTGCTGCGCCGCAACCCGGGTCTCGACCCGAAGCGGATCGACGAGGTCGCCATCGCCGCGACCACGCAGATCGGCGACCAGGGCCTGACCATCGGCCGCACGGCCGGTATCCTCGCCGGTCTGCCCCAGTCGGTGCCGGGCTACTCCATCGACCGCATGTGCGCCGGCGCCCTGACCGCCGTCACCTCGGTCGCGGGCAGCGTGGCCTTCGGCGCCTACGACGCCGCCATCGCCGGTGGTGTCGAGCACATGGGCCGCCACCCTATGGGCGAGGGTGTGGACCCGAACCCGCGCTTCGTCAGCGAGAAGCTGGTCGACGAGTCGGCGCTGTTCATGGGCATGACCGCCGAGAACCTGCACGACCGCTACCCGACGATCACCAAGCAGCGCGCCGACGAGTACGCCGTGCGCTCGCAGGAGAAGGCCGCCAAGGCGTACGCCAACGGCAAGATCCAGGCCGACCTGGTCCCGATCTCCGTGCGCCGCACCAACCCCGAGGCCGGCGAGACGGGCTGGGGCCTGGTCACCGCCGACGAGCCGATGCGCCCGGGTACGACGCTGGAGAACCTCTCCGGTCTCAAGACCCCGTTCCGCGTCCACGGCCGGGTCACCGCCGGTAACGCGGCCGGTCTGAACGACGGCGCCACCGCCTCCCTCATCGCCTCCGAGGACTTCGCCCGCGAGAACAACCTCCCGGTGAAGATGCGCCTCGTCTCCTACTCCTTCGCGGGTGTGGAGCCGGAGGTCATGGGCTACGGCCCGATCCCGGCCACGGAGAAGGCGCTCGCCCAGGCGGGGCTGTCCATCGACGACATCGGCCTGTTCGAGATCAACGAGGCCTTCGCCGTCCAGGTGCTCGCGTTCCTGGAGCACTACGGCATCGCCGACGACGACGCCCGCGTCAACCAGTACGGCGGCGCCATCGCCTTCGGTCACCCGCTGGCCTCCTCCGGCGTCCGTCTGATGACGCAGCTGGCCCGCCAGTTCGAGGAGCAGCCGGAGGTCCGCTACGGCCTCACCACGATGTGCGTCGGCTTCGGCATGGGCGCCACCGTGATCTGGGAGAACCCGCACCACAAGGACGCCGGAGGCAACAAGTGAGCACCACCGCTGAGCTCCTGAAGGGCGCGGCCGAGCTCTTCCCCGACGAGGTCGTGACGTCGGCGCACGTACGCCACCTCGACCTGCCGTACGGCGCCGGGCGCTTCGCGCTCATCACGCTGGACAACGGCTTCGACCACACCAAGCCGACCACCTTCGGCCCGGCCTCGCTGGCGAACCTCAACACCGCCATCGACCAGGTCGAGAAGGAGGCCGCGGACGGCGACATCGTCGGCGTCGGCATCACCGGCAAGCCGTTCATCTTCGCCGTCGGCGCCGACCTCAAGGGCGTCGAGCTGCTGAAGGAGCACAAGGACGCGCTGGCCATCGGCAAGGGCGGCCACGAGGTGTTCAAGCGCCTCGCCGGCCTCGCGGTGCCGACCTTCGCGTACTACAACGGTGCCGCCATGGGCGGTGGCGTCGAGGTCGGTCTGCACTGCAAGTACCGGACCGTGTCGAAGGCGCTGCCCGCCTTCTCGCTGCCCGAGGTCTTCCTCGGCCTGGTCCCCGGCTGGGGCGGCTGCACGATCCTGCCGAACCTGATCGGCGCCGACAAGGCCGTCTCGGTGATCATCGAGAACAGCCTCAACCAGAACAAGCAGCTCAAGGGCCAGCAGGTCTTCGACCTGGGCATCGCCGACGCCATCTTCGAGGGCGCCGACTTCCTGGAGCAGTCGCTGATCTGGACCGCCCAGGTGCTGAAGGGCGACGTCGAGGTCGAGCGTCCGGTGATCGACCGCGGCGAGGGCTGGGACCAGGCCGTCGCCAAGGGCCGCTTCATCGCGGACTCGAAGGTGCACGGCGCCGCTCCGGCCGCCTACCGCGCCCTCGACATCATCGCCGCCGCCAAGAACGGCGACCTCCAGCAGGGCTACGACGCCGAGGACAAGGCGCTCGCCGACCTGATCATGGGTGGCGAACTGCGCTCCGGCATCTACGCCTTCAACCTGGTGCAGAAGCGCGGCAAGCGCCCCGCCGGTGCCCCGGACAAGAACCTGGCCCGTCCGGTCACCAAGGTCGGTGTCGTCGGCGCCGGTCTGATGGCCTCCCAGCTCGCGCTGCTCTTCCTGCGCCGCCTGGAGGTGCCGGTCGTCCTGACCGACATCGACCAGGAGCGCGTGGACAAGGGTGTGGGCTACGTCCACGCCGAGATCGAGAAGCTGCTCGGCAAGGGCCGTATCAACCAGGACAAGGCCAACCGCCTCAAGGCCCTGGTGAGCGGTGTCCTGGACAAGGCCGAGGGCTTCTCGGACGCGGACTTCGTCATCGAGGCCGTGTTCGAGGAGATCGGTGTCAAGCAGCAGGTGTTCGCGGAGGTCGAGGCGGTCGCCCCGGCGCACGCGATCTTCGCGACGAACACCTCCTCGCTGTCGGTGTCGGAGATGGCGTCGAAGCTGCAGCACCCCGAGCGGGTCGTCGGCTTCCACTTCTTCAACCCGGTCGCGGTCCTCCCGCTGCTCGAGATCGTCCGCGGCGAGAAGACGGACGACGCCTCGCTGGCCACGGCCTTCGCCGTCGCCAAGAAGCTGAAGAAGACCGCGGTCCTCACCAAGGACGCCCCGGCGTTCGTCGTGAACCGCATCCTGACCCGCTTCATGGGCGAGATCCAGAACGTCATCGACGAGGGCACCCCGGTCGAGGTCGCCGAGAAGGCCGTCGAGCCGCTCGGTCTGCCGATGTCCCCGCTGGTGCTGCTGGAGCTGGTCGGTCCCGCGATCGGTCTGCACGTCTCCGAGACCCTCAACCGGGCCTTCCCGGACCGCTTCACGGTCTCCCCGAACCTCGCGGCCGTCGTCAAGGCGGGCAAGCGCGGCTTCTACGTCTACGACTCCGGCAAGCCGGAGCTGGACCCCGAGGTCGCCGCGCTGCTGAAGCAGGGCGACTCCGTCCTGACCGAGGAGCAGGTCCGCGACCGCGTCCTCGACGCCGTCGCCCAGGAGATCGGGCTCATGCTCGACGAGGGTGTCGTCGCCGAGGCCCAGGACATCGACCTCTGCCTGATCACGGGCGCCGGCTGGCCCTTCCACCTGGGCGGCATCACGCCGTACCTGGACCGCGAGGGTGTCTCCGAGCGCGTGAACGGCAAGAAGTTCCTGGCTCCGGGCGTGGCCAGCGTCCCGGCGTAGGCGCTCCGCTGTGAACGCCGGTGCCCCGCATGCCGACTTGGTGTGCGGGGCACCGGCGTTGTCGGCAGGTACGTGGGGGCTCCGCCCCCAGACCCCCGTATCGGCCTGAACGGCCTCGTCCTCAAACGCCGGACGGGCTGAGAGAGCCGGGCCCCGTCCACCGGCACCGGCACCGGCACCGGCACCGGCAAAGTCAGCAGGCACCGGGGCTCCCCCGGACCCCCGCATCGGCCCGAACGCCCTCGTCCTCAAACGCCGGACGGGCTGAGGGGACCGGCCCCGTTCCCAAGCACCGGACCGGCTGAGGGCGAAAACGCCGGACGGGCTGCGAGGGCCGGCCCGGGCTCAAACGCCGCACGGGGACCGGCTGAGAGCGTCGGCCGGAGGGTCAGACCTCCCGCCAGGCCTCCAGGGCCAGTCCCGGCTCGTCCTTGCGCCGGGTGACCAGCAGTTGGCCCGTCGACGGCGACAACGTGGCCGCGACCACCCGCTCGTCCTCGTCCAGGGCCAGGGCGACCGTCGCGTCCGCCGGGAGCTGCGGTCCCGACTCGGTCCACCACGCGCCCGCCGACTCCTGCTCCGTCGGGTACGCGGCGAACGCGATACGGCCGCCGGCCGAGCGCTGGGCGAGCAACGTGCAGTCGTGGCCGTCGAGTTCGCAGCGGATCGCGGTCACCGGGCCGGGGCCGGCGGACGCCAGGAGGGGGACCGGCTTGGTGCCGGGGCGCCAGGCGCACAGGTCGCCGGAGTCGTCGGCGTAGAAGAGGGTGGTGTGCTCCGCGGAGGTGGCCAGGGCGTGCAGGGTGCCCGCGCGCACGGGCGTCTCCATCGCCTCCTCCAGGACCGGGACGCTGCCCGGCTTCTCCTGCCGCCAGTGCAGGACCGCGCCGGGGACGGCCGCGTACAGCTCGACCAGCCCCGACTCCCCCGTCACGGCGGCGAGTCGGTCGTCGACCTCGGCGCCCTTCAGGTCGCGCCACGGGCCCCAGCCGCCGACCTCCTTCTGGCCGCGCATGCTGACGCCGCCCGCCCGGTTGCGGACGAAGACATGGGCCCGGCCCACCGCGTCGACCGTGACGGCGGGCGTGCCGGTGCGGTCGCCGCTCTTGTCGGGGTGGCCGATGGGAATCCAGTCCAGCGGGGCGAGCCGGGGCCGGAAGTGCGTGGAGTGCACCAGGCCGGCCTCGCCCGCCCTGGTGGGTCGCCAGGCGGCCAGGTGGGCATAGGCGTCGGCGCCCTGGCCCACCGCGGGGCCGGGGCGCAGCTTCTGGTCGCCGCCGACCCTGCGCGGGGGTTCCCAGGGGCCGCCGGATCCGAGTTCCGCCCGGCACAGGACGGCGTCGTCGGTCGGCAGATAGACGCTGAGGCGGCCGTCGCGGCCGCGGATGAGCCAGTCGCCGTTCACCGGTTCACTCTATTCGGGGTCGGGGCGCCGGGCGGCCCCGACCCCGGGCAAGCTGGATCACGGCAGCAACCTCCGCACGAGAACAGGAAGTCGACGTCATGACCGACAAGCTCACCGTGAGCGTCCTGGGCACCGGCATCATGGGCGCCGCGATGGCCCGCAACCTGCTCAAGGCCGGGCACACCGTCCGCGCCTGGAACCGCACCCGCGCCAAGGCCGAGCCGCTGGCCGCGGACGGCGCGTCCGTCGCCGGCACCCCCGCCGAGGCGGTCCGGGGCGCCGACGTGGTCCTGACCATGCTGTACGACGGCCCGGCGACGCTGGACGTGATGCGGGAGGCGGCGCCCGCGCTGAACTCAGGCGCCGTCTGGGTGCAGTCGACGACCGCCGGGCTCGACTCCCTCGCCGACCTGGCCGCGTTCGCCCGCGAGCACGGCCTCGTCTTCTACGACGCCCCCGTCCTGGGCACCCGCCAGCCCGCCGAGGCCGGTCAGCTCACGGTGCTGGCCGCGGGGCCGGCCGAGGGCCGGGCGGCGGTGACGCCGGTGTTCGACGCCGTCGGCGCCCGTACGGTGTGGACCGGCGAGGACGGCGCGGCGGGCACCGCGACACGGCTGAAGCTGGTCGCCAACAGCTGGGTGCTCGCGGTGACGAACGCCGCCGGTGAGGTGCTGGCGCTGGCCAAGGCCCTCGACGTGGACCCGCAGGGGTTCTTCGAGGTGATCGACGGCGGCCCGCTCGACATGGGGTATCTGCGGGCCAAGACGGGCCTGGTGCTCGGCGGGGAGCTGTCCCCGGCCGCGTTCGCGGTGAGCACGGCGGCCAAGGACGCGCGGCTCATCGTGGCGGCGGGCGAGCGGCACGGCGTACGGCTGGACGTGGCCGAGGCGAGCGCGCAGCGGTTCGAGCGGGCGGCGGCGCAGGGCCATGGCGACGAGGACATGGCGGCGGCGTACTTCGCGAGCTTCGAGGATGACGGGGCGGAGCGATGAGCCGTGCGAGGCTGGTTCCATGACCGATGACGTCCCCCTGCTCGTGATCGTCGACGCCGCGAACGTCGTCGGGTCGGTGCCCGACGGATGGTGGCGGGACCGGCGGGGGGCCGCGGAGCGGCTGCGGGACCGCCTGGCGGCGGACGGGGTGCCGGGGCGTGCGGGGCCCGTCGAGATCGTGCTCGTGGTCGAGGGGGCCGCTCGGGGCCTGGAGAGCGTGCCGGGGGTGCGGGTGGAGTCCGCCGCCGGCAGCGGCGACGACCACATCGTCGAGCTGGTCGCCCGCGCGGAGGGACGCCCCTGCCTGGTGGTGACCGCGGACCGGGAACTGCGCCGCAGGGTGACGGAGTTGGGGGCGGACGTGGCGGGGCCGCGTACGGTCCGGCCGTAACCGGTTGCCGTACGCGGCCCAGGACCACGTCGCGGCTCCGCCTAGGCGGTGCCCCCGTGCTGCCCCTTCTCCACGTCGGCCACGCTGGTCTCCTCGTGGCGGCCGAGGCGGCTGTGGGAGCGGCCGTAGAGGAAGTACACGACGAAGCCGACGGCCATCCAGATGGCGAACCGGACCCAGGTCTCCGCCGGCAGGTTGATCATCAGCCACAGTGAGGCGAACACCGACAGGATCGGCAGGACCGGCACCCACGGGGTGCGGAAGGCCCGGTGCAGGTCGGGGCGGGTCTTGCGGAGGATGATCACGCCGATGGCCACGACCACGAAGGCGAACAGGGTGCCGATGTTCACCAGCGCGGCGAGTTCGGTCAGCGGGGTGAAGCCGGCGAGGACCGCGATGATCACGCCGAGCAGGATGGTCGGCCGGTGCGGGGTCTTGAACCGCGGGTGGACGTGGGAGAAGAACCGCGGCAGCAGTCCGTCGCGGCTCATCGCGAAGAAGACGCGGGTCTGGCCGAGCAGCAGGATCATGCAGACGGTCGTCAGGCCGACGGCGGCGCCGAAGCTGATGAAGCCCGCGAACCAGGGATGTCCGGTGTCCTTGAACGCGTCCGCGAGCGGCGCGTCCACGGACAGCTTGGTGTAGTGCTGCATGCCCGTGACGACGATCGACACGAGGACGTACAGCGTGGTGCAGATGAGCAGGGAGCCGATGATGCCGCGCGGCATGTCGCGCTGCGGGTTCTTGGTCTCCTCGGCGGCGGTCGCGACGACGTCGAAGCCGATGAAGGCGAAGAACACGACCGACGCGGCGGTGAAGATGCCCATCACGCCGAAGTTGGAGGGCGCCCAGCCGAACATGAGCTGGATCAGCGGGGCGTCGAGACTGCTGCCGGCGTCCACCGTCTGGCTCTTCGGGATGAACGGGTCGTAGTTGTCGCCGTCGATCAGGAAGGCGCCGGCGATGATCACGGTCAGGACGACGGTCAGCTTGATGGCGACGACCAGGGACGTGATCCGCGCGGACAGCTTCATGCCGAGGACGAGGATGAAGGTGAGGACGAGGACGAGCGCGGCGGCGAGGATGTCGAAGCCGAAGGCGTCGGCGCCCTCCCGGCTGCCCAGGGCGTCGGGCATCGTCCAGCCCGCGTTGTCCATGAGCGACTGGATGTAGCCGGACCAGCCGACGGCCACCACCGCCGTGCCCAGCGCGAACTCCAGGACCAGGTCCCAGCCGATGATCCAGGCCGGCAGTTCGCCGAGGGAGGCGTATGAGAAGGTGTACGCCGACCCGGCCACCGGGAGGGTGGACGCGAACTCGGCGTAACAGAGGGCGGCCAACGCGCAGGCGACGCCGGACACGACGAACGCCAGGGCCACCGCGGGCCCGGCATTGTCCTTCGCGACGGTGCCGGTGAGCACGAAGATGCCGGTGCCGATGATGACGCCGACACCGAAGACGGTCAGATCCAACGCGGACAAGGACTTCTTGAGCGCGTGCTCTGGCTCCTCGGTGTCGAGGATGGACTGCTCGACTCTCTTCGTCCGGAAGAGTGTGCTGCTCACGGTCATACCTCCCACGCTTGTCGTCCTCGACATGATCGAGAGGGGGCGTGATACGCCTGCCCCGGCACGGGGGGATTCACACAGATGGGCCGGTTTCGCCACCGTCATGGGTGGCGAAACCGGCCCATCCGGCCGTCAGCGGAGGTCAGTCGCGCGCGGGCTCCACCGAGTCGACCTCGGCCGCCGTGCGGTCGAACCGGCCGTCCAGCTTGGAGACGAGCCCGGTGACCTGGCGGGCGATGTCGGGGGCGGTGAGCCCGATCTCGGCCATCACCTCGGCGCGGGAGGCGTGGTCGAGGAAGCGCGGCGGGATGCCGAAGTCGCGCAGCGGCACGTCGACGCCCGCGTCGCGCAGGGCCTGGGCGACGGCCGAGCCGACGCCGCCGACGCGGGAGTTGTCCTCGACGGTGACGACGACGCGGTGGCGCTCGGCGAGCGGGGCCATGGCCTCGTCGACGGGCTTGACCCAGCGCGGGTCGACGACGGTGGTGGTGATGCCCTGCTTGTCGAGCAGGCCGGCGATCTCCAGGCACATCGGCGCGAGGGCGCCCACGGAGACCAGCAGCACGTCCGGGGTGTCGGTGCCGGGCTCGCGCAGCACGTCCATGCCGCCGACGCGCCCCACGGCGGGTACGGCGGGGCCGACGGCGCCCTTGGAGAAGCGGACGACGGTCGGGGCGTCCTTGACCTGGACGGCCTCGCGCAGCTGCGCGCGGACCTGGTCGGCGTCGCGCGGGGCGGCGAGCCTGAGGCCGGGGACGACCTGGAGGATCGACATGTCCCACATGCCGTTGTGCGAGGCGCCGTCGGTGCCGGTCACGCCGGCCCGGTCGAGCACGAAGGTGACCCCGCACTTGTGCAGCGCGACGTCCATGAGGACCTGGTCGAAGGCGCGGTTGAGGAAGGTGGCGTAGACGGCGAAGACGGGGTGGACGCCGCCCGTCGCCAGGCCGGCCGCGGAGACGGCGCCGTGCTGCTCGGCGATGCCGACGTCGTAGATGCGGTCCGGGAAGGTGTCCGCGAACTTCTTCAGGCCGACGGGCTGCAGCATCGCCGCCGTGATGGCGACGATGTCCTCGCGCTCCTTGCCGAGCTCGACCATCTCGTCGCCGAAGACCGACGTCCAGTCGGCGCCCGAGGCCTTGATGGGCAGGCCGGTGTCGGGGTGGATGGGACCGATGCCGTGGAAGCGGTCGGCCTCGTCCTGGAGGGCGGGCTGGTAGCCGCGGCCCTTCTCGGTGAGGCAGTGCACGATCACCGGGCCGCCGAAGCGCTTGGCGCGGGCGAGCGCGGACTCCAGGGCCTCGATGTCGTGGCCGTCGATCGGGCCGACGTACTTCAGGCCGAGGTCCTCGAACATGCCCTGCGGCGCGATGAAGTCCTTCAGGCCCTTCTTGGCGCCGTGGAGGGTCTCGTAGAGCGGCTTGCCGACGACCGGCGTGCGGTCGAGGATCTCCTTGGTGCGGGTGAGGAAGCGCTCGTAGCCGTCCGTCGTGCGCAGCGTCGCGAGGTGGTTGGCGAGGCCGCCGATCGTCGGCGCGTACGACCGCTCGTTGTCGTTGACGACGATGACGAGGGGGCGGTCCTTGGCCTCGGCGATGTTGTTCAGCGCCTCCCAGGCCATACCGCCGGTCAGGGCGCCGTCGCCGATGACGGCCACGACATGGTCGTCGCGTTTGCGCAGCTGGTTGGCCTTGGCCAGGCCGTCGGCCCAGCCGAGGACCGTCGAGGCGTGGCTGTTCTCGATGACGTCGTGCTCGGACTCGGCCTGCGAGGGGTAGCCGGACAGGCCGCCCTTCATCTTCAGCCGGCTGAAGTCCTGACGGCCGGTGAGCAGCTTGTGCACGTAGGACTGGTGGCCGGTGTCCCAGAGCACCTTGTCCTTCGGCGAGTCGAAAACCCGGTGCAGGGCGATGGTCAGCTCCACCACACCGAGGTTGGGGCCGAGGTGGCCGCCGGTCTTGGAAACCGCCTCGACGAGGAAGGTCCGGATCTCCTCGGCCAGCTGGTCGAGCTGCTCAGGGCTGAGCCGGTCCAGATCGCGCGGTCCCGTGATGCGGGTCAGCAGCGGCACCCGTGCCTCCTTGCAGTAGAGCTGTTCGAGCTGTTGCCGGGCTCGTCGAGTCTAATGTTCCGCTCAGCCGGAAGGTTCCCGGCCCACCCGTCGTACGTCACGCAATCGGCCCTACCCGGTAACGCCCCGTGCTACAACGCCGCAAAGGGGCGCGGGGAACTGCGCGACCAGCCCACCAGGACCGGCACCCGCCAGTTCACCCACGCCCCTACGGCGCTTCGCGCTATGCGCGACCCGCGGTCTTCTGTGTCTTCCGGGTGATCGAGTCGATCACGACGGTCGTCAGCAGAACACCGGCGGTGATCATGTACTTCACCGGCTCGGCGATGGACTCCAGCTGGAGGCCGTACTGGATCGAGACGATGACCAGCACACCGAGCAGCGCGTTCCAGGTGCGGCCACGTCCACCGAACAGGGACGTGCCACCGATGACGGCCGCCGCGATGGCGTTCATCAGCAGGTCACCGGTACCGGCGCTCTGGTTGGCCGACGCGATCTTCGAGGCCAGGAAGAGACCACCGATCGCCGCGAAGCCACCCGAGATCGCGAACACGGAGATGCGCACCGCGGTCACGTTGATACCGGCACGCCGGGAAGCCTCCACGCTGCCACCGAGGGCGAAGATCTTGCGGCCGTACGAGGTGCGGCGCAGCAGGAAGTCCGTGGCGACCAGGAACACGAGGAAGATCACCGTGGCCAGCGGCAGGCCCTTGTACTGGTTGTACATGATCGCTGCGGCGAAGGAGACGACGGCGAGCAGGACCGTCCGCAGGATGGTGTCGCTCAGCGGACGGAACGGGATGCCCGCGGCCTCGCGGCGACGGTTGCCGAGGAACGAGGTGACGAAGAACACCACGGTCACCACGGCCGCCAGACCGTACGCGGCCGCCACGTCCGAGAAGAAGTACGTGGTCAGCTTGCCGATCAGGCCGTCGCTGTCGAGGTTGATCGTGCCGTTCTCGCCGAGCGTCTGGAGCATGAAGCCGAGCCAGAACAGCAGACCGGCCAGGGTCACGGCGAACGCCGGGGCGCCCAGCACCGCGAAGAAGAAGCCGTGCGCCGCGCCGATGGCGGCACCCGCCGCGACCGCGAAGAGCACGGCCGCCCACTCGGGCCAGCCCTGGTTCACCGCGAGAACGGCGGCGATCGCGCTGGACGCGCCGCTGACCGAGCCGACGGACAGGTCGATCTCGCCGAGCAGCAGCACGAAGACGATGCCGACGGAGATCATGCCCGTGCCGACCATCGTGACGGTGATGTCGCTGATGTTCTGCGCGGACAGGAAGGCCGAGTTGAGGCTCTGGAAGATGACGCAGATGGCGACCAGGCCGAGGATGACCGGCAGGGAGCCCAGCTCACCGGCCTTCAGCTTGCGCCGGAACTCGGTGAGGTAGCCGGCCAGGCCCTGCTCCTGCACCAGCAGGCGGGGGTCGACGGCGGTCACCGCGGCCGAGGCGGCCTCGGTGTTGAGGACCTCGTGGTCCTGCGCCGTGGCGGAGGTCTTGTCGATGCTCACTTGGAAACCTCCCCGGTCGTGCGCGCCGCACGGCGGGTCACGGCGTTTTCGGTGGCGCCGGTGATGGCGGAGATGATCTCCTCCTGCGAGGTCGTCTTGACCTCGAAGACGCCGTTGTTGCGGCCGAGGCGCAGGACCGCGACCTTGTCCGCGACCGCCTTGACGTCGGCCATGTTGTGGCTGATGAGGATCACGGCGTGCCCGCGCTCGCGCAGCCGCTCGACCAGGTCGAGGACCTGGGCGGTCTGCTCGACGCCGAGGGCGGCGGTGGGCTCGTCGAGAATGACCAGCTTGGGCTCGCCGAGCATGGATCGGGCGATGGCCACGGTCTGGCGCTGACCGCCGGAGAGCGAGGCGATCGGGATACGCACGCTGGGGATGCGGATCGACAGGGTCTGGAGCAGCTCGCGCGAGCGGCGCTCCATCTCGACCTCGTCGAGGACTCCGCGCTTCTTCAGCTCGCGGCCCAGGAAGAGGTTGCCGACGACGTCGATGTTGTCGCACAGCGCGAGGTCCTGGTACACCGTCGCGATGCCCAGGGCCTGGGCGTCGTGCGGCCGGCTGATCGAGACGGCCTTGCCGTCCCACTCGATGACGCCCTCATCGATGGGGTGCACGCCGGCGATCGTCTTGACCAGCGTGGACTTTCCGGCTCCGTTGTCGCCGACCAGGGCGACCACCTCACCGGCGTGGACCTCAAGCTCTACGTCGGTGAGCGCCTGAACGGCACCGAACCGCTTGGAGACCCCGCGCAACGCCAGCACGGGCGTAGCGGACACGTGAACCATCTCCTTCGCCGCCTGACCCGGCGGAAGGGTTGTGCAGAGAATGCAGGGTGGGTGAGCGGGGGTTTCCCGCGGGGGTTCCTTCCGGCGCCCCGCGCCGAGCTTGCGGGGCTGACGTATGCGCGGGGCGCCGGAGGAGTCTTGTGCAGTCACGTCCCGTGCGGGAATCCGAGGACGGATTCCCGCAGCTGTGAGGGACCTGGGGCTGCTTACTTGATGCCGAGCTTGGTGCAGGCGGCGGCGTACTTGCCGGTGCAGATCTCGGCGGCGGTGTAGACGCCGTCCTTGATGACGGTGTCGTTGATGTTGTCCTTGGTCAGCGAGGTGACCGGGACCAGGACCGACGGGACGTCCTTGGCGCTGTTGCTGGCGACCTTGTCCTTGGCGATGGAGTCGAGGGACTCACCCTTGGCGAGCGCGACGGCCATCTCCGCGGCGGCGTCGGCCTCCGGGGCGTAGGGCTTGTAGACGCTCATGTACTGCTCACCGGAGACGATGCGCTGCACGGCGGCGAGCTCGGCGTCCTGGCCGGTGACCGGGACCGTGAGGCCGGCGGCCTTCAGGGCGGTGATGATGCCGCCGGCCATGCCGTCGTTCGCCGAGTAGACGCCGGCGATGTTCTTCGCGCCGACCGCGGAGATCGCGGCCTCCATCTCGGCGTTGGCGTTGTCCGGCGACCACTCCTTGGTGTCGTACTCCTTGGCGATGGTGACCTTGCCGTCGAGGACGGAGTGGGCGCCCTTCTTGAACTGGGCGGCGTTCGGGTCGGTGACCGAGCCGTTGATCATGACGATCTTGGTGGACTTCGTGGCCTTGTCGCCCAGGGCGGTCAGCAGGGCCTCACCCTGGGTCCGACCGACCTCCTCGTTGTCGAACGAGGTGTAGGCGCTGATCGGGCCCTCGGCCAGGCGGTCGTAGGCGACGACCTTGATGCCCGCGTCCACGGCCTTCTGCACGGAGTTCTGGATCGCCTTGGCGTCCACGGCGTCCAGGATCAGCACGTCCACCTTGTTGGTGATCATGGTGTCGACCTGCTGGGCCTGGAGGTTGGCGTCCTGCTTGGCGTTGTTGTAGAGGAACTCCGCCTTGTTGTTCGTGAGCTCCTTGACCTTCTTCTCGATCAAGGGGCGGTCGAACTTCTCGTACCGGGCCGTCTTGTTCTCCGGCAGCAGGAGACCGACCTTGATGTCGTCGCCCTTGGTGGCGCTGGCGGTGGAGTCGTTGTCGCCGCCCGCTTCCTCGGCGCTGCCACAGGCAGCCAGCGAGATGGCCATCGCACCGGCGGCAATGGCTACGGCGGCACGACGCATGCGCGTGTTCACTTCAGAAACCTCCCTGACGAGGCCGCGTCGTTGCGGCCGAGGTGGCTGGAAGTCAACTCGGCCACACGTGCGACGTCAAGAAGTAAATCCTTAACGGGTTGGCAACGGTGCCATCCGTTCTCTAAGTGAAGGCGGGGGTGGCCGCATGCAGGGTGCTGTCCAAAAGGGTTGAATCGCCCATCTCGCTGAGCGCGAGCGCGAGCGCTCCGAGCACCTCGGCACGGCCGCCAAGTGCCCCGGGAAGAACGGACAGTTGCCGCGCCGCACTGGGGATGGCGTAGCGGCCGACGGACTCCCGGATCGGCCCGAGGACCAGCTCACCGGCCTCGGCGAGATCACCGCCCAGGACCACGCGGCTCGGGTTCAGGAGATTGCAGAGATTGGCGACTCCACTGCCGATGTGACGGCCGACGTCGGCGATCACCCGACGGCAGCCCGGATCTCCGTCCCTGGCCAGCCGTACGACGCCCTCCATGGTCAGATCGGTGCCATGGCTGGACTGGAGCAGCGGGAGCACGTAGCGCGCGGCCGCGAAGGTCTCCAGGCAGCCGCGGTTTCCACAGCGGCAGACCGGGCCGGACTCATCCAGAGTAATATGCCCGATTTCTCCCGCTGTGCCGCCGGGGCCGCGGTAGATCTTGCCGTTGATCACCAGACCGGCTCCGACACCGCTCGCGACCTTGATGTACGCCAGGTCACGCACCCCTCGGCCACTGCCCCAGACGAGCTCACCCAGGGCGCCGAGGTTGGCGTCGTTGTCCACGTGCACGGGCACGCCCAGCCGGTCGCGCAGCTCCTCGGCGGGCTTGGTGCCGGTCCAGCCCGGCAGGATGGCGGTGGAGCCCAGCGTGCCGGACTCGACGTCGATCGGGCCGGGGACGCCGAGGCCCACTCCGGCGATCTTGGAACGGTCGACGCCGGTCGCCGCGATCAGCCTGCTGACCAGCTGTTCTGCCCGGTCGAAGCCTTGTGTCGAGGAGGCGTCCACGTCCAGTGGTTCGGACTCCTCGGCCAGCACCTGATGGGCCAGGTTTCCGACCGCGACCCGCAAATGCGTATGGCCGAAGTCGACCCCTATGACGATGCCGGCGTCCCCGCTCAGCGAGACGCTGCGGGCCCGGCGGCCACCCGCCGAGGTGGGCGTGACCTCGACCGTTCCGCCGTCCTTGAGTTCACGGACGATATTGGAGACCGTCGCCGCGGACAGACCGGTGGTCCTCGCGATCTCCGCCTGGGTGAGGGATCCGGCCAGCCGTACGGCCCGCACAACCCGCTCCAGGTTGGCTCGGTGCAGCGACGACTGCGACCCCGGAGTCTCCACGACGACCTCCTGCGCGCGGGGCCGCTTCGATGAGGCCCCGTTCGTGTCCAACTAGTGAACTCTAAGCTGAGCCGTTCGGGTCGCCTCCCGTCAAGAGGTTGAACCGGATCCGGGTACGTGCACACAAAAGCGCACGCCGCTCCCGGGAGGGGGAACGGCGCGCACGCGGTCGGTTCCGGAGCGCTACCTCCGTGTCATTTCAGTGCACCCGCCGTGAGCCCCGCCACCACCTGCCGCTGGAAGATGATGTAGGCCGCGAGCACCGGCAGCATCGCCATGACCAGGCCGGCGAAGAGCCCGGACCAGTCACCCTTGTAGCCCTGGCTGACGGCCAGTTGCACCAGGCCCTGGGTGAGCACCCGCTTGTCGGGGTCGGTGTTGAGAACCGTGGGCAGCATGTACTGGTTCCACTGCCCCAGGAAGTTGAAGATCCCGACGCTGATCAGGCCCGGCTTGGCCATCGGGAGCATGATCTGGAAGAACGTACGGGTGTGCGAGGCGCCGTCGACGAAGGCCGCCTCGGCCACCGAGGTCGGCAGCGTGCGGAAGAACGCCGTGAGGAAGAACACGGTGAACGGCAGCGAGTACGCGATGTAGACGAGGATCAGCCCGTGGATCGTGTTCAGCAGTCCCATGTTGTTCACGACGTAGAAGAGCGGGACCAGCGCGAGCATGATCGGGAAGCTCATGCCGCCGATGAACAGGAAGTAGATGAACCGGTTGCCCGGGAAGTCGAAGCGGGCGAGGACGTAGGCCGCCATCGAACCGAGCACCAGCGTGCCGATGAGCGAGCCTCCCACCACCAGGATGGTGTTGAGGAAGTAGTCGCTCATGTTCGCCTGGGTCCAGGCCCGCGACCAGTTCGAGAAGTGCAGGCTGTCCGGCAGTGACCAGGGCGAGCCGAAGATCGAGGCGTCGTCCTTGAAGGACGTCATCACCGCCCACAGCAGCGGCATGGCCACCATGAAGGCCCAGATGATCAGAACGCCGTGGGAGAAGACGTTGAGGACGGTGCCCTCTTTCTTCTCCTTGGCCGGGGCCTTCGCCGGCACCCCGGTCTTGGTGATGGGCATCCCGGACTCGGCCGGTACGGGAGCGGTGGTCTCGGTCGTCTTCATCTGTCAGAACTCCAGCCGCTCGCGCCGCCCGAGCCGCATGACGACCGCGGCGAAGGCCAGCGTGACGACGAGCAGGGCCACGCCGATCGTGGTGGCGTAGGCGGCCTGCCCGTCACGGAACGCTTTCTGGTACACGTACAGGACCATGACGGTGGTCGAGTAGTCGGGGCCGCCCGGCCCGGTCGTCATGATGTGTACGACCGCGAACGACTCGGCGCCGAGGGCGAGGATGCCCATGTAGACCCAGCCGGACTGCACGGTGTCCCACAGCAGCGGCAGGGTGATCCGGAAGAACGTGCTCGCGCGGCCGGCGCCGTCGAGCAGCGCCGCCTCGTACAGATCCGCCGGAATGGAGGCCATACCGGCGGAGAACAGGACCACGAAGAAGCCGACCGTGGACCAGACGATCACCGCCATCACGGCCCACAGCGCGAGGTTCGGGTCGCCCAGCCACAGCGGCTGGACACTGTCGAGCCCGACCCCGCGCAGGATCGAGTTGATCGCTCCGCTGTCCGGGTTGTACGCGAAGGCGAACAGCAGCGCGACGATCGCGATCGACAGCACCTGCGGGAAGAAATAGACGATCTTGTAGAACGAGGAGCCGCGGACACCGGTGATCGCCGGGCCGCCTTTTCTGCGCCGTCCGCCCACATTGATCATGAAGGCGAGGAACAGCGCGAAACTCAGGGTCACCAGCGGCAGCAGCAACGCGAACAGGAGACTGTGCTGCAACGACTTCCAGAAGATGTCGTCGTCGAGCATCCTCTCGTAGTTGTCGAAGCCGACCATCTTGAATTCGGGGCTCAGCCCGGTCCAGTCCGTGAACGAGTAGTAGATGGACTGGACGAACGGCCAGACGACGAAGAGCGCGTACAGCCCGAGGGGCACCGCGAGGAACCCCACGATGAACCGGTACTTGCCGTGCTGCATTGCTATCGACCCCGATCTGCGCGCGGATGCAGCCGCTGGTGACGGATCCTCACCGGATCTACTGGTGCTTGTAGTGCTTGATCGACGAGTCCTTGGCGGCCTCGTCGGCGAAGCCCTGGATCTTCTTGATGGCCTCGGCGGGGGTGAGGCGTCCGGCCATCATCTCGCCGAGACCGGAGACACCGATCTTCTCCTTCTGGAGTTGCACGTACCAGTCCTGGAGCCGCGGGTTCACCACGTTCTGGCCGGCCTTGTCCAGCGCCGCGACGCCGGACTTGAGGCCCGGGGTGAGGGTGATGCCGTCGGTGCCGCCGTTGTAGGCGGTCAGCGACTTCACCTTGCTGGTGAAGTTCTTCGAGCTCGCCTCGCTCAGCATGATGCGCAGCTGCTCCATGCCGCCTGCGGTGTTCTTGGCCTTGGCCGGGACGATGAAGGGCTCACCGCCGGAGGCCCAGATCGTGCCGAAGGGCATCTTGTCGGAGGAGTCGATGCCGGTCGGGGCGGAGACGGCGAGGTCGAAGTCCTTCGGGATGACGTTCGCCGACTCGTTCTCCACCCAGGAGCCGTTCGGGATGAACAGCGCCTTGCCCTGGGCCCACGCGGTCTGCGACTGGATGTGGTCCAGGCCGGGGGTGCCCTTGAGGACGTAGCCCTTCTTGTAGAGCTCGTAGTAGGCCTCGAAGCAGGCCTTGACCGCCGGGTGCTTCCAGGCGTTCGGCTCCAGGTTGTCGATGGCGTCGAGGACCTCCACGCCGCCGACCTTGCCGATCATCGGGTAGAGCGAGAAGGGAAGGTAGTACGGGTACTTGCCGGCGTACGTCCAGCCGGCCATGCCCTTCTTCTTGGCCTTCTCGCAGACCGCGAGCATCTGGTCCCAGGTCTCGGGGTACTGCTCGTCGAGCGAGTCGAGCGCCTTCTGGGAGTACCACACGCCGTAGACCGTGTAGGCGTAGTACATGATCCAGACCGGGTCGCCGTCGAACTGGCCCATCTCCACGATGCCGGGGCGCAGCGTGTCCCGGACCTTCTTGTTCGGGTCGTCGTACGACGGGGCGTCCAGCAGCGGCGTGAGGTCGGCGAGCTGGTCCTTGCCGACCAGGACGCCCATGTCCATCTGCTCGGCGCCGGAGTTGTCGATGAGGTCGGGCGGGGTGCCCTGGTTGAAGCGGGGCTGGAGGGTGGACTGGATCTTCTGGGTGGCGGAGAACTTCACCGTCACCTCGGGGAAGTTCTTCTCGTAGATCTTCACGGCGTCCTCGGCGTACTCCTTGCCGAAGCCGCCGTCGAAGAGCACGAACTCCATCTGCGCGGTGTCGTTGACGCCGAGCGGGTTCTTCGCGGTCTTCTTGCCTTCCTTGGCTTTGTCGCCGTTGCCGCCGCCCCCGCCGCTGGCACACGCGGAAAGGAAGCTCATCGTGGGCACGGAGATCAGGCCGAGCGCGGCGGACCGCTTGATCAGATCGCGGCGTCCGACACCTGCGGTGCCGTTGTTCTCAGGGTTCTGGGCGGAAGTGGATCCCATGCTCAAGTCCTCGCCTTCTCCAGGACTCAGGCGGTGAACCGGATCCTCCCCGGCACCGCGATCGGGTCGAACTGGGGTCGTGCAGGAAGTGCGGAATCATGTGAAGTGCCGACAGGTATAGTCCACTTCCCGCCAGCGGAGCAAGATCGAATGCAAGGTTGGCCATGGGTCTTTTCCGAGTTGAGACCTCACGGAAATATGAGTGACCTGTGCGCCGCTTGCCCGAAAAATCCGCGACATAAGCCCCGAATGCCACAGCCAACACCCTTGACAATACTTAGTACTTGAGCCACAACTGATCCTTGCGCAGCGAAGTTGACAACGTTGTCCCGTGCGCAGGGAGGGTACCGGCTTATGCAGCAGAGAGCTCGGCACAGATGGGGTGGAAAGGCGGTCGTGTCGGCGACCGCCTTTGCTTTGGCAGTGGGCTCGCAGGGGGTGGCCGTCGCCCTGCCACAGGCGCCCGCGGCGGCCGACCGGGAGTTCGCCTCCTCGTTCGAGGCGGGCGACCCGGCACCCGACTGGCTCAATACCGTCGACACGGCCCCGAACGGCACCAAACGCACCTCGGGCGTGGACGGCGGCTACAGCACCGGCATTCCGGGCAATGTGACCGACCAAGTCACCGACGTACGGGCGAGCGGGGAGAACACCGGCGCCCGCGAGGTGAAGGAGAACCTCGTCGACGTCGAGCCGAGCACCAAGTGGCTGACGTTCGCCCCCACCGGCTGGGTGGAGTTCGACCTGGCGACACCGGTCAAGGTGGTCACCTACGCGCTCACGTCGGCCAACGACCACGACGAGCGCAATCCCCAGGACTGGACCCTGAAGGGCTCCACGGACGGCGAGAACTGGACCACCCTGGACACCCGCACCGGCGAGTCCTTCTCCGAGCCGTTCCAGACCAAGACGTACGAGATCGCCAATCCCGCCGAATACCGGCATTTCCGGCTTGACATCACCAAGAACAACGGCGGTGACATCCTTCAGCTCGCCGACGTCCAGTTCTCCAAGGGCGGGAGCGCGGATCCGATACCGCAGGACATGCTCTCGCTCGTCGACCGCGGCCCGAGCGGCTCGCCGACGGCGAAGGCGGGCGCCGGCTTCACCGGCAAGCGGGCACTGCGCTACGCCGGACGGCACACCGCCGACGGCAAGGCGTACTCGTACAACAAGGTCTTCGACGTCGATGTGGCCGTCGGGCGCGACACCCAGCTGTCGTACCGGATCTTCCCGTCGATGGCGGACGGCGACCGGGACTACGACGCCACGAACGTCTCCGTCGACCTCGCCTTCACCGACGGGACCTATCTGAGCGATCTGAGGGCGACCGACCAGCACGGGTTCCCGCTGACCCCGCAGGGGCAGGGAGCCGCCAAGATCCTGTACGTCAACCAGTGGAACAACGTGGCCTCGCGGATCGGGTCGGTCGCGGCCGGCAAGACCGTCGACCGGATCCTGGTGGCGTACGACTCCCCCAAGGGCCCGGCGAAGTTCCGGGGCTGGCTGGACGACGTGGCGCTGAAGGCCGTACCGCGGGAGAAGCCGAAGGCGCATCTGTCCGACTACGCCCTGACGACCCGCGGCACCAACTCCAGCGGTGGCTTCTCGCGCGGCAACAACTTCCCCGCGACGGCGGTGCCGCACGGGTTCAACTTCTGGACCCCGGTGACCAACGCGGGCTCGCTGAGCTGGCTGTACGACTACGCGCGGTCCAACAACGACGACAACCTGCCGACGATCCAGGCGTTCAGCGCGAGCCACGAGCCCAGCCCCTGGATGGGCGACCGGCAGACCTTCCAGGTGATGCCGTCCGCCGCGTCCGGCACGCCCGACCTGGGCCGTGCGGCCCGGCAGCTGGCCTTCCGGCACGAGAACGAGACGGCACGGCCGTACTACTACGGCGTGCGGTTCGACAACGGCCTCAAGGCGGAGATGACGCCGACCGACCACGCGGCCGTCATGCGCTTCACCTACCCCGGTGACGACGCGAGTGTGCTCTTCGACAACGTCACCGACCAGGCGGGGCTGACGCTCGACAAGGAGACCGGGACGTTCACCGGCTACTCCGACGTGAAGTCGGGGCTGTCGACGGGGGCGACCAGGCTGTTCGTGTACGGCGTGTTCGACGCGCCGGTGGACGAGGGGGCGTCGAGCGGGGTCAAGGGCTATCTGCGGTTCAAGCCCGAGAACAAGACGGTCACCCTGCGCATCGCCACCTCGCTCATCAGCATCGACCAGGCGAAGGACAACCTGCGCCAGGAGATCCCGGACGGCACCTCCTTCGACACCGTGAAGAGCCGGGCCCAGCGCCAGTGGGACAGGCTGCTCGGCAAGGTCGAGGTCGAGGGCGCCACGCCGGACCAGCTGACCACCCTCTACTCCAGCCTGTACCGGCTGTACCTGTACCCGAACTCCGGCTTCGAGAAGGTCGGTTCGAAGTACCAGTACGCCTCTCCGTTCTCGCCGATGCCGAACCCGGACACCCCGACGCACACCGGCGCGAAGATCGTCGACGGCAAGGTGTACGTCAACAACGGCTTCTGGGACACCTACCGGACGACCTGGCCGGCGTACTCGCTGCTGACCCCGGGCCAGGCGGGCGAGATGGTCGACGGGTTCGTGCAGCAGTACAAGGACGGCGGCTGGACCTCGCGCTGGTCCTCCCCCGGCTACGCGGACCTCATGACCGGCACCTCCTCGGACGTCGCGTTCGCCGACGCCTACGTCAAGGGCGTCGACTTCGACGCGAGGTCGGCGTACGACGCGGCCGTGAAGAACGCCACGGTCGTGCCGCCCTCGTCGGGTGTCGGCCGCAAGGGCATGACCACCTCGCCCTTCCTCGGCTACACGAGCACCGACACCCACGAGGGCCTGTCGTGGGCGCTGGAGGGCTACCTCAACGACTACGGCATCGCGCAGATGGGCCGGAAGCTGTACGAGAGGACCGGTGAGAAGCGGTACAAGGAGGAGTCGGCGTACTTCCTCAACCGCGCCCAGGACTACGTGAACCTGTTCGACTCGAAGGCCGGCTTCTTCCAGGGCCGCGACGCCCAGGGCGACTGGCGGGTCGAGTCTTCCAAGTACGACCCGCGCGTGTGGGGTTACGACTACACCGAGACCAACGGCTGGGGCTACGCCTTCACCGCCCCGCAGGACAGCCGCGGCCTCGCCAACCTCTACGGCGGCCGGGGCGGGCTCGCGGACAAGCTCGACGAGTACCTCTCCACCCCCGAGACGGCCTCGCCCGACTTCATCGGCTCCTACCCCGGTGTCATCCACGAGATGACGGAGGCCCGGGACGTGCGGATGGGCATGTACGGGCACTCCAACCAGGTCGCCCACCACGCCCTCTACATGTACGACGCGGCCGGACAGCCGTGGAAGACGCAGAAGAGCGTGCGTGAGGTGCTCTCGCGGCTGTACACCGGCAGCGAGATCGGGCAGGGCTACCACGGCGACGAGGACAACGGCGAGCAGTCGGCGTGGTTCCTGTTCTCCGCGCTCGGCTTCTACCCGCTGGTGATGGGCAGCGGCGAGTACGCCGTCGGGTCCCCGTTGTTCACCAAGGCGACGGTCCATCTGGAGAACGGCCGGGAGCTGGTCGTCAAGGCGCCGCGGAACGGCGACCGCAATGTGTACGTCCAGGGCCTGAAGGTCAACGGCGTTCCGTGGAAGTCGACTTCGCTCCCGCACTCGCTGATCGCGAAGGGCGGGGTCCTGGAGTTCGACATGGGCTCGCGGCCCTCGTCCTGGGGCACCGGCAAGAACGCGGCGCCCGTGTCGATCACCCAGGACGACAAGGTGCCGACACCGCGGGCCGACGTGCTGAAGGAAGCGGGCGCGCTGTTCGACAACACCTCGGCGACCAACGCGACGGTGACCTCGGTGGACCTGCCGACCCAGGAGGCGGCCAAGGCGGTCCAGTACACGCTGACCTCGTCGGACCGCACCAAGGCGCCGGCCGGCTGGACCCTCCAGGGCTCCTCGGACGGGACCGAGTGGACGACCCTGGACCGTCGTACCGGTGAGTCCTTCAGCTGGGACCGGCAGACCCGGGCGTTCTCGGTGAGGACGCCGGGGACGTACGAGCGGTACCGCCTGGTGCTGGACGGCGAGGCGATCCTCACGGAGGTCGAACTCCTCGCCGGATAGCGGTAGTTGACGTAATCGGCTCGGGGGAGGCGTCCGGCACGGCGCCTCCCCCCTGCTGACAGATCGTGATCGCCGTGCCTATGATGCGGGCGATGAAGAACTTCTCCTCTCGTGGATTGGGGGAATCGTCCGCGCAAGGTGAGTGCTGATGGCATCTCACTTCGCGAACGCGATTCCGACCCGCCTGTCGATGTGGCAGCGCGTACGCGAGTACGCCGTGCCACCGTCCATGATCGAGACCGCGACCGCGCGGCGTGCCACCGGTGACTGGGCCGGGGCCTGCGCTGCCGCCCGTGTCGACGTCGATCTCGATCTGCGCGCCGTGCGCCAACGCCACGGCACCGAACTCGTCACCCTTCTCCGTGCGGACCTGCGTCGGCTGGCGCCGGATCTGCTGCGCTGGCACATGCCCCGGATCGCCCCCGACGGGTGGCTGCGGCCCGGCCTGACCCTCTCCCTGGCCCGCTATCCCGGTCGGCTGCATCTGGTGGTGCGTACGCCGCCGGCCTGGGCCGACGCCGGACAGCGGATGTCGCTGGCCCTGTGGGAGGAGTCCGGCAGCGGCGCCGTCCCCGGCCATCCGCACCCGCACCCCGACCGGCGGTTCCGCCTCGATCTGCACCGGCACCTCTGGGACGCGGGGCGCAGTGGCGAGCTGACGCGCCGATGTGCCGCCATCACGGCTTCCGACTCCTCGTGGGACGAGTCGAGTTGGGCCGAAGCGAGTTGGGCCGGCGAGGCCGAGCTGCTGTTGCGGGCCGAGGGCCGCGCCCGTGGGGCGTTCACCGTGCGCCTCGGCGCGCGCAGCCGCGCGGTGCTCGAACTCGTCGCCCCCGACGACAGCCACGTCCCGACGCTCCGGTCGCCGCGCCGGCCGTTGCCGCCCCAGGAGGTCGCGGCGCTTCCGGTACTGCCGGAGGCGGCGGCCCGGGTCCTGCCGGATCTGGAACTGCTGCGGGCCGGGCTGGTCACGGTCGACCGGCTGCATCCGCTGGTCGCCGCCGCGCTGCGGGCGTACGGCCCCGCTTCGGCGCCCCGTCCCGTGCCCGAGCCCGCCGATCCGCATCGGGTGGAGTGCCGGGGCGAGGTGCACCGGATCGCACTGCGGGACGGTGTGCTGACGGCGGTCGACCACCAACCGGCCGAACTGCGCCGGGAGGAACTGCTGGTGGCGCTCGGCGGCCCCGCGCTGCCCTGCTTGCGGGCGATCGACTCGGTGCACCGCAGCCCGCAGGCGCTGCCGGCGGTCCGGGAGCGGCTCGGCCACGGCGATGTCACCGGGGCGCTCGCGGTGATCGAAGGGCTGCTCGGTCCCGGCGCGATGCTGCGCGACGGACCGCTCCGGGAGGAGCTGGAGTCGGCCGCGGCCCGCCGCGTCGAGCACGGGCTCTTCCGTGCGGGGCTGGTCGCCGAGCATCCCGCCGCCGGTGGCGGGGCCGAAGTGCGGCGGGGCCGGCTCGACCGGCGTACGCCCCTCCCGTGGCGCCGCAAGCGCGGCAGCCGGACCCGGCCGCGTACCGGCCTGCCCCTCTGACCGGACGGATTCGTCCCCTCTTCTTCCCAGCCTTCGGGCTGTCCCGTTCTCTCGACCCCACCTGGTGATGCCCATGACTTCTCGTGCCCTGCTGTCCGTCGACCCCCAACTCCGCCTTGCCGAAGACCTCCTGACGCGCCTTCGTACGACCACCACCGAGCCGCGCCCCGACGAGCAGCTCGAAGCCCTCACCCTGGCCGTCGCGGCCGATCTTCCGGTGCTGCTCTGGGGCGAGCCGGGCATCGGCAAGACCGCGGCCCTCACCCAGCTCGCCGCTTCCCTCGACCTGCCGCTGACCACCGTGATCGCCAGCGTCCACGAGCCGACCGACTTCTCCGGGCTGCCCATCGTGGGCGACGACCCCGCCGTGCGGGGCGTGCCGATGGCGCCGCCGCAGTGGGCCGTGGAGCTCGTACGGGCCGGGCGGGGACTGCTCTTCCTGGACGAACTGTCCACCGCCACCCCGGCCGTCCAGGCGGCGCTGCTCCGGGTCGTGCTGGAGCGGCGGGTCGGCGCCCTCCAACTGCCGCCGGGGGTACGGATCGTGGCGGCCGCCAATCCACGCGCCTCGGCGGCGGACGGGTGGGAGCTGAGCCCGCCCCTGGCCAACCGGTTCGTGCACCTCTACTGGGTGTACGACCGGGAGGTGGTGGTGCGGGGTCTCGGCGGGGTCTGGCCCCGGGCCGAGCTGCCCCGTCTGGACCCCGATCGGCTGCCGGAGGCCGTGGCCTTCGCCCGGCGCGCGGTCTGCGGCTTCCTGGAGGCCCGGCCGACGCTGATCCACCGGCTGCCGAGCTCCGAGACGCGGCGGGGCGGGGCGTGGCCCTCGCCCCGGAGCTGGGAGGCCGCGCTCACCCTGCTGGCCTTCGGCACGGCCGCCTCCGTCTCCCGGGAGGTGCTGGCGCTGCTGGTGCGGGGGGCGGTGGGAGACGGGCCGGGTCTTGAACTCCTCGCCCATCTGGACCGGATGGACCTGCCCGACCCGGAGCTGCTGCTGGCCGATCCGGCCCGTGCCGAGCTGCCCGAGCGGGGTGACCTCCGGCAGGCCGCGCTGGAGGCGGTGGTCGCCGCCGTCGGGGCACGGCCGGAGCGGGCGCGCTGGGAGGCGGGCTGGGCGGTCCTGGTCCGCGCTCTGGAGACCGGCGCCCCGGACCTGCTGGTCGCCCCGGCCAAGGCACTGGCCGCGGTGCGGCGCGACGACTGGGCGGTGCCCGAGGCGGTGGAGCGGCTGACCGCGGTCGTCGGCCTCGCCGACCGCGCGGACCGGTCGGTGGAACGGGTCAGGGCCAAGAGCGCGGGGCGGGTGAGCGCATGACGGGAACCACGACGCGCCCCTTGCCGCGGCCGATGCCCCCGCCGCCTGCGCCGCGCCCGGTACGGGCGAACGTCCCGGCGGCACCGGTCCGGCGCGGCGGGCCCGACAACCCGGCCGGGGTCCCGCTGGACATGGAGAAACTGCTGGCCGCCCGGCTGCACGCGGTCAAGGTCCGCCCCTACCTCGCCGCCGCGCTGTTCGCGCTTCAGGTGGTGGAGGACCGTGCGGTGCCGACGATGGCAGTGGACGCGCACTGGCGCTGCTACGTCTCCCCGGGCTTCGTGGCGCGCACCCCGTTGGAGGAGCTGGCGGGTGTCTGGGTGCACGAGGTCTCCCATCTGCTCCGGGACCATCACGAACGGGGCGCGCGCTACGCGCGGGAGCAGGAGGGCGACGGGCCGGGCGAGCGAAGCGAGATGGGGGTCCCCCGGGCCGAAGGCTGGGGGAGGCTGCGCAGGAACATCGCCGCCGACTTCGAGATCAATGACGACATCTACGGCGACGGCCTGC
Organism: Streptomyces sp. NPDC093568; assembly: GCF_044764945.1. Classification (NCBI taxonomy): domain Bacteria; kingdom Bacillati; phylum Actinomycetota; class Actinomycetes; order Kitasatosporales; family Streptomycetaceae; genus Streptomyces; species Streptomyces sp. NPDC093568. The sequence continues at coordinate 222,645 of NZ_JBIWJD010000001.1, read as the reverse complement.
CCCGGCCCACCGGGGCCGTACTCCCCTCTGTGCTGCGGCTGCCCGAGGGGCTGCTGATGGAGGAGTACCTGCGCACGGCGTCGCTGTCCGGACTCGTCGCCGATCTGGCCTGGCTGGACTGCGGGGGCGGCGCCGACGGCCAGGAACGGCCGTGGGAGCTGGGGCCGGACGGGGCTCATGGGCTGACCAGGCAGCAGCGGGACGCCGTGCGGTTCCGGGTCGCCGAGGGGATCAAGGGGCGTCCGGGCGAGGCCCCGGAGGGGTGGCGCCGATGGGCGGAGGAGGCCTTCCATCCGCCGCAGCCCTGGCGGCAGTTGCTGGGCGCGGCGGTGCGCTCCGCGGCCGGTGCGCCCGGCGTGGGCGAGAACCACAGCTACCGGCGCCCGTCCCGGCGCTCGGCCGCCGTCCCCGGGGTGCTGCTGCCGAGCCTGCGCCGCAACCCGCCCCGGGTCTGCGTGGTGATCGACACCTCCGGGTCGGTGAGCGACGCCGAACTGGGCGGCGCGCTGCTGGAAGTGGCGGCGATCTCCCGCGCGGTGGGCGGGCGCCGCGACCTGGTCTCGGTGATCTCCTGCGACGCGGCGGCCGGGATCGCGGCACCGATCTGCCGCGCCGAGGACATCGAGCTGATCGGCGGCGGGGGCACGGATCTGCGCTCGGGTTTCGCCCGGGCACTGCGCTCCGGGCCCCGGCCGGACGTGATCGTCGCGCTGACGGACGGCCAGACGCCCTGGCCGTCCGAGCAGCCGCCGTGCCGCACCGTCGTCGGGCTTTTCCCGCGCCCGGCGCCCGCCGTGAACGAGGACGACCCGGACTATGTCCCGGACACCCCGCCCTCGTGGGCACGTGTCGTCACCATCGGCTGACAGCGGCGCCGCCACGCCGGGGCGGCGCCGTCAGACGTCAGCCGAGGGCCAGCGTGAAGACGTGCAGATCGCCCTTGTCCGGCAGCCTCACGCTCGCGATCGTCCTCCCCTCCGGTGCGGTGAACGGCCGGGTGGCGAACACATAGGTGTCGACCGGATCCCGGTCCGCGCCCGGGACGTTCCGGTACGCGGCCCGCGCGACGACCTCGTTGCCGTACTGCACGGTGCCGGCGCCGCCGCCGACGGTCCAGTCGGTGAAGGCGAGGTCGACGGTGTCGGTGCCGCCGTCGGTGTAGGTGACGGTGGCCTTGGCCTGCTGGTTGCCGTTGACAGCACTGCCCAGGAACGACAACCGACGTGTGGGAGCGGCCAGTTCGATCGTCTGGCCCGCCGCCGAGACATTGTCCGGGCGCCCGCTCGGCGAGCCGGGCCAGGTGAAGGTCAGGCCACCGCCCACCGTGCCCTGCCCGCCCGGCGGCAGACCGGCGTCGGCGAGGGCCTGGCGGGAGTAGCTCCAGCCGCCTCCGTCGTAGTCGGCCTCGTCGTGGTCACCGGCGTCGTCGGACACACCGGTGTTGTTGTAGGCCGCGAGGAGAGTGCCCGGCGCCGCGACGGTCAGGGACACGGGCTGGGCGTACGAGGTGTCGCCCGATGTCACGGTGACCTCGACGGCGTAGAAGCCCTGGGCCGTACCGTCGGCGGAGGTCAGCGTGATCTCCTGCGAGCCGTCGGTCACCGTGCCCGCGGCGGGTGTCGCGGTGATGCCGGCGGGCGCGTCGACCCGGAAGCGCACCTCGGGGCCCGCTCCCCCGCTCATCGACAGCGCGCGGATGCCGACCTCGGCGCTCCCGCCGGGCGCGACGGTCGCCGTGGTCGGGCCGACGCCGATCTGGTACGGCTGCTCGCCCGCGCGGAAGGAGGGCGGCGCCTCGGACGCGCCCCAGGCCGGGGCGGGCGTACCGGAGAGGGCGAAGTCCAGCCGGCCGCCGTCCCGCACGAAGGACGCCGGCAGCCAAGGGCGGTCACTGGTAAGGCCGTTGACCTTCAGGGAGCGGATGTACGGGGCGTCGGCGGCCGCTCCCTGGGCGTGTACGGAGATGTCGGCGCCGTTCGGGCGGTCGATCTCGACGCGCGGGAACAGCGGTGAGGCGAGGACCAGTTCGGCGCGCGACGGTACCTGCGGGTACATGCCGAGCGCGGAGAAGACGTACCAGGACGACATGGCGCCGAGGTCGTCGTTGCCGGGGATGCCACCGGGCTCGGTGGACCACAGCTCGCGCATCGCCGCCCGGACGGTCTCCTGCGTCTTGTACGGGACGCCCGCGTAGGCGTACAGGTAGGGCACGTTGATGGACGGCTCGTTGTCCAGCTCGGACTTCTCCCCGCCGCTGCCGGTGAAGGCCCAGCCGCCGTCGGTGTCGTGGAAGAAGGCGTCGAGCCGTCGCACGGCCGCGTCACGGCCCCCCATGGCGGCGAACAGCCCCGCCGGGTTGTGCTGCACCATCCACGTGTACTGGGCCGCCGTGCCCTCGACGAACCCGTTGCCGGTGGCCGGGGTGAAGCCGGTGACCCAGCTGCCGTCGGCCTTGCGGTTGGCGATGTATCCGCCGGACGGGGTGGCCGCGGCGTTGAAGTTGTTCTGCCACCACTGGGAGCGCTCGGCGAAGGTCCTGGCCGTGTCCCGCTCCCCCGCGTCGGCGGCGAGCCGGGAGAGCGCGAAGTCGGCGCCGGACATCTCCAGCGTCTCGGCGGCGCCGCCCCAGGCGTTGGACACGGACGGCATGTAGTGCCGCTTCAGGTACTTGTCCAGGGAGGGGCGCTGCCCGACGGACAGCACGGGCTTGCCGGCCGGGGACAGGTCCTGGTCCGTGGGTACGGTCGCCGCCTTGACCAGCGAGGCGAGCGCGCCGCGCAGGTCGAAGTCCGTCCCCCCGAAGGCCCGGATGCCGGCCAGGGCGATCGGTGACGGATCCCCGTTCATGACGTGGGTGCCGCCCGCGCCGTGCAGCCAGCGGTCCCAGATGCCGCCGTTCTGCTGCGCCAGCTCGTACAGCGACTGGGCGATGTCCGAGCCGACGCGCGGGTTGAGGAGGGTGAGCAGCTGGACCTGGTCGCGGTAGACGTCCCAGCCGGAGAACGTGCCGTACTGGGCTCCGTGACCGCGGCTGACGGTGTGCACCTGGCCGTCGGAGCCCCGGTATCGACGGTCGGCGTCACTGATGACGTTCGGGTGCAGCAGGGCGTGATAGAGCGCGGTGTAGAAGGTGGTGCGCTCGGCGTCGGTGCCGCCGCCGACCCGGATCGCGGAGAGTCGCTGGCGCCAGGCGCGGTGCGCGGCGTCCCGTACGGCTTCGAAGGAGCGCTGCGGCGGGTTCTCCGCGGCGAGGTTGGCCTCGGCGCCGGCCTGGCTGACGTACGAGATGCCGACCTTGACGTTCACCGGTCCGGTACCGGGCGCGAACTCGACGTAGCCGCCCGCACCCTTCCCGGCGACGGGGCGGCCGCCGTTCGCGAACCCGCCGGTGCCGCCGCTCGCCTCGGTGGACCCGGGGTCGAGCCTGTCGTCCTGCCAGGTGCCGGTGGCCTTGAAGGCGCGGTCGAAGCGGGCGGTGAAGTGCAGCGTGTAGTACGGCCGTTGTCCTTCCCTATCAAGGTAGCCGCAGAAGTTCCCGGAGGTGACGGAGCCGGAGATCGTGCGGTCGCCGGGGTCGATCCGGACCGTCGAACCGGTGGAGCCCACCTCGGAGTTGGCGGTCCGGACGAGCAGCGAGGCGGGCTTGCCGTCCGGGAACGTGAAGCGCGCCGAGCCGGTACGGCCGGTGGCGGTGAGGTCGGCGGTCACACCGGACGCGAGACGGACCCGATATCGGCCGGGCTCGGCGGTCTCGTCGGCGTGGCTGAAGTCGGAGGCGTAGACGGCGTCCTTGGTGTCGCTCGCGGGCGAGGAGGTGACCTCACCGGCGTACGGGAAGAACGGGATGTCTCCGCTGCCGCCGGCACAGCCGGTGCCGGACATGTGGGTGAGGCTGAAGCCGCGGATGCGGGTGGCGTCGTGGTGGTAACCGCCGGGTGCGGCCGTGCGGGTGGCGTCTCCCCGGGTGTTCTCGGGGCTGAAGGAGAACATGCCGAACGGGGTGACGGCCCCCGGGAAGACATTGCCGCCGTTCTTGGTGCCGATCAGCGGATCGACGTACGACGTCGGGTCCTTGACCAGGTCCGGGGGTGCCGTCGGCGCCGCGAGGGCGGGGGTGGCGCCGCCGACCGCGAGCACGGCGGCGAGCAGCAAGGACGTACGCCTTGGGGACAGTCTGGGACGGAAACGCATGACGCGGCCCCTCCTCCTTCGGACGGGTCGCGCACCACGGGTCGCACAAGCCGCAGGGACAGTAGCGTGTGCCACCGGTACCACGGAAGGGCGCGTTCCGACGGGGACCACGCGGGGTGCTCACCCGCATGGGGCAGCCGGAGTTGGCCTGGCTGGCGCCGGTTGACGCCCAACTGGCTTGACATCGTTGTCCGTTGAGGCGGTAGAGTCATCCGGCAGACCATCAGACAACGTTGTCGCACCGCGACCTCGCCACAAGCCACGTATCAACCGGACGGTCCCACTTCCCCCCCTCGGGCCCGTTCGGCTCGCGGACCCGGTGGACAGCGGCTCACGCCCACCGGGTCCGCCCCGAGCGCCGGTTCAGCCCACTCGGCAGGGCAGAGCCGTCGTACTGTCGCCGCCGGCGCCGGAGACGACATAGCCGAACGTCGTGCTCTCGCCCCTATCGAGGGAGCCGTTCCAGCCGGCGTTGTGGACCATCACGTCCTGGCCGGTGTAGGTCGCGTTCCCGCTCCACAGGCTCTCGACCTTCTGCCCGGCCGGGAGCGTCCAGTCGACCATCCAGCCGAGCATCGGGACGTCTCCGGAGTTGGTGACGGTCACCTCGGACTGGTAGCCGCCCGACCAACTGCCGGTCGTGCGGCGGGCGGCCGAGCACTCACCGGGAACCGGGTCGGTCGGGTTGCCGGGCTCCTTGATGCCGGTCACCTCGCCGTTGCCGCCGTCGAAGACGATGTCGGAGCAGGAGTAGAAGGTCTCGGCGCTGTCCGAGCGCTGCCAGACCATGTAGATGAGATGGCGGCCCGACTTGTTCGCCGGAAGCCGCCCGGTCCAGGAGTAGTTGGCCTCGACCGTGCCCGGGGAGCCGTTGAGGGGCGGGTGGTCGACCGAGAGGAAGGGCCGTTCCTCCATGTCGGCCCAGGTGAGGGTCTTGGTCGGGTCGAAGCCGTCCTTGGTGAGGTAGACGTAGAACCAACCCGGGTGCGCGGCCCAGGCGTTGTAGGAGAAGTCGACGGTCGCGCCCGAGGTGAGGTGGGTGAGCGGCCAGTCCTTGCTGGGGGTGTTGAAGCCGGTGAAGTTGGTGTTGCCGCCACTGCAGAGCTCACCGTCGGGCACGAAGCCGCGGGTGCGGCCGGCGCCGTCGGAACGCAGCACGGAGAACCAGTTGTAGAACGGGGTGGTGCCGCTGACCTGCTGGGCCGCCTTGCAGGCCGGGTTGACGGGCTTGATCTCGCCGGTGTCGGTGAGCCCGTCCTGCCAGCACAGGAAGGTGCGGCTGCCGGGCTTCATGGGGGTGCCGTGGGCCTCCGCCCGGCTGCCGGTGGTCATGACGAGGGCGACGGCCGGGATGGTGGCGAGGAGGGAGATCAGGATGAGGAAGAGGGCTTTGGTGGGGGTGGGGTGGGTTAATCGGCAGGGGGTGTGTGAGGGGGGCGTCCGGTCGGCTCCCGTGCGCTTTTTTGTCAGGATCATGACATACCAGTCCGTTCCTTGAGGTACGGGCCGTGCGGGTGTGGGTGTGTACGGGTGCGCGGGTGTCACTGGCGGTGCCACGTGCGGGTGCGGGGCGGGAGCGGTCCGGGGCGGCGGGTTCCGGTCCACCGCAACTATGGGAGCGCTCCCACCCCGTCTGTTGCGGAAGGTAGCGCCGGGAGGCGTGGTTGTAAACGCTTTTGACAGCTGTCAATGGCGTGCCATGGCATCGCCGGTTCGGGTGGCGATACCTTCGTAAGTACGATCACGACGCGTATCGGCGTCCACACTGGCGGCCATGAGGCCTGCCACTGAGGACACCTGGATGATCCCTCCGGCCCGCGGTTGGACCTTCGATCAGGTCAAGCACTTGGAGCTACCGTTCGACTGGGAACTCGTGGACGGCAAGATCGTGCTCCGAGGACGGACCAAGTTCTGGCACAACCGGGTGCGGGACAAGCTGGCGGCGGCCCTGGAGGCGGCGCGCACCGAGCCGTACCAGGTCGTGTCCGAGCAATGCGTGATGGTCGACGACCAGAACACACCCAAGCCCGATGCGATCGCCTTCGACCCCCGAACGCTCAACTTCTTCGAGACTGAGTGCATCCCGGTGGCAAAGGTCTCTCTCGCCGTAGAGGTCGTCTCCCCCGGCTCCCGCCAGGACGACCGCGTACGCAAGCCCGCGCTCTTCGCCGCCAACAAGGTCCCGTTCTACTGGCGCGTGGAGTTGGACCGGGATCAGAGGCTCGCGGTGCACGAGTACTGGCTCAACGCGGACACACTCGCGTACTTCCCCGCGCCGTCCCACCCGGTCCACCAAGACAAGCTGATCACGGAACTGCCGTTTCCGGTCGAGATCGACCTCGACGCGCTCGTCGGATTCTGACTCCCGCCACGACACCGGGACAGGTCTCGACCGGGCCGGCTCACTTCACCGCGGCGGTCGCACATCCCGGCGCTGGATCGCCGCGGTGCCGCCCAGTTCGTCGAGGAGGTCGGCCAGCAGGGTGCGTGCCGTGTCGAAGGTGGCGGGGTTCGAGCGTCGACGCAGTCGTGCTTCCAGTGCCGCGCGGGCGCTCCGGGCGGCGGCCACGGCTTCCACTCCGCGGCGGGTGAGGGTGACTCGGCGGATTCGGGCGTCGAGGGGGTCCTGGATGCGCTCCACGTAGCCGAGCCGCTCCAGTTCGGCGACCGCCTTCGAGGCGCCCTGCTGGGTCATGTCGAGCTTCGCCGCGAGGTCGCTCACGGTCGGCTGCGCGTCGATCAGGTGCTGGAACACATAGCCGTGGGACATCCGCAGGTCGCCGAAGCCCCTTGCGGCCAGGTCCTCCTGGACGGCGGTGGTGGTGGCGAACCCGAGGAAGAGGGCGAGGCTGCCGAGGTCCAGGTCGCTGGGGGCGAGAGGCCGCTGAGGTTGCTGAGGCTGCTGCACGGTTCCAGGATCTATTGCACAACCATAGTTGTGCAACTACGGTTGTGCGTATGTCACCGTTCAGCGATCACCCTCACGTCCGCACCGCTGTCCGCTATCACGAGGCCGTGGCCCGGCTGGCCGCGCCCGAGGAGCTGGAGCCGTTCCTGCATCCGGACTTCGTCCACACGCAACTTCCCAATGCGCTGTTCCCGGCCGGTGCCGCCCGGGATCGCGCGGAGACCCTCGCGGCATCGCGGCAGGCCCGCACCCTCCTGGCGGAGCAGCGGTACGAGGTGATCAGCGCGGTAGCCTCCGGCGATCAGGTCGCCCTGGAGGTCAAGTGGTCCGGCACCCTGGCCGTTCCGTTCGGCGATGTGCCCGCGGGCCATGTGCTCCGCGCACACATCGCGGCGCTTCTGGATTTCCGGGACGGGAAGATCGTCGCTCAGCGCAACTACGACTGTTACGAGGGACAGGCGTTGGCCGCGCGCTGAGGGAATCCCGTGTTCCGGCTGAGCCCGGCGATGTCACGGGAGGAGAACGACAAGGGCCGCACCCCCCTGTGATCGGGGATGCGGCCCTCAACTGCCGAACTGCCCTGCCGTACCGCTTACTTGCGGATCAGGCTGCGCAGCACGTACTGCATGATGCCGCCGTTGCGGTAGTAGTCGGCCTCACCGGGGGTGTCGATGCGGACGACCGCGTCGAACTCGACGCCCGTGTCGGTGGTGACCTTCACCGTGCTCGGGGTGGTGCCGTTGTTCAGCTCCTCGACGCCCGCGATGGAGAAGGTCTCCTCGCCGGTCAGGCCGAGCGAGTCGGCCGACTGGCCGGCCGGGAACTGGAGCGGCAGGACGCCCATGCCGATGAGGTTCGAGCGGTGGATGCGCTCGTACGACTCGGTGATGACGGCCTTGACGCCGAGGAGGGCCGTGCCCTTGGCCGCCCAGTCGCGGGACGAGCCGGAGCCGTACTCCTTGCCGCCCAGGATGACCAGCGGGATACCGGCGGCCTGGTAGTTCTGCGAGGCGTCGTAGATGAACGACACCGGCGCGTCGGCCTGGGTGAAGTCGCGGGTGTAGCCGCCCTCGGTGCCCGGCGCGATCTGGTTGCGCAGGCGGATGTTGGCGAACGTGCCGCGGATCATGACCTCGTGGTTGCCGCGGCGCGAGCCGTAGCTGTTGAAGTCGCGGCGCTCGACGCCGTGCTCCGTGAGGTACTTGCCGGCCGGGGTGTCGGCCTTGATGGCGCCGGCCGGGGAGATGTGGTCGGTGGTGACCGAGTCGCCCAGCTTGGCGAGGACGCGGGCGCCCGTGATGTCGGAGACCGGGGTGGTCTCCATCGTCATGCCCTCGAAGTACGGGGGCTTGCGGACGTACGTCGACTCGGCGTCCCACTCGAAGGTGTTGCCGGTCGGGATCGGCAGGGCCTGCCACTGGGCGTCGCCCGCGAAGACGTCGGAGTAGGACTTGGAGAACATGTCCTCGCCGATGGCGTTCGCCACGACGTCGTTGACCTCGGCCTCGGAGGGCCAGATGTCCTTCAGGAAGACCGGGTTGCCGTCCTGGTCGGCGCCCAGGGCGTCACGGGTGATGTCCACCTTCATGGAACCCGCGAGGGCGTACGCGACGACCAGCGGCGGGGAGGCCAGGTAGTTCATCTTGACGTCGGGGTTGATACGGCCCTCGAAGTTCCGGTTGCCGGAGAGGACCGAGGTGACCGCGAGGTCGTGGTCGTTGACCGCCTTGGAGACCTCCTCCGGCAGGGGGCCGGAGTTGCCGATGCAGGTGGTGCAGCCGTAGCCGACGAGGTTGAAGCCGACCTTGTCGAGGTAGGGGGTCAGGCCCGCCTTGTCGAAGTAGTCGGTGACGACCTTCGAACCCGGGGCGAGGGTGGTCTTGACCCACGGCTTGCGGGTCAGGCCCTTCTCGACCGCCTTCTTGGCCACCAGCGCGGCGGCGACCATGACGTACGGGTTGGAGGTGTTGGTGCAGGAGGTGATGGCCGCGACCGTCACCGCACCGTGGTCGATCTCGTACGTCGAGCCGTCGGGGGCGGTCACGGTGACCGGGTTCGACGGGGCGCCGTTGGGCGCGATGGCCGGGGCGTCGGAGGCCGGGAAGGACTCCTTGCCCGCCTCGTCGACGTCGTCGACGTAGTTGCGGACGTCCTGGGCGAACTGCTGGGCGGCGTTGGCCAGGACGATACGGTCCTGCGGGCGCTTCGGGCCGGCGATCGACGGGACGACCGTCGACAGGTCCAGCTCCAGCTTCTCGGAGAAGTCCGGCTCGGCGGCCGGGTCCAGCCAGAGACCCTGCTCCTTGGCGTACGCCTCGACGAGCGCGACCTGCTGGGCGTCACGGCCGGTCAGGCGCAGGTAGTTCAGGGTCTCGTCGTCGATCGGGAAGATCGCGGCGGTGGAGCCGAACTCCGGCGACATGTTGCCGATGGTGGCGCGGTTCGCGAGGGAGGTCGCGGCGACGCCCTCGCCGTAGAACTCGACGAACTTGCCGACGACGCCGTGCTTGCGGAGCATCTCGGTGATGGTCAGCACGAGGTCGGTGGCGGTCGTGCCCGGGGTGAGCTCACCGGTCAGCTTGAAGCCGACGACGCGCGGGATGAGCATGGAGACCGGCTGGCCGAGCATCGCGGCCTCGGCCTCGATGCCGCCGACGCCCCAGCCGAGGACGCCGAGGCCGTTGACCATGGTGGTGTGCGAGTCGGTGCCGACGAGGGTGTCCGGGTAGGCCTGGCCGTTACGGACCATGACCGTCCGGGCCAGGTGCTCGATGTTCACCTGGTGGACGATGCCGGTGCCCGGCGGGACGACCTTGAAGTCGTCGAAGGCGGTCTGGCCCCAGCGCAGGAACTGGTAGCGCTCCTTGTTGCGGCCGTACTCCAGCTCGACGTTCTGGGAGAAGGCCTCGTGGGTGCCGAACTTGTCGGCGATGACGGAGTGGTCGATGACCAGCTCGGCCGGGGAGAGCGGGTTGACCTTCGCGGGGTCGCCGCCGAGCTCCTTCACGGCCTCACGCATGGTGGCGAGGTCCACGACACAGGGCACGCCGGTGAAGTCCTGCATGATCACGCGGGCCGGCGTGAACTGGATCTCCTGCGACGGCTGGGCCTGGGAGTCCCAGCTGCCGAGGGCGCGGATGTGGTCGGCGGTGATGTTCGCGCCGTCCTCGGTGCGGAGGAGGTTCTCCAGCAGCACCTTCAGGCTGTACGGAAGGCGGGCCGAGCCTTCCACCTTGTCCAGCCGGAAGATCTCGTACGACTCGTCGCCCACCTGCAGCGTGCTGCGGGCGTCGAAGCTGTTCGCCGACACGACAGTCTCCTTCTTTGATGTGCGCGTTCCCACCGCATCCTGCCGCCACGCCGACTCGGCCGATCCGCTAAGGTAAGGCTAAGTTAGGCAACCCTTACTCCGGGACCGTCGACGGCGTGTGGCTGCGGTACGCCTCGGCAGATATCTCGATGTCGAGATAACTCTAGTACATGGGGCCGGGATGGTCATGCCCAGGGTTTCCGTGTGCACCCTTTGCATAATCATGAGTACTGATGCATACTCTTCCTATGTCCAAGGTCCTCACCTCCCTCCCCACCGGCGAACGCGTCGGCATCGCCTTCTCGGGCGGGCTCGACACCTCGGTCGCGGTCGCCTGGATGCGCGACAAGGGTGCCGTCCCGTGCACCTACACGGCCGACATCGGCCAGTACGACGAGCCCGACATCGCCTCGGTGCCCAGCCGCGCCAAGACCTACGGCGCCGAGGTCGCGCGCCTGGTCGACTGCCGTGCCGCCCTGGTCGAGGAAGGCCTGGCCGCGCTGACGTGCGGCGCGTTCCACATCCGTTCCGGCGGGCGCGCGTACTTCAACACCACGCCGCTGGGCCGTGCCGTCACTGGCACCCTGCTGGTGCGGGCCATGCTCGAGGACAACGTCCAGATCTGGGGCGACGGCTCGACCTTCAAGGGCAACGACATCGAGCGGTTCTACCGCTACGGACTGCTCGCCAACCCGAACCTGCGGATCTACAAGCCCTGGCTCGACGCGCACTTCGTGACCGAGCTCGGCGGCCGCAAGGAGATGTCGGAGTGGCTGGTCGCCCACGGCCTGCCCTACCGGGACTCGACGGAGAAGGCGTACTCCACGGACGCCAACATCTGGGGCGCCACCCACGAGGCCAAGACCCTGGAGCACCTGGACACCGGCGTCGAGACCGTCGAGCCCATCATGGGTGTGCGGTTCTGGGACCCGACCATCGAGATCGCCGCCGAGGACGTGACGATCGGCTTCGAGCAGGGCCGGCCGGTCACGATCAACGGCAAGGACTTCGCCTCCCCCGTCGACCTGGTGATGGAGGCCAACGCCATCGGCGGCCGGCACGGCCTCGGAATGTCGGACCAGATCGAGAACCGGATCATCGAGGCCAAGAGCCGCGGCATCTACGAGGCGCCGGGCATGGCCCTGCTGTTCGCGGCGTACGAGCGCCTGGTGAACGCGATCCACAACGAGGACACCCTCGCCCAGTACCACAACGAGGGCCGGCGCCTGGGCCGCCTGATGTACGAGGGCCGCTGGCTGGACCCGCAGGCGCTGATGATCCGCGAGTCGCTCCAGCGGTGGGTCGGCGCGGCCGTCACCGGCGAGGTCACCCTCCGCCTGCGGCGGGGCGAGGACTACTCGATCCTCGACACCACCGGCCCGGCGTTCAGCTACCACCCGGACAAGCTGTCCATGGAGCGCACCGAGGACTCGGCCTTCGGCCCGGTCGACCGGATCGGCCAGCTCACCATGCGCAACCTCGACATCGCCGACTCGCGCGCCAAGCTGGAGCAGTACGTCGGCCTCGGCCTGATCGGCACCGGCAGCCCCACCGTCGGCGCCTCCCAGGCCGCCGCCACCGGGCTGATCGGCACCATGCCGGAGCTGCCTGAGGGCGGCGCCGAGGCCATCGCCTCGCGCGGCGAGGTCTCGGAGGAGGACGCCGCGCTGGACCGCGCCGCGATGGAGTCCGGCACGGACTGACGGCCACACGAGGACGGACCACGGAAGGGTCCGGTCGGACGCCACAGGCGTCGGACCGGGCCCTTTCTTGTGGCCCGACGCGCGTTACTTCCCGGCACGGGTCACCTTCCGGCACGGGTTCTCTCCGACATGCCATCAGTTCGCAAGGTCGGGGTAACCGAGAGGTACGCAACCCGTACCCGACTCCGAAGGGAGGCCTCCGTGGGCCTCACGTTCCGCAAGAGTTTCCGGATCCTTCCGGGAGTGCGACTGAACATCAACCGGCACTCCTGGTCCATCACCACCGGTGGCAGCCACGGCCCGCGACACACGCACAGCAGCACGGGACGTCGTACGACATCGATGGATTTGCCTGGACCTTTCGGATGGCGCCGCACTCGTTCGGCCAGGCGGCGTTGACACCCCGTCACCCGAATGGCCCCCCAGAGAAGGTGCCATCTCATATCTGAGATAACCTCAACCTCATGGCAGACGACTACCTCGTACGCATCGGCAAGCTCATCCGTGTCGCCCGGCAACACCGCGGCTGGACACAGGCGCAGCTGGCCGAGGCGCTCGGCACTTCTCAGAGCGCCGTCAATCGCATCGAGCGCGGCAACCAGAACATCAGCCTTGAGATGATCGCCCGAATCGGTGAAGCCCTGGACAGCGAGATCGTGTCGCTCGGGTACGCCGGGCCGATGCATCTGAGGGTGGTCGGCGGACGTCGGTTGTCCGGTTCGATCGACGTCAAGACCAGCAAGAACGCCTGCGTGGCCCTGCTGTGCGCCTCACTGCTCAACAAGGGGCGCACAGTGCTGCGCCGGGTCGCCCGCATCGAAGAGGTCTACCGCCTGCTGGAGGTGCTCAACTCCATCGGCGTGCGCACCCGTTGGATCAACGACGGCGTCGACCTGGAACTCGTGCCGCCGGCCGAGCTGGACATGGCGGCGATCGACGCCGAGGCGGCCGTACGCACGCGGTCCATCATCATGTTCCTCGGTCCGCTGCTGCACCGCATGGACCGCTTCAAGCTGCCGTACGCCGGCGGCTGCGACCTCGGCACCCGGACCATCGAGCCGCACATGATCGCGCTGCGCCGGTTCGGACTCGAAGTGGCGGCGACCGAGGGCCAGTACCACGCCACCGTCGACCGGTCCGTGCGCGTCGGCCGGCCGATCGTGCTGACCGAGCGCGGCGACACCGTGACCGAGAACGCGCTGCTGGCCGCCGCGCGGCACGACGGTGTCACGGTCATCCGCAACGCCTCGTCCAACTACATGGTCCAGGACCTGTGTTTCTTCCTGGAGGCGCTCGGTGTGCGCGTCGAGGGCATCGGCACGACGACGCTCACGGTCCACGGTGTGCCGACCATCGACGTGGACGTCGACTACTCCCCCTCCGAGGACCCGGTCGAGGCGATGAGCCTGCTGGCCGCCGCCGTGGTGACGGAGTCGGAGCTGACGGTGCGTCGCGTGCCGATCGAGTTCCTGGAGATCGAGCTGGCGGTCCTGGAGGAGATGGGCCTCGACCACGACCGCACGCCCGAGTACTTCGCCGACAACGGCCGTACCCGGCTGGTGGACCTCACCGTCCGGCCCTCCAAGCTGGAGGCGCCGATCGACAAGATCCACCCGATGCCGTTCCCGGGCCTGAACATCGACAACGTCCCGTTCTTCGCGGCCATCGCGGCCGTCGCCTCGGGCAAGACCCTGATCCACGACTGGGTCTACGACAACCGCGCGATCTACCTGACCGACCTCAACCGCCTGGGCGGCCGCCTCCAGTTGCTGGACCCGCACCGCGTCCTGGTCGAGGGCCCGACCCGCTGGCGCGCCGCCGAGATGATGTGCCCGCCGGCCCTGCGTCCGGCCGTGGTCGTGCTGCTGGCGATGATGGCGGCGGAGGGCACGTCGGTGTTGCGCAACGTGTATGTCATCAACCGGGGTTACGAGGATCTCGCCGAGCGGCTGAACTCCGTCGGGGCGCAGATCGAGATCTTCCGGGACATCTGAGTCACGCATGCCGCCGCACTCCGTGCGCCCCGCGGTGAAGCGGGTCGGAATCGGGTGCGGCGGCATCCGTGGGCCACTCAGTCCACCGGATGCCCCGGCGAGATCCCCCCGGCATCCCCAAGCCGCAACAACGGCCCGTCATACGCCCCGCGCCCACCCCACTCGACCGGGTCGAGGACGAAGCCGATGTGGTCGCCTCCGCCGACGCGGGTGATGATCCGGCCGACGAACCAGGCCGGTGCGTCCTGGAGGATGACCGCCCCGCCGTACCCCTCCCGCCAGCGCACCTCCCCCGCGTCCCGGAACTTGTCCTCCCGGTCGCCGGTGTGGCCGCCGAACAGCTCGGCGAGGGCGTGCTGTTCGCGGGCCAGCAGGTGCACGGCGAGGACCTCTGCGGTGCGTGCCACCCGGAAGGTGTGGTTGACCTCCGACAGCCACACCACGAACCGCACCGGCCGGATGGAGCACTGCGAGGCGAAGCCGACCAGACAGCCGGCCCGCTCGCCGCCCGCCGCGGCCGTGACCACGCACATGTCGGGGTCCAGCCGCCCGACGAACTCGTCCATGCCCGCCATGCCCACGCCGCTCCCGTCGCCCGTGACCGCGCCTGTTACATCACCTCACCACGGAGCGCGGGTCCATGCCATCCCTCCACCCACCCACCCATCCGTCCAGCCAGCCAGCCAGCCAGCCAGCCAGTGGACCGGCCACCCGTACGTCCCGCGGGTAGGCTCACCGATCATGACCGTCGCCCGTTCCGTCGTCCTGTTCGCCGTCGCCGCCCTGTTCGAGATCGGTGGTGCGTGGCTGGTCTGGCAGGGGATCCGGGAGCACAAGGGCTGGATCTGGGTCGGCGCCGGGGTCGTCGCACTCGGTCTGTACGGCGTCGTGGCCACGTTCCAGTCCGACGACAACTTCGGGCGCATCCTCGCCGCGTACGGCGGGATCTTCGTCGCCGGGTCCATCGCCTGGGGCATGGTCGCCGACGGCTACCGGCCCGACCGCTGGGACGTGCTCGGCGCGCTGGTCTGCCTCGCCGGGATGGCCGTGATCATGTACGCGCCGCGCGGCAGCTGAGCCGCTGGGCCTGAAACCGCCTCCCGGGGACTGAAACCCGCCTGAAGCCGTTCTGAACCGCCCCGGCCGCAAGCTCTGCGGCATGACGACAACGCCTCACGAACTCGCGATCGCCGCCACCGGGCTGCGCAAGTCGTACGGGGACAAGACGGTCCTCGACGGCATCGACCTCCAGGTGCCCACGGGCACGGTCTTCTCCCTCCTCGGTCCGAACGGCGCCGGCAAGACCACGACGGTCAACATCCTGTCGACCCTGATCTCCGCCGACGGCGGGCAGGCGCGGATCGCCGGGCACGACGTCACGGCCGAGGCGCACGCGGTGCGGGCCGCCATCGGGGTCACCGGGCAGTTCTCCGCCGTGGACGGACTGATCACCGGCGAGGAGAACATGCTCCTGATGGCCGACCTGCACCACCTCTCCCGCGCGGAGGGCCGCAGGGTCACCGCCGGCCTCCTCGAACGCTTCGACCTCGTCGACGCCGCGAAGAAGCCCGCCTCCACCTACTCCGGCGGTATGAAGCGCCGCCTCGACATCGCCATGACGCTGGTCGGCGGCCCTCGGATCATCTTCCTGGACGAGCCGACCACCGGCCTCGACCCGCGCTCACGGCACAACATGTGGGGGATCATCCGCGAACTGGTCTCCGGCGGTACGACCGTCTTCCTCACGACGCAGTACCTGGAGGAGGCCGACCAGCTCGCCGACCGCATCGCCGTCCTCAACGGCGGCAGGCTCGTGGCCGAGGGCAGCGCCGAGGAGCTCAAGCGGCTCGTTCCCGGCGGGCATGTGCGGCTTCGGTTCTCCGACCCGGGGCTCTACGAGCGGGCGGCGACCGCGCTGCGCGAGGCCGGTCGCGACGACGAGGCACTCACCCTGCAGATCCCGAGCGACGGCAGCCAGCGCGAACTGCGCGCCATCCTCGACTGGCTGGACGCCGCCGGCATCGAGGCCGACGAGTTGTCCGTGCACACCCCGGACCTGGACGACGTCTTCTTCGCCCTGACCGGCAGCCCCGTACCCACCCAGCCCACCGGTTCCACCGGTTCCACTGGTTCCACCGGTTCCACTGGTTCCGCCGACAAGGAGACCGTCCGATGAGCACCGCCACCCACGCTGTCCGCGACAACCTCACCATGCTGCGGCGCAACATCCTGCACGCCCGCCGCTACCCCTCCCTCACCCTGAACCTGCTGCTCACGCCGGTCATCCTGCTGCTGCTCTTCGTCTATGTCTTCGGCAACGTGATGAGCGCCGGCATCAACGGCGGCACAGCGAACCGCGCCGACTACGTCGCCTACCTGGTCCCCGGCATCCTGATGATGACCATCGGCGGGATCGCGATCGGCACCGCGGTGTCCGTGGCGATGGACATGACCGAGGGCATCATGGCCCGGTTCCGCACCATGGCGATCTCCCGGGCCTCCGTGCTGATCGGCCATGTCGCGGGCAGCGTGATCCAGGCGCTGCTGGCCCTGACCGTGGTGCTGGGTGTCGGGCTGGCCATCGGCTTCCGGCCCGACGCCTCGCCGATCGAGTGGCTCGCGGCGGCGGGGCTGCTCACGCTCGTCAGCGTGGCGCTGATCTGGCTCGCGGTCGGGATGGGCCTGGCGTCCCCCAACGCCGAAGGGGCCAGCAACGCCGCCCAGCCGCTGATGATCCTGCCCCTCCTGGGCAGCGCCTTCGTACCGGTGGACGCCATGCCGGGCTGGTTCCGCTGGTTCGCCGAGTACCAGCCCTTCTCGCCCTTCATCGAGACCCTGCGCGGCCTGCTCATGGGCACCGAGATCGGCACCCGGAACGCCGTCCTCGCGCTCGTCTGGTGCCTGGCCCTGACCGTGCTCGGCTACTGGTGGTCCAAGGCGCAGTTCAGCCGTGAACCGCGCCAGTGAGCTCCCGCACCGCCGCGACCCGCAACTCATCGCGCCCCAGGGCGGCGTACCTCGACCTCGCGTCGGCGTACGCCGCCCGGTCGGCGTTCTCGGCCGCCTCCCGGGACCGGGCCGAGGAGAAGGTGGGGAAGTCCCGCACCACCGGCATCCGTTCCGCCAGCGCCAGCAGCCGTACGGCCGAGGCGTCTCCCCGGGCGAGCCCGACGAAGCCGAGGGCGAGCAGGACCGTGCCGTACACCGGCAGTTCCACCGGGGCCCCCTCACGGGGAGAAGCGGAGGAGCCGGGGGAACCGGAGGAGCCGGTCAGCATCCGAAGCAGCCGTTCCCGCAGGTGCTCGGCCAGATCGGCCACCGGCTCCAGCCGGCCGTGCTGGGCGTGCGCCGCCACCGCGGCCGACTGCATCCGCAGCACCCATGTGTCCAGGAAGGGATCGCCGACGGCGCGCAGGCTGCTGTCCCGCAGCCGCTCCACGCCCTGGCGCCACAGTCCGAGACCGACCTCGGTGAGTCCCCGGCCCAGCGCGATCTCCGCCCGGACCGGCAGGTCGGAGGTGTAGGTCTGGGCGTCCTCGGGCTTCGGGGTCGACGCGGCGAGCCGTAGCCAGTACTCCGCCTCGTCGACCTCGCCACGGTGCAGGCAGGCGAGGACCAGCCCCCAGTGGATGCCGCCCGAGTCCAACCAGTCGCCGAACTCGCCGAACGCGTCGAGCGCGGCCCGCAGGTGGTCGTACGCCTCCGCGCCCCGCTCGGACTGCAGGCACAGCTCGCTGACCCGGCCGTGCCCGAGCAGTTGCATCGTCGGATTGGCGAGCGGCGACAGCGCGTCGAGCATCCGCCGGGCACACTCCAGCGCCCGTTCCGTCTCGTGCTCGGACTCCCACACGTAGCTGGCGACTCCGGACGCGATGCCCGCGAGCATGGGCTCGTCGGCGTCGCAGAGTTCCTGCAGGCGCTCGTATCGCGGCGGACGTATGTCCGGGACGGCGCACAGCACGACGGCCATCGCCCGCACGAGGGTGTCCGGCCGGGCGGGCGGCAGCCGGCGCAGGGTGACGAGCTGGCGTACGGCGTGCGGGCCGAGGCCCATGAAGACGCTCGCCGCGCACACCGCCGCCGCGCTGCGGGCCGGTTCCACGTCCTCGGGGTTCTCGGGGCCGGGGAGGAAGTGGGACAGCGGGCCGGCGGTCTCGGCCGCCAGGCCCGCGAGCCGGGCGTAGTTGCTGCCCGTGGCCCACAACGACGACAGCACCGCCGTGACGGCGGCGGTGGTGGGACCGTCGGTGCGGGCGAGCGCGTGGCGCAGGGCGAGCACGAGGTTGTCCTGCTCGGCCCGGACGCGGTTCCAGGACGCCAGCGGTTCACCGCTGAACAGCACGTCGTGGTGGGCCCGGCCGAAGTCCCGTGCCCACAGGAGGAAGCGGTCGGTCAGCACCTCGTCCTCGCCGGCCTCGCCGCGCCGGGCGGCGCTGAACTCCCGCAGTGTCTCCAGCATGTGGAAGCGGACCCCGGAGGCGTCGTCGCCCACCTTGATCAGGGACTGGCCGGCCAGCTGCTCCAGCAGTTCGAGCGCGTCCCTGGTCTCGCCGAGCACGTACTCGGCCGCGTCCGCGGTGAAGCCGCCGGGGAACACCGACAGGGCGCGCAGGGCCGCCTGCCCGTCGGGCTCCAGCAGGTTCCAGCTCCACTCGACCACGGCCCGCAGCGTGCGATGCCGCTCGGGCGCGTCACGGGCGCCGCCGCGCAGCAGCGCGAACCGGTCCCGCAGGCGGCGCGAGATGTCGGCCACGGACAGCACCCGCACGCGGGCCGCCGCCAGTTCCACGGCGAGCGGCAGGCCGTCCAGGTGCCGGCAGACCTCGGCGACCTGGTCGGCGGGCAGTTCCACGCCGGGCCGCGCGGCCCGCGCCCGCTGCTCGAAGAGTTCGACCGAGGTGGCCAGGGACAGCTCCGGCAGGGCGTGCACGGACTCCGAGGTCAGCCCCAGCGGAGCCCGGCTGGTGGCCAGCACCCGCAGCTCCTTGGACCGCGACACCAGCGCCTGTACGAGGGCGGCGGCGCCGTCGATCACATGCTCGCAGTTGTCGAGCACCAGCAGGGCGGGGCCGGGACCCAGCGCGCCGAGGATGCCGGCGACCGCGTCCTTGTCCGCGCCGCCCGCGAACTGCGGGCCCTCCCCGGCGCCGACGGCCGAGGCCACCTCGGCGGCGACGTCGTCGTCGGCGGTGACACCGACCAGGCTCACGAAGTGCACCAGCGGCTGCTCGGCCGTCCGGCTCACCGCGTGGGACAGCCGCGTCTTGCCCAGCCCGCCGGGCCCCACGACCGTCACCACGCGTGCCGCGCGCAGCAGCCCGGCCACGGCGGCGACGTCGGTGTCCCGGCCGAGCAGCGG
Organism: Streptomyces sp. NPDC093568; assembly: GCF_044764945.1. Classification (NCBI taxonomy): domain Bacteria; kingdom Bacillati; phylum Actinomycetota; class Actinomycetes; order Kitasatosporales; family Streptomycetaceae; genus Streptomyces; species Streptomyces sp. NPDC093568. Next base: position 203,180 of record NZ_JBIWJD010000001.1, on the reverse strand, counting down.
GTTCGGTTCGTGGGGGACGCCATGGCGGGCGGGCGGCGCGTCCGCGCGCAGCAACTCCTGGTGCACGGACCGCAGTCCGGGCCCGGGGTCGGCGCCGAGGTCGTCGCGCAGCGCGCGGCGATAGAGGTCGTACCGGCTCAGCGCCGCCGCCCGCCCGGCCGTGGCGGCCTCGCAGCGCAGCAGCTCGGCCAGCACCTCCTCGTCGCGCGGCAGCTCTCCGGCCAGCTCGGCCAGCGGTGCGGCGGCCTCTTCCTGGCGCCCCACACGGGCGAGGGCGAGCGCCCGGTAGCGGACCAGTGAACGGTGGGCCCGGGTGCGGTCGGCGCGCAGTGCCACCACGGGATCGTGCACGTCCTCCCCCGCGCCGGCGCCCGTGCCGCCGTCCCACAGCGCCAGGCCCGCCTCGGCCTGCGCCAGGGCGCCCGCGTGATCCCCCGCACGCGTCCGCTTGGCGCTCGCCGTCTCGTGCAGCAGCAGCGCGGACGCGTCGACCTGGGTCTCGTCCAGCGCCAGCCGGTACCCGGTCGGTGTGCTCACGATCAGATCGGCGCCCAGCTGCCCCCGGAGCCGTGACACCAGGACCTGCACCGCCTTGCCGGGCCGCTCCGGCAGCTCGTCCGACCACAGCCCTTCCACCAGCCGGCCCGTGCTGCAGCCGGTGCGCAGCTCCTGCGCGAGCAGCGCCAGCAGTCCGCGCAGCCGGGGCGCGGTGATCTCCCGGCCGTGCCAGGCGACTTGGGACAGCAGGGTCAACTCGGTCGTCACGCGTGCAGACTAGCCGCGTGGACAGGGTCGGCGCCGCATGCGCTAAGCTTGGATCACGAGCTGGTCGCCGCGACTCGGTGCGACTGGTGATGCGTTGGTGGTCCAAGGAAAGACGCCCCGCTTCCTGCGGGGAAATGCAGGTGCAAGGCCTGCCCGGCGCTCCATTACGAGCCCGTCCGTGCAATGCGCGGACGGGCTCGTCGCGTTGCCGGTCAGTCGTCGGGGGCTCCGGCGCCGCTGAGGGCCCGGACCGTCTTCTCCGGGTGGGCGAGGGAGCGGGCGGCGAGGCGGAACTGGCCTAGCTTGTCGACGATTGTCTGCCCGACCGGGGTGTGGCCCCAGACGCTGATGCCCTGGTGGGTGCTGGGTTCCCAGGTGGTCTCGTCGATGACGAGGGGGTTCCAGCCGACCTCCCACTCGAAGCCGGAGGGGGTGCGGGCGTAGTAGGAGAGCTCCTTGTCGTTGGTGTGCTGTCCGATGGACAGGGCCATGTCGAAGCCGAGTTCGTGGACCCGGTCGTAGCTGCGGGCGAGGTCGTCCAGGGTGGCCGCCTGGATGTTGAGGTGCTGGACGCGGGTGCGGACCGGGTCGATCGGCAGGCCCCGGACGGCGGCGACGGCGATGGAGTGGTGGCGTTCGTTGACGCGCAGGAAGCGGATCTTGAGCTTGACGCCGCTGATCGTCTCGTCGATGCAGTCGGTCAGGCGGGCGTCGAAGACGGTGCCGAAGTAGGCGCGCGTCAGGGCGGGTCTGGTGGAGGTGATCGCCACATGGCCCATGCCCGCGTCGCCCGTGACCCACCGGGACGCGAGCATCCGCAGCGGCTCGGGCGACAGGACGGGAGTGGTGTAGATCTCCTGGGTGATGCCCTTGGGGCCGGGGAAGCGCAGCAGGCGTTCGACGCCGCGCTGGGCCGCCTCCTCGGCGGTTCCCTCGGCGCACGGCACGCCCTGCGCCCGGACGCGGGCCTCGATCCGCTCGAAGGCGCTGTGGTCGTCGACGTGCCACCCGGTCGCGACGACGTCCTCGGCGGGCCCTCTGCGCAGCAGGAAGCGGCACTCCTGGTCGTCGAGGCGGAAGCGCGTCAGACCGGTGTCGAGGTCGTCGTGGTGCATGCCGATGGCGTCGGTGCCGAAGCGGCGCCAGTCGGTGAAGCGGTTGGTCTCGATGACGAGGTGGCCCAGGCGCACCGCGCCGAAGACGCTCGTGTTCGTCGGCCTCATCGACTTCATCGACGGCCTGCCAGGAAGTCGGCGCACAGCCGGTTGAACAGCTCGGCGCGCTCGAACTGCACCCAGTGCCCGGTGTTGGCGACCTCGTACAGGTCGCAGTTGGGCATGCGGTCGGCCAGCATGCGGCCGCCGGACGGGCGGTTCACCTTGTCGGCCGCACCCCACAGGACCAGGGTCGGCACGGGCAGCCGGGAGAGACGGCGGTCGCGGGTGAAGTCCGTTCGCCACAGCGTGCGCAGCGCGTTCGGGCCGGACGGCCGGCGCAGCGGCGGCGCCGCGATCACCTCCGGGTCGACGCTGGCCTGGTAGCGGGCGTCGATCACCGAGTCGGGGACGTCGGCGGCGTTGAAGACGAGATAGGTGCGGATGAACTTCTCCAGCTTCAGGCGCGAAGGGCCGCTGCCCGAGTAGTAGTTGAGGAGGCTGTTCAGGCCGGGTGTGGGCAGGGCGCGGGTGGTGCCGATGCCGCCGGGGCCCATCAGGACCATGCGGTCGACCCGGTCGGGGGTGTCCAGGGCGAGGCGCAGGGCGCAGGCGCCGCCGTAGGAGTTGCCGACCAGGTGGGCCTTGTCCAGGCCGAGTTCGTCGAGCAGGCCGCGGACGTGCGAGGCGAGGTACCCGAAGGGGTCGGTGCCGTCCACGCCCTTGCTGCTGCGGCCGTAGCCGGGCAGGTCGGGGACGATGACCCGGTGCCGCTCGGCCAGTTCGGCGATGTTGCGGGCGTAGTTGGAGACGCCGGAGGCGCCGGGGCCGCCGCCGTGCAGCAGCAGGACGGGCGGGCCGTCGCCGGTCTCGGCGACGAAGATCTTCCTGCCGAGGACGTCGAGCAGCGACTCCCGCATCGTCGGCGGGCCGGTGGGGTGCGTGTTCATGGGGTTCCCTGGGCGGTGGTGGAGGTGGTCGCACGTGCGGCGGGGGTGAATCCGGCCGGGGGCGAGGGAAGTTGCGCGCCGGCGGGGGCGGCCGCGTAGACGTAGGCGTCGGGGCGCAGGGCGAGGGTGGCGGCCCGGTGCTCGGCCAGCCAGGCCCGCAGTACGCCGTCGTGGTCGACGACGGCACCCTCCGCCGGACGTGAGCCGGGCGGCAGGACGGTCAGCGCGGGGACGCCGTGGCGCTCCCACTCGGGTTGCGGGGTGGGCGGTCCGCCGTGCAGGAGCAGCCAGCGGCCGCCGAGCGCGTCGTCCAGGCGGATGCGGGTGCCGTCCTGGCCGGTGACCCATGGCTGGGGGATCTGGCGGCCGGAGGCCCTGGTGCGGGGGCGGGCCTGGAGGCCGTCGGCGTAGTGGGCGACGGGGATCCAGTGGGAGTCCTGCAGCCGGCCGCCGAAGCCCGGTATCCGGGTCAGCAGCGGCAGCAGCGAGTCCCGGAGCCGGGTGACCGAGCGCCGCCGTTCGGTGATGATCCGGCCGACGAACACCGCCCTTCTGGTCACCTCCTTGACGTGCGGCTTGCGTTCCGCCTCGTAGGAGTCGAGCACCGACTCGGGCAGCTCGCCGCGCAGCACCGCGTCGAGCTTCCAGCACAGGTTGGCCACGTCGCGCACCCCGGCCGCCATGCCCTGCCCGATCCACGGCGGCATCGCGTGCGCGGCGTCGCCCGCGAGAAAGACCCGGCCCGTCCGGAAGCGGGCGGCGAAGCGCACGTGGTGGCTGTAGACGGTGGCGCGCAGGATCTCGATCTGGTCCCGGCCGATCCCGTACCGGGACACCATGGCGTGGATCGCCTCGTCGGTGGTCAGGTACGTCTCGTCGTCGCCCGGCAGGACCGGGAACTCCCAGCGGTGGTGGCCCAGCGGTGTCGGGCAGTCGACCGCGGGGCGGGCCGGGTCGCAGCGGAAGCGCAGCCGGTCGTGGTCCGGCCACGGCTTGAGCATCCTGGTGTCGACGACGACCCAGCGGTCCTCGTACGTCCGTCCCTCGTACCCCACGTTGAGCTGGGCGCGGGTGAGGCTGGAGCCGCCGTCGGCCGCGATGACGTACCGGGCGCGCAGCCGTCGTACGGAGTCGTCTGCGGTGCCCACCACCGTGAGCTCGACGCCGTCCGGGGACTGGCTCAGCCGCAGGCACTCGTGCCGCAGCCACACTTCCACGTTGGGGTAGCGGTCGACGCCGTCGCGCAGGACCTGTTCCAGCGCGGGCTGGTAGAGGAACATCTGCGGCGGATGGCCGTGGCCGCGCGGGGTGGGGTGCGCGCTGAGGAAGGCGCGGCCGCGGGCGTCGACGAAGTCGAGCGGTCGGTCGGCCAGCATGTCCTGCTTGAGCCGGTCGGCCAGTCCGACCCGCTGCCAGATCCGGATGACCTCCTCGTCGGTGGAGATCGCCCGCGCCCGGGAGTAGATCTCGGCGTCGCGCTCCAGCACGACGACTCTGAGTCCCGCGGCGCCCAGCAGGTTCGCGGCGGTCACCCCTGTGGGCCCGTATCCGATGACCGCCACGTCGTAGGGGGCGTCTCCGGCCCCCTCGTCGGTTCTTCTCCCGGCCCTGTTCGCACCCATCAGGCCACCTCACTGTCGTCCCTGTCGCGGCTCTTCGCGGATCTGCACGGCCTTGCGCTGCTCGGCGTTGCCTTGCACTGCTCTGCGCGGCCCTTGCTGTAGTGGTCACTCCAATTGGAACGGACGCTACGGTAAGCTCGGCGTCAGGACCGGTCAAGTGCCGGCACGACGGGAAGGGCAGCTCCCATGACCAGGCCTCCGACGGCGCGCAGAAAGCGTGCGAACGGCGTGGAGTCGCGGCAGCGCATCCTCGACGCCACCGTCGAGATCGCCGGCGAGCGCGGCTACGAGGGCACGTCGATCGCCGCGGTCAGTGCCAAGTGCGGGCTCCCGGCGAGCTCGATCTACTGGCACTTCGAGGACAAGGACGACCTGATCGCCGCGGTCATCGAGCGCGGCTTCGCGGCCTGGCTGAGGGCCGTCGAGCTGCCCGGCGACGAGAGCGCGCCGCCGCTGGAGCGGGTGCTGGCGTTGGCGGCGAACGTGGCGAATTCGCTGGTCGAGGCGCCGGACTTCCTGCGCCTCGGCCTGATGCTCGCCCTGGAGCGCAATCCCGCCGGGCCCCGGGGCCGGCAGGTCTTCCTCGACGTGCGCGACATCGCGCGGCGGCGGATCGCGGACATGTTCCGCACCCTGTTCCCGTCCCTGGACGAGGACGTCGTACGCACGCTCACGACGTACGCCATGGCCGGCGCGGACGGGCTGTTCGTGCACCGGGAGATCGCCGGGGACGGTGTCGACCTGGCGGCGATGTTCGAACTGCACGTGCGGCTCGTGTACGAGGCGGCCGTCCGCGCGGCGGCGAGGAGCCACGGACGAGCCCGCCCCGCCCCGGAGAAACGGGCACATCCCCTCCCCACGGAAAGGCGACAGACCCCACCATGACCACCGCACCCCGCCGGATCGACGTCCACCAGCACCTCGTCCCGCCCCTGTACCGCGACGCCCTGGCCAGGGCCGGCATCGTCGAGGCGGGCGGTCGTGCCGTGCCCGACTGGAGTCCCGAGGCGGCCCTGGAGCAGATGGACCTGCTGGGCACCGAGACGGCGATCCTGTCCCTGTCCACCCCCGGCACCGGCTTCCTCACCGAACCGGACGAGGCGGCGGACCTGGCCCGGCGGCTCAACGACTTCTCGGCCGGCCTCGCCGCCCGGCACCCCGCACGCCTCGGCTGGCTCGCCACCCTGCCCATGCCCGACGTCACCGCGTCCGCGCGGGAGGCCGAGCGCGCCCTCGCCGAACTGGGGGCCGACGGGGTCACCCTGCTCGCCAACAACCAGGGCGGCTATCTCGGCGCCGCGGGCCAGGACGCGCTGTGGCGGGTCCTCGACACGCACGGCGCCGTCGTGTTCGTCCACCCGGCCGAGCTCCCCGCGCCCGCCGTGGACGGCATCCCGCCGTTCGCCGCCGACTTCCTCCTCGACACGACCCGCGCCGCCTATCTGCTCGTGCGCAACGGCATCCCGGGCCGGTACCCGGACATCCGGTTCGTCCTCAGCCACGGCGGCGGCTTCGTGCCGTACGCCTCCCACCGCATGGCGGTCGCCATCGCCGCCGACACCGGACGCAGCCCCCGCGACGTCCTGGAGGACCTGCGCGGCTTCTACTTCGACACCGCGCTCTCCTCCAGTCCCGCCGCCCTGCCCACGCTCCTCGCCTTCGCCCGGCCCGGTCACGTCCTGTTCGGGAGCGATTGGCCGTTCGCGCCGGCCGCCGCGGGCCAGTACTTCGCGGGCGGACTCGACAGCGGCGTCGATCCCGGGACCCTCGCGGCGGTCAACCGCGCCAACGCCGAAGCGCTCTTCCCGCGCCTGGCCGGCAGCCCGCCGGCGCCCCCGTCGCCCCGTCCGCTCCCGGCGCGGCTGCGCCAGTCCGCGCAGCGCGCCGGAGCCCGGCTCTTCTTCAAGCTCGTCCAGCCCGGCACCGACTGAGGTGCGACGCCTACTCGTTCAGCTCGGCCCAGACCGTCTTGCCGCGCCGCGCCTGCCGGGTGCCCCACTGCGCGGCGAGCTGGGCGACCAGCAGGAGGCCACGACCGCCCTCGTCGAGGACGCGGGCCCGGCGCAGGTGCGGGGTGGTGCTGCCGGCGTCGGACACCTCGCACAGCAGGGAGCCGGCCTCGGCGCCGTCCGGACCGCCGTCGGGCTGGGGGCGGATCAGGCGCAGGCTGATCGGCGAACGGCCGTAGCGGATGGCGTTGGTGACGAGTTCGCTGACCACCAGTTCGGCGACGAAGCCGAGTTCCTCCAGTCCCCAGGCGGTCAGTTGCCGGGTGACGTCCGCGCGGGCCCGCGCGACGAACGCCGGGTCGGCCTCCACCTCCCAGGTGGCGACCCGGTCGGCCCCGAGCACACGGGTGCGGGCGAGGAGCAGCGCGATGTCGTCGTCGGGCCGCGCGGGCAGCAGCGCCCCCAGCACGGTGTCGCAGACCGCCTCCAGGGAGGGTGCCGGGCGGGCGAGGACCTGGCACAGCGTGCTCAGGCCCGCGTCGACGTCGTGGTCGCGGGTCTCGATCAGACCGTCGGTGCACAGCGCGATCAGGCTGCCCTCGGGCAGCTCGACCTCCACCGTCTCGAAGGGCAGCCCGCCCAGTCCGAGCGGCGGTCCGCTCGGCAGGTCAAGCAGCTCCGCCGTGCCGTCCACGACCACCACGGCCGGGGGCACATGGCCCGCGCGGGCCATGGTGCAGCGCCGGGACACGGGGTCGTAGACGGCGTACAGGCAGGTGGCACCGATGTCTCCGCCGACATCGGCGTCCGGGTCGGCGTCGGGGTCCGTGCACGCCTCGGTGAACAGCCGCAGGACGACGTCGTCCAGGTGGGTGAGGAGCTCGTCGGGCGGCAGATCCATGTCGGCGAGGGTGCGTACGGCGGTCCGCAGCCGGCCCATGGTGGCGGCGGCCCGGATGCCGTGGCCCACCACGTCGCCCACCACGAGAGCCACCCGCGCGCCGGACAGCGGGATGACGTCGTACCAGTCGCCGCCCACGCCGGCCTCGGAGCCGGCCGGCAGATAGCGGTAGGCGACGTCGACGGCCGACTGCTGCGGCGCCTGCCGCGGGAGCAGGCTGCGCTGGAGGGTGATGGCGGTGGCGCGCGCGTGGGTGTAGTGGCGGGCGTTGTCCACGGCGACGGCGGCCCTGGCGACGATCTCCTGGGCGAGCAGCAGGTCCTCGTCGTCGTAGCGCGCGGCGCTGCCGTACCGGTGGAACTCGGCGACGCCCAGGGTGGTGCCCCGGGCGCGCAGCGGCACGACGAGCGTCGAATTGGCTCGCGGGCCGGCGGACTGCGCGTCGTGCTCCTGCCTGCTGGGCCGCCCGCTGCCCAGGGCGTCCGCGCACGCCGATCCCTCCGGACAGCTGTGCAGTTGCTGGGGCTCGATCGCCGGTGCCGGTCCGATACCGGCCGCCGGACCCTGGGCCATCCGGCGCAGCATCAGCGGGCCCTCCGCCGCGGCGTCCCGGCCGCGGAGCGCGGTGTCCAGCAGGTCGACGGTGACGAGGTCGGCGAAGTGCTCGGTGGCGAAGTCCGCCAGCTCCTGTGTGGTGCGGGCGATGTCCAAGGTGGTCCCGATGCGCATGCTGGCCTCGTTGATCATCGCCGACCGCCACTCCAGCCGCCGGTCCCGCTCCTCCTGGAACGCCTCGACACCCTGCTCCGACACCCGGTCCACGTACGTGGTCGACATCGCCACCAGCTCCCGCGCCGCCGCGCTGACCTGCTCGGCGTCGTCGCTCAGCCGGAGGATCTCCACGAGCAGCCGGTCGTTGACGATGCCCTGCGCCAGCCGGAACGCACGCAGCGTCACACTCATGGGCGCGCCGCGCCGGGCCAGTGCCCGGACGCGCTCCGCATCCTGGGGCGGCGGCTCGATCCGCTCGTAAGGGATGGCGTGCCGAAGCCCGTACAGGGCGGCCTCGATGTGATCGGCGACGTTCTCGGAGGCTATCCGGGCCACATCCGGGTCCTCCCACAGCAGCGGCAGTTCGCGCCGCAGGCTCCGTTCCACGTCGGCGGCGAGCTCGTCCGATCGCACAGCGAGCTCTTGCGCCGCGCGCGACAGAAGACGGCCGGCCGTGGGCTCCACACTCACGACGGTACGCCGGTCGCGCGCACGGCTCAGGGCGGACGGGCCGACGGGCGCCGAACCCCGTCAGCCGCCGCCGCGCAGCACCCGGGACAGTCCCAGCGCCGCCGTCCGCACGGCGGGCGCCAACTGGGCGGGGCTGAACCGAGAACGCGGCACCGCCACCGAGAGGGCGGCGACCGTGGTGCCGCCCGCGAAGACGGGCGCCGCGATGCAGCTCACGCCGAGCGCGGCCTCCTGCTCCTCGTAGGCGAGGCCCGAGACCCGGGTCTTCTCCAGGGCCATGCGCAGCCGGTCCGGGTCGGTGATCGAGTGGGGCGTGAGGCTCTCCAGGGGCCGGGACAGGACCTCCTCGGTCAGTTCGGCGCCGGAGAACGCGAGCAGGGCCTTGCCGACGCCGGTGCAGGTCAGCGGCAGGCTGCCGCCGATGCGGGAGGGCAGTTGGAGGGCCTCGTGACCGTGGATGCGCTCCAGGTAGACCACCTCCATGCCGTCGCGGACGCCGAGGTGGACGGTCTCGCGAGTGGCCTCGAACAGGTCCTGGAGGAACGGCAGCGCCGCCTCGCGCAGATCGAGCCGGTGCGGCACCAGCGAGCCGAGCTCGAACAGCTTCGCCCCGAGCCGGTACCGGTTGCCCGAGCGTTCCAGCCAGCCGAGGCGGACCAGGTCCGCCGCCAGCCGGTGCACGGTGGGCTTGGGCAGGCCGGTGCGCGCAGAGAGTTCCGACAGGCGGTACGGGCCGCCGCTCGGGCTGAAGCTGTCCAGGATGACCGCGGCTTTCTCCAGCATGCTGCCGCTCGTGTTGTTCCGTGCCACGGAACAAAGGTTGGTCGAACGTTGTGGCCCTGTCTATACCGGTGAGGCGATCGCCGCATGTCGCATCCCGCACCCTGGAGGTATCCCGTGTCGACCCCACCCGAAGGCACTCGCCCAGGCGTCCGCCCCGGCGCCGCGTGGCCGGACGCCGCCCCGCCACCGGCCGTCGTCAAGGCCGCCGACCTGCTCGCGGAGGCCGCCCGCACCGGGACCGCGTGTCCTCCGGTGCGCGAGTTGTTCGACGACGGCGGCGACCTGGAGACCGCCTACGCCGTACAGCGGCTGGGCGTCCGGCGCGGCCTGGACGCCGGCCGCCGGATCGTGGGCCGCAAGGTCGGCCTGACCTCCGTGGCCGTACAGCGCCAACTCGGCGTGGACCGGCCCGACTTCGGCGCCCTGTTCGCGGACATGGCCGTGCCGGACGGCGGCGAGGTGCCCGCCGGCCGGCTGCTCCAGCCGAAGGTGGAGGCCGAGGTGGCGCTCGTGCTCGGGCGGGACCTGCCGCACCGCGCCTGCACGGTCGTCGATGTGCTGCGGGCGGTCGACTTCGCGCTGCCCGCGCTGGAGATCGTCGACAGCCGGGTGCGGGGCTGGGACATCTCCCTGGTCGACACGGTCGCCGACAACGCCTCGTGCGGCCTGTACGTCCTGGGCGCGACCCCCGTCCCGCTCACCGCCGTCGATCTGCGGACCGTGACGATGACCATGACGCGGGGCGGCGGGACCGTCTCCGAGGGCACCGGTGCCGACTGTCTGGGCGGTCCGCTGAACGCGGCCGTGTGGCTGGCGTCCGCGCTCGCCGAGCGGGGCGATCCGTTGCGCGCGGGCGACCTGGTGCTGACCGGCGCGCTCGGTCCGATGGCGCCCGCCTCGGCAGGGGATGTGTTCGAGGCACATATCTCCGGGCTGGGCTCTGTGCGGGTCGGCTTCGCACAGGACGGGGGCGAGCTGTGAGCACCAAGGTCGCCGTCATCGGCTCCGGCAACATCGGAACCGACCTCATGATCAAGATCCTGCGGCTGTCGGAGACGCTGGAGATCGCCGCCGTGGCCGGCATCGATCCGGCCTCCGACGGCCTGGCACGCGCCCGCCGGCTGAAGGTCGCCACGACCCACGAGGGCGTCGAAGGGCTGGTCGCGCTGGACGAGTTCGCCGACGTGGAGATCGTCTTCGACGCGACCTCGGCCGGCGCCCACCGCCACCACGACGCGGTGCTGCGCCCGCTGGGCCGCGCGCTGGTCGACCTCACCCCGGCCGCCCTCGGACCGTACGTCGTCCCGCCGGTCAACGGCGACGCCCATCTCGACGCCCCCAACGTCAACATGGTCACCTGCGGCGGCCAGGCCACCATCCCGATCGTGGCCGCGGTGGGCGCCGTCACGCCCGTCCACTACGGCGAGATCGTCGCGTCCATCGCCTCCCGCTCCGCCGGACCGGGCACCCGCGCCAACATCGACGAGTTCACCGAGACCACGTCCGCCGCGGTCGAGCGGGTCGGCGGTGCCGCGCGCGGCAAGGCGATCATCGTCCTCAACCCGGCCGAACCCCCGCTGATCATGCGGGACACCGTGCACTGCCTGGTCTCCGACTGCGCGACCGAGGCGGTCACGGCGGCGGTCGAGGAGATGGTGGGGCGGGTCCAGGCGTACGTCCCCGGCTACCGCCTCAAGCAGAAGGTGCAGTTCGAACGGGTGCCGTCGGACGATCCGCTGCGGGCCCTGGCCGCCGGCGCGGGTGACGCCCTGAAGGGCTCCGTCTTCCTGAAGGTCTCCGTCTTCCTGGAGGTCGAGGGCGCCGCGCACTACCTCCCGGCGTACGCCGGGAACCTCGACATCATGACCTCGGCCGCGCTGCGCACCGCGGAACGCATGGCCGCCGCCCGCGCCCCGCAGGAGGCCTCCCGATGACCCGTCTCTACGTCCAGGACGTGACCCTGCGGGACGGCATGCACGCCGTCCGGCACCGCTACACCGTCGACCAGGCCCGTGCCGTCGCCGCCGCGCTGGACGCCGCCGGGGTCGCCGCGATCGAGATCGCGCACGGCGACGGCCTGGCGGGCTCCAGCATCAACTACGGCGTCGGCGCGCACACCGACTGGGAGTGGATCGAGGCGGTGGTCGACGCCACCCGGCACGCGGTGCCCACGACCCTGCTGCTGCCCGGCATCGGCACCCTGCACGACCTGCGGCAGGCACACGCCCTGGGCGTCCGCTCGGTGCGCGTCGCCACACACTGCACCGAGGCCGACATAGCGGCCCAGCACATATCCGCGGCCCGGGACATGGGGATGGACGTCGCCGGGTTCCTGATGATGTCCCACCTGGCCGAGCCCGCCGAACTGGCCCGTCAGGCCAAGCTGATGGAGTCCTACGGCGCCCATTGCGTGTACGTCACCGACTCCGGCGGCCGCCTCACCATGGACGGCGTCCGCGACCGCTTCCGCGCCTACCGCGACGTCCTGGACCCCGCCACCGAGCTCGGCATCCACGCCCACCACAACCTCGCCCTGGGCGTGGCCAACACGGTCGTCGCCGTCGAGAGCGGAGCGGTTCGTGTGGACGCCTCGCTCGCCGGGCAGGGCGCGGGGGCCGGCAACTGTCCCCTCGAAGCGTTCGTGGCGGTCGCCGATCTCATGGGCTGGGACCACATGTGCGACCTGTTCCCCCTGATGGACGCGGCCGACGATCTCGTACGACCGCTGCAGGACCGTGAGGTCCGGGTGGACCGCGAGACCCTCAGCCTCGGCTACGCGGGCGTGTACTCCAGCTTCCTGCGCCACGCGGAGACGGCCGCGGCCCGCTACGGGCTGGACACCCGCGGCATCCTCGTGGAGGTGGGGCGCCGGCGGATGGTCGGCGGGCAGGAGGACATGATCACGGACGTCGCGCTGGACCTGGCCGCCCGTGCGCGGGCCGCGTCCTGACCGCGACGCACCGCGCCGCGCCCCTTCGACGGGAGGGGCGCGGCGGGCGGTGTTCGGTGCCGGTGTCGACGCAGGTGCCGGTGTGGGTGTCGGTACCGGTGTGGGTGTCGACGCAGGTGTCGACTGCCGTCACGCCTTCGACAGGGTGATGTTCTTCTTCGCCACCGCGTGGAAGCGGGGCATGGGCAGGCCGCCCAGGCCTTCGACGGGGAAGAGCTCCACGATGGTGGCCTCGACGTCCGCCTTGCCGTGCTCGAGGGTGGCCGGGGAGGGCAGGCTCTTGTTCTGCCAGCGGTGCTTCTTGCCGTCGCACTCGGCGAGGGTGCCGCCGATGGAGTACCGGTTGGCGGACGCCTGCTGGCCGACGGAGGCGCTCACGAACGTGGGGCCCTTGCTGTCGCGGCAGGTGTAGGTGCCGGAGACGGTGACGGTGCCGTCCTCGGCCAGCGGGACCTTGCTGTCGACGGTCACGGTCTCCTCGGGCGCCGCTTTGGCGTCGGAGTCGGCGGGCGCCGAGGGCGCGGCGACCAGCAGGAGCAGAGCGGCGCCGACGGCGGTGGCGAGAGCGGGGCGCAGGGGCATGGGAAGACCTCCCGGGTGAGCGGAGTGGGGCCTTCCACTGGTACCCGGCCGATGCGCCCGGGGACGTGATCGTCACCCCTTCGGTGGCGAGTCCGACCCGAGCTTCGTGGATCGGTCAGAGAGTTGTCCGCGTGTTGTCACGGTTCACGGCGGGCCGTTCCGATGAGTTCGCAACGGGCGCATGGTCTACCCATATGGACGACCCACACGGCTCGTCCGCCCTATGTGGAGGTGCGCCATGTGTTCCCACCAGCCTTCGTGCCCTTCCTCCGACGCCCGCAGCAGCGCCCATGTGGTGGCCGCACATCCCGAGCAGGGCTGGAGCCTGCTGTGCGACGGGGCCATCGTCTTCGACGACAGCGGTGAGCTGCTGCCCGACGGCCGCGTGGTCGCACCGCACCGCGTACCGAACGAGCGCCTCGCGATGGCGGCCTGAGCAGGACCCCGACGGACGCACAGGTCTACGGCAGCACGGCGAACCCGTCGAGCTCCACCATCGCCTCCTCGTCCCAGAGGCGCACGACCTCGACGACCGCCATCGCCGGGTAGTCCCGGCCCGCCAACCGCCGCCACACACGCCCGAGTTCGGCGGCCTGGGTGCGATACGCCGCGACGTCGGTCGCGTAGACGGTCACCCGGGCCAGGTCGGCCGGTGTTCCGCCGGTCGCCGCCAGCGCGGCCAGCAGGTTGGTGAGCGCCCGCTCGAACTGCTCGCGCAGCGTCCCCCCGACCACCTTGCCGTCGGCGTCGAGCGCGGTCTGCCCGGCCAGGAAGACGACGCGGGAGCCGGTGGCGACGACCGCGTGGGAGAAGCCGGTGGGCGGGGACAGGTCGGACGGGTTGACGCGCTCGGTGCTCACTGGCCGGCCTCCTTGCCCTTGTCCCTGTCCCTGTCCCTGCCCCTGTCCCTGTCCCTGTCCCTGTCCCTGTCCCTGTCCTTGACCTTGTCCTTACCCCTGTCTTTGTACAACTCCTTGGCGATGATGCCGCGTTGGACCTCGCTGGCGCCCTCGTAGATGCGCGGGGCGCGCACCTCTCGGTAGAGGTGTTCGAGCAGGTGGCCGCGGCGCAGGGCACGCGCACCGTGCAACTGGACCGCCGCGTCGACGACATGCTGTGCGGTCTCCGTGGCCAGCAGCTTCGCCATCGCGGCGCGCTTCGGGACGTCCGGGGCCTGCTCGTCGTGCGCCGTCGCCGCCGCGTACACCATGAGACGCGCCGCCTCGGTGCGCAGGGCCATCTCGGCGACCTGGTGCGCGACGGCCTGCAGGTCCTTCAACCTGCCGCCGAACGCCTCCCGTCCGGCGGTGTGGGCGAGGGTGGCGTCCAGGGCCGCCTGGGCCATGCCGACGGCGAAGGCGCCGACGCTCGGCCGGAAGAGGTTGAGGGTGCCCATGGCGACCCGGAACCCGCGGTCGGGCTCGCCGAGCACGTCGTCGGCGGTGACGGGCACGGCGTCGAAGGTGAGGGCGCCGATGGGGTGCGGCGACAACATGTCGAGGGCGTCTCCCGTGAGGCCGGGGCGGTCGGCCGGCACCAGGAAGGCGGTGACGCCGCGGGAGCCGGCGCCGGGTGTGGTGCGGGCGAACACCGTGTAGAAGTCGGCCTCGGGGGCGTTGGAGATCCAGCACTTCTCGCCGGTGAGCCGCCAGCGGGCGGGGCCGTCGCGGTCCGCGGCGAGCGAAGGGGCCGGCGCCGGTGCGGATCGGTCCGGCCGGGAGGTGTCCCGCTCCGCGCGCAGCTCCAGCGCCGCCGCGTCCGACCCGGCCCCCGGCTCGCTCAGCGCGAACGCCGCCACCGCGCTGCCGTCCGCCACGCGGGGCAGCCAACGCTCCCGCTGGGCCGGATTGCCGTGGGCGTGCACGGGGTGCGCGCCGAGGCCCTGCAGGGCGAGCGCGGTCTCGGCCTCCGTGCAGCCGTAGGCGAGGGACTCCCGCATCAGGCACAGCTCGAGCGCTCCGGAGGTGAAGAGCCGCTCCAGCAGGCCCAGGCGCCCGAGCTCGGCGACGAGTGGGCGGTTGACGTGCCCCGGTTCGCCCTTCTCGGCGAGCGGGCGCAACTGGTCGGCGGCCAGTGCGCGCAGTTCGGCACACCATGCGGTCTGTGGCGGATCGAGCGAGAATGCGGGCACTGCCGACCTCCCTGCGGAGCCGTCCGTGACGGGCCTCTCGACGGGCCTCCTCGAGGGACCAGCTCGACGATATCGCGCACTGTTGACTGCCGTCACCAACACGATACGCTCCCTGTGCGAGCCCACCACGACGCCCACAAGGCAGCCCACACGGCAAGGGGGCGAACCGCCATGGCCGGTCTGCACCGCTCCGCGCACGTCGACACCTTCGCCCGTGAGCATCTGCCACCGCCCGACCAGTGGCCCGAGCTCCGTTTCGACCTGCCGGGACTGCGTTACCCCGAACGGCTCAACGCCGCCGCCGAGCTGCTCGACGGCCCCGACGGCGATCGGCCGGTGTTCCACACCCCGTTCGGCGACACATGGACGTACGGCACACTGCGCGCCCGCGTCGACCGGCTCGCCCATGTGCTCACCGACCACCTCGGTGTCGTGCCGGGCAACCGGGTGCTGCTGCGCGGCCCGACCACGCCCTGGTTGGCGGCCTGCTGGCTGGCGGTGCTGAAGGCGGGCGCGGTCGCCGTCACCGTGCTGGCCCAGCAGCGCCCGCACGAGCTGCGGACCATGTGCGAGATCGCCCAGGTGCGGCACGCGCTGTGCGACGTCCGCGCCGTCGACGACCTCGCCAAGGCAGAGATACCCGGCCTGCGCATCGCGACGTACGGCGGCGACGCCCCCGACGACCTGCTGCGCGTCCCCGCGCCCGACACGCCGTACCCGGCCGCCGCCACCGCCGCCGACGACGTCGCGCTCATCGCCTTCACGTCCGGCACCACCGGACGGCCCAAGGGCTGTATGCACTTCCACCGGGATGTGCTCGCGATAGCCGACACCTTCTCGGCACATGTGCTGCGACCACATGTGGGCGATGTCTTCGCCGGCAGTCCCCCGCTCGGCTTCACCTTCGGCCTCGGCGGGCTCGTCATCTTCCCGATGCGGGCCGGCGCCAGCGCCCTGCTCCTCGAACAGGCCGGTCCCAAGCAGCTGTTGCCGGCCATCGCCGAGCACCGGGTCTCCGTGCTGTTCACCGCGCCCACGGCGTACCGCGCGATGCTCGACGAGCTCGACTCGCACGACATCTCCTCCCTGCGGCGCTGCGTCTCCGCGGGCGAGAACCTGCCCGCCGCCACCTGGCGGGCCTGGCACGAGCGGACCGGGCTGCGCGTCATCAACGGCATCGGCGCCACCGAGCTGCTGCACATCTTCATCTCCGCCGCCGACGAGCACATCCGGCCCGGGACGACGGGCGTGCCGGTGCCGGGCTGGCACGCGCGCGTGGTCGACGACGAGGGCCGGGAATTGCCCGACGGGGAGCCCGGCCTGCTCGCCGTGCGCGGTCCCGTCGGCTGCCGCTATCTCGCCGATCCGCGCCAGCGCGAGTACGTGCGCCACGGCTGGAACGTCACCGGCGACACCTACGTCCGGGAGAGTGACGGCTACTTCCGCTATGTCGCCCGCGCGGACGACATGATCATCTCGGCCGGGTACAACATCGCGGGCCCCGAGGTCGAGGAGGCCCTGCTGCGCCACCCGGACGTGCTGGAGACGGCGGTGGTGGGGCGGCCCGACGAGGCGCGCGGGCAGGTCGTGGTGGCATACGCGGTGCTCAGGGAGGGTGCGCGCCGGGACGCGGAGGGGCTGCGCGCCTTCGTCAAGGCAGAGCTGGCGCCGTACAAGTGCCCGCGCGAGATCTTCTTCCTGGACGCGCTGCCGCGCACCGCGACCGGCAAGCTCCAGCGCTTCCGGCTGCGCGACGGCGGTGCCCCGCCGGGTGACCACCAGTGATCCGCACGACCTAAGATGATCAACGTGTCCGACCAGCATGCACCACGGTCTCTCATCGTCACGCTCTACGGCGCCTACGGCCGCCACATGGCCGGCCCGGTGCCGGTCGCCGAGCTGATCAGACTGCTGGCCGCGGTCGGCGTGGACGCGCCTTCGGTGCGCTCGTCGGTGTCGCGGCTGAAGCGGCGCGGGCTGCTGCTGCCTGCCCGGACGGCACAGGGCGCGGCCGGGTACGAACTCTCCCCGGACGCGCGTCAGTTGCTGGACGACGGCGACCGCCGCATCTACACCGCCGCGCCGCCGGACGACGAGGGCTGGGTGCTCGCGGTGTTCTCGGTGCCGGAGTCCGAGCGGCAGAAGCGCCATGTGCTGCGCTCCCGGCTGGCCGGGCTCGGCTTCGGCACGGCGGCCCCGGGCGTGTGGATCGCGCCCGCGCGGCTCTACGCGGAGGCCCGGCACACGCTGCAGCGGCTGCGCCTGGAGCAGTACGTCGACTTCTTCCGCGGCGAGCACCTCGGCTTCACCCCGACCGCCGAAGCGGTCGCCCGCTGGTGGGACCTGGCCGCGATCGCCAAGGAGCACGACGCGTTCCTCGACCGCCACGCGCGTGTGCTGCACGAATGGGAGCGCCGGAGCGAGACCCCGCCGGAGGAGGCGTACCGCGACTACCTCCTCGCCCTGGACTCCTGGCGCCATCTCCCGTACACCGACCCCGGTCTGCCGGCCCGGCTGCTGCCGGAGGGCTGGCCGGGCGCACGCTCCGCGGCCGTCTTCCGGGGACTGCACGAGCGGCTGCGGGACGCGGGGGCGACCTACGCGGGGCTGTGACCTCGGGACCGCGTGGCCCGGCGGACTGCGTACGCCCTCAAGTCCCCAGTGTCAGCCGGGGTTTGGGGCCGTCCGTTCGGCCGGTCTGGGGGCGGCGGCTGCCTGCCCGGTACGGGGCGGGCCAGCCGACTCCCGGGCCGTCGTAGCCCTGCTCGGCCGCCGCGTGCAGCGTCCAGTGCGGGTCGTACAGGTGCGGGCGGGCGAGGGCGCACAGGTCCGTACGGCCCGCGAGGATCAGGGAGTTGACGTCGTCCCAGGACGAGATCGCGCCGACCGCGATCACCGGCAGCCCGGTGGCGTGCCGGATCCGGTCCGCGTACGGCGTCTGGTACGAGCGCCCGAACTCCGGCCGCTCGTCGGCCACGACCTGCCCGGTCGACACGTCGATGGCGTCGGCGCCGTGCGCGGCGAAGGCGCGGGCGATCTCGACGGCGTCCTCGGCGGTAGTGCCGCCCTCCGCCCAGTCGGTCGCGGAGATACGCACGGTCATGGGCCGTTCCTCGGGCCAGACACCGCGTACGGCGTCGAAGACCTCGAGCGGGAAGCGGAGCCGCTTCTCCAGGGAGCCGCCGTAGGTGTCCGTGCGGAGGTTGGTGAGCGGGGAGAGGAAGCCGGAGAGCAGATAGCCGTGAGCGCAGTGCAGTTCGAGAAGGTCGAAGCCGGCCCGGGCGGCACGCCAGGCGGCCGACGTGAACTGTTCGCGGATGTCGGTGAGCTGGGCGCGCGTGAGCTCGCGCGGGGTCTGGCTGCCGGGCTTGTAGGGGAGCGGGGACGCGGCCATGAGCGGCCAGTTGCCGTCGTCCAGCGGCTCGTCCATGCCTTCCCACATCAGCTTGGTCGAGCCCTTGCGCCCGCTGTGGCCGAGCTGGACGCCGATCGCGGTGCCCGGCGCCCGGGTGTGCACGAACTGGACGATCCGGCGCCAGGAGTCGGCCTGCCTGCCGGTGTAGAGCCCGGTGCAGCCGGGGGTGATGCGGCCCTCCGGGCTGACGCACACCATCTCCGTCATCACCAGGCCGGCGCCGCCGAGGGCACGGGCGCCGAGGTGGACGAGATGGAAGTCGCCGGGGACGCCGTCGGTGGCGGAGTACATGTCCATCGGGGACACGACGACCCGGTTGCGCAGGGTCAGGCCGCGCAGCCGGAAGGGGGTGAACATCGGCGGTGTGCCGGGCGGGCAGCCGAAGTCGCGCTCCACGGCCCCGGTGAAGTGGGCGTCGCGCATCCGCAGGTTGTCGTGGGTGACACGGCGGCTGCGGGTGAGCAGGTTGAAGGCGAACTGGCGCGACGGCTGGTCGAGGTAGAGGCCGAGGTTCTCGAACCATTCCAGGCTGGCGCGGGCGGCGCGCTGGGTGGAGGCGACGACCGGCTTGCGCTCCTCCTCGTAAGCCGCCAACGCCCGCTCCAGGGAAGGCTGTTCCTCCAGGCAGGCGGCGAGGGCGAGGGCATCCTCCACGGCCAGCTTGGTGCCCGAACCGATGGAGAAGTGGGCGGTGTGGGCGGCGTCGCCGAGCAGGACGACGTTGCCGTGCGACCAGCGTTTGTTGACGACCGTGCGGAAGGTGGTCCAGGCCGACTTGTTGGACTTCAGCGGCCGTCCGCCGAGCGCCTCCGCGAAGATCTTGGCGCAGCGTTCGACGGACCCCTGCTCGTCGAGGTCCGCGAACCCGGCCGCCTGCCAGACCTCGTCGCGCATCTCGACGATCACGGTGGAGGCATCGGCCGCGTACGGGTAGCCGTGCAGTTGCATCACGCCGTGCTCGGTCTCGGCGATCTCGAAGCGGAAGGCGTCGAAGGCGAAGTCGGCGGCCAGCCAGATGTAGCGGCAGTGGTGGGAGACCACATGGGGGCGGAACACATGGGTGTAGGCCTCGCGGGTGGCACTGTGCACACCGTCCGCGGCGATGACCAGGTCGTACGTCTCGGCGAGCCGGGCCGGGTCGGGGGCCGCGGTGCGGAAGCGGAGCTGGACGCCGAGGTCGTGGCAGCGGTTGTGCAGGATCTCCAGGAGGCGGCGCCTGCCGAGGGCGGCGAAGCCGTGTCCTCCGGAGGTCTGGCGGGTGCCCCGGTGGACGATGTTGATGTCGTCCCAGCGGGTGAAGTGCGCCTGCAGGGCCTCGTACACGACGGGGTCGGCGTGTTCGATGCCGCCGAGGGTCTCGTCGGAGAGGACCACTCCGAAGCCGAAGGTGTCGTCGGGGGCGTTGCGTTCCCATACGGTGACTTCGCGGGCCGGGTCGAGGCGTTTCAGCAACGCCGCCGCGTAGAGGCCGCCGGGGCCGCCGCCGATGATCGCGACTCGCAGGGGGTGGCTTGTCTTCGTCGGCGACTGCGTGTTTGTCGTGGCCGGCCACGCCCGCGCGGCGGTGGCCGCAAATTCGATTCGGCCCCGCGTCCCTTCGGTCTGCACGATCACCGCCCCTTCCACTGGGGAGGACGCTTCTCCGTGAAAGCCGCGTGGAACTCCGCGTAGTCCTCGCCGTTCATCAACAGGGCCTGCGTCGACGCGTCCATCTCCACCGCCGCCGCCAGCGGCATGTCCAGCTCGGCCGTCAGCAGGGCCTTCGTCTGGGCGTACGCGAGGGCCGGGCCGTCGGCCAGGCGGCGGGCGAGGGTCTGGGCGGCCTCGTCCGCACTCCCCTCCTCCGCCAGCTCGCTGATCAGGCCGATCCGCTCGGCCTCCGGCGCCCGGACCGAATCGCCCAGCATGAGCAGACGGGTCGCGTGGCCGAGGCCGACGACCCTGGGCAGCAGGTAGGCCGCGCCCATGTCGCCGCCGGAGAGACCGACGCGGGTGAAGAGGAAGGCGAAGCGGGCGGTGGGGTCGGCCACCCGGAAGTCGGCCGCGAGCGCCAGTACGGCACCCGCGCCCGCCGCCACCCCGTGCACCGCCGCGATCACCGGGAACGGACACTCCCGTACGGCCCGCACGACCTGCCCGGTCATCCGGTTGAAGTCGAGCAGCTGGGCGGTGTCCATGGAGAGGGTCGCGCCGATGATCTCGTCCACGTCGCCGCCGGAGCAGAACCCGCGGCCCTCGCCGGCCAGCACCAGAGCCCGTACCGCCTTCTCCCGGGACAGCTCGGCGAGCAGATCGCGCAGGTCGGCGTAGGCGCCGAAGGTGAGCGCGTTGAGTTTCTCGGGGCGGGCGAGGGTGACGGTGACGACCCCGTCGGTGTGCTCGACCCTCAGATGCTTCCAGTCGGGGGTGCGGGCGGCGGAGCCGGTGAAGGGACTCATGACGTGCGGCCTCCTCGGGCGGACGGCGGGCACTGACTCAGTGAGCTCTACCTCTGCCCTTCGAGCTCTACTCCCCGAAGTTATCACCCAACTTTGACTGTCGTCACCGGCACGCAATAGGCCACCTCGCCGCGACCCCTGCCGGTCACTCGCCGTGACCCACCTCGGTCATCGCCGTGACCCACCCCGGTCATCGCCGTGACCCGCCCCGGTCACATCCGTCACGGCTCGGCGACACCCGCGTAACGGCGGGATCGTCCGCGCGAGGCCGACCGTTCACCTGGGTAAGCCGCATGTCAGTCGGGGCCGAAGGTCCCGAACGGCGCCCACCGAGCGCTTCCTCGGCGTGGCGCCGTACCATTCATAAGGTTGAAAGCAGGACAGCCTGCTCATGAACGGACCCACCTTGTACGATCGCTCGCCCGCCGCCTGGCGCATCGCCCTGCCGCACACCACGGCGGCCGTGCCCGTCGCGCGCGCACTGGTCCGTACGGCGCTGGCCGAGCTGGAGCACGGAGCGTGCAGCGACACCGCCGAGCTGCTCACCGCGGAGCTGGTCGCGAACGCCGTGGAGCACACCGCGGGCAACGGCCCGATAGAGCTGGTCGTGGAGCTGCTGCCGTCCGGCTGTCAGGTCGAGGTCCACGACCCGGACCCGGCCCCGCCGGGCAACCTGACCCGCCCCACCGGGGGCGACCCCGACCCCTGGCAGGAACACGGCCGCGGCCTGCTCCTGATCCGCACCTTGAGCTCGTCCTGCGGCCACCGCCCGACCGAGTCCGGCAAGGCGGTCTGGTTCCGGCTGCCGACGGTGCCGGCGCAACGCCGCCCCGCGTAAGCCCGCCCCGCGGCCGCACCCCGCCGTGGCCATCGCACCCCGACGCGGCCACGCACCCCACCGCGGCCACCAAACCCCACCGCGGCCACCGCGCCCGCTCAGGCCAGCGTCGCCACCAGCACGGCCTTGATCGTGTGCAGACGGTTCTCCGCCTCGTCGAAGACCACCGCGTGCTCCGACTCGAAGACCTCGTCGGTCACCTCGAGGGACTCCAGACCGTACGTCTCGAAGATCTCCCGCCCGACCTTCGTGCCGAGGTCGTGGAAGGCCGGCAGGCAGTGCAGGAACTTGACGCCCGGGTTGCCCGTCGCGCGCAGGACGTCCATGGTCACCGCGTAGGGGCCGAGCGCGGCGATCCGCTCGGCCCAGACCTCCTTCGGCTCCCCCATCGACACCCACACGTCGGTGGCGACGAAGTCCACGGCACGCACCCCCTCGGCGACGTCCTCGGTCAGGGTGATCACGGCACCGCTGTCCTGCGCCAGCTTGCGCGCCCGGGCCACGATGTCGTCCTGGGGCCAGTAGTCCCGGGGCGCGACGATGCGCACGTCCATGCCGAGCAGCGCGGCGGTGATCAGATACGAGTTGCCCATGTTGAAGCGGGCGTCGCCCAGGTAGGCGAAGGCGATCTCCTTGAGCGGCTTGTCGCTGTGCTCCGTCATCGTCAGCACGTCGGCGAGCATCTGCGTGGGGTGCCACTCGTCGGTCAGGCCGTTGTAGACGGGCACGCCGGCGTAGGCCGCCAGGTCCTCCACCTTCTCCTGGCTGTCCCCGCGGTACTCGATCGCGTCGTACATCCGGCCGAGCACGCGGGCGGTGTCCCGCACGGACTCCTTGTGGCCGATCTGCGAGCCCGTGGGATCGAGGTACGTTGTGGAGGCGCCCTGATCGGCCGCCGCGACCTCGAACGCGCAGCGGGTACGTGTCGACGTCTTCTCGAAGATCAGCGCGATGTTCCTGCCTTGCAGGTACCGCGTCTCGGCCCCGGCCTTCTTGGCGGCCTTCAGCTCGGCGGCCAGCTCGATGAGCGCGAGGAACTCCTGCTCGTTGAGGTCGAGCTCCTTGAGGAGGTGGCGGCCGGCGAGGGCGGTCGGGACAGTCGCCATGGGGCGCTCCAGAGATACGAGAACAGGGGGACAGGGACCGGACTCTGGAAGTCTATACGATAGATAGAATTAATATACGGGGGCGCGTTCGACCGGACAGCTCATGCACCGCGGCCCGCCCCTTCCCCTCCCCAGCTCGCTCCCCGGAATCTCGATCACCTCGACGCCCTGCTTGCGCAGATGCGTGTTGGTGGTGGAGTTCCGCTCGTAGGCGACCACGACACCCGGCTCGACGGCCAGCACGTTGCAGCCGTCGTCCCACTGCTCCCGCTGGGCCGAGTGGACGTCCTGGGTCGCGGTGAGGACGCGGATCTCGCTCAGGCCGAGCGCGGCGGCGATCGCGCGGTGCATGTGCTCCGGCGGATGGTCGGTGACCTTCAGCTCCTTGTCGCCGGCGCCCGGCTCGATGGTGTACGAGCGGAGCATGCCGAGCCCCGCGTACTGGGTGAAGACATCGGCGTCGACCATCGTCATCACGGTGTCGAGATGCATCAGGGCCCGCCGCTTGGGCATGTCGAGGGCCACGATCGTCTGGGCGGACCCTGCGGCGAACAGCTTGTGGGCGAGCATCTCGACGGCCTGCGGGGTCGTCCGCTCGCTCATGCCGATGAGGACCGCGCCGTTGCCGATCACCAGGACGTCCCCTCCCTCGATGGTGGAGGGGTAGTCGGCCTGCCCCTCGGACCAGACGTGGAACGTTTCGTCACGGAACAGCGGATGATGCCGGTAGATCGCCTCGAAGTGCACGGTCTCGCGCTGCCGGGCGGGCCAGCGCATGGCGTTGACGGAGACGCCGTCGTAGATCCAGGCGGAGGTGTCGCGGGTGAAGAGGTGGTTGGGCAGGGGCGCGAGCAGGAAGTCGTCGAGCTCCATGACATGGAAGCGCACGGAGGTCGGCTCGGGGTGCGCCTCCAGGAACTCCCGTTTGGTCATGCCGCCGACGAGCGCCTCGGCCAGCTCGGGCGAGGGCAGGCCCTCGAATGCCGCACGGAGGTGGTCGGTGGCGAGCACCCCGTACTCCTTCTCGTCGAAGACCCGGTCCAGGACGAGTTCGCGGGCCGCCGGGATCTCCAGGGCCTCGGTGAGCAGGTCGCCGAAGAGATGGACGGTGACCCCCCGGTCGCGCAGCACGTCGGCGAACCCGTCGTGCTCGGCGCGCGCCCGGCGCACCCACAGCACGTCATCGAAGAGAAGGGCGTCCTTGTTGCCGGGGGTGAGCCTTTTGAGCTCCAGATCCGGCCGGTGCAGGATGACGCGGCGCAGCCGCCCGGCCTCGGAGTCGACATGGAATCCCATGCCTCCATCCTGACCAACAGGGGCCGCGTTCACCCCCTCCTTGCCGACAACTTCTTTTCGTCCTCTTGACGACAAGCGCGCCCCACGATTATCGTCCACATGACGAAAAAGAGGGGGCAGACTCCATGGCCGACATCACCCGGCGCCTCGGCTGGCGCCATCTGCGCGGCGCGCCGACGGCGCACATCCGCCACCACCGCGGCGGCAGGCTGCTGCACGACGGCCCCGGGCTCAGCTTCTGGTTCCGTGCGCTGACCGCCGCGATCTCCGAAGTCCCGGTCGATGACCGGGAGTTGGCGATGACCTTCCACGCCCGTACGTCCGACTTCCAGGACGTGGCCGTCCAGGCGACGGTCACCTACCGGATCAGCGACCCGGCCGCGGCCGCCGCCCGCCTCGACTTCTCGATCGACCCCGACACGGGCGCCTGGCGCACCGCTCCCCTGGAGCAGCTCGGCACCCTGCTCACCGAGACGGCCCAGCAGCACGCGCTGGACGTCCTGTCCCGTACCCCGCTGTCGGCGGCCCTGGTCGACGGGGTGTCGGCCGTGCGGGAGCGGATCACGCAGGGCCTCGGCCAGGAACCCCGCCTCCCGGCCACCGGCATCGAGGTGGTCGCCGTACGCGTCATCGCGCTGCGTCCGGAACCGGAGGTGGAGCGGGCGCTGCGCACGCCGGCGCGCGAGCAGATCCAGCAGGAGGCGGACCGGGCGACGTACGAACGAAGGGCGGTCGCCGTCGAGCGGGAGCGCGCCATCGCCGAGAACGAACTGGCCAGCCAGATCGAACTCGCCCGCCGCGAGGAGCAGTTGGTCGACCAGCGCGGCACGAACGCCCGCCGCGAGGCCGAGGAGCACGCGGCCGCGGACGCGGTCAGGGCAGAGGCGGAGGCGGCCCGCACGGTACGGCTGGCGGAGGCGGAGGCCACCCGGTCCGTACGCCTTGCCCGAGCCGAGGCCGAGGGCGCGCGTGAGGTCGGTGAGGCGCGGGCCCAGGCGCAGGCGGCCTGGCTGCGGGTGCACGCGGACGTGGACGTGGCGACGCTGCACGCCCTCACCGGGACACGGCTCGCGGAGAACCTGCCGCGGATCGACAGCGTGACGGTGTCCCCGGACGTGCTGACCGGGCTGCTCGCCCAGCTCGGCCGGCAGGAACGGGCGTGAGCCTCGCCCCCCGGGTCGTCCTCGTCCACCGGACCACGGAGTACGAGGAGTTGGTGGCCCGGCACGGCACACACGGCCAGGCCGCCTTCTTCCTGTCCTCCCGGGGCCGCGACATCGAGGAGATCGCCGAACGCCACCGCCGGACGCGTCAGGCGCTGACCGAGGTGACCTCGGCCATCCCCCTGACCTGGCGTCAGACCCGGGTGGAACGGGCCGACCTGGACCGCTTCCTGTTCGCGCCGGAGGACGTGGTGGTCGTGGTCGGCCAGGACGGCCTGGTCGCCAACGTGGCCAAGTACCTCGCCGGCCAGCCGGTGCTGGGCATCGACAGCGACCCCGGCCGCAACCCGGGCGTGCTGGTCCGGCACCGTCCCGCGGACGCGGCCAGGTTGTTCGCGTCCACGCAATCCGCGAGGGGCGACTGCGACGAACTCACCATGGTCGAGGCCGTCGCCGACGACACCCAGCGCCTGGTGGCGCTCAACGAGATCTACCTGGGCGCCGTCGGTCACCAGACGGCCAGATACCGCCTGGGCCTGGAGGACGACGGGGGTGTCGTCGAGGCCCAGGCCTCGTCCGGGGTGCTGATCGGCACCGGGACGGGCGCGACCGGCTGGATCCGGTCGGTCTGGCAGGAGCGGGGAGGGCGGCTGCGGCTGCCCTCCCCCACCGAGGAACGCCTGCTGTGGTTCGTACGGGAGGCCTGGCCGTCCCCGGCCACCGGTACGTCCCTGGTGGCCGGGGAGCTCGCGGCCGCGGCCCGGCTCCACCTCACCGTCGAGTCCGAGCGGCTGGTCGCCTTCGGGGACGGGATGGAGACCGACGCGGTCACGCTGACCTGGGGACAGACGGTCCGGGTCGGTGTGTGCCCGGACCGTCTGCTGCTCGTCAACTGACGGTCACAGCCGCGGGTCCACCGGCTCCGACTCCAGCGCCAGCACCCCGAACACCGCCTCGTGCACTCGCCACAGCGGCTCTCCCTCCGCCAGCCGGTCCAGGGCCTCGAGGCCGAGTGCGTACTCGCGGATGGCCAGGGACCGCTTGTGGTTGAGGAACCGCTTGCGCAGCCGGTCGAGGTTGTCGGGGCGCGTGTACTCCGGACCGTAGATGATCCGAAGGTACTCGCGGCCCCGGCACTTGATACCGGGCTGCACCAGCCGGCCCTCACTGCTGCGGACCACCGCGCCGAGCGGCTTGACGACCATGCCCTCGCCGCCCCGGCCGGTCATCTCCAGCCACCAGTCGACGCCGGCCCGCACCGACTCCGGGTCACCGGTGTCGACGTACAGGCGCCGGGTGGTCTGGAGCAGGCCGCTGCCGTCGTGCTCCACGAGCCGGTCGAGGAGCGCGAGCTGCTCGTCGTGCGGGAGCGCGGCGAGGCTGCGGCCCTGGACCGCCAGGATCTGGAACGGCGCCAGGCGTACGCCGTCCAGGCCGTCCGTCGTCCAGCAGTACCGGCGGTACGCGTCCGTGAACGCGGCCGCGTCCGACGCCCGTTCGCGCTGGCGCGCCAGCAGGTCCGACACGTCGACACCGCGCGCGGCGGCGCCCTCCAGCGCGGCCAGCGCACCCGGGAACGCGGCCCCGGAGGCGGCACCGACCGCCGCGTACTGGGCGCGCAGCAGGCCCGACGCCTTCAGCGACCAGGGCATCAGCTCGGCGTCGAGCAGCAGCCAGTCCGTCTCCAGTTCGTCCCAGAGCCCGGCCTCGCCCACAGCCGTGCGCAGCCGGTCGAGGATCGCCTCCGTCACCGACGCGTCGTCGAAGAAGGGCCGTCCGGTACGGGTGTAGATCGATCCCGTGGGACCGTCCACACCGAACCGTCCGCGCGCGGCCTCCGCGTCCCGGCAGACCAGGGCGACGGCGCGCGAACCCATGTGCTTCTCCTCGCACACGACCCGCTCGACACCGTCCTGCGCGTACTGCGCGAAGGCCTCCGCCGGGTGCTCCAGATAGCCGTCGACGTGACTCGTGGCCGTCGGCGCCATGGTCGGCGGGAGGTACGGCAGCAGCCGCGGATCGACCGCGAAGCGGCTCATGACCTCCAGGGCGGCCGCCGCGTTCTCCTCACGGATCGCGACACGGCCCTGGTGCCGGGTCTCCACGACCCGGCGCCCGTGGACGTCGGCCAGGTCGAGCGGTCGCCCGTCCTGGCCGCCCGGCGCCTCCGTCCGCAGCGGCCTGGCCGGCTCGTACCAGACCTTCTCGGCCGGTACGTCGACCAGCTCCCGCTCCGGCCAGCGCAGCGCGGTCAGCTTGCCGCCGAAGACCGCGCCGGTGTCCAGGCAGATGGTGTTGTTCAGCCAGGTGGCCTCCGGGACCGGCGTGTGGCCGTACACCACGGCCGCCCGCCCCCGGTAGTCCTCGGCCCACGGGTAGCGCACCGGCAGCCCGAACTCGTCGGTCTCCCCGGTGGTGTCGCCGTACAGCGCGTGCGAGCGCACCCGCCCCGACGTACGGCCGTGGTACTTCTCCGGCAGCCCGGCGTGGCAGACCACCAGCCGGCCGCCGTCGAGGACGTAGTGGCTGACGAGCCCGTCGATGAACTCCCGTACCTCCGCCCGGAACTCCTCGCTCTCGGTCCCCATCTGCTCGATGGTCTCGGCGAGTCCGTGCGTGTGCTGGACCTTACGGCCCTTCAGGTAACGCCCGTACTTGTTCTCGTGATTGCCCGGCACGCACAGCGCGTTGCCCGACTTCACCATCGACATCACGCGGCGCAGCACACCGGGGCTGTCCGGGCCGCGGTCGACGAGGTCGCCGACGAAGACGGCGGTACGGCCGTCCGGGTGCGCCCCGTCGACGTAGCCCAGCTTGCCCAGCAGCGACTCCAGTTCGGCCGCGCAGCCGTGGATGTCGCCGACGATGTCGAAGGGGCCGGTGAGGTGGGTGAGGTCGTTGAAGCGCTTCTCGGTGACGACGGTGGCGTTCTCGACGTCCTCCACGCCGCGCAGGACGTGGACCTTGCGGAAGCCCTCGCGCTCCAGGTGCCTGATCGAGCGGCGCAGTTCGCGGATGTGCCGCTGGATGACCCGGCGCGGCATGTCGGCCCGGTCGGTGCGGGCGGCGTTGCGCTCGGCGCACACCTCCTCGGGCACGTCGAGCACGATGGCTATCGGCAGCACGTCGTACTGCCGGGCCAGCTCGATCAGCTGCCGCCGGGAGTCCTGCTGCACGCTGGTGGCGTCGACCACCGTACGGCGGCCTGCGGCCAGGCGCTTGCCGGCGATGTAGTGCAGGACGTCGAAGGCGTCCCGGGTCGCGCTCTGGTCGTTCTCGTCGTCGGAGACCAGGCCGCGGCAGAAGTCGGAGGAGATCACCTCGGTGGGCTTGAAGTGCCGCCGGGCGAACGTCGACTTCCCGGAGCCGGAGGCGCCGACGAGGACGACGAGGGAGAGGTCGGTGACGGGCAGGACACGCCCGTTCGCTGCCTGAGTCATGCGGCCTTCGCCTCCTTCTCGTCGTGGTTCACGTTGCTGTTCAGGGTGAATACGGCCATCTGTGTGGGCGGCCCCACCTCCGGGTCGTCGGGCCCCACGGGCACGAACTCAACCCCGTACCCGTGCCGTCCGGCGACCGCGTCCGCCCAGGCGCGGAACTCCTCGCGCGTCCACTCGAACCGGTGGTCGCCGTGCCGGACGTGGCCGGCCGGGAGGGTTTCCCAGCGGACGTTGTACTCGACGTTGGGGGTCGTCACGAGGACGGTCCTCGGGCGGGCCGCGCCGAACACCGCGTACTCCAGGGCGGGCAGCCGGGGCAGGTCGAGGTGCTCGATGACCTCGCTGAGCACGGCGGCGTCGTAGCCCCCCAGCCGCTTGTCGGTGTAAGCGAGGGAGCCCTGGAAGAGCTTCACGCGCGAGGCCTGCCGCTCGCCCATCCGGTCCAGCTTCAGCCGCCGGCCGGCGATGGTGAGCGCCCGCATCGACACGTCCACACCCACGATCTCGGTGAACACCGGGTCCTTGAGCAGGGCCTGCACCAACTGGCCCTGCCCGCAGCCGAGGTCGAGCACGCGCGTGGCGCCGGCCGCCCTGAGCGCGGCGAGGATCGCGTCCCGTCGCTGCACGGCGAGCGGGGTCGGCTTCTCCTCTACCTCGCTCTCGGCCCCGACGGCGTTGTCGATGTCCTCGACCTCGCTGTCGTCGGCCTCGGCGAGCCGCACCAGCTCCAGCCGCTCCATCGCCTCGCGGGTCAGCGACCAGCGGCGGGACAGATACCGGCTGGTGATCACCTTCTGCTCCGGGTGGTCGGGCAGCCAGCCCTCACCGGCCCGCAGCAGCTTGTCGACCTCGTCGGAGGCGACCCAGTAGTGCTTGGCGTCGTCGAGGACGGGGAGCAGCACGTAGAGGTGGCGCAGCGCCTCGGCGAGGGTCAGCGCCTGCGACTCCAGCACGAGCCGCACATAGCGCGAGTCGCCCCACTCGGGGAACTGCACGTCCAGCGGCACGGGCTCGACGGTCACGGCCCAGCCGAGCGGCTCGAACAGCCGCCGTACGAGCTCCGGGCCACCGCGGGCCGGCAGCGCGGGCACCTCGATGCGCAGGGGCAGCGGCTGGGCGGCGCGCTCGGGACGGGCGTTGCACACGCCTCGCATCGCGCTGGAGAACACCGCGCTGAGCGCGACCGCGAGCAGCGACGAGGCGGCGTACGGCCGGTCGTTCACATACTGCGCGAGCGCCGCGTCGGGCGCCCCGCCCCGGCCCTTGCCCTTCCCCCGCCGGACCAGCGCCACCGCGTCCACCTCCAGGAGCAGCGCCGCCGTGCAGCGCTCGGCGTCCGCCTCGGGGTAGAGGACGTGGGCCGTGCCGTAGGAGGTGGAGAACGTCTGCGCCTTCTCGGGATGCTTGTGCAGCAGGAAGCCGAGATCGGTGGCGGGGCGTTCGCGGGTGCCGGTGGTGGTGATGGTCAGGAACACGGTGGGTCGGCCTTCGAATAGGGTCTGAGCTGCGCCTGTGCGCCGCCTGTACAAGTTACAGAGCGCGGCTCGGAACCACCTGGGGTTTTTGCCGCCCGGCAGGCAGACCCGGCCCGCAGACCCGGCCCGCAGACCCAGGCCGAGGGCCCCGGACCGCGGCCCCGGGGGCCGGTTGCTCCCGAGGGCCGCGGAACGGACGCGGCCGACCGAGGGGTTACGACAGCTGGGACTGGACCTGGGAGGAGATGAGCTCCAGGTGGTCCAGGTCGGACAGGTCGAGGACCTGGAGGTAGATCCGCCGGGAGCCGATCTCCTGGTACCGACCGATCTTCTCGACGACCTCGGCGGGAGACCCGGCGAGCCCGTTGATCTTCAGCTCGTCCACCTCGCGCCCGATCGCCGCGGCGCGCCGGGCGACCTCCTGGTCGTCCTTGCCGACGCACACGACAAGGGCGTTGGAGTAGACGAGGTCGTCCCCCTTGCGGCCGAGCTCCTCGGCGGCGGCCCGCACCCGTCCGAACTGCCGCTCGCTGTCCTCGATCGAGGCGAAGGGCATGTTGAACTCGTCGGCGTACTGGCCGGCCAGCCGCGGCGTGCGGGTGGCGCCGTGCCCGCCGATCAGGACCGGGATCCTGCTCTGGGCCGGCTTGGGCAGGGCGGGCGAGGCGGTGAGGTCGTAGTAAGTGCCGTGGAAGTCGAAGGTCGCGCCAACCTCCGTCGCCCACAGCCCCGTGACGATGGCGAGCTGCTCCTCCAGCCGCCCGAACTTCTCCTTCGGGAAGGGAATGCCGTATGCCTGGTGCTCCTCCTCGAACCAGCCCGCGCCCAGGCCGAGTTCGACACGGCCGCCGGACATCTGGTCGACCTGGGCGACCTGGATGGCGAGCACGCCGGGCAGCCGGAAGGTGCCGGCGGTCATCAGGGTGCCGAGGCGGATCCGCTTGGTCTCGCGGGCGAGCCCGGCGAGCGTGATCCATGCGTCGGTCGGCCCGGGAAGGCCGTCACCGGAACCCATCTTCAAATAGTGGTCCGACCGGAAGAACGCGTCGAAGCCAAGGTCCTCGGTGGCCTTCGCCACGCTGAGCAAGGTGTCGTAGGTGGCCCCCTGCTGGGGCTCGGTGAAGATGCGAAGATCCATGGCTCCATCCTGCACGCCTCACGACCCGTCAACCGCACCGGTCCCCCGGGCCCGCGCATCCCCGGTCGGGTGAATTCCGTCAACGCCGAAGCCGCCGTCTGCCCGGACCAGTGACCGGCCCCCACGGTGATCGTTGGCTCGGTCGGAGCCGGACCGCCCGGCCCCCGCCCGGCCTGCGAACGCGCCGGTGCGTCATCGTGTCGGCCCGCTGTCAATGGGGGGGCCGGAGGCCCGAGGAGGCCGTCATGTCCGAGGAATTCGCGCCACCGCAGAGCGGCGGCACCGGCCAGCCGAAAGGGCTGCTCCAGCAGATGGAGGAGCTGATGGCCGCCCTGAACGCGGATCTGTCGGCCCTGGACGCGGACCTACAGGCGACCGGCGGCCCCGGGCAGGGCCGGAGGCAGGAGAACGAGGCGGGCTGACGGGCGACCGCGGGCGGTGCTGGGGGCCGCGAGCCGGTGCCGGGGACCACGAGCCGGTGCCGGGAGCCACGAGCCGGTGCTGGAGGCCGCGCCCCCAGGCCCCCCGCTCCGCCCTGAAGCCCGGCGAAGCCCGGCGCCGAGGAGATCCCGTACCCCGCCGCGCTACCCCGCCTCCCGCTCCGCCAGCACCTCTTCCCGGTCCGCCAGTCTCCGCAGCATCTCCAGCACCCGGTCCCGGGACTCGTCCGCCGCGTCGATCGCCTCCATGCACTGCCAGTACGTCGTCTCGTCGTCCGCCGCGCTGGCCAGGCCGACCATGGCGATTCCGACCTCCCCCAGCAGGCTGCCCAGATGCATCAGCGCCTGCCGTGCGTCGCCCAGCTCGGTGAGCTGGGCCGCGCGTAAGTCGCCGTCCGCCAGGTCCGGCACATCCAGCACCCCGCACCCACGCCCCGCGAGCTCCGTCAGCCCCAGCGCCTCGCCCCGCAGTTCGGGTGGACCGAAGACCGCCAGCCGGCTTCCTATCGCCTGAGCCAGGGCCTGCGCCTGCCACACCTCGGTCATGGTCTCGGGCGCGCCCCCACTACCCGCCAGCGCACGCCTGCTAGTCAAGATGAGCCGCACCGCGTCCATCCGCAGTCCCCGTCTGTCGCGACGCGCTGCCCACGCGTCCGCCCGAACTCCCTTGTTCACTACCCAGAGTGAGGGCGCTTGAGACGAAAAGCCAGAGGAAGACGGAAATCTATGGACAACTTTTCGGTTGCGGCCACCTGAATGAATACGGAGCGTACAAGCGGACGAAGGCCTTCCCCGGCGCTCGCCTACGGCGCGGGAAACCTCCGTTCGTTCCGGTCGATCTTCGCGTCCAGCGCGGCCAGCACATCGATCCCGAGCACCTCACACAGCTGCAGGAGATACGCCAGCACGTCCGCGACCTCATCCGTCACGCGCGCCGCGGTCCCGGCGTCGTCCATGACCCGCGCCGACTCCTCCGGCGTCAACCACTGGAAGATCTCGACGAGTTCGGACGCCTCGACGCTGAGCGCCGCGACGAGGTTCTTCGGCGTGTGATACGGCTGCCAGTTCCGCGCGGCGGCGAACTCGGCCAGCCTGCGCTGCAACTGGGCCACGTCAAGAGGTTCGGTCACGCGTCAAGATGTACCACCGTCACGCCGTCCTCCCCGGCCACCGCCGACCCGTCGCTCACCGCCCCGACCACCCGGATGTGCCCCCGCTCGCACATCCGCGAGGCCAGCCGCAGCAACTCCCCCCGCTGCCCCGGATCCAGTCCCCGGTCCAGCCCGTCCGCCAGCACGGTCAGCGTCTGCAGGGCCGCGGGCACCTCACCCGCCGGGTCGACCTCCAGCACCCCGGGCCCCGTCAGCAGCACCAACGACAGCGCGAGATACCGCAGCTCCCCGTCCCCCAGCCGGCCGAGCCCGGTCCGCACCCCGTCCCCCCGGTCGAGTACGGCCCGCACGGTGCCGTCCGTCAGCACCTCGGCGACGACGTCCGCCACCGGCCCCGCGCACCCCGCCCGGGCCGCCGCCACGAGCCGCGCGTGCCGCTGCCCGCACTCGGCCCGGGTCCGCCACAGCACATCGGCGAGGTTGTCGCAGCCGCCGAGCAGCCGCCCGGAGCCGACCGGCACCGCGTCCCGCATCCGCTCCGGCCGAGGGTCGCAGGCGAACACCGACCGCAGGGCCACCACCATCTGCTCGGCCGCCGCCAGCACCCGCCGCTGCCCGTCCGTCTTGCCGGCCACCCGCAGCGGCAGCAGTGCGGTGCCGAGCCGGTCGTCGGGCAGCGGCGCCCGCGTCACCGGCGACTGTCCGGCCGTGTGCCAGGCGGCCTGCACCCAGGGCCGGCTCGGATCACGCAGGGCGGTCTCCAGCAGGACCAGGCCGCCCGCGCTCAACCGCTCCCCCACGATGCGCAGTTCGGGCTCGGCCTGCACGGCGACGTCGAGTCGCACCGACCCCTCGGGCCCCTCGGCGGTGCAGCCGATGCGGAAGCCGCGCCGCCGCTGGGCGTCGGGCC
Organism: Streptomyces sp. NPDC093568; assembly: GCF_044764945.1. Classification (NCBI taxonomy): domain Bacteria; kingdom Bacillati; phylum Actinomycetota; class Actinomycetes; order Kitasatosporales; family Streptomycetaceae; genus Streptomyces; species Streptomyces sp. NPDC093568. The sequence continues at coordinate 169,380 of NZ_JBIWJD010000001.1, read as the reverse complement.
GGGCCCGCTCCGGAACGCAGGCCACCGGGTCCGGGAACACCTCCCCGATGCCCGCGCCGCCGCCGAGCCGCGCCAGTGCCTCGTACGCCCGTAACGCGCTGCTCTTCCCGCTGCCGCTCGGCCCGGTGAAGAGCGTGAGCGCGCCGAGCGGGAACGCGGCCCGCCGGTGCCCGGCGAACGCGGACAGCCGCAGCTCGGTAAGCCGCGGCCTGCACAGCACCTCGCCGGCATCCTCCGTACCGGGCGGCCCGGCCGCACGGCGTTCCTGAGACGGCGGGGACACGGCACCAGACACACACGACACGCCCATGTCCGGACCGTAGGCCCCCTACCGACGGGCGAACCGTTCCACCCGGCACCCTTCCTACGATCGAGCGAGCGCCCCGGCGAGCCCGTCACGCGCCCGGGACCCCGGCCCCCTCCATCAGCCCGCTGACCTCGGTCCCCGGCGGCGTCAGCAGAAACACATTGCGGTCCACCCGGTGCATCCCGCTGCCCAGCCCGAAGACGACACCCGTGCTGAAGTCGAGGACCCGCTTGGCGACCTCGCCCTCCGCGCCCGTCAGGTCCAGCAGCACCGGAATCCCGGCCATCAGTGTCTCGGCGACCTCGCGGGCGTCCCCGAACACGTTGACCCGCAGGACGACGAACCGGCGCCGGGGCTCCGTCACCGCCTCCGGCATCGCCCGGTGATCGACCGCCGACGGCCAGGCGTCGCGGCCGCGCAGCGGCACGACCTGGGCGAGCCCTTCCCACTGTTCATCGGTGACGTCGTGGCTGTTCACCGGCTCCCCCCGCCTTGCTTTGCCTTCGATGCCTGCACCAGCCAATTCTTACGTCAAGTCACCCGTTCGGCCCAACTGCGACACGGACCGCGACGGTATCGGATGGGGTCGTATCCCTCACATCGGGCCATCCGCGACTGTGTGGCCGACGTAACTCCCGTGGGTCTGCTCGTCCTTCCTCGCCGACGCCGAACCGGGCACCGAGGTGCCGGTCTTCGTGCAGCGCTCCCCGCACTTCCGGCCGCCGGCCGACGCCTCGACGCCGATGGTGATGGTCGGGCCGGGTACGGGTGTCGCGCCCTTCGTCGGCTTTCCGCAGGAGCGGCGCGCGCTCGGGCACAAGGCGCCCAACTGGCTGTCCTTCGGCGAGCAGCACCGGGCGAGCGACTTCTACTACGAGGACGAGCTGACCGCGCTGCTCGCCGAGGGCACCCTAGACCGGCTCGACACGGCCCTCTCCCGCGACCAGCGCAACAAGGTGTACGTCCAGGACCGGATGCGCGAGCACGGCCCCGAGCTGTGGCGCCGGCTCCAGGACGGTGCCCACTTCTACGTCTGCGGCCACGCCTCGCGCAGGGCCAAGGACGTGGACCGGGCGCTACGTGCGGGACGTCTACTGACCGCCTCCCGCTGCGCCCCGGGTGCTTCTCACCCGGCTCACACCGGACTCTTCACCTCCCTCGGCACCGTGCTCACCAGGCCTGATTACGGTCCGGTGGCGTGCAGTCGGCAGAACAGCAGATCGTGACACCGGGCCGGCGGCCACAGTCGCCGACAGCCGCCGTCCCGGAACCCCCCGCCCAGTGGCACCGCGTCCTGACCCTCCTCGCGGACGTCAGTCTCTTCATCGGCACGCGGGCGATCTGGACGTCGGCGGCGAGCCACCGGCTCGTCGTGGCCGCCGCCATCTCGGCGTGCTACGCCGCGATCCTGGTCTGCGGCGTGGTGGCGCTCACCGTGCGGGAGGCGAGGTCGCTGGCCCGGGTCGACGGTTGCGTCCTGGTGACCGGGGTGACGCTGACGCTGTGCGCGTGGGCGATGCACCACGGCGGCAGCGACGAGGCGGTCCTCACCACCCAGGCCGCGCGAACTGGTCGCCGGGCACCCGGTGTACGGGCAAGCGTGGCCCTGGCTCTTCGGTCACGGCGTCGCCCTCACCCCGACGGTCACGGGCGGCTACGACTTCACGTACGGCTATCCGCCCCTGGCCCCGCTGCTGACCGCGCCGCTGCTGTGGCTGGGGCACGGGGCGCTGCCCGCGACGGTCGTGAGCACGGCGGCCCTGATCGCCGGGACCGTCGCGCTGTGGGGGATGCTGCCCGCCCCGTGGCGGTCGGCGGCGACCATGGTGTGCCTCGGCTTCGGGTTCCTGCCGTCGTACGGCCGCCTCGGCTATCCGGCGATCGTGGCGCTGGCCCTGCTGGTGCCGGTGGTGGTGCGCTGGCCGCGGACCGGGCGGGGCGGGCTGCTCGGGGCCGGCGGGCTGACGCGGGCGGCATGCCTGGGGGCGGCGTGCGCGGCACAGCAACTGCCCTGGTTCCTCGCGCCGTTCCTGCTGGCCGGGATCTACGCCGTGCGGCGCGGAGAGCTGGGCGCGCGGGCGGCGGCGCTGGTGACGGCGCGCTTCGCCGGGGCCGCCGGGGTCGTATGGCTGCTGATCAACACCTATTTCGTGGTGAGCGAGCCGGGCACCTGGATCCGGGGCATAGCGCTGCCCCTGACCCAGGGCGCGGTGATCCACGGGCAGGGCGTGGTCGGCGTCTCGCTGTACCTCACCGACGGCAGTGACCGCCTCGACTGGTACTCCCACGCGAGCATCCTGCTGGCGGCGGGGCTGCTCGCCCTGTCGGTGCTGTTCGTACGGCGGCTGGGGCCCGCGGCGACCGTGCTGCCGTGGTGTGCGTTCTTCCTGGCGACGCGCTCCCAGGACGGCTACTACCTGATGATGACGCCGCTGTGGCTGGCGGCGGCGGTGACCGCTCCGGCGGCGGAGTTCGCCGCGGCCTGGCAGCCGCGTCCGCGGGTGCTGTCGAGGCGGTCGGCGCGGATCGCGGCGGCCGTGCTGCTGATCGCCCCGGCCCTGGCGAGCGCGGTGTGGGCGGCGACCGGGACGCCGCCGCTGAGCCTTCGCCTCGCGTCCGTGCGGTGGGCGACGCCGACTGCCGTGGCGCGCCTGGAGGTCGACGTCACCAACAAGGACACCGCCGCCCTGACGCCCCACTTCACGCTGACCACGGGCCAGGGCATGGGCCGGTACTGGACGGTCGTACGGGGTCCGGCGACGCTGTCCGCCGGTGCCACGGCGCGCTACGAACTCCGGCCGCCGGCGGGGCGGTTCGCGCTGCCCCGGGCGGGCGTACGGATCCGGCTGCGGGCCCTGACGGCCGTACCGCAGACGCTGTCGAGCGTCGACCTCAGGCTGCGGCCGTCCGCGTGAAGCGCAGGGTGGTGGCGACCGTGGTGTGGCCGCGCATCATGCCGAGCTGGTTCCAGCTCATGCCGAACTGCTCGCGGTCCACGGTGAACTCGGCGTCCAGGGTGAGCGACCGGTCGTCCGCGCCGACGAGGCGGGCCGTGACGGACTTGGGCCGGCTGACGCCGCGGACGGTGAGCTGACCGACGACGTGCACCTCGTCGGTGCCGCGCAGCTCCGCGCTGCGGACCGAGAAGGTGATCTCGGGGTGGTTGCCGGCGTCGAAGAAGTCGGCGGAGCGCAGGTGCTCGTCCCGCTTGGCGTTGCGGGTGTCCAGCGAGGTGGCGTCGACGGTGATCGTGCCGACGGCGGAACCGTCGGGCCGCACCTCGCCGTTGCCGGTGACGGTGGCGAAGGCGCCCTTCACATTGACCAGGCCCCACATCGTCCTGTGCCGTACGGCGACGGTGGAGGCGGCGGGGTCGAGCTGCCACAGGCCTGTTTCCACGGCGACGGTCATGATCCTTCTCCAGCGACTTGTCGTTCAAATTTGGATGACTGAACGCTAGCCCATAATCCAAAACTGAACAACCATCTCGTCCAAAAATGAACGACAGGTAGAATCGGGCCATGTCCGCCCCACACGAAGACCCCACCGACCAGCTCGAATGCCCCTCCGCCCAGGGCGGTGGGCTGCTCCCCGCCGAGCTGCGCGGCTGGATGCTGCTGCTGGCGGCGACGGGCGCCGTCGAGCAGGAGCTGCGCTCGGTCGTCAAGGAGCGGCTGGACGTCTCCCACGACGAGTTCCTCGTGCTCTGCCTGCTCGCCGAGCAGCCCGCCTCGGGCAGCCTGCGGATGACCCGGATCGCGGAGCTGCTCGGCCGCCCCAAGACCCGGCTCACCTACCAGATCGCCTGCCTCCAGCACGCCGGTCTCGTCACCCGCAAGTCGGTGTGCGGGGACAAGCGGGGCGTCGAGGTCGCCCTGACGGACAAGGCGCGGCGCCTGCTGACGGAGTCCTCCGAGGCGCTGGCCCGCACGGTGAAAGTGGCGCTCGCCCGGTTCGTGGGGCCGGAACAGCGGGACGCGCTGTCCCACCTGGTCCCCGATCTCGCCGAGGAGCCGGAAGGGAGTTGAGCGGCCGGCGAACGTTGCGCGCACGAGCGGCGTCATAGCGGTACCCGTCCCCGAAGGGAGTGCCGCCATGCCCGCCGTACTCGTGACCGCCCGTGCCGCACTGGTGGGAGGCCTGATCTGCGCGGCCGCCGCCTGCGGCACCGAGACCGACCCCGCACGGGAACTCGCCCCATGGCAGGAACCCGCCGCGTACACCTACACGCTCCGCTCCACCGAAGGGGAACGGAGCCTCATCGGCACCTTCCGGATCACCGTCCGCGACGGCGCGGTGGTCAAGGCGGTGGGTCTCGACGACAGCGGCAGGCGCGTGGTCGAGGACATCCCCGAGGAGGTGCCCACCATCGGGGAACTGCTCGCGGAGTTGGAGCAGGCGCGGCGCGACGACGCCGACAAGGCCGAGGCCGAGCACGCCGACGACGGGCATCCGGTGCGGATCTCGCTGGACTGGATGGAGAACGCGATCGACGACGAAGCCCTGTACGTCATCAGCGACTTCGCGCCGGGCCGCGGCTAGCGGGACATCGGGAGAGCGATCTCCGGCGCCGGCAGCCTGGGGCGCCCAGCACGACGCCGCACTCGACAAGCGGCCGACGCCATCGCGGCGTCGCGCGGGAGTTCGGCGAGAAAGGGTTCGACCGGGGACGGCCATCGGCCGCCCGCCGGCAGGGCGGTTCCGGTACAAGATCCCGAATCCCGGCGCGCCAAAGGATGATTTGGGGCATTTCTCATTAATCTCCCTTGGCTGTAAGGGGTCACTCCTTACGCCACGCATCCACTTCGCTCCACCGGAGATGACATGCACAAGCTTCGCAAGGCCGCGGTCCTGGTCGCCGCCCTCAGCACCGTCGGAGTCCTGACCGCCGGAACCGCCCACGCGGACGGCCCCGGGGGCAACGAGTACGGCGTCAAGCAGAGCACCAACTGCAAGTCCCACGACCTGAACATCGACATCCTCGGCGTGGTCGGCCTGCTCAACGGCGTCCTGGGCAACGGCCTCAACGGCGAGGGCGACTCGGGCAGCCAGAGCACGCACCTCGGCTCGACGATGGGCTGCAACAACAGCGCCTTCTAGTCCGAGCCGCCTCACCACCAGAGGCATCAGGCGGTCAGCGAACAGCTGACCGCCTGACTGGTGTTCCCGCGCAGGGGGCGGGCGGGTCCGGTCAGCCCGCCGCGAGCGTCACCCCCGCGTAGGCCACCGCCGTCAGGCCACCGCCGTCAGGGCGAGGACGGCGGCGGGTACGGCCCGGGCGGGAGGGTCGCCGTGGCGCAGGTGGACCGCGGCGGCCGCGGCCACGCCGTACCGGTCGGGTCGGGGCTCGGGCCGTCAGAACTCAGCAGCGCCAGCCCGATGACGGCGGCCACGCCGAGCGGGGCCGAGGCCGGTCCGAGCAGCAGCCCGGCGATGCCTGCCGCCTCCAGGAGGCCGATGACCCGGTAGTGGCCCGGGGACATGCCGAGGTGGGCTGCCGCCCGGCGCATGAACGGCACCGCCGCGATCTTCGCCACGCTCAGGGGCACGAGGACCAGGCAGAGCGGGCCGGCGAGGGCGAGTTGAGCGGTCGTCATGCCGACCCTCCCCGGCGTTCGGCGCCCAGGCGGGCCAAGTGGTCGATGAGGTCGGGGGCACAGGGCCTCGGCGACCTCGGGGAGACGTTCCACGACGTCGTGGATGTCGGCGCTGCCGAGGCGTACGCCTTTGCGGTTGAGGGTGCTGTCGGAGCGGCCGTGGGCGATGACCGAGCCGTGCCCGGTGACCGTGATCCAGTCGCCGTGCCGCCATACGCCGGGGTACGAGGAGAAGTAGGCGTCGCGGTAGCGGGTGCCGTCGGGGTCGTTCCAGACTTACAGCGGCATCGACGGCATGGGACGGGTGAGCACCAGCTCGCCGACCCGGCCGGTGACGGGGCGGCCCTCGGTGTCGTACGCGGCCAAGGCCACGCCCAGGTGGGGTGCGGACAACTCCCCCGCCCGGACCAGTGTGTTGGGCGCGCTGCCCGCGAAGCCGGACACCACGTCGGTGCCGCCGCTGATCGAGGCGAGCAGGACGTCCTCGCCCACGTGGTCGCGGACCCAGGGGTAGGCGGAGGCTGGCAGGGCGGAGCCGGTGCAGCCGACCACGCGGATCGAGCACAGGTCGTGCGCGGACGGATCGATGCCGAACTTGGCCATGCCCAGCAGGTACTGGGGGCTGGTGCCGTCCTTCTACAACCACTTCGACTCGAAGACGGAGCTGTTCGAGGCGGCGGTGGAGGACGCGCTGGGGGAGTACGGCCAGACCTTCGACGACCGGCTGCGCGGGATCGACGATCCGGCGGAGCTCGTGGCCGCCGGCTTCCGGCTCAGCGCGCGGATGGCGGACTCCCGCCCCGAGCTGATGCAGGTCCTGCGCCGCCGCGGCCTGTGGCACATCCACGCGGACAACGGCCTGGCCACACGGGCCCTGCGGGACCTTCAGACCGGCATGGCGTCCGGCCGCTTCACCTCGCTGGACCCCACGGTGGCGCTCTCCGCACTGGGCGGCACCCTGCTGTCCCTGGTGGAGCTGAGGTTCGCCCGGCCGGAACTGGACGGCGACGAGGCCGCCGTGAACCTCGCCGAGATGGTGCTGCGCATGCTGGGCGTACCGCCGGAGGAGGCCCACGAGGTCGCCCGGCGCCCGCTCCCCGACCTCACCTGACGCTCGCCTCCCGCGCGGAGGTGTCATCCGGGCGGAAGGTGACCGAGCTGCCGGTGAAGCGGGCGTCGATCCCGTCCGGCGAGGTGCCGACCGATCGCAGGCGCAGCCCCCGCGGAACACTGCGCAGCGCGATGGGCTCCTCCAGAGCCCTGTCGATCACCTCCTTCAGCGGCGGGAGCAACTCGCCCTGCCCGGCACGGACATCCGTGAAGGCGATGCGGTTGCCCGGTGCCGCCAAGAGCGCGGCGCTCACGGTCACCTCGCCGATCAGCGGCAGGCTCGCCGTCGCGTCGACCCGGCCCGGCGCGTCGCCCTGGGACACGGTCACACCGAGGGCGTTCGACACGTCCGCGTAGGACAGGAACGCGGTCGCGTCGACCTCGCGGGCGTGCGCCTCGCCGGCGCTCCCCGAGGTCTTCAGCCCGTCGAGACCGACCGTCAGCCTGGTCACCGGCAGGGGCCGGGTCGTCCCGTCGGCCGGTATGTCGTGGGCGGTCAGATCGACGTGCCGCAGGGTGCCCCGCGCCAGCTGGGTCAGCACGGGAAAGCCACTGACGTGCACCGACGGCCGCTCCGCGGTCCCCATGCCGTCCTGGAACGCCTCGGCCGTACGGCTCTCCGCACGCACCGCGGCGACCCGGTCGACCACGCCGGCCCCCACCAGCACGGCGAGGAGGGACCCGACGACGATGACGCGACGCGGCACGTTCGGAGCGTTGTCGGGCTGGGACTGGTACATGGGCGTCCTTCCGGTGGGGGTTCGGACCGGGTTCCCATAGTTGCACGTCCAGGGGTAATTAACGAAGCGGTGCTCCAGGGCAGGCGAACGGCGGCCGACGCGCGAAGGGCCGTACCCGAGCGGGTACGGCAATTCGCCATGCGCGGGAGCCGTGGCCGGCCTGGGCACCGGCGGCCCTCCGGATCACCCCGAGGTCGTGTCCCCGTGGCGGCGGTACGCCTTCACGACGCTGGCGTAGCTGTTCTTCGCGTGGCCCTGGGCGATGACGCCTTCCATCAGTGCCTCGGAGTACTTGGGCAGTTCGGCGTCGACGCCGAGCGCCTCGCTCTCCTCGACGAGGTGCCTGAGCGCGCCCAGGTGCGTCTCCAGGGTGGCGTCGTTGGCCGGGAACTCCTCGTCGCCGGCGTCGATCTGCGCGGCGTAGTCGGCGGTGAACATCTTGATGGCGTCGAGCCACATGTGCGCCCACGGCAGGAACTCCCGCGCCTTGACGCCGCCGGTCTCCACGATGGCGACGCCGTGCAGGAAGCTGTTGAGGGCGCCCCACATCAGGCCGAGCAGCGACACGTCGAAGAGCGCGGGCTTGCCGTGGTCGGTGCCGAGGTAGGTGGTGCCGCCGCCGAGGAGCCTCAGCACGGGCTCGTGGGCGTCGAAGGCGGCCTGGTCACCGGCGTAGAAGAGGACGGACGTCTCGGCGCCGATGCCGGGCGGGGTGATCATGATGGCGCCGTCGAGGTACTCGGCGCCGTTCTTCTCCGCCCACTCGGCGGTCTGCCGGGCCTGCTCGGAGGAGCCCGTGGTCAGGTTGACGACGGTCTTGCCGCGCAGGGCGTCGCCCAGCGAGCCGATGACGTCGTGGACGACGTCGTACGTCGACACGCACACGACAACGAGGTCGCTCGCGGCGACGGCGTCGGCGGGGTTCGCGGCGAGCACCGCGCCGTCCGCGACGAGTCCGTCGGCCTTGTCCGCCGAACGGTTCCACACGGTGGTGGCATGACCCGCCTTCAGGAAGGCGGCGGCCAGGGCCTGCCCCATGAGGCCGAGGCCGAGCACCGACACCGGGGGGTGGTTGTCACCCATGAATCAGTTCCTCCAGTACGAAGTGGTGGCTGAACGGGCCGGCCCGCGGAGCGCGCCGACCGCATCCCTGCGGGAACCCTCGCGTCTGCCGCTTCGGATTCACCTCGGACGGCTTCGGAACCGCTGCGCGAGGACGCTTCGGGCCGCTCACCGAGACCCCTCTTTCCGCCCAAGTCGCCCCTGTCGACGCCCGGTTACGCTGAGATCATGGAATTCGGGGTGCTGGGGCCGCTGGAGGTGCGCACGGACAACGGACGTGCCGTGCGGGTACCCGAAGCCAAGGTCCGCTCGCTTCTCGCGGACCTGCTCGCGCACCGCGGGCGGGTCGTCCCGGCCGGCCGGCTCATCGAGGACCTGTGGGGCGGCTCGGCGTTCACGGTCCGGCCCACGGCCTCGCTCCAGGCCAAGGTGTCCCAGCTGCGGCGGGCCCTGGAGGACGCGGAGGCGGGCGGCCGCGAACTGGTCGTACACCGGCCGCCCGGATACTTCCTGGACGTTCCCGCGGGCGCGCTGGACGCCGACCGCTTCCGCGAACTGGTCGGCCGGGCCCGGGCCGTCGAGGACCCCGTGGCGCGGGCCGCGCTGTACTCCGAGGCGCTGGCGCTGTGGCGCGGCCCCGCCTTCGCCGAGTTCGCGGACCAGCCGTCGGTCCGGCCGACGGCGGCGAGCCTGGAGGAGGAGCGCCTCACCGCGGTGGAGGAACACGCGGAGGTCCGGCTGGAGTTGGGCGCGCACAGCCTGCTGGTCGGCGAGCTGACCGAGCTGGTGGCGCGGCACCCGTTGCGCGAGGGGCTGCGGGGCGCGCTGATGTGGGCGCTGTACCGGGTGGGGCGCTCCTCCGACGCGCTCGACCACTTCCACGATCTACGCCGCCGGCTCGACGACGAGCTGGGCCTCACCCCCGGCCCGCCCCTGGAGTCGCTCCAGCAGGCCATCCTGCGTCACGACCCGGCCCTGGCCCGGCCGAAGCACGCCGCGGGGGTGCCGATGGGGCCCGCGCCGACCGGTTCGGCCTCGCCGCTGGTGGGCCGCGACCAGGACGTCCAGGCGCTCCGGGCGCTGCTCTCCCGGCGCCGCCTGGTGACGCTCACCGGCCCGGGAGGGGTCGGCAAGACCCGTCTCGCCCAGGCCACGGCGCAGAGCCTGGCGGGCGCGTTCGCCGAGGGCACCTGGCTGGTGGAGCTCGCCGACGCCGGGGGCCTGGAGCGGTTCGCCGGCGTGGAGTCGCTGGCCGAGCAGGTCATGGCGGCCCTGGGAATCCGGGAGGGCACCGCCGACGACGACCGCGACGGCCCGGTGGACCGCCTCGCGGGCGCGCTGGCCGGCCGGCGGCTGCTGCTCGTCCTGGACAACTGCGAACACGTCGTGGAGGCCGTGGCCCGGCTGGCGGGCCTGCTGCTCGGCAGGGCCCCGCACCTCCACATCCTGACGACCAGTCAGGAGCCGTTGCGCACCCGGGACGAGACGGTGTACCCGGTGGCGCCGCTGTCGCTGCCACCCGTGGACGGTCGGGATCTCGACACGCTGGCGAGCGCCGGCGCCGTACGCCTCTTCGTGGACCGCACGACAGCGACGGACCCCGATTTCGTGCTCGACGCCACGACCGCTCCCCTCGTCGCCGATGTGTGCCGGCACCTGGACGGCATCCCGCTCGCGCTGGAGCTGGCCGCCACACGCGTGCGGTCACTCGGCATCAGGGAGCTGCGCGACCGCCTCGACGACCGCTTCCGGCTGCTCAACAGCGGCTACCGGGACGCGCCTTCCCGGCACCGGACGCTCCAGGCCACGCTCGACTGGAGCTGGGGCCTGCTGGACGTCCGGGAGCAGACCGTGCTGCGCAGACTGTCGGTGTTCGCCGAGGGCTGCGGCCTGCCGGCCGCCGAGGACGTGTGCTCCGGCGACGGTGTGTCCCCCGCGGACGTCCTCGACGCGCTGGGCCTGCTCGTGGAGCGCTCTCTGGCCGTCCGCGCCGACGGACCGCGCGGTGCGCGCTACCGGTTGCTGGAGTCCGTCGCGGTGTACGCGCGTGACAGGCTCACCGAGTCCGGCGAGTACGCCGGGACCGCCGCCCGGCATCTACGCCACTGCGTCCGACTCGCCGAGCGGGCCCGGCCGCATCTGCACGAGCGGGAGCAGGCCCGTTGGTTGCAGTACCTCGACGCGGAGGCGGCCGACGTGCAGCGCGCACTGGCCGAGGCGGCCCGCTCCGGGGCCGCGCAGGAGGCGCTGCGCCTGGTCAACTCGCTGACCTGGTACTGGTACGTCCGCGGCCGGCTGGGCGAGGCCCGCAGAGCACTCGCGACGGCCCTGGACACACCGGGCGACGCCACGCCCGGGGAGCGTGCGGAGGCGGTCTTCTGGTACTCGGGCATCCGGCTGCTGCTCGGCGAGCACGACGTGGGGTGCGACACCGCGCGGGAGTACCCGGCCGAGTCCGGTCCGGAGTCGGTCAGGGCGCAGTGGTTCCTGGCGCACGCGCAGTGGACGGTGGGGGCGCTGGCCGAGGGTGAGCGGCGGGTCGAGCACGTCCTGGCCCGCTTCCGCGCCCTGCGCGACCCGTGGGGAATCGCCGCCTCGCTGACCACTCGCGCCGGTTTCGCCCTGGCGCGCGGTGACCTGGAGGGGGTGCGCGGCAACGCCGAGGAGGCCCGCGCCCTCTTCGCGGAACTGGGCGATCCGTGGGGCCGGTTGAAGACGGCGGACCTGCTGGGCAGGCTCGCCGCGGTCAACGGCGACTACGACCAGGCGGCCCGGCTGCACCGGGAGAGCCTGCGGATCACCGAGGCCCTTGAGACCTGGCCGGAGATGTCGGCGAAGCTGTCGGGCCTCGGCCGGATCGCGCTGCTCACCCAACGCTATGGCGAGGCCGACGACCTGCACACGCGCGCCCTGCGGCTCGCCGCCGAACAGGGCAACCGGCCCGCCGAGCAGTTCGCCGCGCTGGGCCTGGCGTTGAGCGCCCGGCGCCAGGGCCGGCTCGCGGACGCCGAGGAGTGGCTGCGGCCCTGGCTCGACTGGAACCGCCGGCGCGGCGACGCCCCGGGCCTCGCGCTGGTCCTCGCCGAACTGGGCTTCATCGCCGAACAGCGCGGCGATGCCGGCCGCGCGCTCGCCCACCACCGGGACGGCCTCATGGCCGCCGCGACCACCGAGGACCCCCGCTCGGTCGCCCTCGCCCTCGAGGGCCTGGCGGGCGCGTACTCCCTGGCCGGCGCCCCGGAGCGGGCCACCCGCCTGCTCGGCACGGCGGCGGCGACCAGGGAACGGGCCGGCGCACCCCACCCGCCGGCGGAGCGGGGCGACGTGGAGCGCATCACGGCCCGCCTGCGCGCCGCGATCGACGAGCCCACGTACGCCCATGAGTTCGGCGTCGGCACCCGGCAGGACCACGAGAGCCAGGCGAGGGCGGAGTCGACGCCGGCCGCACACTGATGTCCCGGCGGTGTCCTCCGCCGCTCTGCTTGGCGTCGGGAAGAGCTTCCGCACGGCGCCGAAACGAAGCGGCACCCTTGCCGACAGTCGCGCGGCGGCCTGGGTATCGTCCGACTCGATGTCCTGGTCCGCGGCTCAGCGGCCGGCACCGAGGAGGAGCACCATGGCCGATCGCCGGCAGGGAACGGCGTCGAACGACGAGCCCGAGCCTCAGGCCGGAGAGGACCATCGGGCGAGCGCGCGCGACACGGTGCGCCTGGCCGTGGTCATCGGTGCCCTCGGTGTGGTCTTCGGCGACATCGGCACCAGCCCGATCTACACCCTGCAGACGGTGTTCAACCCCGACGACCCGCACCCCGTCCCGGTCAGCACGGACAACGTGTACGGCGTGGTGTCGCTGGTGTTCTGGTCGGTGATGATCATCGTGACGGTCACGTACGTGCTGCTGGCCATGCGCGCCGACAACGACGGCGAGGGCGGCATCATGGCGCTGATCACCCTGCTGCGCCGGTGGAGTTCACAGCGTGGGCGCCGAGCCGCAGCCGTGCTGGCCGCCCTGGGCATCTTCGGTGCGTCGCTGTTCTTCGGGGACAGCATGATCACCCCGGCGATCTCGGTGCTGTCCGCGGTCGAGGGACTCAAGGTCGTCGAGCCGTCCCTGGACAGCGCGGTCGTACCCGTCACCGCGGTGATCATCGTGATCCTGTTCCTGGTGCAGCGCAGGGGAACGGCGGCGGTGGGCCGGGTGTTCGGGCCGGTCATGATCGCCTGGTTCCTGGCCATCGGGGCGTGCGGCGTCGTCGGCATCGCCGACCACCCGGACATCCTCAAGGCACTGTCGCCGACGTACGCGTTGGGCTTCCTGTTCGGCCATTGGGGTACGGCCTTCTTCGCCCTGGCGGCGATCGTCCTCGCGGTCACCGGCGCCGAGGCGCTCTACGCCGACATGGGACACTTCGGCCGCCGCGCGATCACCCGGGGCTGGCTGATTCTCGTCCTGCCCGCCTGCACCCTCAGCTACATGGGCCAGGGCGCGCTCATCCTCGACGATCCGGCGAACATCAGCAGCCCGTTCTTCCTGCTCGTGCCCGACTGGGGACGGTGGCCGATGGTGCTGCTGGCGACGGCGGCGACCGTGATCGCCTCCCAAGCGGTGATCACCGGCGCGTACTCGGTCGCCTCCCAGGCCGCCCAGCTCGGCTACCTGCCGCGCCTGCGCATCGCGCACACCTCGGAGTCGACCATCGGTCAGATCTACGTCCCCTGGATCAACTGGCTGCTGATGGTCTCGGTCCTCACCCTGGTCTTCGCGTTCCGCTCCTCCGAGGCGCTGGCCTACGCGTTCGGCATGGCGGTCACCGGCACCATCACCATCACCACCCTGCTGTTCTTCTACGTCGCCCGCGCCAAGTGGGGTACGCCCACCTGGGTGCTCGCCCTCGGCGGGGGCGTGCTCCTCTTCGTGGACCTGCTGTTCGTGGCCGCCAACATGACCAAGCTCGTGCACGGCGCGTGGCTGCCGCTGCTGATCGGCCTCACCGCGTTCACCGTGATGACGACCTGGCAGCGCGGCCGCGAGCTGGTCACCGTGCAACGGGCGCGCGCCGAGGGGGCGCTGCCAGAGTTCGTCGAGGACCTCCGCAGCGGCGAGGCCTCCACGCGCATGGTCCCCGGCACGGCCGTGTTCCTGAACCGGGGCAAGGAGACCGCGCCGTTGGCCATGCGGGCCAACGTCGAGCACAACCATGTCCGGCACGAGCAGGTCGTGATCCTCGCCCTCAAGACCGAACCGGTGCCCCGCGTCCCGGCCGAGCAGCGGGTCGTCGTCGACGACCTCGGCTACGCCGACGACGGGATCATCCACGTCACCGCCCGGTTCGGCTACATGGAGACACCGGACGTGCCCGGCACCCTGGCCATGCTCGACCCGGCCGTGACCGAAGGGCCGTTGCAGCTCGACCAGGCGTCCTACTTCCTGTCGAAGATCGAGCTCCATCGAGGGAAGGCGCCGACGATGGCCCCTTGGCGCAAGCGGCTGTTCATCGCCACGTCCTACATCACGGCCGACGCCGCCGAGTACTTCAGCCTGCCGCGCGACCGCACGGTCATCATGGGCTCCCACATCGAGGTGTAAACGCGCACGAGGGCAAGCCGAGCGGCCTCACGCCTTGTGCTGCATGGAACGCCGTGCAGGATTGCCCTGCTCCGCGGCCTTCGGATCCTTCTCGTCGGCCTTGGCCCGGACGCCGTCGGCGATGCGTTTGCCGATGGTCTCGTCGATGTTGGACCAGTAGGCGAAGGCCCGCTCCAGAACCGGTTCGCTCACTCCGTTGAGGAGATGTCCGACGACGTTGTCGACCAGCCGGTCCCGCGCGGCGTCGTCCAGAACCTCGCGCACCATGGTGCCGGGCTGCCCCCAGTCGTCGTCCTCCGGATGGGAGACGTAGGCGGAACGGGTGATCTCACCGTCGGCCGACCAGCTCGGCGGGGTGCCGTAACGCTCCGTGTCCGCGGCGGGACCGCCCTTGGAGTTCGGGGCGTACACCGGGTCGGTGGTGTTCCGGTAGGCCATCGCCCCGTCCTTGGAGTACGTGTGGACGTCGACGACGGGGGCGTTCACCGGAAGCTGCTGGTAGTTGCCGCCGATGCGGTGGCGGTGAGCATCGGCGTAGGAGAACAACCGGGCCAGCAACATCCGGTCCGGGCTCGGCCCGATCCCCGGGACGAAGTTGTTGGGCTGGAACGCCGCCTGCTCGATCTGGGCGTGGTTGTCGGTGGGGTTCCGGTCGAGCGTCATGCGGCCGACCGGGATGAGCGGGTAGTCACCGTGCGGCCACACCTTGGTGAGGTCGAACGGGTTGAACCGGTAGCCCGCCGCCTCCTCGTACGGCATCACCTGGACGTACAGGGTCCAGCTCGGGAAGTCCCCGTCCCGGATGTGCTCGAAGAGATCCCGCGTGTGGTAGTCGGTGTCCACGGCGGCCATCTGATCGGCCTCGTGCTGGGTGAAGTACTCGATGCCCTGATCGGTCTTGAAGTGGTACTTCACCCAGAACCGCTCGCCGCGGGCGTTGATCCACATGTAGGTGTGGGAGGTGTACCCGTTCATGTGACGCCAGGTCCGCGGGATGCCCCGGTCCCCCATCAGCCAGGTGACCTGGTGGGCGGACTCCGGGGAGAGCGTCCAGAAGTCCCACTGCATGTCGTGGTCGCGCAGGTTGTTGTCCGCACGGCGCTTCTGGGACCGGATGAAGTGCTGGAATTTCATCGGGTCCTTCACGAAGAACACCGGCGTGTTGTTGCCGACCATGTCGTAGTTGCCTTCGCTGGTGTAGAACTTCACCGCGAAGCCGCGCGGGTCACGCCAGGTGTCCGGGCTGCCACGCTCGCCGGCGACGGTCGAGAAGCGGATGACCAGGTCGGTGCGGGTGCCCGGCTGGAAGAGGGCCGCCTTCGTGTAGGCGCTGACATCGTGAGTGACCTCGAAATGACCGAACGCCCCGCTCCCCTTGGCATGCGGCTGGCGCTCGGGAATCCGCTCCCGGTTGAACTGCGCCATCTGCTCGATCAGGTAGGCGTCCTGCAGCAGGACCGGCCCCCCGGGCCCCAGGGTGAGTGAGTGTTCGTCGCTCTCCACCGGTGCGCCGGAATCGGCCGTGGTGGCGGGTCGGATCTCCGTCATGAGTCTGCCTTTCGTGGTGCGTCAGCAGTGACGTCGCGATTCCTCGGGCTATCGCGATTCCTCGGGCTATGACGTCGGACCAGTGCGATCGACAGCCACCTCCACGCGCCGCACACCCCGCGAACGCACCGGAAGCAGCGCCCACCGGCACCTTGTGCCCTCTGGTCGCGTGATCCTCAGAGGGCGGGATAAACACCGTCATTCCGGCCGATCTGCGCGCGGGGGCGTTGGCCGGCGGACCGTCGCCCGCATTTCCGCAGATCAACGGCGCGCAGGGCACCGTCGGCGGCTCGTTCCTCGAATGGATCAATTGCTGCCGACCACGCCGGCCATCACGCCGCCGTCGACGTCCCAGACGGCGCCGGCCAGTCGCCCCTGGCCCCGCCCAGGACGGACGAGCCGACCAACCGGCGCCCCTGACCGGTGAGGTCGATCAGCTGTGTTCGGTGGCCGAGTGGCGCTTGGTCTCGTCCATGAAGGCCGCAGTGGCTCGGCAGAGCTGTTCGAGGAACTGAGTAAGAGTCGGGGCTGTCGGCTCGAAGCCGTCGAGCCATGACGCCGTGGTGGACCGGTGAACCTGCCCGCTCTGATCGAGAGCGAAGAGCATCCCTCCGCCGTCGCTGCCGAACACGATGCCGGTGCGGTCGTCGGTCAGGCGGACTGGTCCGTATTCGGTGAGGTGGTCGAGCACCAGGTCGGGCGAATGGATGAAGTATCCGTGGTCGATGTCGGGCAGCTGCAGCTCGGCGATCGAGGAGTAGAAGGTGACCAGGGCCGCGGGGACGGCGGCGCCTTCCAGCCGCGCGGCCGCCGCTCGGCTTTGGTCGTCGGCCACGAGAACGTCGTTGTCGCCCGGTGGATAGCCATAGGCGGTCTCGAAGCGGGCGAGGGTCTGCTCAAGCATGGCGGTGATCTCGCGTTGCCAGGCAGCGAGCCAGTCGGCTGCGAGGTCCGAGGTGGTCATCCGGTGCCCTGTTCTCTGCCGTGAGCGAGCGCACGCTCAAACCGGCAGGTCAGGAGCCCTTAGCAGACGGCTCCAAAATAGCCACACACTCCACATGATGAGTCATCGGAAACAGATCGAACGCCCGAAGCATCCGCACCCGATACCCCCCATCCCGGAAGTACCCCAAATCCCGAGCCAACGCCGCCGGATCGCAAGCCACATACGCGATCCGCCGAGCCCCCAGCGCCGCCAGATGCGCCACCGTCGCCCGGCCGGCCCCCGCCCGCGGCGGGTCCAGGACGATCAGGTCGACCTCGGTGATCCCCGTGCGCGGCAGTACCGCCTCGACCTTGCCCTGCTCGATCCGGACGCGATCGAAGTCGGCGAGGTTGTGCCGGGCGTCCTCGACGGCCCGCTTGCTCGACTCGATGCCGAGGACCGCGCCCTTCTCGCCGAGACGGTCGGCCAGGGCGCCGGCGAAGAGGCCCACGCCGCAGTACAGGTCGAGCGCCATCTCGCCCTTGCGCGGGAGCAGGCCCTGCATGACCGCCGTCACCAGGGTGTCCGCGGCCTTCGGGTGGACCTGCCAGAAGCCGCCGCTGCCGACGCGGTACGTACGGCCGTCCGCGCGCTCGCGGACGAAGGGGCGGCCGTGCACCCGGTGCGTCCCGCCGTCCTTCTCGCCGATCCGCATCACCGACACCGGCCGGTCCAGTTCGACGATCGGCAGCCGTGCGCCGGGCCGGGGGGCCAGGATCACCTGGCGGTCCTGCGAACCCGTCGCGGCGATCGCCTCGACCGACGCCGTGCCGGACCAGTCCCGCTTCTCGATGCCCAGCTCGCTGACGCCCTCGGCGGCGATCATGCAGTGGTCGACCGGCTCCACCTCGTGCGAGCGGTGCCGGCGCAGGCCCGCACGGCCCTCGGCGTCGACCGCGTACTGCACCCGCGTCCGCCACTGCGGCACCTGGCCCGCGGGCAGCTTGTCGCCCTCGGCCGGCATCACCGTGCCGTCCCAGCCGACGTCCTCGGGCGTCAGGCCCGCGAGCCGCTGAAGCTGCTCGGCGACGACCTCGCCCTTCAGCCGGCGCTGTGCCCCCGGCTTGGCGTGCTGCCAGTCGCAGCCCCCGCAGCGGCCGGGGCCGGCGAAGGGGCAGGGGGCCTCGATGCGGTCCTTGGAAGCCGTGAGGATCTCGACGGCGTCGGCGCGCAGGAAGCGGTCGCCCTCCTCGCCCTCGGTCACCCGGGCCACGACCCGCTCACCGGGCAGCGTGTGGCGGACGAACAGCACCTGGCCGGCGTCGGTGCGGGCGATGCAGTGCCCGCCGTGGGCGACGGGGCCGATCTCGACCTCGTACTCCTCCCCCACGAGCGACCCCGCCTGCGGTTTCTTCGGTTCTGCCTGCATGGCGGAGTGACTCCAGATCAAGACGGGGGATACGGCCCTCGGCAGAGGTCTGCGGATCGCTCCGGTTCAGGGCCTGACAACAGCCCACCAGTCTACGTGCTCGCCGCCCCCGTCACTTACGGGCTTCCTCCTCCTTGGCCCGCTCCTGGGCCGGACCGCGCCGCACCGCACCGGGTGCGTTCCACTCCTGCTGCTTACGGGCGCGGGCCTTGGCCACCTCGGACGACTGGAGCTGGTACGGCACCGAGGTCACCATGATCCCGGGCGTGAACAGCAGCCTGCCCTTGAGCCGC
This sequence comes from Streptomyces sp. NPDC093568, assembly GCF_044764945.1. Classification (NCBI taxonomy): domain Bacteria; kingdom Bacillati; phylum Actinomycetota; class Actinomycetes; order Kitasatosporales; family Streptomycetaceae; genus Streptomyces; species Streptomyces sp. NPDC093568. The sequence goes on along the minus strand of NZ_JBIWJD010000001.1, from coordinate 150,782 downwards.
AGCGCGCTCTGGTTGTGCAGCAGGTGCTCGTACCAGTGGCCGACGACGTACTCGGGGATGATGACCGAGACGGCGGCGCGCGGGGACTCCTTGCGCAGGCTCTTCACGTATTCGATGATCGGCCGCGTGATCTCGCGGTAGGGCGAGTCGAGCACCTTCAGCGGTACGTCGATCCCGCGCCGCTCCCACTCCTCGCGCAGCGCCTTGGTCTCCGCCGGGTCGACGTTGACGCTCAGCGCCTCCAGGGTGTCCGAGCGCAGCAGCTTGGCGTAGGCCAGGGCGCGCAGCGCGGGACGATGGATCTTGGAGACCAGGACGACGGAGTGCACCCGGGAGGGCCGGACGCTGTCGTCGCTGGGGCCCTCGGGGGCGGAGAGTTCCTCGGAGACGTGGTCGTAGTGGCGGCGGATGGCCGTCATCGTCACGTAGAAGATCACCATGCCGAGCAGGGCGACCCAGGCGCCGTGCGTGAACTTGGTGACCAGGACGACGACCAGGACGAGCCCGGTGAAGAAGGCGCCGAAGGTGTTGATCGCGCGGGAGCGGATCATGTGACGGCGCTTGGCCTGGTCCTTCTCCACGGCCAGCAGGCGGTTCCAGTGGCGGACCATGCCGGTCTGGCTGAGCGTGAAGGACACGAACACGCCGACGATGTAGAGCTGGATCAGGCGCGTGGAGTCGGCGCCGTAGATCCACACCAGCAGCGCGGCCGCGCCCGCCAGCAGCACGATGCCGTTGGAGAAGGCGAGCCGGTCGCCGCGGGTGTGCAGCTGGCGCGGCAGGTAGCGGTCCTGGGCGAGGATCGAGCCGAGCACCGGGAAGCCGTTGTAGGCGGTGTTGGCCGCGAGGAACAGCACCAGCGCGGTGGCCGCGGCCAGCACGATGAAGAAGAAGCTGCCCTTGCCGAAGACGGCCTCGGCGACCTGGGTGATCACCGGGTTCTGGACGTAGTCGGCGCCGACCGCGACGCCGTCCTTCAGCAGGTCGACGGCCGGGTTCTCGGCCATACGGACCTTGGTCGCCATGGCGAGCCCGATGATGCCGCAGAACATGGTCACGGCCAGCAGGCCCATCGCGGCGAGCGTGGTCGCGGCGTTCTTCGACTTGGGCTTGCGGAAGGCCGGGACGCCGTTGGAGATCGCCTCGACACCGGTGAGCGCGGCGCAGCCGGAGGAGAAGGCACGGAGCAGCAGGAAGACCATCGCGAAGCCCGCGAGGCCCTCGTGCTCCGGCTTGATCTCGTACGACGCCGTCGGTGCCCGCATGCTGTCGTCGAGGACGAGCCCGCGGAACGCGCCCCACGCGATCATGATGAAGACGCCCGCGACGAATACGTACGTCGGGATGGCGAAGAGGCTGCCGGACTCCCGGACGCCGCGCAGGTTCATCACGGTCAGCAGCAGGATCACCGCGGCCGCGCACTCGACCTTGTGCTCGACCACGAACGGGATCGCGGAGCCGAGGTTCTCGATGCCGGAGGAGATGGAGACCGCGACGGTCAGGACATAGTCGACCAGCAGCGCGCTCGCCACCGTCAGGCCCGCCTTGGGGCCGAGGTTGGTGTTGGCCACCTCGTAGTCGCCGCCGCCGCTCGGGTAGGCGTGGACGTTCTGCCGGTAGGAGGCGACCACCGTGAACATCAGCACGACGACCGCGACCGCGATCCAGGGGCTGAAGTGGTAGGCCGACACACCCGCGATGGAGAGGACCAGCAGCACTTCTCCGGGCGCGTACGCCACGGAGGACAGCGGGTCGGAGGCGAAGACGGGCAGCGCGATGCGCTTCGGCAGGAGCGTTTCCGCCAGCCGATCACTGCGCAGTGCGCGCCCGATCAGAATCCGCTTGGGCACGTCGGTCAGTTTGGACACAACAGAGAATCGTAGGCCCCCGGCCTGGGGCGGAGCACATCCGGGTGAAATCACGCACGGCGCGGGGGTGAATTCCGTGCCGCGCCAGCGCCGGGCGGGGAGCCGCGAGACGCGCCCATGCCTCCATGACCTGCGTCGGTACGCTCATCACATCCGGGAGACACCATGTCGCAGACGACCGCTCAGCTCCTCGGGGCCCTCGTCTCGCTCGCCGGACTCGGCGTCCTGGCACTGGCCAGCGTCCGCAGCTTCAACCGCCGTTGAGGGCTCGTACGGGGCGCGGCGGGCCGGAGGTTACGGTGGACCGAGGCACACGCGCGTCCACGATCCGTACCGCGAGGGATCATTCCGGCCATCGCCCGGCATGATGTTGCCCAGCGGTCCGCGACCGGCCCGCGTCTGTTGCCCGGCGAACCGAGAGAAGGTTATGAGCACCACGTTCACGCAAGTCAGACGCCTCACGAGGAGTGCGGGGTAAACGCCGTGCACATCGTCATCATGGGTTGCGGAAGGGTGGGCTCCGCTCTGGCCCAGACCCTGGAGCAACAAGGGCACACGGTCGCGGTGATCGACCAGGACCCCACCGCGTTCCGGCGGCTGGGCCCCGGTTTCGGTGGCCGCCGCGTCACCGGCGTCGGCTTCGACCAGGACACCCTGCGCGAGGCGGGCATCGAGGAGGCCGGCGCCTTCGCCGCGGTCTCCAGCGGTGACAACTCGAACATCATCTCCGCGCGGGTGGCGCGCGAGATGTTCGGCGTGGAGAACGTCGCGGCCCGCATCTACGATCCCCGCCGCGCCGAGGTCTACCAGCGCCTGGGCATCCCCACCGTGGCCACGGTCCGCTGGACGGCCGACCAGATGCTGCGCCGGCTGCTGCCCTCGGGCGCCGAGCCGCTGTGGCGGGATCCCACCGGCGGCGTCCAGCTCGCCGAGGTGCACGCGTCCCCGGCCTGGGTGGGCCACAAGATCAGCCGGCTCCAGGAGGAGACGGGCGTCCGGGTGGCGTTCCTGACCCGGCTCGGCGAGGCGATCCTGCCCACCTCGCAGACGGTTCTGCAGGAGGGCGACCTGGTGCACGTGATGATGCGCAGCGACGAGGTCGACAAGGTCGAGGCGTCCTTCGCCAAGGGTCCCGAAGAGGAGGGCGGTCACTGATGAGGGTCGCCATTGCCGGTGCCGGTGCGGTGGGCCGCTCCATCGCGGGCGAGCTGCTGGAGAACGGCCACGAGGTCCTGCTCGTCGACAAGGCGCCGACCGCCATCTCGGTCGAGCGGGTCCCGCAGGCGGAGTGGCTGCTGGCCGACGCCTGCGAGATCACCTCGCTGGACGAGGCGGCGCTGCAGCGCTGCAACGTGGTCATCGCGGCCACGGGTGACGACAAGGTCAACCTGGTCGTCTCCCTGCTGGCGAAGACCGAGTACGGCGTTCCGCGCGTCGTCGCCCGGGTGAACAACCCCAAGAACGAGTGGCTGTTCAACGAGTCGTGGGGCGTGGACGTGGCCGTGTCCACCCCGCGCCTGATGTCCGCCCTGGTCGAGGAGGCGGTGAGCGTCGGCGACCTGGTCCGCCTGCTCCGCTTCAGCCACGGCGACGCCAACCTCGTCGAGCTGACCCTCCCCGAGGAGTCGGCCCTGGCCGGCACCCAGGTCGGCGACGTGGAATGGCCGCAGGACACGTCCCTGGTGACGATCATCCGCGGCACCCGCGTCCTCACCCCCTCCCGCGAGGACTCGCTGGAGGCGGGCGACGAGCTCCTGTTCGTGGCCGCGCAGGCCCGCGAGGAGCAGCTGGAGGACCTGCTGTCGGTCCGCCGCGAGGACACGAAGAGCTGAGCCCCTGAAGGGCGTACGACGACGGAGGGCGCCCCGCGCGTGCGGGGCGCCCTCCGTCGTCGTACAGAGGTCCAGCAGGACTAGCCGTCCCGGCGGTGCCGACCCGCCGCGCTCTCGCCGCCCTCCGCGGCCAGCGCCTCCTGGCGCTCCTTCTCGGCCTTCTCGGCCTTCTCCGCCGCCTCCATCTCCGCGAAGACGTCGATGGGCGCCGGCGCCTTCGCCAGGAAGACCCAGGTCAGCCACACGGCCAGCAGGAACGGCGGGATCTTCAGGGCGACGAGGACCCACCCGAACTGCGTGGTGTCCGCCCACCAGTACAGCGGGAAGAGGACCGCGCACTTGGCCAGGAGGATCAGGCCCCAGGCGTAACTGGCCTTGGCGTACGCCTTCTTGCGGCCGGGGTTGCGCGTGCGCCAGGAGAGGTTCTCCTTGAACACCGGGCCGAGGATCAGGCCGATCAGCGGCACCCCGCACAGCGTCGTGATGATGTACGCGAGCGCCAGGCCCAGCGTGTAGAGCATGCCGGGCAGGTAGAAGTCCTTCGCGTTGCCCGTCATCATCGCGAACACGACACCGAAGGCGACGCCGAAGACACCGCTGAAGGCGTGCTTGACGGTGTCCCGCATCACCAGGCGCACCACGACCAGCAGCAGGGACACCGCGAGCGCGGCGATGGCCGACAGGTGCAGGTCCTTGTTGATCGTGAAGATGGTGACGAAGAGCAGGCCGGGCAGGACCGTCTCGACCATGCCGCGCATGCCGCCGAAAGCCTCGAACAGCGCGGCCTCGGTCACCGCCCGGGAGTCGTGCTCGGTGTCTGCGGTGGTGTCTTCGGTCGGCTTGTCGAGCGACGTCACCGGCTACTCCCGTCCAAGGGGTCTCAGTTCGTATTTCGGGTTGAACAGCACCCGGCGGCCCCGGCTCATGGCGATCCGGCCCGATGCGATCAGCCGGCGCCCGGGCTCTATGCCCACTATGGAGCGCCTGCCGAGCCACACCACGTCCAGGGCGGCGGAGCCGTCGAACAGTTCGGCCTCGAGGGCCGGGACTCCCGCACGCGGCCGCAGGGTGACCGTGCGCAAGGTACCAGTAACCGTCACCACCTGCCGGTCATGACAGTCACCGATCTTGGTGCATCCGGTGGTCTCGGCGTCCTCTCGCAGCTCCTCGGACTCCAGGTCCTCCTGCGACGAGGAGAGCCGGTCGAGCATGCGCCTGAACCGGCCCACCGACTTTTCGGAACGAGGAACAGCACTCATGACTCGAAGCCTACCGGGGTGCACCGAAACCTACGTACCCCCGGGGCCGGGGCCCGAACCGACCCCTGCCGGGGAGCTCACTTCTCGAACCGGTAGCCCATTCCGGGCTCGGTGATGAAGTGCTTCGGATGCGACGGGTCCGACTCCAGCTTCCTGCGCAACTGGGCCATGTACACCCGCAGGTAGTTCGTCTCCGTCCCGTACGACGGCCCCCACACCTCCTGCAGCAGCTGCTTCTGGCTGACCAGCCGGCCCGTGTTGCGGACCAGCACCTCCAGCAGATGCCACTCGGTGGGGGTCAGCCGTACGTCCCGGCCGGCCCGGTTCACCTTCTTCGCGGCGAGGTCGACGGTGAACCCCTCGGTCTCCACGATCACGTCGTCGTCGCCGGCCCCGGTGGGCTCGGCCCGGCGGACGGCGGCCCGCAGCCTGGCCAGCAGCTCGTCCATGCCGAACGGCTTGGTGACGTAGTCGTCGGCGCCCGCGTCCAGCGCCTCGACCTTCTCGTCGGAGGAGTGCCGGGCGGACAGCACCAGGATCGGCACCCGGGTCCAGCCGCGCAGCCCGCGGATCACCTCGACGCCGTCCATGTCGGGCAGACCGAGGTCGAGGACGACCACGTCGGGGTGGCGGGTGGCGGCGAGTTCGAGGGCGGTGGTGCCGTCGTGGGCCGCGTCGACCTCGTACTTGCGGGCCTTGAGGTTGATCACGAGGGCGCGCACGATCTGCGGCTCGTCGTCGATCACCAGCACCCTCGTGGGGCTCTGGGGGGTGCCCCCGGCCGCGCTCACCATGTGACCTGCCTTTCGAGTTCCTCGGGGCGCCCGTCCGCGCCTTCCGCCTGGAGATGGTCCGCGGGCGTCCCTGCCTCGGCGCGGAGCGTGAGCACCATGGTGAGGCCGCCGCCGGGCGTGTCCTCGGCGTTGAGAGTGCCGCCCATCGCCTCGGCGAAGCCGCGCGCGACCGCGAGGCCGAGGCCCACTCCGGCGCCGCGCGGGGCGTCGCCGTACCGCTGGAAGGGCGCGAAGATGCGCTCCTTGGCCTCGTCCGGCACACCGGGACCGCGGTCGACCACCCGCACCTCGACCCGTTCGGCCATGGCGCTGGCGGCCACCAGGACCCGGCGGTCGTCCGGGCTGTACTTGACGGCGTTCTCGACCAGGTTGGCCACCGACCGCTCCAGCAGCCCCGGGTCCACGGCGACCATCGGCAGCGTCTCCGGGATGTCCAGCTCCACGCTGCCCTCGGGCACGCCGCCCAGCGCCATCGGCACCACCTCGTCGAGGTCGATCTCCCTGATCAGCGGGGTGACCGTGCCGGTCTGCAGGCGGGACATGTCGAGCAGGTTGCCGACAAGGTGGTCGAGCCGGTCCGCGCCCTCCTCGATGCCCTCCAGCAGCTCCGCCTCGTCCTCCTGCGACCACGCCACGTCGTCGGACCGCAGCGAGGACACCGCCGCCTTGATGCCGGCGAGAGGGGTACGCAGGTCATGGCTGACGGCGGCGAGCAGCGCGGTACGGATCCGGTTGCCCTCGGCCAGTTCCTTGGCCTGGTCGGCCTCGCGCTGGAGGCGCTGGCGGTCCAGGACGACGGCGGCCTGGGCGGCGAAGGCGGCGAGCACGCGCCGGTCCTCGGCGGGCAGCACCCGGCCGGTCAGCGCGAGCGCCATGTGGTCACCGACGGGCACGTCGACATCGGCGTCTTCAGGCCGGGCGGGCGCGGCTCCGACGCCCACGCTGCCCGCGCAGGTCCACGGGTCGACGTCGCTCTCCCGCTCCAGCAGGGCCGCCGAGTCCATGCCGAAGGTCTCGCGGACCCGCTCCAGCAGCTCCTCCAGGCCGGTCTCGCCGCGCAGCACGTTCCCGGCGAGGAAGGACAGGATCTCCGACTCGGCGCGCAGCCGGGCCGCCTGGTGGGTGCGGCGGGCGGCGAGGTCGACGACGGAGGCGACCGCCACCGCCACGAAGACGAAGATCACCAGCGCGAGCAGGTTCTTGGGGTCGGCGATCGTGATGCGGTGCACCGGCGGTGTGAAGAACCAGTTCAGCAGCAGGGAGCACACCGCCGCCGAGGCCAGCGCGGGATAGAGCCCGCCGAGCAGGGCCGCCGCGACGGTCAGGGTCAGGAACAGCAGCATGTCGTTGGCGAGGCCGAGATCGGCGTCGACATGGGTGAGCAGCAGGGTGAGCAGCGCCGGACCGCCGACGCCGACGAGCCAGCCCGCGATGATCCGGGTCCGGCCCAGGCGCGCTCCCCTGGTCACCGGCAGTCCGCGTCCCTTGGCGACCTCGTCGTGCGTGACGATGTGCACGTCGAGGTCGGGTCCGGACTCCCGGGCGACCGTGGCGCCGACGCCGGGCCCGAAGACGTACTGCCAGCTCCTGCGCCGGGAGGAGCCGAGCACTATCTGGGTGGCGTTGGCGCCGCGCGCGAAGGCCAGCAGCGCCGCCGGGATGTCGTCGCCGACGACGTGGTGGAAGGTGCCGCCGAGGTCCTCGACGAGGGTGCGCTGGACGGCGAGTTCCTTCGGTGAGGCGGACGTCAGCCCGTCGCTGCGGGCTATGTAGACGGCGAGCACCTCACCGCCGGCGCCCTTCTCCGCGAGCCGGGCGGCCCGGCGGATCAGCGTCCGCCCCTCCGGGCCGCCGGTCAGACCGACGACGATCCGCTCCCGCGAACCCCAGATCTTCGACACCCGGTGATCGCTGCGGTACTGCTTGAGGTACTCGTCGACCCGGTCGGCGACCCACAGCAGCGCCAGCTCCCTGAGCGCGGTGAGGTTGCCGGGGCGGAAGTAGTTCGACAGGGCCGCGTCGACCTTGTCCGGTTGGTAGATGTTGCCGTGCGCCATCCGCCGCCGCAGTGCTTGTGGCGACATGTCGACCAGCTCGATCTGGTCGGCGCGGCGCACCACCTCGTCGGGGACGGTCTCCTGCTGCCGTACGCCGGTGATGGACTCGACGACATCGCCCAGGGACTCCAGGTGCTGGATGTTCACGGTCGAGACGACGTCGATGCCGGCCGCCAGCAGCTCCTCCACGTCCTGCCAGCGCTTGGCGTTGCGGGAGCCGGGGATGTTGGTGTGGGCGAGCTCGTCGACGAGGGCGACCTGGGGGTGCCGGGCCAGGACGGCGTCCACGTCCATCTCGGTGAAGCGGCTTCCCCGGTACTCCAGCTCCTGGCGCCGTACCCGCTCCAGCCCGTGCAGCATCACCTCGGTGCGCGGCCGGGCGTGGTGCTCCACGAAGGCGACGACGCAGTCGGTGCCCCGCTCCACGCGGCGGTGCGCCTCGGACAGCATGGCGTACGTCTTGCCGACGCCCGGTGCCGCACCGAGGTAGATCCGAAGCTTGCCGCGTCCCATGGTCCCCATTGTCTTCCGCCCGCCGCAGCCTGCGCGGCGGCCTTGCAGCGTCGACCTTACGGCCAACAATTGCGACAAACGGGGCCCGGGAGGGCGGCGGGGGCGTCTTTGACGCGATTCTGACGCTCCCGCCGCGCGAGGGGCGTCTCAGCTGGGGTTGTCGCCGTGGGTGAGGGTCTCCCAGGCCACGAAGAGGTTGTTGGAGCCGGCCGGGCGGCCCCGCTCGGTGAGCGTCTGGGTGTTGGTCATCGCGATGCCGAGGCGGTTGTGCAGGGCGTTGTAGCCGACCTCGGTGACGGGCCCGAGGCCCAGCTTCAGCGAGCCGCCGCACAGCCAGCTCGGGGCGGCCGTGCCCAACTGGTACTTCGCCTGGAACCCGAGCGCCTGCCGCAGCCGTTCGCCGACGTCGGTGCCGTAAAGGTCCTGGCCCTGGATGCGGCTGGTCTCGGCGACGTGGGAGATCGCGGAGATGCCGTACCCGGTGTGGGTGAAGTCGCGGCAGGTCTCCTGGGTGAGGCCGGTGACGAAGGTGCCCTGTCCCTGCCAGTAGTTGACGATCTTCTCGCGGGTGTTGAGGTTCTGGCTGGGCACGGTCTTCGGCAGATCGCCGTCGGAGGACAGATAGACGTAGGCGGCGGTGCGGGTGCGGAACTTCGCCATGGCCTTGTCGTACGACGCCTTGTCCTCCAGGAAGACGGAGATGCCGACGGCGGCCTCCATCATCGACAGCTCCCAGTTCCCGTTGGAATTGGAGCCGTTGATGATCTCGGGCAGATAGACGTCGCGCAGCATGGTCGCGAACCGACCGGAGTTCGCCCAGCTCCCCGTGTACGTGTACTTGATGATCTCGGCGGCCTTGGGCCAGGAGGAGCCTGCCCAGCCGGTCTGCAGGGGCGCGTTGCTGTTGGTGTGGTCCCTGATCACCGCGGACCAGGCGTCCATCAGCTCGATGGCCTTGCGCGCGTGCCACTCGTCGCGGGTGATGTACCAGGCGAGGGCCTGGGTGTACGCGGCTATCGCGTCCTCGCGCTCGTCGGTGCAGCCGTAGTTCGGGTTCGAGTACGAGCCGCACTCGACGACCGCACGGGGCTTGGGCGTGCGGTTCGGATCGGCGTACTTGCTCGCCATCATCTGGTCGAAGGCACCCTTCCAGGGCTGGGCGCCGGCGTTGACCTTGGAACGGGCGAAGTCCAGCTGGGACTTGGAGACGGTGACGCCGGGGTGGGCGAAGGTGCTGGGGGCGGCACCGGCGGGCCAGGCGAGGACACCGGCGACGAGGGCGGCCGCGGCCGCGAAGAGTGCGGTTCTGCGCATGCGTGGGGGGCCTTCCGTTCTCGTATGTGAACGCGAAGCGCCTTTATGAACAGGCGCGTTGGCCGGAGACGGTAGGTACAGACCAATGCGCCGTCAAGAGTTCACGCACGAGAAAGGGCCGCACCCCTGGGGGGTACGGCCCTGGTGTCTCTTCGAAGCTCAGCGCACTTCGGTGATCTCCGGTCCGCGCTGGAGCTGGCCCATGCCGCCGGAGAAGCGCGAGCCGGCCTCCTCCTGCTGGACGCCCTCGGGAACCATCTGGGCGTCCTCCGGCAGCTTCAGGACGATCGGGTCACGGGGAGCCATCGGGCCCTCGCCGCGGACCACGACCGTGTCCCGGAAGATCTGCTCGAGCAGGCCGGCCGCCTGCGGCTGCACCGCGCCCTGGCCCGAGATCACACCGCGCAGGAACCAGCGGGGACCGTCCACACCGACGAACCGCACGACCTGGAAGCCGCTCGTGCCGTCCGGCAGTTGCACCGGCACCTGGGCCCGCAGCTCCCAGCCGAGCGAGCCCTCGACCTCGTCGACGATGCCCCCCTGCTGGGTGATGCCGGAGCCGATCTCCTCGCGTACCTCGCTCCAGATGCCCTCACGCTTGGGCGCGGCGAAGGCCTGGAGCTGGATCGCGCTGTCGCGCAGCACCACGGTCGCCGCGACGATCGCGTCGCCCGCGACCTCCACACGCAGTTCCATGCCGTCGACGCCCGGCACGAACATGCCGCCCAGGTCCACCCGGCCCTCGCCGGGATCGCGGACCTCGGAGCTGTCCCACGGCCCGTCGGGACGCGGTTCCGGTTCGAGCCGTACGCGCTCACGCGTGCCCTCGTCGTCCGCCTCAGAGTCGATGTCGACGACCTGCTCGGGCTCGCCGGCCGCGTCCTCGGCGGCACCCTTCTTGTTGCGACGTCCGAACACGTCACTGTCCTTCCCGGTCGGATACGACCGAAGCGTATCGATTCCCACCCGTTGCGCCGCCATCGGCGGCCCCATCGCTTGTATCGCTTGTGCCGCTTGCGCTGCCCACCGCGGCATGGCCGCCGGTGGACCCGAAGCCCCCCTCGGCCCGTGCCGAATCGGGAAGCTCCGCGACCTCCTGGAAGCGAACCCTCTCGACCTGCTGGACAACCAGTTGGGCGATCCGGTCGAAGCGCTCGAACCGCACGGTCTCATGCGGGTCGAGATTCACCACGATCACCTTGATCTCCCCACGGTACCCGGCATCAACCGTCCCTGGGGCATTCACCAGGGCGACACCGAGACGGGCGGCGAGACCGGAGCGCGGGTGCACGAAAGCCGCGTACCCCTCCGGGAGCGCGATCGACACCCCCGTGGGCAGCACGGCCCGCTCCCCCGGCTTCAGTTCGCGGCTCTCGGTGGTGCGCAGATCTGCCCCCGCGTCGCCGGGGTGCGCGTACGTCGGAAGCGGTACGTCCGCATCGACGCGCCGGATCAGCACGTTCAGGGGAGCACGGCTCACGGGTTCACCTCGAAGGCACGGGCCCGCCGCACCTGGTCCGGATCGTCCATGGCGGCCCGGATCTCCTCCGGGCGGCCGTTGTCGATGAAGTGGTCGACCTTCACCTCGATGAACAGGGCGTCGGCGCGCACGGCGACGGGCCCGTCGGGACCGCCGATCCGCCCGGTGGCGGTGGAGAAGATCTTGCGGCCCGCCACGGCCGTCACCTCGGCCTCCAGGTACAGGACCGTGCCCACCGGAACCGGCCGCGCGAAGTCGGTCTCCAGCCGTCCGGTCACGGCGATGGTGCGCAGCAGCCAGTTCAGCGAGCCGAGGGTCTCGTCGAGGGCGGTCGCGAGCACACCCCCGTGGGCGAGCCCGGGCGCGCCCTGGTGAGCGGGCTGCACGGTGAACTCGGCGGTGATGCTGACGCCGTCACCGGCCCGCGCCTCCAGATGCAGCCCGTGGGGCTGCTCGCCGCCACAGCCGAAACACTTGCCGTAGTGCGCACCGAGAAGCTCACCGGGCGCGGGAGCATCAGGGTGCCGCACCGGTTTCACGGCGTCGGCCGGAGGCTTAAGAGCTGCTGAAGTACCTCTCACAGCCGCAGACCTTACCCGCGCGTCGGCCACATCCGGACACCGTGCCAAGCTTGGCTCATGCAGCTCTCCGCCGCCCCCTACGAAGAACGCCTCACGGCCCCCCGCTCCTGGTGGCTGATCTCGTTCCTGGTCGGGCTCTCCCTGGCCCTGATCCTTCTGCCCTTCGGCACCCTGCCCATGCTCGCCGGGCTGGCGGGCGGCACCGCCGCGGCGGCCGTCATGGCCAGTTCGTACGGCTCGATCCGGATCCGTGTGGTGGGCGACTCGCTGATCGCGGGCGAGGCGAAGGTCCCGCTGCGCGCGCTCGGCGAGGCGCACGTCCTGGACCCGGAGGAGGCACGGGCCTGGCGCACCCACAAGGCCGACACCAGGGCCTTCCTGCTGCTGCGCGCCTACATTCCGACGGCCCTGCGCGTGGAGGTCACGGACCCCGAGGACCCGACGCCGTACCTGTACCTGTCGACCCGTGCGCCGGAGCGGCTGGCCGAGGCGATCAGGGCGGCCAAGGCCGCGGCCTAGCACACCAGATCGGGCCGTCACCGGCCCGGTCAAGCCTTGTCCCGCACCTCGCAAAAACTTCGCCGCGTCACTCCGAACGGCCCCTCGGGGGGCGGGATCTCAGCCGTCGCCGAGCTCCTTGCGCCCGAGGTCGCGCGTGATGTCCCGCATCCGCAGCGGCTCCGCGGGGCGCTCCAGCGGCGGCAGCTCGGGCAGCTCGTCCCAGGGCACCTGCATCTTGCGCAGGTCCGTCCGGATCCGTGCCGCGAGCTTTCTGGTGTCCCGGCGGTTCATGACCGCGCCCACGGCGGCGCCGACCATGAACGGCATCAGGTTCGGCAGGTTGCGCACCATCCGCTTCATGATCTGCTGGCGCAGTTCGCGCTTCATCTGCCCGCCGAGCGCCGCGTTGACCGTCATCGGCTTCATGGGGTCGATGCCGCGTTCCTCGGACCACGAGGACAGATACGCGGTGCTGCGCTCCCTGAGATTGCCGGGCGGGCGTACGCCGTACACCTCGTGCAGTTCGGCGATCAGCTTCAGCTCGATCGCCGCCACACCGGTGATCTCGGCGGCCAGCTCGGTCGGCATCGCGGGCGGCACCGGCAGCATCGCCGCCGCGCCGACTCCGGCACCGACCGTGGAGCTTGCGTTCGCCGCGCCCGCCACGAGCTTGTCCGCGAGTTGCTCGGGCCCGAGGCCCGGGAACTGCCGACGAAGCGTCGCGAGGTCCCGTACGGGGATCCTGGGGGCGTACTCGATGATCCGGTCGGCGAGGTACCCAAGGCCCGCTCTGGCGCGGCTGCCGCCCTTACGGACGCCTTCCCTGGCCTTCTCCCGGATCACCGCGACCCGCCTTCTGGCCACGGGCGCGGGAGCCTCGACCGGCGCCGGGAGGTCGGAGCCGGACATCGGTTCGAGCGAGGCCCCCTTGCCGGGAGAGCCCCGCTCGTCGTCACGCGCGCCGTACGAGCCGTCGGACGGCCCTTGGTCCGCTCCCCACTTCGGAAAGCGGCGCTTCCGAGGTGGGGTCGAGCCAGTCATGCCCGACCCGGCCTCAGTCGCAGTCGCGGCAGATCGGCTGACCGTTCTTCTCGCGGGCCAGCTGGCTGCGGTGGTGCACCAGGAAGCAGCTCATGCACGTGAACTCGTCCTGCTGCTTCGGCAGCACCCGGACGGCCAGCTCCTCGTTCGAGAGGTCCGCGCCGGGCAGCTCCAGGCCTTCGGCGGCCTCGAACTCGTCGACGTCCACAGCGGAGGTCGACTTGTCGTTCCGCCTGGCCTTCAGCTCTTCAAGGCTGTCCGAGTCGACGTCGTCGTCGGTCTTGCGTGGGGTGTCGTAATCCGTTGCCATGTCGCTCTCCCCCTCTGGGTGTCTGCGGTGTCTCCAGCGCACGTAACGCGTGAGAGGCCGGACTTGTGCCCGACCCGAGGCGGAGATTTTGCCTCACATCAAGGTCTGTTACTCAATCGACACCCAACCGGACTCCTCAAGAGTGATCGGCTTGGATGGCGAACGGGACCGTACACGGTCCTAAGGCCGCAGTTCAAAGGCGTCTCACCGTGTACTTCCCGTGATCAAGACCCTCGAAAACCCGGATTTTCCCGGCTTTCCGACGGGCGCCATGATCACGGAGAGTAGATGGCCTGAAAACCGTCCTTGTGATCGATCACACATGCGACCGTTCGCTCGACGCCTTGAAAATTCCGCGCAAAGCGAACATCCCCGTAGCTGCGGCGAGTGTCGGGGCACATGGTCTCAGACCGGAAGGGTGACTCGCATCACGAGCCCTCCTCCCTCGCGTGGCTGCGCGGCGATGTGCCCGCCGTGCGCCCGCACCACGGACCGCACGATGGACAGCCCGAGGCCGACACCCTTGTCGCTGCCCGTGCGCTCCGTACGCAGGCGTCTGAACGGCTCGAAGAGGTTGTCGATCTCGTACGCCGGCACCACCGGCCCGGTGTTCGAGACGACCAGGACCGCCTGCCCGTGCTGGATCTCGGTGGTGACCTCGACCCAGCCGTCGTCCGGGATGTTGTACCGCACGGCGTTCTGCACCAGGTTCAGGGCGATGCGCTCCAGCAGGACGCCGTTGCCCTGGACCACCGCGGGCTTCTGCTCGCCGCGGATCACCACGCCCTTCGCGGCCGCCTCGGCGTGCACCTGGTCGACGGCCTGCTCGGCGACCTCGGCGAGGTCGACCGGCTTGCGCTCGACGATCTGGTTGTCGCTGCGGGCGAGCAGCAGCAGGCCCTCCACGAGCTGCTCACTGCGCTCGTTGGTGGCCAGCAGCGTCTTGCCGAGCTGCTGGAGCTCCACCGGCGCGTTCGGGTCCGACAGGTGCACCTCGAGGAGTGTGCGGTTGATCGCGAGCGGGGTGCGCAGTTCGTGCGAGGCGTTGCCGACGAAGCGCTGCTGGGCCGTGAAGGCCCGCTGGAGACGCTCCAGCATCTCGTCGAAGGTGTCGGCGAGTTCCTTCAGCTCGTCGTCCGGTCCGTCCAGCTCGATACGGCGGGACAGGTCCGAGCCGGCCACGGCGCGCGCGGTGCGGGTGATCCGCCCGAGCGGCGACAGGACGCGGCCCGCCATGGCGTAGCCGAAGGCGAAGGCGATGATCGCCAGGCCGAGGAGGGCGAGGAGGGAGCGGCTGAGGAGATCGTCCAGCGCGACCCGGCGCTGGCTGTCGATGCACTCGCTGATCGCCTCGTTGAACTGGGAGATCGTGAGGCCGGCCTTGATCGCGGGGCAGTTCTCGCTGGTGACCTGGAGTTCCCGGCCGTCCACGATCTTGAACAGGGGTTCGTTGCCCGTGTTGATCGCCTGCGCGGCCAGCAGGTAGATGATCGACAGCAGCAGGATCCCGGCGATCAGGAACATGCCGCCGTAGAGCAGGGTGAGCCTTATCCGGATGGTGGGGCGCAGCCACGGGAAGGGGGGCTCGGCCCTGCGGGGGTCCCAGGTGGGCTTGGGGGGCGCCTGGGGAGGCGCGGGAGTCGTTGCCATGGTCGATCAGATCCGGTAGCCGGAGCCGGGCACGGTGACGATGACCGGCGGCTCACCCAGCTTGCGGCGCAGGGTCATGACGGTGACGCGCACGACGTTGGTGAACGGGTCGGTGTTCTCGTCCCAGGCCTTCTCCAGGAGCTGCTCGGCCGAGACGACCGCGCCCTCGCTGCGCATCAGCACCTCCAGGACGGCGAACTCCTTCGGCGCCAGCTGCACCTCCTTGCCGTCGCGGAAGACCTCGCGGCGGTTGGGGTCCAGCTTGATGCCGGCGCGCTCCAGGACGGGCGGCAGCGGCACGCTGGTGCGGCGGCCGAGGGCACGCACGCGTGCCGTCAGCTCGCTGAAGGCGAAGGGCTTGGGCAGGTAGTCGTCGGCGCCGATCTCCAGGCCCTCGACGCGGTCGCTGACGTCGCCGGAGGCCGTCAGCATCAGCACCCGGGTGGGCATGCCGAGTTCGACGATCTTGCGGCAGACGTCGTCGCCGTGGACGAGCGGGAGGTCGCGGTCGAGGACCACCACGTCGTAGTCGTTGACGCCGATGCGCTCCAGGGCGGCCGCACCGTCGTACACGACGTCGACGGCCATGGCCTCCCGGCGCAGTCCGGTGGCCACCGCATCGGCGAGCAGTTGCTCGTCCTCGACGACGAGTACGCGCACGTCGCTTGTCCTTCCTGTGTCCACCCGCGTAGCTCCGGTCGGGCGCGCGGGCAGGGGTCTCGGTTGGGTGTGTAGGCCTCCATCCTGCCCTTTTCGGCCATAAGTCGGCGGTAAGACGGGTGAGCGGCCCTTGAAGGACGGGTGTGAGGCCCGGGAATGCGAGATTTTCTCTTCCGGTTGAGGTTTCCGTGGGAGGGAGCGCGGGGAGGACGGCATGTACACCCCGCGATCACGCTCTGCATGTACCGCAGCACCATGCGGTACGGCGCAATCCGCTTTCCGCAGAGCGGGTGTGGGTGTCCGGCACGGTCGCCGCCCAGCACGGGCAGCGCTGGGCACCTACTGGAGACGTGATCGTCCCTTCCGATCGGCACACCCCCGTGCCACCGACCCACGACCCAGGACGAGGGGGCGCAGCATGGACGCATTCACCGCAGGACTTCTGCAGCGCATAAAGACGACCGAGTCCGACCTGACGCGGGCTCGTGACGAGGGCGACGAGTTCCTCGTCGAGGTTGAGCAGGGCGAGCTCGACGACCTGCACCGCCTCGCCGCCGAGCATGGTGTGGAAGTCGGCGTGTCCGGCGTCTGACCGGCTTTTGAGCACGACCGCGGCCTCCGACGAATCCAGCGTCGGAGGCCGCGTTTTTTGTGCCCTGGGGGGCCGGGTGGGCCCCGGTGGTGCCCGTGGGGGCGGTTGGGCCCCGGTCGTGCCTGCGGGCCCGGGTGGGCCCCGGTCGTGCCTGCGGGCCCAGGTGGGCCCCGGTCGTGCCCGCGAGCCCGGTTGAGCCCCGGTCGTGCCTGCGAGCCCGGCTGGGCCCCAGTCGTGCCTGCGAGCCCAGGTAGTCCCCAGTCGTGCGTGCGAGCCCGGGTAGTCCCCAGTCGTGCCCGCGAGCCCGGGCGGGCCCCAGTCGTGCCTGCGAGCCCGGGCGGGCCTCAGTCGTGCCAGGCGCCGAACTCCTCCAGGAGCTGCTGGAGGGGCTCGAAGACTCCTGGGGTGGCCGCCACGGTCAGGTCGCGGGAGGGGCGCTCGCCGGGGCGGCCGCCGGTCAGGGCGCCCGCCTCACGGGCGATGAGGTCGCCCGCGCCGAAGTCCCAGGCGTTCAGGCCCCGCTCGTAGTAGCCGTCCAGGCGGCCCGCCGCCAGGTCGCACAGATCGATCGCGGCCGAGCCGCCGCGGCGGATGTCGCGCAGCAGGGGGATCAGACGCCGTGCCACGTCGGCCTGGTGGGTGCGGACCTCGGTGACGTAGTTGAAGCCGGTAGAGACCAGCGCCTGCTCGAGAGGGGCCGTGGGGCGGCAGGTGAGCCTGCGTTCGCCGGCCCAGGGGCCGGTGGCCCACGCGCCCGCGCCGCGTACAGCGTGGTACGTCTCGCCGCGCATGGGGGCCGCCACGACGCCGACGACCGTCTCGCCGTCCTGCTCGGCCGCGATCGAGACGGACCAGGTCGGCAGGCCGTAGAGGTAGTTGACCGTGCCGTCCAGGGGGTCGATCACCCAGCGGACTCCGCTCGTGCCCTCGGTCGAGGCGCCCTCCTCGCCGAGGAAGCCGTCGTCGGGGCGGTGTTCGGAGATCAGGTTCGTGATCAGCTTCTCCGCCGCGATGTCCATCTCGGTGACGACGTCGATCGGGCTGGACTTGGTCGCGGCGACCGCGAGGTCGGCCGGGCGGCCGTCGCGGAGGAGTTCGCCGGCTCGGCGGGCGGCCTCCAGGGCAAGGTCGAGCAGGTCCGTGTGCGGGGCGTCGGTCACGGGGCTCCTCATGCGTAGGGGCTGTCGGCGCCGGCCGCGGCGGGCCGGGGGGCGCGGGACGGGCAGCAGCCGACCGGGCAGAGGTTGTGGCTCGCGCCCAGTGCGCCGAGGGCGCAGGGGGTGACCTCCTCCGCGCGCTGCACGGCGGCCCGCTCCAGGACGAGGTCGCGGATCGCGGCGGTGAAGCGCGGGTCGTCCCCGACGGTGGCCGAGCGGCGCATCGGCAGGCCCAGCTCCTCGGCCTTGGCCTTGGCCTCCGTGTCGAGGTCGTAGAGGACCTCCATGTGGTCGGAGACGAAGCCGATGGGGGCGATGACGACCGCGGGAACACCGGCCGCGTGCCGCTCCTCCAGGTGGTCGCAGATGTCCGGCTCCAGCCAGGGGATGTGCGGGGCGCCGGAGCGGGACTGGTAGACGAGCTGCCAGGGGTGGTCGACGCCGGTGCGCTCGCGGACCGCGTCGGCGATCAGCTGGGCCACGTCCAGGTGCTGCTCGACGTACGCGCCGCCCTCACCGTGGTCCTGGACCGGGCCGGAGGAGTCGGCGGCGGCCGTGGGGATGGAGTGGGTCGAGAAGGCGATGTGCGCGCCCGCGCGGACGTCCTCGGGGAGGTCGGCGAGAGAGGCGAGCACGCCGTCGATCATCGGCTCCAGGAAGCCCGGGTGGTTGAAGTAGTGCCGGAGCTTGTCGATCTTCGGCAGCTCCAGGCCCTCGGCCTCCAGGGCCGCCAGTGAGTCGGCGAGGTTCTCGCGGTACTGGCGGCAGCCCGAGTAGGAGGCGTAGGCGCTGGTGGCGAGGACGAGGATGCGGCGGTGGCCCTCGTTGACCATGTCGCGCAGGGTGTCCGTCAGATACGGCGCCCAGTTGCGGTTGCCCCAGTGGACCGGCAGATCCAGTCCGTGCTCGGCGAAGTCCTTGCGCAGGGCGTCGAGCAGGGCGCGGTTCTGGTCGTTGATGGGGCTGACGCCGCCGAACCGGAAGTAGTGCTCGCCGACTTCCTTCAGGCGTTCGGTGGGGATGCCCCGCCCGCGGGTGACGTTCTCCAGGAACGGGATCACGTCGTCCGGACCCTCGGGGCCGCCGAAGGAGAGCAGGAGCAGGGCGTCGTAGGGGCTGGCATCGCGCGCGTCTGGCATGGGTCGATCCTGTCATCCGGTGCTGACAGCCGGGAAACGGCGGGGTGACCGCCCCGGGTTCCCGGTTCGTCCGGACGGGTGCGTTAGGGTCACCTAACTCGTAAGCTGTCTCGGCCGACGAGACGCCTTACCGCGCGCTCCGGGGCCCCACTCGTCCACGCTTGCTTCCGCCTGACCGGAGACCTCCGTGCCCAGCCCCTACCGCGCCCTGTTCGCCGCTCCCGGCAGCAAGGCCTTCTCCGCCGCGGGTCTCCTCGGCCGGATGCCGCTGTCGATGATGGGCATCGGCGTGGTGACCATGGTGTCGCAGCTGACCGGGCGGTACGGCCTGGCCGGCGCCCTGTCGGCCACCATCGCGCTCGCCGCGGCCGTGGCGGGCCCTCAGGTCTCGCGCATGGTGGACCAGTACGGGCAGGCCCGGGTGCTGCGCCCGGCGACGCTGATCTCGCTCGCCGCGGGGGCCCTGCTGCTGTTCGCGGCGCACTACGCGTGGCCGGACTGGGTGCTGTTCGTGGCCTGCGTCGGCGTCGGCTGCGTGCCGAGCGTGGGGGCGATGATCCGCGCCCGCTGGGCCGCGCTGTACCGGGGCACGCCCCAACTGCACACCGCGTACTCCTTCGAGTCCGTGATCGACGAGGTGTGCTTCATCTTCGGGCCGATCATCTCCATCGGGCTGTCCACCGCGTGGTTCCCGGAGGCCGGGCCACTGCTCGCCGGCTGCTTCCTGGCGGTGGGCGTCTTCTGGCTGACCGCGCAGCGCGCCACCGAGCCCGCGCCGCACCCGCGCGAGAAGCGGGGCGGCAGCTCGGCCCTGCGCGCCCCGGGACTGCAGGTCCTGGTGGCCACCTTCGTGGCGACCGGCGCGATCTTCGGGGCCGTGGACGTGGTCACCGTGGCCTTCGCGGACGAGCAGGGGCACAAGAGCGCCGCGAGCGTGGTCCTCGCGCTGTACGCCGCGGGTTCCTGCGCGGCGGGCCTCGTCTTCGGGCTGCTGCGCTTCAAGGGAGCACCCGAACGTCGTTGGCTGCTGGGCATATGCGCGATGGCCGTGAGTATGATCCCCCTCCTACTGGTCGGAAACTTGCCGTTTCTGGCCGTGGCGCTGTTCGTCTCGGGCATGGCCGTCGCTCCCACGATGATCACCACCATGTCCCTGATCGAAGAGCACGTACCACGCGCGCAACTGACCGAGGGCATGACCTGGGTGAGCACCGGGCTCGCGGTCGGGGTCGCGCTCGGCTCCTCCATGGCCGGCTGGGTGATCGACGCGGCCGGTGCGGACGCCGGGTACGGGGTGCCGGCGGTGTCCGGGGCCGTCGCGGTCGCGGTCGGTTTCCTGGGGTTCCGCCGGCTCAGCAGGCCGGCCGCGGGTCGGGGAGGCACCGTTGAGCAGCACAGCGAGCGGCAGGAACGGCACGTGGCGTAACTGGGGCGGCAACATCGCCGCCCGCCCCGCGCGCGAGGTCGCTCCGGCCTCCGTGGAGGAGCTGGCCGGGGCCGTACGCCGGGCCGCCGAGGACGGCCTGAAGGTGAAGGCGGTCGGCAGCGGACACTCGTTCACGTCGATCGCCGCCACCGACGGTGTGCTGATCCGGCCTCAGCTGCTGACCGGCATCCGGGACATCGACCGGGACGCCATGACCGTCACGGTCGAGGCCGGTACCCCGCTGAAGCGGCTGAACCTGGCCCTGGCGCGCGAGGGTCTGTCGCTCACCAACATGGGCGACATCATGGAGCAGACGGTCTCGGGCGCCATCAGCACCGGCACCCACGGCACGGGCCGCGAATCGGCCTCGATCGCCGCCCAGATCAAGGGGCTTGAGCTGGTCACCGCCGACGGTTCGGTGCTCACCTGCTCCGAGAAGGAGAATCCGGAGATATTCGCGGCCGCCCGCATCGGCCTCGGCGCGCTGGGCGTCGTCACCGCGATCACCTTCGCCGTGGAGCCGGTCTTCCTGCTCACCGCCCGCGAGGAGCCGATGCCGCTGGAGAAGGTCCTGGCGGACTTCGACGAACTGTGGGCCGAGAAC
This sequence comes from Streptomyces sp. NPDC093568, assembly GCF_044764945.1. Taxonomy (NCBI): domain Bacteria; kingdom Bacillati; phylum Actinomycetota; class Actinomycetes; order Kitasatosporales; family Streptomycetaceae; genus Streptomyces; species Streptomyces sp. NPDC093568. The sequence goes on along the minus strand of NZ_JBIWJD010000001.1, from coordinate 130,004 downwards.
GAGCACTTCGAGTTCTACTGGTTCCCGCACACCGGCAGCACCAACACCAAGCGCAACAACCGCAGCGCGGGCCCGGAGCAGCCGGTGGGGCAGTTCGCGGGCTGGTTCGAGGACGAGTTCCTCTCCAACGGCGTCTTCCAGGCGGCCCAGTGGGTCGGCCGCGCGGTGCCGGCCTCGATCCCCGCGATCGCCCGGATCTCCAGCAAGGCGCTGTCCGCGCGGTCCTACACGGACATCCCCTACAAAGTCTTCACATCACCGCGCCGGGTGCGCTTCGTGGAGATGGAGTACGCCGTCCCGCGCGAGGCCGTCGTCGAGACGCTGCGCGAACTCAAGGCCGTGGTCGAGCGCTCCGGTCTGCGGGTCAGCTTCCCCGTGGAGGTCCGCACCGCCCCCGCCGACGACATCACGCTGTCCACCGCCTCGGGCCGCGACAGCGCGTACATCGCCGTCCACATGGTCAAGGGCACTCCGTACCAGCGGTACTTCACCGCCGCCGAACGCGTTTTCACCGCGCACGAGGGGCGCCCGCACTGGGGCAAGGTGCACACCCGTGACGCGGAGTACTTCGCCCAGGTCTACCCGCGCTTCGGCGAGTTCACCGCGCTGCGGGACCAGCTCGACCCCGACCGCCTCTTCCAGAACGACTACCTGCGCAGAGTGTTGGGGGCGTAGCGCCCGCCGCGGCCACCCCGCCCGTTCGGCCACCTGCGCGGCAGCCGGACGTACGGACGAAACCATTGGCTCCGTTTCTGACATTTGCGTGAAGTACGCCACGTTCAAGGTCGAAAAACGCCCAACCCACGGCCGAGTCACGCCCCTTGTCAGAAGTTGGGCGGCGTGCCAATCCACGCACGTGGCCCAAATGGAGTACTGTGGCGAGCCCTGGGTCCGGTCTCCCGCCTGGGCATCCGTGGCCTTCAAGGACCGCCGGGAGGGGGCTAGTTGCACAGGGTGACGGAGTTCGTCACTTAGCGTTGCGAATAGGTAACCGTGCCATAACGGCGATCCAGGGCCCTGGCCCGACACGCCGGGCAACTCGGCAAGGTTGTGGCAGGCTGCACCCGGGCAGGCCACACTCGACTAGCGGAAGCAGCGACGCACGTGACGTCGGCAGGCACCACCCGGGAGGTCCCCATGCCCGAACTGCGTGTCGTGGCCGTCTCGAATGACGGCACACGGCTGGTGCTCAAGGCTGCCGACGCAACGGAGTACACCCTTCCGATCGACGAACGCCTGCGCGCAGCGGTGCGCGGCGATCGCCCGCGCCTCGGCCAGATCGAGATCGAGGTGGAGAGCCATCTCCGCCCCCGTGACATTCAGGCGCGTATACGCGCCGGAGCCACCGCGGAAGAGGTCGCCCAGCTCGCGGGCATCCCCGTCGACCGCGTACGGCGCTTCGAGGGCCCCGTGCTCGCCGAGCGCGCGTTCATGGCCGAGCGGGCCCGCAAGACTCCCGTCCGTCGGCCCGGCGAGAACGCGGCCGGTCCGCAGCTCGGCGAGGCCGTCGCGGAGCGGCTGCTGTTGCGCGGCGCCGACAAGGACACCGTGCAGTGGGACTCGTGGCGCCGCGACGACGGCACCTGGGAAGTGCTGCTGGTCTACATGGTGGCGGGCGAACCGCACTCGGCGAGCTGGACGTACGACCCGCCCCGGCGGCTCGTCCAGGCCGTCGACGACGAGGCGCGCTCGCTGATCGGCGAGTCCGACGACCTCGCCGCGCCGGAGCCCAGCTTCCCGTTCGTGCCGCGGATCGCCCGGCTTCCGCGTGAGCGGTCGATGGACCGTGCCCTCGACACCGCGCGGCCGAGCCTGCCGGCCCAGGCCTCCGAACCCGTCGAGGAGGTGGCGGAGGAACGGGACTCGCTGACCAGCCTGCTGGAGGCGGTGCCGAGCTTCCGCGGCGACCTGGTGGTGCCCGAGCGGCCGTCGGAGCCCGAGGTGGAGGAGCCGGTGGCCGAACCGGCCGCGGAAGAGCCCCCCGCGCCAGCCGCCTCCGCCGGTTCCGCCTACGCGGACGTCCTCATGCCGCGCTCCGTCGGCGGTCACCGCGATCGCCTCATCGGCTCCACGGACCGCCAAGCCGAGGCGGACGGCGTCCGCCCGGGCCGCCGCGCCGCCGTCCCGAGCTGGGACGAGATCGTGTTCGGCACGCGGCGCAAGAAGCAGGAGTAGTCGGTCGTACGGCCGCGGAGGTGGTCGTACGGAACGAGGGCCGCGCTGGTCTCAGCGCGGCCCTCGTGCTGTGCCGGGCGGCTGCCGGACGCCCGCCGGTCGCGCGGCGAGCGTCCGTCCTCCACCCCTTCGGCTACTGCGGATCCGGTCCCACGGCCACCGGGCGTGAGGCGTCCGACGACCACTCCGACCACGAACCCACGTACAGGGCCGCCGGAATGCCCGCTACCGCCAGGGCCAGGGCCTCATGGGCGGCGGACACGCCCGAGCCGCAGTACACGCCGACCTCCGTGCCCTCGGTGGCGCCCAGCGTCTTGAAGCGGGCCTGGAGTTCCGCGGCGGGCAGGAAGCGGCCGTCCGCGTCGACGTTGTCGTTCGTGGGCGCGGACAGCGCGCCCGGGATGTGGCCGCCGACCGGGTCGATCGGCTCGACCTCGCCGCGGTACCGCTCCCCCGCCCGCGCGTCCAGCAGTACGCCCGACCGGGCGAGCGCCGCCGCGCCGTCGGCGTCGAGGAGACCCGTCGCCCCGGGCACCGGCTCGAAGTCGCCCTCGGCCGGGCTCGGTACCGCCGTCTCCAGCGGGCCTTCCCAGGCCGGCAGCCCGCCGTCGAGGACCCGGACGTCGGGGTGACCCGTCCAGCGCAGCAGCCACCACGCGCGGGCCGCCGCCCAGCCCTGTCCGCCGTCGTACACAACCACCGGCGTCCCCGACGACACTCCCGCCCGTCGCATCGCCGTACCGAATTCGGCCAAGTCCGGCAGCGGGTGACGGCCGCGCGCACCGGGCGCGGAGGCGAGTTCCCGGTCCAGATCCACGTAGACCGCGCCGGGGAGGTGCCCGGCCCCGTACGCGGCCCGGCCGTCGAACGGGGGCTCGCCGGACGCCTTGGACATGGTCAGCTGCCAGCGGACGTCGAGCAGCACCGGCGGGTTCTCGCCCGTCAGCGCGCTCGCGAGTTCAGGTGCGGAGATGATGGCGTTCATGGCCACCATCCTTGCGCACGGGGTGGCCGCATCGCCCGGCTCCGGATACTCTGCCCGCCGGACAGGTCCGATCACCCGGCGTACGGGATCGGGCACATGCTGTACAGCCGATCGACATCCTTCGGCAATCGCACGGAAACGGGCGGTAAATCGCACACCGGGCATCCTCCGGTCACCGGCCGTCGTGCGGCGGCGCGCCCGCAGCGCGCCCGGCCACGGGTGGTGCGAGCATCGGCTCAGGGGTCGGGACAGCGGAAGCGACGCGGCCACCGCGAGGGGCCGAGGGAGAGTGACGATGACCGAGGCACGGGGGTCGGCCGGCCCGAACGGCGCGACGCACGCCCGGCACACGCCCGGCACGCCCAGCTGGGTGAGCCTGATGGTGCACGGACTGGCCGCCACCGAGGAGTTCTACGGCGCCCTGTTCGGCTGGGAGTTCCGGCCCGGCCCCCAGCAGCTCGGCCCCTACGTCCGGGCCCTGCTCGACGGCCGTGAGGTGGCCGGCATCGGCCAGCTGCCGCCCGACCGCCACCTCCCCATCGCCTGGACGCCCTACCTCGCCTCGAACGACGTGGACCTGACCGCCGAGACGGTACGGCTGTGCGGCGGCACCGTCGGCGTCGGCCCGCTGGACGCCGCCGAGGCCGGCCGGATGGCGATCTGCTCCGACCCCTCCGGCGCCGTCTTCGGCCTGTGGCAGGCGGCGCAGCACCTGGGCACGGCCATCACGGGCGTGCCGGGCACCCCGGCCTGGAACGAGCTGGTGACCTTCGAGTCCGTGACCGTCGCCAAGTTCTACGAGTCGGTCTTCGCCTACGAGGAGGAGGCGGTCGTCTCCGCCGACTTCGACTACGTGACCCTGCACATCGACGGCCGTCCGGTCGCCGGCATCCACGGCGTGGGCAACGCCCTGCCCCGGGACCGGGGTCCGCACTGGATGACGTACTTCGAAGTCGCGGGCACCGACGAGGCGGTGGCGCAGGTCGTCGACCTGGGCGGCCATGTGCTGCGCCCGGCCCACGACAGCGCCCACGGCCGGGTGGCGACGGTGGCGGACCCGGAAGGAGCCCGCTTCTCCGTCATCGAGAACCCGCGCTGACGCCCACCGGGGGCCGGCGCCGGTCTCAGACCTGGGGCACCGGCAGGACGTCCGGGGACAGCGCGGCCGCCCTGGCGCCGGCCGCGGTCATCCGGCGGCGGTGGTGGCGCCGGCACAGCACCTCGTAGCCGACGGCGTCCGCCTGGTTGACGTCGCCGACGACCACCTGGGCGCCCTCGACGACCATCTCGCCGCCTATCGTGCGGGCGTTGTGCGTGGCGCGGGCGCCGCACCAGCACAGGGCCTCGACCTGGAGCACCTCGACCCGGTCGGCGAGTTCCACCAGGCGCTGGGAGCCGGGGAACAGCTTGGTGCGGAAGTCGGTGGTGATGCCGAAGGCGTAGACGTCCAGGCCCAGGTCGTCGACGACGCGCGCGAGTTGGTCGATCTGCTGCGGGGCGAGGAACTGCGCCTCGTCGGCGATGACGTAGTCGGCGCGGCCGCCCCGGGAGAGGTGGTCGACGAGGTACGCGTACAGGTCCTTGCCGTCCTCGACCTCCACCGCGTCGGTGACCAGGCCGAGCCGCGAGGACAGCTTGCCCTCGCCCGCGCGGTCGTCACGGGTGAAGATCATGCCCGCGAGACCACGCGCCGAACGGTTGTGCTCGATCTGGAGAGCCAGCGTCGACTTCCCGCAGTCCATCGTTCCGGAGAAGAACACCAGCTCGGGCATGTGGAGTTGAGCACCTTTCGGCATCAAGGGGGATCGAGGAACGTTTCAGGAGCGTACTTCGAGCAGGGGGACCAACTGCTCGGCGGGGGTCATCGAGCCGTGGTTGCCGACCATCGCCGACTCCTTCGGCTCCCGCTCGGACGCGATGATCAGGACGTCGTCCCGCGCGGCCGCGACGACGTCGCCGATGCGGTCGTACACCCGCTCGTCGATCCGCGGCCCGAACCAGCCCGCCTCTATCGCCTCGTCCCGCGAGGCCACCCAGAACTGCTCGCCGAGCACCTCGCGCCAGCAGGTCAGTACGTCGCCCGCGGCGCCCGGCACCGCGTACACATGCCGCGCCCGGCCCTCGCCACCCAGCAGGGCGACGCCGGCGCGCAGCTCCCAGTCCTCGTCGAAGTCGATGCGGTGCTCTTCGTCGAAGGGGACGTCGATCATGCCGTGGTCGGCGGTGACGTAGAGCGCGGTGCGCGGCGGGAGCTGCTCGGCGAGGCGCTGGACGAGCCGGTCGACGTACATGAGCTGGCCGCGCCAGGTGTCGGAGTCGACGCCGTAGCGGTGGCCGGCGCCGTCGAGTTCGGCGTAGTACGTGTAGACCAGGGAGCGGTCGCCGGCGGCCAGTTGCTCGGCCGCGAGGTCCATGCGCTCCTCGCCGCTCAGCCGCCCGAGGAACGTTCCGCCACTGAGCGCGACCTTGGTCAGCGGGGTGTTCTGGAAGGTGGGCGAGGACACCTGGGCCGCGTGCACGCCCGCCCGGTGCGCCAGCTCGAAGACCGTGGGGTACGGCTGCCATGCGCGCGGCGACGTGAACGGCTTCCAGCGCAGCTGGTTCATCAGCTCGCCGGTCTGAGGATTGCGTGCGGTGTATCCGGGCAGGCCGTGCGCGCCCGGGGGCAGGCCGGTGCCCACGGAGGCGAGGGAGGTCGCGGTGGTCGCCGGGTAGCCGGTGGTGAGCGGGCGCCCGGTGCCGCCGCGCGAGCTGCCGAGCAGCGAGGCCATGAACGGCGCGTCCTCGGGATGCGCCTTGAGCTGCTCCCAGCCGAGGCCGTCGATCAGGAACACGCAGTTGCGGTCGGCGGCGGTCAGTTCGCCGATCGTGGCGGTCATGCCCGGTACGGCCATGCCTGCGGCCAGGGTGGGCAGCAGGTCGGCGAGGGACCCGCCGCCGTACTCGGGGCGGGGCGCGGAGGAGACGGCGAGGGGTTCGGGATGCGGGTCCCAGGCGGTGGACTGAACCATCAGCGCGCGATGTCCGCGGTCGCCTCGGAGAGCGACTGCGCGAAGGCGAGCGCCTGGCGCACCGTCTCCGGGCCGTCACCGGCCTCGCTGACGCGCAGGCTGAGGTCGTCCGCCGTCGAGCTGCCCGTGTAGCCGTGGTCCGCCTCGCAGTTGGGGTCGCCGCAGGCGGCGGGCTCCAGGTCGATGCGGGAGACCGCGCCCCAGCCGATGGTGAGGACGACCTCGCGGGGCAGCGTGCCCGGCGCGTACTGCTCGGGGTTGGCGACCACGCGGCTGACCACGACCGAGGAGATCCGGCCGAGCTTCACGGACTCGGTGGACGTGGTGGCGTACGGCGTCGGGGAGGTGTTGTCCGCGGCCTGTTCGTCGGTGTGGCTCACGATGAAGCGGTTGCCGGTGAGGACGAGCACCGTCACATGCCGCCGCACCTCGTTCTGGTCGAACGTCGTCTCCTGGTGGACCAGGTACGACCGGATGGGCTCGCCGCCCACGGCGGCCTCCACCGCCTCGGCCACGAGGGCCGGGTAGTAGCCGCTGCGCTCGATCGCCGCACGCAGCCCCTGGGTCGTCGTACTGGTCTTGGCCATGACGCCCATCCTACGGGGGAGCACTGACTGCGAGGCACCGCTCAGGATGGTCTCAGTACGTCGGGAGGGTCCTCGGTCCGAGGTCGTCGCGGGCGGGTGGCGGGGCCAGGCGGACGGAGGCGCCGAGGACGCTCAGGCCGTGGGTGGCGACGACGACCGGCTCCAGGGTGACCGCGACGACCTCCGGGTGGTCGTCCACCAGCCGCGACACCCGCAGGAGCAGCTCCTCCAGGGCGGGGGTGTCGACGGGGGTGGAGCCGCGCCAGCCGAAGAGGAGGGGTGCCGTCCGGATCGAGCGGATGAGCGAGGTCGCCTCGCGGTCGGTGACCGGGACCAGCCGGTGCGCGGTGTCGCCGAGGAGCTGGGAGGCGGCTCCGGCCAGCCCGAAGGACAGCACGGCGCCGGCCGCGGGGTCGATCACGGCCCGTACGACGGTGTCGACGCCGCGCGGGGCCATGCGCTGCACGACCGGGCGCAGCTCCTCGGGCTTGCCGAACAGGTCGGTCAATTCGGCGTACGCCCGCCGCAGTTGCTCCTCGTCCGCCAGGTCGAGCCGGACGCCGCCGAGGTCGGCGCGGTGCCGCAGGTGCGGGGCCGTGGCCTTGAGGGCGACGGGGTAGCCGAGGGTGCGGGCGGCGTCGGCGGCCGTGTCAGGGGTGGGGGCGTGCAGGGCGCGGTGCGCCTCGATGCCGTACTTGCCGAGCAGGTCACACGTCTCGTCCATGCCGAGCGTGAGGCCCTGACCGCGCGCGAGCAGCCCGTCGATCAGCCGGGCCGCGCCCTTCTCGTCGATGTCCTCGTACTCGGGCACCTTGCCGGGCTCGGCCGCCTCGCGCCGCCACTGGGCGTACCTGACGGCTTCCCCGAGGGCGCGGACGGCCCGCTCGGCGGCGGGGTAGGCGGGGATGAGGCGGGGGGCGTCCGCCGGGGTGTCCGCCGGCTGGGGCGGTGCCTCGACCGGGAAGTCGAGGGGGCGGATCGGGTGGGTGCGGAGCGCGGAGCCGGGTGCGGCCGAACCCGAGCGCGGTGCCGTGCTGGCGGCGGCGGACAGCGCCTCGGCGAGCCCGCCCAGCTCCACGTGCACCACAAGGACCGGCTTGCCCGGCACCCGCTCGGCCGCCGTGCGCAGGGCCTCCGCCAGCTCGGCGTCCCCGGTCGACGCGTCGCCGATGGCCGGTATGGCGGTGACGACGACCGCGTCGCAGGTCTCGTCGGCGAGGGCGTGCGAGAGCGCCTCGTGGAAGTCCGCCGCCGAGGCCGCCGTCGTCAGGTCCAGCGGCGGCAGGGGCCGCAGGCCCTCCGCCAGGCACGCGTCATAGGTCAGCAGTCCCAGTGACTCGGAGTTGCCCAGGATCGCCACGCGCGGCCCGGCGGGCAGCGGCTGGCGGGCGAGCAGCAGCCCCGCGTCCACCAGCTCGGTGATCGTGTCGACCCGGATCACGCCGGCCTGGCGCAGCAGCGCGGAGACCGTGGCGTGCGGCAGCCGCGTGGCCCGTACCGCGTGCCCCTGGGGCGCGGCGCCGCCGTGCCGTGCGCCCTGGACCACCACCAGCGGCTTCGCGGCGGCCGTGCGCCGGGCGAGGCGGGTGAACTTGCGGGGGTTGCCGATGGACTCCAGGTACATCAGCGCCACGTCGGTGTCCGGGTCGTCGTACCAGTACTGCAGGACGTCGTTGCCCGAGACGTCGGCCCGGTTGCCGGAGGACACGAAGGTCGACACGCCCGTGACTCCGGTCACCCCGCCGCCGCGCCGGTGCAGCCGGGACAGCAGCGCGATGCCGATCGCGCCGGACTGCGCGAACAGGCCGATCCGGCCGGGGCGGGGCATCTCGGGCGCGAGCGAGGCGTTCAGCCGTACGTCGGCGGAGGTGTTGATGACCCCGAAGGCGTTCGGGCCGATGATGCGCATGCCGTACGCGCGCGCGTGCCGGACGAGTTCGCGCTGCCGCTCGCGCCCGTCGGGGCCGCTCTCCGCGTAACCGGCGGAGAGCACGACCAGCCCCTGCACGCCGTGCTCGCCGCACTCGGTGACGACTTCGGGGACGTACTCGGCCCGGACGGCGACCACCACGAGGTCGACCTGCTCCTCGATGTCCCGCACGGTGCGGTGCGCGGGGACTCCGTCGAGCTCCTTGAGGTCCTCCGGGAACGCCCTGTTCACGGCGTACAGCCGCCCCGTGAACCCGGCGTCCCTGATGTTGCCGAGAACGCTGCGGCCCACCCCGCCGGGCGTGCGGCCCACGCCGACGACGGCGACGGAACCGGGCACCAGCAGCCGCTGCACGGACCGGGCCTCGGCGCGCTGCTCGCGCGCGTACTGCACGGCGAGGGAGCGGTCCGTCGGCTCCAGGTCGAACTCCAGGCGTACGACGCCGTCCTCGAAGCTGCGCTTCTGGGTGTACCCGGCGTCGGTGAACACCTTGATCATCTTGGTGTTGGCCGGCAGCACCTCGGCGGCGAACCGGCGGATGTCCCGCTCGCGCGCGACCGCGCCGATGTGTTCGAGCAGAGCGGAGGCGACACCGCGGCCCTGGTGGGCGTCCTGGACGAGGAAGGCGACCTCGGCCTCGTCGGCCGGTGCGGACGCGGGCATTCCGTCGGCGCCGATCCGGTCGTAGCGTACGGTGGCGATGAACTCGCCGCCCACCGTGGCCGCGAGTCCCACCCGGTCCACAAAGTCGTGGTGCGTGAAGCGGTGGACGTCCTTCGCGGACAGTCGCGGGTAGGGCGCGAAGAAGCGGTAGTACTTCGACTCGTCCGACACCTGCTCGTAGAAGCTGACCAGGCGCTCGGCGTCATCGACGGTGATGGGGCGGATGCGCGCGGTGCCGCCGTCGCGCAGCACCACGTCGGCTTCCCAGTGGGCGGGGTACTCGTGCCGGTCCGAGGCGCTCTGCATGGGGCCCAGAGTACGGCTCGCGTACGACAACGGCGCGAGGCAGTCTGTGGAGGACGGAAGTCGGGTCGAGGCCGCGACCCGACGGTCACCGAAGGGCGGGACGTTCGTCCCGTTCCGGCGTGCTTCACGGGTGTGGGAAACTGGTCTAGACAACCCTGAAAACCGAAGGGCAGCATCACATGGCTGAGCGCCGCGTCAACGTCGGCTGGGCCGAGGGCCTTCACGCCCGCCCCGCCTCCATCTTCGTCCGAGCCGCCACGGCCACAGGCGTCCCGGTGACGATCGCCAAGGCCGACGGCAACCCCGTCAACGCGGCCTCCATGCTGGCCGTCCTGGGCCTGGGCGCCCAGGGCGGCGAGGAGCTCGTCCTCGCCTCCGACGCGGACGGGGCGGACGCCGCCCTCGACCGTCTGGCGAAGCTGGTCTCCGAGGGTCTCGAGGAACTGCCCGAGACGGTCTGAGTGACCTGAGCGGGTATCCGTAGCGAACGGTGAAGCCGCGTCCGCCTTGTCCGGCGGACGCGGCTTCACTCATTTCGAGCGGGCGTCGACGGAATTCACGGCACCGTGGCGGCGCATCCGAAAAAGGGCAGCGTAAATTCACCGCCGCCGAATATCTCTCTTTGTATACGGTGCCTGTGTTAATGCCGCAGGCTCGGCATGTTTACGGGATGTTGCGAATTCCTCACACGCTCCGGGCGCGCGCCGGCGGGGCCGAGCCGCAGCCGGTGTGCGGAGATCGCGCGCTCGGTGTGCAGTGCCGTGAGCGCACGGGCGCGTTCGCCGTCGCCGCGCGCCACCGCGTCCACGATCGCGCCGTGCTCGGCCCAGGACTCCACGGGGTTGGCCGGGGCCTCCACGGCATACATCCAGGCGATCTTGTGGCGCAGCTGGGTCAGCATCGAGGTCAGGGCGGGGCTGCCGGAGGCCTGGGCCAGCGTCTCGTGGAACCAGCCGCCCAGGGAGCGCAGGTCGTCGCTGTTTCCCCGCCTGGCCCGCTCCTGTCCCAGCCTGACCAGGCCGCGCAGGACCTTCAGATGGGCCTCGGTGCGGCGCTGCGCGGCCCGGGAGGCGCCCAGCGGCTCCAGGAGGGCGCGCATCTCCAGCAGGTCGGCGGCCTCCTGCTCGGTCGGTTCGGCGACGCACGCGCCCGCGTGCCGACGGGTCACCACGAACCCCTCGGCCTCCAGGGTGCGCAGGGCCTCCCGGACGGGGACGCGGGAGACGCCGTAGCGGCGGGCGAGCAGTTCCTCGGTGAGCCGGCCGCCACGCTCGTGGACACCGGCGACGATGTCGTCCCGGATCGCCGTGCACACCGAATGCGCCGGAATACGCATGACCGACCTCCGCTTTAATCCCCGTGAAACGTCGACGAATGACGTGTTCTCGGTGACTCTATTGCAACGGGCCGGAATTTCCGACGCCGGGCCGGAATCCATGGATATTTTTTGGACAGCGGATCGGATCGGAAACGCCGAAAGCCCCGGCTCGGGGAGCCGGGGCCTCGGTCGGACGCGGTGCCGGCGTCAGACGTTCACGCCGTGCGAGCGCAGGTAGGCGATCGGGTCGATGTCGGAGCCGTACTCCGGGGAGGTGCGGGCCTCGAAGTGCAGGTGGGGCCCGGTGACGTTGCCGGTGGCGCCGGACAGGCCGATCTGCTGTCCGGGAGTGACGCTCTGGCCCACCGAGACGCCGATGGACGACAGGTGGCCGTACTGGGTGTACGTGCCGTCGTTCATCTTGATCACGACGTTGTTGCCGTACGCCCCGCCCCAGCCGGCCTCGACGACGGTGCCGGCGCCGACCGCGTGGACGGCGGTGCCGCTCGCGGCGTGGAAGTCGATGCCGGTGTGGCTGCCGGAGGACCACACGGCCCCGCCGGCCTTGTAGCCCGTGGAGACGTACGAGCCGGCGATCGGGGTGACGAAGGACAGCAGGCGCTTGCGCTCGGCCTCACGGGCGGCGCGCTCCTTGACCTCGCGCTCCAGCGCGGCCTTCGCGGCCGCCTTCTTGCGCGCGGCCTCCTGTGCGGCCTTCTTCGCGGCGGCGGCCTCCTTGGCCGCGCGCTCCTGGGCGATGGCCTGGGCGTCGATCTGGTCCACGATCGAGTTCTCGACGGTGATGACGGGGATGAGGCCGGTCTGCTCCGCGGCGGGCTCGGCGGCGAGCGCCGGAGCGGCCAGCGTGCCCATGACGCCGGTGGCGGTGAGTGCGGCGACGCCCGCCGCACGGGCGGTGGAGCGCTGCATCCGGCTGGGCCGGCGATGCTTCCCGCTGGGACGACTCTTCCCGGTGGCGCAGGTGAACGCCATGTAGTGGCTGGTCCTTTCCTTCCCTCTCGCCTACCGGGTTAGCTGACGGGTTCGGAGCAGGAAGGTCTCCTACGGACCCCCTCGCGGCTCGCGCGGGCGTCCGATTCACCCCAGGGACTGCGGTGGGTCCCCGGCTCCCCTGGCTCGCGCCGTACGGGGACTCGGCGATGGCTGTCCGGTGCCGCGGGCGCGGCGCCGTGCCTGACGGACAGCCCGGAAGACGCTAAACGGGACAACTTTCAATCCCCAAACGGATCCCGGCTTTTGTAGTGCATCCCACAGGTCAGACAGGCAACCTCTCCCTCAATTCGGGCATAAAGGGGCCCTGGTGACTCTTTCGTCACCAGGGCCCCTACGCGCGCGTGGCGCCAGGAGCGTCTCCTGGAACCGCCCGCCGGCGTCTACTCGGCCGCCACGACCGTGACTTCGCCGATGCCGAGGGCCTCGACGGGCTCCCGGATCTCGGCCGCGTCGCCGACGAGGATCGTCACCAGACGGTCCACCGGGAAGGCGCTCACCGCCGCCGCGGTGGCCTCGACGGTGCCGGTGGCGGCGAGCTGCTGGTACAGCGTCGCCTGGTAGTCGTCGGGCAGGTGCTGCTCGACCTGGTCCGCCAGCGTGTTCGCCACGGACGCGGCGGTCTCGTACTTCAGCGGCGCCACCCCGACGAGGTTCTGCACGGCGAAGTCCCGCTCGGCGTCGGTGAGCCCCTCGGCGGCGACGCCCCGCAGGACCTTCCACAGGTCGTCCAGGGCCGGGCCGGTGTTCGGGGTGTCGACGGAGCCGCTGATCGCGAGCATCGCCGCGCCCGAGCCGTCCGGGGCGGAGCGCAGGACCTGCCCGAAGGCGCGCACGCCGTAGGTGTAGCCCTTCTCCTCGCGCAGGACCTTGTCCAGGCGGGAGGTGAGGGTGCCGCCGAGGCAGTACGTGCCGAGCACCTGGGCGGGCCACACCCGGTCGTGCCGGTCGGCGCCGACGCGGCCGATCAGCAGCTGCGTCTGGACGGCGCCGGGACGGTCGACGATGACGACGCGCCCGGTGTCGTCGGCGGTCACCGGCGGGACGGGGCGAGGCTCGGCCGAGGAGCCGGTCCAGGCGCCCAGGGTGTCGCCGAGCAGGGCGTCGAGGTCGACGCCGGTCAGGTCGCCGACGACCACGACGGTGGAGGTGGCGGGGCGGACATGCCGCTCGTAGAAGGCGCGTACGCCCGCCGAGTCGATCCCCTCGACGGTGTCCTCGGTGCCCTGGCGGGGGCGGGACATGCGCGAGGTCGGCGGGAACAGCTCCTTGGAGAGCTCCTTGGCGGCTCGGCGCGAGGGGTTGGCCAGCTCGTGCGGGATCTCGTCGAGGCGGTTGCGCACCAGGCGCTCCACCTCGGCGTCGTCGAAAGCGGGCGCCCGGAGCGCGTCGGCGAGCAGGCCCAAGGCCTTCGGCAGCCGGGAGACGGGGACTTCCAGGCTGACGCGGACGCCGGGGTGGTCGGCGTAGGCGTCGAGCGTGGCGCCGCAGCGCTCCAGCTCGGCGGCGAACTCCTCGGCGGTGTGCTTGTCAGTGCCCTCGGACAGGGCGCGCGCCATGATCGTGGCGATGCCGTCGAGGCCCTTCGGCTCGGCGTCCAGGGGCGTGTCCAGGAGCACCTCGACGGCGACGACCTGCTGGCCGGGGCGGTGGCAGCGCAGGACCGTGAGGCCGTTGTCCAGCTTGCCGCGCTCGGGTGCCGGGAATGCCCAGGGCCGCGGCCGGCCGGCCTTGGGCTGCGGGTGGAACTCCATGCTGGCGAGCTCGGTCACTGGGCCGACTCCTCGTTCTCGTCGGTGGTGGCGGCTTCCGCGTCCTCGTCGGCGACCGGCTCGTACACCAGCACCGCGCGGTTGTCGGGACGCAGCCGGGCCTGGGCGACCGCCTTGACCTCCTCGGCGGTGACGTCGAGGACGCGCTTGACCGCGGTGAACGCCAGCTGCGGGTCACCGAACAGGACGGCGTACCGGCACAGTTCGTCGGCGCGGCCCGCGACCGTGCCGAGCCGGTCCAGCCACTCGCGCTCGAGCTGGGCCTGGGCGCGCTCCATCTCCTCGGCGGTGGGGCCCTCCTGCGCGAAGCGGGCGAGCTCCTCGTCGACGGCCGACTCGATGACGGGCACCTCGACATCGCCGGAGGTCTTCACGTCCAGCCAGCCCAGGGAGGGCGCTCCGGCCAGGCGCAGCAGGCCGAACCCGGCCGCCACCGCCGTACGGTCACGCCGCACGAGCCGGTTGTACAGACGGGAGGACTCGCCGCCGCCGAGCACGGTCAGCGCCAGGTCGGCGGCGTCGCACTCGCGCGTGCCGTCCTTGGGGAGGCGGTAGGCCGCCATCATCGCGCGCGCCGGGACGTTCTCCTCGACGACCTCGCGCAGCTGCTCGCCGATGGTGTCGGGCAGCGAGCCGTCGCGCGGCGCGGGCTTGCCGTCGTGGGAGGGGATGGTGCCGAAGTACTTCTCGACCCAGGCGAGCGTCTGCTCGGGGTCGATGTCGCCGACGATCGACAGCACGGCGTTGTTGGGCGCGTAGTAGGTGCGGAAGAACGCGCGGGCGTCCTCCAGGCTGGCCGCGTCCAGGTCGGCCATCGAGCCGATCGGCGTGTGGTGGTACGGGTGCCCGTCCGGGTACGACAGGGCGGTCAGCTTCTCGAAGGCCGTGCCGTACGGAACGTTGTCGTAGCGCTGGCGGCGCTCGTTCTTGACGACGTCGCGCTGGTTCTCCAGGCCCTCCTCGTCGAGCGCCACCAGGAGGCTGCCCATGCGGTCGGCCTCCAGCCACAGCGCGAGCTCCAGCTGGTGGGCGGGCATGGTCTCGAAGTAGTTGGTGCGCTCGAAGCTGGTGGTGCCGTTCGGCGAGCCGCCGGCGCCCTGGACGAGCTCGAAGTGCCCCGTGCCCTTGACGCTGCTCGACCCCTGGAACATCAGGTGCTCGAAGAGGTGGGCGAGTCCGGTACGGCCCTTGACCTCGTGGCGGGAGCCGACGTCGTACCAGAGACAGACCGCGGCGACCGGCGTGAGGTGGTCCTCGGAGAGCACCACGCGCAGGCCGTTGGCCAGGCGGTGCTCCGTCGCGGTGAGGCCGCCGGATTGTGCCTCCGGTGTGGCCGTGTGACCCATGGGCAAGGTGTCCTTCCGGTCGCGTGCACTGCGCTTTGCCGAGCAGTTCGGCTTGCGTTCCTGCCACTGTATGCAGCGTCCGAAGGGTCGGCGAAGTTCCCGGTCAGAACGCCTGGGTGCGACGCGTGGGCGCGAGCCCGGGCACTGCCCGCCCCGGGTCCGCGCTTCGCGCCCCGACCTGCGGATCGGGGACGGCCGCGGGCCGCCGCGTGGTCGCGCACTCCCGCGCGGCCCGGGCGACCTCGCCGGACCCCCTGTCGATCACTCCGGCGAGTGAACGGTGAACCGGCGTGACCTTGCCGCCGGGGGCGACGCACCCCATGGAGCGGCACCCGTGGCCGCCTGTCGGTAGGGCCCGGGAATTCCGCGGGACCGCTCCTGGCCCGTTGCACGTCCGCGTGCAAGCACCGGGCCGGCCTGGGAGTTGATGCCGGTTCCCTCCCCTCGGTCGCCGTCGGGGGCGGACGTCGGCGACACTTCTCACGCGCCGGGTGGGAGGCCAACATCGGATCCTGGTCGGTGGTTGTCAGTGCCGCGGTCCACAATGGTCCGCGTCATATCCGTCAAACGCTTCAGCAAGGAGCCGGCAGCGATGGCCCGCCGTAGCACGAAGACCCCGCCGCCCGACGACTCGTACGAGGAGAAGATCCTCGACATCGACGTCGTCGACGAGATGCAGGGCTCCTTCCTCGAGTACGCGTACTCGGTCATCTACTCCCGAGCCCTGCCGGACGCTCGCGACGGGCTCAAGCCGGTGCATCGCCGCATCGTGTACCAGATGAACGAGATGGGCCTGCGCCCCGACCGCGGCTATGTGAAGTGCGCCCGCGTCGTCGGCGAGGTCATGGGTAAGTTGCACCCGCACGGCGACGCGTCGATCTACGACGCCCTGGTGCGCATGGCCCAGCCCTTCTCGATGCGCGTCCCGCTGGTCGACGGTCACGGCAACTTCGGCTCGCTGGGCAACGACGACCCGCCGGCCGCCATGCGGTACACCGAGTGCCGGCAGGCGCAGGCGACGAGCCTGATGACCGAGTCGATCGACGAGGACACGGTCGACTTCGCGCCCAACTACGACGGTCAGGAGCAGGAGCCGGTGGCGCTGCCCGCCGCCTTCCCGAACCTCCTGGTCAACGGCGCCTCGGGCATCGCCGTCGGCATGGCCACGAACATGCCGCCGCACAACCTCGGCGAGGTCATCGCGGCCGCCCGCCATCTGATCCGCCACCCGAACGCGGATCTGGACACCCTGATGAAGTACGTCCCGGGCCCCGACCTGCCCACGGGCGGCCGGATCGTCGGCCTCGCCGGTATCCGGGACGCGTACGAGTCGGGCCGCGGCACCTTCAAGATCCGCGCCACGGTGGAGATCGAGACCGTGACCGCCCGCCGCAAGGGCCTCGTCATCACCGAGCTGCCCTTCGCGGTCGGCCCGGAGAAGGTCATCGCCAAGATCAAGGACCTGGTCGGCTCGAAGAAGATCCAGGGCATCGCCGACGTCAAGGACCTCACCGACCGCGCGCACGGCCTGCGCCTGGTCATCGAGATCAAGAACGGCTTCGTGCCGGAGGCGGTCCTCGAACAGCTCTACAAGCTGACGCCGATGGAGGAGTCCTTCGGTATCAACAACGTCGCGCTGGTCGACGGCCAGCCCCTCACCCTGGGCCTCAAGGAGCTCCTGGAGGTCTACCTCGACCACCGCTTCGAGGTCGTCCGGCGCCGCAGCGAGTTCCGCCGCGGCAAGCGCCGTGACCGTCTGCACCTGGTCGAGGGCCTGCTCACGGCGCTCGTCGACATCGACGAGGTCATCCGTCTGATCCGCTCCAGCGAGAACAGCGCCGAGGCGAAGGAGCGCCTGATGGAGCGCTTCTCGCTGTCCGAGGTCCAGACCCAGTACATCCTCGACACGCCGCTGCGCCGCCTCACCAAGTACGACCGCATCGAGCTGGAGGCGGAGAAGGAGCGGCTCAACGCGGAGATCGCCGAGCTGACCCGGATCCTCGAGTCGGACGCCGAGCTGCGCAAGCTGGTCTCCTCCGAACTGGCGGCGGTGGCCAAGAAGTTCGGTACCGAGCGGCGCACGGTCCTGCTGGAGGCGGCGGGCACCCCGGTCGCCGCCGTGCCGCTGCAGGTGGCGGACGACCCTTGCCGGGTGCTGCTGTCGTCCACGGAGCTGCTGGCCCGTACGGCCAACGGCGACCCGTTCGCCGAGGACGGCGACGCCAAGCGCTCCAAGCACGACGTGATCGTCTCGGCGGTGCCGGCCACGGCACGCGGCGAGGTGGGCGCGGTGACGTCCGCCGGCCGGCTGCTGCGGATCAACGTCATCGATCTGCCTCAGCTGCCGGAGACGGCGTCGAGACCGAACCTCGCGGGCGGCGCGCCGCTGTCGGAGTTCGTCTCCCTGGAGGACGGCGAGTCGGTGGTCTGCCTGACGACGCTGGACGAGTCCTCCCCCGGCCTCGCGATCGGCACGGCGCAGGGTGTCGTGAAGCGTGTGGTGCCCGACTACCCGTCCAACAAGGAGGAGTTGGAGGTCATCACCCTGAAGGAGGGCGACCGGATCGTCGGCGCGATCGAGCTGCGCACGGGTGAGGAGGACCTGGTCTTCATCACGGACGACGCCCAGCTGCTGCGCTACCAGGCCGCGCAGGTCCGGCCGCAGGGCCGGGCCGCGGGCGGTATGGCGGGCATCAAGCTCACCGAGGGCGCGAAGGTCATCTCCTTCACGGCGGTGGACCCGGCGGCCGACGCGGTGGTGTTCACGGTCGCGGGCTCGCGCGGCACGCTGGACGACTCGGTCCAGACGACGGCCAAGCTGACCCCGTTCGACCAGTTCCCGCGCAAGGGCCGCGCCACGGGCGGTGTCCGCTGCCAGCGGTTCCTGAAGGGCGAGGACTGCCTGTCCCTGGCCTGGGCGGGCGCCACCCCGGCCCGGGCCGCACAGAAGAACGGCACCCCGGTCGAGCTCCCGGAGATGGATCCGCGCCGCGACGGCTCGGGGGTGTCGCTGGCCAAGACGGTGTCGGTGGTGGCGGGGCCGGTGTAGGCCGGCCTACACCGACTGGTCCGACTGGTCCGACTGGTCCGACTGGTCGGACAGGTCGGACAGGTCGTCCGGGCCCCGCCCGTCAGGGTCTTGCACATAGCGCAGAACGCCCCACATGCCGTGCTCGTCGGTGTGTGGGGCGTCGCTCTTGCACGCGTCGAGTTCCTTGGCGATGGCGGCGGTGTCGATGCCGGACCCGATCAGGACGAGCTGGGTGGGACGGGCGCCGGCGGCCGGCCACGGCTCCGGGTAGAAGCGCAGGAACGGCCCGACGGCGTGCACGGCGTAGCGGTTCGCGGTGTCGTACGGGCCGAAGTCGACGTACCCCTTGATCCGGTACAGCCCCTGCGGCCTGCTGTCCAGGAACGCCATCAACCGGCGCGGATCGAGCGGCTCTTCGGAGACGAAGGACAGGCTGTCGTAGGCGCTGTGCAGATGGTCGGCGTGGTCCTCGCCATGGCGCTCGTACAGGTCGTCGAACGACAGCTGCCCGATACGTTCCTCGGTGGGCCGGCAGTCGAAGAGGAACTCGGGGTCGACACGACCGTAGATGGCGGGCACGACGGCGGCGCGCTCGGCGAGCTCACGGACGACCCCGAGGACGCGCTCCCCGTCGCCGGCCCGGTCGGTCTTGTTGACCACGACGAGGTCGGCGAGCGCGAGATGCCGCTCGATCTCGGGGTGCTTGGCGCGCGTGTCGTCGAACTCGACGGCGTCGACGACCTCGACGAGCCCGCCGTACACGATGCCGGGATGCTCACTGGCGAGCACCATGCGCACGAGTTCCTGGGGCTCGGCAAGCCCGCTGGCCTCGATGACGATGACGTCGATGCCGGTGGCGGGCCGGGCCAGCCGCTCCAGATAGACGTCCAGCTCACTGGCGTCGACCGCGCAGCACAGACAGCCGTTGCCGAGGGAGACGGTGGAGTCGCCGAGCGCGCCGGCGACGGCCATGGCATCGATCTCGATGGCGCCGAAGTCGTTGACGATGGCCCCGATGCGGGTGCCTCCGCTGCGGTGGAGGAGGTGGTTGAGCAGAGTCGTCTTGCCGGAACCGAGGAATCCGGCGAGAACGACGACCGGGATCTGCTGCGGACCGGGGCTCGGCTTGCTCAACGTGCGACCTTTCTCACGCCGACGGGTGCACCGGCTCGCGGCTCGGCGCACATAGGAGGATCTGAATGCCGACCCAGGATACGAGCCGGAAGAATCCCCGCGAAGTGAACGATTGTTAGCAGCACTTGCCGGGCAGACGTTGGGCATGGCGCCGGAGTGTGCGACCCTCGCATCCCTCTGTGCGCCTCCTCTCCGCCTCCCCGCCGATCAGAGCCGCTCGGCACTCTGGGAGACGGCAAGCGCCGCCCACCGCTCGCCGGTCCCCTCCAGTCGACCCGCACCCCGACGACCGGCGGACGGCCGCCTGATCGGGGGTAGTTGACATGGCCACACGGAAAATTACAGCGGGGAGGCTGGCCACCACCGCGGCCGGCTTACTGCTCGCCACCGCCACCTTGACGCTCGCCTCGCGTCAGCGACGTCTGGAAGAGGCTCGCCTGCAGATGAGGCACCTGGAACTCGAGGAGCTGGCTTCCCGGCGCAAGGCCCTGGAGCACCAGCAGCGAATGCACTGGGAACTTCTGTCGAAGGCGATCGACGACCCCTCGCTGGCCGCGGTGATCGACACCTACGACAAGAGCATTCCCGCCGAGAAGCGGCGGCAGTTCTTCTACGCCAACGCCTGGTACGTCAACCTCTACCACCTGTACAGGATGGGGATCCTGGACCTCGACGGGCTGTTCGGACGTCTGCGCGAGATCTTCCAGAGCCCAGTGCTGCGCGAATACTGGGAGGCTTCTCGAGGGCAGCGCGCCACCCTGGAGCCGTCGTCGGACGAGGCCAAGATCGGCCGCATGGTGGATGCGCTCATCAAGGACCTGGACGAAGCCGACACCGACGAATGGTGGGTGGTGGGCAACCCACCGCCCATGTGATCACCCCTCCGGGGGTTCCCCCCTCAACGATGGGCGGGCACGCGACGAGTGTCCCGTCTCAGTGAAGGTGAACCACGTCGAGGCTGTGACCAGCGATGAGTCATGTTGAGTGAGACGCGGTGCGGCGCGACGTCTCACTGAATCCGAAGTCTGTGAGTCATGCGCTGCCTCGCGCTCGGCAGCGAACTCGTCGAGGAGCTCGCAAAGGACCTTGATCGCGTGCTGTTCGTCCTCAGGCGGAGGATTCCAGAAGTCGTCCCAGCCGTTCGGGAGAGCTATGTGGAGGACCTGGCCGGGCCAGGCGTGGCCGCAGTCGCGTCCGTGACGGGCGACGAGCCAGTTGTGCCAGCCGGTGAGCCCGGGCTCGCCGTGCCGGAGAGCATGCTGGTCATAACCGGTCAGGAAAGCGGTCAGCATGTGGAAGGGGGGCTTGCCGACGAACATGCCGGGACGTCGGCCGATGCTGGCGAAGTACTCGCGTTCAGCCATCTCCGAGAGGGGCTTCATGCGTCCGCTCCCCCCTCGTCACTGGCGCTGTCGTCCAGGTCTGGACGAAGCCTGCTGCGGGCCACCTCCAGGCGTTCGGCGCAGTCCGCCGCAAAGATCTCCGGGAGCGACTTGTCGAGCGTTCCGGCAATGCGGTGAAGGGGCGCCCTGACCGCCGCGTCGCCGACGAGACGACCGAGGTCCGTCATCTGCACCTGCTCCAGCCAGTCCGACAGGACCAGCGCCTCATCCGAGGTGAGCTTGATGATGATCTCCGGATTCAGCACCCCTCGAACATAGTTCGTCGACCCTGCGCTGTCAGAGGTGCCTGGCACAGTCCCGCTGTGGACATTGATTCCTTCTGGGAGCTCATCGAGGAGTGCCGGCGTCGGGCGCAGGGCCCGGACGAGCGGCTCGCGTGGCTGCGTAGCGCCTTGTCGCGAAGGGCGCTGGCTGATGTCGTGCAGTTCCAGGTGCGCTTGGACGAAGTGACGCACGAGGCGTTCACGTGGGATCTGTGGGCAGCAGCGGACCGGATCTTCGGTGGCTGGTGTTCGGATGACGGATTCCGCTACTTCGGCCTGTGGATGGTGGGGCTCGGCCGTGATGCCTTCTCCAGGGCGCTGGCTGATCCGGACTCTCTGGCCGACGTTCCGGAGGTCCAGCGCTTGAGGGGACGCCCGCGGGAGATGTGGAACGACGACTGGCCCGAGTGGGAGTCTCTCGACTATGTCGCGATGGCGGCGTATGGGGGCCTGACCGGTATCGACGACGACTGCAGCGAGGCGTTTCATGAGGCTGTCGAGGCCGAACAAGGAGATGCAGAGGGCAGTTGGGGGCCGCTCGGTCAGCGGTGGGACGTGCGACGCGAGGACGAGGCGGCACGCAAGCTGCCGAGACTGAGCGTGATGTTTCCTCTGTGACCGTTCGCCTGAACGAGTCGGACGGCGTCGCAGGTGCGTCAACCGGAAGCGGTCGGCCCGTGGGCCTCGCCGAACGCACCTTCTCCTCACCAAGAGATCATGTGAGCGTGATGCCGTGGTTCCGCGCCTACGACGGTGCGAGCGATGTCTGGTCGTACTTCGAGCTCGACGGCGAGGGATGGGCCCTGCGCCAAGTCGACCTGCAAGGACCTCAGCGCCGGCCTGTGACCGCAGCCTCGCTGACGGAGGTCATCGAGATCCGTGACCGTGGCGGCCTCGCTGCCATGACCGCCTACGAGCGGCAGTACGGCGTCCTCGCGGAAGGCGCACTGCGCGGATGGCAAGAAGCGGACGGCGCTGCCGTGATCACCCGCCAGGAATTCGAGTCGACTTGGGCCGCTGCACGAGAGACCCTCGACGCGGATCGCACCGAGGAGACGACTTGATCACTGAGTACCAACAGAAGCTGCGCGAGCGCTATCTCGCCGCCACCGTCATGCCGGCTCCCGATCCATGGCAGCCGGTGATGGACGGCAGGACTTCCATCGGGGGGCTTCTCGGTATTGGATTCGCCGTCCATCCCGACAGCGGACACGACCTCATCATGGTCGTGTCCAGCGACGGCCATGGACTCTTCGACGCGGTCACCGGCGAGAAGATCGCCCGCGACCGGGACCCTGCCCCGGAAACCAGCACCCCCGACGCCCACCCGGACCTCACCTGTCCTGGGCTCGGCCCCATCGCGGGCGTCCCTGTACGCATAGCCGGACTCTTCGGCGGCGGCCTGCACCGCACCACGCCGGACGGCTGGACCGTGGACGTCGTCAGCCCCGAGTGGCCCCACGACCGCGTCATCCTCTCCGCCGACGGCGGGTCCCACAAAGGCCCGATGGGAGGGACGTGGTGGCACGTCTTCCACTCCGAGTACTCAGAGCTCCGCGCGGCCGGGTTCTCTCCCTCCGGCCTGACCCTGGCGGTCGCCACCAGCAGCGACCTCACACTCTGGACCCGGCCTGGCCTCCACTTCGACGACTGAGCGGACTGCGGGACAGCAGGCGGGAAGAGGACGATGCACCGGGCGGAACTCGCCCGGATGCTGACGACCAGACCACGGCCTGCGAAGCAGTCAGGGATGCGCTTCTCGCCGGAGGCGACTTCGTCGCCTTCAAGCGACCCCTCATGCGGGTCACCGCGAGCGTCCACGTACTCCAGCCAGAAGTTCTCAGCCTCCACCAGCCACCCCGACCCGGCGCTGACCATGTACGACGACCGTAGACAGGCAGGCGCGGCAGCGGCTCAGGAAGAGCGAGGCAGAACAGCAGATGGCCGAGGTTGACCGAGACACTCACTCGGACGGCTCGGATAGGCCGAGATCGGCCCGCCTTCAGCGAGAGAGGTCAGCGAGAACCGGCCGATGACACTTCGCCCGTGCAGCCGCACAGTCCTCACGAAGCCCAGTAAGGTGCTGCCAAATCACAAGCCCTGAACTTCAGAAGGACCGGTAAGCCTTGAAAATCGTGCGCCGTATCGGTGTGCCTCCGAGCGCCCGTGGCAGTACCTCGGGAGCCAACTGCCCCGACGTGTTCGAACTCAGCGACGGCAACTTCGCAGTCATCGGCACAGAGGCCACCGAGGCGCTTGAGCCGGAGCTGCCCGCCGATGCCGCCCGCGCCGACTACGAGCGCATCGTCATCGTCAGCCGCGAGACCCTCATTCGCGCCAAGGCGGACATCCCCGACGCCTGAGCCCCCCGCACGAGCACGCGTCCCCACCCCAGACCCGTACCGTCACACCCCCCGGCCGTGAGCAACCGTTACGCGAGCCGGGCCACCGACCCGGCGAGCAGCCGGCACCCCGTCACTGCTCGAACTCCACCGATGAGGCCTGGCGCCGGAACGGCACCAGGCCACACGTGTGGTTTGGACAACTCCAGGACGTGGGCTGCCGCTTTCGCCGACGTCAGCCTCGTCGTCGCCGCCCTGGTCGGCGTGCCAGGCTTGCGACGCTCTCGGCCACCAGACCCGACATGGATGCCTTCGGCGAGCTGCGCCGACGCAGGAAGCACCCCTCGCGCAGCCCATTCGACCCAAGTCAGGTTAGGCTCACCTCTGTGAGTACGTGCTCAACCGTCTCGCAGGACCTCGACGAGCCCATCGCGGGGACCGCGGCGACCGCGACGACCTGGCTGCTGCTGGAGCAGCCCGGCCCGTGGGGTGCCAAGGCGCTCACCCAGAGCCACCTGGATCCCGCACTGGGCCGTGCCCTGGAGGCGGCCGCGCAGGGCACCGGTGTACGCATCGCCCTCATCCGCCGACCCGGTCGGCACGCGGACTGCGGCGGGGTCGCCGAGCGTCAGGTGTACGTGGCCCACACCGTCCCCGGAAACGTATGGCTGCACGCCGCAACGATCAGTGACCCGGAGCAGCTCCTCGACCTGGACTTCGCCGCCCTCGGCTTGGGTGACCACCACACCTTCGACACGGTGCTCCAGGGGCAGCCCCACACAGGCGACCCGCTCGCGCTCGTCTGTACCAACGGCAAGCGGGACCGCTGCTGCGCCCTCCTGGGCCGCCCGCTCGCGGCCGAGCTCGCCGCCTCCGGCCTGGACGGCGTCTGGGAGGTCACTCATCTGGGTGGACATCGCTTCTCCCCGACCCTGCTCGTGCTGCCGTACGGCTACGCGTACGGCCGGGCGCAGGCACACGCCGTCAAGCAGGTCCTGCACAGCGTCCGGGACGGCCGGATCGTCGTCGAGGGCTGTCGCGGGAACTCCGCCTGGGAGCGACCGGGCCAGGCGGCCGAGCTGGCCGTGCGCAGGGCCACGGCCGAGGACGCCGCGGAGGCGCTGACGGTCGTACGGACGGACGGCGCGGCCCCGCGCTGGGAGGTCACCGTCGCCCACGCGGACGGACGCACCTGGCGGGTCACCGTGGCTCAGGGCACCTCCCTGCCGCCTCGTCCGGAGAGCTGCGGGGTGTCGGTGCTCGGTTCGCCCGCGCGCATGGACGTCGTGGCGGTGCGCGAGCTCCGGGTGACGACGGCGCTCGCGAGCTGACCGAGCGGGCGGTTCGCGCCCGGCCGCCAGGACGACCCGGATCGATCGGGAGATCCACGCCACATCCCTCTACGGGACGCCCGGCCCTGCCACGTACGGTCATGGGTATGAGCCCCACTCCCCCCGCCCGCCGCCTGCGCCTCGGCCTGCCCCGGCAGATGTTCGCGCAGGTGCTGCTGATGCAGGTGGCGATCGCCGCGGGAGTCGCGGTGCTCGCGACCGGACTGTTCCTCGCCCCGCTCAGCGACCAGCTGGACGACCAGGCGATGCGCCGCGCGCTGTCGATCGCGCAGACCACCGCCGCCCAGCCGCAGATCGCCGAGGACCTCGCGAGCACGCCCGCGACGGCCGGCGGCCCGGTCCAGCGGGAGGCGGAGCGGATCCGTGCGGCGACCAGGGCCGAGTACGTCGTCGTGATGGACCGGCGCGGTGTGCGCTGGTCGCATCCCACGTCGAGCGAGATCGGCAGGCTCGTCTCGACCGATCCGGGCCGGGCTCTCGCCGGGCACGAGGTCATGCAGATCGACAACGGGACGCTCGGCCGCACCGCCCGGGGAAAGGTGCCGTTGCGGGACGACGACGGGAAGATCGTCGGGGCGGTCTCGGTCGGTATCGCGTACGACAGCGTGCGGGCCCGGCTGCTGCACGCGATCCCGGGGCTGCTCGCCTACGCGGGCGGAGCCCTCGCGGTCGGCGCGCTGGCCGCCTGGCTGATCTCCCGCCGGGTCCAGCGGCAGACCCGTGACCTGGCCTTCTCCGACATCTCGGCACTGCTCGCGGAGCGCGAGGCGATGCTGCACGGCATCCGTGAGGGCGTCGTCGCGCTGGACCGCGGAGGCCGTATCCGCCTCCTCAACGACGAGGCGCGGCGGCTGCTCGGCATCGGTGACGAGGCCGTCGGCCGGTCCCTCGACGAGGCGCTCGGCGAGGGCCGCAGCGCCGACGTGCTGGCCGGCCGGGTGACCGGCACCGATCTGCTGACGGTCCGCGGCCAGCGCGTCCTGGTCGCCAACCGCATGCCCACCGACGACGGCGGGGCCGTCGCCACCCTGCGTGACCGCACCGAGCTGGAGCAGCTCGGCCGGGAGCTCGACTCGACCCGCGGTCTGATCGACGCGCTGCGGGCGCAGGACCACGAGCACGCGAACCGTATGCACACGCTCCTCGGACTGCTGGAGCTGGAGATGTACGACGACGCCGTGGAGTTCGTCGGTGAGGTGGTCGGTGATCACCGGGCCACCGCCGAGCAGGTCGCCGAGAAGATCCAGGACCCGCTGCTCGCCGCCCTGCTGGTCGGGAAGGCGACCGTGGCGGCGGAGCGCGGTGTCCCGCTGCGGCTCTCGGATCGCACGGGGCTTCCGGACCGGCTGATCGACCCCAGGGGCCTCGTCACGATCGTCGGCAACCTGGTCGACAACGCCCTCGACGCCGTCGCGGGCACGCCGCACGCGCGCGTGGAGGTCGAACTGCGGGCCGAGGGGCGCGCCGCGACCCTCAGGGTGCGCGACACAGGGCCGGGCATCCCGGAGGAGCAACGCGAGTTGATCTTCACGGAGGGATGGTCCACCAAGCAGCGCCCGGCCCACCGCGAGCGCGGCATCGGGCTGCCCCTCGTGCGCAGGCTCGCCGAACGGCAGGGCGGCAGCGCCGGGGTGGGCGAGGCGGCCGGCGGGGGCGCGGAGTTCACCGTGGTCCTGCCCGAGGCGCTGGCCGAGCCGGATATGGAGCCCGCTCTCACCGTGCCGGAAGATCCGCACCCCGTCGCCGAGGAGGAGTCGCGATGATCGAGGTCCTGGTCGTGGACGACGACACGCGCGTCGCGCGGGTCAACGCCGCCTACGTCGAGAAGGTGCCGGGCTTCCGTGTCGCGGGCGAGGCGCACAGCGCGGCCGAGGCGCTGCGCAGCGTGGAGGAACTGCCCCGCGTGGACCTGGTTCTCATGGATCACTACCTGCCCGACGAGACGGGCCTGGCGGTCGTCCAGGAGATGCGCCGACGCGGCCACCAGGCCGACGTGATCATGGTGACGGCGGCGCGGGACGTGACGACGGTGCAGGCGGCGATGCGGCACGGGGCGCTCCAGTACCTGGTCAAGCCGTTCGCCTTCGCGGGGCTGCGGGCCAAGCTGGAGGCGTACGCGGAGCTGCGCCGCACCCTCGACGGCGGCGGGGAGGCGGAACAGGCCGAGGTGGACCGCATTTTCGGCGCCCTGTCGGCTCCTTCGGAACCGGATCTGCCCAAGGGCCACTCCCCCACCACCGCGGAACTCGTCCGCCGCTCCCTGATGAACGCCGAAGGCCCGCTGTCGGCCCAGGAGATCGCCGAGCGGACCGGCGTGAGCCGCCAGACCGCCCAGCGCTATCTCAAGCTCCTGGAACGCACGGGCCGGGCACGGCTCACCCTCAAGTACGGGGACGCGGGCCGCCCGGAACACCGTTACGTGTGGGCGACCCGCGCCTGAGGCACGGCCCGTGGGGGCGGGGGAAGGAACCGTGCCCTCCTCTTCATACGGATGCCGACCGCCGATCTATCACCCGAACCCCGCGACAGCGCGCGGGGCGTCTCGGCGGTACGACGCCGAAGGCGCCGTAACCCCGCGCCCGCCCTGTCCCTGACCTGCGCCCTTGCCCTACACCGCGCCCGCTCCGGTCAGCGACCGCACCTCCGTCTCCGCGTGCTTGGCCTCGTCGGGTTCCTCGGCCGAGGTGACGGTGCCGAGCCAGCCCGCGACGAAGCCCAGCGGGATCGAAACGAGGCCGGGGTTCTGCAGGGGGAAGTACTGGAAGTCGACGCCGGGGAACAGCGATTCGGGGCTGCCCGAGACCACCGGTGACAGCACCACGAGCACGACGGCCGGGATCAGGCCGCCGTACACGGACCAGACGGCACCGCGTGTGGTGAAGTCCCGCCAGAACAGCGAGTAGAGCAGCACCGGGAGATTGGCGGAGGCGGCGACGGCGAAGGCGAGGCCCACGAGGAACGCGACGTTCAGCTCGCGGGCCAGCAGGCCGAGGCCGATCGCTACGACGCCGATGCCGACGGCGGCGACGCGGGCCACGGCCACCTCGCTGCGGGGCTTGGCGTGCCGGCGCCGTAGGGAGGCGTACAGGTCGTGGGCGACGGAGGCCGAGGAGGACAGCGTGATGCCGGCGACCACGGCGAGGATCGTGGCGAAGGCGATGGCGGCCACCACGGCGAACAGAACCGTTCCACCCGTGGAGTCCGCGCCGCCGCCGAGGTCGAGGGCGAGCAGCGGAACCGCCGTGTTCCCAGCCGCGTTCGACCCGCGTACGGCGTCGGGCCCGACGATCGCCGCCGCGCCGAAGCCCAGGACGATGGTCATCAGGTAGAAGCCGCCGATGAGCCCGATCGCCCAGACCACCGAGCGCCGCGCCGCGCGGGCGGTGGGGACGGTGTAGAAGCGGGAGAGGATGTGCGGCAGCCCCGCCGTGCCCAGCACCAGGGCGAGGCCCAGGCTGATGAAGTCGAACCGGGCCGTCCAGTCACCGCCGTACTTCAACCCCGGCGCCAGGAACGCCTCACCGTGACCACTGCGCTCCGCCGCCGTGAGCAGCAGTTGATCGAAGTCGCCGTGAAAGCGCAGGAGTACGAGCACGGTCAACGCGACGGTGCCGCCGAGCAGCAGGACCGATTTGACAATCTGGATCCAGGTGGTGGCCCGCATCCCTCCCAACGACACATAGATCACCATGAGCGCGCCGACGCCGATGACGGTCCAGGACTGGGCCGCCTCGTCCTTCCCGCCGAGCAGCAGCGCGACCAGGGTGCCCGCGCCCACCATCTGCGCCACCAGATACAGAACGGACACGGTGACCGAGGAAGTTCCCGCCGCGATCCGCACCGGTCGCTCTCTCATGCGTGCGGCGACCACGTCCGCGAGCGTGAACCGCCCGCAGTTGCGCACCAGTTCCGCGACCAGGAACAGCACGACCAGCCAGGCCACGAGGAAGCCGACCGAGTACAGCAGCCCGTCGTAGCCGAAGAGGGCGATGAGCCCGGAGATGCCGAGGAAGGAGGCCGCCGACATGTAGTCACCGGCGATGGCAAAACCATTCTCCATGGGCGTGAAGAGCCGACCGCCCGCGTAGAACTCCTCAGCGGAGCCTCGCCGGTTGCGGCTCACCCAGGTCGTGATACCCAGCGTGATCGCGACAAACACGCTGAACAGCAGCAACGACAGGGCCTGATGGTCTCGCGTCACGCGGCACCGCCCTTCGCGACGCGCGTCAACTCCTGGGTGTCCCAGCGCAGTTCGAGTGCGGCCCGGTCCCTGCGCAGTCGGGCGTGCCGGGCGTAGGCCCAGGTGAGCAGGAAAGTAGTGAGGAACTGCCCGAGCCCCGCGAGCATGGCGACGTTCACCGCGCCCACGACCGGGCGGGCCATCAGCCCCGGGGCTGTCGTGGCGGCCACGACGTACGCCACGTACCAGGAGAGGAACACGACGACCGCCGGCACCACGAACCGCCGGTAGCGGCTGCGCACTTCGCGGAAGGCGGCGCTGCGCTGCACCTCCAGGTACACGTCCCGCGCGACGGGCGGGGCGGCCTCGGGCGCGTCCGTACCGTCCAACTCCCCCCACCCGGAGGCGAGGGCGTCGTACCAGGGGTCGTCGTACCGCGTACCTGTGCTTTCGCGGGGACGACCGTCGCTTGAGTGCATGCCCAAGCATGGACAGAACGGAAAGATCGCCGACTCGGCTTCTCTGCGGGCTTCACCCCATCAGGTGATTAACCCCACGAGGCCGCATAGCCGCCGACGGCGGGAAACCTCCACAGGGGCCACCCGCACCCGACGGTGAGAGTCGCACGGTCGGTGCGGGTGGGAACCCAAAAAACGGCCGAAGGCGTAGCCGAGACCGAAGACCCGGCCCAGCCGGCGCAGCGACTACGCGTCGATACGCGACCGGTCCAGCGTCGCCGCCGAGCTGGAGATGAACTCCTTGCGCGGCGCCACGTCGTTGCCCATCAGCAGATCGAAGACCCGCTCGGCGGCCTCCAGGTCCGTGAGGCTGATCCTCCGCAGCGTGCGGTGGCGCGGGTCCATGGTCGTCTCGGCCAGCTGGTCGGCGTCCATCTCACCGAGACCCTTGTACCGCTGGATGGTGTCCTTGTACCGCACGCCCTTGCTCTGGAACTCCATGAGCTTGTCCCGCAGTTCCCGGTCCGAGTACGTGTACACGTACTTGTCCTGGCCCTTCTTGGGCTGGATCAGCTCGATCCGGTGCAGCGGAGGCACGGCGGCGAACACCCGGCCCGCCTCGATCATCGGCCGCATGTAGCGCTGGAACAGCGTCAGCAGCAGCGTGCGGATGTGGGAGCCGTCGACGTCGGCGTCGGTCATCATGATGATCTTGCCGTAGCGGGCGGCGTCGATGTCGAAGGTCCGGCCGGACCCCGCTCCTATGACCTGGATGATCGCGCCGCACTCGGCGTTCTTGAGCATGTCGGTCACGGACGACTTCTGAACGTTGAGGATCTTGCCGCGGATCGGCAGCAGGGCCTGGAACTCGGAGTTCCGGGCGAGTTTGGCGGTGCCGAGCGCGGAGTCTCCCTCGACGATGAACAGCTCACTGCGGTCGACGTCGTCGCTGCGGCAGTCGGCGAGCTTGGCGGGCAGCGACGAGGACTCCAGGGCCGTCTTCCGGCGCTGGGCGTCCTTGTGCTGGCGGGCGGCGATGCGCGTACGGGCCGCCGCGACGGCCTTTTCGAGCACCACACGCGCCTGCGCCGCCGAGTCCCGCTTGGCGGACGTAAGGAACGCCTTGAGCTCCTTGGAGATCACGCTGTTCACGATGCGCCGGGCCGCCGAGGTGCCGAGGACCTCCTTGGTCTGGCCCTCGAACTGCGGCTCGGCGAGGCGGACCGTGACGACCGCGGTGAGGCCCTCCAGGGCGTCGTCCTTGACGATGTCGTCCTCGGCGACGCGCAGCATCTTCTTGGTGCGCAGCACCTCGTTCATGGTGCTGGTCACGGCCGTCTCGAAGCCCGCGACGTGGGTGCCGCCCTTGGGGGTGGCGATGATGTTCACGAACGACTTCAGAGTCGTGTCGTAGCCCGTGCCCCAGCGCATCGCGACATCGACGTCCAGCTCACGCGTGACCTGTGTGGGCGTCATCTGGCCGTGCTCGTCCAGGACCGGGACGGTCTCCCTGAAGGTGCCCTGGCCCGAGAAGCGGAGGACGTCGCACACCGGCTTGTCGGTGGCCAGGTACTCGCAGAACTCGCTGATGCCGCCGTCGAAGCGGAAGGACTCCTCGCCCTTGCTGCCGCCCTCGCCGAGGCCGAACTCGTCGCGGACGACGATGGTCAGGCCGGGCACCAGGAACGCGGTCTGACGCGCGCGCTGGTGCAGCGTGTCCAGGGAGAGCTTGGCGTCCTTGAGGAAGATCTGGCGGTCGGCCCAGTAGCGCACGCGCGTGCCGGTGCGCGTCTTGGGGATCTTCTTGCCCTTGCGCAGGCCGCCCTTGGCGTCGAACTTGGCGTTCGGCCCGTCGGCGGCGAAGGCGCCGGGCACTCCGCGCCGGAAGCTGATGGCGTGGGTGTGGCCGTTGCGGTCCACCTCGACGTCCAGGCGCGCGGACAGGGCGTTCACCACGGAGGCGCCCACGCCGTGCAGACCGCCGGAGGCGGCGTACGAGCCGCCGCCGAACTTTCCGCCTGCGTGCAGCTTGGTCATGACGACCTCGATGCCGGACAGGCCGGTCTTGGGCTCGACGTCGACCGGGATGCCCCGGCCGTTGTCCCGGACCTCGACGGACCCGTCGTCGTGGAGGATCACCTCGATGTGATCGCAGTAGCCGCCGAGGGCCTCGTCGACGGAGTTGTCGATGATCTCCCACAGGCAGTGCATCAGGCCACGGCTGTCGGTCGAGCCGATGTACATGCCCGGACGCTTGCGCACGGCTTCGAGGCCCTCGAGGACGAGCAGGTGCCGCGCGGTGTAGTTGGAACCGTCCCGGTCTGCTCCTGCCAGCAGCGCTGTGGACGGCACGGACGTATCGGCGGTCACGCGGTTCGCTCCTCGCTGAATTTCAGATGACGCCCTGATGGGTAAGGGCGCGGCTTCGGTCGCCGTCAAGAGGGTACCGAGGCCTGGTAGAGCCGATGTAACGCCACCCTCGTGCGAAACACAGACTAGTCCAGGGTCGCATGCTTGTTCGATCCCTCGATGGGGTGAAGTACATATCACGTTCCCTTCCAGGCATGAACCATTTAGGCTCCGGGCACGTCCTCATGAACAAACCGGCAACCCAGCCGGAAGGACTGACCTTGACCGACAGCGCGAAACCGTAAGCACGCCTGACACGCAATACGGCACATTCGCCGCCAAGCCGGCAGCAGCCGGCCCGCCCCCGAAAAATTTCTCTCTGGGAGAAGCCACGAGCGGGAACGATTTGGGGCTGGTTGGATGTTGACCCTGGTACGACAGCTCGTCGAGCTAGAGAAGAGGCGACGTGACTACTGTTCTGACCCCCGCGAGCCCGCTGACGGCCGCTGACCGCTGCGACCGTTGCGGCGCACAGGCGTACGTACGCGTGGTCCTGCTCAGCGGCGGAGAGCTGCTCTTTTGCGCCCACCACGGCCGCAAGTTCGAGCCGGAACTCAAGAAGATCGCCGCTGAGATACAGGACGAGACGGAGCGGCTGACGACCGTTCCCAGCACCGCTTCCGAAGAAGAGCGCTGACACCTCGCATCCCCGACGAGCCAGCTCCGGCACAGGCCGGCTGACGGGCGGTCGCCCCTGATGGCAGGGGCGACCGCCCGCGCTCATACCCTCCGGGCCCTGGCGTCGCGGTCAGCCGCCCGCGCGGTGCTTCCGCTGGACGGCCCGCCATCCCATGGCTCGTACGATCTCGGACACCCGCGTGTACACGCCGGGGCTGCCCGCGCGACCGCACCCGTTGCCCCAGGACACGAGCCCGATCAGCTTGCCCTGAGCGACCAGCGGCCCTCCACTGTCCCCCTGACAGGCGTCCCTGCCGCCCGCGTACTCCCCCGCGCACAGCATGCTGTCGGCCAGGTACCTGCCGTCGCCGTCGCCCGGATACGCCTGCCGGCAGATCGCGTCCGGCAGCACGTGGACGCGTGCCGCCCGCAGGCCCCGCGGGTAGGCACCCGTGCCTGTGACATCACCCCATCCGTAGACCAGCGCCGGCGTCCCCGGCAGATAGGCGGGATCGCCGCGGCGCGCCATCCTGACGACGGCGCTCGCGGGAAGCGGCGCGGCGAGAGAGACCACGGCGAAGTCGCCGGCGTTGCTGTCACTGTCGTAGTCCGGGTTCACCCGGGTGGCGCGGACGGGGATCTCCTGGCCCCGGCCGGACAGCAGGTCCGTGCGGCCCGCGATGACCTTGAGGTCGCGCACCTGTTCCGGCGGAGATCCCAGGACCTCCTCACTCAGGCAGTGGGCCGCGGTGAGCACCGTGGACCGGCTGACTGCGACACCGACGCAGAACTGACCGGCCCGCGTACCTCCGAACCGGTCACGGCTGGACAGAGCCACGGTCCAGGGGCTGTCGGACACATCGACGGGGAACCCGCCGACGACGACGTTGTCGGCGGCCACGGGGGCGGCGGACACCAACGGTATGGCGGTCGCCACGGCCGCCAGAATCAACGGCCGGGCCAGCGCCCGGGCAAGGGGACGGCGCATGACGATCCTCACTCTCGGGTGGTCGTGGGAAACCCAGAGTGAGTCAGCCCGCCGCACCCCGCACCCGCGGACCAGCACAAAGGCCCGGCTCCCACTCGGGGATCCGGGCCTTGTGTGTCGTACGACTACGGCCTGCGTACGGCGACGACCTAGTCGAGGTAGTCGCGCAGCACCTGGGACCGCGACGGGTGGCGCAGCTTCGACATGGTCTTCGACTCGATCTGGCGGATGCGCTCACGCGTCACGCCGTAGACCTTGCCGATCTCGTCGAGGGTCTTCGGCTGACCGTCGGTGAGACCGAAGCGCATCGAGACCACGCCGGCCTCGCGCTCGGACAGGGTGTCGAGGACGGAGTGCAGCTGCTCCTGGAGGAGCGTGAAGCTCACCGCGTCGGCCGGGACGACGGCCTCGGAGTCCTCGATGAGGTCACCGAACTCGCTGTCGCCGTCCTCGCCCAGCGGGGTGTGCAGGGAGATGGGCTCGCGGCCGTACTTCTGGACCTCGATGACCTTCTCCGGGGTCATGTCGAGTTCCTTGGCCAGCTCCTCCGGGGTGGGCTCGCGGCCCAGGTCCTGGAGCATCTGGCGCTGGACGCGCGCGAGCTTGTTGATGACCTCGACCATGTGCACCGGGATACGGATGGTGCGGGCCTGGTCGGCCATGGCGCGGGTGATCGCCTGACGAATCCACCAGGTGGCGTACGTGGAGAACTTGTAGCCCTTGGTGTAGTCGAACTTCTCGACCGCGCGGATCAGACCGAGGTTGCCCTCCTGGATCAGGTCCAGGAAGAGCATGCCGCGGCCGGTGTAGCGCTTGGCCAGGGAGACCACCAGACGGAGGTTGGCCTCCAGGAGGTGGTTCTTGGCGCGGCGGCCGTCCTCGGCGATGATCTCCAGCTCGCGCTTGAGCTTGGGTGCGAGCTTGTCGGCGTTGGCCAGCTTGTCCTCGGCGAAGAGGCCCGCCTCGATGCGCTTGGCGAGCTCGACCTCCTGCTCGGCGTTGAGCAGGGGGACCTTGCCGATCTGCTTGAGGTAGTCCTTGACCGGGTCGGCGGTGGCGCCGGCCGCGGCGACCTGCTGCGCGGGCGCGTCGTCCTCGTCCTCGTCGGAGAGCACGAAGCCGGCGCTCTCGGCGCCCTCGGGCTCCTCACCGGGCTTGCCGCTGTCCTCGAGGACCTCTTCCTCGATGAGCTCGGCGTCGTCCTTCTTGGAGGAGGTCGTCTTCTTGGCGGCCGTCTTCTTGGCAGCCGCCGTCGTCTTCTTCGCGACCGTCTTCTTGGCGGTCGTCTTCTTGGCAGCGGCCTTCTTGGGGGCCTCGTCCTCGACGGCGGGTTCGGCGGCGGGGGCCGCAGGCGTGGCGGTGGCGGTGGCCTTCTTGGCGGTCACCGTCTTCGCCGCGACCGTCTTGGTGGCGGTGCGCTTGGCCGGACTCTTCGCTGCGACGCTCTTTCGTGTGCGCTTGGGCTCCGCGGCACTGACCATCAGCGTCACACCCTCTTCCTCGAGGATCTGGTTGAGGCTGCGCAGTACGTTCTTCCACTGAGTGGCCGGAATCTGGTCGGCTTCGAAGGCCCGACGCACATCGTCGCCGGCGATCTGCCCCTCAGCCTTTCCCCGCTCGATAAGAGCCATGACAGAGACGGACTCGGCGATCTCCGGCGGGAGCGTACGGGATGTGCTGGCCGACACGAACAACCTCTCGGAACGTTGGAAAACGGCTTCCGGCCCCGTCCACGGCGGACAGGAGCCGACCACCGGCCTGGGGATGGGCCGACGGTGCGGGCGGGGGCCGGGAAGATTCACAGCGCCTTGAACGGCGTCCGTATTCCCTCCTCGGCTGTCACCTCTTAGGTCATCGCGCTGTTTCCCCGAGTGTTACGCCCAATCTGCGTGGCCCGAGTCACATCCCGTAACCGACCAAAAGCGGGCAGATATGGACAGAACTGGGCGCCCACGGCTTGATGCACACACTGTACGGCGGCTGCCCGGCCTCTTCGCACCGTCGGACCCGCGGGATCCATGGCGGATCCCGCGGGTCCGACGGGAGGGGGTGCGCAGGCCGGGAGCGCCACAGGAGGGGGAGGCGTTCCGGGCCGCGCCACCCGGGTGGGCGGTCAGTGCTCGCGGGGGGCGGGCACCACACGCTCGACTTCGGGATGGACCGTGAGCAGCTGACGCATGGCGGTCTCGGCGGCCGCGCCGTCGCCGGTGGCCAGGGCGTCGACGATCCTGCTGTGCAGCGCCAGCGAGGTCTCGTTCGGCCGGTCACATCCGGTCACGGGGCCGCCGGAGACCTGGAGCGCGGCCGAGACGATGCCCGAGAGGTGCTCCAGCATGCGATTGCCGGCGACCTGGATGAGCAGCGAGTGGAACTCGGCGTCGGCGCGGGAGAAGGTCAGGACGTCGCCCTGGCCCATCGCGTGGCTCATGATCTCCACCATGTCGCCGAGCCGCTGCTGGACGTCTTCGCGCCCGTGCCCCGCGGCGAGGCGGGCCGCGAGCGGCTCGATCGTCCAGCGCAGCTCGCTGAGCTCGCGGCGCTGGTCGTCGCGCTGCGGCCCGAAGGCCCGCCACTCGATGATGTCCGGGTCGAGGAGATTCCAGTCACTGACGGGGCGCACGCGCGTGCCGACGTTCGGGCGGGCGCTGACCAGGCCCTTGGCCTCCAGAACGCGGAGCGACTCACGGACGACGGTGCGGGAGACCTCGAACCGCTGGCCGATCTCCTCGGGCACGAGCGGGCGGTCGGCGCCCAGGTCGCCGGAGACGATCATCTGACCCAGCTGTTGGACGAGTTGGCCGTGCAGGCCGCGTCCGCGGCTGCCCGCGGCGCGCCGGCCGACCCGGCCCAGTTCTGGATCCGCGCCTTCCCAGGCGGGGGATCCGACGCGGTCGGCGACGGGGGCCTCGGCGTAGGGGTAGCGGTCGAGTTCGCCCGGGCCGGCGAGTCCGGAGTCGGCGGCGCGGGCGGCGGTCATCATGGTGTGCGCAAGGGTACTCACGGATCCTTTGTCGGCGCCGTCTCCAACTCCCTTGAGGTCTTTGGTGAAAAGCACACGAAAGGGTGATCGCTCACCCCGTCGCAATTGACGCCTTATCGGAAAGAAATGGGCGTTGCCGGGGGAGTTGTGGGCACGACAGATCCGAGAACGGCACGGACGGTCGTCATCGGACCCGGCTTCGCAGGGTCGTGAACAGGTAGGCGCAGAGCAGCGCGGTCAGCGACAACGTCAGTGCGCCACCAACGGGTTGACCGATCACACGGGCCAAACCGGCCACGTACCGCTCTCCCCCGAAGGGCCACTGCGACAGGAGCAGCTCCCGCATCCGCAGCGGAAACCCGGCCGCGGTCCGCACCGACGGCCCTTCCAGGACCTTCTGCACGAGGGGTACGACGACGACGGGCACCGTGACCACGGCGGCGAGCCCGGCCGTGGTGGACCGGAACAGGCCCGCGGCGAGCACGCCGGCCCACGCGCAGCCGACCACCAGCCCGATCCAACTCGCGCCCAGCGCAAGCCAGTCGGAGGGAACTTCCGCGAGCTCCCGTCCGTAGACGAGGTAGAGCACCTCGATGTCGCAGCCCAGCGTGAGCACGGCCAGCGCCAAGGCGGTGGCGGAGGCGACGAGCAGTTTCGCGGCCAGCAGCCCCAGCCGACGGGGGACGGTGCCGCGGTCCGCGGCCAGGGCGGGGTGGCGGAACTCGTCGCCGAACGCGATCGCCCCGAGCAGCCCGGCCCCCAGCGCCGCGGGCGGCAGTGGCAGCTCGCGCGGCCACGCGACCAGCAGGCGCGGGTGCGGCGTGTGTCCGATGCGGGCGAGCAGCACGGCGGTGAGTGCGGACACCACGAGCACGACACCCGCGGTGACGAACCCGGTACCGACACCGGCCGCACGCCGCAGCTCGTACCGGAGGGGGCGGAGGGGGGTGGGGGCGGGGCGGACGGCGATGGGGGGCGGGAGATCGGGGAGAGCGTCGTCAGAGGAGGCCGACGTGCGCGCGCCGGGGACCGTCGAGGACTCGTCAGCGCTCGCCTGCGGGCCTTCCGGGGAGGCCTCGTGCCCCGCGAGGTCGATGTGCGCTTCGGCAGCCACCCGGGACACCTGGGCCGTCTCCGCGAGGTCCTCAGCCGCGACCTGGCCTTGGTTCTCCGTCGATGCGACGCCGCGCCGGGGCCCGCGGCCCCGCTCCAAGGCCACCGCCACGTCGCCGTGCGCGGCCGAGACCGCCTCCTCGGACTGAGGCTCGATCCCTCCGCCTCCTGCGCCCATGTCCCCGATCTCATCGGCGAGTTGATGAACGAGGATGCCGTTGCGGAACGCGATCTCGCCGACGGCGGCGCAGGTACTGCCGTACACCGATAGCCGGTTGCCGCTCTCGCGGACGACCTCGACGGAGCGGTGGGCGGTGCGCGCGTCCTTGGTGAGCAGGGCGGCGAGGCGGGAGGCATGGGGGGTGCGGACGGCGACGCGGGGGCGCAGCCGGGTGCGCGCGAACTCGGCGGCGTCCTGGTCGGCGACGAGCAGGCCCCGCTCCAGCGTGACGACCCGGTCGGCGGTGCGGGCGGCTTCCTTGGGGTCGGCCGTGGTCAGCAGGACCGTTCCGCCCTGGACCGCGTGTGCGCGCAGGGCTCCGTGCAGCCAGCGGCGCTCTCGGGTCGTGAGCCCGTCCGCGGGCTCGTCGAGCACGAGCGTGTGCGGGTCGCCCAGCAGTGTGCAGGCCAGACCGAGGCGGCGGTCCATGCCGCGCGAAAGGCTGCCCAGTCGCTCGTCACGCAGGCTGACGAGGCCGACCACCTCCAGGACCTCGTCGGCACGCCGGGCCGGCACCCCAGCGGCGGCGCACAGCATCCGCAGATGACCGCGCACCGTGCGTGCCGGATGCCCTGGCACGTCGCCCAGCAGCACGCCGACCTCGCGCGAGGGATGAGCGATGCGGTGCAGGGGACGCCCTCTGAAGAAGGTGACGCCCCTGCCCGGTTGGAGTTCGAGCATGAGTCTGAGCGCCGTCGTCTTGCCCGCCCCCGACGCTCCGAGCAGCGCGGTGACGCGACCCGCGCGAGCCTCGAAGGACACGTCGTCGACAGCGGGGGGAAGCTCTTTGCGAGGGTTGCTGGTCAGTCCGATCGCCTCGATCACCCGCAGCAAGATAGCGCGCTATGTCCGTTTTTTCGGGTAGGGAACAAGGCGCGCTGCGCCCTCATCTGCGCTGGCGACAGGTATTCCGGTCGGGCACCTGTTCGCATGCCGACCACCAGCCGGGCGCGGTGAACCCCGCCCGAGGGCATCGGACCGCGTCCGACACGGCCGTGCGCGCCGCGCCCTCGCGTCAGACCTCGGGGCGCAGCATCGGGGGGTTGAGCAGGGTGGCTCCGCCGGCCCGGAAGAGCTGCGCCGGGCGACCTCCCTGCCGGGTGGTGGTACCGCCGGTGGGGACGAGGAAGCCCGGCGTGCCCGTCACCTTTCGGTGGAAGTTGCGCGGGTCGAGCGCCACGCCCCACACCGCCTCGTAGACGCGGCGCAGCTCCCCGACGGTGAACTCGGTGGGGCAGAACGCCGTGGCCAGTGACGAGTACTCGATCTTGGAACGCGCCCGCTCCACGCCGTCGGACAGGATCTGCGCGTGATCGAAGGCGAGCGGCGCGACCGGTTCGCCGTCGCGACCGTAGCCGCCCTGCTGCAGCAGCTCGTCGACGGGGGCCCAACGGGCGTTGCTGGCGTCGCCGCCCGCGCGGGGCGCCGGCAGGTCCGGGGCCAGCGCCAGGTGGGCGACGCTGACGACCCGCATCCGCGGATCCCGCTTGGGGTCGCCGTAGGTCGCGAGCTGTTCGAGGTGGGCGCCGTTGTCCTGCACCGGGACGTCCGGGTCGTGGGCGTGCAGCCCGGTCTCTTCCGCCAGTTCGCGCGCGGCGGCCTGCGCCAGATCCTCGTCGGCCCGTACGAATCCACCGGGCAGTGCCCAGCGCCCCTGGAACGGCGGTTCCCCCCTGCGCACCGCCAGCGCACACAGGGCATGGCGACGCACGGTCAGCACGACCAGGTCCACGGTGACGGCAAAGGGCGGAAATGCTGACGGGTCGTAGGGCATGCGGCGATCATAGTCGTCTGCCTGACGATAAACACTCCCTTCGTCGAGGCCGTCGGTGGTTGATCCAGTTCGGTGCGGTATGGGCTTTGGTGGGTTCTGGTGGGGGTTCGTGCGGTGGGGTGGGCTAGGTCGGGGGTGCGGTCGTACGAGGTGGCAGTGGGTGGCGGGCTAGGTCGGGGTTGCGGTCGTACGAGGTAGCAGTGGGCGGCGGGCCAGGTCGAGGTGTAGTCGTCCAAGGTCGCGGTGGGGGGCGGGCCAGGTCGGGGTGCAGTCGTACGAGGTCGCGGTGGGGGCGGGCCAGGTCGGGTTGCAGTCGTACGAGGTCGCGGTGGGGGCGGGCCAAGTCGGGGATGCAGTCGCCGAAGGTCGCTGTGGGTGTGGGTCGGTCGGGCTCTTGGAGGGAGGTTGTGGTTGCCCTCGCGAGGCGTCACGCCCGCAGTTGCAGCCCTTCGGCGGCCTCCTCGACCATGGCGAGGCCCAGGCGGCTGACGCGCACGGAGAAGGGGGCGCCGGCGACTCGGAGGCCTGTGAGGACGATCTCGCCGAGCGGCGCGCTGCGCATGGGGCGCAGCGTGACCGTCCCTGCCGGGGCGTCCGGGCGTATACCTGCGAGGGTGGCCAGCAGCAGCACCCCCGCTCCCGCCGCCGTGGCGGCAGGGCGACAGGCCGCCGGATGCGGCAGGGGCGCGCTCCCTTCGGTGCGCTGCTCCCCCGCGAACATGTCGGGCAGTCGCTGACCGAAGGCCTCCGCCGCTGCCAGTACGCCCCGCAGCAGCGCGCCGGCCTCCTTCTCGTAGCCGGCCGCCGCGAGGCCCGCGACTGCGACCGCCGTCTCGTGGACCCGCACGGCACCGCTGCGGTGACCGAACGGGTTGTGCCCCGCCTCCTTCGCGCTCAGTCCGCGCAGGCCCCAGCCCGAGTGCATGGCCGGGCCGCCGAGCAGCCGGGCCAGCTGTTCGGTCTGCACCTTGTCGAGCAAGCCGAGAGCTTGTTCTCCCTCGCCCAGCAGGCCGGTGTCGAGAAGGTGTGCGGCAGTAGCCCCCAGATACGGCACAGGGCGTCCGTCGGGCGCCAGAGCGGCCGCGGGCCTGCCTCCGCCCAGGTCGTCGATCCAGAAGCCCGCCTGGAAGTCCGCCCGCAGCGCCCCGGCCCAGTTGCGCAGCTCGGAGGCGCCCGGTCTGCCGTAGGCGTCGAGCAGATCGGCGCCGAGCAGCGCGGCACGATGCGCGTGGGCCTGGGTCTCGCAGCGGACTGGGCCACCGGGGTGCGGGTCGGGCAGGCACGCACCGTCGCCCACAGTCGTCCGTAGCCAGGTCAGGCACCGTTCGGCCGCCGGGAGCAGTTCCTCGGCCTCGGACTCGGGTAAGCCCCAGCGTCGCGCCTCCGCGAGCAGTGCGGGAAAGAGCAGCGTGGCCTCTGTGCCCGTGCAGCTCGGCGGGAGATGCGTACCGGCATCCCGTCTCGGCCCGGGGATCAGGCCGAACTGCCGCCCCCGGTCGCGGATTTGGGTGCGCGCGAGGGTCCGCAGTGTGCCTGCGGCGAGCCGGGTACCCAGGGGCAGAGTCATTCGTGCCGCGGCGAGGGCGTCGGCCGGGGCCAGTCCACAGCGCCAGGGAGCCCCGGCAGCCAGGTGGGTGTCGGAAGGGTGGGCGGGGTCGCGCAGCAGGAGGGCCTGGAGGTCTTCGATGCTCGTGCGCAGCAACGCCTCCGCCCTCGGATCGTCGCCCGCCGCCTGCGTGGGGGCTAGCGGGCTAGTCGCCGCCCGGCCCACCGCGCGCACGGGTCCAGCTCCTTCAGGCCGCACCCGCAGTTCGATGCCGACCGTGCCTCCCGGCGCCAGGTCGAACTCCCAGCGCAACAGACCTGCCGAGGCCAGCGCCTCGGAAGGCGGTGGGTTGGCGGTGACCACCGAGTTGCCCTTGGCGGACGACCAACGCAGGCCGGAGTCGATCACGCTGGCGAGGAGTTCCGGTCCTGTGTCGCCTCGCGCGATGGCCGCGAGGTCGGCGAGGTCTGTGGCCAGGGCGACCTCGACCGGCAGCCGCAGGGTGCGGGCGGCCGCACTGCGCAGCGTGATCCGTTCGGTGCCGTCGGCACGACGGGTCCGCTCGACGACTACGTCCGGGTCGGGGCCGGCCTGCGGGGAGGTTCGCAGCGTGCCCACGAAACGGACGGTGTCGGCGGCGGTCATCCGGGCTTGCACCGCGAGTGGTTCACGTCCGGCCACGCGGATCTGGCAGCGCGAGAGCACGCGTCGACCCGCGCGGTAGAACCCATCGAGTCCTCTGCCGGTCAACTGGCCCTGGTCCGTGGAGATTGCGAGGCCAGGGAGGGCCAGGCAGATCAAAGCGTTGTGAGTTGAGGGCAGGGCGGCGGAACGGCCAGCCGTTGGTGGCTGGGCTGGTGTGGGAGCCGCTTGGGGCGGTTGGGTCGGATGGGAGGACGGGAAGCTCGGGCTCGTCGGCCTTACGGGTTGCTGCGGGAGCTTGGTCCGGCGGCTCGGTGAGTCAAGGCCACGTTCCTCATCTGACTTACGCCACCAGGCAGTTCGTTGCGTATGTGGCGTCTGGGGCGTAGTCCGAGGCGCATCACTCCGAGCCTCTGGAACACTCTCCCCCACACGGCCCTCGACCGGCGACAACCCTGCGTCCTGCCTCTGCAACGGCACTGTCCCGCCAGCTGTCGAGCCATCGTCGGCGGCCGGGGAGATCTGACTCGGCTGTGACATGGGGCGGCGTCCTCTGCGCTCATAGCGCCGCAGGCGATTGCGGCACCGGCTGGGGGATCCGGAGTGACGGGGGCGTTGCGGCGGCACAGCCGCTCCACGCGTTGCGCCACTCAGGTGAACGGGGATAGATCCCTCCAGGTCACGCCCCTCATGAGGTAACCCCGCCAAGGCGCCGGCCTGTTCATCAGGTTCGTCAGGTCGGGCGAGGCGCTCCGGGGCACCGAAGCGCAGGTCGGCGGCCCGTACTCGCCGCTCGCGGCTGCTCACTGGTCCCCCTCGGACCCCGCTCCCGGGCGTCCACTTCCGGTCCCGGTCCCGGTCCCGGTCCCGGTTCCAGTTCCGGGCCGCAAGCCATCGCGTCGAGGACCGTTCCAACGTGCGGCCCCCTTCTTCGAGGTGCGCGCAGCCGCCCCGTCCGGCCTCTGGGCACCCGGACGCGTACCGGCCCTCGTACGCGCACGCGGACCATTCGTCCCCCGCCCTCGCCCGGCAGCTCGCGTCGAGCGGGCAAGACTGCCGAACGAAGCCGCGGAAGGCCGAGACCCCCGACCGTCCTCCGCATCCGCCGTCGGTGCGGGCGGCACCACGTCACGCCCCACACGCTCGGCACGCAGGCAGCGCCGGATCGACTCAGGGTTCAGTCCCTCGTTACAGGCTTGGTGCAGCAGGCGGGCGAAGAGGTAGTTCGAATCGGCGGCCAGGGCCATGGCAAGGGCCTCACGGGCCTCCAGCTCATCGCCGCTGGACCAGGCGACCCAACCTGCCAGGGTGAGGGGCGCGGCGGCGTAGTCGCCGTACGGCGTGACACAGCGGCGGGCAAGCGCTCGCCAGAGCCTCAGGGCGGGGGCGGCCTCG
Organism: Streptomyces sp. NPDC093568; assembly: GCF_044764945.1. Classification (NCBI taxonomy): domain Bacteria; kingdom Bacillati; phylum Actinomycetota; class Actinomycetes; order Kitasatosporales; family Streptomycetaceae; genus Streptomyces; species Streptomyces sp. NPDC093568. The sequence goes on along the minus strand of NZ_JBIWJD010000001.1, from coordinate 87,052 downwards.
TCACCCTCCATCCACTCGGCCACGCGGTCGCGCATCGTACGGTCCTGCAGGCCCAGAATGAGCCTCGCTGCCTCGTCGTGCTCGAGCAGCTCGTCGTCGCGGAGATCCGCGGTGAGCGTCCCCGACAGATGCTTGGCTGCGGCGAACCGGCTCAGCAGCCCTTCGGCCAGCTCCAGCGTCTCCTCCGCCACGCCCGCGCGCATCGCGTCGTCGAGGATCCTCGGCACCAGTTTCGCCGCGACGGTGTCCAGGGCGATCTCCTGCTCCCGAGCCGCGCGGGTCTCCCATGGCAGGAGCCTGGCGCGCAGCTCGCTCAGTGTGCCGCGCACCTGCACTCCGGCGTAGGCGGCCGCGGCTGCCAGCACCGACGTACCGGGCAGGCCCATCGGTCGCCCGTCGGGCGGACAGCACTCAGGCCTGTCGCAGCAGTAGGACCAGTAGCGACCGCCCGAGATGCACAAGGCCTCGACCACCGGCACGTCCAGGCTGCCGCAAGCGACACGCACCTTCTGCGCCAGCGGGCGAAGCCGTTCCATGACCTGCTGGCCGGTCTCGCCCCGCGGCGGTTCCTGGCAGAGGAAGGCAACCATCTGCTCCGGCCGCGCTCCCCTGCGCTCGCTGCCCGTCACTAGTCCGTGGGCCAGCTGGCTGGCCGCGGAGTCCCAGTCGTCCGCGCTCGCGGGAATGCCCAGCCGCGCCCGGCCGCCGAACCGGCCGCGACCGTCCTTGTCGTGCAAGGCGACCAGCACGATGCTGTCCTCCGGGCGATATCCGAGGAGGTACGGCAGCGCATCGGCCAGTTCGGCCGGGGAGCGCAGGGTGACCTGGTGCTCGGGGAGGTGCGTTTCGTACGCCGCGTAGTCGAGCGGGTTAGCGGGCTGTGAACGTCCCCGGGCCTCGTCACTTCCGACGCCGTGCCCACCCCGCACACCCCCCACGTCCTGTAGGTCGCGGGCAACGTACGGTTCCGCCGCTCCGGCGGTGTTGTGCCGCTCCTCAGCCGAGGCGCCGTCGTTCTCAGGGGACCCAGTCGTTTCGCTGTGGTTCGTCATGCGCCGACGATCTCGCGGATCACGAGACTCCGCTTTGACCTGTGGATAACTCCGACCAGGGACACGACAAGGGCACGCAGCCCAGCGCTGCAGCAGGAGGGCCGACGAGTCAGGCGGGCCGACGAGATAGGCACTCCCCGCAGGCCTCCTCCTCACGCCCATCGATCCGCCCGCCAGACCCGCTCGCCCCCCGCCTGTCAGTCCCGTCCTGTTGTATGGAACCCATGGAGCACACGAGCAACGCGGATCTCCGGGCGGCGGCCGACGCGGTCCTCGCCCGCCTCGTCGGGGACACCACGGGCACGGCCCGGCTGCGCGAGGACCAGTGGCGGGCGATCGAAGCACTGGTCGCCGACAAACGCCGTGCGCTCGTCGTGCAGCGCACGGGATGGGGCAAGTCCGCCGTCTACTTCGTGGCCACATCCCTGCTGCGCTCCAGTGGCAGCGGCCCTACCGTGATCGTCTCTCCGCTGCTCGCGCTCATGCGCAACCAGGTCGAGGCCGCCGCCCGGGCCGGTATCCATGCGCGGACCATCAACTCCTCCAACACCGAGGAGTGGGACACGATTCAGAGCGAGATCGCCTCCGGCGAGGTCGACGTACTTCTCGTCTCCCCCGAGCGTCTCAACAACCCCGACTTCCGCGACCAGGTCCTGCCCAAGCTCGCCGCGGCGACCGGCCTGCTCGTGGTGGACGAGGCACACTGCATTTCCGACTGGGGCCACGACTTCCGGCCGGACTACCGGCGGCTGCGCACGATGCTCTCCGATCTCCCGCCCGGAGTGCCGGTGCTCGCGACGACAGCGACCGCCAACGCACGGGTGACCGCCGATGTCGCCGAACAGCTCGGCACAGGTGGCACCTCCGACGCCCTGGTCCTGCGCGGTCCGCTGGACCGGGACAGCCTGAGCCTGAGTGTGCTGCGCCTGCCGGACGCCGCGCATCGGATGGCCTGGCTCGCCGACCACCTGGGCGAGCTGCCGGGCTCGGGGATCATCTACACGCTCACCGTGGCCGCCGCCGAGGAGGTCACGGCCTTCCTGCGGCACCGCGGCCACACGGTCGCCTCCTACACGGGCAAGACGGAGAACGCCGACCGTCAGCAGGCCGAGGACGACCTGCTCGGCAACAGGGTGAAGGCACTTGTGGCCACGTCCGCGCTGGGAATGGGCTTCGACAAGCCGGACCTCGGCTTCGTGGTGCACGTCGGTTCGCCCTCCTCTCCCATCGCCTACTACCAGCAGGTGGGGCGTGCCGGACGCGGTGTCGAACACGCCGAGGTGCTCCTCCTTCCCGGACAGGAGGACGAGGCGATCTGGCAGTACTTCGCCTCGCTGGCCTTCCCCTCGGAGGACCTGGTGCGGCGCACGCTCGACGTCCTCGCGCGGTCGGACAAGCCCCTGTCCCTGCCCGCCCTGGAACCCCTGGTGGAACTGCGCCGCTCCCGCCTGGAGACCATGCTCAAGGTCCTGGACGTGGACGGCGCGGTACAGCGGGTCAAGGGCGGTTGGATCGCCACGGGTCAGCCTTGGGTGTACGAGGCCGAGCGGTACGACTGGGTCGCCCGGCAGCGTCGAGCCGAGCAGCAGGCGATGCGCGAGTACGCCTCGACGCCGGGCTGCCGAATGGAGTTCCTCCAACGGCAGCTGGACGACGAGGGGGCCAAGCCCTGCGGTCGCTGCGACAACTGCGCGGGCGCCCGCTTCACCGCCGACACGTCCACCACCGCGCTGGAGGCCGCGCGCGTCGACCTCGGTCGAGCGGGCGTCGAGGTCGAGCCTCGCCGCATGTGGCCGACGGGCCTTCCGGCGATCGGTGTCGACCTCAAGGGGCGTATCCCGGCTGGCGAACAGGCAGCACCGGGGAGGGCGTTGGGCCGCCTCTCGGACATCGGCTGGGGCAACAGGCTGCGACCGATGCTCGCACCCCACGCCCCTGACGGACCGGTGCCGGACGACGTGGCGAAAGCGGTCGTGGGCGTCCTGGTCGACTGGGCGAAGGGGCCCGGCGGCTGGGCCTCCGGGGCGGAGGACGCCTCACCGCGCCCGGTCGGCGTGATCACGATCGCCTCTCGGACCCGGCCCCAGCTGATCAGCTCCCTGGGCGCGCGCATCGCGGAGATCGGCAGACTTCCGCTGCTGGGTTCCCTGGAGTACGGCGGTGACGCGGCCCCGGTCTCCCGAAGCAACAGCGCGCAGCGGCTGAAGGCCCTCGACGGCGCCCTGATCGTGCCGCCCGCGCTCGCGTCTGCCCTCGCCGAAACCTCGGGACCCGTACTGCTCGTGGACGACTTCACCGAGACCGGCTGGACTCTCGCCGTCGCGGCGCGCATGCTTCGCCGTGCGGGCGCGCAAGGGGTGCTGCCGTTGGTTCTGGCCATGCAGGGTTGATCGCGGCGGACTCTGATCGCGGCGCGCGAGGCCGGGGCCACCAGAAGCGCAGGCCCGCGTGAAGACGTAACACCTGGTTGTGGTGGGTCGCCCCACGCGTCTCCAGGTCATGTACTGGGTAGGGATATAACCCGCGCACCACCAGATATCGGTCGGTGGCCCCAATTGCTCGTTGCCGCAATCAGGTTCGACAGGAAGAATTGAAGTCCGCTCGCCGCACGGTGCGTCCGTGATCCGGAAGGGCCCTGCCGCGGTGTGCGCTCCCCCGAAATCCGACCTCGCCCGCCGTATGGGCGCGTAGCCGAAGGGAGGACCGTGACCTTCGGATTCGCTCCGTCCTCCGCGGCATCCATGTCGACGCCACCCGACCTGTCCGCCGCGTCTGCCAACCCCTTGGCCCGAATACTCGAACCTGCGGAGTGGGCTGCGGCGGGCATACCGCTGCTGCGCAATCCTCGTGAGGTCGTCAGCGGTCTGCACTCACGGCACCACCCCGGGCCGGCGACCGCGATCGTCGCGGTGCTCGACTCGGAGGAGCGGCTGTGCGCCAGTGCCTCGTTCACCCGTCGCCAGACCCCGGCCGACGGCTGGATGTTCCGCAACGCGCTGCTCGCCCAGCTGCGTCGAGTCATCCCCCACGACCTGCGGCGCCGTACCCCGGTACGCACCGCCGTGCTGCTCTACTGCCGTGACGGCGATGCCCGTTGGACGGAGGAGGACGGTGCCTGGATGTGGGGCCTGCGCGATGCCTGCACGCTGCACGGCCTGCGGTGCGGCGCCTACATCACGCTGACCCGTGACGGCTGGCAGGTCCTCGGCGAGGGCCGCGGCGGCCGGCGCCCCAACGCCGACTCGGCGCCGGAGCCCTTCGCCATGTCCGAGTCACCGGTCCCCCTGCCACGCACCGGCGGCGCGGCCTCGGAGGTGCTTCGGCGCGCGGCTGCGCGCTGAAGACGCGAGCCCGGCACAGGGCACGAAGGCGCGTTGGCCGCCAGACCGGATGGACTCGCATCGCACACCTACGAGGCCCGCGCTCGATGTCGCATCCCTAACCGACGTGGCCTGCACACGACAAGTCCCCACTCGTCCGCGCACGCCACAAACCGCACTGTGCTGAGACGCCGCCTCGGCGGCGTCCCGTCCCCCCGGTGTCCCGCGGAGTGTCCCCGGGACGTACAGGACCGGATCAGACGCAGGTCCGGAACCAAATGAGACGCAGGTCCGGAACCAGATCAGACGCAGACCCGGTACCGGATCAGACGCCGACCCTGAACCGAATCAGACGCCCGCACCGAGCACCGAGTTGATCCGCTGCGGGTCGCCGCAGACGATCAACAGGGCACCGGCCCGGCCGAGGGCCAGCGGCAGGGCGCTGGCGGCAGTGGCATCGGAACCACCGTTGACGGCCACCACGACCACGGGTCGCGACGCGGCGCGGCTCGCGACGGAGGCGTCGGCGTAGAACACGTCGTCGCCAGTGTCGTGCTGCGCCCAGTAGGAGGCTTCACCGAAGGACAGCTCGTGGGTGGCCCACGGATGCTGTTCACCGGTCGTGATCACCAGCACCTCGCCCGGGGCGCGACCCGAGTCCAGAAGCAGGTCAACGGCTTCCTCAGCGGCGTCGAGCGCGCCTTCGGGTGAGGCCGGGATCAGCTGGATCTGCGGGGTCGCCGACGCCGGAGCGGAGGCGGCGGAAGCAGGGGGGCCCGACGGTCCGGGCTTGGCCACGGCCGCATCACGCGGCGTACGTTGCGCCGGCGGCGCGGGCCGCACGGGCCCGGGTCGGCCGGGACGCGACGGAGCCGCGGGGCGCGGGCCGGGTACGGGGCGAGGGGTCGGCGCGGTACGGCCGCTGGCCGGAGTGGCGCGGGGACCCTGGGCACTCTCGTGAATCTGAAGCTCCTCGGGAATGAGAGGCATGAGCTGATGTTTATCAAACGCTGGTGCGACCCGCGTCGGCGGGTGGCACACGAGTGCGAACGGAATCGTCAGAAATCGAAGCCGAGCTGACCCTCGATCTCCGGAACGCTTCCGTCCACCCACGTACGGACCTTCTTGAGGTGCCGCCACTGGGGCAGCGCATCAAGATACGCCCACGACAACCGGTGGTACGGGGTGGGTCCCCGCTCCGCCAGTGCGGCCTTGTGCACGGGCGACGGATACCCGGCGTTGTCCGCAAAACCGAAGTCTGCATGGTCGATACCCAGTTCGGCCATCATTTTGTCGCGCTGAACCTTGGCAATCACCGAGGCCGCCGCGACCGCCACACAGGACTGGTCGCCCTTGATCACCGTACGGACCCGCCAGGGCGTCCCGAGATAGTCGTGCTTCCCGTCGAGGATCACGGCGTCGGGGCGGACCGGCAGGGCCTCCAGGGCACGCCCGGCGGCGAGCCGGAGCGCGGCGGTCATCCCGCGCTCGTCGATCTCCTCCGGGGAAGCGTGCCCGAGGGCGAACGACGTCACCCACTTCCGCAGCTCCTGGTCTAGCTCGGTGCGCCGCTTGATGGTGAGCAGCTTGGAGTCCGTGAGGCCCTCGGGAGGCCGGCGCAGTCCGGTGACCGCGGCGCAGACGGTGACGGGACCGGCCCACGCACCGCGCCCCACCTCGTCGACACCGGCAATGATCTTCGCTCCGGTCGTGGCGCGAAGGGAGCGCTCGACGGTGTGAGTAGGGGGTTTGTACGGCATGGCGCCCTTAGCCTACGCCGCCCGGAACCCGCTCCGACACCCTGGTTCGCGAAGGCGACCTTCAGGGTGATGAAGCGCCGCGTCAGCTCCCTGCCGGACGGAGCAAGGGAAGCATCAACTGGTCGACCATCTCCTCGATATCCCGGTCGTTCCATTCGCTGGTGCACATCTTCGATCGATACATCATCATCGCCGGAATGGCGTCGAAAACGTAGCCGTTCGCGGCATCATCCCGCACCTCTCCCCGGTCAATTCCACGGGTGATGACCTCACGAAGCAGCTTGATCATCGGCTCCACGACTCCCTCGAAGATCACGCCATGGAAGCGCTCAGCCTGGAGCGTGTCGCATTCGTGAATGACTGCTCGCAGGGCGAATCCCGGCCGGGAGAACATCGCGTCACGCGCCTGCCGGCACAGTTCGAGCAGGTCCTCGCGCACACCACCGAGGTCCGGGGCCGAGTCGAACCGCGGCAGCCCCGCTCGCAGCGCATCGGCGACGAGGTCCTCTTTGGACGGCCAACGACGATAGACCGCGGCCTTGCCGGTCTGCGCGCCGGCGGCGACACCCTCCATGGTGAGGCCGTTCCAGCCGACGGTGCTGAGTTGTTCCAGCGCGGCATCGAGAATCGCGCGTTCGAGCACGGCGCCGCGCCGACGGAGGGAGGCCGCCTGAGCGGGGGCGGCCGTCCAGCGCGAGGTAACCATCTGAGCGTCTCCAACAAGCTGGGGAAGCGGGGACTTCGGGGACTAGGTACCACCGCACGGCCCTTACAGGGGACAGGCCGCGCGACACGAATGCAAGTGAACGCTTGCGTTCACTAAAGGGGACTCACTACGGTTGACGCGACAGTGAACGCGAGCGTTCACTACGGCACTTGTGGGGGACCCATAGTGACAACCTCTCAGTTGATCAAGGATCAGAAACCGGGTGCGGCCCGCCGGGAGGGGCATCCCGGCATCGCGCTCGCCGTCATCGCGGCCTGCCAACTCATGGTGGTACTCGACGCGACGATTGTGAACATCGCGCTCCCGCACATTCAAAACGCGCTCAAGTTCAGCACCACCGACCTCACCTGGGTCGTCAGCTCCTACACGCTCACGTTCGGCGGTCTGCTGCTGCTGGGCGGTCGTGCCGGTGACATCCTGGGCCGCCGCCGGGTCTTCATGACCGGCATCCTGCTGTTCACGCTCGCCTCGCTGCTCGGCGGACTCGCCCAGGAACCTTGGCAGTTGCTGGCCGCGCGTGTTCTCCAGGGCGTTGGAGGCGCCATCGCCTCGCCCACCTCGCTGGCGCTCATCACCACGACGTTTCCCGAAGGCCCGGAACGAAACCGCGCGTTCGGCGTCTTCGCCGCGGTCTCCGCGGGTGGTGGCGCCATCGGCCTGCTGGCGGGCGGCATGCTCACCGAGTGGCTCGACTGGCGGTGGGTGCTCTTCGTCAACGTGCCCATAGGCATCCTGATAGCCGTGCTCACGCCGCTGTACATCAGCGAGTCCGAACGGCACACCGGCCGCTTCGACATAGCGGGTGCACTGACTTCGACCGCAGGCATGGCGTCCCTGGTCTACGGCTTCATCCGCGCCGCGGACGAGGGCTGGCGCGACAGCCTGACCATCGGGTCCTTCGGCGCCGCGGTGGTCCTGCTGCTGGCCTTCGCATTCATCGAGTCGCGGGCCAAGGAGCCCATCACGCCGCTCAGGATGTTCGCCGACCGCAACCGGTCGGGCACGTATGTGATCATGCTCAGCCTCGCTGCGGCGATGTTCGGGATGTTCTTCTACATCGTTCTCTTCGTGCAGAACGTGCTCCAGTACAGCCCGATCGAGGCCGGTCTCGCCTTCCTGCCGGTCACGGTCGTGATCGCGCTCGGGGCGGGCCTTTCGCAGCGCTTCCTGCCGGCGCTCGGACCCAAGCCGTTCATGCTCGTGGGTTCGACGCTCGTGGCGATCGGGCTGGCCTGGCAGACCCTCATCACCGCCGACAGTTCGTACGTCGGTGGGGTCCTCGGCCCGATGCTGCTGTTCGGATTCGGCATGGGTCTGAACTTCGTGACGCTGACGATCACCGCCGTCTCGGGGGTCGCCCAGCACGAGGCGGGTGCCGCGTCCGGGCTTCTCAACGCCACGCAGCAGGTGGGCGGTTCGCTCGGTCTGTCCATCCTGACGACGGTGTTCGGGTCGGCCAGCAGGGACGAGGCGGAGAAGCAGCTGCCGAAGTTCATGGCGGAGGGAACGCCGGAGCAGAAGGCGGAGTTCGCCCAGACACACCAGCTGCCCGGCCGCTGGGGCCACGAGGTGCTCACCCAGGGCATCTCGATGGGCTTCGTGGCGGCAGCGGCGATGGCGGTACTCGCCCTGGCCACGGCGTGGCTGGTCATACGGGTCCGCAAGAGCGACCTGGAAGCTCTCGCCGGGACGGCGGGCCCGATGGCCGGCTGACCCGGCCCGGCCCGCGAAGGGCCGCGGATGGCCGACTCGCGTTCGGGGGACCGACGGCGAGGACGACGGGCCGGCCATCCGCACCACATTCACGGCTACTGCCGACCGGCGAGCCCCGACGGCATGGGGCAGCGGCAGTCCGCCCCACGCTGCGGCCACCGCGACCAGCAGCACGCCCAGCACCGACACGAACTGCATGACTCCCCTCCCCCTGCGTCCCTCGCGTGTGGTCACGTGTGAGCCCGACCCCAAACGGCCGGCACATCAACTGCCACGACAACGGACCGGCGGTCACACAGAGTTCCCGGGATGCACGGAAAGTTATCGGGGATCTCGGCACAGCGAGGAATCCACGAACAGCAAGGAATCCGTGGAGGCGACGCCCCGGCCGAGCGAGCAACTCTCGACGGGAAGCCTCCCCCACCCGAGCGAGGAACTTTCGACCAGCGGCCTCCCCCGCATAGCAAGGAACAGGCGAGAGATCTCCCCTGCGGGCGAGGAACCCACCGAGACAGACATCCAGGCCCGGCCCTAAACCACCCGACAGCCCGGCCCCGACCCGCCCTACACCGCCCCCGGCACCCACCCCGGCAACGCCTCGGTCCGCCCCACCCACTCGGCAGGCACCGCCCCGGCCTTCCCGGAGCCGATCACGCCGCCCACGATGGCGCAGGTGGTGTCGACGTCGCCCCCGACCTGCGCGGTCGTCCAGAAGGCCTGCTCGTAGTCGCCCAGGGCCCGTGCGGCCGACCAGAGCGCGAAGGGCACCGTGTCATGGGCGGTCGTACGCCGTCCGCACCCAAGGACAGCCGCCACGGTGGCCGCATCTCCGTAATCCAGCATGTCCCGGGCGCGCCGCAGGCCCGCTCCGACCGCGCTCTTCGGGATGAGTGCGACGACGTCGTCGAGCAGCGACTCCGGACTGGGCGGACCACCTGGAGCTGCAGCCAGCGCCGCGGCCGCGGCAACGGCCATCGCGCCGACCACGGCCTCCCGGTGCTGATGCGTGGGGTAGGCCGAGATCTCGGCCTGGTGAGTCGCCTGCTCGGGATCGTCCGCGTACCAGGCGCCGAGCGGTGCGATCCGCATCGCGGCGCCGTTGCCCCAGGACCCTTGCCCGTTGAAGAGCGCGGCCGAAAGCTCGCGCCAGTCCCCGCCTTCCCGGACCAGACGCAGTAGCCGGTTGACCGCAGGGCCGTAGCCGCGGTCGAAGTCGTGGTGCTCGGCGAAGGAGCGGGCCAGGGCGTCCTGGTCGATGCGGTGGTGGGCGACCAGGACGGCGACCACGGAGCAGCCCATCTCCGTGTCGTCCGTCCACTGCCAGGGGCCGGGCGGCAGCTCGCGGCGCTTGAGCAGCGGGTAGTTCGCCGGGACGAAGAACTGCGATCCGAGCGCGTCCCCCACCGCGAGTCCGCGCAGGCTGGCGATGGCGCGGTCCAGGCGCCCTTCGGGTGAGGAGTCAGCGGTCATCGCTCTGCCACTCTATCCGGTGATCCCGTACGGTTCCGGCTCTCGCCAGCGTTCGAACGGCCGGTCGATCGTGTACTTGCCGTCGTCCCCGAGAACGAGCATCCGCATCTCCGCGTTCCCCGGGTTCGCCAGCGACTCGAATTCCGCGACCGTCCAGTGGAACCAGCGCATGCAGAACAGCCGCATCGCCAGGCCGTGGGTCACGAGCAGCACGTTCGGCGGGTGGTCGGGCGCCTCGAAGCTGCGGAACAGGCTCTCCAGGAAGCCGCCGACCCGGTCGTACACGTCGGCTCCGGACTCACCTTGGGCGAAGCGGTAGAAGAAATGGCCGTAGGCGTCGCGGTAGGACTTCTGCAGACGTACGTCGTCGCGGTCCTGCCAGTTCCCCCAATCCTGCTCCCGCAGGCGGGGCTCCTCGCGCACCCGTATGAGCTCGGGGTCGAGGTGGAAGGCACGGAGCGTCTCGTGCGTACGCCGGTAGGGCGAGACGTACACGCTGACGCGCTCGCGGCCGAACACCTCCCGTAGCCGTTTGCCCGTCTCCTCCGCCTGCCGCCAGCCCCGCTCGGTCAGAGCCAGCGCGTGGTCGGGCTCACGCTCATAGACGGTGTCATCAACATTGCCCGTTGACTCCCCGTGCCGGACAAGGACGATGCGCCGTGGTCGTGCCATGCCAAAACCCTAGATCCGCGGACGGCATATCGAGCACTCGTACGGGCTCCATACAGCGTAGGTCACACATTTCCTGCACCATGCGTCACACAGATACGCCCGCGTCACGGGTCCGGAATTCAAACCGTCCAGGTCGCTTCGAGCTCCACGATGTCACCCGTAAGGGCGGCGACATCCGCCTCCGTCTGGGCCCGGAGCGCCAGTCGCTCCACGCGTTCGGTGCGGTACTTGCCGTGTTCCGCGGCCGACTGCCACATCGACAGCACCACGAACTCATGTCCCGGCGCCTCACCGAACAGGCCCCGGACCATACCGGGAGAGCCGGCCATGGCGGGGTTCCAGACCTTCTCCTGCATGAGCGTGAAATGCTCCGCCCGGTCCTCATGGACACGGCAATGCGCTACCCGGACGAGGTCCGCGTCGGTGAAGCGCGGTTCGAAGCCGGTCTTCACGTCGAAGCGGTAGTCGAAGAGTTTGACCTGCATGTCCTTGAAGGTGCCCGACTGAGCCGCCGCCAGCCGGTCGTGGGATCGCGCCATGAAGGAGTCGTAGAAGGAACGGCTCTCCCAGAACGAGAAAATGTGCGCCACCCCCTGCCGCCCCCGGCTCCAACCACCACCCTGCCCCCGAAATCCCGGCTCCCCCAGAAGCCCCGCCCATTTTCGCTGCCCCCGCTCGAAGCCGCGGCGGTCCACCACGGTGCAGCGAATCCACTTGACCAGCACCGCGCCATGGTAAGGCCAGGGAGCGTGGCGCCGGTCACGCTCGACCACACCGCTCCCCGGCGCACGATCCCGGGCGCGTGGCAGGATGAACAACCGGCCTTGTCCAAGAGGCAGTTCGGGCTGAAGGTATATGCGTTACGGGGAAGGGGAAGCCTGGTGAACGCCATCAACAAGGGAATCCGGAAAGTCGAGATCTCACTCAAGTGGGATCCGAGCGCGGCCGGACAGCCGCCCACCGATCTGGACATAGTGGCCGCGACCTATCTGGCGAGCGATCCCTACGGGGACCCCGCCTATGTGGTGCACTTCGACAGCCGCTCTCCCGACGGCACCATTTATCTCAACCGGGACAGCAAGGACGGCAAGGGCTTCGGCTGGGACGAGGTGCTCACCGTCGAGCTCGACCGGCTCGACAGCCGGTACGCGCGCGTGTTGGTCGGCGTCGTGATCCAACAGCACCCCGCCGAGCGCACCTTCGTCAGCGTGATCAAGCCGGCCCTGCGTATCCGCGAGGGCTACACCGTCCTGGCCGAGGACGACTTCGGCGGCGTCCTCGGGTCCACGGCGGCCACCGTCGCCGAGTTCGTGCGCCCGGGATCGAGCACGTGGGAGTTCCACGCCGGCATCCACGGCTTCGAGGACGACCCGGCGACGTTCACCGCGACCATGGGCAGCGCCCGCCGGTCCTGAGAGCCGCACACGCGTGGAGGGGCACAAGCCCCCGCGCGAGGACGTACGACGAAGAGGGGCGCCGACACATGGTCGGCGCCCCTCTCACTTGCTGTACCTGCCGTCAGAGCCCTTCACGGGCTGTCCGACGGTCGGGGCCGTGGCCCCGCGCGGTGTCAGCTGCAGCCGCTGGTCGAGCCGCAGCCCTCGCAGATGTAGCAGGAGCCGGCCCGCTGCATCTTCGTACCGCAGGAGAAGCACAGCGGGGCGTCGGCCTGGATGCCCAGCTGCATCTCCACCAGCTCGGCGCTGGTGTGGGCCTGCTGCGGGGCGGGCTTGGCCGCCGAGGCCTCCGCCTTCGGCGTGGCGACGGCCTTCAGCTCCTGGGCGCGCGGCGCCGACTGGGCCAGACCCTCGACGTCGACCTCGTCCTCGTTGGGCTCGTAGGAGCCCGTCTCGAGGTGGCGCTGACGCTCCTCGGCGGAGTGGATGCCGAGCGCGGAGCGCGTCTCGAAGGGCAGGAAGTCGAGCGCCAGGCGGCGGAAGATGTAGTCGACGATCGACTGCGCCATCCGCACGTCCGGGTCGTCCGTCATGCCGGCCGGCTCGAAGCGCATGTTCGTGAACTTCGAGACGTACGTCTCCAGCGGCACGCCGTACTGAAGGCCGACGGAGACCGCGATCGAGAAGGCGTCCATCATGCCCGCGAGAGTCGAGCCCTGCTTGGACATCTTCAGGAAGACCTCGCCGAGACCGTCGTCCGGGTAGGAGTTGGCGGTCATGTAGCCCTCGGCGCCGCCGACCGTGAAGGACGTCGTGATGCCGGGACGACCCTTGGGGAGGCGCTTGCGGACCGGGCGGTACTCGACGACCTTCTCGACCGTCTCACGGATGGTGGCCTCGGCCTTCTCCGTGATCTCGGCCTTCTCCTTCTCCTTGGTCTTCGCGGAGAGCGGCTGGCCGACCTTGCAGTTGTCGCGGTAGATGGCGAGCGCCTTGACGCCCATCTTCCAGGCCTCGAAGTAGATCTCCTCGACCTCCTCGACGGTCGCCGACTCCGGCATGTTGACCGTCTTGGAGAGCGCACCGGAGATCCAGGGCTGGATCGCGGCCATCATGCGGACGTGGCCCATCGCGGAGATGGAACGCTCGCCCATGGCGCAGTCGAACACCTCGTAGTGCTCGTGCTTGAGGCCCGGGGCGTCGACGACATTGCCGTGCTCGGCGATGTGGGCGACGATCGCCTCGATCTGCTCCTCCTGGTAACCCAGGCGGCGCAGGGCCTGCGGGACGGTGCCGTTGACGATCTGCATCGAGCCGCCGCCGACCAGCTTCTTGAACTTGACCAGCGCGAGGTCGGGCTCAAGACCGGTGGTGTCGCAGGACATCGCCAGACCGATGGTGCCGGTCGGGGCGATGACGGACGCCTGGGAGTTACGGAAACCGTTCTTCTCACCAAGGCGCTGCACGTCCTGCCAGGCCTCCGTGGCGGCGGCCCAGATCGGCGTGTCGAGGTCGTCCATGCGGACGGCCTTGCCGTTGGCGTCGGCGTGCTGCTTCATGACGCGCAGGTGCGGCGTCGCGTTGCGGGCGTAGCCGTCGTACGGGCCGACGACCGCGGCGAGTTCGGCGGAACGGCGGTACGAGGTGCCGGTCATCAGGGAGGTGATGGCACCGGCGAGGGCACGGCCGCCGTCGGAGTCGTACGCGTGGCCGGTCGCCATCAGCAGGGCGCCGAGGTTGGCGTAGCCGATGCCGAGCTGGCGGAACGCGCGCGTGTTCTCACCGATCTTCTGCGTCGGGAAGTCCGCGAAGCAGATGGAGATGTCCATCGCGGTGATGACGAGCTCGACGACCTTAGAGAAGCGCTCGACGTCGAAGGACTGGTTGCCCTTGCCGTCGTCCTTCAGGAACTTCATCAGGTTCAGCGAGGCGAGGTTGCAGGACGTGTTGTCCAGGTGCATGTACTCGCTGCACGGGTTCGAGCCGTTGATGCGGCCGGACTCCGGGCACGTGTGCCAGTGGTTGATGGTGTCGTCGTACTGGATGCCGGGGTCGGCGCAGGCCCAGGCGGCCTCGGCCATCTTGCGGAACAGGGCCTTGGCGTCGACCTCTTCGATGACTTCGCCGGTCATACGGGAGGTCAGGCCGAACTTGCCGCCCGTCTCGACCGCCTTCATGAACGTGTCGTTCACGCGGACCGAGTTGTTGGCGTTCTGGTACTGGACGGACGTGATGTCGTCGCCGCCCAGGTCCATGTCGAAGCCCGCGTCACGCAGGGCGCGGATCTTCTCCTCTTCCTTCACCTTGGTCTCGATGAAGTCCTCGATGTCGGGGTGATCGACGTCGAGGATGACCATCTTGGCGGCGCGGCGGGTGGCGCCGCCCGACTTGATCGTTCCTGCGGAGGCGTCGGCACCGCGCATGAAGGAAACCGGACCGGAGGCGTTGCCGCCGGAGGACAGCAGTTCCTTGGAGGAGCGGATGCGGGAGAGGTTCAGGCCGGCGCCGGAGCCGCCCTTGAAGATCATGCCCTCTTCCTTGTACCAGTCGAGGATCGACTCCATGGAGTCGTCGACGGACAGGATGAAGCAGGCGGAGACCTGCTGGGGCTGCGGGGTGCCCACGTTGAACCAGACGGGGCTGTTGAAGCTGAAGATCTGGTGCAGGAGGGCGTACGCCAGCTCGTGCTCGAAGATCTCGGCGTCGGCGGGCGAGGCGAAGTACTTGTAGTCCTCGCCGGCCTTCCGATACGTCTTCACGATGCGGTCGATGAGCTGCTTGAGGCTCACCTCGCGCTGCGGGGTGCCGACGGCACCGCGGAAGTACTTGCTGGTGACGATGTTGACCGCGTTCACCGACCAGAAGTCGGGGAACTCGACGCCGCGCTGCTCGAAGTTCACCGAGCCGTCGCGCCAGTTGGTCATGACGACGTCACGGCGCTCCCAGGCCACCTCGTCGTACGGGTGCACGCCGGGGGTGGTGTGGATGCGCTCGATACGCAGTCCCTTGGTCGCCTTGGTGCCCTTGGCGCGGGAACTCCGTGCCGGACCGCTCGCCGTCTCTGTCATGCCGCCTCCCTCTACGGGCGAAAACGCCCTGAAGTGCCCCGATGTTCCCCGTGGCACGTGTTCTGTCTGGTGCTGCGGGCACCCTCTGATCGCCACCCGCAGCAGGTCTTCTGTCGCCGCCCTCTCGGCCGGATCCCGGTTCTGACGACCGAGTCCGGCCCGCCCTCAGTCGGCGGCGTTGGCGGGCACGGGGACCTGTGCAGTCCCTCCGGACCCGCGGTCGTCTTCCTGGCCCCCCGTGACTGCGTCCACGTCGCCTTCGCGGTCGTCGTCGTCCGCGGCGGCGCGACCCGTCCCCTCCCTCAGTTCCGCGATCGCGGCCTCGAAGTCCTCGAGCGAGTCGAAGGCTCGGTAGACGGAGGCGAATCGCAGATAGGCGACGAGATCGAGCTCCTGCAACGGGCCGAGTATGGCCAGTCCCACGTCGTGGGTGGTCAGCTCGGCGCTTCCGGTGGCCCGCACCGCCTCCTCGACCCGTTGGCCGAGTTGGGCGAGCGCGTCCTCGGTGACAGGTCGTCCCTGGCATGCCTTGCGCACACCGTTGATGACCTTGGTGCGGCTGAACGGCTCGGTGACTCCGGACCGCTTGATCACCATCAGTGAGCAGGTCTCCACGGTCGTGAAACGACGGGAGCAGTCAGGACACTGGCGGCGCCTGCGGATCGATGTGCCGTCGTCGGTCGTACGGCTGTCGACGACACGGCTGTCGGGGTGCCTGCAGAAGGGACAGTGCATAACTCCCAACCCTCCTCACAGCAGACTCAATAGCCTCGCTGGGCCCCATGAGCCCCGCGAAGCAGCCCCAAGCATAGGCGATCTCCGAACCTCCGAAGACCCGGGGGACCACAACTTCTGGGCTGCTCCCGCAATCCAACCACTAGATGTGGGGATTGGCTCATACATCGACGCCATACGCGCGTGTCGCACGGACATTGGCACGTGCCGTCCTGCCACGCCTCGCGCGCCGCACACGCTGCTGCACGCCCGTATCGCTGCGGCACATACGGAGATACCGTGAGCGCCGCACGGAGGGGACGTGGGACTCCCGCACAGATGGGGGTCGGTACCCGGTTGAAGTGATCCCGGATGGCAGACTGGGGCAACAACCCACGAGGTCGTCACCCCGGCGGTGAAGAGTACAACAATGGGCCCTTTTGCCCGCCGGACAGCTCGTCAGCCATACACCCCGACACGCGATCACGTCAGGTGATTCGCGGTTTTTCACTCGAACGTGTGTTTGGCGCAACCTTTCGAAAGCAACTACCGTTGTGCAGCAGGGAGACCATCGAGAGGGGCCGACGTGACCACCACCGCAGACAGTGCCACCATCACTGCCCAGGACCGCTCCCAGGGCCGACTCGAGCCGGTGCATGCGATGAACGAAGCCATGAATCCCGAGGGACACAAGCGCTCCCTGCCAGGGCGACCTCCTGGCATCCGGGCGGACAGCTCGGGACTCACCGATCGCCAGCGCCGCGTGATCGAGGTCATCAGGGACTCCGTGCAGCGACGCGGCTACCCGCCGTCGATGCGGGAGATCGGCCAGGCGGTCGGCCTGTCCAGCACGTCCTCGGTCGCACACCAGCTGATGGCACTGGAGCGCAAGGGGTTCCTCCGCCGCGACCCGCACCGGCCGCGCGCGTACGAGGTGCGCGGCTCCGACCAGGCCGCCTCCGTGCAGCCCACGGACACCGCCGGCAAGCCCGCCGCGTCGTACGTCCCCCTCGTCGGCCGCATCGCCGCCGGTGGCCCGATCCTCGCCGAGGAGTCGGTCGAGGACGTCTTCC
The DNA here is from genome assembly GCF_044764945.1 of Streptomyces sp. NPDC093568. Classification (NCBI taxonomy): domain Bacteria; kingdom Bacillati; phylum Actinomycetota; class Actinomycetes; order Kitasatosporales; family Streptomycetaceae; genus Streptomyces; species Streptomyces sp. NPDC093568. The sequence continues at coordinate 70,086 of NZ_JBIWJD010000001.1, read as the reverse complement.
CCCTCCCCCGGCAGCTGGTCGGCGACGGCGAGCTGTTCGTGCTCAAGGTCGTCGGTGACTCGATGATCGAGGCCGCGATCTGCGACGGCGACTGGGTCACGGTCCGGCGCCAGCCGGTCGCCGAGAACGGCGACATCGTGGCCGCGATGCTCGACGGCGAGGCCACCGTCAAGCGCTTCAAGCGCGAGGACGGCCACGTCTGGCTCCTCCCGCACAACTCCGCGTACGAGCCGATTCCCGGCGACGACGCGACCATCCTGGGCAAGGTGGTGGCGGTGCTGCGGCGCGTGTGACGGCCGCGGCGGGCGACCTCGACGGCGTCGCCCTCTGACCGGGCCCCGGGACCCCTGCGCCGGTTCCGGGGCCCTGTGCTGTCTCCAGGGTTCCCGTGCCCTTGCGCTACCGCGCCCACGGGCCCCGGTGTCAGCGCAATTTGGATCGACGGTTAGCCTGTCGCGGCGCCCGCGACAGGCTAACCACGATCACTCGGCCTCTACAGCCTCAGTCTGCTTCGCCTTCGCGTCGATCGCGGCCAGTGACTTCCGAACCTGATTACGGTCCGTGGTGTACCAGAAGTCGGGCAGTGACGCCTTCAGGTAGCTCCCGTACCGCGCCGTAGCGAGCCTCTGATCCAGTACGGCGACTACGCCGCGGTCACCCGACGCCCTCACCAGGCGGCCCGCGCCCTGGGCCATGAGCAGGGCCGCGTGAGTGGCGGCGACCGCCATGAAGCCGTTGCCGCCGGCGTCCTCCACCGCCTTCTGGCGGGCGCTCATCAGCGGGTCGTCCGGCCGGGGGAACGGGATCTTGTCCATGACGACCAGCTGGCAGCTGGGGCCGGGCACGTCCACGCCCTGCCAGAGCGACAGCGTGCCGAACAGACAGGTCTTCGGGTCGGCCGCGAAGTTCTTGATCAGCTCGCCGAGCGTCTCCTCGCCCTGGAGGAGGATCGGGAACTCGGGGATGCGTGAGCGGAGCTCCTCGGCGGCCAGTTGGGCGGCTCGCATCGAGGAGAACAGCCCGAGCGTGCGGCCACCGGCGGCCTGGATCAGTTCGGTCAGCTCATCGAGCATGTCCACGCGATCACCGTCCCGCGCGGGCCGCGACAAGTGCTTGGCCACGTACAGAATGCCCTGCTTGCGGTAGTCGAACGGCGAGCCGACGTCCACGCCCTTCCACTGCGGGAGATCGTCGCCCTCCGTGCCCTCCGGAGCCAGCCCCAGCGACGCACCAACGCCATTGAAGTCGCCGCCGAGCTTCAAGGTCGCGGAGGTCAGGATGACCGAGCGGTCCGTGAAGAGCTTCTCCCGCAGCAGACCCGACACCGACATGGGGGCGACACGCAGGGACGCGCCGAAGCGGTCGTGACGTTCGTACCAGACGACGTCCCACTCCGAACCATTCGTGATCCGCTCCGCCACGTCGTGCACGGACTCGACCGACGCCAGCGCCTGCTTGCGGACCGCGTCCTCGTCCTGCACGGACTTGTCACGGGTCGCGCCGATCCCGGAGATGACGGTGCGGCACGCATCGCGCAGCGCCATGAGCGCGTAGCCGAGGTCCTCCGGGATCTCCTCCAGGCGGCCCGGCAGGGCCAGCTCCATCAGCCGTTCGAAGCCCTCGGCGGCTGTCTGGAGCTGGTCGGCTGCCTTCTCGTTGACGAGCTTGGCGGCGCGGCGCACGGCGCGGTTTACCTGCCCGGGCGTGAGCTCGCCGGTGGCGACTCCGGTGACTCGGGAGACCAGTTCGTGTGCCTCGTCGACGATCAGAACTTCGTGCTGCGGGAGGACCGGGGCACCCTCGATGGCGTCGATCGCGAGCAGCGCGTGGTTAGTGACGATGACGTCCGAGAGCTTGGCCCGCTCTCGGGCCATCTCGGCGAAGCATTCGGCGCCGTACGCGCACTTCGAAGCGCCGAGGCACTCGCGTGACGACACCGACACCTGGGCCCAGGCTCGGTCGGACACACCAGGCGTCATGTCGTCGCGGTCGCCTGTCTCCGTCTCGTCGGACCAGTCCCTCAGCCTCAGCAGGTCCTGACCCAGCTTGCTGGTGGGTGCTGCGGCCTCGAACTGGTCGAAGAGGCCCTCCTCCTCGTCCTGCGGGACGCCCTCACGCAGACGGTGCAGACACAGATAGTTCGACCGGCCCTTGAGCATCGCGAACTCCGGGCGGCGGCGCAGCTGGGGATGCAGTGCATCGACCGTGCGTGGCAGGTCCCGCTCCACGAGCTGGCGCTGAAGCGCCAGGGTGGCCGTCGCCACGACGACGCGTTCCCCGTGCGCAAGCGCGGGCACGAGGTAGCCCAGCGACTTTCCGGTGCCGGTGCCGGCCTGGACCAGCAGATGGGAGCCGCCGTCGATCGCATCAGCGACGGATTCGGCCATCGTCACCTGGCCAGGGCGCTCCGTGCCGCCTACGGCAGTGACGGCAGCATGCAGGAGTTCGGGGAGTGAGGGCTTCGTCATAGCGCGACCACCCTACGGCCCGGCACTGACAAGTGAGCGCCCGCGGTGAGGACGAGGGGCTGGATCAAGACCGGGGTTCCCTGGGCGGCGATCGGATCTGTTCGGGTGTGGGTCGGATCGGATCGGTTGAGGTCGGGGGTGGTTTGACGATGGTCGGGGGTTGATTCGCGGAGTGGGCGGGGTGGACCGGATGCGATCGATGTGGAGGACGGCTGTCGCCCGGGGAGGGGGCTGGTCGGCTGTGCCCGCAGGGGGTCGAGGTTGGTCGGCTGTGGCCGGATTGCTTCGGTGCGACGGAAAGGCAGCCATCGTTGTGTACGGGGTCGCGGGGCGGTCTCCTGCGATGCCTTCGGCAATCGCCTCGATCCGGGATCGGTGATCGACTCGACCCGCGATCCGCGATCGACTCGACCGGGATCGGTGATCGGCTCGATCCGGGATCGGTGATCGGCTCGATCCGAAATTTGGTGCGCCGGGATCGGGAACCGGATCGACACGAGCGGTGTACCAAAAGTGACGACACTGCGACGTGGCGTCACAGCAGATGGCGCAGGCTTCGGTCTCGGATCATGAGGGCGGCTCGCTTGGCGGGCAGGTCGATCTCAGCGGCGAACCGGAATCCTGCGCTCAAGAAGGCAGCGACGGAGGGGGTGTTGCGGATGTCCGGTTCCGCGACGATGCGAGCACAGGCAGGCCGCTGGTCGAGCGCGTGGTCGGCGACGGCTCGGAGAAGAGTTGCTCCGAGGCCTCGCCCGCGGTCACCGGCGGCCCCGATAAGAAGATGGACTCCGATGTCGTGGGGTCGAGCCGGGTAGTGGCGGGCCAGCGGGTCGAGGTCCGCTCGGTAGATCTCCCAGTAGCTCATCGGGGTGCCGCCCAACACGCCCAGGCACGGGACGCTGCGCCCGTCGCCGAAGAGCTGGGAGCTCAGATGATCCTCAGTGGCGTTCTCGGATCCAGCGAGCCCCCAGAAGGCCGTGACAGCGGGGTCGTTCATCCACCGGCTGATGATCGGCACGTCCTGGTCGATCCGTGCGGGGACAAGGTGCAGCAGCCCAGCCGCTGTGCTGACCGGCCCCCAGTCGACCACGCTGCCGAGCAGATCGGGGGCGGTCCGGTCACCGAAGGCAGGCGTGCCCGTGCCTGCTCCCGGGCTCCGCTCCCCGCCGCCACCGGTGCCCTCCGCGCAAAACGCGACGAAATCATCGGGCAGTCGCAGGTCCAGCGTGTCCTCAGCGTCGGCTCCCACATCGGTAGCCGGGCCGATACGGCTCTCACGAGCAAGCGGGCTCATGGTGGTGCCGAACTCGGTGACCGGGACGGTATCTGTGTTGGCACTCGCGTCGGTATGAGGCACGGGACGCTCCTCTCAGGAGGCGTAGTGGGTCATGTTCCTCAGAAATGAAGGGGGTTGGCGATGGTGATGTAGACGGACTGGGTGTCCACGGGCCCTACGAGCTCATCGAGGCCGTGGAGCCTGGTCAGGAGGTTGGCCTTGCAGCGCAGAACCGGTGAGTCGAGCAGGTGAGAGGGCAGTGACGTACGCAGACGGGCGGGACCAGAGGCCGCATCGCCGAGAAACCGGCGGAAGGCGGCGAGCAAGAGTTGTTCATCGGCGAGGTGCTGGGAGCCGAACGCGCCGATGAGGCCGAGCACGTTGTTGATCGCGAGGTAGTACGCGAAGCGCTCATCGGTGACTTCGTCCGTGACGAAGGAGTCGCTGTGCTCGCCGATGCCCGGCAGCCGAGCCTCCAGCTCTGCCCGCCGGGACTCACGGAAGTAATAGCCCTGGTTGTCGCGGTACCGGCCACCCGCAGGCCACCCATGACCGTCCAGCAGGAGCAGCGTGTTCTGCTGGTGTGCCTCCAGGGCGATTCCCGCCTCAGCGTCCAGCCACAGCACGGGGCGAACGACGTGCTCGAGGTATCGCAGGAACCACTCGACAGCGACGGCGCCTCGCGAGCGGCCGGTTCGGGCGGCCAGGCGCATGACCAGTTCGGCAAGACGGGACCGCAGGGGCTCCCGGCCCGATTGAGGTCGGCCAGTGGTGACATCGGCGTGGGGGTGAGGGAGGGGTGAGACAAGGCCGGCTACGCAGGAGACGTCGTCGGAGGGCCGGAAGGGGTTGTGCCTAATCATCACGTCGAGGCCCGGCACAGGGGCACCGTCCAGCCCGTCGACGGCGAGCCAGGCCGGGTCGCGAACGATGTCGAAGGCCGGGTGCGTGGCCTGCCACTGAGTCGCGAGTCCGGTGCGCAGGAGTCGGTGCACCTCCACGCCACGGTGCAGCTCCTTGCGGAGGTTCTGACGGCAGGAGTTCGTGATGCGCAGACCCAGCGACAGCTTGAGCATGGCCGGGGACTGGGTCCTGTGGACGGTTCGGACGGAGGAGGTGGGGTGCCACGGGGCCCCGTGGGCGCCGAGGTCGACCAACAGCCCGGCGTCGAGGAGTGCCTCGCTCTCGGGGCGGTGCCGGATCTCGCGCAGCTGCCACGGATGCAGCGGAAGAGCCGCGTAGCCCTCGGGAAGCGGAAGGTCAGTGCCGGCAAGCCGGGCCGTGAGCTGCGGTGCGGGGATGACACGGCCACGTTCGGTCCATGCGGAGTCGGTGGCGAGCAGGGAAGGCGCCACAGCCAACCAGTGCAGAGGGAAGGAACCACGCAACTCGGGTGAGTAAAGGCGTGCTTCGGACTCGGAGAGACCCTCGCGACTCTTCGGCGTCGGGTGGTACGGGTGGCCGAGCAGAAGTGCCTGCTCGGCTGCGAGGAACAGGTCAGAGGTGCTCGCCGAGCGGCCCCGGCGTTCCTTGACGAAGGTGGCTGTCCGGCGGGTGGAGTCGGCGACGCGGGCGACGAGATCGGTGGTGACGACGGACGCCGCGGTGACTGTGGCGGCGGGGCCGAGAGTGGATGCGAAGGAGGACACCGATGCGCGACGGGATGACGTCGGGTGAGCGAACGCCTCCCTGGCCAATAGCGCGGCGAGGGTGACGGCATCGATCGCCGGGGCCTGGACCGGAGCGTCGGCCAGTCGTGGGAGGCCGAAGCGGTGCCAGCCCGTTGGGGACCAGTAGTGGACCGGGGTCAGCAGGGCTGTGCCGGTGGCAGGCAGAGGGATGCGGAGGATTCCGTCGCGGGGTTGGGGGATGTTGGACTCGCGAACCCAGCAGCGAAGCAGGTTCTCCACCGCGGCGGCTTGGGCTGCGGTGTCCGGGGCGGGGTCTTCCAAGAGGTCAGAGGCGACCCCGTTCAGGCGCTCGATGTCGGGGGCGCCTGTCTGCGCAGGCGTGCGGACCGGCACCTGCGCGCTTACGGCCTCAGAGTCGGCTCGAGTCTGCCCGGCGGCAGGAGGGGCGTCGGTTGTGGAGGTGCTGTTCAAGGCTCGTCCTCTGAGGTGTTTCTGGCTCGTGGGGCGCCGGCGGCCTTATTGCGATGAGGGGACGTGAGGTGGAAGGCCGCGTTCAGCAGACGGTTGGGGGGTGTCAGTTGGGAGCGGGGTTGCGAGGGAGGGTGATGCTTCGCTTGGGAGTGGGTCGCCGCTCGGGCGCGGACCGGTCGGCGGACGACGATGCAAGGAAACGAGGCTGGGCGGGTACGGGCGCGTCCCCATCCCACGCCGGGCTATCCGGCACAGTCAGCCCGATCGCCCCGCCCCGCACAGTCAGCCCGATCGCCCCGCCCCGCACAGTCAGCCCGATCGACCCGTCCCGCGCTGTCGGCCTTGTCGCCCCGTCCTCCCTGCCCTCCCTGCCGCCGACCCAGCTGGCCTCGACCGGCACGCCCGCGGGACACCGCGTCCACCGCGTCGGCCAGTCGGTCGAGCACCGCGGTGGCCTGCTCGTCGCTGATGGTCAGCGGTGGAAGGAGCCGTACGACGCTGGAGTGGCGGCCGCCGAGCTCGATGATGAGGCCACGTCGCAGGCACGCACGCTGGATGGCGGCGGCGAGGTCGGGAGCAGCGGGACGAGGGTCGGGGCCCCGCTCCCCTGTCCCAGCCCTTCCAGCCTCCTCCGCCACGGCGGCACCCCCGGTCGGCACACCGCCCTCACCATGGACAGGACCCGCACCCAAAAGCCCTCCAGCCCCGCCACCGCGCCACCCAAGACCATCCGCAGCACCCGGAATCGCCGGACCGCCAGCTCCCCCCGCCCAGGCAGGGCCGGTAAGCATCTCAGTGCCGCCCTCACCCGCCTGCGCCCCCGAAAGATCCTGCGCGCGCTCCGGTTCGGCCTCCGGCTCCACGACCTCGACGCCGATCATCAGCCCCCTCCCCCGCACATCCCCGATGCACGCGAACTCCCCCGCGAGTCCCTGGAGCCGGCTCAGCATTCGCTCGCCCAGTTCGGCCGCGCGCTCGGCGAGGCGGTTCTCGCGGACGTAGGTGAGCGTCGCCATGCCGGCGGCCATGGCGAGCTGGTTGCCGCGGAAGGTGCCGGCGTGGGCGCCGGGCTGCCAGGCGTCGAGGTCGTCGCGGTAGACGATGACGGCCAGGGGCAGACTGCCCCCGATGGCCTTGGAGAAGACCATGACGTCGGGTGTGACGCCGCTGTGCTCCACGGCCCAGAAGGAGCCGGTGCGTCCGACTCCCGTCTGGACCTCGTCGGCGATCAAGGGGATGGAGCGGTCCGCGGTGATCTGCCGCATGCGCCGCATCCAGGTGTCCGGGGCGGGGATCACACCGCCCTCTCCCTGAACGGGTTCGAGGATCATCCCGGCGGGCTGTCGTACGCCCGACTTGGGGTCGTCCAGGACGGACTCGGTCCAGCGTGCGGCAAGTTCGGCGCCCTGTTCGCCGCCGACGCCGAAGGGGCAGCGGTAGTCCTGCGGGTAGGGAAGGCGCGCCACCCGTACGTCGAAGGCGCCCCCGGAGGCTTCGAGTGCGCCGGCGGTCATGCCGTGGTAGGCGCCGCTGAAGGCGAGGATGCCGGTGCGCCCGGTCGCGGCACGGACGAGCTTGAAGGCGGCCTCGACCGCGTCGGTGCCGGCGGGTCCGCAGAACTGCACGCGCGCGTTGTCGGCGAGGCCGGGCGGCAGCGTGCGGAACAGCTCGGTGATGAAGGCGTCCTTGACCGGGGTCGCCAGGTCGAGGACGTGGAGGGGCGCGCCCGAGTCGAGGACCTTGCGGATGGCCTCCAGGACCACGGGGTGGTTGTGCCCGAGCGCCAAGGTTCCCGCGCCGGACAGGCAGTCCAGGTAGCGGCTGCCGTCCGCCCCTTCGATGGTGAGTCCGCGGGCACGTACCGGCACGATCGGCAGGGCACGCGCGTAGGTGCGTGCCGCCGACTCGCGTGCCGACTGCCGGCGCAGGATCCCCACGTGCACGGCACCCGCTCCTGCCGACTCGGACGTACCCCCGCGCACAGACTCGGTCACGGCCATGGCTCCCTGTCCTCCCGCTGTCCAGGGGCGAGCAGGTCTCTCGCATCCTCGCCCGACCCGACATACGAAGCCCCGCGAGCGTCCACTCGAAACTCCGGGGAACTGGGCACGAGGGACCGCGCGTGGGCTGCGGCTCCCCCACGGCTACCAACAGCGGACCGTTCACCGGGTTACGGGTTGCTTCAAGATCGTTGCCGAGACAGAACCATCGCGGTTCACGCTCGTCACTCCAGCCGCGTAAGCGTGCGCACGTACGTCAAATACGTGCTGCTCCGGACAAGTTGCCTGTTCAGACAGCCCGTAGCGAAACCGTTGCCGTTCCGTCGGCGGGGCCCCACAGCGAGCGCATAGTGTGTGATGCCGTCCCAACGCGCCGTGGCCGCACGCCGGAATCTCCGAGTGATCGGCGGAAGTTCACGGCGCGGCGCCAAGTACTGCCACTTCAGGGGGAGTCAGATCATGCGATCGATACGGCCGTCGTTCACCGCCCGCCGAGGGAGGAGCGCGCGCCGCAGAACCTCCCCGCTGCCTCTGGTCGCGCTCGCCGCGGCGCTGGCCCTCACCGTCACCGCCTGTGACTCGGGCGACGCCGAGGCGGGTGGCGAGGCCACCGCGTCCGCGGCAGCGGGCGCCGAAGGCAAGATCACGATCCCGGACGACATCAAGGACGGGCTCAAGGAACACGGGATCGACATCGACAAGTGGAAGGACGGCGCCTGGAAGAACTGGGACCGGGACGACTGGCTGCGCGAGGCCAAGGACTACATCAACCCGATCATTGAGGGCCTGTGGGACCCGGACCGCATGCGCGACGCCGAGGACCCGGACCGGGGCGTCGACGACAGCGACCTCTCCGGTGACCAGGGCGTGACCGACCCGACGCCGGCTCCGGTGGAGGCGCAGGCCGTGCCGCCCAAGTACCACGCCAACGCGCCCGAGGCGGGCAAGGTGTTCTTCGACTCCCCCGAAGGCACGATGGTCTGCTCGGCGACGGTCGTGAAGGACCCGGCCAACCCCGGAAAGTCCAACATGGTGTGGACGGCGGGCCACTGCGTGCACGCCGGCAAGAACGGCGGCTGGTACCGGAACATCGCGTTCGTGCCGTCGTACAACGACTCGGCCATGGACGCCGCCCAGCAGGAGAACGCCACCAAGGAGCAGGCCGCTCCGTACGGCGTCTGGTGGGCGGACTGGGTGCAGACCTCGGACCAGTGGATCGAGCAGGGCGGGCCGACCGGCGGGGACGGCGCGCCGTACGACTTCGCCGTGCTGCATGTGAAGCCGGAGGCCGGCGGTAGCGGCAAGTCCCTGGAGGAGATCGTCGGTTCGGCCCTTCCGGTGGAGTTCAACGCACCGGCCGTCCCCGACGTGGACAGCATGCGGGCGATCGGTTACCCGGCGGCGGCGCCGTTCGATGGCCAGAAGCTGTACCAGTGCCAGGACAAGCCGGGCCGGCTGTCGCTCAACGCGTCGGACCCGACGATGTACCGCATCGGCTGCACCATGACCGGTGGTTCGTCCGGTGGCGGCTGGGTCGCGACGGGCTCGGACGGCAAGCCCGCGCTCGTGTCCAACACCTCGATCGGTCCGGTGGATGCGGGCTGGCTGGCCGGTCCGCGGCTGGGCAAGGAGGCCAAGGCGGTCTTCGACGGGATGGGCGAGAAGTTCGCCACCCAGTGACGATCGCTCGCCCAGTGACGATCGCCGTGGCCAGGGGGTGACGACGGTCGGACGGTGGGCGGCGATGGGGCGGTGGGGGAAACCTTCACCGCCTCACCGCCGTTCGCTCTCAACTCCACGGGCATAGTGGGGTGTCGCGTTCGGGGTCCGCACCAGAGCCTGTACACGCACACGGCCCCTCCGCGACGAGCACCTGCCTTCAGCGCCACGAGGCGCGACAGGGCGCCGCAGCAGCACCACGCTTCAACGGGGGTTATCGCACCATGCGTTCCACACTCATGCCCGCGGTTCCGGGCCGCAGGCGACGCTCCTTCCTCGCCGCCGCCGGGCTCGTCGCCGGGCTGGCGCTGACCGCGACCGCCTGTAGCGGCTCGACCGGGGACGCGGTCAGCGACGGGGCCGACTCCGCCTCGCATGCCGCCGACGCCAGTGACGGCAAGATCGAGATCCCGGCCGAGATCGCGGACAAGCTCAGGGAACACGGGATCGACATCGACCGGTGGAAGGACGGCGCCTGGAAGGAGTGGGACAAGGACAAGTGGCTCAGCGAGGCCAAGGACTTCGTCAACCCGGTCATCGAGGGCCTCTGGAAGCCTGACCGGATGCAGTCCGCGAAGGAGGCCAACAAGACGGTCACCACGCAGGACGCCGCCGCCGACCAGGGCGTGAGCGACCCGGAGCCGGCGCCGGTCCAGGCCACGGCGGAGAAGACGCCGTATCACGAGAACGCCGCCCCCGTCGGCAAGGTCTTCTTCGACACCCCCGACGGCCCGGCCGTCTGCTCCGGCACAGTCGTCAAAGACGTCAACCACCCGGGCAAGTCCAACCTCGTCTGGACGGCCGGCCACTGTGTGCACGCCGGGCAGAGCGGCGGCTGGTACCGCAACATCGTGTTCGTCCCGGCCTACAACGACCTCGGCAAGTCCGAGGCGCAGCTGGGCGGCGCCACATCCGCGGAGATCGCTCCCTACGGCAACTGGTGGGCCGACTGGGCCTCCACCTCCAACGAGTGGATCCAGGATGGCTCGGACACCGGGGGCGCGGGTGCCGCGCACGACTACGCGGTGCTGCATGTGAAGCCGGAGTCCGACGCGAAGTCCCTGGAGGAGACCACGGGCGCCCTGGATGTCGACTTCTCCGCGCCGTCCGCGACGGAGGTCGCCACGATGGGCGCCTGGGGCTACCCGGCGGCACCGCCGTTCAACGGCCTGCAGATGTTCAAGTGCTTCGACCGACCGGGCCGCCTCTCGCTCAGCCCGTCCCTGCCGACGATGTACCGCATCGGCTGCACGATGACGGGCGGTTCCTCGGGCGGCGGATGGTTCCGGGTGGTGAACGGCACCACCACGCTGGTGTCCAACACGTCGATCGGCCCGGAGGACAACACCTGGCTCGCGGGGCCGCAACTGGGCACGGGCGCCGAGTCGCTCTACCAGAACATGAGCAGGACCTACGGCGGCCGGTGACGGGCCCGCACTGAAGCACGAAGAAGGCCCGCTCCCCTGCGACAGGGGGGCGGGCCTTCAAGGGTTCTACGGCCGCTCGGGCGAGCAGTCCGCGTCGGCTCAGGCGGTCGTCGGAACGTACGGCGCGAGATCCGCCGCCAGTTCCTCGTGCACCCGCGCCTTGAGCAGCGTGCCCTCCGGGGTGTGCTCCTCGGAGATCACCTCGCCCTCGGTGTGGGCGCGGGCGACCAGCTTGCCGTGCGTGTACGGCACGAGCGCCTCGATCTCGACCGACGGCCGCGGCAGCTCGTTGTCGATGAGCGCGAGCAGCTCGGCGATGCCCTTGCCGGTGCGGGCCGAGACCGCGATGGACCGCGTCTCGATCCGCATCAGCCGCTGAAGCGTCAGTGGGTCGGCCGCGTCCGCCTTGTTGATCACGACGATCTCGGGCACGTCGGTGGCACCGACATCCCTGATCACCTCGCGCACGGCCGCGAGCTGCTCCTCCGGGTTCGGGTGCGAGCCGTCCACCACGTGCAGGATCAGGTCGGAGTCGCCGACCTCCTCCATGGTGGAGCGGAACGCCTCGACCAGGTGGTGCGGCAGGTGCCGTACGAAACCGACCGTGTCGGCCAGCGTGTACTGACGCCCGCCCGGGGTCTCGGCCCGGCGCACGGTCGGGTCCAGGGTCGCGAACAGGGCGTTCTCGACGAGCACGCCCGCGCCCGTGAGCCGGTTCAGCAGCGAGGACTTGCCGGCGTTGGTGTAGCCCGCGATGGCGACCGACGGCACCTTGTTGCGCCGGCGCACCTGGCGCTGGATGTCGCGGCCGGTCTTCATCTCCGCGATCTCCCGGCGCATCTTCGCCATCTTCTCGCGGATCCGTCGCCGGTCCGTCTCGATCTTGGTCTCACCGGGACCACGCGTGGCGAGGCCGCCGCCCTTGCCACCGCCCATCTGCCGGGACAGCGACTGACCCCAGCCGCGCAGCCTCGGCAGCATGTACTGCATCTGCGCGAGCGCGACCTGCGCCTTGCCCTCTCGGGACTTGGCGTGCTGGGCGAAGATGTCGAGGATCAGGGCCGTACGGTCGATGACCTTGACCTTGACGACGTCTTCCAGGTGGATGAGCTGGCCGGGGCTGAGCTCACCGTCGCAGATGACGGTGTCCGCGCCCGTGTCGAGCACGATGTCCCGCAGCTCCTCGGCCTTGCCGGAGCCGATGTAGGTGGCCGCGTCAGGCTTGTCGCGGCGCTGGATCACGCCGTCCAGCACGAGCGCGCCGGCGGTCTCCGCGAGGGCGGCGAGCTCGGCCAGGGAGTTCTCCGCGTCCTGCACGGTTCCCGAGGTCCAGACACCGACGAGCACCACGCGCTCCAGACGGAGCTGTCGGTACTCGACCTCGGTGACGTCCTCGAGCTCGGTGGAGAGGCCCGCCACACGGCGCAGGGCCGCGCGGTCGGAGCGGTCGAACTGGTCGCCGTCCCGCTCTCCGTCGATCTCGTGGCTCCAGGCGACGTCCTCTTCCATCAGGGCATCGGCCCGAAGACCTTCGGCATAGGTGTGCGCGAAACGCTGCGTGTCCTGGGAAAAGGATGAAGAGGAGGTCATTGGGTCCTTACGTCTCTGGGGAATCCGCTGGTGCCGACGGTGGCAGCTACGCTCCGGCCCGATTCCGTGACACCCGGAATCAGACCCCGTCACTGATCACAACGCACGAGCGCCCCGGGAGATTCCCGCGGGCCGTGCCACGCCGACCCGAAAATGGTCGCACGGCACGGCCCGTCTCGTCACCGCCTTATTTACCGCCCGCCTTCTTCCCCGCCTTCGTTCCCGCCTTGGTCCCCGCAGGCTTCGCCACCGGCTTGCCAGCCTTCGTGCCGGCCTTCGCGCCCACCTTGGTCCCCGCAGGCTTCGCCACCGGCTTGCCGGCCTTCGTGCCGGCCTTCGTGGCCGCCTCCGCCGGGTCCACGGACCTCCACTCCGGCTGACCCGGCATCGGCGGGGTCTTCTTGCCGTACAGCCAGGGGTGCAGGAAGCCGTCGAGCTCGCGCCCGGCGACCTCCTCCGCCAGCACGACGAAGTCGGCCGTCGAAGCGACGCCGTCCCGGTGACGGGACACCCACAGCCGCTCCAGGCGCTCGAACGCCGGTCGCCCGATCTCCTGCCGCAGCGCGAACAGGACCAGGGCGGCACCGTCGTAGACGTTGGGCCGGAAGATCCCGTTCTTCTTGCCGGGCGAGGGGGCCTTGGGTGCCGCGGGCGGTCCGCCGGCCGCGCGCCAGCGGTCGGACGCGGCGTACGCGGCCTTCATCCGCGTCTCCAGCGGGCGCCCCGCCTTCTCCGCCGCGTACAGGGCCTCGTACCAGGTGGCGTGCCCCTCACTGAGCCACAGGTCGGACCAGGTGCGCGGGCTGACGCTGTCGCCGAACCACTGGTGCGCGAGCTCGTGCACCATGATCGCCTCGACGTACCACTTCGGGAAGGCGGCCTGGGTGAACAGCTCCCGCTCGAACAGCGAGAGCGTCTGGGTCTCCAGCTCGAACCCGGTGGACGCGTGCGCCATGAGCAGGCCGTACGTCTCGAACGGGTACCGCCCGACCTTGTTCTCCATCCAGGCGATATGGCCGGGCGTCTTCTTCAGCCACGGTTCGAGCCGCACCCGGTCCTCGGCAGGGACGACGTCCCGCACGGGCAGTCCGTGCGGCCCGGTGCGGTGCACGACCTTGGAGCGTCCGATGGACACCTGGGCGAGCTCGGTGGCCATGGGGTGCCGGGACCGGTACGTCCAGGTCGTCGAGCGGCCCGCACGGTCCACGTCCGTGGGAAGCCCGTTGGCGACGGCCGTGTAGCCGTTGGGTGCGGTGACCCGGATGGTGAAGAGTGCCTTGTCGGACGGGTGGTCGTTGCATGGGAACACGACGTGCGCGGCGTCGGCCTGGTTGGCCATCGCGAGCCCGTCCGCGGTGCGTACCCAGCCGCCCTCCCGCTTCTCCCCGTAGACGGGATCACTGGTGTGCCGCACGGTGATCCGCATCCAACTGCCGTCGGGCACCTGTTCCGAGGGCGTGACGACGAGGTCCTCACCCGCGCTGCGGAACGAGGCGGCCTCCCCGTCGACCTCGACGGACTCGACCTTGCCGTGGGCGAAGTCCAGGTTGACGTGCTCCAGGTCCGCGGTCGTCCAGGCGTCGATGGTGGTGACGGCCTTCAGGGGCTTGCTGTTATTGCCTGAGTACGTGAAGGCCAGGTCGTACGAGGCCACGTCGTACCCGGGGTTGCCCAGGTGCGGGTAGAGACGGTCACCGATGCCCAGCGGCGTCGCGGGGGCACTGGCGGCGAGGAGACAGACGGAGACGGCGGTGGCCAGCATCGCGGGCACCTTGAGGCGCCGACGGGAACGACGAGTGCGCTGGGCCTCGTTACGGGGGGTGAGCAGCATGAGCCAGGGCTATCAGCGCACAAGCGCAAGACGTCGACGACGCGCGCCGGGCCCACCCGAACGGGTAGTTCCGGCGGGTGCACCGGCAGCGTGGCCGACTCGTCCGCCGTCGGTTCACACTGTGGGCGTCTGCGGCTGCGCCCGGCTCACGTCGTACACCCCGCCGACATTGCGCATCGCCCGCATCAGGCCGGGCAGCAGCGCCGCGTCCGGAAGTTGAACCGTGTAGGTGTGCCGCACCCGCTGCTGGGACGGCGGCTCGACCGTGGCAGACACGATCTCCGCCCCTTCCAGGGCCATGGCTTCGGTGAGGTCCGCGAGGAGATGCGGGCGAACGAACGATTCGGCGACCAGGGTGACGCGGCACTCCGTGGTGTCCCCCCAGCGCACACCGATCTCCGCGCGCCCGGTGCCCTTCATGCGCGCCACCGCGGCGCATTCGAGGCGATGGACGGTCACCACGCCCCCGCGCACGGCGAACCCGGTGACCTCGTCGGGCGGCACAGGCGTACAACACCCGGCGAGCCGTACGGCCGCCCCCGGCCGGTCGACGAGCACGCTGCCGGCACCGAACCGCCCGACCGACCCCTCCCCTGGCGCCCGTACGCCCACGCCCTCACCGGCCGTGACCTGCGCCCCGGGCCCGTCCGATGCGCCCCGGAAAGCCACCCCGGTCTCCTTGACGTCCGAGCCGACCTGCGCGGGATGCGCGGCAAGCCAGCGCTGGATGGCGATCCGGGCGGCCGGCGTATGGGCGTGCTCCAGCCACTCCCTGGAGGGCTCGGCGGCCGGGTCCTGCCCCATCAGCAGCTGAACGGTGTCGCCGTCCCGCAGCACCGTGCTGAGCGTCGCCAGACGCCCGTTGACCCGCGCTCCCATGCAGGCGTGCGCGTCCTCGCCGTACTGCGCGTACGCGGCGTCCACGCAGGTCGCGCCCTCGGGCAGCCCCAGTGTGCCGCCGTCGGGCCGGAACACGGTGATCTCACGGTCCTGTGCGAGGTCCTCACGGAGCGTGGACCAGAAGGTGTCCGGGTCGGGAGCCGCCTCCTGCCAGTCCAGCAGCCGTGACAGCCACCCGGGGCGTGTGGGGTCCGCGCGCTCGCCGTCCGTCGAGGCGACCTGGTCGTCGGCGGAGGTCGCATAGGGGTTGCCGAGTGCGACGACCCCGGCCTCGGCGACCTTGTGCATCTGGTGGGTGCGGATGAGGACTTCGACGACCTGCCCGTCCTGCCGCGCCACGGCGGTGTGCAGCGACTGGTACAGGTTGAACTTGGGGACCGCGATGAAGTCCTTGAACTCGGAGACGACCGGCGTCAAACAGGTGTGCAGTTCGCCCAGGACGCCGTAACAGTCGGCGTCCTCGTTGACCAGCACCAGCAGCCGGCCGAAGTCGGCACCGCGCAGCCGCCCGCGCTTGCGGGACACGCGGTGCACGGACACGAAGTGCCGCGGCCGGATGAGGACTTCGGCCTGGATGTCGGCCTCGCGCAGCACGCCGCGCATCACGTCGGCCATGTCGGAGAGCGGATCGTCCTTGCGGGAGGCGTTCTCGACGATCAGCTCCCGGGTGCGCTCGTACTCCTCGGGGTGCAGGATCGCGAAGACCAGGTCCTCCAGCTCGGTCTTGAGCGCCTGGACCCCGAGCCGCTCGGCGAGCGGGATCAGCACGTCACGGGTCACCTTGGCGATGCGTGCCTGTTTCTCGGGGCGCATCACGCCGAGCGTGCGCATGTTGTGCAGCCGGTCGGCGAGTTTGATCGACATCACCCGGACGTCGTTGCCGGTGGCGACGAGCATCTTGCGGAAGGTCTCGGGCTCGGCGGCGGCGCCGTAGTCGACCTTCTCCAGCTTCGTCACGCCGTCGACCAGGAAGCGGACCTCCGCGTCGAACTCCTCGCCGACCTGATCCAGGGTCACATCGGTGTCCTCGACGGTGTCGTGGAGCAGGGAGGCCGTCAAGGTCGTGGTCTCGGCGCCGAGTTCGGCGAGGATCAGGGTCACCGCCAGGGGGTGCGTGATGTACGGCTCGCCGCTCTTGCGCATCTGGCCGCGGTGCGAGGACTCGGCCAGCACATAGGCGCGGCGCAGCGGTTCGAGGTCGGCGTCGGGATGGTGGGCGCGGTGGGCGTCTACGACATGGCTGATGGCGTCGGGCAGCCGGTCGCGTGAGGCGGAGCCGAGCAACGCCGCCCGGCCGAGTCGGCGCAGGTCGATGCGTGCGCGGGCCTTCCTGCGTGGCACGGCGGGCGGCACAGCGCCTGCTACCGGGCCTGGCGTCGCGGAATTCGTGGCCTCCGCACTCATGGGCACCTCCGGCTGCGTGGACCGGCGGACGGGGTACCCCATGGCGGACACGGCTCAGGGGATGGCGGCTTGTCCCCCGTCCGGGCCGGTGCTTGATGCTACCGAGCCCATCACGTGCGACTGACCGCCTCCGGCCGAGCGTGAAACGGATCACCCATTCGAGCGAGGGTTTGCTGGTTTACGGTTTTGCGCCATGCGACCATCGGCAGTTCGCGTTTTCGAACGTACGCGGCCGCAGGAGCCGTTGGTCTCAAACCCCTGAACGACACAACGCTCCACATCTGAAGCCACGAGCGGCTCAGCGAGCGTACGTTTCCAGCCACTCCGCATCGATCTCGCCCTCGGCCACGATCACGGCGGGGCCGGTCATCTCGATCTCGCCGTCGGGCCGCTCGGTGATCACCAGGGTGCCGCCGGGCACGTCGACGGTGTACGTCGCGGGGACGCCGGTCGCCGCCGGGTCGGCGCCGTCCCGGCGCGCGGCGGCCACGGCGACGGCGCACGCGCCCGTGCCGCAGGACCGGGTCTCGCCGGAGCCGCGCTCGTGCACGCGCAGGGCGACATGCCGGGGTCCGCGGTCGACCACGAACTCGACGTTGACCCCGTCCGGGTAGGCCGAGGCCGGGCTGAACGGCGGCGGCGAGTACAGGTCGCCGGCGTGGGCGAGGTCGGCCACGAAGGCGACCGCGTGCGGGTTGCCCATGTTCACGTTCCGTGCGGGCCAGCTGTGCTCGCCGACACTCACCGTGACATCCCCTTCGGGGAGGCGGGCCTTGCCCATGCCGACGCTGACGTCACGGTCCTTGGCGATGTGCACGGTCTTCACACCACCGCGCGTGGCCACGGTGAGGTCGCCCTCGCCGACATGCCCGGCGCGCTGGAGGTAGCGCGCGAAGACGCGCACGCCGTTGCCGCACATCTCCGCGATGGAGCCGTCGCCGTTGCGGTAGTCCATGAACCACTCGGCCTCGGCCGCCATGCCCTTGGCCTCGGGGTGCGCCGCGGACCGCACGACGTGCAGCAGGCCGTCACCGCCGATGCCCGCACGGCGGTCGCACAGGGCGGCCACCGCGGACGGGGGCAGGTCGATGACGTTCTGCGGGTCCGGGACGATCACGAAGTCGTTCTCGGTGCCGTGACCCTTGAGGAAGGCGATCCGCGTGCTCATTCCTCGATCGTACGGGGTCGGTACGACATCCCCGGCGCGCGTGGCCTCCACGGCCGCCAGGCGCGCGGGCGGGGGAAAGAGCGGGAGGAAAAGGCGGCTGGGAAAGACTCAGCGCAGCCGAGCGACGCGCCACACGGCGAGGACCACCACCGCGGCCACGAGCAGGGCGTACGCCAGTACCACCCGCCAGTCGGTCTTGCGTCCGGAGCCCCGCTGCGGCAGACCCGGCCAGGTGTAGCCCACGCGGCGCGCGGCCGTCATGCCCCAGCCGGCCGCGCAGGAGCAGATGAGGAGCCCCAGCATCGCGATCACGGCTCCGCTGTCGCCGAAGTCGAAGGCCAGCGGGAAGGCGAACATCAGGGAGCCGACGGCCGCCAGACCCACGATGGGCGCGAGCTGCCAGATGCGCAGGCGGCGCTGCGGACGGAGCTCGACCTCGACCTCGGGGCCGCTCGCGTACATCTCCTCGGGCTCGGGCCCGTCGTCGGTGACGCCACCCTCGGTCTCGTCGAGGTCGTCGGGCATCGGACGGTCGCCGTCCGGGTTCCGCTCACCCGTGTCAGTGGTGAGGTTCTCGGTGCTTTGTGCGGTGTCGCGAGGGCCGGCCTCCATCGCCACGCGCCCTCCCAACTCGGACTCCACTTGGTCGATCGAAGCTCGATGATGGCATGGCGTCGGAGGCCGGGAAGACGGCCGGAGCGTCCCGATGCCATCACGTGATCAGGCTGTAACCGGTCGTTCGACCAACGCCAGTGCGAGATGCGGAAGTTCTGTGAGATCTGCCGCAGCCCCACTGAGCCAGTGCACCCGCGGATCGCGCCTGAACCATGAATCCTGGCGGCGCGCGAAGCGTTTGGTGGCTCGGACGGTCTCGGCCCGCGCCTCTTCGAGGGTGCACTCCCCGGCGAGCGCCGCGAGCACCTGCTGGTAGCCGAGCGCGCGCGAGGCCGTACGCCCCTCACGCAACCCCTGCGCCTCCAGCGCGCGCACCTCGTCCACGAGCCCGGCGTCCCACATCCGGTCCACCCGGCGCGCGATGCGCTCGTCCAGTTCGGGGCGGGCCACGTCGACGCCGATCTGGACGGTGTCGTAGACCGAGTCGTGACCGGGGAGGTTGGCGGTGAAGGGCTGGCCGGTGATCTCGATCACCTCGAGGGCCCGGACGATGCGGCGGCCGTTGCTCGGCAGGATCGCCTTCCCGGCCTCGGGGTCGGCGGCGGCCAGGCGGGCGTGCAGTGCCCCGGAGCCGCGCAGCGCCAGCTCCTCCTCCAGCCGGGCCCTGACCTCGGGGTCGGTGCCGGGGAACTCCAGGTTGTCGACGGCTCCGCGGACGTACAGCCCCGAGCCGCCGACCAGGATCGGCCAGCGTCCCTCGGCGAGCAGCGCGTCGATCCGCTCGCGCGCGAGGCGCTGGTACTCGGCGACCGATGCCGTGACCGTGACGTCCCAGATGTCCAGGAGGTGGTGCGGGACGCCCGCGCGCTCCTCGGGCGTCAGCTTGGCGGTGCCGATGTCCATCCCTCGGTAGAGCTGCATGGAGTCGGCGTTGACGACCTCGCCGCCGAGCCGTTGGGCCAGGAAGACGCCCAGATCGGACTTTCCGGCCGCGGTGGGTCCGACAACGGCGATGACTCGGGGGGCGGGAGGTGCGCTGCTCACCGCCCCAGTCTCGCAAACCTCACGGGGTGGACTCGAACGAGTTACGTGACGGCACATCCTCGGGGTCGTTGCCAGTTGCGAGGTTTTCGCCGCCGGTTTCGTGGAGGCGGCGACCCGGGGGCGCAAACGGACGCACCGGACGGCGCGGGATTTCGCCCGCACGAGTAACGTATGGAGTGGATATGGGCGTTTTCGCACGAATTTTCCGGAGGTCGAAGGCTGCCGAGGAGGCGTCAACCGCCGAGGCCCAGGCCGACACACCAACGGCCGAGCCCGCGACGGAGGAGTCGACTGAGGCGAAGGGGGCGGCGGAGGCCAAGGCCGACGAGGACGCGGCTCAGCCCGCCGCCGGGGAATCCGTCGAGGCCGACGGTGACGACGGCGTCGAGATCCCCAAGCAGCAGTCCGCCGACGACGCGGCCGACAGCGAGGCCGGTGAGGGCGCCCGCACGTAACTGCCCAGCGCGGGAAGGTGAACGATGGGTCTGAAGGACAATTTGAAAGCCAAACTCGCCCCGGCCAAGGACAAGGTCTCCGACTTCGCGCAGCGACACGAGGGCCAGGTCCATCACGGCCTCGAAAGGGCTGCCCAGGCCGTCGACAAGAGGACCAAGGGCAAGTACAGCGACAAGATCCACTCGGGTACGGGCAAGGCCAAGGGCGCCATGGACCGACTCGCGCACAAGGGTGACGACACGGCGACCGGCGGCAGTACCCCGCCCTCGGACACACCGCCGCCGACCACCTGAAACGGCACATCGACGGACGGCCGCGGAGCTTACGGGCTCGCGGCCGTCCGCCGTTCGGCCACGGCTCCGGCGGCCCTACGACCAGGTCGCGACCACGTACCCCACGCCGTACGGCGCGTCCTCGTACAGCAGCGCACCCGACAGGTCCGCCTCCTCGGCGGCGCCCGCGAGGACCTGCCAGGGCGCCCTTCCGGAGGCCAGCAGCTCGTACGCGAGCTCGGTGTCCAGCGACTTGAGGGCGGCCACGTCCGCCTCGCCCAGCGCACGCGCGACCGACGCGTCGAACGGTGCCGCCCGGTCGTCGAGGTAGCCGGGCGCCTTGAGCGTGCGGCAGGCGCTGGCGTCGCCCATCACCAGCAGCGCCACCCGCTCGGCCCGGGCCGCGACATCCCTTCCGATCTCAATACACCGCTCGGGCGTCAGAGGTTCCCCCACCGCGAGTCCCTCGATGGGGGCGTCCGCCCAGCCGGTGCGCTCCAGCAGCCACGCGGCGACGGCGAGCGAGGCCGGAAGCGGACGTTCCGACAGCTCGGGCGCCTCGGGCCGCCCCAGCCGTACGTCGATGTCCACGCCGAAGCCCCGGAAGGAGCCCGGCGCCCCCTCGGCGTACCCGCCGTGTTCGCTCTCCTTGGCCGGGCCGACCACCACCAGCCGGTCCGGCCGGGCCGCCGCGAGCAGGCCGAGCGCGTCCGTGCAGGCGGCACGTGCGGCGTCCAGCTCGGGTGCGGCGCCCGCGGCGACGGGGCGCACGAGGAGTGGGGGGCAGGGGCAGACGGCGGCGGCGACAAGCATGATCGGCAGGGTAACGCCGTACGGCGGCCGGGGCTCAGTCCTCGATCAGCACGTCGGTGAGGTCGATCAGCGTGAGGACCAGCACGACGAGCTTGCCGTCACTGATCACGTACTCCACGAAGAGGTTGCGCGAGAGCGCGATCTCCCGTGTCGCCTCGTCACCGCGGACCGGGTGGGAGAGCTTGTGCCGCGGGTCGGTCACCAGTATGGCCAGGCCGCGCTCCAGCACCTCGCGCCGGTCGGCGGGCAGGCTGTCGCGCACCTGCGCGGCCTCTTCGGTGAACGTGACTCGATGCGGCAACATCCGACGCTCCTCTCCGCCGGTATTTTGGCAGGCCGTCAGTCGCAGCCGCAGCCGCTTCCGGTAGCCACGGGCAGCGGCTCCGGGGCCCCGATCCTCGGCAGTCCCAGCATCACGCCGGCCGGCTTCGCCTGCTCGGCGGTGTTCCGCTTCTCCCAGGCGTCGCCCGCGCGCGTGCGGCGCACGTCGAGGACGGCGCCCTCGGCGAGGAGGTGGTGCGGGGCGGCGTAGGTGATCTCGACGGTGACCACGTCGCCGGGGCGGACCTCCTGGTCGGGCTTGGTGAAGTGGACCAGGCGGTTGTCGGGGGCGCGGCCGGACAGGCGGTGCGTGGCGCCGTCCTTGCGGCCCTCACCCTCGGCGACCATCAGCTCCAGGGTGCGGCCGATCTGCGCCTTGTTCTCCTCCCAGGAGATCTCCTCCTGGAGGGCGACGAGACGCTCGTAGCGCTCCTGGACGACCTTCTTGGGGATCTGGTCGTCCATGGTCGCGGCCGGGGTGCCGGGGCGCTTGGAGTACTGGAAGGTGAAGGCCTGGGCGAAGCGCGCCTCGCGGACGACGTGCAGGGTCTGCTCGAAGTCCTCCTCGGTCTCGCCGGGGAAGCCCACGATGATGTCGGTCGTGATGGCCGCGTGCGGGATCGCGGCGCGGACCTTCTCGATGATCCCCAGGTAGCGCTCCTGGCGGTAGGAGCGGCGCATGGCCTTCAGGACCGTGTCCGAGCCGGACTGCAGCGGCATGTGGAGCTGCGGCATGACGTTCGGCGTCTCGGCCATCGCCGCGATCACGTCGTCGGTGAAGTCGCGCGGGTGCGGCGAGGTGAAGCGGACGCGCTCCAGGCCGTC
Organism: Streptomyces sp. NPDC093568; assembly: GCF_044764945.1. NCBI lineage: Bacteria > Bacillati > Actinomycetota > Actinomycetes > Kitasatosporales > Streptomycetaceae > Streptomyces > Streptomyces sp. NPDC093568. The sequence continues at coordinate 47,855 of NZ_JBIWJD010000001.1, read as the reverse complement.
GATCTTGCCGCACGCGCGCAGCAGCTTGCTGAACGCCTCGCGGTCGCCGATGTCCGAGCCGTAGGCGTTGACGTTCTGCCCGAGCAGCGTGATCTCGGAGACTCCCTCGGCGACCAGGGCCTCGATCTCGGCGAGGATGTCGCCGGTCCGGCGGTCCTTCTCCTTGCCGCGCAGGGCCGGGACGATGCAGAAGGTGCAGGTGTTGTTGCAGCCGACGGAGATCGACACCCAGGCGGCGTACGCGCTCTCGCGGCGGGTGGGGAGGGTGGAGGGGAAGGCTTCGAGGGACTCGGCGATCTCGACCTGGGCCTCTTCCTGGACCCGTGCGCGCTCCAGCAGAACCGGCAGCTTGCCGATGTTGTGCGTGCCGAAGACGACGTCCACCCAGGGCGCCCGCTTCACGATGGTGTCGCGGTCCTTCTGCGCGAGGCAGCCGCCGACCGCGATCTGCATGCCGGGCCGGCTCGCCTTCTTCGGGGCGAGGTGGCCGAGGTTGCCGTACAGCTTGTTGTCGGCGTTCTCGCGGACCGCACAGGTGTTGAAGACGACGACGTCCGCGTCGCCGTCGGAACCCTCGGGGGCGCGTACGTAACCGGCGTCCTCCAGCAGCCCGGACAATCGCTCGGAATCGTGGACGTTCATCTGGCACCCGTAGGTGCGAACCTCGTAGGTGAGATTTCTCTGAGCTTCCACTGCCGGGCTCCGGTCACTGCTGCTGGTCATGCGTTCAAGGGTATGTGGTCGCGGGAGGCGCTCGTCCCGGTGCTCCCGAGACGCCTGGGACATGGCGACCGGAGTGTGCGCGGGCGGTGGTCAGACGCCGAACACCGCGTGGACGGCGGCGCGGACGCGGTCGGTCACCGCCTCCCCGGCAGCTCTACCGCCCGACCCCGACGCCCCCCTCCTGCATACGCCGGGCGACCTCGCCCAGGCCGTCGGCGACGGTCGCGAGCTGTTGTGGCGTGAGGACGTCGATGAGGAGCTCGCGGACGAGCGCGACATGGCCCGGCGCCGCCCGCTCGAGCATGGCGCGGCCGGCGTCGGTGAGGACGGCGTACACCGCGCGCACGTCACTCGGGCACGGGCGCCGGGTGACCAGTCCCGCCTTCTCCAGCTGGGTGATCTGGTACGTCAGGCCGCTCTTGGAGTTGAGGAGCGCGTCGGCGAGGCCGCTCATGCGCATCTCGCGGTCCTTGGCTGCGTTCAGACGCACGAGGATCTCGTACTGGAGATGCGTGATCCCCACGTCGTCCTTGAGCTGCTGGTCGAGACGGCGGTTGACGAGCGCGCCGGCCGCCACGAAGGCGTACCAGGCGCGCAGCTCTTCCTCGTTCAACCACGGGGGTTCTGCCATGCGTCCACGGTAGCGCGGATGTTCAAATTCGAACGTCAGAGTCGGTGTGACCGGTGCAACACGAATCAGAGCCGAAGAGAGTGCTCAAAATTTGAAGCTTCACGCTATCGTCGAGGTGTCGAGGTTCAAATTTGAACCGGCTGGTTCGTCCAGCCCTCGAAGGAGTACTCATGGACGCCGCACCCTCCGCAGGTCCCGCCCCCTCCGCCGACGCCTCGGTGCGCACCCGCGTGACCATCCCGCTCCGCTTCGCCGACGGCTACGAGGCCACCGCCGAGGCGGTCACGTTCCACGGCCTGGCCGACGGCAAGGAGCATGTGGCGCTGGTCCTCGGCGATCCCACGGCGGGGCCCGCGCCGCTGGTGCGGCTGCACTCCGAGTGCCTGACCGGGGACGTCTTCGGCTCGGCGCGCTGCGACTGCGGCCCGCAGCTGCGCGAGGCCGTGGAGCGCATCGCCGCCACCGGCGGCGTCCTGCTCTACCTGCGTCAGGAGGGCCGCGGCATCGGCCTGTACAACAAGCTGGACGCCTACGCCCTCCAGGACACCGGCCTCGACACCTACGAGGCCAACACCGCCCTGGGGCTGCCCGAGGACGGCCGCGACTACACCGCCGCCGCCCAGATGCTCACCGCCCTCGGCCTCGGCGAGCTGGACCTGCTGACCAACAACCCGGACAAGGCCGGGCAGTTGCGCGACCTGGGCATCGCCGTACGCTTCGTGCGGCGTACCGGCGTCTTCGCCACCGACAGCAACGTCCGCTATCTGCACGCCAAGGCCCAGCACACGCACCACACCATCACGCTGCCCGAACCGGCCGCCCTCGCCGCGCTGGCCGGCTGACCTCGGCCCGCCCTCACGCCCCGCGGAGTACGCCCATGCCCTCGTCCCTCGCCCGCGTCGCCACCGACGCCGCCCCGCGCTACGCCAAGCAGCTCGCCTCGCACTTCGGCCGGAAGATCCCCGCCGAGGAGACGTCCGACGGCGGCCACCGCCTGACCTTCCAGAAGACCGACGTCCTCCTCGCACCCCAGGACGACCACCTGCTGATCCGGGTCACCGCGCCCGACGCCGCCGCGCTCACCGCCGTCCAGGAGGTCGTGGGCAGCCATCTGGAACGCTTCGGCCGGCGCAACGAGCTGAGCGTGCGCTGGAACGAGCCCGCTCAGGGCTGACAGATCACCACGACAGGCACAAGAGGCCCGAACGGGCACTGCAGGCACTGCAGGCACGACAGGCACGAAGGCACGACAGGCACGACAGGCACGACAGGCACGACAGGCACAGGCAAGGCAGACAGGCACAGGCAAGGCACGACAGGCACCTCAGGCGCCCGTCGGCGACCGCGAGAAAGGCATCCTCATGAAGGCCGTCACCATCGCCGTCTTCGGCGCCGAGCCGCGCCTCACCGACCTGCCCGTGCCTGAACCGGGCCCGGGCGAGATGCTGGTCCGGCTGCACGCCGCCGCGCTGAACCCCTTCGACTGGAAGGTCGCCGACGGCGCCCTCAAGGGCGTGGTCGAGCACGGCTTCCCGCTCGTCATGGGCTCCGACGGCGCCGGTGTGGTCGAGCGCATCGGCGCCGATGTGATCCACTTCCGGCCCGGTGACACGGTCTACGGCCAGTTCATGAACCTCGCGGCGGGACGCGGCTCCTACGCCGAGTACGTGGTGGCCGCCGAGAACGGCACCGTCGCCCGCATGCCCGACGACCTGCCGTTCCCCCTCGCGGCAGCGCTGCCCACCGCCGGCGTCACCGCCTACCAGGCCATCGAGGCCGCCCGGCTCGACACCGGTCAGGTGATCCTCGTCAACGGCGCGTCCGGCGGCGTGGGCCAGTCTGCGATCCAGTTCGCCGCGCTGCAGGGCGCCAGGGTGCTGGCCACCGCCACCGGCGACATCGCCGAGCGTCTTCGCGATCTCGGCGCCGACGAGACCATCGACTTCACCGCCGCGCCGACCGCCGAGCAGGTCCTCGCCGCCCATCCCGACGGCATCGACGCCGTCCTGGACCTGGTGACGCCGGCGGGCGGGGACTTCGACGGCCTGGCCGGTCTGCTCAAGCCCGGCGGCCGGCTCGTGAGCACCAACCACGCCGCTGCCCCCGATGCCCTGGCCGCCCGTGAGATACACGGCGTCAACGTCGTCAACGACCCCAGTCGCAAGGAGCTGGAGTCCCTCGCCGCCCTCGCCGACGCCGGCAAGCTCCGCGTCACGATCAACGCCGAGGTCTCCCTCGCCGACGCGCCGGCCGCCGTGGCCCGCGCCCGTGCCGGGGGCTCGCGCGGGAAGACCGTCATCCTGCTCTGACGCGGCCGCTCAGGCCCCTTCGGCCCCCCACCCCTGGCGGCGCAGCACGGCCGACACGTCCGGTGCCTGGTAGTGGGCGCCCTTAAGGACCTTGCCGTCGGCGCGGCGGGCGACCTGGCCGTCGGGGCCCAGCTTGGTCATGTTGGAGCGGTGGATCTCGGCCAGTACGGCGTCGAGGTCGATGCCGTGCACCAGGGCCGTGCCGTACGCGACGTAGACGACGTCCGCCAGCTCGTGCGCGAGCCTGTCGAGCGGGCCGGTGACGGAGACCTCGGCGACCTCCGCCGCCTCTTCGGCGAGCAGCTCTCCGCGGTGGGCGGCGAGTGCCGGCGAGACCTCCGTCGGCGTACTGCGGCTGTCGAGCCCGAAGGCACGGTGGAATTCACGGACCAGGTCGGCGGGAGAGGCACTCATGCGGCGACTGTAACGGCCGGGTCCGACAGTCCCGCCCGCCCTGCCCCGATCATGGACGCCCCGGCTCCGACGGCCACCCGCTCCCCCGGCGCTGTGACCTCGGCCCTGGTCAGGACCGCGCATCGGCTGGCAGGATCGCCGCCATGTCCAAGGCACTCACCCGCATCAGCAGGCGCCGGGCCGTGCAGGGCACGGCCGCCGGGGTCGTGGCTCTCGGCCTGCTGCTGTGGTGGCTGCTGCCCCTGGGCGAGGAGCCGCCGAGCGGAACGATCACCTTCAGCACCGGCACGCGCGCGGGGGTCTACCAGGAGTACGGCGAGCTTTTGCGCAAGGAGCTGGCCAAGGACATGCCGCAGCTGAAGGTACGGCTGCTGACCAGTGCCGGCTCGCAGGAGAACGTCGAGCGCGTGGCGACCGGTAAGGCCGACTTCACGATCGCCGCCGCCGACGCGGTGGACTCGTACAAGTCCGGCGGCGAGCCCGTCACCGACCGGCTGCGCGGGGTCGCCCGCCTGTACGACGACTACGTGCAGCTCGTCGTCCCGCCGGACTCGGACATCCGCTCCGTCGCGGACCTGAAGGGCAAGCGGGTGGCCATAGGGCTGCCGAACTCCGGCGTACGGCTGATCGCCACGCGCGTACTGCAGGCCGCCGGCATCGACCCGGAGAAGGACATCACGCCGCGGGCGGACGGTATCGACACCGGGCCCAAGCGGCTGGGGCACGAACTGGACGCGTTCTTCTGGTCGGGCGGCGTGCCGACGGACGGGCTGGAGAAGATCGCGGGCGCCTCCGCGTTCCGGTTCGTGCCGATCGACGCCACGCTCGTCGCCAAGGTGCACGCGCAGGGCGACACGGCCCACTTCTACCGCGCGACCAACATGCCGGAGTCGGCGTATCCCACCGTCCAGAACGGCGACACGGTGCCGACGATCGCCGTCTCCAACCTGCTGATCACCCGCGAGGACATGGACCCCCGCCTCACCGAGTGGCTCACCCGCACGGTGATCAAGAGCCGCGACGGCATCGGCGCCCACGTCCACTCCGCCCAGCTCGTCGACCTCCGCACGGCGATCTACACCGACCCGCTGACGCTGCACGACGGTGCCCGGCGCTACTACCGCTCGGTCAAGCCCTGAGCAGGACGGCGTCCCGCGCTACGACCGCTCCGTCAAGCCCCGAGCAGGACGGCGACCCGCGACCCGCGCTACGCCACCCGCGCTACGCCATCCGCGCTATGCCACCGGCCCCGACCTGGGCACCGTCACCGTCACGCGCAACCCGTGCGGCTCGTGATGGGCGTACGAGATCGAGCCCTCGCCCGCCGCCAGCAGGGCCCGTGAGATCGACAGGCCCAGGCCCGAACCCTTGATGTTCTGGTGCCGGCCGCTGCGCCAGAAGCGGTCGCCGATCCGGGCGAGCTCCTCGTCGGTGAGGCCGGGGCCGTTGTCGACCACCTCGATCGTCGACGTCCCGCCGTTGGAGGTGACCGTCACCTCGACGGACTCGTCCTTCGGCGTGAACTTGACCGCGTTGTCGATCACGGCGTCCAGCGCGCTGGACAGGGTGACCGGGTCGGCCCAACCGGTGGTCGGCGGGCATTTCCCCACCAGCCGGACGCCCTTGGCCTCCGCGGTCGGCGCCCAGGCGGCGACCCGCTCGGCGGCCAGCGCGCCGATGTCGGTCAGCTTGAGGTCGGCGGCGGAGTGCTCGGCCAGGGCGAGGTCGAGCAGGTCGTCCAGGACCTGCGCCAGACGCTTGCCCTCGGCCTGCACCGAGGCGATCTCCTCATTGCCCTCGGGCAGCTCGAAGGCGAGCAGCTCGATGCGCAGCAGCAGCGCCGCGAGGGGGTTGCGCAACTGGTGCGAGGCGTCCGCGACGAAGGCACGCTGCTGCTCCAGCACGTCCTCGACGTTGTCCGCCATCTCGTTGAACGACCGGGCCAGGCGCCGGAGTTCCGGCGGACCGCTGGCGACGGCGACCCGTGACTTGAGCCGGCCGCTGGCGATCTCGTGCGTGGTGACGTCCAGTACCCGGACCGGCCTGAGCACCCAGCCCGTCAGCCGCAGGGCCGCCCCGACGGCCACCAGCATCGCCAGCGTCAGACCCCCGCCGATGATCAGCCAGCCCTGCAGGATCCGCGAGCGCATCGGCCCGGTCGGCGAGTCGGTGACGACGACCGCGACGACGTCACCGTCCCGGATGACCGGCGAGGCGACGACGAGGCGCCCGCGCTGCCAGGGCCACACCTGCTTGGGGTCGTGGCTGCGCCGGCTGAGCAGCGACTCCTCGAAGGCGTCGCGCACCTCGCCGTGCTCGGGCAGGAACCAGGTCGTCGGCCCGTTGGCCAGGGGCGTGTCGTTGGGCAGGAAGACGCCGGCCCGGATGCCGTAGACGTCGTAGTAGCTCTCCAGCTCCCGGCTCAGGATGCGCAGGTCGTCGCGGGAGCCGGAGGTGACGTCGGCGGCGGGGCGGGCGATGGCCGCGAAGTACGCCGTGTCGTCGATCCGGTCGACGACCACGTCCTGCTGCTGGGCGGAGGCCAGGCTGATGCCGAGTGGTACGCCGAGCGCGAGCAGCACGGCCGCCATCAGGACGATGAGCAGCGGAAGGAGCCGAGTGCGCACCGTGCCCGCTACGAGGCCGGGGCGACGAGCCGGTAGCCGACGCCGCGTACGGTCTCGATCAGCGCCGGCATACGCAGCTTGGCCCGCAGGGACGCCACATGCACCTCAAGGGTGCGCCCGGTCCCCTCCCAGCTCGTGCGCCACACCTCGCTGATGATCTGCTCCCTGCGGAAGACGACCCCGGGACGCTGGGCGAGCAAGGCGAGCAGGTCGAACTCCTTGCGCGTCAGCTGGACGACCGAACCGTCGACGCTGACCTGTCGCGTGGGCAGCTCGATATGGACGGCACCCAGGCGCAGCACGCCCTCGCCGCCCGTTCCAGGGTCCTCCGGGGCGGTGCGCCGGCTGACGGCGTGGATCCGGGCGAGCAGTTCGCCGGTGTCGTACGGCTTCACCACGTAGTCATCGGCCCCCAGATTGAGGCCGTGGATACGGGAACGTACATCCGAGCGTGCGGTGACCATGATCACCGGGGTGCTGGTGCGCTTGCGGATCTTGCCGCAGACCTCGTATCCGTCCTGGTCGGGAAGGCCGAGGTCGAGGAGGACGACACCGAAGCCGTTCCCCTCGGGGACGAGCGCCTGAAGGGCTTCCTCGCCGCTGCGCGCGTGCGTGACGTCGAAACCGTGCCGCGCCAGGACCGCGGACAGCGCGGCGGCGACATGGTTGTCGTCCTCGACGAGGAGGAGTCTCACTCCGGCCTCCCTCAGTTCACCGGCCGTACGATTCGGGCAATTACACAGTGCGTGTGCACGCGCGCGTGCACCATGGAAGTCACGCTGATGGACGACGACGCCGTCAAGAGGGTTCCGGTTTCGGGCGACTTCCGTTATCCAGCCGGTACGCGCCCAGGCCGCAAGTGCTACGACACGTGTCCGATTGCTATCGGATCGTGATGCTCAGATTCCCCTCAGAACTAATGACGCAGGTCGGATACGGTTATTACTGTCCTCCGAAACCGAGGAGGACGGAGCCTGAGAGCGATGACCGAAGTATCGGTGGCCAAGGAAGATGTGGCCGCGTCCGGCGACCTGGTCGTCCTGAAGAACGTCAACAAGCATTTCGGCGCGTTGCACGTGCTGCAGGACATCGATCTGACGATCGCCCGCGGTGAGGTCGTCGTGGTCATCGGACCCTCCGGGTCCGGGAAGTCCACCCTGTGCCGCACCATCAACCGCCTCGAGACGATCGACTCCGGCGCGATCGCCATCGACGGCAAGCCGCTGCCCGCAGAAGGCAAGGAGCTGGCCCGGCTGCGCGCAGACGTCGGCATGGTCTTCCAGTCCTTCAACCTCTTCGCGCACAAGACCGTGCTCGAGAACGTGATGCTGGGCCAGATCAAGGTCCGTAAGACGGACAAGAAGAAGGCCGAGGAGAAGGCCCGGGCGCTGCTCGACCGCGTGGGTGTGGGTACTCAGGCGGACAAGTATCCGGCACAGCTCTCCGGCGGTCAGCAGCAGCGAGTGGCCATCGCCCGGGCACTGGCCATGGACCCCAAGGTCATGCTCTTCGACGAGCCGACTTCGGCTCTCGACCCGGAGATGATCAACGAGGTCCTGGAGGTCATGCAGCAGCTCGCCCGCGACGGCATGACCATGATTGTCGTCACCCACGAGATGGGCTTCGCCCGTTCGGCCGCCAACCGGGTGGTCTTCATGGCTGACGGAAAGATCGTCGAGGAAGCCGTACCGGACCAGTTCTTCAGCAACCCGCGCAGCGACCGCGCGAAGGACTTCCTGTCCAAGATCCTGCACCACTGACGGATCCCGCACCACTGACGGACTGCGTCTCGCAGCCGACGACCTGCGTCAACCGCCGTACCCGACGGCACGCATCTCTTCTTCACACCAAAGGATGTTCACCATGAAGCTCCGCAAGGTCTCCGCCGCGGCCGCCGCTGCACTCGTCCTCTCGATCACCGCCACCGCGTGTGGTGGGGACGGCGACAGCGACAGCGGGTCGGGCAACGGTGGCGGCGACAAGATCAAGATCGGCATCAAGTACGACCAGCCCGGTCTGGGCCTGAAGGAGCCCGACGGCACCTTCTCCGGCTTCGACGTGGACGTCGCGACGTACGTGGCGAAGGAGCTGGGCTACGAGCCCGACCAGATCGAGTTCATCGAGACGAAGAGCGCCGACCGTGAGAACGCCCTCGCCCGCGGCGACGTGAAGCTCATCGCGGCGACCTACTCCATCACCGACGAGCGCAAGGAGAAGGTCGACTTCGCCGGTCCGTACCTGCTGGCTCACCAGGACCTGCTGATCAAGACGGACTCGGACATCACCGAGGCCACCGACCTGAACGGCAAGAACCTGTGTTCGGTCACCGGTTCGACCTCGGCGCAGAACGTCAAGAACGACTTCGCCCCGAAGGCCAACCTGAAGGAGACCGGCGGTTACTCGGAGTGCATCGCCGGCCTCCAGAGCGGTTCCGTGGACGCCCTGACCACGGACGACTCGATCCTCGCCGGCTACGCGGCGCAGGAGCAGTACAAGGGCAAGTTCAAGCTCGCCGGCCTCAAGCTGAGCAACGAGAACTACGGCATCGGTGTGAAGAAGGGTGACACCGAGACCGTGAACAAGGTCAACGCCGCCCTGGAGAAGATGGTCAAGGACGGCGCCTGGGACAAGGCCGTCAAGGAGAACTTCGGTCCGGCCAACTACAAGAACGAGCCCGCGCCGAAGATCGGCGTCATCGTCCAGTAGCGCAGATCCATCGGCGCGCCGCCGTCCACCGCGATCAGGGCGGCGGCGCGCCGCGCTATCCACGTACGCCACCCACCCGGAAGCGCGGGAGATCGTGTTCGATTTTCTTTCTGACTACAACGACCCGACCCTGTTGGGTGCCTTCTGGATGACGGTGAAGCTCACGTTCTTCTCCGCCATCGGCTCCATGATCTGGGGCACCCTTCTGGCCGCGATGCGGGTCAGCCCGGTCCCGCTCATGCGTGGGTTCGGTACGGCCTATGTGAACATCGTCCGGAACATCCCGCTGACGGTGATCATTATCTTCACCTCGCTCGGCCTCGCCGACATCTTCGGCGTGACGATGGGTGCCTCCGACTTCGGCGTCCGGGGCTTCCGGCTGGCGATCCTCGGTTTCGTCGCCTACACCGCGGCCTTCGTCTGCGAGGCGATTCGTTCCGGCATCAACACGGTGCCGCTCGGCCAGGCCGAGGCGGCCCGCGCCATCGGACTGACCTTCAGCCAGACCCTCCGGCTGATCATCCTGCCGCAGGCCCTCCGCTCGGTCATCGGCCCGCTGGCCAACGTGTTGATCGCCCTGACCAAGAACACCACCGTGGCGGCCGCGATCGGCGTGGCCGAGGCCGCCTACCTGATGAAGGAAATGATCGAGAACGAGGCTGAGGTCGTGCTCATCGGCGCGGTCTTCGCCTTCGGTTTCGTGGTACTGACCCTGCCCACCGGCCTCTTCCTCGGTTGGCTGAGCAAGCGACTGGCGGTGAAGCGATGAGCTCCGTTCTTTACGACGCTCCGGGCCCCCGCGCCAAGCGGCGCAATGTGATCATCTCGGTGATCTTCTTCGCCGTGCTCGCCCTGCTCGTGTGGTTCGTCTGGGCCACCTTGGACGAGAAGGGCCAGCTGGAGTGGGCCCTGTGGAAGCCGTTCACCGAGTCGCAAGCCTGGACGACGTATCTCCTGCCGGGTCTCGCCGACACACTGAAGGCCGCAGCCCTGGCCATGGTGATCGCCCTTCCTCTGGGAGCGTTCTTCGGCATCGCGCGCCTCTCCGACCACCGGTGGGTACGGTGGCCGGCCGCGTGGGTGGTCGAGTTCTTCCGGGCGATCCCGGTCCTGCTGCTCATGCTGTTCGCCAACGAGTTCTACGACCGCTGGACGAACGTCAGCAGTGAGCAGCGGCCTCTGTACGCGGTCGTCACCGGCCTGGTGCTCTACAACGCGTCCGTCCTCGCCGAGGTCGTACGGGCCGGCATCCTCTCCCTGCCCAAGGGGCAGTCGGAAGCCGCCATGGCAGTCGGCCTGCGCAAGGGTCAGACGATGCGGGCCATCCTGCTGCCGCAGGCCGTCACCGCCATGCTGCCGGCCATCGTCAGCCAGCTCGTGGTCATCGTGAAGGACACCGCGCTGGGCGGCGTAATGATCGGGTTCACCGAGCTTCTCAACGCGCGTGCGACGCTGGCGGCCTTCTACGCCAACGTCATCCCCAGCTTCGTCGTCGTGGCGATCATCTACATCGTCCTCAACTTCATCCTCACCAGCTTCGCGAGCTGGCTGGAGAAGAGGCTGCGGCGCAGCAAGAGGGGCACGGGTGCGGTGCTCAGCGCCGAGGACATGGAGGAGCTGAACCCGGCGGCGACGGGTGGCACCTTCGGTACCGGTGCCGGAGGGTCGATCTGACCCCTGGTCACATCGCTTGAACACACGGAGGGCAGTGGCATGATCGCCACTGCCCTCCGTCACTTGACGCAAGCACCGGCAATGGGTTGCATACGTTCTGTGATCGTGCACCCTGCTCCAACTTTCTGTTCACTCGCGTTCCTGAGGACACCGCTGCGGGCAGGGGGCGCCGCGCCATGGACCCGGTGATCATCGTCGGAGCGGGGCCCGTCGGGCTCACGCTCGCCCTGGCACTGGCCCGTCAGGAAGTGCCTTCCGTCGTCCTCGACGAGGGTCCCGGCAAGGACGAACCCCGTCTCGCACGCACGGTCGTCCTGCGCGAGGACACGACCGCCCTCATCGAACGCCTGACGGGTGTGCCGCTCGGCGAGGTCGGAGCCCATTGGGCCGGATGGCGGTCGATGCGGCGCAAGCAGGTGATGCGCGAGGTCACTTTCGACGACACCACGGAGGCTCCCGAAAGCCTCACGAACCCAGCCCCTCTGCACATCGCCCAGCACGTCCTGACCAACGCCCTGCGCACGGCCCTCGTCGGCGAGCCGCTCGTCAAGGTCGTCGTGGACAGCCGTCTGGACGCCCTCGAGCAAGAGCCCTCGGGGGTCACCGCCCACACCCGCGGGCCCAAGGGCACCTGGTGGCGCGGCAGTTACGTGATCGGCTGCGACGGCCCCCGCTCGACCGTGCGCAAGCTGATGGACATCCGCTTTCCCGGCCGTACAGCGGTGGAGCGGCACGCCGTGGCCGCGCTGCGGGTGGAACTTCCGTGGAAGGGTCAGGCGTTGCTCCATCGGATGCCGCCGTGGCGGACGTCCGGACCCTCGGGCGGGGAGGTGACCGGACGGCCGCTCCCGGAGGGGGTGTGGCGCCTGGACTGGCTGCTGCCGCCGGTCAAGGACCTGGTCACACCCGAGCTGCTGGTCGCTCACGTCCGCGAGACGCTCGCCGGCTGGTCCGACGGGTCGACACCGCCGTACGAACTCCTCGACACGGGGGTCCACACGGTCCACCACCGCCTGGCGCGCCGCTGGCGCGTGGGCCGCGTCTTCATCGCCGGGGACGCGGCGCACTGCCTCGGGACGCTCGGTACCCACGGGCTCGACGAGGGGCTGCGGGACGCCGACAACCTCGCCTGGAAGCTGGCGCCGTCCTGGCACCACGGGACGCACGAGGCGCTGCTCGACAGCTACCAGGCCGAGCGGCGTGCCGTGGTCGCCGCTCGGCTGCGCGCCGCCGACCAGGCACTGCCGCTGCTGCGCGCCGGTGGAGCGCTGCGGTCGTACGTCCGCGGCTCCTCCCGGGGCCAGGACGCGCTGCTGATGGACGGCCACCTGGGCCAGGGAGCCATCGGCGCGCCGGGATCGTACGCGGCCTCGCCACTCGCGCCCGGCCGTCTGGAGGGTGAGGTACCCGTGGACACGCCGCCCGGGGCGGCGGTGGTGGACGTGCGGGTCACGGCGGAGGACGGCTCCTTCGTACGGCTGCGGGACCGGCTCGGGCGCGGCGCGCTGCTCGTCCTGCTGATCGCACCGGGCACGGGCGTGTGGGAGCGCAAGCACTGGGCGACCGCCGGGATCATGCCTCGGCTGGCGGCCGCGGTGACGGCGCTGCCGTATCGGGCCGAGCTGCTGGTCGCTGAGAGTTACCCGGGCGCGGCCGCGCACTCCGTCCTGCTGGTGCGGCCCGACGGTCACTTGGTGACGGCGCTGAGCGGTGTGCGGCCCGCCGACCTTTACACGGCGGCGGAGGCGGCGCTGGGCGGGCCGGCGGGTGGACCGGTCAAGGCGACGGAGGAGGCGGGGGCGACGGCGGGATCACGCTGAGGCTTCGGGTCGCTCTGACGCGTCGGGGGCGCCCGTCGCCTTGCGGTGAGCCCGCGCCCCCGGGGTCCGGATCCGTCGCACGGCGCTCATCTCTGAACCGCAACGCACCTGAATACACCTGAATACAGCACTCACTGTCACTGTGCGGTCCGCATAGTGACGGTGAGTTGACCCGTCCGCACCGGCATGGTGTACTCCGGATCGTGACCGACACCTGTGTGCGCCTGTGGCGGAGGGTCCATATGGACCTCGTCCGCTATGCGGGCTGCGTGTGTCGCCCGTCCTGCTGAATTCGCATCCCCCTTCTCTCTTCCCGCACGCGCCGCGCTCTTGCCGACGCCGTCGTGGGCTCTTCGCGAACTCTCTTCAGGACGGTGCCCGTGTCTGTCCCCCCTGCCGCCGCGACCGCGTCCGAACCGGTCGCCGAGCCGACTCCCGTCGCCGACCCCGTTCCGAGTCCTGCCCCGAACTCCGCTCCGACGCAGGCGGACCTGCTCGACTTCGTCCGGCGTACGGCGGCCGACGCCGGCTTGATCGCCTCGCTCCCGCTCGATCCGGAGGGACGTACCTGGGTACGGCTCGACGGCCCCGGCGGCAGCGAGGCCTGGCTGATCGGCTGGCCGCCCGGGACGGGCACCGGCTGGCACGACCACGCCGAGTCGGTCGGCGCCTTCGTCACGGCGGCCGGTGAGCTCAAGGAGAACTCGCTCGCCGTCCGACTGCCGGCCGACGGTTGGAAGACGCTGGAACTGGCGGAGGACGTGGACCGGTCCCGCCGTCTCTCGGCCGGCAAGGGACGCTCATTCGGCCGCCACCATGTGCACGAGGTTCTCAACGACTCCGCCGACCGGCACGCGATCTCCGTGCACGCCTACTACCCGCCCCTGCCGCAGATCCGCCGCTTCAGCCGCAGCGGGCCGATTCTGCGCCTCGAGCAGGTGGAGCGACCGGAGGACTGGCAGTGAGCGGGGCCGTGACTGTGCCCTGGGTGCGCGATGGTGACGAAGAATCGGCGGTCGGCGGGCGCGAGTCGAAGGCCAAGCGCGTCACCGGCGAGCAGTCTGTCGACGGCGTGGATGAGGCGAGCGTGAGCGTTGGCGGTACGGACGGACAGCCCCTCGGTATCGACGGGCTGCTGGAGCGGATACGCGCGGGCTACGAGCGGATCGAGCCGCAGGAGGCGTACGCGGCCGCCCAGGGCGGCGAGGCGCTCCTGGTCGATATCCGGTACGCGGCCCTGCGCGAGCGCGACGGCCTGATTCCCGGCGCCCTCGTCATCGAGCGCAACGAACTTGAGTGGCGGCTCGACCCCCAGGGCAGCCATCGCGCCCCCGAGGCGACGAGCCACGACTTGCGGGTCGTGGTCCTCTGCAACGAGGGGTACGCGTCGAGCCTGGCTGTCGAGTCGCTACGGCGCCTGGGGCTGCACCGGGCCACGGATCTGGTCGGCGGGTTCCAGGCTTGGCGGGCGGAGGGGTTGCCGGTGAGGTCGGGGGCAGGGACGGAGGCCTAGGGACTGGCCCTCGGTGCAGTTTGCTGAGGGGCCGTCGCTCGTTCCCGGCCTGCCCGCCGTACGCGATGGGCGCCCCCGCGCGTCCACCGTGCCCGGCACGGCCTCGAAGAGCTGCCTTCGTCCCTACCGGCCTCAGAACCCCTCGCCCCCAAGAAACTCCGTATCCTCGCCCTCTTCCTCCAGCGCCTGCCGGACCACCCGCAGGGCCATGCCCTCGGGATAACCCTTGCGGGCGAGCATGCCCGCGAGGCGGCGCAGGCGTTTGTCGCGGTCGAGGCCCCGTGTGGAGCGGAGCTTGCGGTCGACGAGTTCGCGGGCGGTCGCTTCTTCCTGCTCGGAGTCGAGCTGGGCCACGGCCGCGTCGATCAGGGTGGAGTCGACCCCCTTGGTGCGCAGCTCCTGAGCGAGGGCGCGCCGGGCCAGCCCTCGGCCGTGGTGCCGGGACTCCACCCAGGCGTCCGCGAACGCGCTGTCGTTGATGAGGCCGACTTCCTCGAACCGCGACAGCACCTCCTCGGCGGCGTCGTCCGGGATCTCCCGCTTGCGCAGGGCGTCCGCGAGTTGCTTGCGCGTGCGCGGGGTCCCGGTGAGCAAGCGCAGACAGATAGCCCGCGCCTGCTCCACCGGGTCCGCTGGGGGCGTCCTCTCCTCGGCCCTCGACAAGGAGGAGGCGCCTCCGTCCTCACCGGACGGCTCTGTACGGCCGCGCCGGCGACGTCCGCGTGAGCCGCCGGCGCCGTCCTGGCTCCGAGCCCCACCGCGGCCGCGCCGGGCGCCGCCACGGAGGTCGTCGGTGCCGTACGCCGAGCCGCCGTCCGGCCATGCCTCGCTGTCGTTCCCCCCGTCCGCTTCGTGAGCCAGGTCCCCTCCATGGGCGTGGCCGCCCACCCCGGAGGAGCCCTCGTCTCCGTCTCTCCCCCATCCCCGCGTCTGCGGGGCATCCGGGTCGGCGGCGTACTCGGCCCAGTCAGTTCGCCGTGTCACGGATCAGCTCTTGGTGGTCGCGGCCTTGGTCGCCTTGGTCGCCTTGGCCGCGGGTGCGGGCACCGTCTTAGCGGTGTCGGCCGGGGTGGCGGAGGACGCGGCGTCCGCGCCCGGTTCGGCGGCCGGCGTCTCCGGCCGTACGCCGACGCCCAGCTTCTCCTTGATCTTCTTCTCGATCTCGTTGGCCAGGTCGGGGTTGTCCTTGAGGAAGTTGCGCGCGTTCTCCTTGCCCTGGCCGAGCTGGTCGCCCTCGTACGTGTACCAGGCGCCGGCCTTGCGCACGAAGCCGTGCTCCACGCCCATGTCGATCAGGCCGCCCTCGCGGCTGATGCCCTGGCCGTAGAGGATGTCGAACTCGGCCTGCTTGAAGGGCGGCGCGACCTTGTTCTTGACGACCTTGCAGCGGGTGCGGTTACCGACCGCCTCCGTGCCGTCCTTCAGGGTCTCGATACGACGGATGTCGATGCGCACCGAGGCGTAGAACTTCAGCGCCCGGCCACCAGTCGTGGTCTCCGGCGAGCCGAACATCACGCCGATCTTCTCGCGGAGCTGGTTGATGAAGATCGCGGTGGTCTTGGACTGGTTGAGCGCGCTGGTGATCTTCCGCAGCGCCTGGCTCATCAGTCGGGCCTGGAGGCCGACGTGGCTGTCGCCCATCTCGCCCTCGATCTCCGCGCGCGGGACGAGCGCGGCGACGGAGTCGATGACGATGAGGTCGAGGGCGCCGGAGCGGACCAGCATGTCCACGATCTCCAGGGCCTGCTCGCCGTTGTCGGGCTGGGAGAGGATCAGGTTGTCGATGTCGACGCCCAGCTTCTTGGCGTACTCGGGGTCGAGGGCGTGCTCCGCGTCCACGAAGGCGACCTGGCCGCCGTTCTTCTGGGCGTTGGCCACGGCGTGCAGAGTCAGGGTCGTCTTACCGGAGGACTCCGGTCCGTAGATCTCCACGACTCGGCCGCGCGGCAGGCCGCCGACCCCGAGGGCCACGTCGAGCGCGGTCGACCCGGTCGAGATGACCTCGATGGGCTCCATCGACCGCTCGCCCATGCGCATGACCGCGCCCTTGCCGAATTGCCGTTCAATCTGTG
This sequence comes from Streptomyces sp. NPDC093568, assembly GCF_044764945.1. NCBI lineage: Bacteria > Bacillati > Actinomycetota > Actinomycetes > Kitasatosporales > Streptomycetaceae > Streptomyces > Streptomyces sp. NPDC093568. The sequence continues at coordinate 31,366 of NZ_JBIWJD010000001.1, read as the reverse complement.
CGAGTGCGGCATCCAGGGCCTTCTCGCGGTCGGTTCCTGCCATGGGTTCCACCCGATTTGCTTGAGTCGATCGCTTCACGTCAAAGACGCTAACGCCTGCCACTGACAATGCGCCCCGACGCCCGTCCGGCCTGTGGATAACTCGGGCATATCTCCGTCGAAACCGTGGCGAAATGCCTGCCGAGCGCCTTGTCGGCACCCCCATGAGAATGGATGTTCGATTTTCGTGTCAAGCGCACCACGCGCCCCCTCGGCACACCCTCTCGACACACCCGTGGGCGCCCAAGCCGGTCGGCGATCGAGCAGCGCGGAGGGTCCGACGGCTCCAGTGTGCGACCGCTCCGGCGCCTGACGGTCACCTCGGGATCAACGGCGCCCATCCGGGTACTCGGGGCGACGGGCAGGGCGCCCGTCCCCTACCCGCAGCTGGCCACTTCCGCGGTCCGCGGAGGCTGGAGAACGAGCGACGACGCTGAGGGGCACGTGATGCGGGAGCTCTACCACGAAGAACTTGATTCGATCACCGACAGCCTCGTGGAGATGGCGACCCTGGTCGGCTCGGCGGTAGGCCGGGCCACCACTGCCCTCCTCGACGCCGATCTGGAGCTCGCCGAGAGCGTGATCTCGGACGACGAGACAGTCGACGCTCTGCACCGGAACCTCGACGAGCGAGCGATCATGCTGCTGGCCCGGCAGCAGCCGGTCGCCACCGACCTGCGGCTCTTGGTCACCTCACTGCGGATGAGCGCCGACCTTGAGCGGTCGGGAGACCTGGCACAGCACTTGGCCAAGCTGGCGAGGCTGCGCCATCCCGAGTGCGCGGTCCCGCGCGATCTGCGCGACACGGTCCAGGAGATGGGCCGGCTCGCCCAAAGCCTGATGGCACGTACCGCCGAGGTGCTCGTCAGCCACGACCTCGACACCGCGCTCCAGCTGGAGCGGGACGACGACCGCATGGACGAGCTGCACCGCACGATCTTCCGGCACCTCATGGACGATCGCTGGCAGCGCGGGGCCGAAGCAGCCGTGGACGCCACGCTCGCCGGTCGCTATTACGAGCGGTTCGGCGACCATGCCGTGGCGGTGGCCCGAGACGTGGTCTACCTCGTCACCGGCAGGCACGCGGACGACATGGCGCCCGCCGCACCGGTGACCACCTGACCGATGCCCTGGAGCCGGGGCTCTCGGAGCTCCACAGTCCGACCAGTCCACGCCCGACCAGTCCACGCCCGACCAGTCCGATCAGTCCAGCCCGACCAGTCCGGCCCGACCAGTCCAGCCCGATCAGTCCGAGCGCTCCCCGGAACCCCCCGTGTCCGCCGGAGGCTTCTGCCCCGGTCGGCGTATCCACAGCTCACGCGCGTGCCCGTACAGGCCACGCCCCCGGCCCCGCTCCCGGTGCCCATGGACACGGGGATCGTCCGTGACGTCGTAGCGCTTCACGTAAGCGCCCAGGAACGCCTGCAGGGTGGCGATCGCCGGGATGGCGATCAGCGCGCCCACGGCGCCCAGGAGGGCCGTGCCCGCGATGACCGACCCGAAGGCGACCGCGGGGTGGATGTCGACGGTCTTGGCGGTCAGCTTGGGCTGCAGCACATAGTTCTCGAACTGCTGGTAGACCACGACGAAGACCAGCACCCACAGCGCGTACCAGGGATCGACGGTGAACGCGATCAGCATGGGCAGGGCGCCCGCGAGATACGTGCCGATGGTGGGGATGAACTGGGAGACCAGACCGACCCACACGGCGAGCACAGGGGCGTACGGCACGTCCAGGCTCGCGAGCAAGATGTAGTGGGCTATGCCGGAGATCAGCGCCATCAGGCCGCGCGAGTACAGATAGCCGCCGGTCTTGTTGACGGCGATCTCCCAGGCGCGCAGCACCTCGGCCTGCTTGGCGGGCGGCAGTACGGAGCACAGCGCGCGGCGCAGCCGGGGGCCGTCCGCCGCGAAGTAGAACGAGAACAGCGTGATCGTCAGCAGCTGGAAAAGGCCGCCGAGGACCTGGGCGGACACGTCCAGGACGCCTGTGGCGCTGTTCTGCACGTAGTTGCGCAGCCAGTCGGATTTGAGCAGGCCCTCCTGGACGTCGACACGGCGCAGGTCGGTGTGGAAGTGCGCGTTGATCCAGTTGATGACGGAGTCGAGGTAGTTCGGGAAATCCTCGACGATCTTGATGATCTGGCCCGCGAGCATGGACCCCAGCAGCGTCACGAACCCCGCCGACACGGTGATCACGGCGAGGAAGACGATGCCGGTGGCCAGTCCCCGGCGCATGCCGCGCGAGGCCATCCAGCTCACCGCGGGCTCGATGGCCAGAGCCAGGAAGAACGCGATGAGGATGTTGATCAGCAGGCCGGTGAGCTGGTGAAAGGCCCAGCTGCCCAGCTGGAACGCGCCGACGAGCGCCAGGGCGAGCACCATGGCGCGCGGCAGCCAGCGTGGCATGCGCGCGTTCGACCCGGCGTCGCTCGTACCCGGGGGCGGGTCGGGCGGCGTCGTGCCGAACGGGGATCCCTGCCGGGCGAGCTGCCCGGTCTCGTCAGTGCGTGCCACGAAGCAAGTCTCGCCCACGCCACTGACAATCGGCCCCGGTCCTGCGATCTTCGTTACCGGTCAGCGCTTCTCCCCCGGAACGTTCATGACGGAACAGACCACTCGCCATACGTCCTTGGCCTCCCAGCCGGCTTCCAGGGCCTCGTGCACCGTGCGTCCGCCCAGCTCCGTCATCACATGATCACGCGCGAAGGTGTCGGCGTACCCCGGACCGAAGTGATCCGCCATCCGCTCCCAGAAGACCGTCAACCGCATGCGTCCAGTATCCCGCCCACGAGGGTGGGCCTGCGCCGGGACCACTTGTCGAGACCGCTTTCCGCCCTACGGTCTGACGCATGCCCGAAACCGGAGCCTCCCCGCTTCCCCCGACGCCGCCGGCGCACTCCCCGCTCTTCCGCGCCGAGCAGTTCGTCTGGCTCACCGCGCGCGTGCTGGAACAGCGCCTCTTCGCGTACCACTTCCTGAACGGCACCGCCGACCCGGTGGAGACCGCGCTGGACGCCTATCGCAACGAGGACGGCGGCTACGGCCACGCCCTGGAGCCGGATCTGCGGGGCCCGGTCAGTCAGCCGCTGCACACCGCCCGCGCGCTCCATGTCCTGGACGCGATCGAGCGTTGCGGCGGACAGCGAGTGGACCGCGTGTGCCGCTATCTCACCTCGGTCTCCACCCCGGACGGCGCCCTTCCCGCGGTCCACCCCACCCAGCGCGACTACCCAGCGGCCCCCTTCCTGCCGATCACGGCCGCCCCGCCCAGCTCGCTCCTCGCCACCGGCCCGGTGGTCGGCCTGCTGCACCGCAACGAGGTGTGGCACGCCTGGCTGTTCCGCGCCACGGACTTCTGCTGGCAGGCGATCGAAAGCCTGGAGAAGTCCCATCCCTACGAGATCGAGGCCGCCGTGGCCTTCCTGGACTCCGCTCCCGACCGCCCGCGCGCGGAGGCCGCCGCCGACCGACTGGGCCGCCTGGTACGCGACCAGCGGCTCGCGGCACTGGACCCGGACGACCGCGACGCCCTTCCGGTCCCGCCCGGCTACGCCCCCGACGAGCACCACTTCCCGCACGACTACGCGAGCACCCCGCGCTCCCTCGCGCGCGCGTGGTTCACGGACGACGAGATGAGCCGCTCCCTCGACCACCTCGCCGCCGAGCAGCGGGAGGACGGAGGCTGGCCGCTGCGCCGGCCCCGGTGGACACCGGGCATCCCCCAGGAGGCCCGTCCCACGGCGACCGTCGAGGCACTGCGCACACTGAGGGCGTACGGCCGCCACATCGGCTGACCGGCCTCACCCGCCCATGGCCCGCACACCCGCCGTCACCACCACGGCAGCGGCGACGACCAGCAGGAACGGTGCCCGCAGCACCAGCGCCACGGCAGCCGCGGCAAGTCCTGCGGCCCTGGCGTCCAGCACCAGCGCCTGTCCGTCCCCGAACGTCTGCTGAGCCGTGAGAGCGGCCAGCAGGGCAACGGGCAACAGCGCGGCAAGACGCCGTACGAGAGGCTTCTCCAGGGCGCCCGCGGGCACGAGCAGCCCGACGAGCTTGACGGCGTAGCAGCCGACGACGGTCACACCGATGGCTATCCAGACGTTCATCGCAGGCCCTCCCCCGCACGTCGCCCCTGTACCCACAGCACGACCGGCGCCGCGAGGGCGGCCAGCAGCACGGGCACGCCGGCCGGCAGCACCGGCAGGAACCCGAGCCCCAGAATCACGGCCAGCCCGGCGACGGCCCGCTCGGTGGCGGTCTTCAGCATCGGCGCGAGGAGCGCCAGGAACACCGCGGGCCCGGCCGCGTCCAGCCCCCAGGCGTCGGTGTCCCCGATGGCCTCGGCGCCCAGCGCACCCAGCAGGGTGGTGAGATTCCACAGCACGTACAGACTCAGTCCGGTCACGACGAACCCGATGCGCGCACCGCGCCGCGTCGGCTGCGCCAGCGCGACGGCCGCCGTCTCGTCGATCACCCACTGCGCGGCGAACGGCCGCAGCGCGCGCGGGAGGCGCAGCACCTGCGACAGCCGCAGCCCGTAGAAGGCGTTGCGCACCCCCAGAAAGAACGCGCCCGCAGCCGCCGTCAACGGGCTGCCACCGGCCGCGAGCGCCCCCACGAGCGCGAACTGCGAGGCACCGGTGAACACCAGCAGGCTGAGCACACAGGTCTGCAGCAGCGTGAGCCCGCTGCCGGCCGACGTCACCCCGAAGGCGAACCCGGACAGCCCGACGGCGGCCCCGACCCCCAGGGCGTCCCGCACGACGGCGGCATCGGGCTTGCCTCGGTCAACGCGAGGATCTGCGAGAGCTTCCTGTTCTGTCACGCCACCGACGCTAGGCAAACCCGCTAGCGCAGGTCTTGTACGTTCTTGCGCTCGCGCTGATAGGCCCCGGGCGGCACGCCGACGATCCGGGTGAAGTGCCGATTCAGATGGGGCTGATCGGTGAACCCCACGGCGGCCGCCGCCTCGGCCGGTGAGACACCGGTGTCCAGCAGCCGCCGAGCCCGCCGTACCCGCGCATCGGTCAGCCAGGTGTGCGGCGGCATCCCGTACACGTCCCGGAAGGCCCGCAGCAAGGCGAACGGGCTGGTGCCGAGATCGGCGGCCAGCCGTTCCAGACTCGGCGGCTCGGCCATCCGCCCTTCCAGCACCTCACGCGCGCGTACCGCCACCCGGTCCCCCGCCGTCCGCACGTCGCGCTGCGGCAGGGCGCCACCGTTCAACCGCAGCAGCCGCGTCACGGCGACCCGGAGCAGGGTGTCGGCAGCCAGTGCGTTGCCCTCGTCGGCGGCCCGCAGCACCTGATGCACGAGTCCCACCGTGTAGGGGTCGTCCAGGACGGGCCGGACAAACCCCGGCGTCCCCCGAATGACAGTGGTCTCGGCGGCGATCTCCCCGACCAGCTCCGGTGATGGATAGACAGCCCCGTACTGCCACCCCTCCGGCACCCCCGCCCGCCCGGTGTGCGGTGTGTCCGGATTGACCAGCGCAAGGGCACCGGCCCCCGCGTACTGGTCGGCTCCCCGGTGGTGAAAGACCTCCACACCCTCCGCGATCGCGGCGATCACGAAGTGCTCATGCGTGTGCCGCACGAACGTCTTCCGTATGTACCGGGCGCGCAGCAGATCGACACCGGGCAACTCGGCGTACCGCCAGTGCCGCGCCCGCTCATCAGAACCTGCCATGAGTCCATTCTCGGCCAGAGCGCCGGTTCGAGACGGTGGCCCCCTGCCGGGGCACCCCACCACCCCCCGCCAATGGCACCCCAGCCCGGCCGCCGGAGGCATTTCCGCAGCTCAGCGCGATTGTCAGTCCCGGGGTGCAGGATGGACGCATGGTCAGCAATCCGCACCGAGCCCTAGCCGGCTTCTCACCCGCCACCCGCGGCTGGTTCGCGGGCGCCTTCTCCGCGCCCACCGCGGCCCAGGCCGGTGCGTGGCAGGCCATCCACGAGGGTTCGGACGTACTGGTCGTAGCCCCCACCGGTTCCGGCAAGACGCTGGCCGCCTTCCTCGCCGCCCTCGACCAGCTGGCCTCGACACCCCCACCGGCGGACCCCAAGAAGCGCTGCCGAGTCCTCTACGTCTCCCCGCTCAAGGCCTTGGCCGTCGACGTCGAGCGCAACCTACGCAGCCCCCTCACCGGCATCCGCCAGGAGTCCGTCCGCCTGGGCCTGCCGGAGCCCGAGGTGAAGGTCGGCATCCGCTCGGGCGACACCCCCGCCGCGGAGCGCCGAGCCCTCTCCACCCGCCCTCCGGACATCCTGATCACCACCCCTGAGTCCCTCTTCCTGATGCTGACGTCGGCCACCCGCGACGCCCTGACCGGCATCGACACGGTCATCCTGGACGAGGTCCACGCCGTGGCGGGCACCAAGCGCGGCGCCCACCTCGCCCTCACCCTGGAGCGCCTGGACGAGCTCCTGCCGAAGCCGGCCCGCCGCATCGGCCTCTCCGCGACCGTCCGCCCGGTGGACGAGATCGCCCGCTATCTGTCACCCCAACGCAAGGTGGAGATCGTCCAGCCGAAGTCGGGCAAGGAGTTCGACCTCTCGGTCGTGGTCCCGGTGGAAGACCTCGGCGAGCTGGGCGGCTCCCCGGTGGCGGACGGCTCCGAGGGCACCGAGCGCCCCTCGATCTGGCCGCACGTCGAGGAGCGGATCACCGACCTGGTCCAGTCCCACCGCTCCACGATCGTCTTCGCCAACTCGCGCCGCCTGGCGGAGCGCCTCTGCAACCGCCTCAACGAGATCGCCTACGAGCGTGCCACCGGCGAGACCCTGGACGAGCACCACGCACCGGCCGAACTCATGGGCGGCTCCGGTGCGGCCCAGGGTGCCCCTCAGGTCATCGCGCGCGCCCACCACGGCTCGGTCTCCAAGGAGCAGCGCGCGCTCGTGGAGGAGGACCTCAAAGCCGGCCGCCTGCCTGCCGTCGTCGCCACGTCGAGTCTGGAGCTCGGCATCGACATGGGTGCGGTGGACCTCGTCGTCCAGGTCGAATCACCCCCTTCGGTGGCCTCGGGCCTCCAGCGCGTGGGCCGCGCGGGCCACCAGGTCGGCGCGGTCTCGACCGGTGTGGTGTTCCCGAAGTACCGAGGCGACCTGGTCCAGGCGGCGGTCGTCACCGAACGCATGCGCACGGGCGCCATCGAGTCCCTCAGGGTCCCTGCCAACCCCCTGGACGTCCTCGCGCAGCAGCTCGTCGCGATGACGGCGATGGACACCTGGCAGTTCGACGACCTGCTCACCACCGTCCGCCGGGCCGCCCCCTTCGCCTCCCTCCCCGAGTCCGCCTTCACCGCGGTGCTCGACATGCTCGCCGGCCGCTACCCGTCCGACGCCTTCGCGGAGCTGCGCCCTCGCGTGGTCTGGGACCGCGTGGCCGGCACGATCACCGGCCGCCCCGGCGCCCAGCGGCTCGCCGTCACCTCCGGGGGCACGATCCCCGACCGCGGCCTCTTCGGGGTCTTCCTCGCCGGATCGGACCCGAAGAAGGGCGGCGGCAGGGTCGGCGAGCTCGACGAGGAGATGGTCTACGAGTCGCGCGTCGGCGACGTCTTCACGCTCGGCACCAGCTCCTGGCGCATCGAGGACATCACCCGCGACCGCGTGCTGGTCTCCCCCGCCCCGGGTGTACCGGGCCGCCTCCCCTTCTGGAAGGGCGACCAGCTGGGCCGCCCGCTCGAACTGGGCCGCGCGGTCGGCGCGTTCCTGCGCGAGGTCGGCTCACTGCCCAAGGACGACGCCCGCCTGCGCCTGGTCACCGCCGGCCTGGACGCCTGGGCGGCCGACAACGTCCTGTCCTACCTGGACGAGCAGCGCGAGGCCTGCGGCCACGTCCCGGACGACCGCACGATCGTCGTCGAGCGCTTCCGCGACGAGCTCGGTGACTGGCGCGTCGTCGTGCACTCCCCCTTCGGCGCCCAGGTCCACGCCCCCTGGGCCCTGGCCCTCGGCGCGAAGCTCTCCGAGCGCTACGGCATGGACGCGCAGGTCATGCACGCCGACGACGGCATCGTGCTGCGCCTGCCCGACGCCGACCTCATGGGCCTGGACCTCCTGGACCAGGAGCCGCGCAAGGCCGGCACGGAGTACGACGCCGACCAGGCACCCGTCGGCGCGGCCGACGTCGTCTTCGACAAGGGTGACGTCGACCAGATGGTCACCGACCAGGTCGGCGGCTCGGCCCTGTTCGCGTCCCGGTTCCGCGAGTGCGCCGCCCGCGCGCTGCTGCTGCCGCGCCGCAACCCCGGCAAGCGCACCCCGCTGTGGCAGCAGCGCCAGCGCGCCGCCCAACTGCTCCAGGTGGCCAGCGAGTTCGGCTCGTTCCCGATCGTCCTGGAGGCAGTCCGCGAGTGCCTCCAGGACGTCTTCGACGTCCCCGGACTCGTCGAGCTGATGGGCGACCTCGAGTCCCGCAAGGTGCGCCTCGTCGAGGTCACCACCCCCGAGCCGTCCCCCTTCGCCCGCTCGCTCCTGTTCGGATACGTCGCCCAGTTCCTGTACGAGGGGGACTCCCCGCTCGCCGAGCGCCGCGCCGCCGCCCTGTCGCTGGACTCACGGCTGCTGGCCGAGCTGCTCGGCCAGGCGGAGCTGCGCGAGCTGCTCGACGCCGAGGTGCTGACGGAGCTGGAGCGGGAGCTGCAGTGGCTCACCGAGGACCGCCGCGTCAAGGACGTCGAGGGGGTCGCGGACGTCCTGCGCGTCCTCGGCCCGCTCACCGACGCCGAGTTGGCCGAGCGGGGTGCCGAGCCGCACTGGGCGCGGGAGCTGGCCGGCGCCCGCCGCGCCATCAAGGTGCGCATCGCGGGCACCGATCACTGGGCGGCGATCGAGGACGCGGGCCGCCTGCGCGACGCGCTCGGCACGGCCTTGCCGGTCGGCGTCCCCGAAGCCTTCACCGAGCCCGTCAAGGACCCGCTCGGCGACCTCCTCGCCCGCCACGCCCGCACCCACGGCCCGTTCACCTCGGCCACGGCCGCGGCCCGGTTCGGTCTCGGCGTGGCCATCACGGAGGGCGCACTCCAGCGGCTGGCGGCGAGCGGAAGGGTCGTCCAGGGCGAGTTCCACCCGGCCGGCATCGGCCAGGAATGGTGCGACGCGGCAGTCCTGCGCCGCTTGCGCCGCCGCTCCCTCGCCGCACTGCGCCACGAACTGGAGCCGGTGCCGCCGGCCGCGCTCGCGCAGTTCCTGCCGCAGTGGCAGCACATCGGCAAGGGCCACGGACTGCGCGGCATCGACGGCCTGGTCCGCGCCATCGAGCAGTTGCAGGGCGCTTCCGTGCCCGCGTCCGCGCTGGAGAAGCTCGTCCTGCCCTCCCGCGTCGCCGGTTACACCCCGGCGATGCTCGACGAACTCACCTCGGCCGGCGAGGTCGTCTGGGCCGGAGCCGGCTCGCTCCCCGGCAAGGACGGCTGGGTCTCGCTCTACATGGCGGACGCGGCTCCCCTCCTCCTGCCGCCGGCCCACCCCCTGGAGCTGACGGCGCTGCACCAGTCCGTCCTTGACACCCTCTCCGGCGGCTACGGCCTGTTCTTCCGCCAGATCGCCGACCAGGTCCGCGCCACCACCCACCCCGACGCCACCGACCCCCAGCTCGCCGACGCCCTCTGGGAGCTGGCCTGGTCGGGCCGCCTCACGAACGACACCCTCGCCCCCATGCGCTCGCTGCTCGGCTCGGGCCGCACGGCGGGCTCCACGGCCCACCGCGCCAAGCGCACCGTTCCCCGGGGCCGCTACGGATCGCTCACGGCCGCCGCCCGCCCCGCATCCCGCACCGGCCCGCCCACCGTCGCCGGCCGCTGGTCCCTGCTCCCGGCCAACGAGCCCGACCCCACCGTCCGCGCCCACGCCCTCGCCCGCGCACTCCTCGACCGGCACGGCGTGGTGACCCGGGGAGCGGTCGCCGCGGAGGGCGTGGAAGGCGGCTTCTCGGCGACGTACCGCATCCTGTCCGCCTTCGAGGAGAGCGGTCAGGCGCGACGCGGCTATGTGGTCGAGGGCCTCGGCGCCGCTCAGTTCGCGATGGACGGCGCGGTGGACCGCCTGCGCGCGGTGTCCAACGCGCGCGACCGGGGCGAGGACCTGCCGGGCCCCCATATCCCCGACTTCCCCGACGGCTTCGGGGCACCCGGGACCCACGGCTCCACCAGCGGCTTCGGTGCACCCGAGACCCACGGCTCCACCGACGGCTTCGGCACCGCGCACGACAACCCGGACGGCACCCCCGCCTACGACATCCCCGACCTCGACCACGACTTCCTGGACGCCCACCTGGGACAGCTCGGACCGGGCGACTACGTCTCCCCCAAGGACCTCTCCCCCCAGGACGCCGGCCGCACCCGACAGGGCAACCGGTGGCAGAACAGCGGCAACCCCTACGGCCCCGCCCCCCACCGCTCCCGCCCCACCCCCGACACCAGAGCCGTCGTCCTGGCCGCCGCCGACCCGGCGAACGCCTACGGGGCCGCCCTCTCCTGGCCGGAGCCCCCCACCGGCGCCGGGCACAAGCCGGGCCGCAAGGCGGGCTCCCTCGTCGTCCTGGTCGACGGCGAGCTGACCCTCTACATGGAGCGCGGCGGCAAGACCCTGCTGGCCTGGCCCTCGGCCCCGGACGCGGAGCCCACCGAGGACGCCCGCCTCCACACAGCGGCAGAGGCCCTCGCGTCAGCCGCCCGCGCGGGCTCCCTCGGCACGGTCACGGTGGAGCGGGTGAACGGCGCCTCGGCACTGACGTCCCCCATGGGCACCCTCCTGGAGGCAGCGGGCTTCATCGCGACCCCCAGAGGCCTGCGCCTACGCGCCTGACCAGGCCACGCCACCCTCGCGAACCGCACCCCCGTGCCACCCTTGACCCATGCCCGAAGGTGACACGGTCTGGCAGACCGCGAAGCGGCTCCACACCGCCCTCGCGGGCAGAACGCTGACCCGCACCGACTTCCGTGTCCCCCAGTACGCCACGGTCGACCTCACAGGGCGTTCCGTCCTGGAGGTCACCCCACGCGGCAAGCACCTCCTCACCCGCGTCGAGGGCGGCCTCACCATCCATTCGCACCTCGGCATGGAGGGCACCTGGAAGGTTTTCGCCGACCAGCAGCGCTGGACCGGCGGCCCCAACCACCAGATCCGCGTGGTCCTCGTCGCCGCCCCCGACCCGACCGCGCCGGCCCCTGCCCCCGCCCACACAGCCGTCGGCTACCGGCTCCCCGTCCTCGAGCTCCTGCGCACCGCCGAGGAGGACCGAGCCGTGGGCCACCTCGGCCCCGACCTGCTGGGCCCGGACTGGGACCCGGACCGCGCCCTCGCCAACCTCCTGGCGGACCCCGCCCGCCCTCTCGGCGAGGCCCTGCTGGACCAGCGCAACCTCGCCGGCGTCGGCAATGTCTACAAGAGCGAGCTCTGCTTCCTGCTCCGCGTCACTCCCTGGCTCCCCGTCGGCGCACTGCCCGCGGAGCACACGGCCCAGTTGCCCGTGCTCGCGAAGAAGCTCCTGGAAGCCAACCGCGACCGCCCCATCCGCACCACGACGGGCTACCGCAACCAGGACCTCTTCGTGTACGGCCGCGCCCGCCGCCCCTGCCTGCGCTGCTCCACCCCGATCCGCGTGGCCGACCAGGGCGACGGCTCCCGCGAACGCCCCACCTATTGGTGCCCCAGCTGCCAGGCAGGCCCGGCCCCGAGCACCCCGCCCGGGACCGCCTCCCGAAGCGGGCCCCACACCACCCCGCGCCGTACAACTAATTGACGACCCGTCAGATTCACTCGTACCGTCGATTCATGGCCGTCAAGGCGTACGACCTCACCGGACGCACCGCATTCGTCACCGGCGCCGCCAGCGGCATCGGCCGCGCCTCGGCCGTGCTGCTCGCCGAGGCCGGCGCCGCCGTGCACTGCGCCGACCGCGACGAACAGGGCCTGCACGAGACGGCGACCCTGATCAAAGCGGCCGGCGGCACGGCCCACACCCACCACCTCGACGTCACCGACCGCGAACAGCTCCACCGGGCCGTGGCCTCCTGCGACCGCCTGGACGTGATGGCCGCGGTCGCCGGGATCATGCACAGCAGCCCGGTCCTGGAGACCCGCGACGAGGACCTCGAGCGCGTGCTGAGCGTCAACTTCAAGGGTGTGCTCTACGCCTGCCAGGAGGCCGCCCGCGCAATGCTCGCCCAGCGCATCCGGGGCAGCATCGTCACCATGGCCTCGGGCGCCGTGGACACCGGAGGCCCCGGCCTGCTCTGCTACGGCGCCGCCAAAGCGGCAGTCGTACAGCTGACGAAGACTCTGGCGACGGAGGTGGGCGCGCACGGTATCCGCGTCAACGCCGTCGCCCCGGGCTGGATCCGCACACCGATGACCGACCGCCACGACAGCGCGGCACAGTCCCAGACCGAGGCGTTCATGGCCCGGATGTCGCCCCTGGGCCGGGTCGGCGAACCGGAGGACATCGCCCACACGGTGCTGCATCTGGCGTCCGACGCGTCGTCCTTCACCACCGGCCAGATCCTGCGTCCGAACGGCGGCGTGGCGATGCCCTGGTAGCCGGCGTCAGCCACCCCGCTCACCCGGCTACCCGACCCCCTGCACCCGATCCGTACGCTCCCCCCGCCCCGCCCGCCATGCCCGCCCCCACTGCCGCGGATCCATGGCCCCTCCCGCCCGCGTCTTCGGCACACAGTGCACCGGCAGCAGACTCAGCCCCCACCCCCCGGCGGCGACGGCCGCCTCCGGCGCCCCCGCGGCCGGCACCAGCGCGAGCCGCAGTACGGCCCACCACCACAGCGCCCCGAAGGCGAGAGCCGCCCCCCAGCGCGCTATCGGCCGTGCCATCCGCTCACCTCCAGCCCGAGGCTAGGCCGCCCGTCCAGCGGCCGGGAGGGCGCACCGACGGCACACGGAGGCAGCGCGGGCCAATGCCTTCACCGTGCGTCAGGCGCCGTCACGCCACACCGTCACCCCCACCATGGCCGCCGGGCCGCACCCCGGCAAACGGACGTGGAGCCCCCGAACAGCACGAAACCCCGACCGCACTCCCCCAGGTCTCCCTGGAGCAGCCCCGGCCGGGGCCTCACACAACTCCTCAGCGCATGGTCAGCCCATACGCACCGGCGCCGCTGTCACGCGGCGACCACGTCCACCGCCTCGGAAGGCGCCTTGATGGTCACCCGTTCCGGTGGCACGCCGGTCACCGACACGGAACCCAGCATCGGACGGACCGACGCGGGTACAGGCTCGCTGGGTGTGGCCGCAGCAGACTGGGCCAGCTCGGCGAGGGCGAGCTCGTCGCTCACTTCCCGCATGAGCTCGGACATCCGTACGTCCAGCGCGTCGCAAATCGCGGCGAGCAGCTCGGAGGAAGCCTCCTTCTGCCCCCGCTCCACCTCGGAGAGATAGCCGAGTGAGACTCGGGCGGACGAGGAGACTTCGCGCAGAGTACGGCCCTGGCGCTGGCGCTGCCGACGCAGCACGTCACCCAGCAGGCGACGGAGCAGAATCATCGGTGGCTCCCTCCTCGGACCGCGTAGCCGCATCCTTCACGCCCCACCGTACCGCCTTGCGCCGCGGCCGTGCGGGGAGCGATGTCGTGTTCACTCAGGGCTGCAAACATCAAAACCCCCCGTTCTGTTCCGTATCCTGTGCCCGCTCATTCCCAGTGTGTTCGCTCGCAAGCTCCTTCAGAAGCAGTGCGAGTACGCTCCGTACACTCTCCATACGAATTTCCGCGCGGCCGCCGTTCAACCGCAGGGCCTCCACTTTTCCGCCACCGGCGGAACCGGAACCAGCGCCGACGGGCCCGTCAACGGCCACGAAAACGGTCCCCACGGGGTGTCCGTCCTGCGTATCGGGCCCCGCGACACCGGTCGTGGCAATGCCCCAATCGGCTCCCAGCGCCCTGCGCACACCGGCCGCCATCTGGGCCGCGACCTGCGGATTCACCGCCCCGTGCTGGGCCAGCAAGGAGGCGTCGACGCCGAGCATCCGGTGCTTGAGGTCGGTTGCGTAGGCGGTCACCGAACCCCGGAAGACCCTTGATGCTCCAGGGACGGTTGTGAGTTCCGCCGCAACCAGTCCGCCGGTCAGCGACTCGGCGACAGCGAGCGTCTCACTCTTCACTGTGAGTAGTCGCACCACGTCGGTGGCCGGGGAACTCACGCTTCGGTCTCCTCCAACGCGGCCTTGCGCTCGGCGATCCCCTGCCTGCGCAGCACAATGGCTTGTCTCACATAGTCGAGTCCGGTCACCACGGTCAGGACGACCGCCGCGGCCATCACCCACCACCGCAGAGTGGCGAGCCACCCCGTCAGCGCCAGGATGTACATCCCGACGGCCACGCCCTGGGTGAGCGTCTTCAGCTTGCCGCCGCGGCTCGCCGGGATCACGCCGTACCGGATGACCAGGAAACGAAGAAGCGTGATCCCGAGTTCCCGGCCGAGGATGACGGCGGTGACCCACCACGGCAGATCGCCAAGTGCCGACAGACAGATCAGCGCCGCCCCCATGATCGCCTTGTCGGCGATGGGGTCGGCGATCTTCCCGAAGTCGGTGACGAGGTTGTACGAGCGGGCCAGATGACCGTCGAAGAGGTCGGTGATCATGGCGATGGCGAAGGCGGCCCAGGCGAGCGAGCGCCACGCCGGGTCGTATCCGCCGTCGGCCAGCATCAGCGCGACGAACCCCGGCACGAGGACCAGCCGCAGCATGGTCAGAAGGTTGGCGATGTTCCAGACGCTGGCCTGGTTGACGGCAGCGGCCGCGATCTTCCCGCCGCGCGGCGACTTCCCACCGTCCTGGGCGCCGCCCTGGACGCCGCTCTCGGCGCCCCCGGCCTTCGAGCCGCCCGCCCTGGACGAACCGGCCTTGGGCGACCCCATCGCGCTCGCTTTGCCTGCCGCACCCGCCTGGGAGGGACCGCTCGCGGCGGACGCCGGAACTCCGGTCATCTGGCCGCCTCCTCACTACACGCGAGCGTGCCCTGCAGCGGCTCGGCCACCAGGTCGACGCCTTCCGTACCGACCACCTTCGCCTCGACCATACGACCGACACGCAGCCCCGCGCCGCTCGTGAGCAGCACCTGGCCGTCCGTCTCCGGCGCCTGGTGCGCGCCACGGCCGTCCGCACCCTCGTCGGCGTCCTCCGCGTCGACCGCCTCCACCAGCACGTGGACGGTCTCTCCGAGGCGCTCCTCGGCCCGCTGCGAGACGAGCTCCTCGGCCAGCCGGGAGACCCGGGCCAGCCGCTCGGCGACGAGGTCCTCGTCGAGCTTGTTGTCGTAGGTCGCGGCCTCGGTGCCCTCCTCGTCGGAGTAGCCGAAGACGCCGATCGCGTCCAGCCGCGCGTGGTTCAGGAAGCGCTCCAGCTCGGCCAGGTCGGCCTCGGTCTCGCCGGGGAACCCGACGATGAAGTTGGAGCGCACGCCGGCCTGGGGCGCCTTGCCGCGGATGGTGTCGAGCAGCTCCAGGAAGCGGTCGGTGTCGCCGAAACGGCGCATCGCGCGCAGCACGTCGGGCGCGGAGTGCTGGAAGGACAGGTCGAAGTACGGGGCGACCTTCGGCGTCGAGGTCAGCACGTCGATCAGGCCGGGGCGCATCTCGGCCGGCTGGAGGTAGCTGACGCGGACCCGCTCGATGCCGTCGACCTCGGCGAGCTCGGGCAGCAGGGATTCCAGCAGGCGGATGTCGCCGAGGTCCTTGCCGTAGGAGGTGTTGTTCTCGGAGACCAGCATGATCTCCTTCACGCCCTGTTCGGCCAGCCAGCGCGTCTCGTTCAGTACGTCGCTGGGTCGGCGCGAGATGAAGGAGCCGCGGAAGGACGGGATGGCGCAGAAGGTACAACGCCGGTCGCAACCGGAGGCGAGCTTCACCGAGGCGACGGGGGCGCCGTCGAGGCGGCGGCGCAGGGGCGCACGCGGGCCGGATGCCGGAGCGAGCCCCTCCGGAAGGTCGGCGGGCGCGTGCCCGGGGAGCGCGACCGCGGCCGCGGACTCCTGCCGCTGGGCCGGGCTGACCGGCAGCAGCTTGCGCCGGTCGCGCGGGGTGTGCGAGGCGTGGATGCCGCCGGACAGGATGGTCTGGAGGCGGTCCGAGATGTCGGCGTAGTCGTCGAAGCCGAGCACGCCGTCGGCTTCGGGGAGGGCTTCGGCGAGATCCTTGCCGTACCGCTCGGCCATACAGCCCACCGCCACGACGGCCTGGGTTCTTCCATGGCCCTTGAGGTCGTTGGCCTCCAGGAGCGCGTCGACGGAGTCCTTCTTGGCGGCGTCGACGAAGCCACAGGTGTTGACCACGGCGACGTCGGCGTCCGCGGCGTCCTCCACGAGGTCCCAGCCGTCCGCCTCCAAGCGGCCTGCGAGCTCCTCAGAGTCCACCTCATTGCGGGCGCAGCCAAGAGTGACGAGTGCGACGGTACGGCGTTCAGGCATGGGCTCAAGACTACTTTGTCTCACTGACAGCCCACGTCGACGGGGTTGGCCGATCTTGGCCAACCCCGTCCTCAGCTCGCCCTTTCAGCCGGACTTATCCCGCCTGAGGGTCGCCCTTCGTGTACGTGAGACGCTCCACGGCGCCCGGCTGCCAGTCGTCCTCGATCTTCTTGCCGTTGACGAACAGGTCGATCGCGCCCGCGTCACCGAGGACCAGGTTGATCTTCTCGCTGTCCTGGAAGGTCTTGGTGTCGCCCTGCTTGAGGAGGCCGTCGAAGAGGAACCGGCCGTTGTGGTCCTTGGCCGCGATCCAGCTGCGTCCGTCAGCGGCGCTGACCTGGACGGTCACCTTGTCCTGGGGCACGGCGGCGATGGCGCTGTCCGAAGGCTCGGGCTTGGGGTCCTTGGGCTTGTCGGTCTTCGGAGTGGGCGTGGTCTTGTCGGACGTCGGCGTCGAGCCGCCCTCGGCGACCGACGACTTTCCGCCCTCGCCGTCACCCTTGAACGCGGTGAACCCGACGAACCCGACCACCGCGACGATCGCGGCGACCATGGCCGCGGTCCAGTTCGGCCCGCGGCGCTCGGGACGGATGCGCTCCGCCTCGAACAGCGGGGCCGCCGGGGTGGGCGCCGGCCGTCCGCCGTGCGAGGCGTCGTACTGGGCGAGAAGCGGGGCCGGATCGAGGTGGACCGCCTTGGCCAGGGTCCGGATGTGGCCGCGGGCGTACACGTCGCCGCCGCAGGGGGCGAAGTTGTCCGCCTCGATGGCCTGCACGATGGCGATGCGGACCCGGGTGGCGTTGGTGACGTCGTCGACGGTCATCCCGGCGTCGATGCGTGCCTGCCTCAGGGCTCGGCCGATCGAGGTACGGGGTTCGTCGGACACGTCTTCGAACGGACGCTCGTCTTCAGGGGAGTTGCCGATGGACACGGGGGCGCCTTTCGAGCGTTTAAGCCACCTGTGCTGGAGGTTCAGTCTAGGGGGGGTACGAAAGGGTGGGGCAACCGGGCGGTGGGACTTTATACGCCATCAGAATGGCCGGACACGCCGATGGTGGGGTACTGGATTGTCGCTTCGCTCAACTTGACGTACGTCGAAGGGAAACGGTTGCTCAATGATCCCTTACGGGTGGGTCACGATCGGACATCGGCTCATCAGGTACCCACCCGCGAGGCGACCACTGCCTCCCGTATTCCGCGTCGGGCTCGCTCTAAGCCTCCCCGCGGATCACCGCGAGCACGCCGTCCAGCTCGTCAGGTTTCACAAGAACGTCACGAGCCTTCGAGCCCTCACTGGGCCCCACGATGTTCCGCGACTCCATGAGGTCCATCAGGCGCCCGGCCTTGGCGAACCCGACGCGCAGCTTGCGCTGGAGCATCGACGTCGACCCGAACTGCGTGGAGACCACCAGCTCCGCCGCCTGGCACAGCAGGTCGAGATCGTCGCCGATCTCCTCGTCGATCTCCTTCTTCTGCTTGGTCCCGACGGTGACGTCGTCCCGGAAGACGGGGGCCATCTGGTCCTTGCAGTGCTGGACGACGGCCGCGACCTCTTCCTCGGTCACGAACGCGCCCTGCATACGGGTGGGCTTGTTGGCGCCCATCGGCAGGAACAGTCCGTCACCCTTGCCGATGAGCTTCTCGGCACCGGGCTGGTCGAGGATGACCCGCGAGTCCGCGAGCGAGGAGGTGGCGAAGGCGAGGCGTGAGGGGACGTTCGCCTTGATGAGACCGGTGACGACGTCCACGGACGGCCGCTGCGTGGCGAGCACCAGGTGGATGCCGGCCGCGCGCGCGAGCTGCGTGATGCGCACGATGGCGTCCTCGACGTCACGCGGGGCGACCATCATCAGGTCGGCGAGCTCGTCGACGATCACCAGCAGGTACGGGTACGGCTGGAGCTCGCGCTCACTGCCCTCCGGCGACTTCACCTTGCCGCTCCGCACGGCTTCGTTGAAGTCGTCGATGTGCCGGTACCCGTACGCCGCCAGGTCGTCGTAGCGGAGGTCCATCTCCCGTACGACCCACTGGAGCGCCTCCGCGGCGCGCTTCGGGTTGGTGATGATCGGCGTGATCAGGTGCGGGATGCCCTCATAGGCGGTCAGCTCGACCCGCTTGGGGTCGACCAGCACCATCCGGACGTCCTCCGGGGTCGCGCGCATCATGATCGAAGTGATCAAGCAGTTAATGCACGACGACTTACCGGAACCGGTCGCACCGGCGACCAGCACGTGCGGCATCTTCGCGATGTTGGCCATCACGTAGCCGCCCTCGACGTCCTTGCCGAGCGCCACCAGCATCGGGTGGTCGTCCTCGGCGGCGGCCGCGAGGCGCAGCACGTCACCGAGGTTGACCATCTCGCGGTCGGTGTTCGGGATCTCGATGCCGACCGCCGACTTGCCCGGGATCGGGCTGATGATCCGCACGTCCGGGCTGGCGACGGCGTACGCGATGTTCTTGGTCAGCGCTGTGATCCGCTCGACCTTCACCGCGGGCCCGAGCTCGACCTCGTAGCGCGTGACCGTCGGCCCGCGCGTGAAGCCGGTGACGCTGGCGTCGACCTTGAACTCGGTGAAGACGGTGGTGAGCGAGTCCACGATGGCGTCGTTGGCGGCGCTGCGCGCCTTCCCCGGCCCGCCGCGCTCCAGGAGGTCGAGCGACGGCAGCGAGTAGGTGATGTCGCCGGAGAGCTGGAGCTGTTCGGCACGCGGCGGCAGGTCGCGCGTCTCCTCGGGCGCGGCCTTGGTGAGGTCCGGCACGCCGGACTTCGTGAGGTCCGGGACCTCGCTCTTCGGCAGCTTCTCCTGCTTGGGCCGCGCGGCCGGCACGGGCGTCGGCACCGGCGTGGTCTCGGCGCGGTCGCCCACGCTGACGCCCTGGGTGAGGTCGGCGACGATCGGCGAGGGCGGCATCCCGTGCAGGACGGCGCCGTCGAGTGCGGCGGCCGCGGCCGCCGCGAAGTCCACAGCGTCCATGGGACGGTCCATCTCGGGCTGCGGCACCGCGGAGCGCCTCGGCCGCCCGCGACGCCGCGAGAGGGCGTCCTGCTCGGCGCCGTCGGGGTCGTACGCCTCGCGGGCCGGAGCGCGCTTGCGGCCGCGCGACGCGGGCAGCGCCTCACGCCACTGGTCGTCGTAGCGCTGCTCGTCCTCGGTGTACTCGTCGTCGTGCTCTTCGGGGTCGGGCAGGATGCCGAGCTTGATGCCCAACTGCCGCAGCCGCTGCGGGATGGCGTTGACCGGCGTGGCCGTGACGACCAGCAGCCCGAAGATCGTGAGCAGCACGAGCAGCGGCAGGGCGAGGACCTCGCCCATGGCGTACGTCAGCGGGGTCGCCGCCCCCCAGCCGATGAGCCCGCCGGCGTCCCTTATGGCCTGCATGCCGGCGCTGCGGGCGGGCGAGCCGACGGCGATGTGGACCTGGCCGAGCACGCCGATGACGAGGGCGGACAGGCCGATGACGATGCGGCCGTTGGCCTCGGGCTTCTCTGGGTGCCGGATGAACCGCACGGCGATGACCGCGAGCAGTATCGGCACGAGCAGGTCGAGCCGGCCGAAGGCGCCGGTCACGATGATCTCGACGAGGTCGCCGACGGGACCGCGCAGATTGGACCAGGTGCCGGCGGCGACGATCAGCGCGAGGCCGAGCAGCAGCAGCGCGATGCCGTCCTTGCGATGGGCCGGGTCGAGGTTCTTCGCGCCCTGCCCTATGCCGCGGAACACGGCGCCGACCGCGTGCGCGAGCCCGAGCCAGACGGCGCGCACGAGCCGGTACACGCCCCCGGTGGGGTTGGGCGCGGGCTTGGGAGGCGCGGCTTTCCTGGCCGCGGCCTTTTTGGCCGGCGCCTTCTTCGCGGGGGCTTTTTTGGCGGCGGCCTTCTTCGCCGGAGCCTTCGCTGAAGCGGCCGCCTTCTTCGCGGGCGGCTTCTTGGCTGCGGAGGAACGTGAGGCCATGGAGGTGAGGTTACCGGTGTGGAAGACGGCGGACACGTGTGCCCACTGCTTCACCCGTTCGTGTCGCCCTTGCCGGGGCGGCGAACTGACGCCGGTTCACCGCCCCGTCACGCGCGGGACGGGCCGACGCCGCCGGCCCGTCAACCGTTGCCTTCACGACGTCAGTTCTGCGAGGACACCGACGAGGTGCTCCCGGTGCCGGGCTCCAGGGCGTCCAGCGCCCGCCGCAGCCCGGTCAGTTTGCGTTCGAGATGGGCCGCGGTGGCCACCGCGGCCGCGTCCGCCGAGTCGTCGTCCAGCTGCTTGGACAGCGCCTCGGCCTGCTCCTCGACGGCGGCGAGGCGCGCGGACAGCTCGGCGAGCAGGCCCGCCGGCTCCTTCGACTCCGCGCCGGCGGACTTGCCGCCGCCCTCCAACTGGAGCCGCAGCAGGGCCGCCTGCTCCCGCAGCTGGCAGTTCTTCATGTACAGCTCGACGAACACGGAGACCTTCGCCCGCAGCACCCACGGGTCGAACGGCTTGGAGATGTAGTCCACCGCGCCGGCCGCGTAGCCGCGGAAGGTGTGATGCGGGCCGTGGTTGATCGCGGTGAGGAAGATGATCGGGATGTCCCTGGTCCGTTCCCGCCGCTTGATGTGCGCCGCGGTTTCGAAACCGTCCATTCCCGGCATCTGAACGTCCAGCAGAATGACCGCGAAATCGTCCGTCAGAAGTGCCTTGAGCGCTTCCTCCCCGGACGATGCCCGCACCAGGGTCTGATCGAGCGCAGAGAGGATCGCCTCCAGCGCCAGCAGATTCTCCGGCCGGTCATCGACCAGGAGGATCTTGGCCTTCTGCACCATGGCCCGCCCTCCTCGCCCCGGCAGTGCACCGGGCTCCGCCCCAGGGGACGACTCCCTTACGCCGCCCGCCCTCGTGCCGGTCATGGTAGCCGCACCCCGCCTGTCGCCACACCCTGTCACCGCGATGTCACTGTGCACGTAGCAGAAACGCAGCAGGAGACCAGAAGGTTCCCCGTATCCCGCACTTCTACACGGCTTCGAGCACACTGAGTCAGCAACTCCGCGTGAACACTTTCGGCCGTTGTCACTGGTCCCTCATCCACTGGTCCATCACCGCAAGGAGATGATCGGGATCGACCGGCTTCGTCACGTAGTCGGAGGCGCCCGACTCGATCGCCTTCTCCCGGTCACCCTTCATCGCCTTGGCGGTCAGCGCGACGATCGGGAGCCCGGCGAACTGCGGCATCCTGCGGATCGCCGTGGTCGTCGCGTACCCGTCCATCTCCGGCATCATGATGTCCATCAGGACGACCGCCACGTCGTCGTGCTGTTCCAGGACCTCGATGCCCTCGCGGCCGTTCTCGGCGTACAGCACCGACAGGCCGTGCTGCTCCAGGACGCTGGTCAGCGCGAAGACGTTGCGGATGTCGTCGTCGACGATCAGCACCTTCTCCCCGCCGAACCGGATGCCCCGGCGCGGCTGCGGCGCCCGGTCCTGCTGCTCCGCCGCCGACCACTGCTCCAGCTGCGCCGGACGCTGCTCCAGCTCGTTGGCGGCCCTGCGGCGGCGCCTGAAGAGCGCGGCGGCGCCGTTCTGCGTCTCGCGGTACGAGCGCACCTCGGCGGGTGTCTCGATCTCGACGTCGGACAGCTCCGCCAGGTCGGCCGCCGAGGCCACCAGGGCGCCCGCGTCGAGGGGCGGCAGCTGCTGCTGGTAACCCTGCGGAGGCAGTTCGCTGGGGTGCAGCGGCAAATACAGGGTGAACGTGGAGCCGCGTCCGGGCTCGCTCTGCGCGTGGATCTCACCGCCGAGCAGCTGCGCGATCTCCCGCGAGATGGACAGCCCCAGACCCGTGCCGCCGTACTTGCGGCTGGTGGTGCCGTCCGCCTGCTTGAACGCCTCGAAGATGACCCGCATCTTGCTGGCCGCGATCCCGATGCCGGTGTCGGTCACGGAGAACGCGATCAGCGGCGCGTCCGCCTCGGTCAGCGACCCGGCCTCCAGCAGCTGCTCCCGGATGACCTGCGGCACGTCCATCCCGGCCGGCCGGATGACCAGCTCGACCGAACCCGAGTCGGTGAACTTCACCGCGTTGGACAACAGGTTCCGCAGCACCTGCAGCAGCCGCTGCTCGTCCGTGTGCAGCGTGGCGGGCAGCTCCGGAGAGACCCGTACGGACAGGTCCAGGCCCTTCTCCGCGGTCAGCGGCCGGAAGGTGGCCTCCACGTAGTCGACGAGCTGGACGAGCGCGATACGCGTCGGCGAGACGTCCATCTTGCCCGCCTCGACCTTCGACAGGTCCAGGATGTCGTTGATCAACTGGAGCAGGTCGGAGCCGGCGCCGTGGATGGTCTCGGCGAACTCGACCTGCTTGGGCGAGAGGTTGCCCTCGGCGTTGTCGGCGAGCAGCTTGGCCAGGATCAGCAGCGAGTTCAGCGGCGTACGCAGCTCGTGCGACATGTTGGCGAGGAACTCGCTCTTGTACCGCATGGACACGGCGAGCTGCTCGGCGCGCTCCTCCAGGACCTGCCGCGCCTCCTCGATCTCGGTGTTCTTCACCTCGATGTCGCGGTTCTGCTGGGCCAGCAGCTCGGCCTTCTCCTCCAGTTCGGCGTTGGACGCCTGGAGGGCCTTCTGCCGGTTCTCCAACTCCTCCGACCGATCACGCAGTTGCTCGGTCAGCTCCTGCGACTGCTTGAGCAGCACCTCGGTCTTGGTGTTGACGGAGATGGTGTTGACGCTGGTCGCGATCATCTCCGCGATCTGGTTGAGGAAATCCTTCTGGATCTGCGTGAAGGGGGTGAAGGAGGCCAGCTCGATGACACCGAGCACCTTGCCCTCGAACAGCACCGGAAGGACGATCACTTGCGCCGGAGGCGCCTCGCCCAGCCCGGAGGAGATCTTCAGATAGCCGCTGGGCGCGTTCTCCACCAGGATCGTGCGCTTCTCCTCGGCCGCCGTCCCGATGAGCGCCTCACCCGGCCGGAAGGACGTCGGCATGGAGCCCATGGAGTAGCCGTACGACCCCAGCATCCGCAGCTCGTACTGGTCGTCGGTCTCGGCGGCCAGGTCCTTGCCGTCGAGGAGCGGCATGGCGACGAAGAACGCGCCGTGCTGCGCGGTCACCACCGGCGTCAGCTCGCTCATGATCAGCGAGGCCACGTCCTCCAGGTCCCGGCGGCCCTGCATCAGCGCCGAGATCCGGGCGAGGTTGCCCTTGAGCCAGTCCTGCTCCTTGTTGGCGATCGTGGTGTCGCGCAGGTTGGCGATCATCTTGTTGATGTAGTCCTGGAGCTCCTGGATCTCGCCGGACGCGTCGACGTCGATCTTCAGGTTCAGGTCGCCCCGGGTCACCGCGGTGGCCACGCGCGCGATGGCGCGCACCTGCCGAGTAAGGTTTCCTGCCATTTCGTTCACGGACTCGGTGAGGTCCCGCCACGTTCCGTCGACGTCACGCACGCGTGCCTGACCGCCGAGCTGTCCTTCGGTGCCCACCTCGCGGGCGACCCGGGTGACCTCCTCCGCGAAGGACGACAGCTGGTCGACCATCGTGTTGATCGTCGTCTTGAGTTCGAGGATCTCGCCCCGAGCGTCGATGTCGATCTTCTTGGACAGGTCGCCCTTGGCGATGGCGGTCGTGACCAGGGCGATGTTGCGCACCTGACCGGTCAGGTTGGACGCCATCTGGTTCACGGACTCGGTGAGGTCCTTCCACGTGCCGGCCACACCCGGCACATGCGCCTGCCCGCCGAGGATGCCGTCCGTGCCCACCTCACGGGCCACCTTGGTGACCTGGTCGGCGAACGAACTCAGCGTCTTCACCATCGTGTTGAAGGTGTCGGCGAGCTGCGCGACCTCGCCGCGCGCCTCGATCGTCACCGTCCGCGTCAGGTCACCGTTGGCGACGGCCGCCGCAACCTGGGAGATGTTCCGCACCTGCATGGTCAGGTTCTTGGCCATCAGGTTGACGTTGTCGCTGAGGTCCTTCCAGATACCGACGACGCCGGGCACATGCGCCTGACCGCCCAGGATGCCCTCGGTGCCCACCTCACGGGCCACCCGGGTCACCTGCTCGGCGAAGCTGGACAGCTGGTCGACCATCGTGTTGACCGTCGTGACCAGCTCGAGGATCTCGCCCTTGGCGTCGACGGTGATCTTCTTGGACAGGTCGCCCTTGGCGACCGCGGTCGTGACCTCGGCGATGTTGCGCACCTGGATGGTCAGGTTGTTCGCCATGAAGTTCACGGACTGGGTGAGGTCCTTCCAGGTGCCGGAGACACCCTGCACCTCGGCCTGACCGCCGAGCTGGCCCTCCGTACCCACCTCACGGGCGACCCTGGTGACCTCCTCCGCGAACGACGACAGCTGGTCGACCATCGTGTTCAGCGTGTTCTTGAGCTCCAGGATCTCGCCGCGCGCGTCCACGGTGATCTTCTGCGAGAGGTCACCGCGGGCCACCGCGGTGGCGACCTGCGCGATGTTGCGCACCTGGGCCGTAAGGTTTCCTGCCATTCCGTTCACGGAGTCGGTCAGGTCCCGCCACACACCGGCGACGCCGGGCACCTGCGCCTGGCCGCCGAGCCGGCCCTCGGTGCCCACCTCGCGGGCCACCCGGGTCACCTGGTCGGCGAAGCCGGAGAGCTGGTCGACCATCGTGTTGATGGTGTTCTTCAGCTCCAGGATCTCGCCGCGCGCGTCGACGTCGATCTTCTGGGACAGGTCACCGCGGGCGACCGCCGTGGTCACCTGGGCGATGTTCCTCACCTGGGCAGTCAGGTTTCCTGCCATTCCGTTGACGGAGTCGGTGAGTTCCTTCCACGTTCCGGCGACGCCCGGTACGACCGCCTGACCGCCGAGCCGCCCCTCGGTGCCCACGTCCCGGGCCATCCGCGTGACCTGGTCGGCGAAGGACGACAGCTGGTCCACCATCGTGTTCACGGTGTTCTTCAGCTGGAGCATCTCACCGGAGACGTCCACGGTGACCTTCTGCGAGAGGTCGCCGTTGGCCACCGCCGTGGTGACCTGGGCGATGTTCCTCACCTGTCCGGTGAGATTCCGGAACGCGGTGTTGACGGAGTCCGTCAGGTCCTTCCACGTCCCCGCCGCGCCCGGCACCTGCGCCTGCCCGCCCAGCTCACCCTCGACACCGACCTCACGAGCCACACGCGTGACCTCGGCACCGAACGACGACAGCTGGTCGACCATGCCGTTGACGGTGTTCTTCAGCTCCAGCATCTCGCCGGCCACGTCGACCGTGACCTTCTGCGACAGGTCACCGCTCGCCACCGCCGTCGTCACGGCGGCGATGTCCCGCACCTGAATGGTCAGATTCCGGAACACGGTGTTGACGGAGTCCGTCAGGTCCTTCCACGTCCCCGCCGCGCCCGGCACGTTCGCCTGGCCGCCCAGCCGCCCCTCGGCACCGACCTCGTTGGCCACACGCGTGACCTCGTCCGCGAAGATCCGCAGCGTCTCGGTCATCTGGTTGATCGTGTCCGCGAGCTGCGCGACCTCGCCGCGTGCCGACACGGTCACCTTCTGCGAGAGGTCACCGTTGGCGACCGCGGTCGTCACCTGCGAGATCCCTCGCACCTGCGCCGTCAGGTTGCCGGCCATCAGGTTCACCGAATCGGTGAGGTCCTTCCACACCCCGGCCACACCGGGCACCTGCGCCTGACCGCCGAGCTCACCCTCGGTACCCACCTCCCGGGCGACTCGCGTCACCTCGGAGGAGAAGGACGACAGCTGGTCCACCATCGTGTTGACGGTGTTCTTCAGCTCCAGCATCTCGCCGGCCACGTGAACCGTGACCTTCCGCGACAGATCACCCTTGGCGACCGCCGTCGTCACCAGCGCGATGTCCCTCACCTGCGCGGTCAGCCGGTACGCCATCGTGTTGACGGAGTCCGTGAGGTCCTTCCACGAACCGGACATCCCGCGCACCCGCGCCTGCCCACCGAGCTTGCCCTCCGTGCCGACCTCGCTGGCCACACGCGTGACCTCGTCGGTGAACGTGGACAGCTGATCGACAAGGTTGTTTACAGTCCGCCCGACCTTGAGGAACTCACCCCGCAGCGGATGCCCGCTCCCGTCCTGGGCCTGGGTCCGCAGCTCCATACGCGGCGACAGATCACCGTCGGCCACCGCCGACAGCACCCGACTGACCTCCGCGACAGGCCGTACGAGATCGTCGACCAGGGCGTTGGAGTTGTCGACGGCGGCCGCCCAGGAGCCCTCACAGGCACCCGTCTCCAGCCGCTCCGTGAGCTTGCCCTCGCGTCCGACCATGCGGCGCACCCGCGCCAGCTCACCCGTGAGGTGGAGATTTCGGTCGGCCACCTCGTTGAAGACGGCGGCGATCTCCGACATCACGCCGTCGCCGGACACCGTGAGCCGCTTCCGGAAGTTCCCGTCGCGCATCGACACCAGGGCCGCCAGCAGCCGGTTCAGGGCAGCCGTGTCCACCGGAGTGGTCCCGCCACGCGTCTTGCGCTCGTTCCTCAGGGACTGTCCGCCTTTCGCGCGCGTCTTAGTGCCCCGCGTCGCTGCGCCAGACTCCACTGTGTCCCTCCCGCAGGGGTCGACCGTTACTGCCGTGCTCGGGTTCTACTGTTCGGCGTACCCATTACCGCTGGGTAGTCCTGCCGGATATACCAGGCCACACCACGTGCTGCTGCCCGCGGTACGCGAATGACACTCAGCCTGCCCGGACCTTCACAAGAAGCTTGCCCAGTGTTTCACCCCTGCTGAACCCGGCCATAACAGTTCGGCAGCTTCGCACATCGTCCGCACACCCTCCGGGCGGAAACACTGCCGACCGGCATCCGCATGGACGGCGAAGGTAAGTAACCTTGCATGCGGCTGTCCAGCCGCGCCGGTCCCGTCCGGCCTGGGCGGTGACAGGAGGAGTACGAGCGGGCAATCGGAGGGGCAGCCGGACATGACCACCGGACTGATCCCGGGGGGACAATCCCCGGAAAGGCCGACGGGCGCGCACATGCCGCACCAGCGGCACGAGCCGGCCGGCCAGGGAGCCCTGCACGTCGACAACCGGACGAGGAGTTCAGTGATCACCGCGCGTGCGGCAGCCAGCTTCGATCCCGTCGGGCGATCGGTCGCGAGCGCCCGCTCCTTCGTCCGCGACACCCTCCAGGGCTGGGGCTTCGCCGACATCGTCGACGACGCCGTCGTCCTCACCAGTGAACTGGTGACCAACGCCGTCGTCCATGCCGGCACCTCCGCGGACGTCCTGTGCCTGCGCAGTGAAGAGGGCGTACGGATCGAGGTGGCCGACCGGTATCCGGAGCGCGAGATCCCGCTCCAGGGCTCGCCCGTCAACATGGGCAGCCCCGACCGTGAGGGCGGCCGCGGCCTCCAGCTGTGCGCGGCCCTGGCCGGCCGCTGGGGTGTCGAGTACACGCCCACTCACAAGCAGGTCTGGTTCCAACTCGACCTCCCCGAGCGTCCGGTGGGTACCCGGGCGGCGGGCCCGTCCCTGCCCTCCGACCTCCTCCCGCTGGCCGACAGCCGCGTCCGTGTCGCCGTCGTCCAGATCGACCGTACGGGCGCCATCTCGTCGTGGAACGAGGACGCGGAGGAACTCTTCGGCTACGCCGCCGAGCAGGTCGTCGGCAAGCCCCTCACCGACCTCGCGGCCTGGCCGCACACCCCGGGCACCAGCACCGGCATCGCGGAGGCGCTCCAACTCTCCCGCTGGGAAGGCAGCTACGGCATAAGGGGCGCCAACGGCCGCGTCACACCGGTGTACGCCTCCCACCTCCGCGTCCGCGACACCGGTGGCGAGCCCTCCACGGTCTGCCTCCTGGTCCGCGACCACGAACGCGCGGTCCTCCAGACCCCGTTGCGCGTCCCCGCCTCCGACACCGCCTCCGAGGCCCAGAGCACCGACCCCTTCGAGGTGTTCATCGGCTCCCCGGCCCCGGACGACCTCGACGGCCTCCTGCAGCGCACGGTGGAGCGCGCCCGCGACATGCTCGACGGCGACTCCGCCTTCCTGCTGCTCGCGACCGACGACGAGACGGAACTGGAGGTCCGCGCCTCCACCGGCCTGCCCTCCGCCCGCCAGCGCTTCGCCCGCGTGCCCGTCGAGGCAGGCCCCGGCCGCTACGGCTCGGCCCGTATGCCGGCCGTCCACGAGGACCTCACGATGGTCCCCGGCGCCGTCCCTCTGCTGCGCGGCACGGGCATGCGCTCGGTCGTGACGGTCCCGCTGAAGGTCGAGGGCCGCCTCACCGGCTCCCTCGGCGTCGCCGCGGAGGGCCCCGGCAGATACTCCAACGAGGAGGCGCTGCGCCTGCAGTTCGCCGCCGACCGCATCGCCCTGGCGGTGGAATCGGCCCGCCTCGGCGAACTCGAACGCCTGCGCCGAGGCTCCCTCAGCTTCCTCGTCGAGGCCTCCGACCTCCTCGCCGGCACCCTGGACCGCGACCAGACGCTGGCCCTGATGGCCCAGATGACGGTCCCGACCCTGGCCACCTGGTGCGCGGTCTACACGATCGCCGACCAGGCCTCGGAGCCCTACCTGTCGTACGTCCTGCACGAGGACGAGGAACTCATCGACGGCATTAAGTCCCTGCTGTCGAAGATCGCCCCACCGGACCCCGTCCCGACCCCCGGCGCCCGCGTCTGGTCGGCCCCCGCCCAATCGGCCCACCAGGCAGCCCTGCGCACCTCCATGCGCAGCCTGGGCCTGGGCGAGCCCATCGGCCGCATCAGCGCCGGCATCGGCCCCACCCTCGCCACGGCGTCCGCGGTCGGCGGCGAGACGGTCGTCCTGCCCCTGGTGGCCCGCAACCGAGTCATCGGCATGCTCACCCTGGGCAAGCCGACGGACGAGCACTTCCGCCAGGAAATCCTGGAGTTGGCGGAGGACCTCTCCCGCAGGGCCGCCCTGGCCCTCGACAACGCCCGCCTCTACTCCGAGCGCACAGCCATCAGCCAGTCCCTCCAGCGCAGCCTCCTGCCACCCGAGCTCCCCGAGATCGACGGCGTCGAGGTCGAGGTCATCTACCGCGCGGCCGGCGAGGGCAACGAGGTCGGCGGAGACTTCTACGACCTCTTCCCGATCAGCGACGGTGCCTACGGCTTCGCCATCGGAGACGTCTGCGGTACGGGCCCGAACGCGGCGGCGGTCACGGGCCTGGCCCGGCACGCGCTCCGGCTCCTCGCCCGCGAGGGCCTCAGCGGCCCGGCGGTCCTGGAGCGCCTGAACTCCGCCATCCTCGACGAGGGCGCCCGCAGCCGCTTCCTGACCCTGCTGTACGGCGAGTTGAGGCCCCAGGAGGACGGCAGCGCCGAGCTGAAGGTGGTCTGCGCCGGCCACCCGCTGCCGCTCCGCCTCCGCCAGGACGGCACGGTCGAGCCTGCCGCGGAACCCCAGCCGCTGCTCGGCGTCATGGAGGACCTGGAGCTCTACGAGCAGACGGTCACCCTCGACCCCGGCGATGTCCTCCTGTGCGTCACGGACGGCGTCACCGAGCGCCGTGAAGGCAGCCGCATGCTGGGCGACGACGGCCTCACCGACGTCCTCACCACCTGCACCGGCCTCACGGCGGGCGCGGTGGCGGCCCGCATCATGCGCGCGGTCGAACGCTTCGCCTCCGACGCCCCGTCCGACGACATGGCCATCCTGGCGATGCGTGTCCCGGGCATCCACAAGGACTGAGGGCATGAAAAAGGCCCCGCCCGAATGGGCGGGGCCTTTTTGGTGGAGCCCCCAAACGGAATCGAACCGTTGACCTTCTCCTTACCATGGAGACGCTCTACCGACTGAGCTATAGGGGCCAGCTGCCTTTTGCGAAGTTCCCCTCGCGGCAACGGAATAGATCATACCCCGAACACACCCGTGCTCCCAAACCCATCAGAACGCGGGCTGGAGAAGTCCTCCGAGTGCGTTGCAGGCGGACACGATCCGCTGCATGTCCCGCTTGGTCAGCGAGGCGTCGACGGGCAGAGCCAACGTTTCATCAGCGGCCCGCTCGGTCTCCGGCAGCGACACACACCGCCGGTACTCCGGAAGCCGATGCACCGGGGTCTTCACCGGCACCCGGCACTCAACTCCCCTGGCCCGCACGGCCCGAGCGAACGCGTCGCGATCCGGCCGCCCGTTCCCCGGCACCCGCACGACGTACTGCTGGTAGGTGTGCCCGTCACCGCCATCGGGCGTCAGCACGCCCTTGAGCTTGGCGTCCAGATAAGAGGCCCGCTGCCGGCGCTGAGCGATCTCGTCGTACGGCACCTCGGACTCGCCCTGCTCCAGCACCAACAGCCCGTGCCGCTGCCCGACTTCATGCAGCCGAGCGATATCGGCCGACCGACCGAACCGGTGTACGGCCACCACGGCCGCGGTCCGCGACGTGACGGCCGCCTCGACGGCGACGGCGTCCAGGCAATAGGTCACCGGATCTATGTCGGCGAACACCGGCAGCGCCCCGGCCAGGACCACGGCCTCGGCGACTTCGACGTTCCCGAAGGCCGGTACGACAACCTCGTCACCGACTCCGACGCCGGCGGCCCTGAGCATTGCAGCAGTACCCATGTGCGGGATGTTGGTTGCGCAACGTGAACTTCAGGTGACGCACAACAAAAAAGGGTTGGACCCGGAACCGAAGTTCCGGGTCCAACCCGATAAAAGGAGTTCGGCGGTGTCCTACTCTCCCACAGGGTCCCCCCTGCAGTACCATCGGCGCTGTAAGGCTTAGCTTCCGGGTTCGGAATGTAACCGGGCGTTTCCCTCACGCTATGACCACCGAAACACTATGAAACTGTCAACCGGAAACACAACACGGTTGCTGTCTCAGAACCAACACAGTGGACGCGAGCCTCTATGGACAAGCCCTCGGCCTATTAGTACCGGTCACCTCCACACATTACTGTGCTTCCAGATCCGGCCTATCAACCCAGTCGTCTACTGGGAGCCTTAC